>CAVQGD010000025.1:0-539212 GCA_963711935.1 uncultured Actinomycetota bacterium
GTCTTGCCCGGGGCAGCGATCCTCAGGGACCAGTCCCAGCGGGTGACCGGCCGGGTCGCGAGCAGCGGGCCGCAACCGCGCCGGCCTCCAGGAGCGCGCCACCCACCGCTCCGGGGGCGCCCTGTAGTCCGTTCCGCCCCAGCAACAGTGCCGCGGCCATCGACGCCTGGTAGCCGGGCGGCTGTGGGCGTGGGCTCGGGGCTGATGGCGGCCGATGGCCGGGTCGCTCAGCCGTGGAACTCGGTGAGATCGATGGTGTGGACCCGCAGCGGGAAGCCGTACACCGGATGCGCCGTCTCCCGTTCCGGCACCATGCCGAGCTTGCGCATCACGTTCTCGGAGGGTCGTTGCCGACCGGGCTGATGCTGATGACACGGTCGAGGCCGCGGTCCTGGAGCGCGAACTCCAGCGCGGCGTGGGCGGCTTCGGAGGCGTACCCCTGCCCCCAGAACTGCCGGCCGAGCCGCCAGCCGATCTCCACGGCGGGCAGCACCTCCGGCAGGAACTCGGGCACGGACAGGCCCGCGAAGCCGGCCAGCTCACCCGAGGCGAGCAGTTCGACGGCGAAGAGGCCGAAGCCCTCCTCGTCCCACTCCTCCTCCCACCGCTCGATGTCCTCGGCCGTCCGCTCCAGGTCGCGGACGGAGCCGTCGCCGATCCAGCGCATGACGTGCGGGTCCGCGTTGATCTCCGCCATCGGGGCGAGGTCGTCGTCGTGCCAGCGGCGGAGGAGGAGGCGGGGGGTACGGATCTCGGTCATGGCGCCCATCCTGCCTCCCGAATGCGGGGGCGCTGCGGTAATCGGCGGGAGCGCTGCCCGGGCCGGCGCTCTTGACCTGCTGTTTCCTGGGATTCTATGGAGCGGCCCCGGCTGGGATCGGCGTCCGGCCGGGGCCTGGTCCCGCCCGCCCCCGATGAACTCCACGGGGTGCGGGGACGGGCGGGCGTTCGTACAGCGGCCGTCCCCGACGGGGGAACGCGGGAACGGCCGCCTTTCCCGGTGCTGGGGCGAAGCGCCGTCACCCGGCACCGGGGGCTTTCAGCGCCGCACGGATACCTGGGGGTGGGGTGCGGCAGGCGGGCACGGGTCTTCGTGGCGGTGGACGGTGATCCCGGCGCCCGAGTTCGCGTGGATGAGGTGGGTGGTGTGCTTCTGGCCGGGCTTGATCGGCTGGTCGCAGCGTCCGCAGGTCACGTGGTCATCCTTTCCTTGCTGAGTAGCGCTCGGGCGTGGCGGTGGGCCTGTCCCAGACGGGTGCCTGTGGGGCAGGTGGTCTTCCGGCAGCCGGTGCATCCGGAGGTGTGGGTGAGGAACGCCGTGTAGGTGGCCCAGTACGCCTCTTCGGCTTCTGTGCGGGGCGGTGGGGCCACGGCGCGGCTCAACTGGTCTCCACGGAAAGCCGGAAGCGTCCGAAGGCGACGAGCTGGGCGACCGCGTTTGGGCGCACAGGCTGCCGGCCGAGGGGATCGGCACCGGCCAGTACGGGTGCCACGCCTGCGGGTTGTACGTCGTCAGGTCGGGGCGGGGTACGCCGAGGTAGCAGCCGTGGCCGAGTCCCTCGGCGTCCCTCACGCTGCGCCATTTCGCGGCCGCGTGGGCGGGTACGAGCGTGTAGTACCGGGCGCGCCGTGGGTCGTGGATGGCAGGGCCGCCGAGGAGGGTGTGGGCGAGGTAGGCGTTCACGACGTCGGGTTCGCCGGTGCCGCAGGCGGCGTGGATGAGGCGTTCGGTGATGCGGACGGCGGAGAACAGTACGCCGCACGGGAGCATGGTGACGCCGACCTCGTGCCATTCCATGCGGGCTCTGTCGCGTGCCTTGGTGGCGGACAGCAGCCAGCTGGTGGGCGTCTGCCTCCCGTCCCAGGCGGGAGTCTGGGCCGCCTCAGCCTGGCGGGTTGTAGCGTGTTTCACGTCGGCGCTCCTCCACAGCGTTGGCCGCGCCCCGGGAGGCGACCACCTCGCCGGGGTTTGTCGTACCCGCTGACGCTAGGAGCACGGCGCGTGACGCCTCCAGTGATGTTCACCGATGTTCACCCCAACCTGCCGGTACCGGTCGTGGCCGATTCACCCTCTTGACCTGCCCCTTGGGGCGGATGAGGGTGGTGAACAACTGTGAACACCACGAGCGCTGGAGGCGGCGATGACACTACGGTTCATCGGCATCGACCCCAACACCGGACAGGGCCAGAGCCCCACGGTGTGGGTCCATGAGAAGAAGCAGGAGTTCGTCTTCCAGGGCTGGAAGCCGGACCCCGAACTCGAAGCGGAATGCGCCGCGTTCGAGGTCCCCGGCCACGGCAAGGGGATCCCCGAGGGTGAGGCAGTGATCCGCATTCCCGCCAGGATGGTGCACATGATCAGGGAGGCCTGCGATGCAATCGAACGTGCCCAGCTTCGATGAGCTGCTGGACGGTGCGCAGAGCTCGGCCGTCCACCTTGAGATGCGGGACGCCTACGGAGTCGACGACGAAGCCGACGACTTCGCCCGCTGGAAGCACACCGGCGAACGCGACGATGACCCGGCCTCCCCGTACTGGGCGCCCTGGGCGGACCTGATCCGTCGCACCGTCGCCCGCGGTGTGGTCGTGCGCCGGGCCCGCATCGTGTCCGAACCGGTCACCGACTACATCCGCTACGAGCACGCCGGGACCGTCGTCAACGTCGCGGCCGGCGAACAGGTGCGGTGGCTGCCGCGTCGCCGCGCCTCCGATATCGCGCTGCCCGGCAACGACTTCTGGCTGATCGACGGCCGGCTGATCCGGTGGAACCACTTCACCGGCGACGGGGCCTCCGGCGGCGGGGAGATCAGCGAGGACCCGGCCGCGGCGAAGCTGTGTGCCGACGCCTTCGAGGCGGTGTGGGAGCGGGGCATCCCGCACGAGGCCTACGAGATCAACTAGCGCGGAAGGTGCACGGCCGGCTCATGTCCCTGTCTCCCTCGTCCTCGGCCCGGGCTGCGCGTGAACGCGTCGCGCAGTGCCTGCGGGACCTGCGCGCCGATGCCGGGATCACCGGGACCGAGCTGGCCGTGCGCTGCGGCTGGACGCATCCGAAGACGTCCCGCCTGGAGAACGCGCGCACCCCACCCACCCCGGATGACATTCGCCGCTGGTGCGCGGCGTGCGGCGCCGAGGACCAGGCCGCGGACATCATCGCCCAGTCGCGGGATGCTGAGTCGCTGTACGTCGAGTGGCGGCGTAAGGTCCGTGCCGGGCTGAAGCGCCTACAGGACAGCTACGTTGAGCTGTACCGGTCCACGCGGCTGTTCCGTATCTACTCGCCCACCCTGGTCCCGGGGCTGTTGCAGACCGAGGGCTATGCGCGAGCTGTACTCAGCAACACCGCCGGCCTGCTCGATCTACCCGACGATTCTGATGATGCTGCGGCGGCACGCCTCGAACGATCCAGGGTCATCCACCAGCCGGGCCATCGCTTCCTCATGGTCATCGAGGAAGGAGTTCTCTACTACCAGTTGGGCGATGTGGACGCGATGGCGGCGCAGCTCGGCTATCTACTTACGGCCGGTGCCCTGCCGTCCGTGTCGCTGGGCATCATCCCCAGCGCGACCCGGGAGCGTGTCCTGTGGCCGCAGGAGTTGTTCCACGTGTATGACGACACGCTCGTCTCGGTGGAGCTGCTGTCGGCGCAGGTGCAGGTCACTCAGCCCTCTGAGATTGCCCTGTATCTGAAGGCGTTCGAGCAGTTGCGTGGCATGGCCGTGTACGGGGCGCAGGCGCGTGTCCTGATCCTGAAGGCCATCGAGGCGCTGCACTGACCCCTGGGCATGACGAAGCGCCCCCAGCCACGGTCGTGGTGACCATGACTGGGGGCGCTGTCGCCCTGCGAAAGTTACGCGGCGGGCAGCGCGCTGCCACCTATCCCCAGCTTGTCCGCAAGCCAGTCCATGCCCTTCGGCGTGAAGAAGGTCTGCTCGACCATCTTGCAACCGGCCTGGACGAACTTGACTTCGGCGCGGCCCTTCTGGATGTGGACCTCGTAGGGGATCCGCGGGTTCTGCACCTGGAGGAAGCGGAGGTCGTCCTCGCGGAGACGGTCCATGAACTTGGTGCGACCGAGCCCGCCCGTGATCTTCGTGAGGGCCTTCGCTGCCGCGCCCATGTCGATGAGACCGTCCGAGTTGCAGAAGGCGTCCCACTTGCCGGCCTTCGGTTTGGCGACGGCGAGTTCCTTCTTGGTGGTGACGAGTTCTTGCGCGGCGGCGAGGTAGCTCTGGGCGAGCGCGAGGTGTCCTTCGGGGCTGTCGGGAACGGCGGGTGTGGCGAGTTCGGCCTCGCGGGTCTTCACGGCGAAGTACGTCTTCGCGGCGGCGACCTCGGGCTTACGGCTGTCCCCCGCGAGCGCAACGTGGTACGCGCCGAAGCGGGTGAGGCGGTAGTCGTTGACCTTCTGCTTGCCCCACCTGCCACCAGTGATCACTTTCGCGGCACCGCGGAAATGATCGAGTGGGTCCAGACCAGAGGCTTCGACCGCATCCTTCGCGCGCTGGACAACTTCGTCGAACCGCTCCCACCGCTCGTACCCCATCAACTGCTGGAGGTCGCGGGCGGACCAGCGTTCCTGGCCGTTGTGGTCCAGGAGCATGATCCGGTCGAAGGGGCTGGAACCCCCGCTGTCGCCCGAGGGGACCGGCGCGTTAGATTGGAACTGAGTCAAGGCTTCTCCTTGGATCCACGCCCTCGGCGGCTCCCACCGCGCGAGGGCATACTCATGTCCGTCACCCGAACGGTCGTCATCCGGGCGGCACAAGGCTACTCCCTGTGAGGGGCACCCCAGGGATATCGGCAATAAGTCATGGCGTCTGACAAATCCCGCCGCTTCCCCGAGCCCACATCCGCGCACGCAAAAGCGGCCCCGCCCTCCCGGAGGAGAGCGGGGCCGCGGTCATTACGGGTACTGGCGGCGTTGCGGGTCGAGCCCCGCGGACTGCGGACCCGGCGACTTGCCGGGCGGGTCGGGGTCGGGGGCGCCGGCGCGGCGGCAGACCAGGGCGTCGGGATCGTCGGCCGGCGCCTGGAGACTGTAGCCGTCGGGGCACATCTGGCCGTCGCGTCCGTCCCTCCCCGGCTCGCCCTCGGGTCCGGCCGGTCCTGGTTCGCCCTGGGGTCCTGGCGGTCCTGCGGGTCCTGTCACGGACTCGCCGTCCTGGCCTGGTTCCCCGGGCTCACCCGGTGTGCCGTCCTCGCCGTCCTCGCCGTCCTTCCCGGGCTTGCCCGTGGCGTCTGCTCCTGACGGTCCCGGCGGGCCTGGCGGTCCCGTCGGCCCGGGCGGTCCGGTCACCGACACCCCCGGCTCGCCGCGGCTCCCGGGCGGTCCGGCTACGGGCTTCTCGCCGAGCTGCCGCACCTGCGACGCGAGGGCATCCCTCGCCTCGTTCGCGGTCCGCAGGTCGTGTGTCAGCTGGGCGGTCTGCCACCAGATGTACGCCACCAGCAGAGCCAGCAGCACACCCAGCAGCAGAGCCAGCGGATCGCGGCGGGGCACCCTGTGCGCGCTCACGAGGCCCCCCGGTTGGCGTTGTACAACTGGATCGCCAGCAGCAGCACCGGCACGACCAGGCTGAAGAAAATCAGACGGCGGTCCGTCTGCCGCTGCCGGTCCTTCTCCTCCACCTGCTGCTCCAGCTTCGCCACCCGGCCCACCAAGGCGGTGTGCCGCTCGTCCTGGGCCTGCTGCCCGAGGCGGAGGATCTCCGCGTCGACCTTGGTGTTGACGAGCGCGACGACGCCGTGGATGTCCTCCTTCAAATCCTGGCGGACGTCCTCCAGGCGGCGGACCACCTCACCAGTCGTCGGCTCCGTCACGTGCTACCTCCCCTCAGGCGTCCGGGCGCGGAGTGTGCGGGGCCGCCCATCCGCCGATCGCCGCAGCAGCTGCGGGCAGCAGGGCGAGGACGAACGGCTCCAGCGCATCCGGCATGGAGCCGATGAGCGACGGGTTGTCGGTGACGGCGCCGACGATCGCCAGGCCGGCGACGCCGACCAGGTAGGTGAGCGCGGCCGAGGCCTTGACCTTCTTCTCAATGGGTGCGGAAGCAGATGCCATGGTCACAGTCCCTTCTCCAACTGGGTGACGCGGGCTTCGAGGGCGGTCAGCCGCTCCTCGACGGTGGGTGGCTTCGGCGCCGGGGGCGGGGTGGGCGACCAGCTGGCGGGGTGCTTGAGGCGCTCGCCAACGCGGGCCCGGATGTCCGGCATGGACACCCCGGGGCCGCGCGGGTCGACCTTGCCCGGCTGCCATTCGCTGTGGCCGATCACGGACGTGGTGCCGTCCTTGCCCCAGCCGTGCGCCCGGCAGATCGCGGCTGAGGCACGCACGACCGCCTCGACCTGCTCCTTCGGCCAGGGGTCTTTGCCGTCGCCGAGGTTGACCGCCTCGCATCCGTAGAAGTGGCGGTTGCCGTCGGTGTTGGCCTCGTTATCCGCGGGCAGCGTCGTCTCCGCGATGACGGCTTTCAGTACGTCGTCGTCGCCCATCCCGGCGTGGTTGGTGCGGCCGTAGCCCACCAGGTGCACGGCGCCGTCCTTCGCTACGACGCCGTGGCAGAGCGGGCCGGGCAGGCTGCTGTATCCGTCGCGGCAGAGCGTGACGGTCTTGGCCGTGCCGGAGGTCACGGTGTGGTGGACCATCACGCCGTGCACGGGCCCCCAGGCGCCGTGCCCGGCCCGGTTATGGGTGCGCCAGTCGCCGACCTCGACGACCTTGACGCCCTCGGCGCGGAGGGCCGCGAGGAACGCGGATGCGGACAGGGGTGGGGCCATGGCTCCCCCTTCGGGGCATAAGAAACGCCCCGGGCCGGTGGGCGCGGGGCGGTCGGGGCGGGGTGGGGGTCAGGGGTGGATGGCGAGCTTGAACTGGGCGTGCACGATGCGCGGGGCCGTGGTGTCGTTGTGGGCGACCAGCAGCGCGATCGGCATCCCCACATGCACGAACATCTGGTGCTGCTTCGTGAAGCACTGCATCCCGGGCGACGGCGGCCGGTGGTCGGTCGCAGTGGAGTTGTAGCCCGTCGACAGGCCGAGGGGGTCGCGGACGAACCGGTCCCGCAGCTCGCTGTAGCTGCCGGACTCCCAGTGGATGTTGGCGGTGAGCACGCCCCAGCCGTCCACGGTGGGCCAGATCAGCCCGGAGCGGTCGTCCGTCTTCCAGTCGGTGATTTGGTAGCCGCCCGGTTGCAGCGCCTCGTGCATGCCGTGCGCGTCGTAGGACTCGACGGTCGCATCGACCGGAAACCGGACCACGTGGTACGCGCCGTCGGCGGGGATGGACTGCGGCTCGTCGAGGATCAGCGAGCAGACGTGGACAGACATGGCAGGGTTCCTTACGACTTAGGCGGCGGCCTCGTAGCGGCCGTGGTGATAGAAGATGTCGCCGGCCGCGAGGCTGGCGAAGGGTGCTACGGAGTCCCAGAATGCGGCGCCCGCAGTGTCCGGGCTGGAGATCTGCCGAATGCTGCCGTTGGCGTGGTTGGCGGTGGAGATGATGCCGATCCCGTGCTGGTTGATGCTGGCGGAGTCGTCGCGCCACACCACGTGCTGGCCGCGCTGCCCGGACCACGAGGTGGCAGGCGCCGCGGGCAGGGAGAAGTAGTAGTTGCCGGCCGCGCCGCCGTCGCCGTAGGTAGTGGTGGAACCCATCGTGATGCGGTGCAGGTAGTCGACCGTCCGCCCCACTTTGAGGTAGCGGGCGACCACAGTCCCGTTGCCGATGGCGGGGGCGGTGCCGGACTCGGCGCCCCAGACGAGCGTCCCTGAGTAGTCGGTCCAGGCGCCGAAGAACGAGTTGAGCTGGTCGCGGATTTCCTGGTTGAGCAGGGCCGCGGTCACGACCTCGCCGACCACCCAGGTACGCGGGGTCGTCGTCATCCGGACACCTCCCTCAGTGGCTCGGCAATCGGATCAGCGGGGGCGTCCGGGGGCGGTACATCCCAGGGGTCTGAGTCGCCGGGGTGCCACCAGTTCCGCAGGTGCGGCAGTTCGTTGGCGACCGCGGCCTCGACGGCTTTCACGTTCTCGGGGAATACGAGCCGGACCCATCCGAAGCCGCACTCGGTGCACGCCATCCGTGGATCGCTGGGGGTGACGACCTGCGCGCTGCCACACGGGCAGTCGGCCACCCACCTGTTGTGGTTGATCCGCGCATAGACGTGGCGCCCGATCACGAAGCCGTCCGGCGGGGTGAGGCGCCGCTGCTGCCGCAGCTCCACCCACCGGAAGACGCGCTCGGCCGCGGGTATCAGCGCCCACGCGTCGGGTGGCTGTGGGGGCGGGGGCAGGTAGAAGTTCTCGGCCCGCTCGACCGGGATCATGCGTACCTCCTAGTAGGCGAGCCGGGTGGTGGAGTCCAAGACCGAGTACGTGGCGTCGTCGAGGACCCACACGTTGTCGGTGTCGGCGCGGCTGGTGTGGAAATCGATCAGGTGAGTGCCCAGCCCGATGCGTTCGCTGTAGCCCTCCACCACCACAGTCGCCGCCGGTGCCGGGGCCTGGTCGGGCAGCCCGGTCAGGCCCAGCACGGTGGACACGTCCGCGTCCAGCAGCGCCCGGTAGGTGGTGAGCGGCATGGAGTACGCCTCGACGGGCACCTGCCGCACCTCCGGGGGCGGGTCTGCGTACCGGGAGACGAGCCAGTTCGCGGCGTCCGTGACTTTCAGGTCGGTGGTCTTGAACAGCTCCAAGGTCTGAGGCTTCGGGCCGTAGGTGTCGATGCTCGCTTGGTTGATGACGCGCTGAGTGGCGCCGCCCATCCTGCTCGCCGTGACGTCGTTGACCGTCTTCTGGTCGTCGTCGGTGTACTCCACGCCGTCGGTCTCCAGGTCGGCGTAGGCGAGCGAGATGGCGGGCATCGGGTTGTAGCGAAGGCTCCGCGACTGGAACAGCAGCGCGGCCGACGAGCGCGACGCCAGGAGCTTGCCCGACTCGGTGGTCTCGATCTCCCGCAGGTGCTCCAGCGCGCTCCGGCCGAGCGCCTTCTGTGAGGCCATGGCGTCGAACACCGTGCCCTGGGTGGTCACCGTCAGCCCGACGTAGGAGGCGATGCGGGACAGCCGCGCGTCCGCCGTCTCACCTACGTGTTCGCTCGTGCCGGTGGTGTAGTGACCGGCGAGTTCCGTGGGGGTGACGGACCGCAGGTACAGGGCGAGCTGGGAGATCTGTCCGTTCCACAGGCGGCTGCCCGCGTAGCCGCCGACCGTCAGGGTCCGCAGGTCAGCGTTGTTGTTCGCCGTCGCGGTGTAGGTGACGCCGTCGACGACGACCTCGTTGGCGGCCTCGCTGTACACCACATGGTGCAGGCCGCCGTCGGCGAGGTTGGGCGTGGCGACCACCGTCGTCGTGACACCGTTGCCGACCTGGTCCTTCTCCAGGGCGAGTTTCCCGGTGCCCGACTCCAGCAGCACAATCACCTTCACGGCCAGGTCCGCCGACGTCAGCGCCATCAGCACCCGGCCACTGGTGGAGGTGGTGAACCAGACTTCCAGTCGCAGCCGGAAGTTGGTGTTGGCGTCCTGGAACGTCTGCCCCAGATCGGCCGTCAGGTACTTGCCCGCCGTTGAGGAGGCCGGAGCGAACACCGGACAGCCCAGGCTGTCCGCCGGGCCCGCGCCCTCGCCGAAGGTGAGCGTGCCCCCGGATCCCGCCTGCACGACTGACAGTGCCCCCACCCCTGCGGTGCCCGACACGTCGCCCGCACTGGTGGAACCGGCGGGCTCGGACAGCGGGTAGTACGCGGTGGGCCGGTCCAGCAGGATCTCCTGATTCAGCATCGGCTGGAGGGCGGCCTCCAGCCGTGCCCACTTGAAGATGTCCGTGCAGCTGATGGTGGTCTTCGCCTGCAGGCCCCGCCATACCAGCGGCCATTCGTTGACCATGCCGAAGTAGCGGGTGTGGATCTGCGCACCGTTGGAGTCGAATGCCGTGGCGCTGCTGCCTTCCTCCAATTGCACGGCGTCGATCCACACCTGGTCACCGGCTGCCGGGGTGGTGGCGGAGCGGACACGCATCTGGTGCTGTGTGGCGGTTGCGGTGAACGTCAGCGTGATCCGCTGCCACGTGTCCACAGCCGTCGACGCCGTGCCGTCTGGTCCTCCCGCGTCAAGCCGCAGGTGTACGTGCGTGTCACCGGTGGGCACCCACACGTAGGTGCTGACGGTGTAGGTCTGGCCGATGTCCAGGCCGTGCACGGTGGTGTTCGCGCTCTGGCCGGGTACTCCGCCGCCGCCGAACGTCAGGAGCATGGCCTGCGAGCCGTGCTGCACATGGGTCGTGGACTGCGCGATGGTCGGGGTGGCCGAGGCCGTCCAGTCCGTCAGCCCGGACTCGAACGACGGGTTAGTGATCAGGTTCTTGTCGGCGGTCACCTCCCGCAGCCGGATCGGCACGTTCTTCTTCACGGAGTACGGACCGCCTGCCCGTGTCGGCGTGAAGCGGCCGTCGTTGTCGAGGGTGAGCGCCATCGTCCCGGGCTGCGTTTGCGACAGCTCGTCTGAGGCGCCACGGTTGATGGTGATGCCTGCGGCGAGGTCGACGTACTGGGTGATGTCCGTCCACGTCGGGGAAGCCGAGGTGATCGTGTATCCGAACGCCACCTCGGCGATGATCCGCACCCCCATGGCTCCCCCTCCTCAGGCGATTCCCAGTTCGGTTCCGCCGTTGGTCCTTTTCAGGTCCAGCAGTGCCTGCCGCACCGCGCGGGCGGCCCCCAGCTGGTCGACGAGAACGCCATCGACGTGGATGTTGATGACCGTGCCGCCACCGCGTCCGGCCGCGACCGCAGGCCGGCCGAGGACGGGCTGAGTGGCGGCCACCCGTCCGGACACTGCGTCGAGCGCCTGGTCTAGAACGGGCATACCGCCCACTAGGCCGCGCGCCAGGCCCTCGGTGGAGTACGCGCCGAGCTGTGCCATGACCGTGGAGGGCGACTTGATACCGAGAGCCCTCTTGATCGCGCGCTGCATGCCGCGGGCGATCTTCACCACGAGTTTCTCGACCGCGTCCTGCTGGGACTCCAACCCCTTGAGGAAGCCTTTCCCGGCGTTCCGGCCTGCGTCGTACAGCCGGTCGGCGCCGATCCGGCCGAGCGAGGTGGTGCCGGTGTCGATCCGCTTCTGCAGTTTGTTGATCTCACTGAGAGTGCCCTTGCCCGCCCCTGCCAGCGCGGAGGCATAGGCGTAGCCCTGCTCCGGGCCCATGTCGAGGATCTGCCGCAGCAGGTTCTTGTTCAGGCCACGCCCGGCGAGTTCCTTGATATAGCCGGTGAAGCGGCGCAGCTGCTCCAGCTTCTTGCGCAGCCCGCCCTTGATGCCGCCCGCGGTGACCCTGCCCTCCTCCATGCCGAGGTTCGCCAGACCGGCCTGCTGGCGGGCGCTGGAGGTGACGCCCGAGGCGTACTCCTTCGCCGTCTTGATCTTCTCGGCGATCTTGTCGCGTTTCGCTGCCAGGTCCAGCAGCCGCTTCGTCTGCCGGTCGACCATCCGGATCAGACTGGTTTCCTTGCGTCCGGAGAACGCCGAACGGATGTCCGTGGCGAGGTCCTTCGCTGTTGCCTTGATCTTGTCGCGGGATCCGGTCAGGCCCTCGATGAACCCCTTCGCGACATCCTTGGCGAGCGCCCGCGTCTTCTTCGACGGGGAAGCGATCTGCAGCTCGGCGCGGATACCGGCCGTGACCGCGGCGGCCATACGGCGAGCGGACGCGGTGACCTGCCCGATACCGCCCAGCATGCCGCCGGCCAGACCCGAGGCCACCGCCGAACCCGCCCCGCTCAGGCCCGTGCCGCTGCCGAGACGGCCGGTGTTGATGGCCTCGATCAGCTCGCGGTGCTTGGCGGTGGCCCGGGCGTTGATGACGTACTCGCCGTTGGAGAGCATCGCGGGGACACTGTCCGAGGTGCCCGTACCGGGACCACTGACCTGGCCACCACCAGGGAAGCCCACCGGTCCGCCCGCCGCCATACGGCCGGCCGACCACACGTTCATCGACTTGCCCTTGTACGTGATGTACTCGGCGGTGACCGTGACGCTCTTGGAGCGGACGGAGGCGAGGGCGGCATTCGCCTGCCGGACCTTCGCCTGCAGATCTGCGATGTGCGCACGCAGCGCGGCCTGCTTCGACGGCGGTACGGTCTTCAGCTTCGCCTTGGCCGTCTCGATCTGCGACTGCCAGTTGTTGATGTTCAGCTTCAGTTTGCCCGCGGCGAGCTGCGGCGCCACCGAGTCGGCGAACCCCTTGGCCTTCCGGGCGGCGGTGTCGAGGGCGCCGGTGTAGGCGTTCTTGAAACTCTCGAAGGACCGGCTGGCGCTCTTCAGCTTGGGGCCGATGCCCGGCATCCAGCCGAACGCCGATGCCGCACCGGAGATGATTGCGCCCACCGCGGTCAGGACAACGGTCGACATCAGCCTGAAGCCCGAGATGATGTAGGGAAGCGACTTGATCGCCGCGCCGGTCATGTCCAGCACCGCGCCGCCGAAGACCCGTGCCGCTTCCTGGATGGCGCCCTTGTTGGCCTGGATGGCCTCGGACAGCCGCTGCAGCGGGCCTCTGGCCCGGTCGACCTGGGAGAAGGAGGGCAGCAGAGTGCCGATGATCGCGGACGCGGTGTCCTTGATGGTGGGCGCGATGATGCGCATCAGGTCTGCGGTGGCTTTCACCCCGTAGCCCAGATCCTTGAACACCGGCATCAGCGCCTTGACGGCCTGGCCGAGGAAGTCCAGTGCGCCCGCGGTCTGCATGCCCAGGGAGGTGAGCATCTCCCCGAGCAGCGGGCCGAGCGTGCGGGCCACCTCGCCGGAGAACCGGCCGATCGCCGGAAGCAAACTGTTGATCATGTTGAAGAGGCCGGTGAGGAACTTGCCGCTGCCCTCGATGCCGACCTTCAGCCCCTCGAACATGCCGGGAAGCCCTTTGCCCAGCACGTCCCGGATGCCGCCGGACAGCGCCGTCAGGGTCGGCTTCGACGCCGCGCCGAACGACAGGAAGCTGCGGCCCAGATTCCCCATCCCGGACATCATGTCGCCGACGAACTGACGGCCCAGATCCAGGTTGGCCTGGAGGTCGCGCTGGAACCCGGAGTCCTTGAACATCCGGCCCGCGCCCTCGGCTGCCTTGCCGAAGGCGCCGCCCAGCTCGGTCATGGACTGGCCGAGGATCTTCACCACCGGTCCGGCGGCCTTCACCGCCTTGGTGAACCCGGGCAGCATCGCGGCCTGGATGTCCTTGCCGATCCCGCCGAACTCCTTCTTCAGCCCCACCAGGGACTTGGTGAACTCGCGTGCCGGCGGGGAGAGCTTCTTGAGGGCTTCGGCGTACTCCTTCTTGCCCTTGCCCGCGGCCTCCATCGCATCGCCGACCCCGGCGAAGCCCAGCTTGAGGGTGCCCGCGGCGAGGGCGGCCCCGGCCATCATCGGTACCAGGGCGCCCAGCGCGGGCAGCAGCGATAGTCCCGCCACCACAGCGACGCCGCCCATGACGCCGCCCAGGCCGCCCCCGGACCGGCCCAGCGACGCAGCCGCATCACCGCCCGCCGCACTCACCTCACCGAGGCGCCCCGACAGGGCGGGCATGCCGGAGCCCATCTGACGGGAGGCGTCCGCGACGGAGATGAACCGGCCGCGCAGGTCCCGCAGCCGCCCGTCCGCGTCCCGGGTGAATCCGGCCACCGCACGGGAGTTGCCGCGCATGTCGTCGCCCAGGCGGCGGTGCAGCCGGGCCGAGGAGTCCCCGGCCCTGTCCAGGACCGGGGAGAGACGGTCATCGCCGTCGAGGACGAACCGCATCCGCTCAGCCATCACTGACCACCTCCGCGCAGCCGTGCCTCATGGGCGTCGATCCACGCGGTGAGCAGGTCGAACTCTTCCTCGGTGAGAGCGTCGACGTCGCGCGCGGTGTAGTGGAGGTAGACCCCGAACAGGGGCAGGTAGGTCAGGACCCGCTCGGTGAAACTGGGCTGGCGCCCTCCTCGGCCGGGGCCGGGTCTTTTGGGGCCGTCACGTCAGCGATGGCCTGCTCACACGCCTCACGGTCGGCGGTCGCCTCCCGCAGCTCGCCGAACGCCTCGGCCAGATCATCGGGGTTGCTGCCGTACTTCTCGAAAATCCCCAGGGCGTAGGCGTGGGTCTCCTTCGCGTCCAGGAACACGCGGAGCTCGTCGTCCCACGGGTCGAAGTCCCCGAACCTCAGGGTGGGTTTGGTGCGCTTCTTGATGATCCAGGCGACCACGCGCAGGGCGTTGATGTCCGCTTGGGTCATCGCCTCCCTGATCTCCGCCCAGCGGCCGTCAGCAGTCCGCTCGATGACCTGGATCTCGGAAGCGCGCAGGCGTCCGGCGTCCAGGCGCTCGGCGTCGCCGCCCTCCGGCGTGTACTCGATGATCAACGGGGGTGCTCCTTACGAAAGTCGGCGCCGCACATCGTCCAGGACACGGGCCACCTCGGACTCCATGCGCGGACGGTGGCGGCGAACAGTGGTGTCCCACCAGGGAGGCGAGGCGTACTGGTTGACCCAGCGGCGCCGGTTGCCGAACACCGGATGCCGCAACCTGCCCTCGTTGAGGCGGGCCGGGATGTTCTTCATGTCCGGCGGCATACGGCCCTTGTCGACCCACACCGTGGCGCCAGGATTGCCGCCGGTACGCACGCTGATGCGGATCGCGTCGGCGATGGTGGAGCGCAGCGGGCGCCCGTTCGGCGACGGTCCCCCCGGTCGTGTGCTGCGGCCCTGGCTGCGGATGTCCAGCCCGAGCATCACGGACTGCAGATCGGCTTTCAGGGGCTCGGCGGCCCGCCGGATACGGCGCTGCATGCTGGCGCGGATGTTCTCCCCGCCGGCGGCCCGCAGGCGGCGCTGGAGTTCGAGCAGGCTGCCGGTGTTGAGGATCCGCACCTCGCGCGTCACGGCGCACTCACAGCGAGACGTCCGTGCTCATGTATTCGATCTTCGGCTGGTTCGTGCCGTCGAAGAGACCTGTGAAGCTGATCGTCGGCTTCACCACGTCGAAGCCTTCGACCGTCGGCGGGGCCTCGTCCACCCGGATCGCGGGCAGCACGATCCGGAACGTCTCGTTGTGCGTGGCCGCGATGATCGGGCCGAGGAACTCCCACACCAGCGATGTCGCCGCGTCCGAGGTGTGCAGGTCGTCCAGCACCACGTCGACGTAGTCCATCTCCAGCGAACCGGTGATCTTCACCTGGTCGTTGGAGATCGGCTCCTGCTTCAGCCCGGCACCCCCGGCATAGAACCGGTCCACGGCCTGCGGGCGCTCCACCTTGATGCTGACCTTGCGGATACCGCTGCGCGCCGTCTCCGTGCCGAAGGTGCCCGTCTTCACCGCCATCTGCGAGAAGTTGAACGGGCTCATCGCCGGATACGCCGCGACGGCCAGCGTCTGCGTCTCGTCGCAGTCCTTGCCGTCGAGCTCCAGCGTGCACATCAGCATGCCGCCGACTTCGCAGCTGAACTCGGCCGATACGACCTTGCAGCCGAGGAAGCTCTTGTCGGTCACCGTGCCGGTGGTGAGCGGGATGCCCACCTGCACCGTCAGGCTCTTGCCCGCCGTGTCCGCCAGGGTGTGGGTCTGCAGGTAGGCGGCGGTGGCGCCCTGCTGTACCGGCGTGACGGTCGTGCCCATCAGCGACTGGAGGATCAGCCCCATCGCCTTGTTGGTGACCTCCAGGTCCACCGACCCGGAAACCTCCCGCTGCGTCACCACCCGCCGGGACGACAACGCCATCAGACGCCCCGCCGCAATGCCCGCGGACTGCGCCGTCGTCTTCTTCAGGACGAGGCTTTCCTTGGTGAACTCGATGAACTTCGTCGGCGCGACGAACGTCCCGTAGGTCACCTCGGGCGCGATACCAAGCTGGGCCCAAAGCCCGGATCCGCCGGCCATGGATCAGTCCTCCTTCTGCGGCGCGCTCTTGGCCGCGGTCGACTTCTTCGCCGCGGCCTTCGCGCCCGGCTCCTCGACGGACTCCCACGTCTGCGGCTGGCAGACGTAGGCCTCGAACCTTGTGTCCGGAACCTCGACGACCTCGTCCGGGTGGACGGTGCGCTCGGGGCCGAGCTCGGGTACGGACACCTCTTCCGGGCCGATGAAGCGCACACGCGCCATGGCTGTACTCCTTGGGTGGGTTGATCAGATACGGGCGCGGCACGAGATCGTGAACGCCAGCCCGGCGACGGCACCCTCGCTCTGGACCTGCAGCAGGTTGCCGGTAGTCAGGTGCGCCCACAGCACGGTGCCGTTCAGCGTCGGCGCGGTAGGCGCGGCATCCGTCGCGCGCAGCGCCGTCTCGACCGCGCCCACCAGCTCGAAGACCCGGGTCCGGCGCAGGGCCATGTCCTTATCGCCCGCACGCGACTCCGCGTAACAGGCGATCTGGAAGTCCTCGTCACGGGTACGGGCCCCAGCGGAGGCGAAGGACTGCTCCAGGGCGACCGCCGCCTCCCCGCCCGGCTGCCACCCCACATGGACCCTGTCCCTGTCCGTGAGGTTCACCGCCTCCGGCCCGTCGACGATCCGCACGCCCGTCAGGGCCGGAGCCGCACGCAGGATCACCAGCAGCGCCGCCACAGCGGCAGGCACCCGGGAAGTCGCCATCTACGCCACCCCCGGCGGGACCTTGTACGGCTCCAGCAGCTGCAGCACCCGGTTGGGCACCGCGTAGCCCCAGCCCGGAACGGGCTCGGTGACGCTGAAGTCGTCGCCGCCGCCGATCCCCGACAGTCCCCGCGACGCCCCGTACTGGGTGCGCCACAGATGCTGCAGCAGGATCAGCGCGGCGAGCTTGATGGTGGGCGGCACGCTGCCGCGGCCGGCCGTGTAGACGGCCGTCCACGGGCCGCCGCAGAACCCGGCGCCGTCCTTGCGGCGCAGGATGCCCGTCGCCCCGTCGAGGGCGACCTCGGACACGGCAACTGCCGTGCCGTCCGTGAGGACCGGCACCAGCGATGTCAGGGCCACCACAGGGAGGTGGGACAGGCACAGGGTGGCACCGCCCGCCGTGGTCGTCTCGGTCACCGTGCGGTTCTCCACCGGCCCCACGTGCCGTTCGATCGCCGCGGTCAGCGCGTCGACGTACACCTGCAGCTCGGTGTCGTGTGTGACCGTCTCGATGTCCAGCTGCGCCTTGGCCTCGGCCAGCGTCAGGAGCGCCATGCGGGCCTCCGGCTACTTCTCGGCGACCGGCTTCGTCGCGGGCTTGCGGCGGGGCGTGGCCTTCTCCGGCGAGCCGGGGACGGTCGCGTGCTCTTCGTTCCCGTCGCCGTCGTCGCCCTCGTCGCCGTCGTCGCCCTCGTCGCCGTCGTCGCCCTCGTCGTCGTCGGGCTCGGCGGCCAGGCCAGCAGCGACCAGCTGCTCGGCCTCGTCGTCGGGCAGGTCCACGTACCCGCCCCGCTCGGGCCAGGACCGGCCGTCGCGGGTGCCGGAGATCGTCACCTTCATGCGGACGCGCATTGCTGCTTCCTCTCAAGCCGAAGGGCGGCCACCGGCCGTGGCCGCCCGTTGCAGGGGTGGATCAGGTACCGGCTCCGGCGAACACCTTGATGGCGCCGGTCTGGTCGATGGTCAGACCGTCCGCGCGGATGATCGCGCGGTAGGTAACCAGGTTGGAGTTGAACGCGTAATCGTCGGAGCGCTCGAAGCGGACCCCGCCCGCCATGCGCACGAAGTACTGCGAGAAGTCACCGAAGGCGACCGACTTCGCAGACAGCGCCACCGCAGCCACGTTCGGATCGGTGTGGACCGGCTTGCCCAGCAGCGTGTCCGGCGCGCCGACCTGAATGGACGGCTGCCACAGGTACTGGCCCTGACCATCCTTCAGCTTGCGGGCCGCGCCCAGCGTGGCGTCCCGCATCAGCCAGCCACACGAGGAGCTGTTCCGGTACGGGGCGATCACGCTGTAGTACAGATCGATCAGGTTGTCCGCGGTGAACGCGCCCACCACGCCGGTGCCGCCGGTCACACCGGTCGACGCGGAGGTGATCACCCCCGTCGGCTTCGACGAGCCGTCACCGGTGATGGCGTGGACGCCGAACGCGTTGCCCAGCGCCCGGCCGGCCTGCATGGCGAGGTAGCCCTCCAGGTCCACGCCGGTGTCGGACAGCAGCTCGCTCGACGCCTGGAGGAGGACGCCGTACTTGTAGGCGCCCAGGGTCCGCTTGGCGAACGCCGGGTCGGACTCGGTGAGCGGCGTCGCCTCCGCAGTCAGCGTGGCCGAGGAGTGCGCTGTGGTGACGGGCACCTCAATGGTCTCGCCGGACGCGGTGTTGAGGACGGTCGGCCCGGCCATCATCACGCCGGACACCTCGATGAGGTGGGCCATCAGCTGGCCGTAGAACGTGGTGGGCACCGTGTTGCCGCCCGCCGTGGCGGTGCCCTTGGTCAGGTCACGGAAGCTGACACCGTCCGGCTTCGCGACGTCGACGCCCCGCATCTCGCCGCGCGCCCAGCGCCGCAGCTCGGAGTCGGCGGTGCTCTTGCGCGCCTGCTCCTGCGGCTTGGCGAGCAGCCCGGCGAACGCCGCCTCCGCGTCCCTGGTCCGCTGCTCGGCCTCGGTCAGGTCCTTCACCCGGGCGTCGATCTTGTCGAGGTCGGCGTTGAAAGCCTGGTACTTGGCCTCCTCCTCCGCGGTCAGTTCCCGCTTCTCGCCCTCCGCCGTGTCGAGGAGCTCCTTGGCCTGCTCCCACACATTGGCGCGGCGCTCCTGGATCGCCTTGATATACGAACTCACGTTGCCCTCCTGGGCATGACGAAGGCACCCGCGACGGATGGGCCGGGGTGCCGGATGGGTGGAGTGTCGAGGTGGGGTTCGCCCTGCCTCAGAAGGTGCGGCGCCGCATGAGCTCGGCGCGCCGCTGCCGTACCGCCATGACCGGGTGGGGGTCGCCCTGCCCGCTCGGCGGAATGATCGTGGGGGCCGGAGCCCCGAGGAACCGCTTCAGCTCACCGGCCTCGGCCGCCGCCCGGACCTCGGCCAGCTCGGCGCCCGTCTTCTCGGCGAGCGAGCGCAGGCCCGTGGACGTGTCCAGGTACGCCGGGTCGTTCACCGGGGCCACGTCGACGAGCTGCCCGGACAGCAGGGTGCGCACCGGGAACCCGTCATCCGTCATCGCCCAGTCGTCCTCGAAGGTGAAGAACGCGAACGACGACTCGGAGATGTCGCCGCGCTGCACCAGCTCGTACACGTCGCCCCGTGCCGTGGGCACGTCGACGCTGTAGTCCAGGCCCGTGCCGTCCGTCTGCAGCCGCAGCGTGCCCGCACGGGACGTGCCCAGCAGATACGCGTTGTCGTGGTTGTAGCGGGCCATCACACGCGGCCAGCCATCACCCTCTGACTTCGCGAAGAACCCGGGATTGATCCGCTCGACGAAGCCGCCCAGGTTCCGCGACAGCGTGTTGAACTTCGCCGCGTACCCGCCGATGGTCCTGCTGTCGCCGGCCGCCCGGACCTCGACGAGGCCGCGGGTGAAGCGGCGCTCGGTGTCGTCGTTCACTTCATCCCTCCCTGTCTTCCGCGGACAGCGCCAGCGGCGCGTAGTCCTGCCCGAGTCCGTTGGGCAGCGGCGGCTCGTCTTCCAGACGGCGCAGCTCGTCGATGTTGTTGAGCCCGATCGCGCGGGCGATCCGGTGTGTGCGGTACCGGGTGAGGGTGTCCGTGCGGAGCATCGCGTCCACGTTGAACCGCGCCTCCTCGGTGGGAGGCCGCAGCCACGAGAACGCATCCTCCAGCCGGGCCAGCCACGGCCGCAGCGTCCACGTGAGCAGGTCGATGCTGTTCTGCTCGACCGTGGCGTAGGTGAGGCTGCCGCCGGTCTCGCCGCCCACCTTCTCCGGCGGCACACCGTAGATCGCGGCGATCTGGTTCGCGGTCGCCTTGATGGTCTCCAGGAACTGCGACTCCTCGGCCGGCACCGAGATGGGCTTGTACTTCACCCCGTTGCCGAGGGCCACCACGTCGCGCCCCGCGGCGGCCTCCTTGAACCGGGCCTTCAGGATCGTGGCAGCGTCCCGGGACACCTCCATGTCCGACTCCAGGACGGCGCTCGGCGTGGACCCGTTGGCGAACCAGTCCCGGCCGAACTCGTTGGCCAGCAGCCCGGCCTCCGTCGTCGTCGCGAAGTACGCGATCGGCGACAGTCCCAGGAGCTGGCCGGGCACCGTGTAGGCGGGGATGTGGAACATCTGCCCCTCGTCGAGGCGGCGGCCCTTGTAGTACCAGACCGGCACGGCCGCGAGGTTGTCCTCAATGTGTACGTCGTCCGGGTGCAGCCACTCGATCTGGCTCGGCCAGCCGTCCGGGCCCGAGGCGACGATCAGGCCATAGGCGTTGCCGCGCAGCGTCAGCGAGGTCATGCACCGGTGCAGCCAGTCGTAGCGGGTACCGACCGCGGACGGGCGGCGGAACAGCGAGGGCACCGGGGCGCGCAGGCGGTCGTCCCCGTCCGCCCGGTAGCTCTTCAGCGGCAGGGATGCCACCGAGTCCGCGAGCAGCCGCGTGGCCGCGTACACCGGCCCCAGGCGCAACGCCCGCTCCTGGCTGCCGCCCCGCAGCACGGACACGTCACCGCCCGAGCCCCACACATCCTGGTACGAGATCGCCCGCTGCTGCGTCTTGCGGCGGAAGGGCCACCACCAGCTCATGCCGTCACCCTTCTCACCACACGCTTCGCAGAATGTCTGCCGGTTCCTCGACCTGCGCGCCCAGCCCCCACTTCGCGAGGGTCGACGCGACGAGCGGGCTGATGTCCACCGACGGGATCCGCCGGGCCCACGCCCACGCATCCCCCAGCGGACGCTGCTGCGCACCCGCCAGAGCGGAGGCCAGCGGCGCATCGTCGAAGTGCGTCAACTCCTGTGCCGACACCGCGTCGTAGAACTGGCCGCACGCGGCTGCCATCTCCCGCGCCTTGGGCTTGACCACCTCGATGCCCAAGCCGTCATCCTCGTCCTCCAGCGCGCCGATGAGCGACGCGGCCGGGCTCGCCGGATCCACGACCCAGCAGCGCGGATTCCACTTCTCGTGCAGCTCCTTGGCCCGCCCGACGACCCAGCCGGTACCCGGCCGGTGCTCGACAACCGTGACGTGCGTGCCGCCCCGCCACCGGAACGCCGCGCAGATCGCCGCGTGAGACCGCTCCGGAGTCATGTCGATAGAGAACGCCACCGGTGCCGACCGCTTCGCGTCAGCGACCGCCAGAGCCCGCCAGGCTTCCTCGCCGATGACCTGCCACGTGTCTGCCGAGTCCGACGGGTACGCGCCCACGCCGAGCCGCTCCCGCTCGAAGATGCCGGACGAGCCGAGGGACGCGCGCTCGTTGCGCACGAACTCCGGGGTGATCAGGTAGCCGAGAGACGGGTTCGCCCTGGCCCAGGACGCCGGGTCGTCGGGGTCGTCGTGGTCCGCGCAGCCCGACGGGCACTCGTCCACATGCGGGTCGACCGACCACTCGAAGTACGCGAGCGACGGATCCGGGACGCCGGACTCCAGCGCGGCCAGCGCACGCCGCCGCAACCGGGCCAGCTGCACGGACGGGGCGCCGATCCCGGCACTGCCCAGGTACCAGAGCTGCGGGTTCGGGACGGCCGACATCGTCGGCATGAGCGCCCCCATGGCGTCGTCACCAAGAATCATGTCCTCGTCGAGGATGTTGCAGTCGCCCGTCCAGCCACGACCGGAGCCGCCCGACCGCGCGATGAACTGCAAGGACTCCCCGGTGACCAAGGTGATCGACGTCTCTGTGGTGTTACACAACATCCGCTTGACGCGTTTACGCAGGTCAGGGCACCCAAGGATAAGCGACTGGATACGTTGAAACGCCACCCGGCTCGTCTTGAACTCGTGCGCCGAGTGGATGATCAGCCGCTCCTTGAGCAGGAACAGCCCGGCCAGCTCACGGGCCTCGATGATCCCGCCCTTGCCGTTCTGGCGAGCGACGTTGACGGCGATCTCGAACGCCGTCCAGTTGCCGTCCGCGCGCTCCCGCATCCCCACGTCCAGCACGAGCTGCTGCCATGGGATCAGCTCCAGCCCGGCCATCGCCGCCAGCTCGACCGCCTCCTGCCCGGCCGATGAGAGGAAGTTGGGCGGGGCCGTGAAGAGCCGCGGTGTCTGGATGCCGTACCCAGGGTCAGGCGCGGCGGGCCCGGACACGGCGTTCCTCCCGCTTCTGCGACAGCTGGTCGACCTTGTCGTCCTGGTCGGCCACCGGAGCGATCTTGCGGAGGCTCTCGATCGCAGCGCGTAGCTCGCGCCCTGCGTTCGCCTTGGCGGTCGCCCCGTCCTTGCCGTCCATCACAGCCGCGAGGGTCAGGGCGAGTTGGGCCAGTCCAGGCGCTGTTTCGCCGACGCGGAGTTGCGCGATCTCGGCGGCGGTCGCTTCGACGTTCGTCGTCATGATCACCCCCGGCGGTCACAGTGCGTTACGTCACGGAGAGTGAGGGGCGTCTGCTAAATCGCTGGAGTCAACGCCAGCGGATTAGCGAGTACAGGACCCGTGTAAAAAATCGGGCGACAAGGGCGTTTGGGTCGCCCGGTCCTGCGCTCAAAGAATGACCCGGTCCTTGATCACCATTGGAGCGGGGACTGCTTCACGACCACCTGAGCCCGGGTCTGCCGGGAGCTGTACCAGCGGCTGGCTACTCTCCGCATCTCCGGGTCGCGCATGGCCTCGATGCGCTGCATCACGATGTCGCGCCCGGGGTCGATGGCGACGACCTTGGCGTCCATCCGCTTGTACTTGGCCATGGCCTTGGCGCCGGGCATGGTGTGGATGAGGTAGACGTCGGTCTTGTCGCGGAGCTCGAACGCCTCGTGCATGGCCGCGTATCGGGCCTTGTGTGCGACGCGGAGCAGGGTGGGGTCCTGGTTCCAGTTGGGTGCGCCGGGGCCGGCGAGCGCGCGGGCGATGCGGTCGAGGTCGATGACCACGTCGGTGGCCTTGGCGTGTGCGTCGATCCAGCTGGACTTGCCGGAGGCGGGCGGACCGGTGACGACGTACAGCACGTTGCGTCACCGCCTCCGGCGCAGGATCAGGGCTGTACTTCGACGCTGCGGGTGCTGGCCGCCAGGTGGATTGTGTCGCCATGCTCCCAGCCTGCAAGGTGCGGGCCGAGCAAGGCGGCGAGCGACTCGTACAGCTCAGGGTCCTTGATCGGCTCATCCTGGCCCTCGATGTGGATGGAGCCTAGGCATTGCACTGAGGCTCTGACCACGAACTTGCGCTCCACGTCGCTCATGCCCCCAGGATGGCAGACCCGTAGCGGCGACTCACCACCTCCGTGAGGCTCGCTGCTGCACCTTGGGTGCCGTCCGGTTCCCTCTGCTGCTGTTGCAGCGGCGGTGCGCGCTGCGGGCGTTGGCGGGGTCGAGGAGGTCGCCGCCGCGGCTGAGGGGTACGAGGTGGTCGAGGGTGAAGGCGAGCGGGTGTCGGCGGCCGTCGACGTTGGCGGGGATGTTGTGGCCGCAGATCCAGCAGGGATGACCTGCGGCTTTCACTGCGGCGACGAGGCGGCGGTAGGGGCGCCCGTTGCGTATGCCGGCCACGGATGCCACCTCCTGTGACATGACGAAGCCCCGACCGGGGGATGTGGTCGGGGCTTCGTCGTGCGTCTGTGGTGCCGGTTGAGGGCACAGTTGTTCACCGAGATCGTCACACACCGTCTGACCTGCGGTCAAGCGATCTGGCGTTCGCGGCGTTTGGCGTCGAGGGCGGTGACGTCGGGGACGGCGTAGTAGGGGTGGCGTTCGGTGCCTCCGGAGCGCTTGAGCTGGCCTCGGTAGACGAGGTTGCGGAGGGCGCCGGGACTGATTCCGCCGAGGGCCTGGCGGGTCTGTTCGGCAGTGAGGTGGCCGTAGCGGATGGGCTGGTCCATGTGGCCAGTGTGACGTACCGGATTCGGCTCGACGAGTGTCTCCGAACCTGTTCCAGGGGCTGTTTCAGGGCCTGCGCGGGATGCCCCGAAACTCGAAACTTCGCAGCTCAGCCCCGATATCGGGGGCGAAACCGGTTTCGGGCCGGGGTGAAACCACTGCCCCTTCCCGAAACCGGCTCGGCGGCCTCTATTCGCTGTCCTCGGCGGGCGGGATGTCCGCCTGGCGCAGGCCCTTGGCGCCGCCGCAGCACTCCCGGATGGTGAGCTGCTTCGTGGCTACCTGGAACGGCTTCAGCGCCGCCGATCAGCGCCGTGGACGCGCCTGCGGCGTCCATCTCCGTCCACGGCTTGTACAGGTCGGGCCGGAAGCGGGCGAGGGCCTCGACGAGCCGGTGTGAGTGCACGGCCTCCACTCCGTCCGGCCAGATCGCCCGCAGGTGATCCAGGACCGTTTCGACGTCTTCCTCGACGACGGCCGCGCCGACGGACTGCCCGGACAGGGTGCCGGCGGCGGTGCGAAGGGCGAGCGCGCGCTTGGCGATGTCTTCGGCTTCGGTCTGCTTGATGAACGCGGCGCGGACGGTGGTGCCTTCGCGGCCTCGGGCGAGGATGCCGGTTCCCTGTTCGTCGATGCTGATGTCGGTGGCGCGGAGGCCGCGGTCGTAGGCGCCGGTGCCGAGGACGTTGTTGTTGGCGCGCCAGTCCATGACGGCGAGGCACAGGCGGGTGCCGACGCTGCTGGAGACGGAGGAGGGCAGGGACGGGGCGTCGGGGTTCTGGGTGAGGAGGATGAGGATGATGCCGTAGGCGCGGCCCTTCTTGATCAGGCGCGTGGCCAGCGCGGCGGCCTCTTCCTTGTACTCGGCATGGGTGAACAGCTCCTGGACCTCGTCGATGACGATGACGCGGGGGCCGAGGTTCTGCTCGGGGTATTTCTCGGCGAGGGCGCGGGTGACGCGGCGTCCGTCGGGAACCTCGGATGCGGGCAGGCCCTTGATGAACTTGGCGCGCCGCTGATACTCGGCGATCCCGGACCGCATGCCGGCGAGGCCGGCCTCCAGGTCCTCGTCCTCGTCGCCGGACACGTAGCGGTGGCAGATGGGCTTGACGGAGTCGAGGTCACCGGAGCCCTTCAGCTCGTAAATCCACAGCTCAGCCGTGGGATCCAGTGCCACGCCGAGGACGATGGCGAGCGCGCAGGACGTCTTTCCGGAGCCGGGGATGCCTCCGACGAGCAGGTTGGAGTACATGAGGGTGATCTCGACGAGGTTGCCGCGCGGGTCGAAGCCGTAGGGCAGCGGCTCGTACACGTCGGCCTGGCCGTCGCGCATGAGCGGCCACAGACGGCGTGCGGCTTTCGCCGGGTCCCGCTGGGCGACCCACAGCACGAGGCGGCCGGGGTGGGCGGTGCGGTCGCCTTCGGGCCACACGGTGGAGATGGGGCGGCGCATGGCGGCGGCGAGCGCGGACCGCTTCTCCAGCACGGCCGTGGCTTCGATGCCCGGGGGAGGTCGACTTCGGCGCGCCAGCCGGGGCCGTCGCGCATGACTTCGGCTGCGAACTCGACGCCTTTGCGGCCTTTCTTGCCTTCGATGCCGATGGCGGCGAGCGCGTCGAACACTTCGGTGCTGTCCAGGCGGCGCATCACGTTGGTGGCGACGTAGCGGGTGACGAGGGGCTTGTCGCCCTTCTTGCCGTTCAGGCCGGCGAGGGCCGCGGCGGCGCAGGGCGGCGGCGAGCGTCCGAGCCGGGCACGAGGAACGAGCAGATCAGGGCGGTGATGCCGGTCACGGTGGCGACCGCCAGGGAGGCGATACGGCGCGGGCGGACGCGGCGGGAGTGTCGCGGGACAGGGCGAGCCACGCCTCGACGTCGGCGGAGGCGGCGGCTTTGGCTTCGACGGGGCGGGCTTCGGTGTCGGCGACCCAGCGGCCCCAGCGGATGACGAGCCGGCCGGTGCCGCGCGGGGCGCGGAGCAGGAGGCGGGCGAGGTAGACGGGTGCGCGGAGGGAGTGGAAGCCGGTGACGTGGGCGCAGTAGGACGCGGCCCAGCGGACGGTGTCCTTGAACACGGTCCAGCGGCGCAGTGCCGCGGGTACGACGGGCGGGGCTTCGGCGAGGTAAGCCTGCTTCTCGGCGATCCATGTCCCTTCGGGCAGCTGCTCGTGGGGCGGGTCGACGGGGCGGGGTTGGGCGTCGTGGATGACGTCGATGATGGTTTCGGTGAGGGTGTCGGGCGCCTTCTCCGGGGTGTCGGGGTCGGCTTCCTTGTGGAGGGGGACGACGTTGCTCATGCTGGGCTTCCTGCCTCTTGCTGGGGTACGGAAGGCCCGGGGACGGCCGCTGACTTGGCGGGATGGGCCGTCCCGGGGGTTCTACTTGCCGTTCTTGCGCTTCAGGGCCTGACGTTCGATCCTCTACGCGCGCCTGGAGGTCCTTATGGCAGACGCCGTCACCGGCCGCGCCGCGCTTGGCCATGCGGGCCACCAGACCGACCACGCGGATCTTCTCGCCCGTCGTGAAGTCGCCGAACTTGATGTCGTCGTTGCTGCTCATGGGGTGTCCTTTCGTCTGTCAGGCCGGTCTGTCCGGTCCTCCACCGCCCCCGGGCGGGTCGTTACGTGACGGTCCGGGGACGACGGGGAGCCGTCAGGCCTGCTCGGACTCCGTCGGGAGGGCTGCGGCGATGGCGGCGTGGGCGCGGGCGATGTCGGCCCACAGCGATCCGGCTGCGGCGAGCGGGGCGGCCTGGTCCCGGATGTGGCTATCGCTGTCCGAGCCGCGACGGTGGCGCTATGGGCGAGGTGGCGGCCTTGGTGGCGGCGTCATCGGCCATGGTCAGGCGCTGGTCTCGGGTCACGGGGTTCCTCCTGGTCGGTGGGGATGGATCGGGTAGCCGGTCGGCTGTAGTCGGACTTCACTTGCCGTTCTTGCGCTCCTGGTCATCCCAGAAGCGTGCCGAGCGCTCCTTACCGGCCCGCCGGGCGTTCTTGAAGCTCTCCTCCATGTCGGCGTCGAGGCGCTCGCGGAACTCGCGGACCTTGCGGTCGCCGCGGGATTCCTTCTTGGCCGGGGTGCCGGTGGCGCCGGGGGTGTCGGACTTCGGGTACTTGGGGCTGAACAGGCCCATGGCGGGCTCCTCTCGGTGGTGGTGGGCTGGCCGGTTGGCCGGTCCCCACCGCCCGACTCACTTCCTGGCGGGAAGAAGTGGGACGGAAGGGAAGGTCAGCGGCGCTTCGTGCAGGCCGGGTAGGCGGAGCCCCGGGTGCAGGCCTGGTAGTCCCGCTTCGTGACCCGGAACTCGACCTCGCTGCCGTCCTGGGTGCGGACAGTCAGCTCATGGGTCCACTGCTGCGTCTTTGACCAGAACGTCCGGTCCTTGCCGGTGACCGTTCCGGCGGGGCCCGGGTCGGGCTGACAGCCGGTCACGGCCAGGAGCACGGCGCCGATGGCTGTGACGATCTGCGTGCGGCTCACTTGCTGCCTCCCTTCAGGTGCTCGGCCCACATACCGCGCAGGACGATCAGGCAGACGGTGGCGCAGATCGCGCCGACGGCGACCGCGACCGCGAGGAGCGCGGCGGCCATGGCGAGGAAGGTGAGGGCGACCGCGCCGCCGATGCCGGCCGCGATGTACAGGCCGACCGGGCGTTGCACGGCGTGTACGGGCCGGGGCTGGGGCTGGGCGTTGAGTAGCTGCTGGGCCTGGAGGACGGCCGCGATCAGCTTCAGCTGCTCGGCGTTGTCGGCGGCATCGACGGCGTCCTGCGCGGCTTTCTTCAGGGGCTCGTTCACCGCGCCCGCCTCCCTGACCGGGCGAGGTACGGGCGGGCGGCGAGGCCGAGCACGAAGGCGATCGTGACCGGCTCGACGACCGCGGCCAGCACGGCCGTGACGGGGGCGAGCGGCAGGCCGAACCACAGCCACAGCAGGGCCAGGACGGCACCGACGACGATGGCCTTCATGACCGGTCACCGCCCTCGGCGAGGGCGCGCTCGCGGTCGTACAGGCTGTCGATGACGTCCCAACCGCCGGTCAGGCCGCGCGCCTTCATGGCCTCGCGCATGGCCTCCCTGAACTTCCGCTTCGACGGCGGCGGGGTGGTGGAGTACAGCTCCGCGGCGAGCATCGCGACCGCCCGCAGGTTCGCGTTCTGCGGCCCCTCCAGGGAGGGTGTGCCGGATTGGCACGGTGTGACCGGCACGGGCGTGCCAGAGGGGGCGGAAACCCCCGTGCCGCCTGCGGATTCACTGTCCGGCACGCCCCCCGACAGGAGGGCTTCCAACTCGGTGTCGGAGACCAGCGCGGGCAGGGGGGTGTGCCGATCCGGCACGGGGTGCCGGTCGATGATCTCGGCGTGCGCTTCGAGGGCCTGGTACACGGTAGTGGTGGCTTCCGCTTCCGCTCGACGGGTGTGCTTGACGATGTCGGCGGCGGCCTTGGTCTCGTCGGCGCTGGCTCGGGCGATCGCACGGGAGACGGCGATGCGGTCACGGGTGACGGCCCGGGTCCGGTCGATGGCGGCCTGCGCCTTGGGACTGATCCGGGTCGTGTCGCGGTCGACGGCCATGACGAGGGTCATCTTCGCGAGGACGGGGACCAGGGCGCCGACGATGGCGGCGAGGACGTCACCGGCGAGGACACCGTGGACGGCGAGGACGGCGACGGTCAGCGGCAGGAACACCCATCCGATTACCTTCGGCAGCCGGACACTGGTGCCTTGGCTGCGGTGCGCGGTCTCCTGGGCGAGGCGCGTACAGCCAGACGCGTCATAGAGGACGGCGACGGAGTACGCGAATGCCGGGTGGGCGAGGGCGGTGAGGATGTTACCGATGGCGGCGACGGCCCACACGATGGCGATGGTGGTGAGGGCGGCGGGCAGTGCCCAGGTGCCGGCCTTCTTGAGCGTGGTCACGGTGCCTCCTTTCGGGGGTGGGGCCGGGCCACCGGTGGGGGTGGCCCGGCCTGGTCGGGTGGGTTAGTCGTCGTCGGTCGGTTTGATCGGGTCGTTGTCGCGCTGGCCGCACCAGTCGCACCAGGTGGTCACGAGCCCTCACCTCGTTTGGTGTCGAGGGCGGCGAGCAGGGCGCGCAGCCGGTAGTCGAGGCCGACAGCGGCCCGCAGGATCGCGGCCTCGTCGTGGATGTTGGTGGTGGCGACTTCGGCGAGGTAGCTGCGGGTGGCGCTGATCTCGACGGCGAGGGGTGCCTGGAACGGGGGCGCGTCGTCGGGGCTGTGCAGCGGGGTGTAGGTGCTCACCGGTGCTCACCTCCGGCGAGGATCGCGGCCAGCTGGGCGGCGAACTGCCGCAGCACTGTGGCGTGCCGTTCCAGTTCGTCGGCCATGGCCTCCAGGCCGTCCACCCTGACGGGGTAGTGGTCGCCATCGATGCCGACGGACACGAACGGCAGGGTGCCGGGCCACGTGGCGGTGAACGGCCGCTCCTCGAACGCGAGGTACATGAGCTCGGCCTGGCCGTCGTGTACGGGCAGGTGCAGGTGGTGGTCGGTGCTGGTGTGGGTGATGTCGATGCGGTACTGCGGGGCGGTCTCGTGGCCGACACACCATGCCGGGCAGGTGAGTGTCACGTCGCCGTGGTCGAGGGTGTGCACGGTGACCGTGCGGGGCTCGGTGCCGCTGATCAGCTCCTCGGCGGGCGGCGTCTCGGCGTCGAGGGCGTTGAGGACGAGCTCCAGGGACACTTTGAGCGCGCCGTAGGCCTCGGCGTACCAGCGGGTGTCGCCGTCGGGGTGGCGGTAGGTGTCGAGCATCTCGCTGGCCACCTGGCGGGCGGCGTCGAGCGGCGGCACCCAGCCGGGCGAGGTGGGGTTGTGGTTCATCGGGTGCCCCCGCCCTGACGGACGCAGCGCAGGGCCTCGTTCATGTCCGGGTCGGAGTCGCCGGGCCGGGAGGTGATGGCGGCGGTGCGGAAGCCCGTGGTAGCCGGGGTGTAGTAGCCGGCGCCGGTGCCGCTCATCTCGCGGTCGGCGTACTGCCAGCTGCCGACGTCGACGGGCCGCTCGTGGGTGTGCCGCATGACGCGGAAGTGGTGGCTGATGGACTGGCGGGCCATGACGCGGAGCAGGCCGCCGAAGTCGCGGCTGGTGTCGAGTCGGCTGAGGTAGCGGTAGAACGCGAGGAACGTGTTCTGTGCCAGGTCGTCGACGAGGTGGGTGTCGCTGGCGTGCAGCCGGTTGTGGATGGTGGCGCGCACCATCGGCAGGTACTGGGCGTAGGCGGCGGTGAAGCGCTCGTTGAGCTGCTCCGCCGGGGTGATCGCGCCGGAAGTGGGCGCGCTAAAGTTCTGGTGGTCCACGGGAGCCTCAATCTCCTGGTGGTCAAGTGGTCCCCGGCCGGCGGTGCAGTCGCCTAAGCCGGGGGCCCGCTTACTTTGCGGGCCTTATGAAGTTGTGCTCGGGGAGTCCGGTGGCGGTGCAGTCGCCGTTCCGTACTCGCGGATGGACCTTCTGACTGCGCTGACGTCGATCCCAATCTCTCGGGCGACAGCCGACTTGCTGCCGAGTTCTCGAACGCCCTCTTCGAACGCTTCCGCTCGCCTTCGGGCGCTGGCTGAGAGCTCTGCCTGCAGTTCGCGCTGCAACCGGTTCTCGGCATCAACGCGTGCGCGCCAATCGGATGTTGGCACGACGGCCACACTACTAGGAGCCAGGGTCCTAGGCAAGGTCTTCATGCCGCCTCGTTCAGCTGAAGGTTCCTCAACTCCAGCCAGGTGTCTGGCCCGTACTGGCACCCGCACCACCGGCACGAGACGTCCGCCGTACCCGCTGGCACCCGCAGTACCGCGCCACAAACGACACCGTCCTCGTACACAGCCGGGCAGTTCCCCAGCCGCAGCGACCGCTCCGGCGGGTCCACGATCGAGGCGACGTCCCGCTCCACGTCCCGGATCTCCTCCGCGAACGCGCCGGCCATCGGCCAGCTCGCGGCGATCCACTCCAGGTTTTGCGACAGGCCGCGCGCTGCTCGGAAGATGCGCCGTTCGACGTTGCCCTCGATGGCGGGCTCGCCCCAGCCGCGGTCGGCCTGCATTGCCGAGCGCCAGTCCTCGAGGACGCCGACTATGCCGCCGGGGCCGCGGAGGTTGAACGCGGGCTCGCAGATCGGCAGGGGCGCCTCGGCTGGCCGGGATCGCCCGTACTCGGGTCGTCGGCCGCCGGGGTGGAGGAACGCGGCGAGGGCCTCGTACAGGCGGGGCATGCGCTCCAGGCGCTCGGCGAGGGCGAGCGTGTCCCCCGGGCACAGGTAGCCATGCTCCAGGTCACGCTCACACACTCCACAGCTGGCGGTCATGCGGCGGCTCGCTTCCGTGCGGCTTCGAGCTGGGCCTCGGCGGCGCGCACGGCCTGGTGGTCGCGCCGGTCGTCGCGGACCCCGAAGACGATGTGGATGGTGAGCATGGCGTACATGCCGAGGGCGAACCCGATGGCAAGCAGCAGGAGCTCGTGGTCAGTCATGGCCGTCTCCTAGAAGGGGATCTCGTCGGAGTAGCTGGCGCCCTGCGCGGCGGGTTGCTGTTGTTGCGCGCCACCCCAGCCGCCGCCCTGCTGCTGGCTGTTCGCGGGCCGGGCGTTCGCCCACGGGTCGGGTGTTTCGGGTGAAACACCTGCCTGGCGCTGGCCGCCGCCCGCCGGGTTCTTCTCGACCTTCGCGGTAGCGCGGGCGAGGGTCGGCCCGACTTCGTCGACGTCCAACTCGTACACGGTGCGCTTGACGCCCTCACGGTCCTCGTAAGAGCGTTGCTTGAGGCGGCCCTGGACGATGACGCGCACGCCCTTGGCGAGGGACTCGGCGACGTTCTCGGCAGCCTGCCTCCACACCGAGCAGGTGAGGAACAGGGCGTCGCCGTCCTTCCACTCGTTGGCCTGCTTGTCGTAGACGCGCGGGGTGGACGCGATGCGGAACTTGGCGACCGCGACGCCGGACGGGGTGAAGCGCAGCTCGGGGTCGTCGACTAGATTGCCGACGACTGTGATGACGGTCTCTCCGGACATCAGTTGGTCTCCTTCTCGGTTGAGTCGGCAGCTGTGGGTGTATCGCCACGGCTGAGGTTGCGGAGCTTGGCGGCATGCCGGAGGGCGAGGCCACGCTGGCGGGCGGCTGCGAGGGCTGCACGCCGGCGCTTGGCGTCCTCGGTTCTGCGGCGGGCGGCGGCGATCTTCTCGGCCACTACGTCATCGACGTTCATGACGTGGGCCCATGGACGACCGGGGCGGGGCCCTTGGGGTACTCCGGCCCGGTCCACACGGCGCCTTCAGCCACGAACACCGGGTGCACTTCGGCGCCGATGGCGGCCCAGGCGACGACCGGGCAGACGGTGGGGTCACCGTCCATGAGGCCCGCGACAGTGACGGTCCAGCCCGGAGACGCCGGGACCAATGAGGTGATGGGCGCTAGCACTGGCTTTCCTCCATTAATTCCATGCGATGGGAACGTTCAAGGTGAGAGGTCTTAGCCCGTCCGTGACGCTATGGTTAGCCCATAGTTACGCTAAGTAATAATTAGTTAGAAATAGGCTTACGGGGAGTCCTGGAAGTAATCCCGGGGCCACTCACGCAGCACCCCGGGGCATGGAATTAATGGAGATAACCCGGCTCTCCGGCTTGCTCGTCACCTCTGGGTGGGTCACGAACCGCCGCTTCTGCGGGCGCCCCTTCTGCCCCTCCTTACGCTCGGGAGGGTCGATCTGACGGACCCAGCCCGATCGCACCAGCACGTCAAGGGCGTCGTCGACATCCGCCATTTCCGTGCACCAGGCCTGCCCGCGGACGCCCTTCTCGACCTCTCCGGCGGAGAAGCGCCCCTCAACTTGCTTCCGGCGCAGCCAGTCGAGCACCGCACGGGCAGGCCCCAACTTCGACTGGCGCTCGGCCGACATCAGGTCGGAGACGAGGCGGGCGTGCGCGATCAGGTACGGGACGAGCGACACGGCGTCGTCCATCACGTCGCCCGGCACGATCAGCGCCTGGGGGTCCTCGAACAGAGTCAGGACGGCCGCGATGCGGAGGACTTGGCCGGGCAGCTTTTTAGCCCAGCCCTCGATGGCGGCGAGATCGCCGTGTGATTTGTGCCGGGGCTCCAGTGCCTCCCAGAACGAGCGGAACGATTCCTTTGCCTTGAGGTCGAGTTGCATCTCCTGGGACTCTTCGTTATCCCAGATCGCGGCCATCATCGTTTTGACCCGCGCGCCCCACGCCTGGCTGGTCGCGGGCGGGATGGGGTCGGTGTCGTACACGCGGTCACCGACTCTGCTGACGGGCATGGAGAAGATGAACCTGGCCATGAGGCCGCGGGCTTCGAAGACGTCGCCGGTCTCGCCCATTCCGGTGAGGAAGCCGGGCTGCACGGCCAGGCCCAGGGACAGGTTGGGGCGCTCCAGGAGTAGCGGCCGGCCGCTCTTGCGGTTGACGGCGTGGGGCTCCTGGCTCCAAGCCTTGAGCACGATCTCGGGGTTGGCGTTTTTGCTGTACCGGCCGCCGACGTTGCCGAGGAATGAGCTTTCGGTGGAGAGCACTGCGAGGCGTTCTCCCTGCTCGGCGATCACGTCGGTGGCCGCTTCGGGGGTGGTGTCGTCGGCGATGAGCTGCGTGAACACCTTGGGTTCGCCGAGGGATTCGAGGTCGTCACGGGCGGCGTCGAGGAGCGCCCGCATGGACTTCCTTTTGGCGGGGTCACCTGCCTTGATGACCTTGGATTCGGCTTCCGAGACGCAGGCCTCGGCGATCCGCCGGTCCTGCTGGTCCCTCGCCACGGCGGAACTGTCTTCGAGGCGCCGCCGCTTCTGCTCCTCGAAGATTGGCTTGGCCATGAGGCCGAGGGCTGGGGACTTCATCTCGCCGGGTGCCGCGACCGGCATGGTGTAGAGAGTGACGGGCTCGACCCAGTCCGGCTTGGGGCTGACGGTGCGTCGCCCACCGATGGCCGTCGAGACGACGGCCATTCCGAGCCAGGCGGGCAGATCGACGGGCACCTGCAGGCTGTCGGACACGGCCTGCGCCATGACTCCGACCCCTCGCAGTTTGGAAGCGTCCAGTGGCGGGGCAGGGGGCGGGTCGAGCGGTACGGGCTCCTCCCAGCCCATGAGGTCTTCTGCGTGGACGCCCTTGTCCCAGGACGGGGGCTCGATGTTCGGGGCCCAGTTGGGCGCACTGCTCATGCAGCCACCGCCGGGTCACCGGGGTACGGGAGGGGAGCCCATACCTGGTTGAACTCGGAGTCCTTGTGCCCGGCCGCGAAGTGGTCTGCGGCGTCCTTGCCCGTCTTCGCCTGCACGACATAGATGGAACTGGCGATACCGCGCAGGGTCTCGACGACGGAAACGGCGTGTTCACGGCCCTTGTCGTCGCGGTCGGCGACGATCGTGACGTCCATGCCTTCGAGGTGCCGGGCGTGTTCGGCTGTCCACTTGCCCGCGCCGCCCGCGTTGCAGGTGGCGACGAGCCCGTGGTCGACGAGAGTGAGGGCGTCTTTCTCGCCCTCGCAGATGAAGACGACGCGGTCCTCGGTCTTGGCTTTGAGCAGCTCGGGCAGCCGGAACGGCACGACCCTGACGAGCCGGTTGCCGCTCTTATCGTTGAGGGACCAGCGGCGGCCGGACCGGTTGGTGTCGTCAGGGCGCCATTGGGCGAAGCACTTGTGGTCGCAGCGGGTGACGCCGTGGATGACGGCCCCGTTCTCGTTGCGGTAGAGGTACTGGGCAACGCGCTTGTGACCGCGGTCCTGGCACGGGATCCAGGTGTCGTCTGCGGGCCGGTCGTGCTGCCGCTCGGGCAAGGGCTCGTCGAACAGGTCGGCCTCGGTCATGCCGAGGGCGGCCAGGAAATCGGAGTTGCCCTCGCACTTGTGGCAGAAGACGACCGCGCCGCCGTTGTTGCCACGTCGGATGGCGACGGTGCCCTCTGCGTCGCCGTCGTGGCACACCCCTTGGGCTCGCAGGGCGCCGCCGCTGTAACGGTGCTGGATGCCGAGGTCGCGGACGCGGTCGGCGATCCGGTTGAAGGCGATGTTGTCGGTCACGAACGTGCTCTCTTCTACGAGCTGGATCGAAAGTTCGCGGGGGTGCGGGCGGGCGCCGCGGGGGAGTGACAGCGCCCGCCCGCGGTCATGCGGCCCTGCGCTTGGCCTGGGCGATGTCCTCGGCGGCCGTGGTGATGCGCGTGCACCAGTTCCGCGCGGCGGTGAGGACGGTGCGCGGGCTCGGCTGCTGCTCCAAGTCGTGCCGGATGGAGTCGAGGACCATCTCGTGAAGCGCCTTTTCCTCCGCCCGCTTCATGTACAGCTCGTCGGCGTCAGGGGTGGGCACGGCTGCGTACTCTTCCGTGTCAAGGTCGGCGGGCTCCTCAACCGGCCACTGGCCGGGGCTGCGATCGGTCATGCTGCTGCCCTCCGAGCTGTGGCTCCGTGGAAGGCGGTGCGAATGATCGCCTTCTGCTCGATCGTGAGGGGCGGGGCCTGGTCGACGATGGCGTCGATGCGTGCCCAATACACGGCGTTGCGGGCGGGGTCCGGGTCGCGGACGGGCCGGTTGGCGCGGCGTTGTTCCTCGGCCGCCGTGCCGTTGGTCGCGGTGCTCACGCGCCCGCCTTGTTGATTCGCTGGATCCGTCGGTCATCGGCCTCGCGGTCCAGGCGGGCTATCTCCGGGTCGCCCTTGAAGTCGTCGGCCGCGATCTGGTCGGCCTGGTCACACACGGCCTCCAGCTGCGTGATGAAGCCGCGCATAGCGGTGAGCGCCTCGCGGGCTCGTGCCGGGGTGAGCTGGGCGGTGTGGATGCCGTAGCTCAGCCAGACTTCGGTCTCGCGGCCGTAGGCCTGCGGCTGGTCGTTGGCGACGATGATCTCCGCGGCGAGCCATGGAAGGTTGGTGCCGTTGCGGCCGTAGCCGCTGGAGTCGATGTCGGAGTCCCGCAGTTCGGTTTCGACGGGAGCTTTGCTGTGCCATTCGGGGGCTGCGGGGGCGGTGTGGTCGTTGATGCACCAGGGGGTGCAGTTCCAGCGGAGCATCCAGGCGGCGCCGCGCTGGGCGGCGGTGATCTCGTTGAGGTCGAGGCGCTGGCCGGTCGGGGTCGACGGCGCCGTTGCCGTCGTGGTTGTCTGTGGCATGGAGCTGTCCCGTTTCTCTACTTGCGCGTAGGTGCGGATTGCTCGACTGGAGAGGCCGGCTGGTACCCGGCCTCTCCGTCGTTTCCGGCGGACGCTCCCAGCTGGTACCTGGGTGCGGCGCCGTTCTCCTCGGGCAGCAGCCCGAGGAAGCGGTGGAGGTCGACAGTCCTGGCGACGCGCCGGCGTCCGAGGCGGATGACCTCGATGGGCAGTCGGTTCTCGGCTGCCAGCTGGTAGGTCGTGGACTCGGCGAGACCCAGGGCTCGGCCGACGGTCGGCCACAGCGGGATGACGGCGGGCTGATTGAGGATCTCGGCGATCGTCAGAGTCGACGCGGTCATGCGGCGCTCGTTCCAGACTCCTGCTTTGTCAGGCAGGCGTCGACGTCAGACCAGCGGGCGCGGAGGTGGCGCCCCACTCGGAAGAGCGGGAAAGGGCCGCCTCGCGACGACCACTGGTAGATGGTCGCCTTGGAAACCCCCAGATAGACGGCCAGTTGGTCTGGCGTTGCGAGCGGACGCCGCTGCTCGTCTTGCTGCTCGGCAGCAGTCATGCCTGTTTCCCTTCTGGAAACGAAACAGTGGAAGGTGGAAACAGACTGCGGCAAGCCTGACGTGTTCGTCAAGCGGCAACACGTGTTCGTGACTTGGAAACAGATCGGGGCTTGGCACGTCACGGAATGGCATCTACTGTTCGTGACATGGAAACAACGACAAAGCTCGGCAGCGTAGGCCAGCGGGTGGCAAAGGAAGTCGCTCGCCTCCGAGGCAGTACATCGGTCCGTGAACTGTCATCCCGCCTGGCCAAGCTGGGCCGGCCGATCCTGCCTTCAGGCATCACCAAGATCGAGCAAGGCAAGCGGCGCGTAGACGCCGATGATCTGGTCGCTCTCGCCGTGGCGCTACAGGTCACCCCTACTCGCCTACTCATGGGGCCTCCGCCCACCGACGGAACCGCACACGACCCGGCCCACGACGAGGTATGGGAAGACAGCGAATGGGTCAGCCCAGACGGGACGAGGCGTTGGTCCATTCCCCTCCTGCGCCTAGCCCCTGACCTGGCCATGGAGCCATGGGAGGCGTGGCCCTGGGCCCTGGGCGAAGTTCCACTGGGGGAGATCTGGCGTCTCGCGGACGGGGAATCCATCACCTTCCCCGAGGGCGAAGAAGAGCGCTTCAAGGCAGAGAACCGGACGCCTGTCCTGAGGCACCTCTTCGGCGCATCGGAGGACGTGCAAAGCGCAATGTGGGGCGTCACACGCGCGGCCGAGGAGGCGTTGGAACAGGGACTGACCGAGGAGCAGATCACGCAGATGGTCAAGCGTGCAGTCGGGAGTTGGAGTTCAGACAAAGCGGTCCGCGACAAGAACCAGGAGTGTTACCGGCAGTTCCCTAAGAGTGGCGACAATGAGGGATAGGCCGTAGGGCTGCCCTGGGAGGGACCATGAAGGGTTCGACGTACCGTCGCTGCTACTGCCGTAGCGAGAGCGGCAAGGCGCTGGGCAAGGCGTGCCCGCAGCTGTCGTCTCGCAGGCATGGGGTGTGGGCGGTGCGGCAGGAGCTTCCGCCGCGCGTCGACAACGGCCGACGCTCCTTCTCCCGCTCCGGATACGGGACCGCAAAGGAAGCCCAGGAGGTGCTGGACCAGATCCGCGCGCTCCTCGCCCTGGCTCCCGGAGACGACCAGGAAGCGCAGACGAAGATCGGCGACCTGCTCGAAGCGGTCAGCAAGAACAAGAACGCCCCGTTGCCCGACCTGTCCGAGACGCGCCGCAGGTTCCGCGCCGGCCAGCCGCTCACATCGAAGCTGACCGTCGGGGACTGGCTGGATGAGTGGTGGGAGTCGAAGAAGCGGAAGAAGAGCACTCTCAACAACTACAGCTCCCACATCCGCGTGCACCTGAAGCCGGGCATCGGGCACATCCTGCTCGACCGCCTGAACGTTGGTCACCTGGTGGAGTTCTTCGACGCCATCGACACGGCGAACGAGACGATCGAGGCGGAGAACCAGCGGCGGCGCGAGCAGCAGGCGCGGGCGAAGTGGGGGAAGCCGTCCCGGCCGCCCGCGTCAGAGACGGCCCGGCTGGCCGCAGAGCGGGCGAAGTTGGAAGCACTCCCCCCGTACCGGCGGGTGACCGGGCCGGCGACGCAGCAGCGGATCCGGGCGACGCTGCGGTCCGCGCTCAACTCGGCGATCTCTCAGCAGCTGCTCACGTTCAACCCGGCCGCGCACGTCGAACTCGCCTCGGGCAAGCGGCCGAAGGCGGTGCTGTGGACACCCGAGCATGTGGAGCGGTGGCAGCGGACGGGTGAGAAGCCGTCAGGGGTCATGGTGTGGACGCCGGTCCAGGTCGGCGAGTTCCTCGACCACAGCGAGCCCGACCGCCTCTATGCCCTCTTCCACCTGATCGCGTTCCGGGGCCTGCGCCGTGGTGAGGCGGTCGGGCAGGACTGGTCCGGGATCAACTTCGCGAAGGCTCAGCTGACAGTCTCCAAGACGATCATCCAGGACGGGTGGACTCCCGTGGAGAGCAACCCGAAGACAGAGGGCAGCGCCGCGACGATCGCCCTGGGTCCCGCGACGCTGCAAGTCCTCGCGGAGCACCGTGTCCGGCAGCAGAACGAGCGTCAGGCGTGCCTGGACAAGAACCTCCCGTGGGAGGAGACAGGGAAGGTGTTCGTCGACGAGGGCGGCGGCTGGCTCCATCCGGAAAAGGTGTCGGATGTGTTCCGTCGGCTGTACCGGGAGGCAGGGCTGCCGCCGATCAACCTCCGTGATCTGCGCCACGTGGCCGCGACACTGATCCACGCGGGCGGTGGTGACCTGCATGCGATCAAGGAGACGTTGCGGCACGGGTCGATTCAGCTGGCGGGCGACACGTACACCAGCCTCCTCCCCCAGGTCGACCAGGAGGTGGCGAGGAACGCCGAGAGCATCGTCCCGCGCGCCCGCCGTCCGCTGCCCTCTGGCACAGTCGCTCACGCATCGCTCACGCAGGACGCCGAAAACGTATGAGCGCCCCATCTGGTCTAAACCAGTCGGGGCGCTCGGATTGCTGGTGGCGGCAAATTTTCGAACATGTGCCCAAGTGGGGCGGGTGGGACTCGAACCCACGGCCGACGGATTATGAGTCCGCTGCTCTAACCGGCTGAGCTACCGCCCCGTCACGGCGCGTCGCGCACATTTGTGCGCGCCGTCTGCCGCAGCATAGCCGCTCATACGATCTCCTGCTTCGGATGGTCGGCTTCGCACTGCCCTGGAGGACTTCGCCTGCGGGCTCTGCGGTTCCAGCCGGACATGAAAAAGGACCCCATCGGGGTCCTCTTCTTGCTGCTCCCCCGACTGGACTCGAACCAGTAACCTGCCGGTTAACAGCCGGCTGCTCTGCCAATTGAGCTACGGAGGACCGAGCTCCCCCGACTGGACTCGAACCAGTAACCTGCCGGTTAACAGCCGGCTGCTCTGCCAATTGAGCTACGGAGGATTGTCTCGTTGCATCGAACGTACCTGCCTGGGCATCCGCCAGGGGGCGCGCGCTCGCTGCGACACATACATTAGCGCAAGCAGGGGGGTGCTCCGCCAATCGGTATCCCCGCGGGTGACCGCGGCACCGACGCAGCACGGCAGGCCAAGGCAGGACGGGCAACGACGACCGACGAAGGAAGGGTGGCCGCCATGCGCTATCGGCTCACGTTCGTCGTCGGACTGGCCCTGGGCTACGTGCTGGGCACGCGGGCCGGGCGCGAGCGCTACGAGCAGCTGAAGAAGTCCGCCCGCCAGGTCGCCGCAGAATCCCGCGGTGCGCAACACCGCCGAGTCGGCGGCCCAACAGGGCCGCGCGTTCGCGGGCAAGGCGTACCACGCGGTGAGCGACAGGGTCGGGGACCACGTGCACGTGCCCGACTCGGTCGCCGAGCGGGTCCGCTCGCTGCGTGAACGGAACGCGAACGGCAGTGGCGCGGACGACTGGGGCACCAGCAACACCTGACAAACCCGGCCAGTAACACCTGACAAACCCTGAGAGCCTTGATCGCTCCTCCGGGCGACGGCAGCGCGCCGAAGAGCCTCCGGGCAGTGCTGCCGCCCGCCCCGGCCGCCCCGCGCACCCCACCCGCTCCGCACGACGCGGCACTCCCACCCGCTCCGCACACCTCGCACACCCCACCCGCTCCGTACGGCGCGGCACTCCCGCCCGGCTCCGTACGGCGCGGCGCTCCCCACTCCTCCGGTACGGCAGAATTTCCGCCATGGGGATAGTCGCCGGGCTGGACAGTTCGCCCGATTTCACTCGCATCGTCGTCTGTGACACGGACACCGGGAGCCGTGCTCAGGCAGGGGTATGCCCCGCATCCGCTGGAGCAGCGCCGAGCGGCGGCCGTCCCTCCGATGTCGATCCGCAGGCCTGGCTGCTGTCCCTGGGCGAGGCGGCGGGCGGCGGGCTGCTCGAAGGTGTGCAGGCCATCGGGGTCTCCGCGCAGCAGAACGCGCTGGTCGCGCTGGACGCGCAGGGCAACACGGTGCGTCCGGCGCTGGTCGGCGGCGACAAGCGGGCGCAGGTCGCGGCCGCCGATCTGGTCGACGCGCTCGGCGGGCGGGAGGCCTGGGCGCAGGCCGTGGGCTGCGTACCGCAGGCCGCGCAGCCGGTGACCAAGCTGCGCTGGATGGCCCGGACCGAGCCCGACGCCGCGCTGCGCATCGGCCGTGCTCATGCAGCCGCACGACTGGCTGGTGTGGCAGCTGCTGGGCCGGCCGGCCCGCCGGACCACCGACCGGGGCGGCGCCTCCGGGACCGGGTACTGGTCGGCGGCTACCGGTGTCGTACCGGCCCGATCTGGTCGAGCTGGCGCTCGGGCATCAGGCGCTGCTGCCCGAGGTGCTCGGGCCGTCGGAGGCCGCGGGGACGACCCCGAGGGGCTGCTGATCTCCGCGGGGACGGGCGAGACGATGGCCGCGGCGTTCGGGCTGGGCATCGGGCTCGGCGACGCGGTGGTGTCGCTGGGCGCCTCCGGGTCCGTGATGGCCGTGCACCACGAGGCGCTCGTCGACTCCGGCGGGATGATCACCTCGCTCGCCGACGCGACCGGGCATGCATCTGCCGGTGGTGCACCACGCTCAATGCCGTACGGGCGCTGCGCGGCACCGCCGAGCTGCTGGGCTGCCCGACCTGGAGGGGCTGTCCGAGCTGGCGATGAAGTCGACGCCGGGCGCGCACGGGCTGGTGCTGCTGCCGTATCTGGAGGGCGAGCGGACGCCGAACCTGCCGCACACCGCCGGGACGCTGGCCGGGCTGCGGCGCGAGTCGATGAAGCCCGAGCATCTGGCGCGGGCCGCGTTCGAGGGCATGCTGTGCGGGCTCGCGGACGCGCTGGACGTGCTGCGCGGGCGCGGGCGTCGAGGTGCGGCGGGTCTTCCTGCTGGGTGCGGCGGCCGAGCTGCCCGCCGTGCAGGCGGCGGCGCCCGCGCTGTTCGGGACGCAGGTCGTCGTGCCGCAGCCCGCCGACTACGCGGCGATCGGCGCGGCCCGGCAGGCCGCCTGGGCGCTCGGCGTCTCGCAGGGCACCCTCGACGCCGCACACCCCGCCGGTCTGGCAGGGCGCGGCCGCGCAGATCTTGGAGCCGGGCGAGGAGCTGGCGGTGGGGCAGGCGGTGCGGCAGCAGTACGTGGCGGTGCGGGAGCAGACCCATCCGGGGGCGTTCGGGGCGTAACCGGTCGGCGCTGGGCCCGCCGTGGCTTGAGCGGCCGGTGCCGAGGCCGCGCTTCGGCTCAAGCGCGTCGCTGCTCGTGGACCGCTCTTGGCTTAATCGGTTGAGGTAACGCGGAGCGGAGTGTCCGAAGATGGGGGCGGACCACCCATCCGTCACTCTCGTTACCTCCTGACCGACCGAGAGACTCGCGTGCTGATACGACTGCTGCGGACCCACCTCAGGCCCGTACCGGAAACCCATCGCCCTGCTGGTGCTGCTGCAGCTCCTGCAGACTGCGCCACCCTCTATCTGCCCACCCTGAACGCCGACATCATCGACAACGGTGTCGTGAAGGGGGACACGGGCTACATCCTGCGCTTCGGCGCCCTGATGATCGGCGTCTCGCTGGTGCAGGTCGTCTGCAACATCGGCGCCGTCTACTACGGCGCCCGTACGGCCGCGGCGCTCGGCCGGGACATCCGGGCGGCCGTCTTCGACCGGGTGCAGTCGTTCTCCGCGCGTGAGGTCGGCCACTTCGGGGCGCCGTCGCTGATCACCCGGACGACCAACGACGTGCAGCAGGTGCAGATGCTCGCGCTGATGTCGTTCACGCTGATGGTCGTCGGCGCCGATCATGTGCGTCGGCGGCATCGTCATGGCGCTCGGCCTGGACGTGCCGCTGTCGGCGCGTGCTGCTGGCGCGTCGTGCCGGTGCTCGGCATCTCCGTGAGCGCTGATCGTGCGCCGGCTGCGGCCGCTGTTCCGCACGATGCAGGAGCGGCTCGACACGGTGAACCGGGTGCTGCGCGAGCAGATCACCGGCAACCGTGTCATCCGCGCCTTCGTGCGGGACGAGTACGAGAAGGAGCGCTTCCGGAGGCGCAACGACCGAGCTCACCGAGGTGTCGCTGCGCACCGGGCGGCTGCTGGCGCTGATGTTCCCGATCGTCATGACGGTGGTGAACCTTCGTCGGTCGCGGTGGTCTGGTTCGGCGCGCACCGGATCGACAGCGGCGGGATGGAGATCGGCGCGCTGACCGCGTTCCTCGTCTATCTGATGCAGATCGTCATGGCCGTGATGATGGCCACCTTCATGTTCATGATGGTGCCGCGCGCGGAGGTCTGTGCGGAGCGCATCCAGGAGGTGCTGGGCACCAGGAGTCAGCGTCGTGCCGCCCTCCGAGCCGGTAGAGGAGCTGCGGCGGCACGGGACGCTGGAGCTGCGGGGCGCGGGCTTCCGCTATCCGGGCGCCGAGGAGCCCGTACTCAAGAGCATCGACCTGGTGGCACGGCCGGGCGAGACCACGGCCGTCATCGGATCCACGGGCAGCGGGAAGTCGACGCTGCTGGGGCTGGTCCCGCGGCTGTTCGACGCCACCGAGGGCAAGGTGCTCGTGGACGGCGTGGACGTACGGGCCCTCGACCCCGAAGCTGCTGGCGCGGACGGTCGGGCTGGTGCCGCAGAAGCCGTACCTCTTCGCGGGCACGGTGGCCACCAACCTCCGGTACGGCAACCCGGACGCGACCGACGAGGAGCTGTGGCACGCTCTGGAGGTGGCGCAGGCGAAGGAGTTCGTGGCGGGGTGGGAGAGCGGGCTGGACTCGCCGGTCGCGCAGGGTGGCACGAACGTGTCGGGCGGTCAGCGGCAGCGGCTGGCGATCGCGCGGACGCTGGTGCAGCGCCCGGAGATCTACCTCTTCGACGACTCCTTCTCGGCGCTCGACTACGCGACGGACGCGGCGCTGCGTGCGGCGCTGGCCCGCGAGACCGCCGAGGCGACCGTCGTGATCGTCGCCCAGCGGGTGGCGACCATCCGGGGCGCCGACCGGATCGTGGTCCTCGACGAGGGCCGGGTCGTCGGCACGGGCCGCCACCACGCGCTGATGGCCGGGAACGAGACGTACCGGGAGATCGTGCTGTCCCAGCTCACGGAAGCGGAGGCGGCCTGATGGCGGGAGCGCTGGCGGGGATGATGGCCGGGCGCGGCCCCGGTCACCGCTCGATGGCCTTCAAGGCGTCCGGGAGGCGGCTGCTCGCCCAGTTCAGGTCCGAGGGGGTCACGCTGTCCGCGATGCTCGCGTGCGTGGTGCTCAGCGTGGGGTTGTCCGTGCTGGGACCGTGGATCCTCGGCAGGGCGACGGATCTGGTGTTCGCGGGGGTCGTCGGCCGGGAGATGCCCGAGGGCGCCACGAAGGCCGAGGTGCTCGCCTCCCTGCGGGAGCGCGGGGACGACGGCATGGCCGACATGCTGCGGGGCACGGACTTCACACCCGGCGAGGGCATCGACTTCGCCGCCGTGGGGAAGATACTGCTGATCGCGCTGGCCGTCTTCGTGGCGGCCGGTCTGCTGATAGCGGTGGCGGCGCGGCTGTCCAACCGGGCGATCAACCGCACGATGGGCCGGGTCCGCGAGGAGGTGCAGGCGAAGCTGTCGCGGCTGCCGTTGTCGTACTTCGACCAGCGGCAGCGCGGTGAGGTGCTCAGCCGCGCCACCAACGACATCGACAACCTCGGTCAGACGCTGCAGCAGTCGATGAACCAGCTCATCAACTCACTGCTCACGATCGTGGGTGTGCTGGTGATGATGTTCTGGGTGTCGCCGCTGCTGGCGCTGGTGGCGCTGGCGACCGTACCGCTGTCGTTCGTCGTGGCCACGCGGGTGGGCAAGCGGTCGCAGCCGCACTTCGTGCAGCAGTGGCGTACGACCGGGAAGCTCAACGCGCACATCGAGGAGATGTACAGCGGGCACACGCTGGTGAAGGTGTTCGGGCGGCAGGAGGAGTCGGCGAAGCAGTTCGCCGAGGAGAACGAGCGGTTGTACGAGGCCGGGTTCAGGGCGCAGTTCAACAGCGGGATCATGCAGCCGCTGATGTTCTTCGTGTCGAACCTCAACTATGTGCTGGTGGCGGTGGTCGGCGGGCTGCGGGTCGCATCGGGCGCGTTGTCGATCGGTGACGTCCAGGCGTTCCTCCAGTACTCGTGGCAGTTCTCGACGACGCTGACGCAGGTGGCGGCGATGGCGAACCTGGTGCAGTCGGGTGTGGCGTCGGCAGAGCGTGTCTTCGAGCTGCTGGACGCCGAGGAGCAGGAGGCCGATCCTCCCTTGGGCTCTCGGCTTCTCCCCCCGTGGGGGGCGCGAGCGGGGGAGCCGCGGGGGCGGGTGGCGCTGGAGGGGGTCTCCTTCCGGTACGAGCCCGGCAAGCCGCTCATGGAGGATCTTTCGCTGGTGGTCGAGCCGGGGCACACGGTGGCGATCGTCGGGCCGACGGGCGCCGGCAAGACGACGCTGGTGAACCTGCTGATGCGGTTCTACGAGGTGACGGGCGGGCGGATCACCCTGGATGGTGTCGACGTGGCGAAGATGTCCCGCGACGAACTCCGGGCCGGGATCGGGATGGTGCTCCAGGACACGTGGCTGTTCGGGGGGACGATCGCGGAGAACATCGCGTACGGGGCCTCGCGGGAGGTGACCCGGGGCGAGATCGAGGAGGCGGCTCGGGCGGCGCACGCGGACCGCTTCATCCGTACGCTGCCGGACGGGTACGACACCATGATCGACGACGAGGGCAGCGGGGTGAGCGCCGGTGAGAAGCAGCTCATCACCATCGCCCGGGCATTCCTGTCCGATCCGGTGATTCTGGTGCTGGACGAGGCGACAAGCTCGGTCGACACCCGTACGGAGGTGCTGATCCAGAAGGCGATGGCGAAACTCGCCCAGGGGCGTACGTCGTTCGTGATCGCGCACCGGCTGTCGACGATCCGGGACGCGGACACGATTTTGGTGATGGAGAACGGGGCGATCGTGGAACAGGGCTCGCACGCCGGTCTGCTGGCCGCCAAGGGGGCTTATGCGCGGTTGTACGAGGCGCAGTTCGCGCAGGCGGTGGCTGAATTGACCTCCTCCCCCTCGTGAACGACTCCGTTGGGAAAGGGACGAACCGCCGGACGAGGCGGTCACCCTCGGTCGCGGACTCGCAGGTCGAGGGATCCGCCTCCGACCGGCAGGCGAGCTGCGCGGCCCGTCTTGTCCTTTTACCAACGGAGTCGTGAACGAGGGGGATTCCAGCCCTTGCCGGGCTGAGGTTCACGGACGCTCGAACGACCGTTGGCCGCTGTCGTCCCTCCGGCAGGCCCTGCCGCGACATGGGGGTAAAGCTGGGTGCCCGCTTCGCGGGCGGATGACTCAGCTTGGCTATCGCTTGAGCCGTCCCGAAACCTGTCAGATGCCTGGTGCTGCTGATCGTCGGAGCTCTCAGTCCAGGTAGCCCCGGAGCTGGTGGGCGTGGGCGTGGTCGCGGAGCTTGTGCAGGGTCCTGGACTCGATCTGGCGGATCCGCTCCCGTGTGACGCCGAAGACGCGGCCTATCTCCTCCAGCGTGCGGGAGCGGCCGTCCGCCAGCCCGTACCGCAGTTGGACGACCTTCCGCTCCCGCTCCCCCAGCGTCGACAGGACCGCCTCCAGGTGTTCCCTGAGGAGAAGGAGGGCCACCGACTCGACCGGGCTCGTCGCGTCGCCGTCCTCGATGAGGTCGCCCAGCGCCACGTCCTCCTCCCCGCCCACCGGGGTGTGAAGGGAGACCGGCTCCCGGGCGAGGCGGAGGACCTCGCTGACGCGCTCGCCGGAAAGGCCGAGGTGGGCGGCCACTTCGTCGGGGGTGGGTTCGCAGCCGCGCTCCTGGAGCATACGGCGCTGGACGCGGATCACCCGGTTGATCAGCTCCACCACGTGGACCGGTATCCGGATCGTGCGGGCCTGGTCGGCCAGCGCCCGGGACACGGCCTGGCGGATCCACCAGGTCGCGTACGTCGAGAACTTGTAGCCCCTCGCGTGGTCGAACTTCTCCACCGCCCGGATCAGGCCGAGGTTTCCCTCCTGCACCAGGTCCGGCATCGTCAGGCCACGCCCGGCGTAACGCTTCGCCACCGACACGACCAGCCGCAGGTTCGCCTCGATCATACGGCGCTTGGCCCTCCGGCCCATGGCGACCAACTTGTCAAGTTCCAGGGCGAGTTGGGCGTCCAGGCCGGAGGTGTTCCCGAGCTTCTCCTCAGCGAACAGGCCGGCCTCCACGCGACAGGCCAGCTCCACTTCCTCGGCGGCCGTGAGCAGCGGTATGCGGCCGATCTCCCGCAGGTACTGGCGGAACAGGTCCGGGGAGGGACCGGTGGCGTCGGCGCGGGCGCGCACCACCCCGACCAACTCCGCACTGTCCGTACTGATCTCGCGCTGCGCGAGGGGCTGAGCGAGGGTCTGGGTGAGGGGCTGAGTGAGGGTCTGGGTCTGCACGGGGACGACCTCCAGGAATATCGCTGCGGAAGCATGCACCAGCGGTACGTCAGTGGTACGTCAGTGGTACGTCGGGGAGGGCGACAGCCTTTCCGCCGTCCGTCCCGCAGTCAGGGGGCGGAACCGCGGGGGTCTCGGACCCGTGGGGGCCCATAGGGGACGGGCTGACGCGCTCCGGGGGCTCAGGCACCGGAACCCCACCCAGTGTGGGGTACGACACATCGCCGCCACGAGGGGCGTGCGGGGACTTTTTGAGTCCGGTCCGTGACTGCGTGGTTACTCAGGTCGATTGACCATCGGACTGACGGACGGGGACACTGAGACTCGTTTGACTGGGACAGGAGGGAAGACAGGACTGACAACCCCCGGCAGCGGCGCCCCCTAGAGCGCCTCCGCCCCCCGCTCCCGCAAAGCCTGGTCGTACTGCTGCAGTACCCACAACTCGTTCTGCACGGCGGCGAACTGGGCCGGGTCCGCGTGCTGGCCGAGGCGGGTCAGGGTGCCCTGGACGTCACGGACGCGGCGCTCCACGGCGCGCCTGCGCACGGTGACCAACTGCTCGCCCGCGTACACCTCGTCGACCGTCTTGCGCATGATGGCCTCGACCGCCAGCTCGGTCACCATGGCCCGCACCACGTCGTCCGGAGCGATCTCGCGGACCCGGAGCAGGTATTCCTGCGGGTCCTGTACGCCGTACTCGGTGCCGCCCGCGTCCATGATGGCCTGGCGCACGGCCGCGTACGGCGCGGCGGTGAACTCGTCGATCCCGTACGCGTCGAACGCCGGGGAGACCAACTCCGGGCGCTGGAGGGCGAGTTTGAGCAGCTCACGCTCGGTGGCGTAGACGGGGTTGCGGAGGGTGAGGGCGGGGCCCCTGGTGGTCGGGCGGGGGGCGGCCTCGTACCGCTGGTGTGTACGGGACTGCGGCGCGGGCGGACTGCCGCCGCGCTCCCGCGCCCAACGGGCCAGCTGGGCCACGCGCTTGACCACGAACTGCGTGTCGAGGATGCCGAGCATGCCCGCGAGCTCCACCGCGACCTCGTGCTGAGCACCGCTGTTCTTGATGCGCGCGACGACCGGCGCCGCCTCGTCGAGGGCGGCCGCGCGTCCGGCGGGGGTTTCGAGGTCGTACCGCGCGACGATCTGGCGGAGTGCGAACTCGAAGAGCGGCGTGCGGGGTTCGGTCAGCTCGGCGACCGCCTCGTCGCCTTTCGCGAGGCGCAGGTCGCAGGGGTCCATGCCGTCCGGAGCGATCGCGATGTACGTCTCGGCGGCGAACTTCTGGTCGTCCTCGAACGCGCGCAGGGCCGCCTTCTGGCCGGCCGCGTCGCCGTCGAAGGTGAAGATCACGCGTGCCGAGCCGTTGTCCATCAGGAGGCGGCGCAGGATCTTGATGTGCTCGCCGCCGAACGCCGTGCCACAGGTCGCGATGGCGGTGGTGACGCCCGCGAGGTGGCAGGCCATCACGTCCGTGTAGCCCTCGACGACGACCGCCCGGCTGGTCTTGGCGATGTGCTGCTTGGCGAGGTCGATGCCGTACAGGACCTGGGACTTCTTGTAGAGCGCCGTTTCGGGGGTGTTCAGGTACTTGGGCCCGCTGTCCGCCTCGTACAGCTTCCGTGCCCCGAAGCCGACCACCTCCCCGCCGATGTCCCGGATCGGCCACATCAGGCGGCCCCGGAAGCGGTCGATCGGACCACGGCGCCCCTCCTGGGAAAGACCGGAGAGGATCAGCTCCTTGTCGGTGAAGCCCTTGCCGCGGAGGTAGCGGGTGAGGTGGTCCCAGCCCTGGGGGCTGTAGCCGATGCCGAAGTGGACGGCGGCGCTCTGGTCGAAGCCGCGCTCGGCGAGGAAGACCCGGCCGGTGTCCGCCTCGGGGCCGGCGGCGAGCTGCTCGGCATACCACTCGGCGGCGAGCTTGTGGGCCTCGACCAGGCGGATGCGCTCGCCACGCTGGTGGGACGGGTTGTACCCGCCCTCCTCGTAGCGCAGGGTGATGCCGGCCTGGGCGGCGAGGCGCTCGACCGCCTCCGAGAAGGAGAGGTGGTCGATCTTCCTCACGAACGTGAGGGTGTCGCCGCCCTCCTGGCAGCCGAAGCAGTGGAAGAGCCCCTTGCTCGGGCTGACCTGGAAGGACGGCGACTTCTCGTCATGGAAGGGACACAGCCCCTTCAGGTTCCCCCCGCCCGCGCCTCGCAGCTGGAGGTACTCGGAGACGACGGCGTCGATCGGAACCGCGTCCCGAACCGCCTTCACGTCCTCGTCGTTGATCCGTCCTGCCACGCGTGAATCCTACGGGGCGGGACGGACACTTCCGAGGGCGCGGGGCGCGCACGAAGGGGGGCGGGGCTGTGGGTGACAGGGGTGCGGGGCTGTGGGTGACATGCGTGTGACATGCGGCTGTGCCGCGTGGGCGATCCTGCCGGGTGCCGCCTCGAGTGCCGCCTCGTGTGCCTCCCGACGACAGAACCCGGCAGGTGCTCAGGCAACAGAACCCGGCAGGTGCTCAGGCGAGCAGGCTCTCCAACGGAACGTGCGGGTCCGCCAGCCTCTCCAGGTCCACGGGAACCCCCCTCCTGATCAGCTCCTGAATCGGCTCCGTGACCTCCCACACGTTCACGTTCATCCCGGCCAGCACACGCCCCTCCTTCACCCAGAAGGCGATGAACTGCCGCTTCCCCGCGTCTCCCCGGATCACCACCTGGTCGTACGACCCCGGTGGCGCCCACCCCGAGTACTCCATCCCCAGGTCGTACTGGTCGGTGAAGAAGTAGGGCACGCGAGCGTAGGTGATCTCCTGGCCCAGCATCGCCCGCGCGGCAGCGGGGCCGCCGTTCAGCGCGTTGGCCCAGTGCTCCACACGCAGGCGGGTGCCGAACAGGGGGTAGGGGAAGGAGACCACGTCACCGGCTGCGTAGATGTCGGGGTCGGACGTACGCAACCGCTCGTCGACCACGATGCCCCCGCCGTGCGCGCGATCGGCGATCTCCAGGCCGGCGGCCTCCGCGAGAGCGGTACGCGGGGCGGCACCGATGGCCGCCAGGACATCGTGCGCCGGGTGTTCCTCACCCGTGTCCGTGTACGCGGCCAGCACCATGCCGTCCTGGCCCACGATCTCGGTGAGCGTGGCGCCGAAGTGGAAGCGGACACCGTGCTCGCGGTGCAGTTCGGCGAAGAGACCCCCGACCTCGGGGCCGAGGACGCCGTACAGCGGGGTGGACTCGGGCTCGATGACGGTGACTTCGGCGCCGTACTCGCGGGCAGCGGCCGCGACCTCCAGGCCGATCCAGCCGGCGCCCGCGATCACGAGGTGGCCGTTGTCGCGGCCGAGCGCGGTGAGGACGCGCTTGAGGCGCTCGGCGTGGGCGAGGCGGCGCAGGTGGTGGACCCCGACGAGGTCCGTGCCGGGGATGTCGAGGCGGCGGGGTTCGGCGCCCGTCGCGAGCAGCAGCTTGTCGTAGTGGACGAGGGTGCCGTCGTCGCCGTAGCGGACCGTCCTGGCGGTGCGGTCGACGGCGTCGACGCTCTGGCCGAGGTGCAGCTCGATGTCGTGCCGCGCATACCAGGAGGGCGCGTGGACGAAGACGCTGTCGCGCTCCTTCTTGCCCAGGAGGTAGCCCTTGGAGAGGGGCGGGCGCTCGTAGGGGTGGTCGCGTTCGTCACAGATCAGTATCACGCGGCCGGTGAAGCCCTCCGCCCGGAGCGTCTCGGCCGCCTTGGCGCCGGCCAGTCCTCCTCCGACGATGACGAATGTCTGATACGCGTCGACCACTTGTTGCCTCCTGCCGGGGGTCTGGGGGCGGCCCCAGATGAACAATGCGCCGGATGAACCACCGGATAAACAGCCAGATGCACAGCCAGATGCACAGCCAGATGAACAACCGGATGAACAACCGGATGAACAACTGGAGGAACTACCGAAGGAACAAGGCGCCAGTTGAACATCGCGGATGCCGCCACAAGCGAGCGTCCCGCACGGAGCGTGAGGCGGGAAGAGGGAGTGACCCGATCAGGCCACGCAGGGTCACGCCCTCCCCCTCCCAAGCCGCTGCTGTCACACGTACCCAGTGAGTCTCGCGTGCAACACGCGCGCGGAGGTCTCGGTGAGGGAGGCGATCTGGTCGATGATCACGCGTTTGCGGGCGCGGTCGTCGGACGCTTCGTCGAACAGGGCGCGAAACTGCGGGTCGAGTCCGTACGGCGCGCGGGCGGTGAGCTCCTCGGCGAGCTCGGCGACGACGATCCGCTGGTCGGCGCGGCGCCGCTCCTGCTCGGCGCGCTGCATGACGTACCGGTCGGCGACCGCCTTGAGCACGGCGCATTCCAGTCGGGCCGCGCGCGGGACGACGAGCTCGGCGGTGTACCGGGTGAGCCTGCCGTTGCCGTACACCTGGCGGGTCGCGACCTCGGCGGCCAGGCAGAAGCGGCCGATGAGCTGGCTGGTGGCGTCCTTGAGGCGGGCCTGTGCGACGGCCGTTCCGTCGTAGCTGTGCGGCCACCACTCCTGGTCGAGAAGGCGGTCGAGGGCCTCGGCGAGTTCGGCGGCGTCGGTGCCCTCGGTGTCCTCGGTGTCCGGGGAGACGTACCGGCCGAGGGCCACGGCGAAGACCGCCTGCCGTTCGGGCTCGGCGTACAGGCAGCCCGGGTCGATATGGCCCGCGTGCAGTCCGTCCTCGAAGTCGTGCACCGAGTACGCCACGTCGTCCGACCAGTCCATGACCTGGGCCTCGAAGCAGGTGCGGTATGCCGGGGCACCTTTGCGGACCCAGTCGAAGAGCGGCCGGTCGTCCTCGTAGACACCGAACTTCGGGGAGGCCGGGTCGGTGGGGTGAGCGCCGCGCGGCCAGGGGTACTTGGTGGCGGCGTCGAGGGCGGCGCGGGTGAGGTTGAGGCCGACGCTGACGAGGTCGCCGGAGGCCGGGTCGGGGACGAAGCGCTTGGGTTCGATACGGGCCAGCAGGCGCAGCGACTGGGCGTTGCCCTCGAAGCCGCCGCAGTCCTCCGCGAATTCGTTGAGGGCCTGTTCGCCGTTGTGCCCGAAGGGCGGGTGGCCGAGGTCGTGGGAGAGGCAGGCGGCCTCGACGAGGTCGGGATCGCAGCCGAGGGAGGCACCGAGCTCGCGGCCGACCTGGGCGCACTCCAGGGAGTGGGTCAGCCGGGTGCGGGGGCTGGCGTCCCAGGCCGCAAGGGGGGTCCCTCCTGGTCGAGTCCTCCCTGGTCGAGCGGAGTCGAGGGTTTGGGGGCCGAGGGCTTGGGAGTCGAGGACTTGGGAGTCGAGGACTTGGGAGTCGAGGACTTGGCGGTCCAGGACTTGGCGGTCCAGGACTTGGGGGAACGTGCCCGGGGTGACGACCTGGGTCTTGCCTGCCAGGCGGCGCAGCGCCGCGGAGTGCAGCACGCGCGCGCGGTCGCGTTGAAAGGCGGTACGGCCGGGGCGCTTGTCGGGCTCCGCGGCCCAGCGGTCGACTGACGCCGGGTCATAGCCGGGGGGGCAGCTGGGGGGGTGGCCGGGAGGGTGGCCGGGGGGCGAGATGCGGTTCTCGTCCGGCTGGGCTGTCGGCTGGGCTGTGGCGGGTCCGGTGCCATCCATGTCTCGACAGTAAGCGGCGGCGGTGACAAGCGCAGTCAACTACGCGAGCCCTGAAGGGCCGCGCTTGCGGCTGGAGCACCAGGGGTGTCTGCCGCATGGGGCTGGTTGACTTCAGCCCAGACGATTTCGGCACGGGTCCCGATGTCGCGGGCCGCGTTCCGGTCTGCGTGCGCAACGACGCCGCAGAAAACGGCGCCGCAGGACCGGCAGGCGAACAGCTCTTGCGTCCGCCGGTTGACTTTCTCGCAGTGCCCGCACCACGAACACATCTGGCTGGTGTAGGCGGGGGTGTAGGCGGGATCGACCTGAACGACGGGAACCCCGGCTCGCTCGGCCTTGTAGAGCACGAAGGCAGCGAGCTGGGCGAACTCCCAGGAGTGCGGCGCGACCCTCCCCCAGCCTTCGGCCGGGAGGTGCCCCCAGGGCTTCCTCAGCCGTACACCTGAAGCAATTCCTCCCGAGCCGGCGACCAGGAGGTCCAGGTCAAGCTCGTGCTCGAAGACCGGCCAGCCCGCACCCCTTACAAAAGCAACGTAAGACCCCCCTCCCCCCTGACCCATCGGCTGGGCCGGTTTGGTTTACTGCTGCACAACCCCACGGACTGCGGCAGCGTGAGAAGCGCGCTGCCTGCCCGGGCGGGCAGAGAGCGCTGGCTGGTACCCGATGAGCATCCTTCTTCCCCCGGCATTGGGCTGGGTGGCCTACCTGGCGGTCGGCGAGGAGTGGCCCCAGGGCGACGAGGACAAACTCCGCGAGCTCAGCGAGGCGTGGGAGGAGGCCGCCGGGGAGCTGCTGGCGATCAGCCGTGAGGTGGGCCCCTCGGTCAGCGGGGTGCTGGAGAGCATGGCCGGGCCGGTGGCGGGACAGTTCCGGGAGTTCGTCGCCACGTTCCTGAAGAACCTGCCGCAGACGGCGCAGTCGGCGGATCAGCTGGCGCAGCTGGCGCGGACCACGGCGGTGGAGCTGCAGTACGCCAAGTACATGATCCTCGTCCAGCTGGCCTGGATGGCGTTCGAGATCACGCAGTTCGCCCTGTACGCACCGCAGGTGGTGCCGACGATCGTGGCGGCGGGCCGGCTGGCGGTGCGGATGATCCTGCGCCGACTGGCGATATCCATCGTGGCGGGTATCGGGTTGATGGTCGGCATGGATGTGGCGGTGCAGACGTTCCAGATGATGATGGGCGACCGTACCCGGTGGAATGCGCAGAACACTCTGGGGATGCTCAAGGCGGGGGCGATCGGTGGGGCGATCGGTGGGGCGCTCCCCATGGTGGCGGGCAAGCTGGTGCCGAAGTACGCCGACACGCTGGTGGGCAAGCTCGCCACGGGTGGGGTGACGGGGCTGGTCACCACGGTGGCGCAGGATGTGCTGCTGGGCGGGAGTTCGGCTCTGGCGGGGGCGTTCACCTCGGGGATGACCGAGGCGCTCAGCGGGGGCGGGCGGCGTTTTCGGTGGCAGAAGCCGGCGGGGGTGGACGTCAACTCCCTGGATGTGAAGCTCCCGGATCTGCCGGACATCGACCTGTCCCAGCTGGAGACCACGCCGCTGCTGCTGGATCAGCCGGGCGGGGGCGGGCAGGCCACGGCGTCCGAGGGACTGCCCGGTACCGCACCCCTTCCGTCCGAGGGGGCGCCCGGTACCGCATCCACAGCGTCCGGGAGGCTGCCCGGCACCGCATCCGCTTTGTCCGAAAGGCCGCCTGCCACCGCATCCACCACGGGCACCAAGGGCACCGGTGGCGGGGCCTCCGGTACGCAGCAGACGGGCACGGGTGCGGGCACCGGCGCGGGCGCGGGTGCGGGCGGGGGTACGGGTGCGGGTGCGGGTGCGGTGCCGGTGGCCGGGGCGGATACGCCGTCTGCCCCGGGTGCGGACCGGGGCACCGGCAACCGTCAGGGCGACGGCAACGGCACGGACCGCACGGAGCGGCAAACGGACCGCACGGAGCAGCGACAAGACGAACGGGACGGGCGGTTCACCCGGCGCCCGGTCAACGCGCAGTCGGGCGGCACCGTGACGCTGCCGCCCGGGACCCCGGCACCGCCCGGGACCCCGGCGGATCAGGTGCCCGGCACCGCGCCGGCCCGCCCGGCCCGGGGCCTTCCCGGGTTCGGGACCACACTGACGGGCCCGGGCAGCGGCGACGGCACCGCCCCCGAGACCGACAGCGGCCCCATTCCCACAGCCGCGCCCGGCAGCACTCCCGCCGCGTCCGGTACGGCTCCTGCCGCGTCCGGGACGGCTCCGGTCGAGTCCGGTACGGCTCCTGCCGCGTCCGGGACCGCTCCGGTCGAGTCCGGTACGGCTCCTGCCGCGTCCGGGACCGCTCCGGTCGAGTCCGGTACGGCTCCTGCCGCGTCCGGGACCGCTCCGGTCGAGTCCGGTACGGCTCCTGCCGCGTCCGGGACCGCTCCGGTCGAGTCCGGGAACAGCGGTCAGCGCACCGCGCCCGCGCCCATGACCCCTGCGCGTCCGGGCAGTTCGGCCGACGCTCCGGAGTCGGCGAGCACCCCGGGCACGCGGGGCCAGGCCCCGGGCCAGCCCACGGGCACGCGGGGCCAGGCCCTGGGCCTGGCCCCGCGGGAGCAGGCTCCGGTCGGGGTGCGTCCGGTGCCCGTCACCGTCAGCGAGGGTGCCGACTCCAGCGCCTCCCCGAACCCGGCGGTGTCCCGGACTGTGCCGACGGGGTCCGGAGCCGGGCCGACCGGGCCCGGTGACGGGACGAACCCGCGGCAGGTGCGGACACCGCCCCCCACCGGCGGCCCCGGACAGCGCACCGAGACCCCGACCGGGAACGGGAACACCGGGGGCACAGCAGCCCCGCGCACGGAGGGCAACCGTCCTGCCACCCACGGGCAGACACAGGACACCGTTCAGCAGCCGCAGCAGACGGAGACACGACAGCCGCAGAACCAGCCGCAGTCCCAGCAGTCGCAGTCGCCGTCGCAGCGTGCTGAGGCTGGAGCGTCCGGGTCGGGGGTGCCGCGTGAGCAGCGCCTCACCGGGACCGGGCCGACCGAGGCCAGCCAGCCGCAGGACCGCCTGTCCCGGGCTCCCGGCACGGAAACCACCACCGGCACTACCGCGGACACCCAGTCCGGTACCCCCACGAGCACGACCCCCGGGTCCGGTGCGGCTCCCCGCACTGGCACGGCCACCGAAACCGCTGCCGGCCCGGTCACGGTCAGCACTCCCGCGCACGCCCCGTCCGGTACCACCACCGGCCCGGCATCCCCGACCGGCACGAGCACCGAAACCACCGTTCCGACCACAGGGACGAAGACCGGCACAGACACCACCGGGACCGGTACTGCTCCGGCCGGCACCACCAGCGCCACCGGCACTGGCGCCACGGCTGGGGACCAGCCAGTGCGTGAGGCTGCGCAGGACGCGGAGGCCGCGGACCAGCCGGTGCGTGAGGCTGCGCAGGACGCGGAGGCTGTGGCGCAGTTGACACGTGACGCCGCGCAGGGTGCGGGGGGCCCGGCGGACGTGGGGATCCCGGCCGGGGAGCGTACCGGTGCCGGGGAGGCGGCGCCGGGCGGCCTGTGGGAGGTCGCGGCGCGGTTCGGGCTGGATGAGGCCGGGGCGCGGGCGTTGTGGGCGGAGGCGGCGAGGATCACCTGGCGGTACAACCCGTTTCCGCTGACGGTCAGTGAGCAGGCTTCCTCGCTGCTGCAGCGTGATCCGGAGCAGTTCTGGCAGATCCTGCGGGTGGCACAGGAACTGCACGCGCACGGCGGCCCGGACCTGGGTCGGGACCATGGGGTGGAGGCCGCCCGGGACCTGGCCCGGCAGCGGGGCCTGCCGGGTGCGTACGGCCCGCAGGGTCTGCAGGGCCTGCGGGGGGTACTCGTGGGGGGTGCCGGGCCGTCGGGGTCCGGTGCCGGGCCGTCGGGGTCCGCACCCGCGCCCGGGTCCGCGTCCGGGTCCGGGTCGGTTTCCGATGCGACGGTGGGGGGTCGTCTCCGGGCCGCCTCCCAGGCGTTCCCCACCGACCCGGGCCCGCCGGCCCAGCGCCCCCGTACCGGCACCGGTCCGCCCAGCACCGGCTCGCCCGGCGCCGGGACACTGCCGGCCCAAGCCCCGCCACCGGGGCACCCGCAGCCGGAGCAGGCATTCGACGCCCCGCTCCAGGACCCTCTGCTCCAGGACCCTCTGCTCCAGGAGGTCCCGCTCCAAGGCGTCCCGGAGCTGGCCGGCTACCGGCTGTTCTGGCCCGACACCCCCAGCGGGCACCCTCCTGCCGCCCTGCCGAGCCTGCTGGACGCCGACGGCTGGCTGGTGCCCGACGCCCGGCTCCACCTCGACCCCGTCGGGGGGCAGCTGGTGGTCGAGCTGCCAGTACCGGACGTTCCCGGCGCGGGAGCCCGGTGGGTGTTCGACACCGCGGCCCACCCGCTGCGGCGGCTGGTCCCGCTGACCGGAGACGACCTCGGCCCGCTGCACGGCATGCTGGTGGAAACCAGCTACCACCCCACCCCAGCGCCCGGCGGCTACCACCGCAGCCACTACCTGGTCGGGGACCTGTGGCAGCCCGGCAGCGACCTGTCCTTGCGGGAACTGCCGCGGGAGCTGCCGCCGTCGCTGGTCGGCCGGCTGCCCGGCGGTTTCACTCTCCCCGACAGCGGCGGTGCCCGGCACTTCGACGCCGCGGGACGGCTGCGCTACCAGGACACCTTCACCACCCCGGACGCCACCGCCGCCCTGCGCCAGGATGCCCGCGAGGGGTACCTGCCCGCCGGGCTCCTCCTCGACGGCTCACTGCTGGGCCACTGGCCCGACCCTTCCTACCTCCTGCACCTCCCGGTCACCGACACCATGGGGATCCGCGCCCTGGGCCACCTGGGCGACGGCGTTACCCCCGCGAGCTGGGAACTGCACCTGGTCGACGCCTTCGGGCAACTGCTCCACGGCCACACCCCGTACTTCGACGGCACCCACCTGTACTTCACCGACCCCACCGGCCAGCTTCACCTCATCACCGACAACCTCCCACCGCCCTGGTCCCCACCGCCCTGGTGCCCCCCGCCGTGCCCGGGACGGTCACCGCGGCGCAGCCGTCCGCCCTGCCCGCACCGGCCGACCTGCGGCTGTACCGGGAACCCGCCGATCCCGGCCCGGGCCGGGACCGGGAGGGGGTGGGGGGTGCGGTATCGAGTGTGGCGCGTTCGGAGTGGGAGCTCTGGCTGGACAGCCCGGCGCGCAGTGTCAACCAGCCAGGTCAGGATCCCCAGGGGGCGGGGGGTGCGGTACCGAGTATGGCGCGTTCGGAGTGGGAGCTCTGGCTGGACAGCCCGGCGCCCAGTGTCAACCAGCCGGGCCAGGATCCCCAGGGGGCGGGGGGTGCGGTACCGAGTATGGCGCGTTCGGAGTGGGAGCTCTGGCTGGACAGCCCGGCGCCCAGTGTCAACCAGCCGGGCCAGGATCCCCAGGGGGCGGGTGGTGCGGTACCGAGTATGGCGCGTTCGGAGTGGGAGCTCTGGCTGGACAGCCCGGCGCCCAGTGTCAACCAGCCGGGCCAGGATCCCCAGGGGGCGGGCAGCCCGGCAGGCAGTACCGGCTTCTCCGGCTGGGACCTGGCCTGGCTGGACAGCCCCCGGCCCGACACCCCCCGGCCGGCGCAGGGCACTTCGGCCGTTACCGGGGAAGCGGGACCGTCCACGCCCGCCCCGCCCCGCACACCCGCGGCACCGGCCGTGTTCGGCCGGAGCCGTGAGCACGGAGTGGCTGTCGTCCTCAGGCTCATGGGCAGGCTCCTTCGGGCTCAAGGGACGGGAACAAACCAGAGGACCAGCGCCACCGAGCTCGCGAGACGGCTGAGAGTCCCGCCAGACCGGATAAGGGAATGGATCCGTCGGAACACGTGGTTGGACGCCTGGCGGGTGTGGCTGTCGGTACTGGACAAGATCTCGGCGGTGGAAGAGAACTGGCGCCTCGAACCCCTCGGGTCCGGCTTCGGTGTCACCGTGGGGTGGCGTGAGGCCACCGTCCTCTTCCGGCCCAACGGCGCCTTCCAGCAGTGGGCGACGGTGCTGCCCGGCAGCGGACACTCCCTGCGGTTCCAGGAGACAGCGGAGACAGCGGACCTTCCGCAGCTGGTGGCCCGGGACGGCGGGCCGGTCCCCGGAGGGAGCGTCACCCGCGCCCCTGACGAAACCCTGCGGGTGAGCGTGGCAGGCCAGGACATCTGGCGGGTCGGTCCGGACCGTGTGGTGCACACCTACCAGCGGCCCGCCGGCAGCGGCCCCGACCCGGCCCACCAGCTGTACACCTGGTCCCAGGCCCCCGACGGACCCGGCGCCCCCGCCGGACCCGGCCGGGACACCTGGAAAGAGTCCCTGGCCTTCGTCCAGCACATCTACCCCCTGCTGCGGGAGGAAAGCCGGCTGGCGGAAACCCTCGGCAGCAGCCCCAAACAGCTGCGCGCGCTGCTGGCCACGGAAAGCCCGGCTGACCCGGGTGACCGGTTGTGGGGGCGGCTGCGGGTACTGCACTACCTCGCCACCCAGGAAGTCGAGGGAGGGAGAATCACCTCGGCTTCCGCCACCGAGTTCGATGTCGTCTTCGACACCGGGACCTCGCTCCGGTTCACTGCCGGCGGGCAGGTGGTGGCCCGCAGGACCGACCTGCCGGGCTCTGAGCTGCATCTGCTCTACCAGCCACCGGGGGCACCGCCGGAGCTGAGGACCGCCTCCGGCAGCCCGGCGCCGCAGCAGTGGCAGACGGTGCTCGGGGACGACGGCAGGGTGCGGGTCGGCTTGCGATCCCCGGACGGCGGGGACGGGCCGGTGTGGCAGGTGTCCGCCGACGGCACGCTGGAGTCCTTCACCCGGCCCGCCGGTACGGCGGGCACGGGCCTGTTCGGCCGGATTGCCGCCAGTGGGGTGCTGGGCAGTGCGGCGGGTGGCGGGACCGCCAGGCGCGGGCAGGGTGCGGCGGCGGAGGTCGCCCGGCGGCTGCTGGAACCCGCACTGGGGGGTACGCGAAATTCCTCCGTCCCCTGGTCCGTCGGCCGGGCGGGGGGCAGGGGGCACAGCCGGCTGGCCCCGGCCGGGGCACCGGACACCGGCCCGTCCCGTCAGGTGGCGGCTGATGCCGCTACCGAGGTCGGTGCGGGGGTGGCGGGGCAGGCTTCCCCTGCCGGGCCGGACCCTAGGGACGCCGCCCCCGCAGAGCTGCTCCCCGCAGGCATGCCCGCCACACCCGTCCCGGGCGACGGGGCGGATCCGGCACACCGCCTGCTGGACTGGCTGAAGAACCCGGACGGACCCGCCCTGGAGGCGTGGCAGGCCTCCCTGGCCCTGCTGGAAACGAAGTACCAGGCGAATTCCCTGGAGGCCAAGGCCAGACTCCTGGGCATGCACGATCGGCGGCTGCGCGCTGTCCTCCAGAAGAAGGACGAGGTGCCTGAGGGCTTCAAGTGGCGGGCGCTCCTCGCGGCCTATCTGGCCGACTCCGAAGACACCGGGACCGGCTCCGAAGGCACCAGGAACTGGCACATCAAGACAGACCGGAAAGGCAACGACTATTTCAATGTGGTCTTCCGCACGGGCACGATGCTGGAGTTTCGTGGCGGGGAGGTGCAGGGCTGGAGCGTCATCCGGCCGGACCACGATACGCGGGTGCGCTTCGGCTACGTACCGGCTGTGGACTGGGAGGCACCAAAGTTGACGACGCTGGAGGGCGACGAGCCGGCGGGCGTGTGGGAGTTGAGGGTCGGGGCGGATCGCCGCAGCGTAACGGTCAGCGATCTCTCCCCGGACGGGGAGAGGATGCCGCAGTGGCAGCTGAGCCCGGAGCAGCTGCCCCAGCCATTCGCCGCGCGCCACGTCCCGGGCGGCGGGGCCGATCCGGCACACCAGCTGCTGGACTGGCTGAAGAACCCGGACGGACCCGAGCTGGAGGCGTGGGACGACTCCCTGACCCTGCTGGAAACAACGAAGCACAAGGCGAAATCCCAGCAGGCCAAGGCCAGGCTCCTGGGCATGAGCACAAACGCCCTGGGCTCTGTCGTCCGGGGGAAGGCCGAGGCGTCTGCGGGCTTCAAGTGGCGGGTACGCCTCGCGGCCCATCTGGCCGGCTCCAAAGACACCGGGAACTGGCAGATCAAGACGGACTGGAAAAGCCGCGACTATTTCCGTGTGGTCTTCGGCGAGACCACGATGCTGGAGTTTCGTGGCGGGAATCTCCTGGGCTGGAGCGTCATCCGGCCGGGGGGCCAGGACATGCGGGTGCGCTTCGACTACGTGCCGGCTGAGGGCTGGGGCGAGCCGGAGTTGACGACGCTGAAGGGCGACAAGCCAGCGGGCGTGTGGGAGTTGAGGGTCGGGGCGGATCGCCGCGGCATAACGGTCAGTGATCTCTCCCCGGGCGGGGAGGGGAGGCCGCAGTGGCAGCTGAGCCCGGAGCAACTGCCCTGGCCTTTCGCTCCGCCCCCTGCCGTCCCGGGGAACACCGACCTGTACAGCCGGCGGTTCGGGACCGGGATCGGGGGCGTGTCCCGGACCGGTACGGGGGTGTCGGGGCATGCCTCCCCTGCCGGGCCGGATCCGAGGGACGCCATCCCCGCAGGACTGTCTCCCGTACCCGTCCCGGGCGGCGGGGCCGATCCGGCACACCAGCTGCTGGACTGGCTGGAGAACCCGGACAGACCTGGCCCGGGGGCGTGGAACGACTCCCTGACCCTGCTGGAAACAACGAAGCACAAGGCGAAATCCCTGTCGGCCAAGGCCATGCTCCTGGGCATGAACAGAAGTGCCCTGCACCTTATTGTCCAGGGGAAGCGCGAGGCGTCTGCGGGCTTCAAGTGGCGGGTGCGCCTCGCGGCCCATCTGGCCAACTCCAAAGACACCGACTCCGAAGGCACCAGGAACTGGCACATCAAGACAGACCGGAGACAGGGCGACTATTTCAATGTGGTCTTCGGCGAGACCACGATGCTGGAGTTTCGTGGCGGGAATCTCCTGGGCTGGAGCGTCATCCGGCCGGGGGGCCAGGACATGCGGGTGCGCTTCGACTACGTGCCGGCTGAGGGCTGGGGCGAGCCGGAGTTGACGACGCTGAAGGGCGACAAGCCAGCGGGCGTGTGGGAGTTGAGGGTCGGGGCGGATCGCCGCGGCATAACGGTCAGCGATCTCTCCCCGGGCGGGGAGAGGATGCCGCAGTGGCAGCTGGGCCCGGAGCAGCTGCCCCCGTCTTTCGCTCTGCCCCCTGCTGTCCCGGGGGACACGGACCTGTTCGGCCATCGGTTCGGGACCGGGGTCGAGAGCGTGTCCCGGGCCGGTACGGGGCCGCAGTGGCGTGTGTCCCCCGCCGGAACGCTGGAATCCTTCCCTCCTCCGCCTTCCGGCACGGCGGGCGGGAGCGCGGTCAGCGGGCCGGCCGGCGCCGGGGTGCCGGACCTTTCCCCGGGTGCGGCCTCCACTCCGGCGTGGGAGGCCGCCGCCGACAACCCGCAGCCGGGCGGCCTTGCGGGCACCGGCCTTCCCGGCAGGGACCCGGGCCTGGACCCGTTCCACCTGAGTGAGCCCCCCGCCTCGGCCGAGGCGGATACCGGTCCCAGCTACCTCCACACCATCAACTGGACGGACGTATCACCGCCGTGACCGCTTTGCCGGTGCCGGCTCCCTTCCGTCGCCGTCAGCGGAAACCGCACCTGCAACCGCGTATCGCCCGGCGTCGAGGGTGCCTCGGGTTCCGTCGTCCCGGGTGTCTCGGGTTCTGCTGGCTTGCGGTCAGGCCGACGCCAGTACCGGTTCCGTCGTGACCGCCGGGAGGGCCCCCGGGAGGGCCGCCGCCTGGTCGTAGCGGTGGAGGACCAGGCGGGCCATCGCCGGGTGGGCGCCCAGGGGGGTGGCGGCGATCCAGGGGGCCGCCTCGGCGCACTCGGTGGCGAAGCGGCCGGGCGCGGTGAAGTACGAGGCGACGGCGACCCGCCCGCGGCCACGCGCGGCGAGGGCGCGTACGGCGTCCGCGACGGTGGGCGCGGCGGCGGAGGCGTACGCGGGGACGACCGGGACGCCGAGGCGTTCGGCAAGGAGCTGGGCGGTGCGGCGCGCGTCGACGGCCGCGTCGGGGTCGCGGGACCCGGCGGCGGCGAGCACGACGCCACTCGACCGGCGCTCGGCCTCACACTCGGCCTCGGTCGTCGGCGTGCGCCATCCGGCCTCGGTGAGCCTCTGGTACAGGGTCTCGGCGAGGAGAGGGTGCGGGCCGAGTGGGGCGGCGAACCGGGCGCGTACGCCGGACGCGGCGGCCATCTCCGGGATGTCCTGCTTGACGTGGTAGCCGCGGCTGAGGAGCAGCGGGACCAGTACGGCTTCCTGCCCGCTCAGGGCGGCGAGGGTGTCGGGCAGCAGGGGTTCGTTCAGCTCGATATGCCCGAGGTGCACGGGCAGGCCGGGCCGCTGCTCGCGGATCCGGTCGATGAGGGCGCGCACGGTGGCGAGGGCGCGCGGCTCGCGGCTGCCGTGCGCCACGAGGACGAGCGCGGGCGGCGCGGGTGATGCGGGTGATGCGGACGGTGCGGGTGATGCGGGCGGTGTGGGGCGCCGGGTCCCGTCGAGCGAGACGAGGCTGAGCTGGCTGGCGAGCTGACTGCTGATCCGGTTCATGAGGTGCGCCGTACTGGCGAGGTGAGCGCCACGGAGCGGCCGGCCGCCGGGGCAGGGCTGGGACTCGTCGCGGGGAACGTCCGCGCGGGAAGCGTCCGCCCGGGGTGCGTCCGCGCGGGAAGCGGCCTCGCGGGGAACATCCGGGCGGGGAACGTCCTCGCGGGAAGTGTCCGCCCGAGGAGCGTCCGCGCGGGAAGCGTCCGACTTTCTCGTCGCCGTCATGAACCGATTGTCGCGGCAGGAGGTTGCCGCCTCGTTGCACGGGAATGACGGGTGTTTTCCGGGGGCTCACGGTGGGGTGCCAGCGGGATGTGAACTGCGGTGACCTGCGGTTGGGTGCTCAGTCTCACGACACGCCGTAGACCATCGGCGTGTCGTGAGACTGAGCACCCACGTGCCAAGGGTGAGGGATTCGCCGACAGTGCCCCGTTCAGGGTCCGGGAACGAGGCGGACGACGGTCACGGTCAGTACGGACCCGGAGACGTAGTAGAGGACGATGGCGCCGAGGACGGTCGCCTCGCGACGGTCCCGCTCACCCCGGACAGCGGTCGACCCATGGCCGTCCGGATCACGTCCGATGGTCCGCGCCATCCCCTCCCGGAACCGCTCAGCGCCCCGCATCTTGGCCAGGGTGTCGTCGGCGGGCGACGCGTAAGTGATGCGGTAGCTCAAGCGACGCCCCGCCTCTCGGCCTCGTCGGCGGCGAGCCGCTCCAGCAGCGCGTCGGCCTCCGGGTCGGGGACGGCCTGGAGCATCCAGTGCCGCATGACGGCGTGGATGTCGTGCACTCCGGCCTCGTTGACGGCCTGGTCGAACTCCTCCCGCCGCTCCTTGGGGAGGGCCGCGCGGATGTGGGGGATGCTGTTGGGCACCTCGACCTCGACGCCGTTGACGAAGGTCTTGAGCGGTTCGGCCATCGTCGTCCTCCTTGAAGACCGTGGTTCGCTGGGCTCACGGTAACGGGCCGGGCCTGTCCGGCGTACGAGGTCCAGCTCGCCCCACACGGACTTGCCGACCGCCAGCTCGTGCACGCCCCACCGGTCGGCGATCTCCCGCACGATGAGCAGCCCCCGCCCGAACATGTCGTCTTCCGCCGCCACACGCGGCCTTGGCAGTATCTCGCCCTTCGGGTCGGTGACGGCGATGCGTACGGTGCGGTCGGTGAGGGTGAACTCGACTCGGAAGAACCGGTCGCGCAGGCAGCCGTGCAGTACGGCGTTGGCGCTCAGCTCGGAGACCAACAGGGCTGTATCGGCGGCGAGTTCGGGGTGACCCCACTCAGTGAGCAGACGGTGGGCACGACGTCGGGCGAGGGTGACGCTCTTGAGGAGCGGGGTGTAGTCGAGGCGGTCGTAGCGCAGGGCCTGTGGCTCGTCCGGCTTCTCGGGTTCCGGGGATTCTGTGGGCTCTTCGGGGGCGACCATGTCGCTTACCTCCAGGCAGGGATGAGCAGCGCCATGCACAACTGACGCCGCTCTGCGAGCAGTTCGTCACCGAAGGTAGGGGATCCCCGAGGGTGACACAAGATAGTCCCGGAATAATTAATCCGCACGAGTTGCGAGGTGGTTTCCACGACGCCAGACTGACCGCGCACCAAGAACTCTGGAGGAGCACAACTTGAGCGTGAACCAACCGATGTTGGGCAACAGCACTTCCTCCGTGCTGGGGCGCCGCCTGGGCGGAGAGCTCCTCAAGCTCCGCACCACAGCTGGCCTGACACAGAGTGACGCGGCCAAGGCCCTCACCTCATCCATCACCAAGGTCACGAAGATGGAGCGCGGTTGGGTCCCCGTGCGCGATCCCGACATCCGCGCCCTGTGTGAGCTGTATGAGGTCCACGACCCCGGCACCGTCGGCAGGCTCCTGGAACTGGCCAGGATCGACCGGGAACGACGCAAGGCGAAGGGCTGGTGGGACGACTACACGACGCTCGGCGTCATGCAGGAGTACGTGACGCTGGAGAACGCGGCGACGGCCGTCAAGGCATGGCAACCCGGGTTCGTCCCCGGGCTGCTTCAAACCCCGGAATACGTGCGAGCGCTGAGAGACCTTTCCGCAAACGCCGCCTCGCTCGTACAGCGCAAGGACCCTGACGATGAGTTCATCGCCGCACGTCTCGTAAGACAGCAACGGCTCACTGACACCCCCATGCTGAACCTGCGGACCGTGATCCATGAAGCCGTGCTACGGAGCTTCCCGGACGGCTCGGAAACGGGTCGGGGACAGCTCGACCACTTGGCGAAAATGGCCGAGCTGCCGAACATCACCATCCAGGTCTGCCCTTTCAGCAGCGGGCCCCACCAAGGGTTGAACGGACCGTTCAACATCATCTCCTTTGCCGAGCCCGGAGCCATGGACGTCGTCTACTGCGAGTCCGCGTTCAAGCAGACGTGGGTCGAAGGGGGAGAAGGAGCCGCGTTCTACGACGAGTTGTTCGAGATGATCGCTGAGCGCGCCCTGAGTGAACGGGCCACCCTCTCCTTCCTTCACCGACTCCACAAGGAGCTCTGAGCTGTGCCCGATTTCCAGTACCGCAAGTCCAGCTATAGCGACAAACTGGCCGAGTGCGTCGAGATCGCCACCAACATCCCCAGCACCATCGCCCTACGCGACTCCAAGAACCCCACCGGCCCCTCCCTCCACATCCACCCCACCACCTGGACGGCCTTCCAAACCGCCTTGCTCAATAAGCAGTTGGCGGGCGACTCGACGCATTGACTCGACGCGTTGAGGCCCCACCACCAGTCCTCGTACGGCCCTCCCTCCCCGCACGGCCGTACCCGCTCCGCCTCCCTCAGTGACGTGGGGGGCGAGGTCGTCGGTGGAGGCCATGGCTGGGGCAACGACGGCGTGTGGCGTCCAGGGACAGGATGTCCTCCGCGAGGAGACGGGCGGCTACCCGGCCGGTTGGGGGCGGCCGAAGAGGAGGTCGTAGCCCGGGGGGAGCTGGAACAGGATCTGGTTCATCAGGTCGTCGCCCGCGAGGTCGGAGACGACGCTGAGCACGGCGCTGACGTCCCACGTCGCGGTGCGTTCGGTGGCGCCTTCGATCCATGCGGCTGCTGCTCGGATGAATCGCTCGGTGGGGAGCGGTTCGTGTGCTTGAAGGGGATTGAGCAGGATCGGTGCCAAGGGGTCGGGGAGCCGGGCGGCCAGCTCGGCCCGTGCGTCTCCCACCAGGTGTGCGCCCAGGAGGGCGAGTACGACGCGGGAGGCGCGTTCGGCTTCTGCCGGTGAGGGGTATTCGCCGCGTTCTTGGACCGCTTCCAGGAACGCGTCCTGGTTTGTGCGCATGATTCCTTCCCGTCCCTCCGGTCCATCCAGCCCATCCGCAGGGGTGGCCGGTCGCGGGGCGGGGCCGTGGGGCCCCGCCCATCCGCCGCCTTCGGTCATCGCCGCCTTCGGTCAGCTGTTGATCTGCTTGCGGGTGTCCCCGCCGCTGATGGCGATCTTGCGGGGCTTGGCCTGCTCGGCGACCGGGATGGTCAGGCGCAGCACGCCGCTCTCGTAGGAGGCGTCGATGCGCTCGGTGTCGAGGGTCTCGCCGAGGAAGAACTGGCGGCTGAAGGATCCGGTGGGCCGCTCGGCGACCACGAACTCCGCGCCCTCGCCTGCGCTGGTGCGGCGTTCAGCCTTGACGGCCAGGACGTTCCGCTCGACGTCGAGGTCGATCGTTTCCGGGTCGACGCCGGGGAGGTCCAGCTCGACCACGAAGGTGTCGCCTTCGCGGAAGGCGTCCATCGGCATGGCCGCGGGGCGGCCGGGGGTGCCGAGGAGCTGCTGGGTGAGGCGGTCCAGCTCACGGAAGGGGTCCGTGCGCATCAGCATCGTCACCACTCCCTTCATTGGGATGCCGGGATGCGTGCAACCTCATTCCTTCTCATTCCTTCTCATTTCTTATATAACTCGCGGGAGGAAAGTTGACAAGGGGCGACGCAGCTTTGGTGGTCGCGTGGAGCGGGCCGGTGCGCATCCGGTGATCAGGCATCCGGTGAGCAGACATCCGGTGATCAGGCATCCGGTGATCAGGTGGTGACTGGGTGGTGGCGCATTCCGTCCCCGTACGGCTCTCAGTTCCCGTACAGCCATACACGGTTCCCGAACAGCCATACACGCTTCGTCTCCCGCGCGCCGACGATCACCCGTTCATCGGCCCGGACTCCTCTCTTCGGGTTCTTCTCGGCGACAACCCGGCCGTACGCCCGTTGACCTGCCGGAACGTCACCTTCTCGCACTCCGCGCGCCGGTCCGCTGACACCCATTCACCTTATTTCTGACACTTCATCAGGAAGCGCCTGGGCCGATGTGCCACTTACCTCGGAAGAGCCCGCTGGCAGACGCCCGCCGGCAGACTCCTGAAGGAGCAAGCACGATGCGACGTACCCCCCGGCCGCACGTTCTCCGGCCACTCGCCGGTGCCGCGTTCGCCGTCGCCGCCGCAGGACTCGCCACCGCAGGACTCGTCACCGCAGGACTCGCCACCGCTTCCGCGTACGCAGTGGAAAAGCCCGCGTACGCAGTGGAAAAGGACGCGGAACCGGGAGCGAGACGACTCGTGGTGCGCCCGGCCGGTGTTCCCCCTGGCGCCAAGGTCACCGTCGGCACGGCGGCCTGCGCCGCGGACGGCACGGCGACAGGCGACGCGAACGCGGTGGGCGCCGGCGCGTTCCCTCTCGCGCCGGGCACGCCCCCGGGAAGCGTGACGGGCCGGTTCAGAGTGCCGCCGGAAGCCCCGCCGGGGACGTACGAGATCGTCGCGCGGTGTGCGGAGAGCGGCCAGAAAGTGGCCGGTGATCTGGTGATCACCGCCGCCGCCCGCGACGCGGTGCACCCGAGGGGCAGTGTGAAGACGGGGGTCGGGGGCGCGCTCGGCCCCGACCCCGTGCAGACCGCGGCGGGCCTGGCGGCCCTCGCCGTCGCCGCCGCGGGCGGTACCTGGCTCCTGCATCGCCGGGCGAGAGGCGAGGCGATCTGACGGGCACCCTCCGCTGTCCGTCCGCCGGTATCGCAGACCCCTCCCCTCCGGGCCCCCGCCCCTCGGCCCGGAGGGGAGGCACGTGTGAGGGAGCGCACGAGGGAGTGCAGGGGGAGCACGCGAGGGAGTGCGGGGGAAGCGCCACAGGAGGGTGGCGGCGCGCGAGGGGCCGCAGGAGGGGCAGCGGCGCAGGAGGGAGCGCAGGAGGGCAGCGGCGCGCAAGGGAGCGCAGGAGGGGCGGCTGCGTGTGAGGGAGCGCGGGGTGGGGCAGCTGGGGAGGGCGCGGCTCCTCGGAAAACGGCTGATCACCTGCGGCGGCGACTACTCCTGGCGCACGGGCTACCAGGGCAACGTGGTCGTGTTCGCCCACCTCACCGGCGTACGGTGACACCCGCTCCCACCGGAGTACGGCAGCACGCCCCCACCGCCGTACGGTGCCCCGCGCCCCACCGGCGTACGGGTGCCCCGCCCCACCGGCGTACGCTCCCCCGCGCCCCACCGCCGTACGGCGACACTCGCCCCCGGCGTACGGCGACACGCGCCCTCACATCCCGCCCACCCCCGCGCTGAGGGCAGCGTTCCCCGGGGGAAACAGAGGTGATGCGGCCGGGTAACACCGGCGTCGCACGCTGCGGTACATGACCGCCACCCCCGGAGCCACCCCCGCAGTCACCTCCACAGTCGCCCCCGCAGCCACCCCCACGATCGTGCTCGTCGGCCACGGCATGGTCGGCCAGCGCTTCCTCGAAGCACTCGCCGAGCGCGGCCTGACCGCCACGCACCGCGTGGTCGTGCTGTGCGAGGAGCCGCGTCCGGCGTACGACCGCGTCCAGCTCACCTCGTACTTCTCGGGCAGGACGCCCGAGGACCTCTCCCTGACCGACAGGGAGTTCCTCATGGAGCACGGCATCGAGCTGTACGTCGGCGACCCGGCGGAGACGCGTCGACCGTGAGGCCCGCAAGGTGACCGCCCGCTCCGGGCTGGTCGTCGACTACGACGTCCTCGTCCTGGCCACCGGCTCGTACCCCTTCGTGCCGCCGGTCCCGAACAAGGACGCCGAGGGCTGCTTCGTCTACCGCACGATCGAGGACCTGCTCGCGATCGAGGAGTACGCGAAGAACGGCCGACGACCGGTGCCGTGGTCGGCGGCGGCCTGCTCGGCCTGGAGGCCGCCGGCGCGCTCAAGGGCCTCGGACTGGACACCCACATCGTGGAGTTCGCGCCACGGCTGATGCCGGTGCAGGTGGACGAGGGCGGTGGCGCGGCGCTGCTGCGCACCATCGAGGGCATGGGCCTGACCGTCCACACGGGCGTGGGCACGCAGGAGATCGTCACCGACGAGGCCGGCGCCGTGACCGGTATGAAGCTGTCCGACGGCTCCGAACTCGCCACCGACCTGGTGGTGTTCTCGCGCCGGTGTCCGCCCCCGCGACCAGCTCGCCCGTGACTGCGGCCTGACGGTCGGCGAGCGCGGCGGCATCATGGTCGACGAGCAGTGCCGTACGGTCCGCGACCCGCGCGTGTTCGCGATCGGCGAGTGCGCGCTGGCCGCGGACGGCCGGGTGTACGGCCTGGTGGCGCCCGGTTACGAGCAGGCCGAGACGGCCGCCGGCGACCCTCGCCGCGGGACGAGGCCGCCTTCACCGGCGCCGACCTGTCCACCAAGCTGAAGCTGCTCGGCGTGGACGTGGCGTCCTTCGGTGACGCGCACGGCACGACCGAGGACTGCCTGGACGTCGTCTACTCCGACTCCCGCTCGGGCCTGTACAAGAAGCTGGTCATCGGCCGCGACGGCACGCTGCTCGGCGGCATCCTGGTCGGCGACGCGGAGGCGTACGGCACGCTGCGCGCCGCTCACCGGCTCCGTACCGCCCGTCGCGCCCGAGTCGCTGGTGCTGCCCGCCGGCGCCGGCGGCGCCCGCGCAGCTCGGCCCGTCCGCGCTGCCGGACGAGGCGGTCATCTGCTCCTGCCACAACGTCACCAAGGGCACGATCCGCGGCGCGGTCACCGAGCACCAGTGCACGACCGTGCCCGAGGTGAAGAAGTGCACCAAGGCCGGTACGGGCTGCGGCAGTTGCGTCAAGGTCCTCGGCCAGCTGGTCACCGCCGAGCTGGAGGCCGGCGGCGTCGAGGTCGACAAGGGCCTGTGCGGCTGCTTCTCGCAGACCCGCGAGGAGCTGTACGAGATCGTCCTCGCCCTGCGCGTCACCACCTACCGGCAGCTGCTGGACCGCTACGGCCGTGAGGCGCCCGCGGCGGCGACGGCTGCGAGATCTGCAAGCCCGCGGTCGGCTCGATCATCGCCTCCCTCGCCCCGACGATCGGCGCGAGCGGCTACGTCCTGGAGGGCGAGCAGGCGGCCCTGCAGGACAGCAACGACCACTTCCTCGCCAACCTCCAGAAGAACGGCTCGTACTCGGTCGTCCCGCGCATCCCCGGCGGTGAGATCACCCCGGAGAAGCTGATCGTGATCGGCGAGATCGCCCGCGACTTCGGCCTCTACACGAAGATCACCGGCGGTCAGCGGATCGACATGTTCGGCGCGCGGGTCGAGCAACTCCCGCTGATCTGGGCGCGGTTGGTGGACGCGGGCTTCGAGTCGGGGCACGCGTACGGCAAGGCGCTGCGCACGGTGAAGTCCTGCGTGGGCCAGACCTGGTGCCGCTACGGCGTCCAGGACTCCGTCCGTATGGCGATCGACCTGGAGCTGCGCTACCGGGGGCTGCGGTCCCCGCACAAGCTGAAGTCGGCGGTCTCCGGCTGCGCCGCGCGAGTGCGCGGAGGCCCAGTCGAAGGACTTCGGCGTCATCGCCACCGCGAGCGGCTGGAACCTGTACGTCGGCGGCAACGGCGGCGCCGACCCCGCGCCACGCGGACCTGCTGGCCCAGGACCTGTCCGACGCCGAACTGATCCGGCTGATCGACCGGTTCCTGATGTTCTACATCCGCACCGCCGACCGCCTGGAGCGCACCTCGACCTGGCTGGAGCGGATCCCCGGCGGCCTGGACCACGTCCGGGACGTGGTCGTGCACGACTCGCTGGGCATCTGCGAGGAGCTGGAGTCCCTGATGGCCGCCCATGTCGCGCACTACCGCGACGAGTGGGCCGAGACCATCAACGACCCCGAGAAGCTGCGCCCGGTTCGTCTCCTTCGTGAACGCGCCGGACACCCCCGACCCGGTCGTCGGCTTCGTCCCCGAGCGCGACCAGATCAAGCCCGACCTGCCGCTGCTGTCCATCGGCCACCCGCTGCCGTCCTGGAAGGAAGCGCCCAGCGATGACCCTGGCACCCGATGACCCTGGCCCGGAAAACCGATGTGAAGGTCCAACTGCGGCTGGACAACCTGGACGACAATCTGGACGACGACCTGGACAACGAGGATGACGCTGGTTCACGGTCTGCGACCTGAAGCGCGCTGATCCCGGGCCGCGGCGTGGCGGCCCTGCTGCCCGACGGCCGCCAGGCCGCGCTGTTCCTGGACCGCGCGGGCAGGCTGTACGCCATCGACAACCGCGACCCGTTCACCGGCGCCGCCGTCCTCTCCCGCGGCCTCATCGGCACCCACCAGGGCCGCCCGTTCGTCGCCTCACCGCTGCTCAAGCAGCGCTTCGACCTGGAGAGCGGGCAGTGCCTGGACGACGAGACGGTGCGGGTGGCGACGTACGAGGTGCGGACATCCTGAAACGACCGCCCTCCCTAAGGAATCGCTCAAGGAATCGCTCCGGAGAGCGTCACAGATTCGAACGAACTACCAAAGTGCCTGATCAGGCGCCTCTCTACTGTGCGAGTACGCCTGCTCTACTGTGCGAGCAGGGGGCGCTTCCATGATCACAGTCCGCATAGAGTCCACCCTCCCCCTCCGCGCCCCTCGGTCCCCTCGCCCCGACCCGCGGCTGAGCCGCTACACTGATGTCGGCTCAGCCACCCGCCTCAGTAGCTCAGGGGATAGAGCGACGCTCTCCTAAAGCGTAAGTCGCAGGTTCGAATCCTGCCTGGGGCACCAAAGTAGTTTTATTCGAACCTTCGACACTCCGACCAGGGATCAGAAGGTGAACAGAGAAACCCCCAGCCAGTGCGCTGGGGGTCTTCTTGTTGGCAGACGACGCAGGTCGCCCCAGGACTTCCCGCAGCCTGGTCTGTCCCTCTGCGCGATCAGCCAGGGCGGTCTGTCCCGCGTCGAGGACGTCTCCATCGAGCAGCATGTCGAACGGTCCGGTGTACTCGCTGTGGACGCCGTCCTCGTCGATCATGAGGTGGGTGAAAAACGCCTGGTTGAACAGCCCGTCCTCTTGTCAGGCCAACGACTCCTTACACACTGCCGAGTTGCCGCTTCCGCCCACGGCCTAACTACGCGGCCTTGGAACTACAAGCACTTGCTCCGCCACGTAGCTACGACGAACACCCCCGTGACAATGAAAGTCACGGGGGTGTTCGTGCATGGAGACCGATGTGTCAGATCACGAGCGGTCGTCGGCTTACAGCTGATTCGCGTCCCTCAAACGGGCCGTGGCTCGCCCCATTGGTGGAGAGCGTCAAGGAAGCGTTGCAACAGCGCCTCCTCCGCTACGCGCAGGACCGGCCCCTTGGGTGGCTTGGTGGCTCCAGGGATGCGTACTGGCATGGTGGTAAGCGGTGGTGGTCTCGCCCCTGCCCATGGCCAGGTGGACTCAAGGCGGAGCCATCGGCGGCGGGCATGGCGGCTGAGCCGGGCCGGCAGGTGATAAAGGCAAAAGCGCATGGTGTCCGGCTCCGCGTCGGCCAGGTCAGGCTCGTCGTGCAGGGCGAGCAGGCGGAGCCAGGCGTCGAGGTCGGCCGCGAGGTTGGCAGTGAGCATCCAACTCTCGTTGACCGCGAATGACTTCGAGGGAAGATTGTGCAGGCCCAGGGCCTTGTTCGTGCGAACGTGATCCTCGACCACGGCGTGCTGCCGGGCCACCGCGTCGATCCACTGGGCCTGGTGGGAGCCCGCGATGCGGGACATCTTCGCGATGTTGGTGGCGGTGATCGAGTACTTCCAGCCGGTCTTCTTCTCGAACGCGGTCAGGTCCTTGACGTGGCGTCCGGACGGCTTGACCCTGCGGACGATCAGCCGCAGGCCGGGGATCCATCCCTCCCGGGTGTTCAGGCCGGTCAACTCCGCGACGAAGTAGCCCTCCCGCGTCTCGCCGTTCTGCTTCAGCGAGTCCCGCCGTCAGCCCGACCCGGTCCGCGAGCTTGCGCAACAGCACCGCCCCGGCATGCCCGACCAGTCCCCTGCCGTCGGCCCGTACGGCCAGCCGCTCGCCGACACCCTGTAGTCTTCGCCACCAGAAAGGTGCCCCGCTCCTGCGTTCAAGATTCGTTCTAGACACTCGAATCCTTGCAGGTCAGGGCACCTTTCGTACGACCGGGTCCGTATCGGCGATCAATTCGGCTGAACAGCCGAGGCTGACACGGTTCTTACCGGCACCCCTACGCGGGAGAAGCACCGGCCCTGCCGGCGCAAAACGCCATGTCCAAGCCGAGTGCCGCCGTCCCGGTGGCGCAAAAGCACGCTTCTGAAAACGATTGTCATCGTGCTACGGTCGGTGCGCGTTCAACCTTTGACCATGCCTTTACTCGGAGTGTCCCGTGCGCCTCCCGGCCCGTTTTGTTTCCCTCACCGCGGTCACCACCGCGGCCTCCGCCCTGCTCACGGGCTGTTTCTCGTCGACGGGCACCGGCGAGGGCGCCGCCTCCGGTGACGGCAAGCGGATCCGTGTCGCGATGATGCTGCCGCCCCGCTCGGGCCTGTCGCCGCTGTCCGACGACGCGTTCAAGCTGTCGCGCTGGTCGACCGCCGAGACCCTGGTGAAGCTGAACGCGGAGGGCGACGCGCAGCCCGCGCTGGCCACCGAGTGGAAGCAGTCGGGCAAGAAGTGGACGTTCACGCTCCGGGACGGCGTCACCTTCCACGACGGTACGAAGCTGACCGGCGAGACCGTCGTCAACTCCCTTACCGAGGCGGCCACCGCCGCGCCCAAGCCCCGCATCCTCGATGGCGTGGACCTGACCGCGCAGGCCGACGGCAACACCGTCACCGTCACCACGGGCACCGAGGACCCACTGGTCCCGCAGCGCCTCAGCTCGCCGCAGTTGTCGATCCTCGCGGCGAAGGCGTACGAGGGGAAGACCGTCAACCCGGTGGGTGCCGGCACCGGCCCGTTCGAGCTGACGAAGGTCAACGGCACCTCGTCCGCCGCCCTCGACCGCTACGACGACTACTGGGGCGCCAAGGCCAAGGCCCCCGGCATCGATGTGAAGTTCGTGCCGGACGGAACCGCCCGCGCGGCCTCCCTGCGCAGCGGCGAGGCCGACATCGTGGAGGCGGTCCCGGTGTCGCAGGCCGCCGTGCTCGACCAGGACCTGATCACCGAGGTCCCGATGCCCCGCACCAACACCCTTTACCTGAACACCGAGAAGGGCGTCTTCAAGGACGCCTCGCTGCGCGCCGCCGCCCGTGAGGCCATCGACGCGAAGTCGATCGTCGAGGGTGTGTACGAGGGGCGGGCGGATGTCGCCGAGGGGCTGCTGGGTCCCGCGCTTCCCTGGGCCGCCGAGCTGCGGTCGGCCGTGAAGCGCACCAAGGCCGGTGACCCGGACGGCAAGAGCATCACCATCGGCACCTTCACCGACCGCGCCGAGCTGCCCGAGGTCGCGGCCACGCTGCAACAGCAGCTGCAGAAGGCCGGGTTCAAGGTGAAGCTCGACGTGCGCGAGTACGCGAACATCGAATCCGACGCGCTGGCGGGCGAGTTCGACGCGTTCATCCTCTCCCGGGCGACCGTCCTCGACTCCGGTGACCCGGCGGCGTACCTGTACAGCGACTTCGCCTCCGACGGCTCCTTCAACATCTCCCAGCTCGCCGACAAGACCGTCGACACGGCCCTCGACAAGGCCGCCGACACCGCCGCCGGTGACGCCCGCCGCAAGGCCGTCATCGACGCCGAGGCCGCCGTCCTCACCACCGACGCCGCCGTGCCGATGCTCCACGAGCGCGTCATCCAGGGCGACGCGGCCACAGTCGTGGACGCGGCGCACGACCCGCGCGAGCGGGAGCTGGTCACGGCGGACACCTACGTCAAGTGAGGAAAGCCGTAGGGAAGTCGGCCGGTCCGGCCCAAGTGAGGCATTTTGTAAGGAAGTTGGTTGGCCCGGCCGGGCTGACCCGCTTCGGCTGTCTGGTCGTCGTACTGACCGTCGTAGGTCTGCTGCCGTGGCTGTCCGGCCGCGACCCCACGCTGACCGTGCTGCGCGCCCGGTCGGCCGAGCAGGAGGCGACGCCCGAGGCGCTGGCCGCGATCCGTGACGACCTCGGCCTGGGCGCCGGTCCGCTTTCCCTGCTGGGGAGTTGGGCCTCCGGTCTGCGGCGCGGCGACCTCGGTACGTCGTGGGTGTCGGGCACCGACGTACTCCCCTCGGTCATCTCCGGCCTCCAGGTGTCCCTCGGCCTGATGGGCGCGGCCTTCGCCGTCGCGGTGCTGCTGGCCTGCGCGCTGGTCGCGCCGGTGCTCGTACGGGGCCGGGGGTCGGCCGGCGCGTTCGCCGCGATGCTCGCCGCCGTGCCCGAGTTCCTGCTGGCCACGGTGGCGTTGCTGGTGTGCGGGGTGTGGCTGGGCTGGCTGCCGACGTCCGGCTGGGCGGGCCCGGAGTATCTGGTCCTGCCCGCGATCGCCCTCGGTGTCCCGGCCGGCGGTCTGCTGGGCCGCCTGGTCGCGGACGCGCTGCCTGCCGTGCTCGACGAGCGCTGGGTGGAGCTGTGGCGCGGCGCCGGCGTGAGCCGGGCCCGTGTCTCGGCGGCCGCGCTGCGCCGTGTACTGCCGCCCCTGGTACCGCAGTTCGGCATGGTCACAGTGGGCCTGACGGGCGGCGCGGTCGCCGTGGAGACGGTGTTCGCGGTGCCCGGCATCGGCCGTACGGCACTGGGCGCGGCCAAGTCCCAGGACCTCCCGCTCCTCCAGGGCTCGGTTCTCGCCCTGCTCGCGCTGGGCCTGGTCGCGGGCGCCCTGGCCGCACTCGTCCGGCGCCGGCTCCTCGGCCCCGCTCTGCGCGACGCGGGCCTCACCCTCCCGGCCGCCCGCCCGGTCCGCATCCACCCGGCGGTGCCGCTGGCCCTCGCCGTACTCCTGCTGGTCACCATCGGCTGGGGTTTGCTGCGTGACCCGTACGCCGTGGACACGACCGCCCGCCTGCTGCCGCCGTCCTGGGCGCATCCGCTGGGCACGGACGGGCTCGGCCGTGACGTGCTGGCCCGCCTCGGCCACGGTGCGGCGTCCACGGTCGGCACCGCGGCGGCGGTCTGCGCGCTGAGCCTTCTCGTCGCCCTGGCGCTCGGCTTCCTGCCTGCCGTGGCCGCCGGCGCGGCGGACATCGCCAACGCGCTGCCCCCGGTGATCGTCGGCATCCTCGTCGCCGCGGCGGCCGGCCCCGGCACGGGCGGTGCGGCCCTCGCCGTGGCACTGATCTCCTGGCCCCCGCTGGCCGCCCACGCGGCGGCCCTGGCCCAGGAGGTCCGCGCGTCCACGTTCCTGACCGCCCAGCGGGCCATCGGCGCAAGCCCGTGGTGGATCGTCACCCGGCACGTCCTCCCGTCCGTCGCCGCCCCGGTCACCCGCCACGCCGTCCTCCGCCTCCCAGGCATCGCCCTGGCCCTCGCCTCCCTCGGCTTCCTGGGCCTGGGCGCCCAACCGCCCACCCCCGAATGGGGGTTGCTCCTCGACGAGTCCCGCGCCTACGTGGAACGCGCCCCGTGGGCGGCCCTGGCCCCGGCGGTCGCCCTGGCCCTGCTGGCCGGGCTCGCGGTGTCGAGCGCTGCGTACGCGGAGGGACGGCGTGGCCGGAAGACCGGCCGGCCCCGCACCGCGAAGGCCACCAGGAGTACGCAGAGCCCGGTGGGGTCGAAGACCGTGGCGAAGGAGGCCCCCGTTGATGTCTGACGACGTACTGCTGTCGGTGCGCGAGCTGCGGATCGCGTTCGACGGGGTGGAGGCCGTGCGCGGGCTGTCCTTCGACGTCCGCCCGCGCGAAGTGCTTGCCCTGGTCGGCGAGTCGGGCGCGGGCAAGTCCCTCACGGCCCGGGCGCTGCTCGGGATGCTGCCCAAAGGCGCGACGACGAGCGGAACCGTACGGCTGCGGAGTGAGACGGATCTCGCCGCCCAGCGTGGCCGCCGTATCGCCCTCGTCCCCCAGGACGCCCTCTCCGCCCTGTCTCCCGTCCACCCCGTGGGTGACCAACTCGCCGCCGCCGTACGGTCGGTGGCTGGTGTCTCGCGCAAGGAGGCCCGTGCCCGGGCGGTCGCCGCGCTCGACCGGGTGGGGATCCCTGACGCCGTGCGCAAGGCGCGGGCGTATCCGCACGAGTACTCCGGCGGTATGCGCCAGCGAGCCGTGATCGCCATGGCGACGATCAACGAACCGGACGTCGTCGTCGCCGACGAACCCACGACCGCGCTGGACGCGGAGCTCCAGGAACAGGTGCTGCGTGTCCTCGGCGAGCAGCGCGAGGCGGTCGGCGCCGCGCTCGTGCTGGTCACCCACGACCTGGGTGTGGTCCGGGAACACGCCGACCGCGTGCTGGTCATGTACGCCGGGCGGCAGGTCGAACAGGGCCCGGAGGAAGGGGTGTTGGGGCATCCTCGGGCGCCGTACACGGTGGGGTTGCTGGCGTCGCTGCCGCCCGACGACGGCAACGGGGGTGGTGCCGCTCGTCGGCGTCGGCTGCCTTCCATCCCCGGCTCGCCGCCCACCCCCGATGTCCTCCCGCCGGGCTGCGCCTTCGCGCCCCGCTGCCCGCTCGTCGAGGACCGCTGCCGTCGTGAGGAACCGCAGCCACGAGCGGCGGCCGACGACGGCCATGAGGTCTCCTGCCACCGCTGGGACGCAGTCCCTTACCCCGCAACCGAGTTGTTCCAGGAGCCCGCATGAACCGGAGCGACCCCCTGCTCGACGTGCGCGACCTGGTCGTCCGCTACGGCACGGTCATCGCGGTCGACCAGGCGTCCTTCACCGTGGACGCGGGCGAGACCCTGGCCCTGAACGGCCCGTCCGGCTGCGGGAAGTCCTCCACGGTCGCCGCCGTGCTTCAGTTGCGCCGCCCGGAGTCGGGCGAAGTCCGTTTCGAGGGGCGGGAGTTGACCGCCCTCACCGAGCGCGAGCTGCGCCCGCTCCGCCCCCGTATGCAGCCGGTCTTCCAGGACCCCTACGGCTCGCTCAGCCCCCGCCACCGCATCCGGGACGCGGTGGCGGAACCCCTGCGCGTCCAGGGCCGCTGGGAAGTGACGGGCCCCGCCCGGGTCGCCGAACTCCTCGACCGGGTCGGCCTGGACCCGGCCTACGGCGACCGCTTCCCGCACGAGCTGTCCGGCGGACAGTGCCAACGTGCCGGAATCGCCCGCGCGTTGGCGTCCGAGCCCCGCCTGCTGGTCCTGGACGAGCCGGTGTCCGCCCTCGACCCGTCCATCCGGGCCGGAGTCCTCAACCTGCTGGCCGACCTCCAGGACGAGCTGGACCTGGCGTACCTCTTCATCTGCCACGACCGTGCGGTCATACGCCACTTCGCCGACCGTTCGATCGAGATGCGCGCGGGGAAGCTCGTACCGGCCTAGTAGGGCTTGGTTAGGTTTGGGTGAGTGCGTCGTGTCGGGTCCAGGGTCTTCGGCAGGTGGGGCATGTTCCTGCCCAGCAGGCGAGGAGGACTTGGAGCTCGGCTACGACCTGGTAAGTCGTCAGGCCGTGGCCGCAGGGCAGGACGTGGTCGTGGTGGGCGCCGGCCAGTCGGCACAGGAGAGCGCGGCCCTGCTGAGTGAGGCCGGGGCGAGGGTGCAACTGCTCGTCCGCGGCAGGCGGCTGGTGTTCGGCGCGGCCCCGACGCCTCCGCCGCACTGGCAGCCGGACACGGGGCTGGGCCGCTGCTGCGGTTCACCTGCGGTACGGAGTTCGCGGCACCGCGGCTGGCGGCGGCCGTGGCGGCGAGGAGCTGAGAGGGAGGGCGGTCAGCAGATCGGGGCCTGGGGGACGTCCTTGCCGTACTTCGTCAGGGAGCACACGGTCTTCGCGGAGACCTTCCACGTGTCGTCCTGGCGTACGGACGCCCCCGGGCCGTCCGGTCCGACCTTCCGGTCGCCGGAGAAGAGGGTGTAGCCGACTCGCGCGTGCAGATCGGAGGTGAAGGTCAATGGGGAACCTGGCCGTCGGGGCGCTGTTCGACACGGGTGTGCGCTGGCTGCCGTGGGCGGTGCTGGCCGGGACCGGGTTCGTGTGCGCGGGGCTGGTGGCGCGGTTGTACCGCGCCGGGTATCTCACGCCGAGGCCGGCCACGGTGGCTGTGCCGGGGTGAGGCTCAGCGGGCCCCGGCCACTTCGGCCGGGGCCTTTGCCGGGGTGTCGCGCAGGCCGAGGCGCAGGTGCTCCACGTGGTAGGGGGCCTGCTCCAGCAGCTCGGCGACGTGGTTGTCGTAGAGGGCGTAGATGACCGATCGTCGTACAGCCGTCCTCGGCCGGACGGGCCGCGGGTGGGCGGCCGGTCTGGCTCGGGCTGGTCAATGACTCCGACGCGACGGCCGACATCGCGACCTGGGTCAGGGCCGGAGGCCCGGGTCTCGCCGATCCGCCGGTGATCCTCGACCTGTACGCGTTCGGTCCGTCCCGGCGGGTAAGGCGCGCGGTGGAGGACTGAGCTCTCGTCAGGGATGCGCGTGGAGGCTGTCGGGCAGGTAGTGGTGACGGTGCCGCCAGCCGTTTCCTGCCTGAACGGCGTCCACCAGGTGTGGATGGTCGCCATGGAGGTCGGTGTGCTCGTGCTCGACCGGCGCCGACTCCCGCGACGGCCACAGCCGCACCGCCAACAACCCGGCCGTCAGCGTGATCAGGCCCAGGGCGACCACGGCCGACTGCAGGCCCGCCTCAGCGCCGAGCCAGCCGGCCAGGGGGTACGTCAGCAGCCAGCAGCTGTGGGACAGCGAGAACTGGGCGGCGAAGGCGGAGGTGCGCTGCTCGGGCGGGGCCGAGCGGCGGATCAGGCGGCCGGTCGGGGTGAGCACCATCGAGCATGAGGCGCCGAAGACCGCCCAGACGAGCAGCAGCGCGGGCCAGCGCCATCCGTCGCCACCTGCCGCCGTGAGGACACCGAGTGCGGCGAAGACGACCGTGAGTGTGAGGGCGCCGCTGAGCATCACCGTCCGGTCGGACCTCCGCTCCAGGACGCGGGGCAGCAACAGGGCCACCACCATCGAGCCGCCGCCGTACGCCCCGAGCGCCAGCGACACGTCCGCCGCACTGCGCCCCAGCTGATCGCGGACGTACACCACGCTGTTGACCGTGACCATCGCGCTCGCCGCCGCCACCGCCAGGTTGAGGACGAGCAGGGCCCGCAGCCGCGGGGTGGCGAAGAAGAGGCGGGCGCCGGCGGTGGCCATGGCGTACGCACCGCCACCGCGCGGCACTGCTGTCGCGACCGGCTTCGGCAGGACCGCCGAGACCACCAGAGCCGCCGAGGCCAGGAAGCCGGCCACCGTGCCGAGGAACAGCCAGTTGTAGGTGACCAGGGAGAGCAGCGCGGCCGCGAGAGCCGGGCTGAACAGGCTCTCCAGGTCGTAGGCGAGACGGGACAGCGACAGCGCCTGCGTGTAGTCCCGCTCGGCGGGCAGGACGTCCGGGATGACGGCCTGGAAGGTCGGGGTGAACGCGGCGGACGCCGACTGGAGCAGGAAGATCAGGACGTAGACCTGCCAGATCTGGTCCACGAACGGCAGGGACAGGGCCACGCCGGCCCGGGTCAGGTCCGCGCCGACCATCAGCGCCCGGCGCGGCAGCAGGTCGGCGATCGCACCGATCGCCGGGGCGATGACGACGTACGCCACCATCTTGATCGCCAGCGCGGTGCCGAGCACCGATCCGGCGTCGGCGCCCGCGATGTCGTACGCCAGCAGGCCGAGCGCGACCGTGGCCAGACCGGTGCCGACCAGAGCGATGACCTGGGCGGTGAAGAGGTGTCGGTAGGTGCGGTTACGCAGGACAGAGAGCATGCGGCGGTCTCCCGGGCCGACTCGAGGCGGGTGCGACTGCCGTCCACTGTATCTATAGGTGCGCATCTGCGTACATGTTGATTTCAAGCCGGGATTGTCGGCACACTCGCCTGCTCGCTCTGGCCTCTACGCTGTCTGCATGCCTGCTCGCGAGCCCCTGCCAACTGCACCCGATGCGCATCTGCGTCCCCCGGACAGTGCGCGCCTCGCGGAGGCGACCGAGGTGTTCGCGCTGCTGTCCGACGTGACCCGGCTGCATCTGCTGTGGCTGCTCGCGCAGGGGGAATCGGACGTCGGCTCGCTGGCCGAGCGGTGTGAGGCGTCCCGGACGGCAGTGAGCCAGCACCTGGCGAAGCTGCGGCTCGCGGGGCTGGTCGACACGCGGCGCGAGGGGCGGCACATTCACTACAGCCTCCGCGACGGGCATCTGCGACGGCTGGTGAGGGAGGCCCTCAGCCATGCCGACCACCGCGTCAGCGGCAAGGCGCCGCACGACTGAGGGCAGTGGCGGCCGACCAAGGGCCTCCGCGAGGGGTTACTGCGGGGCGCCGGCCCGGCGGCGCAGGAGATAGACGGCGCCTCCCGCCACAACGACCACCGCGAGACCGATACCGACCCAGGCGCCCGCCGACACCCCGCCGTCGTCGTCCTTCTCCTCGGCCTGAGCCGCGGGAGACGCTGAGGGCTCGGTCTCCTCGGGGGTGGGTGACGGCGAGGCAGCCGTCTCGGTCTCGCTCGGGGACGGGCTGACCGGCTTCGCGCCGGGTGCGGCGGCCTTCAACTTCAGGACGGGCGCCGGGTTCTCGCCGCTCTCGTCCAACTCGATCCACCGGTCGGTGCGGCCGTCGCTGTAGGTCTGCAGCGTCTTGAACGCCAGTTCCTTCGCATCCGGAAGCTGCTTCACGACGACCGAGTACTCGGCGTTGACGCCGGCCTTCACCGCCGGGCCCTCGACGGTGTAGCCGTCGTCGCCGGCCGTGAACTTCCAGCCTTTGGGGCCTTCGCTGTAGGTGACGTCGGCGGGCGCGATGCCCTCCGGCAGAACCACGCGGATCTTGGTGATCCCGGCGGTGTCGGACTCCGACTCGGCGTCGAAGCTGATCTCGACGTTCTCGGCGAGGGCCTGGGCCTTGTCGGACTCGACCTCGACGTGGGCGGAGGCCGGGCCCGCGGTGAGGAGAAGGGCGGTCGCGGTCGCCGCGGTGACGAGGGTCAGGCGGCGGGCGGTGCTGTGCTTGCTCTTGGCATGAAACATGGGTGTCTCCAGGCGTGGGGGAGCACGGGGCGGCTCAATGGCTGTCCCGGCAGGGTCAGATGGCGTTCGTGAGTCCCGCCTGGGGAGGACCCCCCGCACGGGGTGCCGCCCTCTCTTCGTGCTCCGGAACCGCTGCGATCGGTGAGGGTCGATCAACTACGGCCCCGCCGCTCGTAGTTCCGTCGGCGTTGACTATGGTGAGCCCGGACGCGCCTTCCCGGTCGGCACGGCAACCTCGGCCTTGCTCGGTGACCTGTCGATTCGATCAATCACCCGGGTCGATCAATCACCTGGGAAGGCATGTCCTCCCGGGCTCGATCCACAGGTCTTGCCACAGGTCTTGCCACAGGTCTTGAGCATTGCTCGCTAGGAAGGAAAACCTCTGTATGCGCACCATTCGTCGGTCCGTACTCGTGGGAGCTGCCGCGTTCAGCTTGTTCCTGTTCCCGGGGACGGCGGACGCGACTCCTTCCTCGGGAGTGTCCGCCACAATCCTCACTCAGCAGACCGTGGACGGTAAGGACTACATCCTCCGGGAGATAACGATCCAGCCCGGCGGGAGCACCGGCTGGCACTACCACGAGGGCACGCTGTACGCCGCGGTCAAGCAGGGCACGTTGACGCGGACCGAGTCCGACTGCACCACGAACCACACCCACCAGGCGGGGAGCACGGTCGTGGAGCACAGCGGGGCCGACCACGTCCACATCGGGCGCAACCTCGGCACCACCCCGCTCGTACTCGACGTGCTCTACGTCAACCCGGCGGGCGCCCCGCTGGCGCAGGACGCGCCGAACCCGGGCTGCGACTTCCAGTAGGCGGATGCGGCCCCTGCCCCACCCGCCTTGCTGCCCGCCTTGCTGCCCGCCCTGCCGCCTGCCCTGCTGTCGCCCTTCACGACTGTCGCCCTTCACGACCGCTGTCCGGATCGCTTACCACCAGCGACTCGGTCAGCGGTGGTCGCTGCCCGTCGACCGTGAAGCCGCCCGGCCCGCCTCCAGCCGCGCCACCGGGATGCGGAACGGCGAGCAGGAGACGTAGTCGAGGCCCACCTCGTGGAAGAAGTGGACCGACTCCGGGTCGCCGCCGTGCTCGCCGCAGACGCCGAGCTTGAGGTCGGGGCGGGTGGCGCGGCCGGCCTCGGCGGCGGCTGCGACCAGGGAGCCGACGCCGTCCTTGTCGATCGTCTCGAAGGGGGAGACGCCGAAGATGCCCTTCTCCAGGTACGCCGTGAAGAAGCGAGGCCTCCACGTCGTCCCGGGAGAAGCCCCACACCGTCTGGGTGAGGTCGTTCGTGCCGAAGGAGAAGAACTCCGCCGCCTCCGCGATCTGACCGGCCGTCAGCGCGGCCCGCGGCAGCTCGATCATCGTGCCGATGGCGAGCTTCAGCTCCGTACCCGTCGCCGCCTCGACCTCGGCGATGACCTGGTCGGCCTCCTCGCGGACGATCTCCAGCTCCTGGACCGTGCCCACCAGCGGGATCATGATCTCCGCGCGCGGGTCGCCCTTGGCCGTCCTTGCGCTCGGCCGCCGCCTCCGCGATGGCCCGTACCTGCATGGTGAACAGGCCGGGGATGACCAGGCCGAGGCGTACGCCGCGCAGCCCCAGCATCGGGTTCTGCTCGTGCAGCCGGTGGACGGCCTGGAGCAGGCGCAGGTCGTTCTCGTGCGGTCCTTGCGGGACTCCGCGAGCGCCACGCGTACCGACAGCTCGGTGATGTCGGGCAGGAACTCGTGCAGCGGCGGGTCGAGCAGCCGGACGGTGACGGGCAGTCCGTCCATCGCCTCGAACAGCTCGACGAAGTCCTGCTTCTGCAGCGGCAGCAGCGCCTTCAGCGACTCCTCGCGCTCGTCCTCCGTGTCGGCCAGGATCAGGCGCTCGACCAGTTCGCGGCGGTCGCCGAGGAACATGTGCTCGGTACGGCACAGGCCGATGCCCTGGGCGCCGAAGCGGCGGGCGCGCAGCGCGTCCTCGGCGTTGTCGGCGTTGGCCCGCACCCGCAGCCGGCGCTCGCGGTCCGCGAACGCCATGATCCGGTGGACGGCCTTCGACCAGCTCGTCGGCGTCGTCGGCGCCCGCGTGCATCCGGCCCTCGAAGTACTCCACGACCGGGGACGGGACGACCGGCACCTCGCCCAGGTAGACCTTGCCGGTGGAGCCGTCGATGGAGATGAGGTCGCCCTCCTCGACCACGTGTCCCGCCGGGCACCGTCATCCGGCGGCGCTTGGTGTCGACCTCCAGCTCCTCCGCGCCGCACACGCAGGTCTTGCCCATGCCGCGGGCGACGACGGCGGCGTGCGAGGTCTTGCCGCCGCGCGAGGTGAGGATGCCCTCGGCCGCGATCATGCCGTCCAGGTCGTCGGGGTTGGTCTCACGGCGGATCAGGATGACCTTCTCGCCGGAGCGCGACCACTTCACCGCCGTGTACGAGTCGAAGACCGCCTTGCCGACCGCCGCACCCGGCGAGGCGGCGATGCCGCGGCCGACCTGCTCGGCCTTCGCGCTCCTCGTCGAAGCGCGGGAACATCAGCTGCGCGAGCTGGGCGCCGTTGACCCGCTGGAGGGCCTCCGCCTCGTCGATCAGGCCCTGGTCGACGAGCTGCGTGGCGATACGGAAGGCGGCGCCCGCCGTGCGCTTGCCGACCCGGGTCTGGAGCATCCACAGCTGGCCGCGCTCGATGGTGAACTCGATGTCGCAGAGATCCTTGTAGTGGTTCTCCAGGGTCTCCATGATCTGCATCAGCTGGTCGTACGACTTCTTGTCGATCTGCTCCAGCTCGGCGAGCGGGACGGTGTTGCGGATGCCCGCGACCACGTCCTCGCCCTGCGCGTTCTGCAGGTAGTCGCCGTACACGCCCTGGTGGCCGCTGGCGGGGTCGCGGGTGAAGGCGACGCCCGTGCCCGAGTCCGGGCCGAGGTTGCCGAAGACCATCGAGCAGACGTTGACCGCCGTGCCGAGGTCGTGCGGGATGCGCTCCTGGCGGCGGTAGAGCTTGGCGCGGTCGCCGTTCCAGGAGTCGAAGACCGCGTTGATGGCGAGGTCCATCTGCTCGCGCGGGTCCTGCGGGAAGTCGCGCCCGGCCTCGGCCCTGACGATCTTCTTGAACTGGGTGACCAGCTTCTTGAGGTCCGCGGCCGTCCAGCTCGGTGTCGACCGTGACCTTCTTGGCCGCCTTGGCCTCCTCCAGCGCGTCCTCGAAGAGGTCGCCGTCGACGCCGAGGACCGTCTTGCCGAACATCTGGATGAGGCGGCGGTACGAGTCCCAGGCGAAGCGCTCGTCGCCGGCCTGCTCGGCCAGGCCCTGCACGGACTTGTCGGAGAGGCCGATGTTGAGGACGGTGTCCATCATGCCCGGCATGGAGAACTTCGCCCCGGAGCGGACGGAGACCAGCAGGGGGTCGTCGGCCTGGCCGAGCTTCTTGCCCATCTTCCCTTCGAGGGCCGCGAGATGCGCGCTCACCTCGTCACGCAGTGCCACCGGCTCCTCGCCACTGTCGAGGTAGACCTTGCAGGCCTCGGTGGTGATGGTGAAGCCGGGTGGGACGGGAAGGCCGAGGTTGGTCATCTCGGCGAGGTTCGCGCCCTTGCCGCCGAGAAGGTCCTTGAGGTCCTTGTTGCCCTCGGTGAAGTCGTAGACGAACTTCACGCCCTCAACGCCCTGAGGGGTGCGCTCTGCGTGGAGGTCTTTGTGGGGGTCTTTGTTTTCCGGCACAGGTCCCAGCTCCTCGGAGGAGGCGGTGGCTGCCCTGACGGTGGCTGCCCTGGCAGCGAGGAAAATACCCCGTTGATTTTACTCGATGAACGATCACAGGGTGGCACCGAGTGCCATCCTGGGAAGAAGCGGAGTCGCTCACGGGAGTCGCCCACGGGAGTCGCCACGGGAGTCGCCCACGATTCGCTCATATGAGCACAGCCCCGATCGGGAGGGGGTGGGAATCACGCTGCCCACTGGGGCCGGATCCCACCATGCGGACAGCCAGGATAGCCAGGACAGCCAGAGGGGCTGGAATCCGCGTTCAATACCGGACCGGCATGCGCGTTAATCAGCGAGATGGGCAAGACGAGCAACAAGACGAGCAAGACGAGCGACAAGGAAAGGACCGGGGGATGACAGACCGGCAGCATTTACTCGTACGCGGCGGGACGTTCGCGGCCGTGGGTGACGGCGGCGACATCAGCGGAGTGCGCGGGGCCAGCTCCCCGGACGGGCTGTTCGTCCGGGATGCCCGCCACCTCAGCCGCTGGCAGCTCACCGTCGACGGAGCCGTGCCCGAGACGCTCACCCCGGTCGCCGACGGCGACACCGCGGCGTGCGTCCTCGTGCCGCGCGCGGGCGGCTGCCAGGAGCCGCCCGCGTACACGCTCTTCCGTGAACAGGCCGTCACCGACGGCGCGTTCGTGGAGTCGCTGCGCGTCACCAGCAACCGCCCGGTGCCGACGGCGGTCCATATCGAGGTCACCGCGGACGCCGACTTCACAGACCAGTTCGAACTGCGCTCCGACCACCGCACATACGCCAAGACCGGCGCCGTACGCTCACGCCACGTCCTCGACGACGGCGTGGAGTTCGGCTACCGGCGCGGCGAATGGCGCTCCCGTACGACCGTCACGTCCGACCCCGCGCCGGACAAGGTCGAGGAGACCGGCACAGGCGCCCGCCGCCTCGTCTGGTCCTTCGACCTGGAGCCGCTACGATTCGGCGGAGCTGGCGCTGCGGGTGACGGCCCACCCGCACGGCATGCCCCACGCGGCGGACATACCGCCCTCCCCCACCGCCGCCACCCGGCAACTCCTGTATCTGAAGGGAGAGTTGGCGAAGGGCGTGCCCTTCCCGAGCAGCTGGCCGGAGCTGGCGGCGGCCTGTGCGCGCGGGCTCAGCCGACCTCGCCGCACTCCAGGTGCCCGCGACCGGCCCCGACGGAGAGGACCTGCGCGTCCCGGCGGCCGGAGCCCCCTGGTTCCTCACCCTGCTGGGCCGCGACGCTCTCCTCACCTCGCTCTTCGCCCTCCCGTACCGCCCGGAGCCCGCCGCCGCCACCCTCCCCGCGCTCGCCGCCACCCAGGCGACCGAGACCGGCCCGGACGCGGTGGCCCAGCCGGGCAAGATCGTGCACGAGGTACGCCACGGTGAGCTGGCGCACTTCGGGCAGGTGCCGTACGGGCGGTACTACGGCTCAGTCGACGCGACCCCGCTCTTCCTGGTCCTCCTCGGCGCCTACGTGGAACAGACCGGCGACGTGCGGACCGCCCGCCGTCTGGAACCCCACGCCCGCGCCGCGATCGGCTGGATGCTCGACCACGGCGGCCTCACCTCGCAGCGGCTACCTGGTGTACCGCGCGGACCAGGGCGGCCTCGCCAACCAGAACTGGAAGGACTCCCCCGGCGCGATCTGCTCGGCCGACGGCAGCCCGTCCCACCGGCCCGGTGATGGCGGCGGGCGCGCAGGGCTACGCGTACGACGCGCTGCGCCGCACCGCCCGCCTCGCCCGTACGGTGTGGGAGGACGAGGTGTACGCGGCGCTGCTGGAGCAGGCGGCGACCGACCTCCGCGACCGTTTCCAGCGGGACTTCTGGATGGCGGACCACGCCTTCCCGGCGCTGGCACTGGACGGCGAGGGCAACCATGTCGACGCGCTCGCCTCCGACGCGGGGCATCTGCTGTGGTCGGGGCTGCTGGACAAGGAGCACGGGGAGCTGGTGGGCCGGCGGCTGCTGGAGCCGGACTTCTTCTCCGGGCTGGGGGGTACGGACGCTCGCCGCCGGGCAGCCCGCCTACCACCCGCTGTCGTACCACCGGGGTTCCGTCTGGCCGCACGACAACGCGCTGATCGCGCTGGGGCTCGCCCGGTACGGGCTGCACGACGAGGCCCGTACGGTCGCCCGTGGGCTGGTGGACGCGGCTACGGCAACCGGGCACCGGCTGCCGGAGGTCCTCGCCGGGTACGGGCGGGACACCCACCCGGAGCCCGTGCCCTACCCGCACGCGTGTGTACGGGAGTCCCGGTCGGCCGCGGCGCCGCTTGCGTTGCTGACGGCCGTGGGGGGTGCGTGAGCGCTCCGCCGGGTTGGGCGGTGGGGAGCTCGGGGCTGCTTGTCCGTATCACGGCTGCGGGTCCGATGTGGTTGGTCGCGCGGTTCCCCGCGCCCCTGGCTGGGTGCTATCCCCCTGACGTGTCCAGTTCCGCCTCTTCGCTCACTCCCGCGCAGTCGTACGGGTCCTTCAGCCAGCCGTCCGGCAGCACCACACGGTTGTTGCCGGACGTACGGCCGCGAGGGCCGTCGGCGTCCGTCGGCCACGGCTGGTCGAGGTCCAACTCGTCCAGATTGCACCGGAGTTCGTCCAGCGAGGAGGTGACCGCGAGGCGCCCGCGCATCTCGGAGCCGACCGCGAAGCCCTTCAGGTACCAGGCCACGTGCTTGCGGAAGTCGATGACGCCGCGTGACTCGTCGCCGATCCACTCGCCGAGCAGGGCGGCGTGGCGGACCATGACATCGGCGACCTCGCGGAGCGTCGGGCGCGCGTAAGCTCGGAACGCCCTTCAAAGCGCCGCCACCAGGTCCGCGAACAGCCAGGGCCGGCCGAGGCAGCCACGCCCGACCACCACCCCGTCGCAGCCCGTCTCCCGCACCATCCGCAGCGCGTCCCGCGCCGACCAGATGTCGCCGTTGCCGAGGACGGGGATCTCGGGCACGTGCTCCTTCAGGCGCGCGATGGCGTCCCAGTCGGCCGTGCCGCCGTAGTGCTGGGCGGCCGTGCGGCCGTGCAGGGCGATGGCCGTCACGCCCTCCTCGACCGCGATACGGCCGGCGTCGAGATACGTGAGGTGGTCGTCGTCGATGCCCTTGCGCATCTTCATCGTGACGGGGAGATCACCGGCCCCGGAGACGGCCTCGCGGAGGATCGCGCGCAGCAGGTGGCGCTTGTACGGGAGGGCCGAGCCGCCGCCCTTGCGGGTCACCTTGGGGACCGGACAGCCGAAGTTGAGGTCGATGTGGTCGGCCAGGTCCTCCTCCGCGATCATGCGGACGGCCTTGCCGACGGTCACCGGGTCCACGCCGTACAGCTGGATCGAGCGCGGCGTCTCCGACGCGTCGAACCGGATCAGCCGCATGGTCTTGTCGTTGCGCTCGACCAGCGCCCGGGTCGTGATCATCTCGCTGACGTACAGCCCTTTGCCCTCACTGAACTCCCGGCACAGGGTGCGGAAGGGCGCGTTCGTGATACCGGCCATGGGCGCGAGCACGACGGGCGGCTGGACGGTGTACGGGCCGATGCTGAGGGGAGCCGTGGGGGCGACGGTGGGCGTGGACATCTCCCCATTGTCGCGTACGACGGCCACCCGCCCACCCCAGTCATTACTCATTGCTTAAGCGCACTATCGGCTTGGGCGTACGTCTGGGCGTGAGTGCGGTGGAGAGCCCCGCCGGGGTTGCAGGGCCGGTGTGACGGCGGTCGAGGTCAACTGCCATGCTCTGCACGGGAAAGGAACACGATGACTGACAGTTCGCCCTCGCGGGGGCCCGAAGTCCCGCCACAGCCGCCGTTGACGTTTATTCCCCAAGGAGGTGGGTTCGGCGCAACCCCGGGCGGCCTCCCCGACCTCGCCGTGACCTTCGCCGTGGCCATGGCAGCCGGCCCCTTCCTGCAGGCGATGGCCACCCACTTCGGGAGCCGGTTGGCCGGGGCGATCGACGAGGCGACGCGGACCGCGCTCCGCCGGTTCCTGCGGCGTGAGGCAGCCGAACGGTCGGGTACCTCGGCGGCACCGATCAACCTGCGCACCGACCACGGCTGGAGGGTGACCTTCGACCCGGACACCCCCGCCGAGGCCCTCGCACAGCTTCTGGACATCCACACCGCCACGGCACCGCCCCTCGCCACCGAGCCCGAGCCACGCCTCACCTGGCAACAGCCTGGCCCAGGATGGCAGTTGGTCGGCGTCGAGTCCGGGACCCTGGTGCTGCGCGCATGGGATCCGGCGGCCAAATGCTGGGGCGATCCCAGGAGTTGAGCGGCGGGGCGAGCCCGGGAACATGCGGCGGGTTTTCAAACCATTCATTCCGAAGTGGGCTCCAGGTCCGTTTTGCCGCACCGTTTCTGTTTTACCGCACCATTTCTATTGATGTGTGCTATCCCATAAAAGGTCGATTCACTGAGGATGCCGCGATTTTCGTCAACCTGCGTCAACCTGACCGAAAATGTCCGATGCCGACTTGATATGCACATAAGCAGCACATAACTTAGCGCCTCGTCGGCCATTTCCTATCGCGAGAGTGGGTAAACTCTATGCTCCGCCCAAAGCACTCATCCGCGACGTCTCGCCTCTCGTCCTCGCGTACAGTCGCCCTGGCGACGCTCACCACAGTCGGCTTGAGCTTGCTGGTGATGCCTGGATCAGCTGAAGCCGCGTCCTATCCATCGGTGCAGTTGGAAATCTGCAACAACAGTGGGTCTCGCGCCATCAACGTCACAATTTCCGGCTCGAATCAAAACGGGCAACAGGTTTCTTCGCCGAACATGGGGCTCCCACGGTACGGGGACGAAGGCGGTAACCTTCCCTGCACAACGTTGCAGAATTGGTGGTGGAGAACGGATTCCGATATCAACGTTTGGGGTGACGGCGCCCGTACCCAAACCTGCCACATTCCGTCATGGGCCCAGGACGGCTCCACGTACAGGATCCACCCTGTCCTGCCCGGCTGCTGACGAGACGTAACTGTTTAGTGCTGCGTTCGTTAAAGGCAGTACACAAACCGGCGCCGTAGGCGGCGGCTCGGTGGGGCGGGACGGCCCCAGATCCAAGGCTTTGCACGGGTGCTGAGCTGGGCGGTGGTCAAGCGGGGGGCCTGGTCGATCTCGGAGGGATCAGCGAAGGACTGTCCGGCCAGAGCGGCCTTGCGGAAGAGCCGCCACCAGCCCCAGTCGTTCGGACTGGGGCTCTTCCGTGACGGCTATCGACGGGTGATCTCCTGCTCGATGGTGGAGGCAATGGCCGACCAAGGAACGGCAAGCGCCGCAATCGTCGTCCAGTAGTGGTGCGATGACCGAACTGCGGTGCTTACTCCGAGGCGGGTCGATTCGGGCGTAAGGGTGGCAAGGACGCGGCGGGTTATCCCGCCCGCGCCCCGTGCCGCAGGCGTGATGCCGTTGCCGATCAGAAGCGTCGCCGTGCGGAGTGCATCCAAGGCGGATGGAGGGGCGGCTCCTGCAAGAGGCCCGAAGATCAGTTCGTTCCAACTTTGCAGGGTCCGGGCCCAGGCCAAGCGTTCGAGGCCGGTGCCGAGGTCGACCGCCATGCGTTGTGGATTGTCCGCGTTCCAGAGGAGAACAATGTCGCCCAGCGTGAGGTCCAAGTGCCGAAACCGCAGGGTGATTCCCTGGACTTGGCGGCGTTGCCACACCATGACCCGGCCGTAGATGCTTATGTGCCGGGCATGGAAGCCGAGTTGGGAGAGTATGGATAGCCAGCCGTCGAGTATCGCCCCGTATTCGTCGATGCCGTCGATGGGCTGGACACAGGAGACGTTAACGAAAGAGGTCAGAAACCCGTCACGTAGTTCTCCGGAGTCGGTGCGTTGGCCGGTGAATCGCACTACAGGTTGAGGGATGAAGCCCCGGCGGTAGGTTCCTGAGCGGCCGTCCTTGAGGAGCGGATCGAGGGCTTGGACGGCCGAGATGGTCAGTTCGGTCTCGCGCCCCCACCGAAGAGGTAGGCAGGCATCCCGTGGGATGCCTTGCGTGGCGAAGCCCTCTTGAAGTGTTCCGAGGAGTTCCGCCCACGAAGGTCGGCGGCGGGGCGGACAGTATGGAGAGCCGCGATGTGGGTGCTGGATCTCTAAGACATCCCCGTCGAGGGTGAACTCCCAATGGGCTCCCAGCGCTTGCCGCAGCACTCCGGTTACCTGCTGGCTCGGCGCCATGCTCAGCACGGGCGAGCCGCCATCCCCTCGAAGTGTCGTGCGGGGTCGAACCGTAGTTGTCCGATCGCCTGCACCGTGCGGTGGTCGAGCGCCTGCGCTTGTTCGACTGCCTCGGCGAGCGCGAGCGCTGCCGTCTCGTCCTCCACTTCAGGATCGACGACAGCGATGGTCCCGGTCTGGTCGCACAGCGCAGCCTCGGCGCAGGTGCCCTTGCGCCAAGTCAGCGCAGCCATGGGAGTTCCGGCTCGCAGAGATTCGCCGAACACTGCGGCTCCCGCCTCCACGTAGGTGCGTGCGTAGGTGTAGACGAACGCCGATGCGTCACGAAGCGCGGCGGTCTTGGCAGGGCCACCGAGCTCGCCCACCAGCTCGACGTGATCCGCGGTGAAGAGCTTCTCGTGCCGGCGTACGTAGTCCTCGTCGAAGACGGGCCCGACGACGCGTATCCGGCGGCCGAGGATCTGCGCCGCTCTCAGTGCGAGGTGCGGGGCCTTCTCCTCGTCTATCCGACCGAGCCACACAAGGTCACGCCCGCCGACCGAGGGCGGCTCTTCCTCGTTGAGGCCGAGATGGACGGCAAGTTCCGGGATCGGTTGGTGAGCTGCATATCGCTCGATCATCTCGGGTGAGTAGCAGTACAGCCGCGACCGGTTGCCGTCGAACGCCGTCTCGGTGTGCTGGAAAACCGGGCGAGTGCTGGAACGTGGCCACGTCGCAGTCGAGCTCGTTCCAGGTGCGGGTCCAGGCGGTGAGTGATGGGTACTCGTGGCCGACGACCAGGAGGTCGTATCCGGAGCTGCGGAGGTCGCGCTCGGCTAGAGACCCTGCGGTGACGTCTTCGAGGCGGACTGGCTTGCGGACCCATTCGTCTTCAAGGTCAGTGAGCCAGCCCGGCCCCAGGAGGTGTACGTCGGCGCCTGCGGCTCGGGCGCCTACTGCGACCGCCCACAGCCATCGTTCGATCCCGCCGTATCCGGCCGGGGGAAAAGCGTAGCTACCAGGAAAGTCGCAGACGCCGACGAGCACTATGCCTCCGGTGTTCCGTCCGCCGAGATACGGCGGAAGCCGAGATACGGGACGAGTGATTCGGGCAGGACAATCGAGCCGTCCTGTTGCTGGCCCTGTTCGAGCAGCGCGGCCAGGGTGCGGCCGACCGGAAGGCCCGAGCCATTGAGCGTGGCAACCAGCTTGGGCTTGCCGTCCGCGCCGCGGGTGCGGATGTTCGCGCGGCGCGCCTGGAAGGTGCCGAAGTGGGAGACCGACGAGATCTCGCGGTAGGTGTTCTGGCTCGGGAGCCACACCTCCAGGTCGTAGGTGAGCTGGGCGGAGAAGCCCGTGTCGCCTGCGGCGAGGGTCACCACGCGGTAGGCGAGGCCCAGCTCCTTCAGGCACGCCTCGGCGTGGCCGATCATCTTCTCCAGCTCGGCGTCGGCAGTCCTCGGGGTCGCAGATCCGCACCATCTCGACCTTGGTGAACTGGTGCTGGCGGATGAGGCCCCGGGTGTCGCGGCCGTACGAGCCGGCCTCCGAGCGGAAGCACGGTGTCTGGGCGGTGAGGGCGAGCGGCAGCTCCGAGGGCGGGATGATCTCGTCGGCGTAGAGGTTGGTGAGCGGGACCTCGGCGGTCGGGATCAGGAACAGCTCGCGATCTGCGACGCCGGTCTTGAACAGGTCTTCCTCGAACTTCGGCAGCTGACCCGTGCCGGTCATCGTCTTGCGGGTGACCAGGAACGGGACCGAGTGCTCGACGTAGCCGTGCCGGCGCGTGTGAATGTCGAGGAAGAGCGTGGCGAGCGCCCGCTCAAGGGCTGCCCCTGCTCCACGAGAGACAGCGAAACGGGGGCCCGAGAGCTTCGTCGCCCGAGCGAAGTCGAGGATGCCAGTGGCCTCGCCAAGGTCGACGTGGTCCTTCGGTTCGAAGGAGAAGGTCGGCGGAGTGCCTACCCGACGGACCTCGACCGCGAACTCCTCAGAGTCACCGTCGGGAGCCCTGTCGTCGGGGAGGTTCGGGATGCTGAGGAGGAGGTTCCTCAGCTCGTCCTGAACCTTCTCCTGATCGGCTTCGATGTCACGGATTTGGTCCTTGATCTCGCGAGCCCGCTCCTTCAGCTTGGAGATATCCCCGCCCTGCTTCGCGGTCTCCTGGACCTCCTTGGCCACGCGCTTGGACTCAGCCCGCAGCTCGTCAGCCACGCGGATGCTCTGGTTCCGTCGGGACTGAAGGTCCTCCAGGACGGACATGTCCAGGGAATAACCGCGTCGAGCGAGCCGACGTACCGCTTCGGCCCCCATGTCGATCAGGGCGCGAGCATCATGCATGGCTGGGGTCCTTCTTCTCCGGAAAGTGAGCTACCGCTCTGACGGTAGCAACTGCTGACGTGGCGTCGCCCCGCTATATCGCTGCGTCACTCCGCTCGTCTGGATCTTGGCGAGCCTCCATATCAAGATCAGATAGAAGCTCCGCGATCCAGCCGCCGAGCACATCGTCCGCAACATCGAGCGGCTGCACGCAGGGGGCCTCTGGGAAGTACAGAGGAACGGTCTCGCCGCCGGAGCGACTCTGCTGCCAAAGCAGGACAGACAGGAGCAAGCCGTGACCCACGATGAGGCGAGGGCCAGGGAGGGCCAGGCAGTCCTTCAGCCCGAGGAGCATCCTGCGGATACCCTCCCGCTGCGATTCCGCGGCTCCTGGCGGACGCCGCGACGCTCCATGGCGATCAAGCCAATCGCCGTATCCAAGCCACGGGCCACCCTCGAATTCCCCATAGTCCAGTTCATTGAGCCGGGGCTCGACAACGAGCTTCGCGGCAGGCACTCCCGTGAACAGGAGGGCGGTCTGCTGAGCCCGCGCAAACCCGCTGGCCACCCACGTCCGCACGCTATGCAGGGGCAGTACGGTCCAGGCGTGCTGACATGAGCGCACTCCCTCTTCGCTGAGCTGGACGGGGACGGTCGGGTCCCCGTTGACCAGGTACTTCATGCTGTACTCCGTCTGACCGTGACGGAGAAGGAACGTGTTCATGCGTCGCCTCCCGCTTCTCGGGCGGACAAGAAGGAGAGCACCTCGCACCTCACCGAGCGTCCGCGCAGTCATCAGCTCAGCACGATCCCCTCGTGAATGAGCTCGTCGGTGAGGGCCGGGAACTCCTCCAGGGCCTCGGTGACGAGCGCCTGCACCTTTTCGATCTCGACCTCCTGTGCGGCGAGACGAACCAGAACCCGCCACGGTTGGTCGAGCCTCTGCCCCGTGGTGCTCACCAGGTGCACTTCCGCATGCTCGCCAGTGGCTTCGTGGAGTCGCCCCGCCAATCGCAGGGCGGCGATGTTGTAGAGCTTGCCGACGTGGTAGACCGGGTTCTTGCCGCTGGCCCCCTCCAGGTTCATCGGGCGCAGGGGCGTGATGAGACCGTTGACGCGGTTGCCGCGGCCGACGACACCCTCATCGCCGGACTCGATCGAACTGCCGGTGTAGGTCAGGTAGAGCTCGTCCTTCTCGGGCACGTCGCGAGCGTTGAGGCGGAAGTCTGCGTCCGCACCGGGAAGCCAGACGTCGGCGAGGCGGTGGCATTCGGCGAGAACGGTCTCAGCGTTGTGGACGTACTCCGCTCGACTCGCGACGTGGCGCGACTTCTGGGGTACGCACAACACGACGTCGGCGTGCTGCCCATCCCAGTAGCCCATGAGCTTCACGTCGGAGCCGCACCAGGCGTGGGCCTGCGTGAAGTCGCTCTCCCCGGAGAAGTGGTCCACGAGGTTGCGAACGAACGTCTCGAAAGGGTTTTCGGGCGCCCAACCCGTCCCGAGGGAGGTGTCGTTCGCGAGGCGCACTCGGCGCTCGCGGAGGTCGTCTATGGAGCGGGGGTTGAACCAGCGGGTTCGGTCCGGAACGTCGTCGCCGGTGAGTACGGCGCCGGGGCTTGAGTTGCTCGTGATGTTGAAGACGATGTCGAGGTGGTCCGAGACCTCCGGCAGTCGTTCAGCGAAGAACGCCTTGACTTCCGCTTCGACGATTTCCGTGACCGGGATCGGTTCGCCGCCGCACAGAGGCGCGGCTCGGCCATTGACGAGAACTCGCACGGGAGAGGTCATCTTGCCACCGCCGTAGCGGACTTCGCTCGCGCCGCCGAGGAGGGCGAGCTTGTCGAAGTTGTGGTGCAGTACGGCGCCGAAGTGCTGCACCGTGTACTGGCTGTACGCCCGGGACAGCCGCTCGGCGAGGTGATCGGCGAGGGTGTCCGGGTGGCCGAGGCCCTTCCGCTCGACGATGGTCGTTGCGTCCGGTTGGGGTGCTCCGGACTCGATCACTACGTGGCTGTTGCCGAAGGTCGTGCTGGTTCGGTGCATGGCCTACTCCTCGCAGAGCTGGAAGGGATGTGCGTGGATCTCGTCGGGCCGGTAGGCCAGACGAACTAAGATCATCGCGGGACGCCCGCCGTCCGCAAGCGCGAGACATGTCGGGCGAGTTGCTCACAGGCCGCCGCAGGATCGTTTTCCGCGGCGAGCTGGTAGAGGTCACGCGGCGTTGCCTCGCGCTCGCGGCCCGCCCGGAGGCACCACCCCAGCCGTCCACCCAGTCACCCGCACCGAACCACGGCCACCCCGGAAGCCAACCCGCCTCCGGGGCGACCACGCGCCGTCACGTGCCCAGCGCCACAAGCCCCCGGAGCCTGACCTCCAACAGATGCTCAAGCCGGGCCAGCAGGGCCGCATCCGGCCGGACCCTGGGCTGCTCCTCGCGCGGCTTGCGGACCCGGCCCGGCAAAGGCGCCGGGGGCTCCTCCGGCTGTGCCTCGGCATCCCCCACCGATGCCCCGGTGATGGCCAGTTGGGCGGCCACGACCTTGCCCCCTGACGGGTGCAGGTAGGAGTCCCAGCGGGAACACAGCTTCGCGACCACCAGCGGCAGGCCGCGCCCGTTCTCGGCGTCGTCCTCCGGCGCCCCCGGCGTTGGTAGGTCGGTGCTCGTATCCCACACCTCGACCAGCGCCACCGGCCCGGCCACCCGCACCCGCACAGCGACCAGTGGCAAGGCCTCCCGCACCGCAGCCGATGGCGCCGGGTCCTCGGTGCCGGTTGCCTTCATGGAGTTGGTCAGCAACTCCGAAGCGATGACCTCGCCGTCCTCGCTCAGGTGGCCAAGGCCGAAGTCATCGAAGCAGCGAGCCACGAACTGCCGCCCCCGCCTCACTGCCAACGGCTCCGCCGAGTGCCGGAACCAGTACGTCGTCAGGTGCGTCAGTTCCATGCCGCGCCCACCTTCCGGCATCGTGCACAGGCGGGCAGTCTGCGGCGACCGGTGCCGGGCAGCAGACGATCAAGGGCAATCTTCACAAGGGTCAAGGGTCGGTCCTCCCAGTCGATCAGGGCCACGCCCCGGAAGGTGCGTGGCCCGCCTGCTGCGACGCACACGGCGGAAGTGCAGAAACCCCCCACGACGCCGCCCCCGCAAGCCCCCGCACCAGAAGGCGCGCTCAGCTCACGGCTACGGCCCCGTCACAGTGGGCTGCCGTGCCGGTCCCCAGCATGGCCCTGATGGGCAGTCGACTGCAAGCCATTCTAATGAAGGGACTTCATTTGCGAATCCAGCTTGGCGATCAGGCCCACCATGAGCGACACTCGCCGTGACCGCTCATGCAGTGATGAAGGGATGTGAGCGTGACCGCAAGGCCGCCCACGGTGCGCCTCCGCCGCCTCGCGTCGGAACTCAAACGGGCTCGGAAAGCCGCCGGGCTCAGTCAGGACGACGTGACCGCCCAAACACGGATCAGCCCCGCCACGCTGTACCGCATCGAAAAGCCCGAAGGTCGGCCCCAGATGCGCACCCTGCTGACGCTGCTCGACCTCTACGAGGTCAGCGACGACGTGCGCACGAGGATCATGGCGCTGCACGAGGGAGCCGACACCCAAGGCTGGCTGCGGCCGTACCACGACACCTTGCGCGATGAGTACAACGCCTACATCCAGTTCGAAGCGGAGGCAAAGACCATCCGCAACTGGGAGGCGCTGTACGTCCCCGGCCTGCTCCAAACGGAGCCCTACGCCCTCGCCGTCATCCAGGGGCACCTACCCAACGCCGAACCCGAAGACCTCGAACAGCGGGTCAAGGCGCGCATCGACCGCCAAGCCGTCCTCACCAAAGAACACCCGCTCGAACTCACGGCGATCATGGACGAGGCCGCCCTACACCGGCAGGTCGGCGGACCGGCCGTCATGGCCGATCAACTGCAACGACTGCAAGAACTCGCCGACTGGCCACACATCACCGTGCAAGTCATCCCCTACGCCAGCGGCGCGCATCAGGGGATGCCCGGCGGCTTCGCCCTGCTCTCCTTCGAAGACCCCGACGACGGCCAGATCGTATACATCGACTCGATGGCCAACGACAGCTTCCTTGAGTCAGACGCCGACATCGGCCGCTACACCACGATCTTCGAAAACCTGCGGGCGCACGCCCTCAACCCCGATGACTCGCTCGCCCTGATCGCCAAGGCGACGGCCGAACTGACCCGAGAACTGGAGACAGCATGAATGCCCGCGACCTCAGCAACGCCCACTGGGTCACCAGCAGCTACAGCAGCGGCGAGGGGCAGTGCGTAGAGGTCGCCGCCCTGCCCGAAGCCGTCGCCGCCCGCGACAGCAAGAACCGCACCGGTCCCGTCCTCATCTTCACCCCCGACGGCTGGACGGACTTCATCCAAGCCGTCAACCACGGCGAGTTCCGCCCGTAACCGCATACAACCCGAGCGCCTCCGCTCCCCATCAGAGCGGGGGCGCTCGGAATGCGGCTGTCGGGTAGACCCGGCGCATCGCTGCGCCGGGTCTACCCGACAGAATCCGCAGAATCCGCGTAAGCGTTTCGCGGGTGGGCAAGCGCCGTACGGCTGTGCACTGCGACATGGGTTGTTCCTCAGGGGCCGAAGATGCAGAAGCCCCGCCCGCACGCCAGGGGGCAGCACACGGACGGGGCGGGGTGTGGCACCCTCACCACTCCCCGGTGCCGGGCCCCTGGCGTACGGGGCCCGGCACCGGCAATGCCGCGAAAGGCTCAGCAGCCGATGAGGCGCGCCGCCAGGTAGCCCTCGATCTGGTCGAGCGAGACCCGCTCCTGCTTCATCGAGTCGCGCTCGCGCACGGTGACCGCGTTGTCGTCCAGCGTGTCGAAGTCGACGGTGACGCAGAACGGCGTGCCGATCTCGTCCTGGCGGCGGTAGCGGCGGCCGATGGCGCCCGCGTCGTCGAACTCGATGTTCCAGTGCTGGCGCAGCGTCTGCGGCGAGGCCCTTGGCCTTCGGGGACAGCTCCGGGTTGCGGGACAGCGGCAGCACCGCGACCTTGACCGGCGCGAGCCGCGGGTCGAGGCGCAGCACGGTGCGCTTCTCCATCTTGCCCTTGGCGTTGGGCGCCTCGTCCTCGACGTAGGCGTCGAGCAGGAAGGCGAGCATCGCGCGGCCGACACCGGCCGCCGGCTCGATGACGTACGGCGTCCAGCGCTCGCCGGCCTCCTGGTCGAAGTAGGAGAGGTCCTGGCCGGAGGCCTTGGAGTGCGCGGTGAGGTCGTAGTCGGTGCGGTTGGCGACGCCCTCCAGCTCGCCCCACTCGTTGCCGCCGAAGCTGGAAGCGGTACTCGATGTCGGCGGTGCGCTTGGAGTAGTGGGAGAGCTTCTCCTGCCGGGTGCTCGTACCAGCGCATGTTCTCCTCGCGCATGCCGAGGCCGCGTGTACCAGTTCCAGCGCTGCTCCATCCAGTACTCCTGCCACTTCTCGTCCTCGCCCGGCTTGACGAAGAACTCCATCTCCATCTGCTCGAACTCGCGGGTGCGGAAGATGAAGTTGCCCGGCGTGATCTCGTTGCGGAAGGACTTGCCCATCTGCGCGATGCCGAACGGCGGCTTCTGGCGCGAAGTCTGCTGCACCTGGGCGAAGTTGGTGAAGATGCCCTGCGCGGTCTCGGGGCGCAGGTAGGCGACGGAGCCGGAGTCCTGGGTGGGGCCGAGGTGGGTGGAGAGCAGGCCGGAGAACTGCTTGGGCTCGGTGAAGCTGGCCCTTGTTGCCGCAGTGCGGGCAGTTGACGTCGGCGAGGCCGTTCGTCCGGGCGGGCGGCCGTGCTTGGCCTCGTACGCCTCCTCCAGGTGGTCCGCGCGGAACCGCTTGTGGCAGGAGGTGCACTCGGTGAGCGGGTCGGTGAAGGTGGCGACGTGACCGGAGGCCACCCAGACCTCGGTGGCCAGGATCACCGACGAGTCGATACCGACGACGTCCTCGCGCGAGGTGACCATGTAGCGCCACCACTGGCGCTTGATGTTCTCCTTGAGCTCGACGCCCAGCGGTCCGTAGTCCCAGGCGGCGCGCTGACCGCCGTAGATCTCACTGCACGGGTAGACGAAGCCACGGCGCTTGCTCAGGCTGACGATGGTGTCGATCTTGTCGGCGGCCACGGTGCTCTCTTCATTACGACGACGGGCGACGAAGCGGATGCGCTTGGAGGAGCGATACGCCTCAGAGCGAATGCTTCAGGTTACCGGCGGGGCTCCCCTCGGATCAAATCGGTTCCGGACGGACGGAGCCGGCCGGCGAGCCGGACAGGGCCTTCCGGGCTTCGACCACCAGGCGCTTGTTGACAATCGTTTCCAATTAGGTTGAAAATGAGCTGTCATGAACGTACACGACGACGCCTCATATCCGGCACCGCGGTCGCCGGCGGCCACCGCCCTCGGCCTCGGCGCCCTCTCCGCCTGCTCGCTCGCGACGAGCGCGGCCGCGGGCAACAGCGGACGGAAGGTCGACGTGGTGGCGTCGTTCTACCCGATGCAGTTCCTCGCCGAGCAGATCGGCGGGGAGCACGTCGAGCGTCACCAGTCGCTGACCGAGCCCGGCCAGGAGCCGCACGACCTGGAGATCAGCGCCAGCAGACCGCGGCAGCTCAGCGAGGCGGACGCTGGTCGCTCTACCTCAAGGGCCTCCAGCCCGCCGTCGACGAGGCCGTCGAGCAGTCCGAGCGTCGAAGACGAACGTCGACGCCGCCACCCTCACCAGCCTCGAGGACCACGGCAACGAGGTGCACGGCCACGAGGCACGAGCACGACGAGGCCACGAGGAGCACGCGGGACGAGGACGAGCACGAGCGACGCCCTCGACCCGCACGTCTGGCTCGACCCGGTGAAGTACGCCGAGGTCGCCGAGGGCGTCGGCAAGGCCCTCGAGAAGGCCGACCCGGACCACGCGGCCGACTACAAGAAGAACACCGAGGCGCTGGTCAAGAAGCTGGACGCCCTCGACACCGAGTTCGAGGACGGCCTGAAGAACACCAAGACGAAGGCCTTCTTCACCACCCACGCCGCCTTCGGCTACCTCGCCGAGCGCTACGGCCTGCACCGAGGAGGCCATCTCCGGCCTCGACCCCGAGACCGAGCCCAGCGCCGGCCCGGATCAAGGAGCTCCAGCAGGATCGCCAAGGCGGACGGCGTCACCACCGTCTTCTTCGAGACGCTGGTCAGCGACAAGACCGCGAAGACCCTCGCCGACGACGCCGGCCTCAAGACCGGACGTCCTCGACCCGCTCGAGGGCATCACCGACGAAGTCCCGGGGCGACGACTACTTCGCGGTCATGGAGTCCAACCTCAAGGCGCTGCAGACGGCCCTGGGCGCCAAGTGATCCTGCGGAGGACACAGGCATGACGGAAGCCCGCGAGACCCGCCATGACACGCCATGGAGCCCGTCATATCCCTGCGCGGCGTCACGCCGAGCTGGGCGCGCGCCCCGTGCTGCGCGGCATCGACCTCACCGTGCACCGCGGCGAGGTCGTCGCGCTGCTCGGCGCCAACGGCTCGGGCAAGTCCACGGCCGTACGCGCCGTGATCGGCCAAGTGCCGGTCACCGACGGCGAGATCGAGCTGTTCGGCACCCCGCTGCGCCCGCTTCCGCGACTGGCGCGCGGGTCGGCTACGTACCGCAGCGCACCACCGCCGCGGGCGGCGTCCCCGCGACGGTGACGCGAGGTCGTCGTCCTCGGGCCGGCTGTCCCGGGCCCGCTTCGGCTCCTGCGCAGGGCGGACCACGAGGCCGTGCGAGCGCGCCCTGGAGCTGGTCGGCATGGCGGACCGGGCCAAGGACTCCGTGAACGCCCTCTCCGGCGGCCAGCACCAGCGCGTGCTGATCGCCCGCGCGCTCGCCGGCGAACCCGAGCTGCTGATCATGGACGAGCCGATGGCGGGCGTGGACCTGGCCAGCCAGGAGGTCCTCGCCGAGACCCTGCGCGAGCAGGTCGCCGCAGGGCACGTCCGTGCTGCTGGTCCTGCACGAACTGGGCCCGCTGGAGCCGCTGATCGACCGCGCGGTGGTCCTGCGCGACGGCTGCGTCGACGCACGACGGCCCGCCCCCGCAGGCCGTCGGCCAGCACGCGCCTGCCCGGCCACGACCACGTACACCCGCACGCGGCGCACGGCGCCGAGCCGGTCCGGACGGGACTGCTGAGCTGAGGACGCTGACCGCGATGGAACTCCTCGACTACGCCTTCATGCAGCGGGCCCTGCTCGCCGCCGTGCTCGTCGGCATCACCGCGCCCGCCGTCGGCATCTACCTCGTCCAGCGCCGCCAGGCCCTGATGGGCGACGGCATCGGCCATGTCGCGATGACCGGCGTCGGCCTCGGCTTCCTGCTGTCACCGGTCCCCGGTGTGGATGGCGACGGCGGTCGTCCGTCGCTCGGCGCGGTCGCTGATGGAACTGATCCGCTGGTACGGCAGGACCCGCGGCGACATCGCGCTGGCGATGCTCTTCTACGGCGGCATGGCGGGCGGTGTGATGCTCATCAACCTCGCGCCGACGGGCTCCAACGCGAACCTCACCTCGTACCTCTTCGGCTCGCTCTCGACGGTCTCGGAGGAGGACGTGACGGCGATCTGTCTGCTGGCGGCGTTCGTGGTGCTGGTCACGCTCGGGCTGCGGCGGCAGCTGTTCGCGGTCAGCCAGGACGAGGAGTTCGCGCGGGTCACGGGCCTGCCGGTGCGCGCGCTGAACCTGCTGCACGGCGGTGACCGCGGCGGTCACCGTCACGGTGGCCATGCGGGTCGTCGGCCTGCTGCTGGTCAGCGCGCTGATGGTGGTCCCGGTGGCCGCCGCCCAGCAGCTCACCCGCAGCTTCGCGGCCACCTTCGCGGTCGCGGTGGCCATCGGGGTGACCGTGACGCTGGCGGCACGGTCACCTCGTACTACCAGGACGTGCCGCCCGGCGCGACGATCGTGCTGCTGGCCATCGCGGCCTTCCTGCTGCTCACGGCGCTGGCGACCCCGCTGGCCAGGCGCCGGGCGAGGGCCGTGGAGCGGACCGCGGGCGACCCGGCGGAATGTGTGATCCCGGAGCCCGGCAAGGCGACGGTTCCGGTCGGCCGCGATACATGACCGGTTCCGGTCGGCCGCGATACGCCGGGCCGGATCGGGGCGGCCGCGATACGTCGGCCGGATCGGTCGACCATGCTCACGCGCGACTGGCACAATGGCCGGGCAAGGCGCAGATGTGAGGAGGCAACGGTGACGACCGCTGGACCCCCGTACGGGGCCGGTCGACCCGGCAGCGTGCCGCCGTGGCGGCGGCGCTCGACGAGGTCGACGAGTTCCGCAGCGCGCAGGAGCTGCACGACATGCTCAAGCACCGGGGCGACTCGGTCGGCCTGACCACCGTCTACCGCACGCTGCAGTCCCTCGCCGACGCCGGCGAGGTCGACGTGCTGCGCACCTCCGACGGCGAGTCCGTCTACCGCCGCTGCTCCACCGGCGACCACCACCACCACCTGGTGTGCCGCGTCTGCGGCAAGGCCGTCGAGGTCGAGGGCCCGGCGGTGGAGAAGTGGGCGGACGCCGATCGCCGCGGAGCACGGCTATCGTGAACGTGGCCCACACGGTGGAGATCTTCGGCACGTGTGCGGAGTGCGCGAGCGCCTCCGGCGACTGAGCCGCCCGTCAGCACGTCCGACGTCCGACGTTTGAGGCGCAAGGGTCCAGGCGGCAGCGGGGGCGCGAGCCCTCTGCCGGTACCGCACCGGTACCCGAGCGATACCCCCGGCTACCCCAGCGATACCCCCGTCAGTGCCTCCTCGCTCCGCCCCTCCATCGCCAGCAGTTCCTCGTTCGGGACGGCGCCGCCGAAGCGGCGGTCCCGCGAGGCGTACTCCAGGCACGCCCGCCACAGGTCGCGGCGGTCGAAGTCGGGCCACAGCACGTCCTGGAAGACCATCTCGGCGTAAGCGCTCTGCCAGATCAGGTAGTTGGACGTGCGCTGCTCACCGCTCGGGCGCAGGAACAGGTCCACGTCCGGCATGTCCGGGTAGTACAGGTACTTCGCGACGGTCTTCTCGTTGACCTTCGACGGGTCGAGCTGCCCCGCCGCGCACGTCCTCGCGCGAGCGCCTTCGCCGCGTCGGCGATCTCGGCGCGGCCGCCGTAGTTGACGCAGAAGTACAGCGTCATCGCGTCGTTGTCCTTGGTCTGCTCCTGGGCGACCTGGAGCTCCTGGACGACCGACTTCCACAGCTTGGGCATCCGGCCCACCCAGCGGATCCGGATGCCCAGCTCGTCCATCTCGTCGCGGCGGCGGCGGATGACGTCGCGGTTGAAGTTCATCAGGAAGCGCACCTCGTCGGGCGAGCGCTTCCAGTTCTCCGTGGAGAAGGCGTACAGCGAGAGGTTCTTGACGCCCATCTCGAGGCAGCCCTTGAGCACGTCCAGGACGACGCCCTCGCCGACCTTGTGCCCCTCGGTGCGCGGCAGCCCGCGCTCCTTGGCCCAGCGGCCGTTGCCGTCCATGACGAACGCCACATGGTTCGGGACCAGCTCGCCGGGGATCTTCGGCGGGCGGCGCGCCGGACGGGTGCGGCTCCGGGGTCTTGTACTCGCGGCGCTGGCGCCCCAGGATCCCGCGTACGGCCATGTGCTTCATCATCTCCGTGCTCTGACGTGTTCGTCGTGCCTCGTGCCGGTGCTGTCTCGTGCTCTGCTACTTCTCGACGTACCGCAGCGAGCGCAGCCCGCGCTCCAGGTGCCAGTGCAGATAGGCGGACACCAGCCCGCTGCCCTCCCGGACGTGCCGCGCCTCGCACGCGTCCGCCGTCTCCCAGTCGCCCGTCAGCAGCGCGCCGAGCAGTCGCAGGGCCTCCGGCGAGGGTACGACGCTGCCGGGCACCCGGCAGTCGCCGCAGACGGACGCCGCCCGCGGCGACCGAGAAGAACCGGTTCGGGCCCGGGCATGCCGCACTTCGCGCAGTCGCTCGAAGCTGGGCGCGTAGCCGTTGACGGCGAGCGAGCGCAGCAGGAAGGCGTCGAGGACGAGGTGCGGCGCGTGCTCGCCGCGCGGCGAGGGTGCGCAGCCCGCCGACGAGCAGCAGATACTGCTGCACGGCGGGCTCGCCCTCGTGGTCGGTGAACCGCTCGGCGGTCTCCAGCATGGCCGTGCCGGCGGTGTAGCGGGCGTAGTCGGCGACGATCCCGCCGCCGTACGGAGCGATGGTCTCGCTCTGCGTGCACAGCGGCAGCCCGCGCCCGACCAGCTCGCTGCCCCGCGCGAAGAACTGCACGTCCACATGGGAGAACGGTTCGAGCCGCGCCCCGAACTTGGACTTGGTGCGCCGCACACCACGGGCCACGGCCCGTACCCGTCCGTGACCGCGCGTGAGCAGCGTGATGATGCGGTCCGCCTCGCCCAGCTTCTGGGTGCGCAGCACGATGCCGTCGTCGCGGAACAGACTCATGCGCCCATTCTCGCTCACGGGGAACGGGAGCCGTCCCTCTTCCAGGTGAACCCGGCCCTCGCGCAAGGTGGTCCCTGCCCTGGCTGTACTGCCAGGACTGCCTGTACTGCCTGTACTGCCTGTACTGCCTGTACTGCCTGTACTGCCTGTACTGCCTGTACTGGCTCTACTTGCTCTACTTGCTCTACTTGCTCTACTTGCTCTACTTGCTCTACTTGCTCTACTTGCTCTACTTGCTCTACTGACGCCTGCCGCCCGGCCGTCCCTCGTGGTCCGCGTTCAGGGAACCTCCCCCCGGCTCCGGGCGTTCTCGTACGCCGTCGCGGCACGCAGTCGCTCTATCGTCGTCGCGGCCCGTACGGTCTCGGGCGCGCAATCCCACTCCCGCCCGCCGCCCACGGGTCTCAGCTGCACGTACGGCCCCTCGTGCCCCATGACCTGCCCCACCTGGCCGGTGCGGGTGTCGACGGCGTACGTACCGATCGGCAGCTTCCTCATGTTCCCGCTCACCGCGACGCCGCCGCGCGCCGAGCCGCGACAGCCACGAAGCAGCCGCCCGGTTCCACCGGAGGACAGGGCGTCTCCCGCGCAGGACCTGCCGGGTTGGTCCGCAGTGACGGCAACACCGTTCCGGCCTTCGCGAGCGCCTGCCGCAACTCCTTCACCGTTTCCTCCGCCTCTTCGACGCAGCGCGCCGAGTGTCGTCCCCCGAGTGGTGCGTGTTCTGCCTTCACGGTGCTCCCCTGACTCACCGAGTTTCACGCTTCGCGTCTCCATGGTGACGCTCTGCGCCTACACTCGGCAGGAGTCTGTGCTCCACAAGTGCGGGGCCGTGCAAGGGGATTGCTCATGGCCAACGGTTCACGGCAAGCCATGTGCGAGCCTTCGGGGCCGAGTTGGAAGGGCAGCAGAAGGACGCGGGAATCACCCAGGCGCAGTTGAGGGCGCGGGTATGCGTCGGCGATCAGCGAGTGGCGGGTGGGGGCGGGGTGGCCTGCGGGAGTGTGACACTCCGTGCAGAAGTGTCACAGCAGAACGCGACGAGCGGCTGCGGCACCAGCGTGTTGCCGGTGCTCCCCGGGGAGCACCGGGAAGGACGCCGTCATGACGGTGTCCGTGCCGCCGCCAGCAGCAGACGCGTCACCTCGTCCGCGCAGAGCGTGAGCGCCGTGCCCACTGTGGAGAGGACGTCCTGTTCGGCCGGTGTGTACGGGCCGTCGGCGAGGGCGATGCGGGCGCCCTGGAGGAGGATCGTCTCGCGCCCGGCCGGGGCGAGGTGCGGGGCCAGCGGGTCCAGGGCCTCATGGAGCTCTATGGCCAGCCCGGTGCCGCACGGCTCACCGAAGATACGGCCCGTGTCCGCGGCCAGCGCCTCGACCAGCGCGCTCAGCTGGTCCTCCGTGCAGTCGTCGAAGCCCGCGGAGCGTACGGCGCCCGCGGCGGTCGAGAGGGAGGCGGGGGAACAGGAGCCGCCACTTGCCATCAGGACGGCCAGCGCGACTGTGTGGACCGCGTCGCGCAGCATCGCGGAGAAGCGGATGGTGGTCGGGTGGTCCAGGACCTCGGTGCCGTAGTGGTGGCGGCAGGCCGCGCACTCCACGACCGGGCCCGTCTCGCCGCGCGGGAGGAGGGGAACGCCCGCGAGGGTGAAGCGGCGACGGCCGGCGAGGCACTGGTAGTTGCGATCGCCCCCGCAGCCCGGGCAGAAGAACTCGCCGTCCCCGAGCGGCGTCCACGCCGTCCGGATGCCCAGGACACGGGTCAGGCGGATCAGCCTGGGCAGTCGGGCCAGAGGGGCCAAGTGGGCCAGAGAGGCCATCGTGCGGCTCACCGTACGGGAGCCCGGTATGCGCGGTGCCTGGGCCTTGTGAGCGCCCTGGCCGTCCTGTCCAGCTGGCTGCACGTCGCACCTCCGTAACCCCTCAGCCTTTCAAGGGCGCGGGAAGTACCGCCGGGCAACATCGCCGCGCCCCGTGATATTAGCCACATTGTTGAGGTGGAGTCAGCCCTCCGGAGCAAGCCCGTTCGTGATGCGGCCGTGATCGAAAATTCTTGGGCACAGACCCCCGGCTTCAGCCGAGGGGTTAGCCCATCCTCGTGATAGCTTGCGCCGGTCGCGATAGCCATGCGACCAGCGGGCGGGCAGTCCGTTGCAGCCTGTGGAGACCTCGGCAGTGGCCGGTCCGTGAAGCAGGAACCGCCAACCCTCGGGTTGGAATCCCCCGGATTCATCCGTGGGGAGGAAGTCAAACGGCGAACAGATGGCCGGTGTACAACGCCGACGGCCCCGGCCCCGCCCGCCTCAGGAGGCGGACAGGGCCGGGAACAACAGTCGTGAGCAGCCGGTCGGGTGACCCGAGCGCCCCAGGTGACCCGGACGACCCGAGCCCCCGGACGACCCGGGCGACCCAAATGGCCCAGGCGACCCGGGTGACTCAGCGGTACGCGCGGTTGACGGCGGAGACGACCGCCTTCAGCGAGGCGCGTGTCGTGTTCGCGTCGATGCCGATGCCCCACAGCACCTTGTCGTCGATGGCGCACTCGATGTACGAGGCGGCCTGCGCGGAGGCGCCCTCGCTCATCGTGTGCTCCTGGTAGTCCAGGAGCCGGGCGTCGATGCCGATGGCCTGCAGCGCGTCGAAGAAGCGCCGAGATCGGGCCGTTGCCGGTGCCGGCCAGCACGGTGGTCTCGGCGCCGTCGACCTCGGCCTCGACGGTGAGCGTGTCCACGCCGTCGGTGTCGGTGGTCGACTGGTCGTTGCGTAGCTGGATACGGCCCCACGGGTTGTCCGGGTTGGGCAGGTACTCGTCCTGGAAGGTCGCCCAGATGTCGCTTCGGGGTGACCTCGCCGCCCTCGGCGTCCGTCTTCGCCTGGATGATCTTCGAGAACTCGATCTGCATCCGGCGCGGCAGGTCCAGCTTGTGGTCGTTCTTCAGGACGTAGGCGATACCGCCCTTGCCGGACTGCGAGTTGACGCGGATGACGGCCTCGTAGGAGCGGCCGACGTCCTTGGGGTCGATGGGCAGGTACGGGACGGCCCACTCGATGTCGTCGACCGTCTTGCCCTGCGCCCTGGCGCGCGCGCCTCCATGGCGTCGAAGCCCTTCTTGATGGCGTCCTGGTGGGAGCCGGAGAAGGACGGTGTAGACGAGGTCGCCCGCGTACGGGTGGCGCGGGTGGACCTCCATCTGGTTGCAGTACTCGCACGGTGCGACGGATCTCGTCGATGTGCGGAGAAGTCGATCTGCGGGTCGACGCCCTGGGAGAACAGGTTCATGCCCAGGGTGACCAGGTCGACGTTGCCGGTGCGCTCGCCCTGCCCGAACAGGCAGCCCTCGACGCGGTCGGCGCCGGCCATCAGCGCCAGCTCGGCGGCGGCGACGGCGGTACCGCGGTCGTTGTGCGGGTGGACGGACAGGCAGACGTACTCGCGGCGGGAGAGGTTGCGGCGACATCCACTCGAAGCGGTCCGCGTGCGTGGACGGCGTCGAACGCTCCACGGTGGCGGGCAGGTTGAGGATGATCTCGCGGCCCGGGCTCGGGCTGCCAGACGTCCATGACGCGCCTCGCAGACCTCCAGCGCGAAGTCCAGCTCGGTGTCGGTGAAGATCTCCGGGCTGTACTGGTAGCCGAAGGCCGTCCGGTCGCCCAGCAGCTTCTCCGCGTACTCCATGACCAGCCGGGTGCCGTCGACGGCGATCTGCTTGACTGTCGTCCCGGGAGCCGCGGAAGACGACCCGGCGGAAGACGGGGGCGGTGGCGTTGTAGAGGTGGACGGTGGCGCGCTGGGCGCCCTTCAGCGACTCGACGGTCCGCTCGATCAGGTCCTCGCGGGCCTGGGTCAGTACGGAGATCGTGACGTCGTCGGGGATCGCGCCCTCCTCGATGATGGAGCGCACGAAGTCGAAGTCGGTCTGGCCGGAGGCCGGGAAACCGACCTCGATCTCCTTGTAGCCCATCGTGACCAGCAGGTCGAACATCTCGCGCTTGCGGGCGGGCGACATGGGGTCGATCAGGGCCTGGTTGCCGTCGCGCAGGTCGGTGGAGAGCCAGCGGGGGGCCTTGGTGATCCGGTTGTCCGGCCAGGTGCGGTCGGGGATGTCGACGGCCTCGTACGGGCCGTACTTGTGGACCGGCATGCCGGAGGGCTGCTGGCGTACGGTCGCGGCGGTGATGGGCGTGGGGCGGCCGAAGGATGCGGAGGATGTCACGGGCTGGGCTCCTGCGCGGAGGATCCGCGTGAGTGGGCTACGGACGGCCGACGGCGCAACACCGAACTCCGCGGGGAGGGGGTCGGCCTCGACTACAGGCCCTCGCCGCGGCAGCTAAGGAGAAGCAGCCCGAAACGCATGATGCGGCGCAGCCTAGCCGAGACGCGCCGGCACGCCGGGGTCCGTATCAGTATGCGGGACCGGACGGATCGACATGCGGGCCGCAAGAGGCAGACTATGCCCTTCAGCGGCACGGGCAGTTCGAACGATTTCACCAGTTCACGTGCGAATCATGGTCGCAGGCAGTGACAGACACATGACCCAGTGCCACGTTGCCGGTCATGGACGCACACTCAGCGCGCAACGCATCACGCAGTCCACAGCCCGTCTTCTGCACCGATCGTCCCGCCGCACGTCCTCGACAAGCTGGCCCAGGCCGAGGACCCCGCGCTCGCCGGACCCGCCCGCCGCACCCTGGAGCGCGACGCCCTCCAGCGCACCCGCCGCCGGCTGACCACCGTCCTCGGCGCCCCGGCCGTCGCCGCGCGCCGCCGGAGCGGAGGCCGGACAAGCCGCACCGCACGATCTACGACGCCGGGCACGGCAGGACCTGCCCGGCAGGAAGGTGCGCGGCGAGGGCGACGAGCCCGGCCAGGACGCCACCGTCAACCGCGCCTACGCGGGCCTCGGCGCCACCTTCGAGCTGTTCCTCGAAGGCGTACGCGCGCGACTCGATCGACGGCGACGGGCTGCCGCTGGACGCGACCGTCCACTACGGCCAGCGACTACGGCAACGCCTTCTGGGACGGCGAGCAGATGGTCTTCGGCGACGGTGACGGCGAGATCTTCCTCGACTTCACCCTCCCGGTCGACGTCATCGGCCACGAACTCGACCCACGGCGTCACCCAGTACACCGCGAACCTCGACCTACTTCGGCCAGTCCGGCGCCCTCAACGAGTCGGTGTCGGACGTCTTCGGCTCGCTGATCAAGCAGTACACGCTCGGCCAGACCGCCGACCGAGGCCGACTGGCTGATCGGCGCCGGCCTGCTCGCCGCCGCGCGTCACGGGCACGGCCCTGCGCTCGATGAAGGCCCCGGGCACGGCGTACGACGACGACGTCCTCGGCAAGGACCCGCAGCCCGCGACGATGGACGACTACGTCCGCACCGGCCGCGACAACGGCGGCGTGCACATCAACTCCGGCATCCCCAACCACGCCTTCTACCTGGCCGCCACCGCGCTGGGCGGCCACGCCTGGGAGCGGGCCGGGCAGATCTGGTACGACGTGCTGACCGGCGGCGAGCTGCCGGCAGAAGGCGCACTTCGCCGACTTCGCCGACGCTGACCGTCGCCGCCGGCGCGCGCCCGCGTACGGCGAGGGCGAGGAGCTGCAGGCCGTGCTGAAGGCATGGGAGCAGGTCGGGGTGCCGGACGCGTGACCGGCAGCGCCGGTAGCCCGATTCCGTACTAGACAGGACCCATGCGTATTCAGGTGAGGCGCACGGGCGGATTCGCGGGCATCGAGCGTCACGCCGAGGTGGAGACCTCGGGCCGCGCCGACGCCCAGGAGTGGCACGCCCTGGCCGAGCAGGCGGTCGCCGACGGCCGGGGCACGCCCCCGATCGGAGTGCCGGACGGCTTCAGCTACCAGATCACCGTGGACGACCGGACGGTGTACTGCTCGGACCCCCGGCTGACGGAGGAGCAGCGGAAGCTGATCTCGAGGGTGCTGAAGGAAAGGGCGCGGACGGAAGGGGCGTGATCCGTCGGCGGCTGTGATCGGGCGGGTGGGGCGGATTCGGGGTGGACCACCACACAGAACAAGGCGCGCCATACCATGGTATGTTCCCCGTATGGCAACCAAGAAGATCACCATCACGGTACCGGAAGAGCTAGTGGAGGCGGCGCGCGACCTCACCACCAATGTCTCGGGCTATGCAGCCGAGGCATTGGCGGACAGGATCCGCCACGACCTGCTCGGTGAGGATCTCCGGCGCTATCAAGAGGAGCACGGCGCTTTCACGGAGGAGGAGATGGCGGCGGCTGACGCTCTTCTCTGCGGCACATCCGAGTCCAGCACACCTGATTATGCTGATGCCGCATGATCCCACCGCGCACCCTGGTGCTGGACTGTGAAGGCCTCAGCGCCTGGCTCGTCCAGGACCGCAAGGTCCTCACCCTCATCGATGCCGCTTGGCGCCGCGAAAGTCGTGTCGTTATCAGCGCCAATACCATCATCGAGGTCACCCATGCCGGTACGAACATGCCCCGGCTGAACTGGCTGCTCTCCCGCGTCAAGGTCGAACCCGTCACCGAACAGACAGCCAAAGCCGCGGCCAAGCTCCTCAAGGAGGCTGGTCTGCACGGCCACAAGTACGCCCTCGACGCCTCAGTCGCTGAGGCGGCCCTCCGTCAGCCGGGCCCCGTCGCGATCCTCACCTCGGACACCGACGACATGAGGAAGCTGTGCGGCCGACGGGTCAAGACCATCCCGCTCTAGATCTGCTGGATCTGCCAGCTCTGAGCCAGCTCTGAGAGGGCGCTTCGCGAAGCGGCCTCTCAAAAGCCCAGCCGTCTCAGAAACCCAGCCGCCGCAACTGCTTCGGATCCCGCTGCCAGTCCTTCGCCACCTTCACATGCAGGTCCAGGAAGACGGGCGTACCCAGCAGCGCCTCGATCTGCTTGCGCGACTTGATGCCGACCTCCTTCAGGCGCTTGCCCTTGGGGCCGATGATGATGCCCTTCTGGCTGGAGCGCTCGATGTAGACGTTGGCGTGGATGTCGAGGAGGGGGCGGTCGGCGGGGCGGTCCTCGCGGGGCAGCATCTCCTCGACCACGACCGCGATGGAGTGCGGGAGTTCGTCCCGTACGCCCTCCAGCGCGGCCTCACGGATCAGCTCCGCCACCATGACCTGCTCGGGCTCGTCGGTCAGGTCGCCCTCCGGATACAGCGCGGGCCCCTCCGGGAGCAGGGGAATCAGCAGGTCGGCCAGCAGGTCCACCTGCTTGCCGGCCGATCGCCGAGACCGGCACGATCTCCGCCCACTCGATCCCCAGCTCCTTGCCGAGCTGGTCGATCGCGATCAGCTGCTCGGCCAGCGGCTTTCGGGTCCACCAGGTCGGTCTTCGTGACGATCGCGACCTTCGGGGTCCTCTTGATCCCCGCCAGTTCCTTCGCGATGAAACGGTCGCCCGGGCCGATCTTCTGGTCCGCGGGAAGACAGAAACCGATCACGTCGACCTCGGTCCAGGTGGCGCGGACGACGTCGTTCAGGCGCTCCCCCAGCAGCGTGCGCGGCTTGTGCAGCCCCGGAGTGTCCACGAGGATCAACTGCGCGTCGGGACGGTGCACGATCCCCCGTACCGTGTGCCGCGTCGTCTGCGGCCGGTTCGAGGTGATCGCCACCTTCTGCCCGACCAGAGCGTTCGTGAGGGTGGACTTGCCCGCGTTGGGACGGCCCACGAAACAGGCGAAGCCCGCGCGGTGGGTCGCCTCAGAGGGCTTGGATGACGGGGTGCGAACGCTCATGGCGCCCATTGTCCCTGATCGGCGGGGCCGCTCCGCACCATCCGCCGCACCCTCCGGGAGAGCACCGCGCCGCCCGGGCCCACCCGGTCGTACGAGGTCGTACGAGCCGCGGACGGCCCCGGCGTAACCAGCACCGCGCTGTCGGACCCTTGGTGCACACTGGCCTGAACCGCATCATGTCAGGGAGCACACCGTGACCGCGTCCAAGGGAGAGCGCCCGTACCGCCGACCCCAGGCCGGCCCCCGCACGAGCTCTCCGCACCTCCCCCACCCTCAGCCGCGTGCGAACAGGGGGACCCCCACGAGCAGATGGGACCCCCTCGCAGCCCTGCGCACCGCACACGACCCACCCTGGGACGTGTACCTGACCGGCACGGTCTTCCTCGACATCATCTTCACCGGCCTCGACTCCGCCCCGGTACGCGGCACCGAGTCCTGGGCGCGCGGCATGGGCTCGAGCCCCGGCGGCGTCGCCAACATGGCCACCGCGCTCGCCCGGCTCGGCCTGCGCACCTCCCTCGCGGCGGCCTTCGGCGACGACCACTACGGCGAGTACTGCTGGGACGCCCTGCGAACAGGGCGAGGGCATCGACCTGTCCCCGTCGCGCACCGTCCCCGGCTGGCACTCGCCCGGTCACCGTCTCCATGGCGTACGAGGGCGAGCGCACGATGGTCTCCCACGGCCACGAGGCCGCCGCCCGCAGGAGCCCGCGCCGCGAGTGCCCGCCGCCCGCGCGCGCCGCCGTCGCCTCCCTGACGCCCGGCGACGCGCCGCCCTGGATCGCCCAGGCCGCGCGCAAGGGCAGCCCGGATCTTCGCCGACGTCGGCTGGGACGACACCGGCCGCTGGGACCTGGCCGGCCTCGCCGACCTGGAGCACTGCGAGGCGTTCCTGCCCAACGCCGAGGAGGCGATGCGCTACACCCGCACCGACTGCCCCGCGCGCCGCCGCCCGCGCCCTCACCGAGCACGTGCCGCTCGCCGTCGTCACCCTGGGCGCGGAGGGCGCGTACGCGGTGGACGGCGCGCACCGGCGAGAGCGCCGAGGTCCCGGCCATCGCCGTGGAGGCCCTGGACCCCACGGGCGCCGGCGACGTCTTCGTCGCCGGCTTCGTCACCGGCACCCTCGCCGGCTGGCCGCTCGCCGACCGGCTGGCCTTCGCCGGCCTGACCGCCGCGCTGTCGGTGCAGGAGTTCGGCGGCTCGCTCTCCGCGCCCGGCTGGGCGAGATCGCCGCCTGGTGGCAGCCGGGTCCAGTCCCTGGAGGGCCAGGACCAGGAGCCCGGCGGCGCCCTGCGCCGGTACGCCTTCCTGGAGGACCTGCTCCCCGAGCGGCAGCCAGCCCCTGGCCGCTGCGCCGGGCGGTACCGACGATCGGCTTCAGCGCTCGGCCTGAACCCGGGGAGCGCCCTGAACCCAGGCGACCTGACGGAGCAGCCTGGACGGCGGCGCCTGAACACGGCGGCCCCGGGACGGCCCGACAAACGGACGGCCCAAAACTCCTACGGCACTGTCAGTCCCCCGCGTCGTACGCTGGGAAACGCAAGGCTGCCCACGTGGCAAGCGAGCCTCACCGAGGAGGATGAGCAGGCCTACAGAGCCGGCCCATGACTCAGACACCCACAGCTCACACCCCCGCGCAGGGGCAGGCGACGAGCCCAGTTCACCGTCCCGGCCGAAGCACCCCATGGTGACCGTGCTGGGCTCCGGCGACTCCCTCCTGCGCGTGATCGAGAAGGCCTTCCCGGCGGCCGACATCCATGTCCGGGGCAATGAGATCAGCGCGCTCGGCGACGCCGGCGGAAGTCGCCCTCGTCCAGCGCCTGTTCGACGAGATGATGCTGGTGCTCCGCACCGGGCAGCCGATGACGGAGGACGCAGTGGAACGCTCGATCGCCATGCTGCGGGCAAGCGAGAACGGGGAGGGCGACGGCCACGGAGACCCCGGCCGAGGTGCTCACGCAGAACATCCTGTCCACCCGCGGCCGCACCATCCGCCCCAAGACGCTCAACCAGAAGCGGTACGTCGACGCCATCGACAAGCACACGATCGTCTTCGGCATCGGCCCGGCCGGCACCGGCAAGACCTACCTCGCCATGGCCAAGGCGGTCCAGGCCCTCCAGTCCAAGCAGGTCAACCGCATCATCCTGACCCGCCCCGCGGTCGAGGCGGGCGAGCGGCTCGGCTTCCTGCCCGGCACGCTCTACGAGAAGATCGACCCGTATCTGCGCCCGCTGTACGACGCGCTGCACGACATGCTCGACCCGGACTCGATCCCGCGGCTGATGGCGGCCGGGACGATCGAGGTCGCGCCGCTGGCATACATGCGGGGCCGGACGCTGAACGACGCCTTCATCATCCTCGACGAGGCGCAGAACACCAGCCCCGAGCAGATGAAGATGTTCCTCACCCGGCTCGGCTTCGACTCGAAGATCGTCATCACCGGTGACGTGACCCAGGTCGACCTGCCGGGCGGCACGAAGAGCGGTCTGCGGCAGGTGCAGGAGATCCTGGAGGGCGTCGACGACGTGCACTTCTCCCTGCTGACGTCCCACGACGTCGTCCGGCACAAGCTGGTCGGCCGTATCGTCGACGCGTACGAGAAGTACGACACCAAGCACGGCACTCAGAACGGCGCGCACAAGGGCAGCCGCGGCAAGTCCGGGCCCAAGGGGAAGTAGACCAGCACGCACCATGTCGATCGACGTCAACAACGAGTCCGGAACCGAGGTCGACGAGCAGGCGATCCTCGACATCGCCCGCTACGCGCTCGCGCGGATGCGCATCCACCCGCTCTCCGAGCTCTCGGTGATCGTCGTGGACGCCGACGCCATGGAGCAGCTCCACCTCCAGTGGATGGACCTGCCGGGTCCGACGGACGTGATGTCCTTCCCGATGGACGAGCTGCGTCCGCCGTCGAAGGACGACGAGGAGCCGCCGCAGGGCCTCCTCGGCGACATCGTGCTCTGTCCCGAGGTCGCCGAGAAGCAGGGCGAGCGAGGCGCCGACGCAGCACTCCATGGACGAGGAGCTCCAGCTCCTCACCGTCCACGGAGTGCTGCACCTGCTGGGGTACGACCACGAGGAGCCGGACGAGAAGGCCGAGATGTTCGGTCTCCAGGCCGCCATCGTGGACGGCTGGCGCGCGGAGAAGGGCCTGACCGGTCCGTCCCCGGCCCCGACCGTCGTCATGACCGCACCAGCTCATCGTCGGTGCCGTCGCCCTGGTCGTCGTCGCCTGGCTCGCCGCCTGCGCGGAGGCGGGCCTCGCGCGCGTCTCCAGCTTCCGCGCCGAGGAGGCCGTACGGTCCGGGCGGCGCGGCAGCGCGAAGCTCGCGCAGGTCGCCGCCGACCCCACCCGCTATCTCAACGTGGCGCTGCTGGTGCGGGTCGCCTGCGAGATGGCGGCCGGCGTCGCTGGTCACGTACGCCTGTCTGCGGCGAGTTCGACGGAGACCTGGGAGGCGCTGGTCGTCGCCATCGGCGTGATGGTCCTCGTCTCGTATGTCGCGGTCGGCGTCTCGCCCGCGCACCATCGGCCGCCAGCACCCGCTGAACACGGCGACGGCGGCGGCGTACGTGCTGCTGCCGCTGGCCCGGATCATGGGCCCGATCCCGCAGCTGCTGATCCTCATCGGCAACGCGCTCACCCCGGGCAAGGGCTTCCGCAAGCGGCCCGTTCGCCTCCGAGGCGGAGCTGCGCGCGATGGTCGACCTCGCGGAGAAGGAGTCGCTGATCGAGGCCGAGGAGCGCCGGATGGTGCACTCGGTCTTCGAGCTCGGCGACACCCTCGTCCGCGAGGTGATGGTCCCGCGCACCGACCTGATCGTCATCGAGCGGTTCAAGACGATCCGTCAGGCGCTCACGCTGGCCCTGCGCTCGGGTTTCTCCCGCATCCCGGTGACCGGGGAGAGCGAGGACGACATCGTCGGGATCGTCTACCTGAAGGACCTGGCCCGCAAGACGCACATCAGCCGGGACGCGGAGACCGAGCTGGTGTCCACGGCGATGCGCCCGGCCGCCTTCGTGCCGGACACGAAGAACGCGGGCGATCTGCTGCGCGAGATGCAGCAGGAGCGCAATCACGTCGCCGTCGTCATCGACGAGTACGGCGGCACGGCCGGCATCGTCACCATCGAGGACATCCTGGAGGAGATCGTCGGCGAGATCACCGACGAGTACGACCGTGAACTGCCGCCGGTGGAGGAGCTGGGCGAGGGCCGCTACCGCGTCACGGCCCGCCTCGACATCGGCGACCTCGGCGAGCTGTACGGCCTCGACGGCGTACGACGACGAGGACGTGGAGACGGTCGGCGGGCTGCTCGCCAAGGCGCTGGGCCGGGTGCCGATCGCGGGCGCGTCGTCGGTGGTCGACCGCTGCCGGACGGCCGGGAGCTGCGGCTGACGGCGGAGGCCGCGGCGGGCCGCCGGAACAAGATCGTCACGGTGCTGGTGGAGCCGATCGGCCCGCCCGGGCCCGTGGAGGAGGAGAGGGCGTCCGCGTGACGCGATGGCTGGGGTGCCCTGGGGTGGGGGCGCCTGGGGTGTGTAGGGCGTAGGCCGTGTGGGGGTGCCTTGGGTGTGGAGCGTGGGTCCTGTGGTGGGGGCCGCCTGGGGTGTCGGGCGTAGGCCGTGTGGTGGTGCCCGGGGTGCGGGGCGTGGGCCCTGTGGTGGGGAGCCCGGGGTGCGGGGCGTGGGCCCTGTGGTGGGGGTGCCCTGGGGGGTGGCCCGGCCGAGCTGGTTGTCCTCGGGGCTCCGTATCCTCGGGGCATGACCGAGAGCAGCGCGCTTGATCCCGAGGACCGCAAGATCGTCACCTTGGCCCGTTCGGCCCGGGCCCGTAACGGGGTGCCCGAGGGGGCGGCGGTGCGGGACGAGACGGGCCGTACGTATGTGGCCGGTACCGTCGCCCTCGACTCGCTGCGGCTGAGTGCGCTCCGTACGGCGGTCGCGATGGCCGTGGCCTCGGGTGCGAAGTCCCTGGAGGCGGCGGCGCTGGTCACGGAGTCGGAGACCGCGTCGGAGGAGGACCGGGCGGCGGTAGGGGACCTCGGCGGCCCTCGGACACCGGTGCTCGTCGCCGGACCGGACGGGACAGTGCGGGCCACGCTCACGGCGGGCTGAGGCGAGCGCTGCCCTTACTCCACGTCAAGGAATGAAGGTCTTTGGAGGAGATATCGCGATATCTCCTCCAAAGACCTATCAGCCCCTCGCTCGATCGCTGGACTTCCTACGCATCGGCTGACTGCATCGGCTGACCAGAAATGATCCATGATCATCCTGTCTTTGAAACAGCCCTGACCTTGAAACAGCCCTGACCTTGAAACAGCCCTGACGTCACCCCTGTGAGCGCCCCCAACCGACACCGAGAAATCAGCGAAAGCCGGGCTATGTCACTCCCACGGCGTTTCCGATGCACCGTCAGTGTTGCAAGAATCTGTTACCCGATACTACGCCTTGCCAGTCCATGCGGAAGCAGGTGGGTAGGTCTGACGCCGCGAGCCTCATGTTAAAATCCGCGGGTCCGCTCAATTCGACCCAGTCGCCTTTGCCGATGACCCAGTAGTGCGCTTTTCGAACACCTATTGTCCATGTCTTGGGGCCGTTCACTACCTCGGCCATCTTGATTAAATTCAGTCAGAGTGACCTGCTGCCCCGAATAACCGTCCTGATTTTTGACGAGAACAAACGCCGGCGGATCATCAGCAGCCGCCGGAAAGATGACCATGGCTGTCGTTGCCGCAATCCCAGCGAGCAGCGAGACTAATTTCGTTCGTTTCTTCATCCGAACCCCTCCAAGATGTCGTGGCTGTCGAGAGAAAGACACGTGGTCTGCGTTGTTCCCGCTCTCGTTCTTTCCTTCGCGAAGACATTACATTCCCGAGGCGAAACAGCACGCAATGGCATTACAAGCCACCTGCCTACCAAGATCAGCCAAAGACGTCTGACCGAGTCCGGTTGTGCGCATTCCCACTGGGCCTTTCCCAGTAATGGATCATGATCTGTGTGCGAGCAAGGCGCCCCCGACTGCGCCTTGCTCGCACAGTCGGGGGCGCCGCCCATGCCGGACGGGGACACCGGCACAGGGGTCATGCGGTGCTGCCCTCGCGCCTCGCGGCGCCCGCGCCCGGGAAGCGGCAGCCATCCGGAGGTGGGGCCGCGGGCGCTCAGGCGTTGCTCTGTGCGTCGCTCTCGCGGTAGGGGTTGTCTCCTGTCGGCGTCACCCGCCAGAACGTCTCCGCCGTGGCCCGGTACTGCCGGTGGGTGGGATGCAGGCCCGTGTGTTTCAGCGCCCACACCTCAACCGGCAAGCGTTCATTGTCCGTTGGCTGTGCCTGTGCCCCGCAGGTGAGGCACTCGGCGGAGTAGATGCCCGTCGGGGCGCCCTCGCCGGTTTCCGGCCCGAGCGTCCACTGGGCGGCCTTGATGATCGAGCGCGTCACCGTGCCCCCTCGCCGGCCGTGTGCGCGGCGGCAGGCCCGACCCCCGTACGCCCCGTACGGCAGTCGGGGGCGTGCGCGGGCGCCGGGTGCCCGTCGAGGGCGCGGCACAACGCGGCGTGCAGGTGCTCCGCCTCGACCACGGACAGCGTCAGTACGGCGTCCGTGGCGTGCTCCCCGTTGCGGAACAGGCGCAGCGGCAGCGCCAGTTGGTCAGTATGGGTGCGGTGCACACGGCTGCCCGGGGTACGCGTGATCTCCCAGGTCATGGCGTCTCCCCGATCCGTGCGAGGCGGTAGGCGCCCCATAGTTCCTGTCCGGTCTCGCAGCCGTCCTGGGCCGTGCTGGCGCCCTTGCAGCTGTAGGTGCACTTGCGGGTGTGCTCGAACCACAGGCGGTAGGCGCGCAGCATGGGCAGTTCGGCGTGCCGTACGGCTGCCTCGATCCTTCCGGTGCTGTCCTGGATCCTTCCGGTGCTGTCCTGGGCGGTCACCGGGTATCCCCCCACGGGTCGGCCTGGATGCCGGTGCGGGCGGTCCGGGGCGTGTCGCCCAGCAGTGCCACGTAGGGCCGGACCAGGCTGCCCGTGGTCTCCCAGGGGCGCCGGGGGAAGCACTCGGCGTGCTCCTGCGGCTGGGGCGCCTGTACGGGCGCGGGATGCGCCACTCGGTGCGGTGCCTGCGTGCGGTGACCAGCCTCGTGTCCCACACCTCCGGGGTGGGCCATGTAGGGGGCGCTGGAGGCGTGGCGGGGAGCGTCGCGGCGCGGCGGTGCCGGGCGGCGCGTGCGGCGCCCGGGCAGGGCCGCTCTCGCCCGTTCGAGAATTCGTGATACGTACATGGGTGACTGCCTGCTTTCTTCAGGTGGTCCACGCCCCCGGCCGCCCCAAGCGGTGCGGGGGTCCTTGCTGCTCTAGGTAACTCCACCGCTACGCACAGCGGTACCGTTGGAGCGGCAACAGGACTTAAGAGCTTTAAGTGCCACGTCAGCACAAGGAGTTGAAGGCCAGTGGGCACGCCGGAACCGAACGCCGATCTTGAGCGGCTGTACCGCGAGACCGGGTGGACGCTGCGCCAGTTCGCCCAGAACGTGAACCGCGTAGGCACGGAACGCGGAACGCCCCTCAACTACCGAGAGCCGTCAGTTCACCAGTGGCTCAAGGGGCATATGCCGAAAGAGGCGGTGCGGCCGTTGGTCCTGGAAGCCCTGTCGCGCCGACTGCATCGCCCCCTCACGCACGCCCAGGCCGGATTTCCCACACCCCAGGAGCAGTCGAACGCCCATCCGAGTACGGTGGAAGGGCTCGTCGACCTCGGGAGAAACGATATGGACCCGTCCCGCCGCAGCGTGCTGGGCGCAGGCCTGTTCTCTGTTGCTCTCACCGTGCCCAATTGGCCAGATGTCGTTGGCCGGATGGAAGCCGTTCAGAAAGGCCGGACACAGCGGGTGGGAATGCCCGAGGTGGACATGGTCATTGCCATGACCGAACGAGTATCCGAACTTGACGACCAATTCGGCGGACGCCACGCACGGCCCATGGCTGCCGCATTTCTCGTGAATACAGTGGCCCCCTATCTCCGGGCTGATGCCCCCGGGCATGTCCGCAAGGCGATGATGGCGGCGGCTTCTGACCTCTGTTATCTCACCGGGTATATGGCCGTGGACGAGGGAGTTCACGGTCTGGCTCAGCAGTACTATCTGAAAGCGCTGGAGCTTGCCGGAGCCTCAGAGGATCATTTGACGTACTGCACGACCCTGCGAGGAATGAGCGTTCAGGCCGTAGACCTGGGACATGGACGAGAGGCGATGCGCCTGGCCGACGCCGCTGCCGCCGCTTCCCCGAACGCCGGTCCTCGCATGCAGGCTTTCCTCGCTGGCCAACAGGCACACGCAGCAGCCCAAATCGGCGAACGCAATCGGGCTCTTATGCACCTCCGGGAGGCCGAAGTCGCCATGGACAAGGCGGAATCCCGAGCGAAGATCTTCGGTTCGTACGACCCTGCCGCCCTGAATTACCACACGAGTCAAGTGCGGTACGAATTGGGTGACACGGTGGGCGCCGTTGGGGCAATGCAGCAGTCCGACAAGTTGCGGTATGACGTTTACCGGCGTACGCGCGTCCATGACCGCGGACTTCTTGCCGAGCGCCAACTCTCCATTGGCCACCTGGAAGCCTCCTGCGCCACATGGAATCTTGCGCTGGATGATTACCCGTTCGTCCAGTCCGGGCGGGCGGATCAGCGAGTACGGAACATGTTCAAGCTGATTCGGCCTCACCTGGGTAACCCAACAGTCCGGGATCTCTATGAACGCGCCCGGCTGGTCACTCCGTCCTCTCTGCTGCCTGCCAAGTTGCCTGCCAAATAATCCAACCGACGCCCACCCGTACGCCCACCTGACGCCCACCGACATTCACCGCCGCTTCGGAACCGGCACCCTCAGCAAGTCGTGTGCCACGGTCAGCTCCCCCTCGAACCCGGCGGCCCGCGCCTGCCGTTCGAACTCTCCCCCGGGCTCTTCCCCGGACCCTCCCCCAGCCTCCGTCCGGGAGGTGCCCCCAGGCTCGGCGTACCGCTGGCTGAAGTGCGTCAGCACGAGATGCCGCACCCCCGCGTCCCGCGCCACCCGCGCTGCCTGACCGGCCGTCAAGTGACCGTGTTCCTCGGCCAGTTCCTCATCCTCATCGAGGAACGTCGACTCGATGACGAGCATGTCGCACCCGTCGGCCAGCGCGTACGCACCCTCGCACAGCCGCGTGTCCATGACGAATGCGAACCGCTGCCCGCGCCGCACCTCGCTCACCTCATCGAGCGGGACACCCCTCAGGGCGCCCTCCCGCTGGATCCGCCCGACGTCCGGCCCCTTGATCCCGTACGCGGCGAGGCGCTCCGGCAGCATGCGCCGCCCGTCGGGCTCGACGAGCCGGTATCCGAACGACTCGACGGGGTGGGAGAGCCTGCGCGCCTCCAGGGTGTACGCGCCGGTGGCGGCCACCGGGCCGTCCGCCGCCACCGGCGCCTCGGTCAGCCGTACGGTCTCGCGGTACGCGGTGGCGTACCGCAGCCGGTCGAAGAACCGCTGCCCGGAGCGGGGATAGTGCGCGGTGACCTCGTGCGGGACGCGGTCGAGGTTGATGCGCTGGATGACACCGGCGAGGCCCAGCGAGTGGTCCCCGTGGAAGTGGGTGACGCAGATCCGGTGCAGGTCGTGCGCGGTGACCCCGGCACGCAGCATCTGCCGCTGGGTGCCCTCGCCGGGGTCGAACAGGATGCCTTCCCCGTCCCACCGCAGCACGTAGCCGTTGTGGTTGCGGTGCCGGGTCGGGACCTGGCTGGCGGTGCCGAGGACCACCAGTTCACGTACGGACATGGCGAGTTATCCGGGGGGCCACTGGAGGCCGCGTCCGCCGAGGACGTGCGCGTGGGCGTGGAAGACGGTCTGTCCGGCGCCGCTTCCGGTGTTGAACACGACGCGGTAGCTTTCCAGCTTGTCCTCCCCGGCGGCGACCTCGCCGGCTCTCGCGCAGTACGTCGGCGGCGACAGCGGGGTCGGCGGCGCCGAGGGTGGCGGTGTCGGGGTAGTGGACGCTGGGGATGACCAGCACGTGCGTCGGCGCCTGGGGGTTGATGTCCCGGAACGCGACGGTCGTCTCCGTCTCCCGCACCACGGTCGCCGGAATCTTCCCCGCCACGATCTTGCAGAACAGGCAGTCTGCCTGCGGTTCTCCTGCCATGTGCGCCTCCTCAGGCTGCTTGATCACTACGGGGCATGGTATCGACCGCCCACCGCTCCAGGCCGCCTACAGTCCCGGCAGCGCCGGAGGCGTCTTCGCCGGGGTTTCCTCCAGCGCCGCCAGCGCGAGGCGGATCGCCTCGTCGAGCTGGGGGTCGCGCCCCGCCGCGTGGTCCTGCGGGGCCTGGACGACCTCCACGTCGGGGTCGACGCCGTGGTTCTCCACGCCCCACTCGTATCCCTCCAGCCAGAACGCGTACTTCGGCTGGGTGACGAGGGTGCCGTCGACGAGGCGGTAGCGGCTGTCGATGCCGATGACGCCGCCCCACGTGCGCGTACCGACCACCGGCCCGAGGCCGAGCGCCTTGATCGCCGCGTTGACGATGTCCCCGTCGGAGCCGGAGAACTCGTTGGCGACGGCGACGACGGGACCCCTCGGGGCGTCCATCGGGTAGCTGTAGGGCCGCATGCCGCGCGGCAGGTCCCAGCCCGACGATCCGGCGGGCCAGCTTCTCGATGACCAGCTGGGAGGTGTGGCCGCCGCGGTTCTCGCGGAGGTCGACGACCAGGCCCTCTCTCGCCACCTCGACGCGCAGGTCGCGGTGGATCTGCGCCCAGCCCGGCGCCTGCATGTCGGGGACGTGCAGATACCCGAGGCGGCCTGCGGACTTCTCGTGGACGTACGCCCGCCGGTCCGCCACCCACGCGTGGTAGCGGAGCTGCTCCTCGTCGTCGAGGGGCACGACCACCGTGTGCCGCAGGTCGCCTCCGCCCGCGGGCAGGATGGTCAGTTCGACCGGCTTGCCCGCCGTACCGACGAGCAGCGGCCCCGGCCCGGCCACCGGGTCGACCGGCTGCCCGCCGACCGCCATGATCGCGTCCCCGGCCCGCACGGCCACTCCGGGCGCGGCGAGCGGCGCCTGTGCGTCGGGGTCGGAGGTCTCCGAGGGCAGGACGCGGTCGATGCGCCAACTGCCGTCCTCGTGGCGGGAGATGTCGGCGCCGAGCAGCCCCTGCAGCCGCTCGCCCCAGCCTCCGTCCCCGTCCCCGCCCCGCCGGGGGCGACGTACGCGTGCGAGGTGCCGAGCTCGCCCTGCACCTCCCACAGCAGGTCGACCAGGTCGTCGTGGGTGGCGATCCGGTCGAGCACCGGGCGGTACCGGGCCAGCACTGCCGTCCCAGTCGACGCCGCCGAGGTCCGGCCGCCAGAAGTTGTCGCGCATGAGGCGGCCGGTCTCCTCGTACATCTGGCGCCATTCGGCGGCCGGGTCGACGCGTCTGCCGTACGCGGGACAGGTCGACGGTGATGTTGGTGTCGCTGTCCTCGTCGCCGGAGGCGCGCCGGTCGCTGGGGACGACCTTGAGGCTTGCCGTCGGTCCACAGCAGCAGCCGTTTGCCGTCGCCGCTGACGGCGAACCGGTCGACGTCGGAGGCGAGGTACTCCATGCGCTGCTGGGCGAGGTCGTACCGCTCCAGTGAGGTCTTGGGGTCCGGGTCGTCGGGGCGTGGCGCGCGCGTGGCCGAGCACGCCGCGCACCGGGTGCCGCAGCCACAGCACGCCGTCCTTGGCGGCCCGCAGCGCCGAGTAGCGGGCGGCCTCGACCGGGAACGGCACGATCCGGTCGGCGAGCCCTTCGAGGTCGATACGGGTCGCGGGGGCGCCCTCGCTGTCCGGGGTCTCGTCCTTGTCGGGTGCCTCGAAGGGGCGGCCGTGGCGCTGCGGCCCGAAGGGGGACGGGGTGGTCGCGGCGAGGGTGATGAGGTGCGGGCGCGCGCCGCTGACGAAGTGCGAGGTCGAAGACGTGCTCGTCGTAGACCGGGTCGAAGGAGCGCGCCGACAGGAAGGCGAGGTGCTTGCCGTCGAGGGTGAACGCGGGTGAGTAGTCCTGGAACCGCAGCGGGGTCGCCTCCGTCACCGACAGGTCGGCGGTGTTGGCGAGCTTGAGCTGGCGCAGCGGGCTCGGGCCGGGGTGCGACCAGGCGAGCCAGGCGGAGTCGGGCGAGAAGACCAGGCCGCTGACCTCGCCGTCCTCACTGCGGTCGACCTCCCGTACTTCCCCGCTCTCCCGTTCGACGAGCAGGACGCGCCCGTCGTGCGAGGCGACGGCGGCCCGGCTTCCGTCGGGGGCCATGGCGAGGCCGAGCACCCGCCCGAGCCGCCCGGCGGCGAGCCGTCGCGGGGTGGCGCCCGGCGCGACTCCGGTGGCGGGAGCGAACTCCAGGGCGTCCTCGCCCTCGGCGTCCGTCACCCACACCGCCCACTCCTCGCCGTCCGCGCGGAAGGTGACCGGCAGCCGGGTCCGTACGCCGTGTTCGGCGGCGAGCGCGCGGGTGGGGCCCGAGCGGTGGGTGACCCAGTGGACGGCGCCGCGTACGCAGATCGCGCTGCCCCGGCCGGTGTGGTCGGGCGAGCCGGTGCCGAGCCAGCGGCTCGCGGTCACGGGATGCGGCTGCAGGTCGACGCGCTGGCCGCCGAGCCGGATGTCGAGCCGCCGGGGCTCGGCGCCGTCCAGGTCGTCGAGGATCCACAGCTCACCGGCGGACGCGTACACGACGCGCGTGCCGTCGGTGGCGGCGTGCCGGGCATAGAAACCGTCGGCGGGCGTGTGCCGCCGCAGGTCGGAGCCGTCGGCGAGGGAGGAGTACAGGGCTCCCACCCCTTCGTGGTCGGACAGGAAGGCGAGGCGCTCCCCCGCCCACAGCGGGTACTCGAGGTTCCCGTCGAGGTCCTGCGTGAAGCCGTACGAACTCCCCGTCGCCCTCGGCGATCGATCCACAGCTTGCCCGCCGCACCGCCCCGGTACCGCTTCCACCAGGCGGCCTCGCGGCCCATGGGCGCGGACAGCAGTACGGTGCGCGGCCCGTACGCGACGTCGCCGACGGGCCCGTACGGCAGGGTGGTCGCCGGTCCGCCGTCGAGCGGGACGGCATGCGCCCAGCTGCGCCGCAGGCCGGCCTGGCCCTGGGCGCTGAGGGCGAGGACCTTGCCGTCGGGGGTCCAGCCGCGTACCCGGGTCCTCCCGCTCCCCCAGTACGTCAGGCGGTTGGAGGGCCCGCCGTCGAGGGGGGCGATGTGCACCTCGGGTGCCCCGTCGCGGGTGGAGGTCCAGGCGACGGTGGTGCCGTCCGGGGAGATGCGCGGGTGGCTGACGGGGACGTTGTCGGCGCTGACCCGCCAGGCGCGGCCGCCTTCGAGGGGCGCGACCCAGATGTCGTCCTCGGCGGTGAAGGCGACCACTCGCCGTGCAGGTGCGGAAACCGGAAATACGCGGGGGATGCGGAGGCAGCAGACTGTGTCACCAGGTCACTCTAGGCAGCGGTCGGCGTTCTGGGGAGGGGTTTGGATCACTTGTTCTCGGGCCGGAGTTCTTGGGCCGGTGTTCTCGGGCCGGCACGTCGGATGCACGTCGGATGTCCGGCAACTCCCTCAGGAGCCAGTGTCCCAGGAGCCAGTGTCCGTGAACTCCCTCAAGACCAGTGTCCGCAACTCCCTCAGGAGCCAGTGTCCGCGAACTCCCTCAGGACCAGCGGCCCGTGCGGCCGAGCAGCAGGGCCGTCGCCGCCGTCCCGGCCGTCGAGGTGCGCAGCACACTGCGGCCCAGCCGGTACGGCCGCGCACCCGCCTGCGTGAACAGCGCCAACTCCTCTGGCGATACGCCCCCTTCGGGGCCCACGACCAGCACGATCTCTCCGGCGGTGGGCAGGTCGGCCATCGCCAGGGGCGCGTCCCCGCTCTCATGGAGCACGGCCCCGAAATCCGCTCTGGCGAGAAGTGCGGCAACCTGCTTGGTGGTTGCCGCCTCCGCGACCTCCGGGAAGCGGACCCGGCGGGACTGCTTCCCGGCCTCGCAGGCGGTGGTACGCCACTTGGCGAGTGCCTTCAGTCCCCGCTCCCCCCGCCACTGCGTGATGCAACGCGCGGCCCTCCAGGGCACGATCGCGTCCACACCCGTCTCCGTCATCGTCTCGACGGCCAGCTCCCCCCGGTCGCCCTTGGGCAACGCCTGGACGACCGTGATGCGGGGGGACTCCCCGGGCTCCTCCCGCACGGGCTCCAGATCCATGAGTACCAGTCGGTCCTTGCCCTCGGCCGCCTTCACCACGCCCCGCGTCCAGCGCCCGCGCCCGTCCGTGAGGACCACGTCCTCCCCGGGCCGCAGTCGCTTCACGGACACCGCGTGCCGCCCCTCGGGACCGTCGAGCACGAACTCCCGCCCTACCGCGCCCAGTTGGTCCACGACGAACACGGGCGCGGTCATCGGGCACCACTCTCCCGCTCCCGACGCACCGGCCGGACCGCCCGAAGCAGCCGTATCGCCCGAAGCAGCCGCCCACCGCTCACACCGCCCGCACCGCCCGCACCGCCCGCACCGCCCGCACCGCCCGCACCGCCCGCACCAATCCACCCCAACCGGACCAACCGCCCCAACCGCCCCCCTCGGCCCCCCGGACAGTCCCGCCCGCGCCGCGGCCAGCTCCGCGGCCAGTACCTCCACCAGTTGCCCCGCCGGCAGCTCCCGCGCCATCCGGTGGCCCTGTCCCGCCCACAGCGCCATGCCCTGCGGGTCACCCGCCGTGGCCGCCGCCTTGCGCAGCCCGGAGGTGAGGTGGTGGACCTGGGGGTACGCGGCGGGGACGTACGGGCCGTGCTCGCGTATGAAGCGGTTGACCAGTCCACGGGCCGGGCGCCCGGAGAAGGCGCGCGTCAGCTCCGTACGGACGAACAGGGGGTCGGTCAGCGCCTGCTTGTGCAGCGGGTGGGCGCCGGACTCGGGCGTGGCCAGGAACGCCGTGCCGAGCTGGGCCGCGCACGCCCCGGCGGCGAGGACCGCGGCGATCTGGCTGCCCCGCATGATGCCGCCGGCCGCGACGATCGGCAGTGACACGGCTTCGCGGACCTGGGCGACGAGGGAGAGCAGTCCGATACCGGCACAGTCCCGCTCGGGATCGTCACGGTGGGTGCCCTGGTGTCCGCCCGCCTCCACGCCCTGCGCGATCACGGCGTCGGCGCCCGCCCGCTCCACCGCTCGCGCCTCCTCGGCCGTGGTCACGGTGACGAGGGTCAGTGTGCCCTTGTCGGCGAGGGCCCGCAGGACCTCGGGGGACGGGCAGCCGAAGTGGAAGGAGACGACCGGCACCGGGTCGTCGAGGAGGACAGCGAGCTTGGCGTCGTAGCCGTCGTCGCTTCCGCTGTCGGGCTCGCCCAGCGCGGTCTGGTACCAGGCGGCCTCGCCGGCCAGCTGGCTGGCGTACACCTCGACGGCGTCCGGGACAGAGGGCACGGCGTAAGGCGCTCCAGGGGCGCCGGTGCTCACCCCGGGATACTCCGGCTGCGGCATGAACAAGTTCACACCGAAAGGGCGGTCCGTGAGTCCGCGCAACTGCTTGATCTCCTGGTACACGCCGTCGGCGGTCTTGTACCCGGCGGCGAGGAAGCCGAGCCCGCCGGCCGCGGACACGGCGGCGGCGAGGGGCGGTACGGAGACGCCGCCCGCCATGGGGGCCTGCACGATCGGAAGGGGGAGGAGATCGGTCAGCACGAAGGACATGACGGCATGGTGTCACGCCCTGCCCACTACCCAGCCCTGGAGGGCCGCGCTCGCGGCTGGAGCACCAGGGCGGTCGCGGTACAGCCGTCGGCCCGCCATGTCAGCGGCCGTTGAACGCGTCCTTCAACCGTGAGAACAGTCCTTGCTGCCCCGGCTGGAACTGCCCCAGCGGCCGCTCCTCACCACGCAGCTGCGCGAGCTCCCGCAGCAGCCGCTCCTGCTCGGGGTCGAGCTTGCTCGGGGTCGTGACCTCGACGTGGACGATGAGATCGCCGCGGCCGCCGCCCCGCAGATGCGTGATGCCGCGCCCGTGCAGCGGGATCGACTGGCCGGACTGGGTGCCCGGGCGGATGTCGATCTCCTCCAGGCCGTCGAGCGTCTCCAGCGGGACCTTGGTGCCGAGGGCCGCCGCGGTCATCGGGAGGGTGACCGTGCAGTGCAGATCGTCACCGCGCCGCTGGAAGACCGGGTGCGGCAGCTCATGGATCTCGACATACAGGTCACCGGCCGGGCCGCCACCCGGCCCCACCTCGCCCTCGCCCGCGAGCTGGATCCGGGTGCCGTTGTCGACACCGGCCGGGATCTTCACCGTCAGCGTGCGGCGGGACCGTACACGGCCGTCGCCCGCGCACTCCGGGCACGGGGTCGGCACGACCGTGCCGAAACCCTGGCACTGCGGGCAGGGCCGGGACGTCATGACCTGCCCCAGGAAGGACCGGGTGACCTGGGACACCTCACCGCGACCGCGGCACATGTCACAGGTCTGGGCCGACGTGCCCGGAGCCGCGCCCTCACCACTACAGGTCACGCAGACGACCGCCGTGTCGACCTGGAGGTCCTTCGTCGTACCGAAAGCCGCCTCGTCGAGCTCGACCTCCAGACGGATCATCGCGTCCTGGCCCCGGCGGCTGCGCGAGCGCGGGCCGCGCTGGGACGCCGTACCGAAGAACGCGTCCATGATGTCCGAGAAGTTCCCGAAGCCGCCCGCGCCGAAGCCGCCCGCGGCAGCGCCGCCCGTCTGGGACAGCGGGTCGCCACCGAGGTCGTAGACCTGCTTCTTCTGCGGGTCCGACAACACCTCGTACGCGGCGTTGATCTCCTTGAACCGCTCCTGCGTCTTCGGATCGGGGTTGACGTCCGGGTGCAGCTCGCGCGCGAGCCTCCGGAACGCCTTCTTGATCTCGTCCTGGGACGCGTCGCGGCGCACGCCGAGCACGGCGTAATAGTCCGTGGCCACTTACGACTCCGCCAGGATCTGTCCGACGTAACGTGCCACCGCTCGTACCGCTCCCATCGTTCCCGGATAGTCCATGCGGGTCGGTCCGACCACGCCGAGTTTCGCTACCGCCTCACCGCCCGAACCGTAGCCCACCGAGACCACGGACGTGGAGTTGAGTCCCTCGTGGGCGTTCTCGTGGCCGATGCGCACGGTCACGCCCGAATCCTTCGCCTCACCAAGCAACTTGAGGAGCACGACCTGCTCCTCGAGCGCCTCGAGCACCGGCCGGATAGTGAGAGGGAAGTCATGCCCGAAGCGGGTCAGATTGGCGGTGCCGCCGATCATCAGCCGCTCCTCGTTCTCCTCGACGAGCGTCTCCAGAAGGGTGGAGAGCACCGTCGCGACCGTACCGCGGTCCTCCAGGTCGAAGGCGTCCGGCAGGTCCTCCACCAGCCGCGGGACATCCGCGAAACGGCGGCCCGCCACACGGCTGTTGAGCCGCGCCCGCAGATCCGCCAGCGACGTCTCCCCGAAAGGCACCGGGCAGTCGACCATCCGCTGCTCCACCCGGCCCGTGTCCGTGATCAGCACGAGCATCACGCGCGCGGGCGCCAGCGACAGCAGCTCCACGTGCCGCACCGTGGACCGCGTGAGCGAGGGGTACTGCACCACGGCGACCTGCCGCGTGAGCTGCGCGAGCAGCCGTACGGTCCGGCCGACCACGTCGTCCAGGTCGACGGCGCCCTCCAGGAAGTTCTGGATCGCGCGCCGCTCCGGCGAGGTCATCGGCTTGACCGCGGCCAGCTTGTCGACGAAGAGGCGGTAGCCCTTGTCGGTGGGGACGCGCCCGGCGCTGGTGTGCGGCTGGGCGATGTACCCCTCCTCCTCCAGGGCCGCCATGTCGTTACGGACGGTGGCCGGTGAGACGCCGAGCCGGTGCCGCTCGGTGAGGGTCTTGGAGCCCACCGGCTCCTCGGTGCCGACATAGTCCTGGACGATGGCGCGCAGCACTTCGAGCCTGCGTTCACTGAGCATCCGCGCGCACCTCCCGTCCAGATCATCCGTCGGCCGATCATCCGTCGGCCGACTCCCCTTGGCACTCGCCACAGGTGAGTGCCAGCATTCCCCCCAAGTGTACGGCGGTGGGGTACGGCCCCGGCAAGGGCCGCCGTTCCTTGTCACACGGCCTGTACCGACGTGTCCCGCGTTGTCGTGACACGCGCCGTCCCGCTCTCGTATCGTCATCCGGATGCTTCCCCCCGTCTCCCGCCACCGCCCCTCCCCCGAGGGCCCTTCGGGCCCGCGGCGCCGTCCGTACTCGCCGGATCCGTACTCGCCGGGTCTGTACTCGCCGGATCGGAACTCTCCGGATCCGTACTCGCCGGATCTGACTCCGCCGTGGAAGAAGCCCCAGCCCGTGCCGGAGATTCCGGCGGAGCCCGGTCTCGTGGTCGAGGAGCCCGGCACCGGCTTCTGCGGCGCGGTGATCCGCTGCGAGGCGGGCACGGTGACCCTGGAGGACCGCTTCGGCAAGCACCGGGTGTTCCCGCTGGAGCCGCGCGGGTTCCTGCTGGAGGGCCGGGTGGTGACGCTTCTGCGTCCGTCGTCGTCGGCGGCGGCGCGTCCCGCCCGTACGGCATCCGGTTCGGTCGCCGTCCGCGGCGCACGCGCGCGTGTGGCCCGTGCCGGGCGCATCTACGTGGAGGGCCGCCACGACGCGGAACTGGTCGAGAAGGTGTGGGGCGACGACCTGCGCATCGAGGGCGTGGTCGTGGAGTACCTGGAGGGTGTGGACGACCTGCCCGCCCTCGTCGACTCCTTCGCCCCCGGCCCCGATGCCCGCCTCGGTGTCCTGGTGGACCACCTTGTGCCGGGCACGAAGGAGTGGCGGATCGCGGAGGCGGTGACAAGTGATCACGCGCTCGTCGTCGGCCACCCGTACATCGACATCTGGGAGGCGGTGAAGCCGTCGTCACTGGGGATCGCGAAGTGGCCGCGGGTGCCGCGCGGGCAGGACTGGAAGACGGGGGTGTGCCGGGCGCTGGGGTGGCCGGAGAACACCGGGGCGGCGTGGCAGGGGATTCTGTCGCGGGTGCGGTCTTACAAGGACCTGGAGCCGGAGCTGTTGGGGAGGGTGGAGGAGTTGATCGACTTCGTCACGGATAGCGGTGGGGCCTGACCTTCTCGTAGGCGGCGAATTCGCTGGTGTCCAGTTCGATACCGATGGGCTCCAACGGCGTGAGGTCGCCGAACTTGGTGATCCGCTGGCGCCTGTAGTCCGCGTCCTCCCCATGGCCCGTCGGCTCAGTGAGCAGTACACACTGGGCCATGACGGGATCAATGATCAAATAGGCGGGTACCTTTGCCGCTGCGTAGATCGAGCGCTTGACTGCGTAGTCTCGCTCCACGCTCGTCTTGGAGACGACTTCCACGAGCATGGTGACGACCTCGGACGGCATGAGCCTTCCGCTGCCCGGTCCAGTGCCTCGCTCAACCACCACAAGGTCCGGCTGTGGCTCGCTTGTCTCTTCGAGGATGGCGATGTCCTGAGTCTGGAGTCGCCGCCAGCGTCGGCGGGGGATCTGGTCTACGACCGCTTCCACAATGTCGTTGTGGGCCACGTCTGGCCCCGCCATCATCACAATTACCCCCCGGAGGAGCTCGACTTTGAAGCCCTCGGGAACCTCAAGGTTCTCGAAGATCTTCACGATGCCGGTGGTCATCGGTCGGTCGTCCACAGCGGTCATCTCCGCAGCCCTCCGGTTTCCGCCACCGTCAGTTACGGCAACAGCCTACGAGCCAGGGTAGGGGCCGAACCCACGTTCCGCAGTGATTCACCCGCCCGAGTGATCAGTCCACCAGGTCCCTGACCACCGCGTCCGCCAGCAACCGCCCCCGCAGTGTGAGGACCGCCCGCCCCTCCTCGTACGGCCCCGCCTCCAGCAGCCCCTCTGCCAGTGCCCGCCGCGAGGCCGCGAGCCCCTGCTCACGCAGCAGGTCCAGCGGCACCCCCTCCCGCAGCCTCAGCTCCAGCAGGATCCGCTCGACCCGGCGGTCCTCCTTGGCCAGTACCTCGCGCCCCGCTCCCGGCGACCGCCCGGCCGCCAGCGCCGCCGCGTACCCCCCTGGGTGTTTGACGTTCCACCAGCGCACCCCGCCGACGTGGCTGTGGGCGCCGGGGCCCGCGCCCCACCAGTCGGCGCCGCGCCAGTAGAGCTCGTTGTGGAGGCAGCGGCCCGAGGCGGACGTGGCCCAGTTCGAGACCTCGTACCAGGCGAAGCCCGCCGCGGACAGGGCCTCCTCCGCGATCAGGTAGCGGTCCGCGTGCACGTCGTCGTCCGTCATGGGGACCTCGCCCCGGCGGATGCGGCGGGCGAGCCGGGTGCCGTCCTCGACGATCAGCGCGTACGCCGAGACGTGGTCCGGACCCGCCCCGATCGCCGCGTCCAGTGAAGCCCGCCAGTCGTCGTCCGACTCCCCTGGTGTGCCGTAGATCAGGTCCAGGTTGACGTGCTCGAAGCCGGCCGCGCGGGCCTCCGCGACGCACGCCTGGGGACGACCCGGCGTATGGGTGCGCTCCAGCACCCGCAGGACGTGCTGCTTCGCGCTCTGCATCCCGAACGAGATCCGGTTGAAGCCGCCCTCCCTCAGCGCCTCCAGGTACGCCGGGTCCACCGACTCCGGATTCGCCTCCGTGCTCACCTCCGCGCCGTCCGCGAGCCCGAACTCGTCCCGGAGCGCCCTCAGCATCCGTACGAGGTCACCGGCGGCCAGCAGCGTGGGCGTACCGCCGCCGACGAAGACCGTGCGGAGGGGGCGCGGGTCGTCGCCGAGTACCTTGCGGGCCAGGCGGATCTCGTCGGTCAGGGTGTCGGCGTAGTTCTCGCGGGAGGCCAGGATCCCGCCTGTGCCGCGCAGTTCGGTCGCCGTGTAGGTGTTGAAGTCGCAGTAGCCGCAGCGGGTCGCGCAGTACGGGACGTGCAGGTAGAACCCGAGGGGGCGGTCCGCGGCCCCGGTGAGCGCGTGGGCGGGCAGGGCGCCGTCGTCGGGGACGGGTTCGCCGTCGGGGAGTGCGGAAGGCATGCGTTCCATTGTCCCGTATGCCGTCCCGTACGCCGTCCCGTACGCCGTCCCGTACGCCGGACGTGCTGCTCCGCGACGTACTGCTCCGCGACGTGCTACTCCGCCTGCAGCGCCAGCAGCGCCAGATCGTCCTCCGGAGGCCTTCCCCCGAACTCGTGCACCAGCCGCCTGATCCGCTCGGCGATGAGCGGGGCGCTGAGCCCCGCGCAGCCGGACAGGGCGGACGCGAGTCCGTCGCCGTCGTCGAACATCCGTGATCCGCAGCGCCGCTCCGTCACCCCGTCGGTCACGCACAGCAGCGTGTCTCCGGAACGCAGGACGAAGGTCTCGGAGGTGTACGCGGTGTCCTCGATCACACCGAGCAGAGTCTGCGGCTCGGCGACGGCGCGTACGTCGCCGTCGGGGGCGAGGACCAGCGGCAGGGGGTGTCCGGCGGAGGCGAGGGTGCAGTGGACGCCGCCGTCGAAGGGGACGAGTTCGCCGTACAGGAGGGACAGGAAGCGGGTCTGCGGGCCGTCGTCGGCGCCGAGGCCAGGGCCCCCGGCCGTGACCAGGGCCCGTGCGGCCGCGTCCGCCGTCTCGGTCGCGTCGTCGAGGAGGAGTTGGTTGAGGCGGTCGAGGACGTCGGCGACCTGGTAGCCCTCGCGGGCCAGCAGCCGCAGCCAGGGCCGGGCCAGGCCGATGACGACGGCGGCCTCGGGGCCCTTGCCCTGGACGTCGCCCAGGGCGAAGCACCAGCGGCTGTCGCCCGCCGGGAACAGGTCGTAGAAGTCGCCGCTGGGCCCGCCCTTGTCGCATGGCTCGTACACGAGCGCGCTGTGCAGGCCGGGGATCTCGGCGACCGCGCCGGGCAGCAGCCCACGCTGGAGGATCCGGCTGATGGTGGCCTGGCGGGCGTACTGGCGGGCCGCGCCGATCGCGAGCGCGACCCGGCGGCTGAGGTCCTCGACGAGGCCGGTGACCTCGTCGGCGAACCGGAGCAGTCCGGCCCGCCCGATGACGAGCGTGCCCAGCGGCCGGCCGCCCGCGATCAGCCGGTACGCGAGCGCGCTCCCGGTCTCGCCCAGACCGTCTCGCTGTCCGTCCAGACCGTCTCGCTGTCCCTCCAGACCGTCTCCCTGCACGCCCAGTGCCTCGCCGGGCCACGGCACGGGCATGGCCTGCGACCGGACCGACTCCGGCAGCTGGGGCGGGTCCTTCTCCAGCACGCGGCGCAGGTCCTCGATACGGCTCTCGCTGACGTGCCAGACGCGGGCGAGCCGCGGCCCCGGGCCGGGGGCGCCTTCGGCTCCGCGCCAGCCCATGCCCTCGTCCTCCAGCCACACCGCGCACCAGTCGGCCAGGCGCGGCACCAGGAGCTGTCCGGTGAGCGCGGCGACCAGGTCCTCGTCGAGCTGTCCGGCGAGCAGGTCGGAGGCCTCGGCGAGGAAGGAGAGGGCACCGCGGTTCAGCCAGTCCCGGTCGCACTCCACGCTCCGCTGCGGTGCCGGGACGAGGATCTCGGCGGCGATCTCGGCGGCGCCGAGTCCGCACTCCAGGGCGCAGGCGCCGTCGTACGCCTCGCCCGTCTCCTCCATGGCGGAGGTCCCGTCGACGGGCAGCCGCGCCCAGACAGTCTTCACGCCGGTGCGGTAGGTGATGCCCCAGGCGTCGGAGAGCGCGGAGACGAGCCGCAGGCCGCGCCCGTACTCGGGTGTGCCGTACGAGGGTTCCGTGCTGTGTGGGCGCTCCGTGCTGTACGGGGATTCGGCGCCGTCGTCGCGTACGGCGCGCGCGGGATGGTGGTCGGAGACCTCGACGACGACCGCGACCGGCTCCTCGCAGGGGTACTCGGCGGCCTCCAGGCGGCACAGGAGCTCGACGTCCGTACCGGCGTGCACGACCGCGTTGGTGACCAGTTCGCTGACCACCACCAGGACGTCGCCGGTGAGCCGGTCGGTGAGGGATTCGGCGCCGGGCAGGCCGAGCCGGGCCCACTCGGCCAGGCTGGCGCGGGCGAAGCGGCGGGCGGCACCGGGCGCGAGTGGGCCGCCGGGCAGCGACAGGTGGGCGACCGCACGCCGGTCAGTGCCCTGGTGCGCAGGCGTACCAGGAGCACGGGTCGTCGACTCCCGTTGTATCGGAATGGCCCCCACGGTGCGGCTCCCTGAGCAGTTCGGTCGAATGGGCTTCAGGCGGCATGGACAGCGTGACAGAACGACCACGCCCATAAGCACCGAGTTACCGAAATGCGTCAGCATGAGTGAGAACAGTGGTACGCGAATGTTCAAAGATGGTCAGAAAGAGGCACCAGATCGAACATTCGCGATCTACGCCCCTTGTGCGCGGCACATGCTCGCGTCCACACTCGCGTCCCCGCTCGCGTCCACGTCTCCGTCCACACTCACGTCCACGTCCATACGCGCGTCCGTCCACGTCCACACGCGCGTCCACGTCCACGTCTACGCCTCGCGCGACCCCGCGTACATCTCCTCGATCAGGTGCTTGTACTCCCGCTCCACCACCGGCCGCTTCAGCTTCAGGCTCGGCGTCAGTTCGCCGTGCTCGACGTCCAGGTCGCGCGGCAGGAGCCGGAACTTCTTGATGGTCTGCCAGCGCTGGAGGCCCTCGTTGAGCGCGCTCGACGTAGCCGTCGATGAGCTCGACCGTCGCGGGCGCGGCGACGACCTCCGCGTACGACTTGCCCTCCATGCCCGTGCTCCTTGGCCCAGCCGAGGATGGACGGCTCGTCGAGGGCGATGAGCGCGGTGCAGAAGTTGCGGTCGGCGCCGTGCACCAGGATGTTGGAGACGAACGGGCAGACCGCCTTGAACTGGCCCTCGACCTCGGCGGGCGCGATGTACTTGCCGCCGGAGGTCTTGATCAGGTCCTTCTTGCGGTCGGTGATCCGCAGGTAGCCGTCCGGCGGACAGCTCGCCGATGTCGCCGGTGTGGAACCAGCCGTCGGGCTCCAGGACCTCGGCGGTCTTCTCGGGCAGCCCGTGGTAGCCCTGCATGATGCCGGGGCCGCGCAGCAGGATCTCGCCGTCGTCCGCGATGCGCACCTCGGTGCCGGGCAGCGGCTTGCCGACCGTGCCGGTGCGGTAGGCCTCGCCGGGGTTGACGAAGGAGGCGGCGCGTGGACTCGGTGAGGCCGTAGCCCTCCAGGATGTGGATGCCGGCGCCGGCGAAGAAGTAGCCGATGTCGGGCGCGAGGGCGGCGGAGCCGGAGACGCAGGCGCGCAGCCTGCCGCCGAAGGCCTCGCGGAGCTTGGCGTAGACGAGCGCGTCGGCGACCTTGTGCTTGGCGGCGAGGCCGAAGGGCGCCGAGGCGGTGCCGGTGCGGCGGAAGTTGTCCTGGCGTGACCTTGGCGTACTCGCGGGCGACCCCGGCCGCCCACTGGAAGATCTTGTACTTGGCGCCGCCGCCGGCGCGCGCCTTGGCCGCGACGCCGTTGTAGACCTTCTCGAAGATGCGCGGCACGGCGGCCATGTACGTCGGCTGCACGACCGGCAGATTCTCGATGATCTTGTCGACGCGGCCGTCGACGGCGGTGACGTGCCCGACCTCGATCTGCCCGGAGGTCAGCACCTTGCCGAAGACGTGCGCGAGCGGCAGCCACAGGTACTGCACGTCCTCGCTGCTGATCAGGCCGGTCGCGGCGATGGCCTTGGCCATGTACGACCAGTTGTCGTGCGGCAGCCGGACGCCCTTGGGGCGGCCGGTGGTGCCGGAGGTGTAGATGAGGGTGGCGAGCTGGTCGGCGGTGATCGCGCCGACCCGCTCCTTGACAGCGTCGGGGTGCTTCTCCAGGTACGCGGCGCCGCGCTGCTCCAGCTCGGCGAGCGAGAGCACCCAGCCCTCGGGGTCGCCCTCGGCCGCGCCGCGTCGGCGCGTCGATGACGACGACATGGGTCGAGCTCGGGCAGCTCGGCCCGCTTCTCGCGCGCCTTGGCGAGCTGCGCGGCGTCCTCGGCGATCAGCACCCGGCTGTCGGAGTCGGAGAGGATGTACGCCGATCTCCTCGGCGTTGGTCTGCGGGTAGACGGTGGTGGTCGCCGCGCCCGCGCACATGATGCCGAGGTCGGCGAGGATCCACTCGACCCGGGTGGCGGAGGCGAGCGCGACGCGCTGCTCCGGCTGCACGCCGAGCTCGATCAGTCCGGCGGCGATGGCGTAGACCCGCTCGGCGGCCTGCGCCCAGCTCAGCGACTTCCAGTCGTCCGGGCCCTCGCCGGAGGCCGGGGGCACCGGGTAGCGGTAGGCCTCCGCGTCCGGCGTGGCCGCCACGCGCTCCAGGAAGAGGGCCGCCACGGAGGGCGGCCGGTTCTCGATCAGGGTCTGTGTGTCGCTCACGACATCCTCCGGGGCCCGCGACAGTGCGTGCTGGCTCGGTGCGACTGTTGGTCAGCTGCGGCTGTCGAGCTCAGTTGTCAACTCGTTGTTTAACTCACGAGTAACCATCGAGTAGTGATCAGAGTAGAGCGCGGCCGCCGCGTGCGTAAGAGGCCGCGGGCTGTCACTGCTCAGATAACGACACAGGCGCCCCGCACGCGTACGGGCCCGTCGCGCGACGCGACGAGCCCGCTTCTCCGCGTCAGCGACCCTGACGGCGTCCGCGCAGGCTACTTCTTGCCCTTGCCGGCCGCCGCTGTCGTCGCTGGACAGCACGGCGATGAAGGCCTCCTGCGGAACCTCCACGGAGCCCACCATCTTCATCCGCTTCTTGCCTTCCTTCTGCTTCTCCAGCAGCTTCCGCTTACGGGAGATGTCACCGCCGTAGCACTTGGCGAGGACGTCCTTGCGGATGGCGCGGATGGTCTCGCGGGCGATGACCCGGGAGCCGATGGCGGCCTGGATGGGCACCTCGAAGTCCTGCCGCGGGATGAGCTCGCGCAGCTTGGCGACGAGCCGCACGCCGTAGGCGTACGCCTGCGTCCTTGTGCGTGATCGGCGGAGAAGGCGTCGACCTTGTCGCCGTGCAGCAGGATGTCGACCTTGACCAGGTCGGCGGCCTGCTCGCCGGTGGGCTCGTAGTCGAGGGAGGCGTAGCCGCGGGTCTTGGACTTCAGCTGGTCGAAGAAGTCGAAGACGATCTCGGCGAGCGGCAGGGTGTAGCGGATCTCGACCCGGTCCTCGGAGAGGTAGTCCATGCCGAGCAGGGTGCCGCGGCGGGTCTGGCACAGCTCCATGATCGCGCCGATGAACTCGCTGGGCGCGAGGATCGTGGCCCGTACGACCGGCTCGTACACCTCGGCGATCTTGCCCTCGGGGAACTCGCTCGGGTTGGTGACCGTGTGCTCGGTCGCCGTCCTCCATGACCACGCGGTAGACCACGTTGGGCGCGGTGGCGATCAGGTCGAGCCCGAACTCGCGCTCCAGCCGCTCGCGGATCACCTCCAGGTGCAGCAGGCCGAGGAAGCCGACGCGGAAGCCGAAGCCGAGGGCGGCGGAGGTCTCCGGCTCGTAGACCAGCGCGGCGTCGTTGAGCTGGAGCTTGTCCAGGGCGTCGCGCAGCTCGGGGTAGTCGGAGCCGTCCAGCGGATACAGGCCGGAGAACACCATCGGCTTCGGGTCCTTGTAGCCGCCGAGCGGCCTCGGTCGGCGCCCTTGTGCAGGCTGGGTGATCGTGTCACCGACCTTGGACTGGCGGACGTCCTTCACACCGGTGATGAGATAGCCGACCTCGCCGACGCCGAGGCCGTCGGCGGGCGGTCATCTCCGGGCGAGTTGGCGCCGATCTCCAGCAGCTCGTGGGTGGCGCCGGTGGACATCATCCGGATCCGCTCGCGCTTGTTGAGCTGGCCGTCGACGACCTTGACGTAGGTGACGACGCCGCGGTAGGAGTCGTAGACCGAGTCGAAGATCATCGCGCGGGCCGGGGCGTCCTTGACGCCGACCGGGGCGCGGGACCTCGCGCGACGACCTTGTCCAGCAGCGCCTCGACGCCCACGCCGGTCTTGGCGGAGACCTTGCAGCACGTCCTCGGGCTCGCAGCCGATGAGGTGGGCGAGCTCCTCGGCGAACTTCTCGGGCTGGGCGGCCGGCAGGTCGATCTTGTTGAGCACGGGGATGATCGTGAGGTCGTTCTCCATCGCCAGGTAGAGGTTGGCGAGGGTCTGCGCCTCGATGCCCTGGGCGGCGTCGACCAGCAGGACGCGTCCCCTCGCAGGCGGCGAGCGACCGGGAGACCTCGTAGGTGAAGTCGACGTGCCCCGGGGTGTCGATCATGTTGAGGATGTGGGTGTTGCCCTGGCCGTCGCCCGGTGGGGGCCCAGGGCAGGCGCACCGCCTGGGACTTGATCGTGATGCCGCGCTCGCGCTCGATGTCCATGCGGTCGAGGTACTGGGCACGCATCTGCCGCTGCTCGACCACGCCGGTCAGCTGGAGCATCCGGTCGGCGAGCGTGGACTTGCCGTGGTCGATGTGCGCGATGATGCAGAAGTTGCGGATCAGCGCCGGGTCGGTACGGCTCGGCTCGGGCACGTTGGTAGGGGTCGCGGGCACGCAGGGTCCTGATTCTTGAGGCGTCCGCAGTGCGGTCTGCGGTCTCGGGTCGATCGGATCGATACGTAGGCTCCATGGTCCCACGGGCGGGGAGCGGCGACCGGTTTGGGCCGTAGGCCGCGCTGCGGCTGGCGCTGGTAGCGCTGGTGCCGAGCTGTGTCTCATGCCCTCTCAGCAGGAGACACGACGGCTCACCGAGTCACCGGTGGGCTACTCGAAGATCAATCACCGGCGTGTGAGGCTGTGCCCTCGTGCGCCTGAACCTGAAAAGGCTCATTCGTGGCGAACATCAAGTCCCAGATCAAGCGGATCAAGACCAACGAGAAGGCGCGGCTGCGCAACAAGGCCGTCAAGTCCTCGCTGAAGACCGCGATCCGCAAGGCCCGCGAGGCCGCGGCCGCCGGTGACGTCGAGAAGGCCACCGAGGCCCAGCGCGCGGCCGCGCGCAAGCTCGACAAGGCCGTCTAGCAAGGGCGTCATCCACAAGAACAACGCCGCCAACAAGAAGTCGGCGCTGGCCCAAGGTCGCCTCCCTCAAGGGCTGAACCGTACCGGACGTCTCGACTCCTCTGAGTGCCCGACTCTGATTTGACCGCCGGCTGGACCCAGAGCGGGCCCTCTCTCATCCGCTCCCGACCGGCACCCCGGACCTCGTACGCGGCCTGCGTTCGCCACGCGGGTACAGGTCCACAGCTTCACCCGAGGCCCCGGTCACCGTCCTCCCCAGGACGGCAACCGGGGCCTTCGGCATGGCGGGCCTTCGGCATGGCGGGCCTTCGGCATAGCGGGCCTTCGGCATGGCGGGGCCGAGCCGCTTGCCGGCTCAGCCCATCCTGGGGCCCAGTCAGCCCGTCAGGGAGCCTCCGCGCTCGAGCGAAGCCGAGGGCTTGGGCGCGAGCGAGCGCGGGCCGCTGGGCCGCTGGGCCCACTGGGCGCACTGGGCCACTGCGGGGCCAGGAGACGGGCCGCAGCGCGCCCTGGCCACGGATGCTGGCACGGGCGGGCGACGCCGGCGGACGCTTGGCTTCCTACCTCCGCCGGGACCGAGCCGCCCGCGCGATCGTCACGACCGCCTTCTCCAGCGCGTACTCGGGGTCGTCGCCGCCGCCCTTGACCCCCGCGTCGGCCTCGGCCACCGCCCGCAGCGCCAGCGGCCACCCCGTCCGGCGTCCAGCCCCGCATCTGCTGCCGCACCCGGTCGATCTTCCACGGCGGCATGCCCAGCTCACGCGCGAGATCGGCCGGGCGCGCCGCCCGCGCGCGGAGGACAGCTTGCCGATGGCCCGCACCCCCTGGGCCAGCGCGCTGGTGATCAGCACGGGCGCGACCCCGGTCGCCAGGGACCAGCGCAGCGCCTCCAGCGCCTCGGCCGCCCGCCCCTCGACGGCCCGGTCGGCGACCGTCGAAGCTGGACGCCTCGGCCCGGCCCGTGTAGTACCGCCCGACCACGGCCTCGTCGATCGTCCCCTCGACATCCGCGACCAGCTGCGACACCGCGGACGCCAGCTCCCGCAGATCGCTGCCGATCGCGTCGACCAGCGCCTGGCACGCCTCGGGCGTGGCCGACCGCCCGAGCGTCCGGAACTCGCCCCGCACGAACGCCAGCCGGTCCGCCGGCTTCGTCATCTTCGGGCACGCCACCTCCCGCGCCCCCGCCTTGCGCGCCGCGTCCAGCAGCCCCTTGCCCTTGGCGCCGCCCGCGTGCAGCAGCACGAGCGTGATCTCCTCGGCGGGCGCCCCGAGATACGCCTTCACGTCCTTGATCGTGTCCGCCGACAGGTCCTGCGCGTCGCGTACGACCACGACCTTCCGCTCCGCGAAGAGCGACGGACTGGTCAGCTCGGCGAGCGTGCCCGGCTGCAACTGGTCCGGGGCCAGGTCCCGTACGTCCGTGTCGGCGTCGGCGGCGCGCGCGGCGGCCACCACCTCCCGCACGGCACGGTCGAGCAGCAGGTCCTCCTGGCCCACGGCGAGCGTGACGGGGGCGAGAGGGTCGTCATTCGCAGTCTTCCTGGCCATCGCGACAAGCATCCCACGCACCACGGACGGTCAGTTCTTGGGCAGGGTCACCCCTGGGCACAGACGGTCAGTCTCTCGCCACGCGCAGCCCACGTGCCGAACCAGCGACAGCGATCGCCCCGTCCTCGTCCGTACGCAGCACCGTCGCGCCCCCGGCCCGCAACGCCGCGACTGTGCTCGGCGCAGGGTGACCGTAGGGGTTGTCCGCCCCCACCGAGATGAGCGCGAGCCGCGGTGCCACGGCACGTATGAGATCCGGGTCCTGGTAGGCGGAACCGTGGTGTGCGACCTTCAGCACGTCCACGGCTCCCAGCTCCGCGGCCTCCGGGGACCTCAACAGCGCCCGCTGAGCCGGTGGTTCGAGGTCGCCGAGCATCAGCAGGGTCAGCCCGGCCGACCGGACCAGCATGGTCACGCTGGCGTCGTTCGGCCCCTCCGGCGCGACTCCGGTACTCGGCGGGGGCCAGAGCACCCGCCATGCGAGGTCCCCCGTGCGCCGCTCCTCGCCCGCCACGGCCCGCGTCACCGGAACGCGCCGGGCTGCCGCCTGTCTGTCGTACGAACTCGCGCCTGGTCCACCGGCTCCTCGAACCCCGTCGTCTCGATCGCCCCCACCGAACGCCCTCGCAGTACACCCGGCAGCCCCGCCACATGGTCGGCATGGAAGTGGGTCAGCACGACGAGCGGAATCCGTGTGACACCGAGGGCGCTCAGACAGCGGTCGACCAGTACGGGATCGGGTCCCGCATCCACGACCACCGCCGTCCCGTCGCCCGCCGCGAGCACGGTCGCGTCCCCCTGCCCCACATCGCACATCGCGAACCGCCAGCCAGGCGGTGGCCAGCCGGTGATCACCCTGGTCAAAGGTGGCGGCTGCACCACCACGAGCAGGAACGCCACGAGACAGACCGCACTCAGCCAGGGACGGCTCACGATCCGCCGCCCGACGAGTACGACCAGCACCGTCACCACAGCGAGCAGCAACGCGCCCGTCCAGCTGCCCGGCCAGTCCACTCCCCCACCGGGCATGGCGGCCCCCGTACGCGCGATGTCGGCGATCCACCCGGCAGGCCAACTCGCGCACCAGGCAAGGACTTTGGCCACCGGCATCGCCACAGGCGCCATCGCCAGCGTGGCGAACCCCAGCACCGTGGCCGGCGCGACCGCGAACTCCGCCAGCAGGTTGCACGGCACCGCCACCAGGCTCACCCGGGCCGACAGCACCGCGACAACCGGCGCGCACACCGCCTGCGCTGCGCCGGCGGCGGCCAGCGCCTCGGAAAGGCGCGGTGGCACCCGGCGTCTCTGGAGTGCCGCGCTCCACCTCGGGGCGAGGGTGAGCAGGGCCCCGGTCGCGAGAACGGAGAGCAGGAAGCCGTAGCTGCGGGCCAGCCACGGGTCGTACAGCACCAGCAGCAGAACCGCCGTGGCCAGCGCGGGAATCAGGGACCTGCGGCGCCCGGTAGCGAGGGCCAGCAACGCGATCGACCCGCAGGCCGCGGCCCGCAGCACGCTCGGGTCCGGTCGGCACACGATCACGAAGCCGAGCGTCAACACGCCACCGACCAGCGCGGTCGCCCGCAAGGAAATACCGAGCCGCGGCGCGAGCCCCCGCCGCTCGGCCCGCTGGGCGAGGCCGGGCGGGCCGATGAACAGGGCGAGGAGGATGGTGAAGTTGGCCCCGCTGACGGCGAGCAAGTGTGTGAGATCGGTGGCCTTGAACGCCTCGTCCAACTCGACCGGCACCCGCGAGGTATCGCCCACGACGAAGCCCGGCAGCAACGCCCGCGCATCCGCGTCCAGCTCGTCCGTCGCCTCCCGCAACCCGCTCCGCAGTCTCCCCGCGAACCGCTGTGCCCCGGTTGCCTCCGCCACGACCTTCGGTGGCCCGCCGCCGCGTACTCGTAGCACCGCGGCGACCCGGTCCCCGCCGACCATGGCCGGCACGGCCTGTGCGGCGATATGCACCCGCATGGACGGGAGCAAGGACAGCCAGGACCCGCGCCCGGCCTCGGTGGCCGGCGCCTGCGGGCTCCCCTCACTGCCCGGGCTCCCTTCACTGCCCGGGCTCTCGTCACTGCCCGAGCCCCCCTCGCTGCCCGGGCTCCCCTCACTGCCCGAGTTCTCGTCACCACCTGGACTCGACGTGGCGTCCACGATCACCAAGACCGGCGTGCGTGTTGCGATGACCCTCCCGTCCGGCCTGTGCACCCGTCGGACCTCGGCGTTCAGCAGTACAGCGGTCGGTGCCACGTGGTCTCCCCTGACCCGGGGGCGGGTGAGCCGTGGATCGGAGGTGAGCTCGACGTCGGCTGTCACGTGCGCGTACTGGCTCGCCAACACGGGGACAGGGCCGCGCCGCAGATCCGCCCCGTGCAGCCCGGCGGAGGCGGCGGCCGCAGCGGCACAGAGCAGGACAGCCGCGGCGGAGACCTTCGGCCAAGGCATCCACCGGTACCACTCGGGAAGGGCGGCCCGCTCGGGAAGGGCGGCCCGCTCGGGAAGGGCGGCCCGCTCGGAAAGGGCGGTTTGGTGCCGCCGCACCATGAGCAGGGCACCGCCCACGACCAGGCAGGCCACCACCACACCGATGACCCACTCGGTCGAGGCGTCAAGGGTGAGCGCCGCTGTGGCCCAGGCGGCCAACGCGGGCGGCACCAGCCGCAGGTCCGTCGGGCCCTCCTGTCTGGGGTGCGCGGCGCCGAGGCGGCTCGCGGAGGCGGCGTGCACCGGCGAGCGATCGCGGGCGTGACGCCCCGCGGCGCCCGCCGCGCGCCACGCTCCCTGTGCGACGGGAGCGGGCTCTCGCTCGCCCGGGACGCCGGGCAGGCCGCGTCTCCTCGCCCGCGTCGCGCGTTCGGCCCTCACCCTCGACGCGGCAGGGCGGCCTTCCTGGGGCGCCCTCATGGCCGTACGAGATTCCGCAGATCCGCGAAGCGGCTTTCACCGATGCCGTTGACCTCGCGGAGTTCGTCGACCGCGCGGAAGCCACCGTGCTGGGTGCGGTACTCGATGATGTGCTGGGCCAGCACGGGGCCGACTCCGGGCAGCGTGTCGAGTTGGTCCGCGGTGGCCGTGTTGAGGGAGACCGGAGCCGCGGGTGCCGCCCCTGCGGCAGGTCCTCCGGCGCCGGTCGTGCCCGGCACCGCACCGGCGGGCGTCGGCCCGCCGACCACCACCTGCTCTCCGTCCACGAGGAGTCGGGCGCGGTTGAGGCCCTGCGTGCTCGTGCCCGGACGCACCCCACCGGCCGCCCGCAGGGCGTCGGCGACTCGGGAACCCGCCGGCAGCCGCTTGATGCCGGGTCTCCGTACCTTCCCGCTGACGTCCACCACGATCACGGGACCTCCTGTGGAAGCCGACGCGTCCGGGGACGCACTCGCTGCCACCGCGCCCCGCCATCCGTCCCGTTCGTCGTACGGCTCCGACCGCACCACCTCAGGTGTGCGTCACCGGCTGTGTGCGGCCCGCCCAGAAGTGCTGCGCGGCGAGGGCTGCCGCGACGACCAACAGCACACTGAGCGCGACCACGCTCTTTCGTTCAATGCCGCATCTCGCCTGCAGCCACAGCGGCATCCGCTCCCGCACCGCCGGCCCAATCCGCTCCCGCCAAGTCCTCCTCGCACTCCGGTCGGGAACACCGGCGTCGACAGGCTTGTCTTCCCCGGAGAGGTCGGACTCCACCGCCTCGCGCTGGTCGGCATCACGACGGTCGTCGACGCCGAGGACAGGGGCAGGACCCGCGCGCCGCTGGTCGTAGCGGCCCGGCAGGGGGTGGCGCAGTGCCTCGAACTCATCGGCACCGTCACCCCGCTCCCCGGCACCGGCCGCACGGGCCGGGCGTACACGAGGAAGGATCCGCACCAGTCCCGCGAACTCCTCCGCGTCTTCTCGGTTGTTGACGCCCACCGCCCGCGCCGCACCCAGCAGCTCCAGCAACTGCGGAGCGGGCACCCGGACCGTCGAGTGGACCTCAGGTGCTTGTGCCGTGCCGGAGTCCTCCCCTGCCCCGACCCAGGCGTCACCGATCCCGGCCCTTGTGATCCCTTTCGGCCGTTCCGGCGGACTCGGCGGACTCTGCGGATTTGGCGGACTCTGCGGATTTGGCGACCCCGACAGACCCGGCGGACCCGGCGGACCCGGCGGACCCGGCGGACCCGGCGGACCCGGCGGACTGAGCGAACTCGGCGGACTCTGCGGACTCTGCGGACTCTGCGGACTCTGCGGACTCTGCGGACTCTGCGGACTGAGCGAACTCGACGGCCCGTTCTCCAACTCCCGCCGTTTCCTTACCTGTTCGGCGAAGAGCGCCTCCGCACGCAGGCGGAGCGCTTCCGCCGAGGCCTGGCGGCGTCGGGACCTGCTCCGGGTGTGGGGACGGCGGTGGCGGACGCGGCCGTCGGAGACGGGGCCACGGCCGGGCCCACTGGTGGCTGTCGCTGTGCGTGAAGGTGATCGAAGTGCCATGCGACGAGGATCGGGCATTCCCGCACACTCGCGATGATCTTGCTCAATTCCCGTGGACTACCGCCTGATTGTGGATAACTCCGTCACCCATACGAGTCAACCACCCCGCATGAGGTCGACGTCGGCCTCCACTCGCGCGTCACCGAGAAGGAATCCGCATCACGCGTCACCGAGAAGGAAACCGCATGAGGAAACCGCATCACGCATCACCGAGGCGAAACGACCGCTCCCAGCAGCCCGGGCCCCGTGTGCGCCCCGATCACCGCACCGACCTCGCTCACATGCAGCTCCGCCAGCCCCGGCACCCGCGCCCGCAACCGCTCCGCGAGCGCCTGCGCCCGTTCGGGCGCGGCGAGATGGTGGACGGCGATGTCGACCTGTGCGCTCGCCGGCCCGCTCGGCGACGATCTCCTCCAGGCGGGCGATCGCCTTGGACGCCGTGCGTACCTTCTCCAGCAGTTCGATCCGGCCGCCGTCCAGCTGCAGCAGCGGCTTCACCGCGAGCGCGGAGCCGAGCAGCGCCTGCGCGGCGCCGATCCGGCCGCCCCGGCGCAGATAGTCGAGAGTGTCGACGTAGAAGTACGCGGACGTGCCCGCGGCCCGCTTCTCCGCCGCCGTGACCGCCTCGTCCACCGTGCCGCCCGCCTCCGCGGACTCGGCCGCGGCCAGCGCGCAGAACCCGAGTGCCATGGCGACCATGCCGGTGTCCACCACCCGCACGGGTACGGGCGCCTCGCGCGCCGCGAGCACCGCCGCGTCGTACGTACCGGAGAACTCGGCGGACAGATGCAGCGAGACGATGCCGGTGGCGCCCGACTCGGCGGCCTTGCGGTAGGTCTCCGCGAAGACCTCGGGGCTGGGGCGGGACGTGGTGACGGGGCGTCGCTTCTGCAGCGCCTGGGCCAGCGAACGGGCCGAGATCTCGGTGCCCTCTTCGAGCGCCTGGTCGCCGAGGACCACGGTCAGCGGCACCGCGGTGATGCCGTGGCGCTCCATCGTCCGCGGCGGCAGGTAGGCCGTTGAATCGGTGACGATCGCGACATGGCGGGACATGAGCTGGAGGTTACCCGGCGGAACGCGCGGACGGCAGCCCGGCCCCTCCCACCTGCGGTTGGACCGGGTCGGGATCAAGTCGTGCTCTCAGGGCGGGGCTTCTTCTCCCAGGGATAGGTCAGCGCGCGGCCGGACGGGGTGATCGCGGGCCTCGTCGGTTCCTCAGCCGTGCTGGACTGCAGGCTCTCCGGCCAGGTCTGCCCGGTCGGGCAGCGGCTTCGGATGCCGGGGCCTCCGGCCACGAGCGGCGCGGCGGCAGGGGCGGTGCCCTGGACGTCGGCCGATGACGCGGACGCGACGAGGACGTGCCCGGGTATCGGCCGTGCCGACGACGAGGGTGAGCGGCGACGAGGCGGCGCCGGCTCCGGTCGTCCAGTGCCGCAGCGCGCCCGCCTCGACGTCGATCTGTGCGCTCAGCGCGTCCAGGTCGTCGCTCGGCGAACCGGCGGGCCCGGTCGTGCGCCGCCCAGCGCAGGGAGTCCGCCGACTTGCGTGATCCGCTCCGTGCGCTCCCGCAGGCTCGGGCAGCCGCGCGGCGAGCGTGGCCCGGTCCGGCTCGCGACTCCAGCCGCTTGAGCTCGTCGTCCAGCTCGTGGCCGTGCGCGCTGAGCCGCTCGAAGAGGCCCAGGGACTCCTTCAGGGACTCGTCCTCGGCCACGCCCGCCTGCAGCGCGTCCTGGGTGGCGCGCATCGACGTGCGCAGCGAGAGCCGCAGCTGCGGCCAGCTCGCCGGCGGCGCCGGGCTGGGCGAAGCTCTTGGCGCGCAGCGTGGTGTCCTCGACCGTGCGGCGGGCCTGGGCGACGTGCGGTCCACGCCGCGCTTGGCGGCGCCGACCACCTTCACCGTGGCGTACACGCCCAGCACCACGAACAGCACGAAGATCAGCGACGACGACTGCGATCACGGCTTCCATGTCGCTCCTCCTCCGACGTCCGGCCCGTACGGCGGTTGCCGTGCCGCTCTTCCACGGTAAACGGAACGGGCAGGCCGAAGGTTCCAGCGGAACCCCGAACCTGCCCGTAGGGGACTACCCCGACCTGAGGCACACCACCCCGCGGCCCGAGCCGGCGTGGAAACCGAGCCGGTCACCCGGCCACTCGGCCACCCAGCCGCCACAGCCGCTACGCCGGGACGATGTTCACCAGCTTCGGCGCCCGCACGATCACCTTGCGGATCCCCGCGCCGCCCAGCGCCGCGACGACCTCCGTCGTCGGCCAGCGCCAGCCTCTCCAGCTCCTCCTCGGAGATCGACGGCGAGCACCTCCAGCCGCGCCTTGACCTTGCCCTTGACCTGCACGACGCAGGTCACGGTCTCGTCCACGACGTACGCCGGGTCGGCGACGGGGAAGTCCTGGTGGACGACCGAGTCGCGTCGTGGCCCAGCTTGCGCCACAGCTCCTCGGCGATGTGCGGGGCCAGCGGCGCGACCAGCAGCACCAGCGCGCTCGGCGACCGAGCGCGGCACCGCGCCGCCCGCCTTGGTCAGGTGGTTGTTCAGCTCGGTGATCTTGGCGATGGCGGTGTTGAAGCGCAGCGCCCGCCAGGTCCTGGCGTGACGCCGTCGATCGCCTTGTGCAGGGCACGCAGCGTGTCCTCGTCGGGCTCGGCGTCGACGACGGTGACCTCGCCGGTCGCCTCGTCGACGACGTTGCGCCACAGCCGCTGCAGCAGCCGGTACTGGCCGACCACCGCGCGCGTGTCCCACGGCCGCGACACGTCCAGCGGGCCCATCGCCATCTCGTACAGGCGCAGCGTGTCCGCGCCGTACTCGGCGCAGATCTCGTCCGGAGTGACCGCGTTCTTCAGGGACTTGCCCATCTTGCCCAGCAGCGCGGGTGACCTTCTCGCCCTGGTAGTAGTACGCGCCGTCGCGCTCCTCGACCTCGGCGGCGGGCACCGCGATGCCGCGGCTGTCGCGGTAGACGTACGCCTGGATCATGCCCTGGTTGTACAGCTTGTGGAACGGCTCGGCCGAGGAGACGTGCCCCAGGTCGTACAGCACCTTGGACCAGAAGCGCGCGTACAGCAGGTGCAGCACGGCGTGCTCGGCGCCGCCCACGTACAGGTCGACGCCGCCGTGCGGCATGCCCTCGCGCGGGCCCATCCAGTACTGCTCGATCGGCCGGGTCGACCAGCTTCTCGCCGTTGTGCGGGTCCAGGTAGCGCAGCTCGTACCAGCAGGAACCGGCCCAGTTGGGCATGGTGTTGGTCTCGCGGCGGTACGTGCGCGGGCCGCGGCCGTCGCCCAGGTCCAGGGTGACGTTCGACCCAGTCCTCGTTGCGGGACAGCGGGGTCTCCGGGCACGGTGTCGGCGTCGTCCGGGTCGAAGGTGCGCGGCGAGTAGTCCTCGACCTCGGGCAGCTCCAGCGGCAGCATCGACTCGGGCAGCGCGTGGGCGACGCCGTCCTCGTCGTAGACGATCGGGAAGGGCTCGCCCCAGTAGCGCTGGCGGCTGAACAGCCAGTCGCGCAGCCGGAAGTTGACGGTGCCCTCGCCGATGCCCTGCTCCTCCAGCCACTCGGTGATCCGCGCCTTGGCCTCGGCGACGCCCAGGCCGTCCAGGGAGATGTCGTCGTCGGCGGAGTTGACGATCTTCGCGTCGTACGAGACGAAGGCGTCGTCCCACGTCGAGGTGTCGGTGCCGCGGCCGTCGGTCGGCTCGACGACGCAGCGGATCGGCAGCTCGAAGGCGCGCGCGAACGCGAAGTCGCGGCTGGTCGTGCGCCGGGACGGCCATGATCGCGCCGGTGCCGTAGCCCATCAGCACGTAGTCGGCGATGAAGACCGGGATCTGCTCGCCGTTGACCGGGTTGGTGGCGTACGCGCCGGTGAAGACGCCGGTCTTGTCCTTGGCCTCGGCCTGCCGCTCGACGTCCGACTTGGAGGCGGCCTGCGCGCGGTAGGCGGCGACGGCCTCGGCCGGGGTCGCGTGGCCGCCGGTCCACACCTCGTGGGTGCCCTCGGGCCAGGCGGCCGGGACGTGAACTTCTCGACCAGCGGGTGCTCGGGCGCCAGCACCATGTAGGTGGCGCCGAACAGGGTGTCCTGGCGGGTGGTGAAGACCGTGATGTGCTCGCCGTCCACGCGGGAAGTCGACGCGGGCGCCCTCGGAGCGGCCGATCCAGTTGCGCTGCTGCAGCTTGATGGCCTCGGGCCAGTCCAGCGCCGTCCAGGTCGTCCAGCAGCCGGTCGGCGTAGGCGGTGATGCGCATGTTCCACTGGCGCAGCTTGGCCTTGAAGACGGGGAAGTTGCCGCGCTCGGAGCGGCCGTCGGCGGTGACCTCCTCGTTCGCCAGCACGGTGCCCAGCCCGGGGCACCAGTTGACGGGCGCGTCGGAGGCGTACGCCAGGCGGTACTCGCCCAGCACGTCGGCGCGCTCGACGGCGCTCAGCTCGCTCCACGCGCGCGCAGCCCTCCGGCGTACGGCGCGCTCACCGGTCTCGAACTGCGCGACCAGGTCGGCGATCGGGCGGGCCTTGCTTCGCCTCCGTCGTCGTACCAGGAGTTGAAGATCTGCAGGAAGATCCACTGGGTCCACTTGTAGTAGTCCGGGTCGATCGTGGCGAACGACCGGCGCTTGTCGTGGCCCAGGCCCAGCCGGCGCAGCTGGGCCTTCATGTTGTCGATGTTGGCCTCGGTGGACGACGCGCGGGTGCGTGCCGGTCTGCACGGCGTACTGCTCGGCGGGCAGGCCGAAGGCGTCGAAGCCCAGGGTGTGCAGGACGTTGTGGCCGGTCATCCGCTGGAAGCGGGCGAAGACGTCGGTGGCGATGTAGCCCAGCGGGTGGCCGACGTGCAGGCCCGCACCGGAGGGGTACGGGAACATGTCCATGATGAACTTCTTGGGCTTGGCGACCTGCTCGGGGTCGCCCGCCAGGTCGCCGCTCGGGTTGGGCGCCTCGTACGTGCCCTCCGCGTCCCAGAAGTCCTGCCAGCGTGCCTCGATGTCGGCGGCCATGGCGGCCGTGTAGCGGTGCGGCGCCGCCACCTCGGCAGTGGCAGCGGGGTTCGTCTCGCTCATGATCCTCAAAGCTCCATCGATCGTCTCTGCCAGCAGCTTCGGAAATGAAAAAACCCCTCGCACAGGAGGGGACGCCGCGCCGATTCCGGCCACGGATTCGTCAGGGGTCGGGACTGATCAGCGCGGCTCGCTAAGCAGAAGGCGTACGGCACGCATGGCGTCAGGGTACCGCAGCCCCCGCGCGCGCCGCGACGCGCTTCCGCGGACGCAAACGCGCCGGATACCGAAAGATCCCGTCCGGTCTGATCGACCGGACGGGATCTTCTGGAATCTTTACTCGGTGGAACTAAGTGAAGCTATGTGGAGCTAAGGAGAATTGAACTCCTGACCTCCTGCATGCCATGCAGGCGCTCTACCAACTGAGCTATAGCCCCTTGTGGCCACGCGGCAAAACCGCATATTGACCGTGTCGCCCGGTTGCCCCGGCGGCGACGCCAACATTACACGGCCCTCCCGGTGCACCACCAAATCGTTTCCGTTCTGTCTGGATACGGGGCTGATCTCGGCCCTCGCCAGCCCTCGTCGGCCCTCGCCAGCCCTCGTCGGCCCTCGCCGAGGTGGAACTGATCAGGCCGTCACGAACGAGTAGAACCGCTTGAGCGTGCAGTGCTCGTCGAGGAGCCGGCCGTAGATCGGCTCGCCCTCCAGCTCGCGGTACGTCTCGATCGGGTCGCCTTTTATGATCAGCGCCCGCGCGCATTCCTCGCACCAGTACTGGTAGTCGGGGTTGACGGGCTCCATGTCGCGGACGATCGGCGTACCACTGCCGCACCAGTCGCATTTCCTCCTGTGTGCACCCATCGATCAGCTCCAGCTGTGGCCGCAGGCCGTGCACACGTAGGAAATCCCGCCGTTGTCACCGAGGACTTGGGCGACATGGAGCGAGCTGCAGGAAGGGCAGTTGAGGAGGGTGATCTTCTTCCGTCTCACCACCGTTTCGGGAAGGTCGTCGGACCTCCCTGAGGATGCTCCCAGGCATCGCCTCTCCCTCCCGTCGGGCCGCGCCCCCTCCGGCCGTTTGATTCTGCCACGGCCAGACCAATACGGTCAGCGACGCCTTCGTACCAGTCCGGACACGGCGCCCAGGAATGCCCTCCCAGCTGGCGCATACGTGCAGGCGAGAAGGGTGTCCGCAGGGTATACACCCTGAGGGCCCAAGCGACTCAAGCCGGTGGAAGAAAAGTGTGCCGAAAACCACCACGCCGATCAGTCGGCTGAGCCAGCCGAGCCGGGTGACCGTCGGGAGCGGCCACCTGCGCCCGCACCAGGCCCATGGGGACACGGCAGACACATGGGTGAGCCCGCCTGGTGAGGTGAGCGCGCCGAGGCGTCGGCACGGGGTAAGAAAAATCCCGCTCCCTGAGGGGAGCGGGACCACCACGACTGATCTTTGACAGCTCAAGAGCGTCGATTTGTTGATTGTGAAGCTAAATTGTGGAGCTAAGGAGAATTGAACTCCTGACCTCCTGCATGCCATGCAGGCGCTCTACCAACTGAGCTATAGCCCCTTGCGGCCACGCGGCGGAACCGCATGGCGTTTCGCCCCGCTCTGCGGGGCGAACAAGAAGAACTTTAGCCTGCGACCAGCCGGAAAGTGAAATCCGGGTCCCGGGCAGGCACCGGTCAGGGGCATCTGGACCGGCCCACGGCCGCCGGCCCGCGGCCGCGCCGCTGCCGGTCAGTCGTCGTCGCCGAGCACCGGCTCCGGCAGGGTGCCGGCGTTGTGCTCCAGCAGCCGCCAGCCGCGCGCGCCCTCGCCGAGGACGGACCAGCAGCAGTTGGAGAGGCCGCCGAGGCTCTCCCAGTGGTGGGGCTCCAGGCCGAGCAGGCGGCCGATGGTGGTACGGATCGTGCCGCCGTGGCTGACCACGACGAGCGTGCCGTCCGTCGGGCAGCTTGTCGGCGTGCCGCAGCACCACCGGGGCGGCCCGGTCGGCGACCTCGGTCTCCAGCTCGCCGCCGCCGCGGCGGACCGGCTCGCCGCGCTTCCACGCGGCGTACTCCTCGCCGTACCGCTCGATGATCTCCTCGTGCGTCAGCCCCTGCCAGACGCCCGCGTACGTCTCGCGCAGGGCCTCGTCGTGCGTGACGTCGAGGCCGGTGAGGGCGGCCAGCTCGGCGGCCGTGGCGGCGGCGCGCCTGAGGTCGGAGGCGAGGATCGCGTCCGGCTTCAGCGAGGCGAGCAGCCGGGCGGCGCGGCGGGCCTGGCCGACGCCGGCCTCGGTCAGCTCGATGTCCGTGGAGCCCTGGAAGCGGCGCTCCAGGTTCCACGACGGTCTGGCCGTGCCGCCAGAGGATGATGCGGCGGTCGCGCCGGGCTTGCTGTCGGCCGCGTCGAAGCCCGCGGCCACGCTCACCGCAGCTCCCCGCCGAGCTCGGCGGCCTCCTCGGCGGCCCGCAGCCTGGCGTGCTCCTCGGCCTTGCCGCGGGTGGCCTTGGCGTCGCTCGGGCAGCTCCAGCTCGGGCAGTCCTTCCACAGCCGCTCCAGGGCGTAGAAGACACGCTCCTCGCTGTGCTGGACGTGCACCACGATGTCGACGTAGTCGAGCAGCACCCAGCGGGCTTCGCGGTCGCCCTCGCGGCGCACCGGCTTGGCGCCGAGTTCCTTGTTCAGCCGCTCCTCGATCTCGTCGACGATCGACTTGACCTGGCGGTCGTTGGGCGCGGAGGCGAGCAGGAAGGCGTCGGTGATGGACAGCACGTCGCTGACGTCGTACGCGATGATGTCGTGCGCGAGCTTGTCGGCGGCCGCCTGGGCGGCGGCGTTGATGAGCTCGATGGAGCGGTCCGTGGCGGTCACTAGCAAGGCTTTCGGTCGGCGGTCAGTGAACCCTCACGGGCTACCCCAAGGATCTCACGGACCGCAGAGGGCACCCCAGGGGCCGACGCCCATCCGGATGATCAAGCTCCCGGGGCACCTTCCCGGGGCACCTTGAGGAAACCCAGGTCACCCCGGGGAACCCGGAGAAGCACTCGCCTCGTAGTCCCGGCCGAGGACGACCGAGACGTCGGCGTTGGACGCGGCCTTGCCCTTCTTGACGGCGCCGGCGGGCAGACCGAGGGTCTTGGCGACCTCGACCGCGTCGTCCTTGCTCGCGGCGTCGGCGTAGGTGACCTGGGACGCGGCCTGGGCGGCGGCGGCCGTGCCGCCGTCGAGGAAGGTGTAGCCGCCGTTGAGCAGGGCCACGCGGGCCTGTTCGGTGGCCTCCTTGCCGCCGGTGGCGTTCCTGATGCCGACCCGGACGGCGTCGCCCGCGTCGGGGCTCTTCTCGGTGCCGCCGAGCACGTCCTTGACCACGCTGTCGGCGACCTGCGCGCTGAGCGTGCCGTCCTGCTGGACCGGCAGGACGGCACTCTCGTAGTCGCCGCCCTTGGCCCGGGTCGGCGAGCTTGGCGAGGAAGGTGCCGAGGTCGTGGTCGGTCAGTGAGGGGTCGAGGATCTGGGCCAGCGTCTCGCACGGTGATGGTCGCGGCCTGCGGGTCGCGAGGACAGCTTGCGCAGCACGCCCTGCATGACCTGCCCGAACCGCTCCAGCTGGGCGTTCTCGGCCTCGCCGGGGCCGCGGTAGGTGGCGTACGCGACGGCCATCTTGCCGCTGAGGGTCTGGGCCTTGCCCTTGTTGACCAGGGGCGCCTCGCCCTTCTTCTGGCGTCCGGGTCGGGCACGTCGGTGTTGGTGTCGATGTCGATGTTGCCGACGAGCTCGACGAGGTTCTTCAGGTACGGGGTGTCGAGGCGCCAGGTGCCCTCGATGTCGGTGCCGAGCACGGTGCCGAGGGCGTCACGGGTGCCGGAGGAGCCGTCGTCGTCGACGGACTTGGCGAGGGTGGTGGTGGTGCCGTCGTCGTCGGTCACGGCGAGGGAGTTGGGCAGCAGGACGGTGGTGCCCTGCTTGGCGGTGGTGTTGTTGACGAGCAGCGCCGTGGAGGTGCCGCCCTTGCTTGGTGTTGTGCAGGTGGACGACGATCACGTCGCGCTTCTGGGCGGCCGCGGCCGTCGTGGTGCCGGCCTGCCCCGGCCGAGGACGTCCCGGGCAGCTTGCCCGCGTACCAGAGGTAGCCGACGCCGCCCACGGCGACCAGGACGAGGGTCACGACCAGGGCGACGACCCGGTTGCGGGCCCGGCGCTTGGCCTCCTCGCGCCGTTCGGTGCGGCTCTCGGTGAACTTCAGCCAGTCGATGACGTCCTCGGAGTCGCCGTCCGGCTCCTCGACGAAGGAGAACTGCTCGGTGCGGTAGTCCCGTTCGTCGCCGCTGCGGACGTCCCGCTCGGCACCCGGCGCCGGCGGGCACCGCGGCCTGCTGCCGGACGGCGCGGCCTGCTGCGGCACCGGGGCGGCTGCACGGCCGGGACTGCCCGTGTCGACGAGCGAGGCGCTGAAGCGCTGGCGTCGCCCGTACCGCGTCGCCCGTGCGGGCTCGTACGCCGTACGCCCGCGGGGCTGCTGTGGCCGCTGCTGGTGCTGCGTACTGGTCGTGCCGTACCGTCGTCGTACCCGTGCCTGCTGCCGCTGTCGCTGCGCCGGTGTCGTACCCTGCGGCGCTGGGGCGTGGCACCTGCCGGTACACCGGCTGCCCGTACTCGTCGTAGCCGACGAGCTCGTACTGGTCGCTCGCCGTCGGCCAGCGTCGTATCGGTCGTTCACCGGTGCCCCTCTCCGTCGCTCACTCGCCGCGGTACAGCTCACGCTTGTCGATGTAGCGCACCACACCGTCCGGCACCAGATACCAGACGGGATCGCCCTTGGCGACTCTCGCACGGCAGTCCGTGGACGAGATGGCCAGCGCCGGAACCTCGACCAGCGAGACGCCGCCCGTCGGGCAGGCCCGGGTCGGTCAGGGCGTGGCCGGGCCGGGTGACCCCGATGAAGTGGGCGAGGGAGAACAGCTCGTCGGCGTCGCGCCAGGTGAGGATCTGGGCGAGCGCGTCGGCGCCGGTGATGAAGAAGAGGTCCGTGTCGGGGTTGAGCGCGCGCAGGTCACGCAGGGTGTCGATGGTGTACGTCGGGCCGCCGCGGTCGATGTCGATGCGGCTGACCGAGAACTGCGGGTTCTCGGCGGTCGCGATGACCGTCATCAGATAGCGGTCCTCGGCCGGGGACGACCTTGCGGTGGGTCTTCTGCCACGGCTGCCCGGTCGGCACGAACACCACCTCGTCGAGGTGGAACTGCGCGGCGACCTCACTGGCCGCGACGAGGTGCCCGTGGTGGATCGGGTCGAACGTTCCGCCCATGACGCCGAGGCGCCGCTTGCCCGGGCTCCGACAGGCCGTTCCCGGGCGTGTGCCCGGCTATCGCCGTGTCGTACGCGGTCGTGCGCCGGGCCGTCCGCCTTGTGTGCCGGACCGGTAGGCATGTCCTGCTCTCCCATGCGTGCAGACCCTACCGGCCCGGCCTGAGCGGCCGCGGCCCGTGCGGACGTCAGCGGTCCCGGTTGAAGCGGGTGGTGATCCACAGCAGCAGCAGCAGGGCGAAGAGGGCGCCGCCGCCGGTGAGGTAGGGGCTGAGGCTCTCGTGGTTGCCGCCGTGCTCCTCGCCCTCGGCGGCGAGGGTGACCAACTGGGCAGCGGTGCTGTGGAAGCTCATCTTCGGCAGGACCTATCCGGTGTGGGCGGGATCAGGACAGACGTCGCGCACATCGTAAGCGGGCGCCTTCGCCGCGATCACGCCGACTCCGTCGTCGCGGTCACGGGCGGCCTTCCGGGCATGCCGCCGGCGTATCCGGTCGAGCGGGCTCGTCCGCCGCGCGACAGCATCACTGCCAGTCGTCGTCGCGCTGGTCGATCCCGTAGCGAGGCAGATCCGGCAGCCCGGGATCGCTCCTTACGGTGTGCTGCCCTGTCCACGGTATCTCCGCTTAGGCTGGACTCCGCTTCGGGGGCACACAGGGCAATTCAGACGCATGGGGGAAACATGTCCGACGACAGCCACGAGCAGAACGGGCACGAGAACGTGCCCGAGCAGGCAGCGCAGGCGCTTCCCGGGGATCTCCTCGCGGGCGTACGAACATCCCGCGGACCGCTCGGCGCTGGTCGCGCTGCGCAAGCTCAGCGGCTTCGACACGGTCTTCAAGGCGCTCAGCGGACTGCTGCCCGAGCGCAGCCTGCGGCTGCTGTTCCTGTCCGACTCGGTGCGGGTCTGCGACGCAGCAGTTCGCGCACCTGAACGACATGCTGCGGGACGCCTGTTACATCCTGGACCTGGAGAAGGTCCCGCCGATGTACGTCAACCAGGACCCGCAGCCGAACGCGATGTGCATCGGCCTGGACGAGCCGATCATCGTCGTCACCACCGGGCTCGTCGAGCTGCTCGACGAGGAGGAGATGCGGGCGGTCGTCGGCCACGAGGTGGGCCACGCGCTGTCCGGCCACTCCGTGTACCGCACGATCCTGCTGTTCCTGACCAACCTGGCCCTCAAGGTCGCCTGGATCCCGCTGGGCAACCTCGCGATCATGGCGATCGTGACCGCGCTGCGCGAGTGGTTCCGCAAGTCGGAGCTGTCCGCGGACCGGGCGGGACTGCTGGTCGGCCAGGATCTGCAGGCCTCGATGCGCGGGCTGATGAAGATCGCGGGCGGCAACCACCTGCACGAGATGAACGTGGACGCGTTCCTCGCGCAGGCCGAGGAGTACGAGGCGGGCGGCGACCTGCGCGACTCCGTGCTGAAGATCCTGAACGTGCTGCCCCGCTCGCACCCGTTCACCACGGTGCGCGCGGCCGAGCTGAAGAAGTGGGCCGAGTCCCGCGACTACCAGCGGATCATGGACGGCCACTACCCGCGGCGCAGCGAGGACAAGGACACCTCGGTCACCGACTCCTTCCGCGAGTCGGCGGCCACTACGCGACGCGATGTGCAAGAGCTCCAAGGACCCGCTGATGAAGCTGGTCAGCGACATCGCGGGCGGCGCGGGCGACCTCGGCGGCCGGGTACGGCGCAGGATTCGGCGGCTTCGCGAGCGGCACCGGTAGCAGCGGCGCCACGAGCACCGGCGGCAGCGGCGGCCGACGGCCCCGACGACGGTACCGGACGGGAGCAACGGCCGCGAGGACGGCGCCCGCGAGCCGACGGACGGCCAGGGGCGGCGAGCCCGGCCGCCGGGACGGAGCTCCGGCAGCGTCCACAGCCGGGGCCAACGGTCGTTCGAGCGTCCGTGAACCTCAGCCCGGAAAGGGCTGGAATCCCCCTCCGTTCATGAGGGGCGGAGGTCAAAGACTCATACCTTCGGCTGCGCTCTCTCTGCCAGCGACCCGCACAGCGGCGTGGCGCTGCCCGTCGCGTACGGGTCGGTGCCGGCCGGGCCGCCCTCCTTCGCCATCTGGCCCGCGAGGAGCGGGCGCAGGTGGTTCGTGGCGTCCTCGGAGCAGGCCAGCGGCCCGGCCTGGACGTAGGAGACGAGCGAGTTCGGTCTGGTGGATGCGCAGGTCGTCGCGGTCGAAGCGGAAGTGCAGCTCGCGCCGGACGGTGAACAGCGAGGCCTTCGCCTCGTCGCTCCGAGCCCGGTCGGCCGCAGCGCGTAGACGAAGGTGTGGTCGGCGATGACCTCAAGGGTGTCGGAGTCGTACTCGGCGGCCCGCAGCGTGCCCTGCACCCGGATCCTGGAGTCGGCCAGCTCGGCCTGGGAGGGGTCGAAGCGGACCAGCCAGCCGGTGGGCGCGTGCCGCCCGTCGGCGGCCGGGCGCTCGAAGCTCTGGTCGAACTGGTCGCAGCTGCTGGGGGTCGAGCAGCACCCGCACCGGCCGGACGGCGCCGCCGGTGAGCACCTCCGGGTCGAGGGCGGACCGACGAGGTAGTCCTTGGCGGTGGTCAGCGCGGTGCACCACCTGGTGTCCGAGAAGTGCGCGGTGCGCCGGGAGGCGGGCAGCGTGATGCCCTCGGCGCCGATGCGGAACTGGGCGGCGGGGCTGTGCGCGTACAGGTTCTCGGGGTCCGTGGCGCCGGGCACCGGGGCCCTGCGGTGCGAGCGGGATCATGGTCATCCGCAGCGGCTCGGTGGACTGGGCGGCCGGGGGCTCGTACGGGTGGCGTACGCCCATGTAGATCGCGGTGCCGAAGGCGACGGCGATCAGCAGGACGAGGACCAGTGCCTGCCGGGACAGGCTGCGGCGCATCGGCGGGCGGCGGCGTACGGCCGGGGCGTGCAGTCGCCGATCCGCTCCTGGGCGGAGAACTCCTGGAGGCGGGCAGCACGGACGAACGACTCGTCGAAGACGACGGATCGGTACTCGTCCTCACCACCACCGGGACCGCCCTCGGGTGTCCCCTCAGGTGGGTCTCCTGGCCCGTCCATACTTTCAGAGTAGGTCTCTTGAGGGCGAGATAAACGCCCCACTGGACGACAATTTCTGACACGTACTCATCAAATTTGAACAGCCATCGGACCCCTGGGATTCATCGGACCCCTGGGACTCCTGGGACCCCTCGGAGCCCTCGGACCCGCCGGACCCGTCGCTCTCCGGACCGGACCCTGTCTCACACCCTGTCTCACACCCTGGCTCACGGCGTGCGCGGCACCGCCGGGACCGGGGGCTGGGAGGAGTCGGCCGAGGCCGAAGGGCCCAGTGAAGGACCCCTTGAAGGATCCGTTGAAGGACCCGCGCCGGGGCCCTGCTCGACGCCCGTGGAGGCGGGCGGCGGAACCTGGTCCTGGCGGCATCCGAGGACGCGCCCCGGTAGACCGCCGTGAACGCGAGGGCGACCATGCCGATGCCCATCACGAGGGCGAGCACCCAGGCGACGGGGCGGTGCCAGCGTGCCGGTTTGCCGTAGGGCCGGGCGTACGGCCCCGGCACGCCGTAGCGGTCCTCCAGGGTCTCCGGGTCGTCCGGGTCCTCGAAGTCGTCGAAGTCGTCGAGGTCTCGGCCCTGGCCGAAGTCACCCTCGGGCCCGAAGCCGTCCTCGTAGCGCTCGTCGTCGCCGCGTGCGCCTCTGGTGGGCGCCCGGCGCGCCTCGGCCTCCTGCGCTTCCGCGCGGGCCTGCGCTGCGGCGAGGAGACGTTCGACAGCGGTCGGCTCGTGGACCACGGCTGCCCGTACGAAGGCCTCGTCGAAGACCACGGAGGCGAACTCTTCGTCCATACCCCCGCGGTCGCGGTCGTCGTCGGGCTCCCCGCCGTCAGGGAACGGCGTGCCCCCCACGTCCTCCGGCACAGGTCCAGAGTAGACCCGGGGGTTCAATTTGGGCAGACGGGAAGGAAATTCATCCGCTTGAGCGAGACAGCTCACGGGGCAACTCACGGGATAGTTCACGAGACAGCGTCTGCTCCCCGGACCCCCTCGAGCGCCCCGCGTGCACCCCATGCGACATACGCCGACATACGCCGCCCGGCATGCGCCGAGCGGCGCACGCCGGGCGCCCCTCAGCGACGTTCCGCGGGTTCCGCGTGTTCAGCGCCTTACGTGCCCGTCCCCGGTCACGATGTACTTCGTGCTCGTCAGCTCCGGCAGCCCCATCGGGCCCGCGGGCGTGCAGCTTCTGCGTCGAGATGCCGATCTCGGCGCCGAAGCCGAACTGGCCGCCGTCCGTGAAGCGAGTGGACGCGTTCACCGCGACCGTCGTGGAGTCCACGAGCTGGGTGAAACGGCGGGCGGCCTGCTGCGAGCTCGTCACGATCGCCTCGGTGTGCCCGGAAGTCCACAGCCGGATGTGCTCCACGGCCCTGTCGAGCGAGTCGACGACAGCGGCGGCGATGTCGTACGAGAGGTACTCGGTCTCCCAGTCGTCCGTCGTGGCCTCGACGACGGTGGCCCTGCGTGTCCTTCGCGTACGCCAGCACGCGCTCGTCGCCGTGCACGGTCACCCCGGCGTCGGCCAGCGCGTCCAGGGCACGCGGCAGGAACTCGGGGGCGATGTCCTGGTGGACCAGCAGCGTCTCGGCGGCGTTGCAGACGCTCAGCCGCTGGGCCTTGGAGTTGAGCAGGATCTCGATGGCCATGTCGAGGTCGGCGTGCGCGTCCACATACACATGGCAGTTTCCGGTGCCGGTCTCGATGACGGGGACGGTGGACTCCTCGACGACGGTACGGATCAGGGAGGCGCCGCCGCGCGGGATGAGCACGTCGACCAGGCCGCGGGCGCGCATCAGCTCGCGCACGGACTCGCGGCTCTCGCCCGGCACGAGCTGTACGGCGTCGGCGGGCAGCCCGGCCCCGCCGACAGCGTCCCGGAGCACCCGGACGAGCGCGCTGTTCGACTCGTACGCGGACGACGAGCCGCGCAGCAGCACCGCGTTGCCGGACTTCAGGCACAGCGCGGCGGCGTCGACGGTCACATTCGGGCGGGCCTCGTAGATGATGCCGACGACGCCGAGGGGGACGCGGACCTGGCGCAGATCGATACCGTTCGGCAGTGTGGAGCCGCGGACGACCTCACCGACCGGGTCCGGGAGCGCCACGACATCCCGTACATCGGAGGCGATGGCACGCACCCGCTCCGGCGTCAGCGTCAGGCGGTCGATGATGGCCTCGCTGGTGCCGGCCTCGCGGGCACGCTCGATGTCCTTGGCGTTGGCCGTGACGATTTCGCTCGTGCGGACCTCGAGCGCGTCCGCGATGGCGAGCAGCGCGTCATCCTTCTCCGCCCGCGGCAGGGGGGCGAGGTCGGCGGCGGCGCCCTTGGCACGGTAGGCGGCCTGGGTGACCGGGGACATGGAGTCGTACGGCGAGAGCGTGGTCATGAGGGAAGCGTAATGCTCGCCGCAGGGCCGCCCAGCGCCTGTTCCATAAACCGAGACAGGCCCGAAACGCCCCCCACGCATCGCAACCATCACACCCCCACGCACCGCAACCATCAATTGAGGAACCCAGACGGCGATCAACCAACTCCGCGAGAGCGGCGGCGGTTTAGCCGCACTAGAAGGGGTGCACGCCGACCGGGGTCGCCAGGAGCGGGCCGTGTCCTTCGGCGATGCGCTGGTGGTAGGTCTCGCGGGCGATGACCTCCAGGCCGACGATCTCCCAGGGCGGCAGTTGGGCGCTCTGGCGGTGCTCGCCCCACAGGCGCAGGGCGACGGCGGCCGCGTCGTGCAGGTCGCGTGCCTCTTCCCAGTAGCGGATCTCGGCGTGGTCGGTGGCGTAGCGGCTGGTCAGCAGAAAGGGGTGGTCGTGGGCGAGTTGTTCGAGGCCACGGCGTACCTCCGTCAGCGGGGCCTCGCCGCCGGAGACACTGAGCGTCACGTGCCACAGCCGGGCCACGTCCCTCGGCTCCTTCTTGCCGACCTCGCCGGACGGCTGCCCGGAGGTCCGGCCCCCGCGTGCCTGCTCCTCGTACGCGTCTCCGGCCGCGACGCTGGTCAGCGCGCGCTCCTCGCCGACCCCACGGGAGGAACCACCACCGCGGGACGCCGCCCCCGGGCGCACTCGTCTCACGACGGCCTCCTTATTCGCACTGGTTATTCGCACTGGTCGAGCTTCGGGCGAGGGGAATCTCCCTGCGACAAAGTGGAGCAGGCCGGAGGGCTCCGCGTGGCGGTTTTTACGGAACGTGGACCGCCGGATGCCTGTGATGCGGCCGTTTCCAGCCGCGTTCGCTCAGGGGTGGAGCAGGACCAGGTCGTCCCTGTGGACGATCTCTCGTTCGTAGGCGGGACCCAGCTCGCGCGCGAGTTCGCGCGTGGAGCGGCCGAGCAGCTGGGGGATCTCCTTGGCATCGAAGTTGACGAGTCCCCGCGCCACCGCGCGCCCTTCGCCGTCCCTCAGTTCGATGGGGTCGCCCGCGGTGAACTCGCCCTCGACGGCCGCGATGCCCGCGGGCAGCAGCGACTTGCGGCGCTCGACGACCGCGTGCACGGCCCCCTCGTCGAGGGTGAGGAAGCCCTGCGGGGTGGAGGCGTGCTGGAGCCACAGCAACCGGTCGGCGGAGCGCTTGCCCGTGGGGTGGAAGTGGGTGCCCGTGTCGCGTCCGGTGAGGGCGTCCGCCGCGTGGATGGCGCTGGTCAGCACGACGGGGATGCCGGCCGCCGCCGCGATCCGGGCCGCCTCGACCTTGGTGACCATGCCGCCGGTGCCGACGCCGGCCTTGCCCGCGCTGCCGATCTCGACGTGTGCGAGGTCCTCGGGGCCCTGTACCTCCGCGATCCGGGAGGTGCCCGGCTTGCTGGGGTCGCCGTCGTACACACCGTCCACGTCGGACAGCAGGACCAGCAGGTCGGCCCGTACGAGGTGGGCGACGAGCGCGGCGAGGCGGTCGTTGTCGCCGAAACGGATCTCGTCCGTGGCCACGGTGTCGTTCTCGTTGACGACCGGGAGCGCGCCCATCGCGAGGAGCTTGTCGAGGGTGCGGGAGGCGTTGCGGTGGTGGGCGCGGCGGCTCATGTCGTCAGAGGTGAGGAGCACCTGGCCGACGCGTACGCCGTACCGGGCGAAGGAGGCGGTGTAGCGGGCCACCAGCAGCCCCTGGCCGACACTCGCGGCGGCCTGCTGCCGGGCGAGGTCCTTGGGGCGGCGACGCAGGCCCAGCGGCGCGAGCCCGGCGGCGATGGCACCGGAGGAGACCAGCACGATCTCCTTCTCTCCCCCGCCGCCCCTCTCCCCCCGGCGCCCTCAGCCGAGGCCCCGGGCCCTCCCCTTTTCCGGGCCTTGGCGAGCACGTCGACGAGGGCGTCCACCCGGTCCGCGTCCAGGCCACCGGCAGCCGTGGTCAGGGAGGAGGAGCCCACCTTGACAACGATCCTGTGCGCTTCCGCCACGCTCTGCCGCGCCTCCTCGCCCGCGACGGAGGCCCTTCGGGCCGCCCCTCCCGCCCCTCCTACCCTTGTCGCCACTGACGCCACTGACGCCGCTGACGCCGCTGATACCGCTGATACCGCTGATACCGCTGATACCGCTGATACGCGCATATCCCCGCATTCCCCATGTTCCGAATGTTCCGACCAGCCGGTGTCTGCGAATTTACGGGAGCACGGGCGCCGCGTGCCGCGACGTATCGCTGGATGGACGTGGATGTGGACGGTGGATGGACAGCGACGGGCCCTGAGGACTGTCCAGAGCTCCGGACGTCCGGAGCCGTCCAGCGCCCTCCAGAGCCGTCCGGAGCCGTCCGGAGCCGTCCGGAACTCCTCGGCAGGAATACGGGAAGACACCCGGAAGCGTTTCAAAACCCCCACAGCTATGTCCCATTTTTATGTGAATTACACCTCGGGAGATTGCTCCTCCGACGCCGGAGGTCATACGGTCAGGGACCGGCCTCCCTTGTTCGAGGCGTTCCCCGGGTGGAAGGCGCCCGGGGCGCGCGCATGGAGGCGGGCCGCTCTCCACCAGCCTCTCGTCCTACCTTTCCCCGTCCCTCGTATCCCTCCGCAGGAGCCCCGCCCGTGCCCTCAAGGCTCGCCCCCCGCCGCCTCGCGCAGCTGTCCGCGCTGCTGGCGATATTCGCGCTCTTCACAGCCCAGATCGTCTCCGCGCTGCTGCCGAACGTCCCGGTGTTCGTCGCGGTGAGCGCGGCCGGCCTCCTCCTGGACACGTTTCTGCAGTACCGGGCCCCCGGTCTGCTCGCCGTCCTCGGCAAGGTCCGGTTCGACGCCCTGGTCCGGCAGTTGCTGCGCGACATGCTGGTCCTGGTGGGACTGCTGCGGATCGACGGCATCGACCCGCTGAGCGAGCAGGCACCGCTGCTGCTCGGCCTGTGCGTCTTCTACGCGCTGCACTTCACCTGCCAGGGCCTGGCGATGCTGGTGCGCCGCACCCGGACGCTGCCGATCGTCACGCGGAACATCGACGCGTCCGCGCTGCACCTGACCGCCGCCCCGCCCCGCCTGCTCGCCCGCCGCCAGGCCCACCGCCTGCTGACGTTCTCCCTGCCGACCACGGCCGGCATGCTGGCCACCGCGGTCACCACGGACGCCACCTGGGGCGGTTGCGGCCTCGCCGTCGCCCTCGTGCTGATCCTCGGCGGTACGGCGTACCTGGGGACCTGGCTGCTCCCGAAGAAGCGGGCGAAGAGCGATCAGCAGGTCATGAAGTGGCTGGATGAGTGGCTGGCCGACTACCAGCCGACCGTGGCCATGTACTTCTCGGGCGGTACGACGTCGGCGTACCAGGCGAACATGTGGCTCTCCACGCTCTCCAAGCTCGACGGCAAGCCGCTGATCGTGCTGCGCGAGCGGTTCATGGTGCAGAAGATCGACGCGACGAACGTACCGGTCATCTGCTTCCCGAAGGTCTCCACGATGTTCTCGCTGGAGAACTCGACGCTGAAGATGATGCTGCACCCGGCGAACGCCGCGAAGACCTCGCAGGTCCTGCGCATCCCCACCCTCAAGCACGCGTTCATCAACCACGGTGAGAGCGACAAGCTGTCCTCCTGCAACCCGTATGCGAAGGCGTACGACGAGGTGTGGGTCGCCGGCTCCGCGGCGCGCGAGCGGTACGCGGACGCCGAGGTCGGCGTCGAGGGCAAGGACATCGTCGAGGTCGGCCGCCCGCAGCTCGCCCCGATCCGCCCGTACTCGGGGGCGCCGACGGGCGCGTACACGACGGTCCTGTACGCCCCCACCTGGGAGGGCTGGGACGGCAACCCGGGCAACACCTCGGTGGTCATGGCCGGTGAGAACCTCGTGCGGCAGCTCCTCGCCGACGAGAACGTGCGGCTGCTGTACAAGCCGCACCCGATGACCGGTTCCGTCGACCCGCGCGCGGGTGCCGCGAACGAGCGCGTCAAAGCGATGATCCGTGAGGCGAACACCAAGCGTTCGGGCGCCCGCCCCGGCCCGGAAGCCGCGGCCGAACTGGCCCTTCGCACTGCCGAGTTGGACCAGCTCACCTCGACGTCGTTCCGCCCCAGCGCGGACGAACTGGAGCGCATGCTGCTCCAGGGCACACCGCGAGGCGACCACGAGGCGGCCATCGCCGAGGCCACGACCGCCTGGGAGAAGGCGTACTGGGCGTCGTTCCCGGAGTGGGAGCACCAGATCATCACAGCCGCGCGTCCCGCGATCTTCGCCTGCTTCAACCAGGCGGACCTGCTGATCAGTGATGTCTCGTCGGTGGTCTCCGACTGGCTGTCCAGCGAGAAGCCGTACGCGGTCGCCAACACCTCGGGTATGACGGAGGAGGCGTTCCGCGCGGGCTTCCCGACCGTGTCGGCGGGTGTCATCCTCACCCCGTCCGCAGAGGGCGTCCCGGCCCTCCTGGAGTCGGTGCGTCACCCGGAGGAGGACAAGTTCACCTCGGTCCGCGCCGAGTTGAAGGAGCACCTTCTCGGCCCGTCGGACCCGTCGTCCCTGGTCCGCTTCAACAACGCGGTCCAGGCCCTGTGTTCCCAGGCCGACGAGCGCCGCGTCCGCATGGAGTCCCGCCCGGCCTCCGAGATCCCCTTGCCGCGGGGCGCGGCTGACGAACTGTCGGAGAACGCGGAGCCGAACGACACGGAGAACTCCGTGAACGCGTAACGGCTGGTCATACGGCTGCTCGTACGGCTGTACGGCTGCTCGTACGGCGCGAGTAGGGCCCCGGGGACGGCGACCGTCCCCGGGGCCCTTCGCGTGGAGGCGTGGAGCCGACCCGGCCCAAAGTCCTGGTACGGCAACCGTAGAGACCAGAACGGCTCGAAGTCGTCGTACAGCAACCGTAGAGACCAGAACGGCTCGAAGTCGTCGTACAGCAACCCTGGAGACTAGAACGGCTCGAAGTCGTCGTACTCCCGCTCTGCCTCGTCCCGCTCCGCCTCGCGGTCCCGGCGGCGCTGCGCGGCGGGCCGTGCACCCTCGAGGCGGTGGTCCTCACCACGGCGGCCGAGCATCTCCGCGCCGGCCATGACGGTGGGCTCCCAGTCGAAGACGACCGCGTTCTCCTCGGGCCCGATGGCGACGCCGTCGCCGGAGCGGGCGCCCGCCTTCATCAGCTCCTCCTCGACACCGAGGCGGTTCAGCCGGTCGGCGAGATAGCCCACGGCCTCGTCGTTGCTGAAGTCGGTCTGGCGGACCCACCGCTCCGGCTTCTCGCCGCGCACCCGGAAGAGTCCCTCGTCCTCGCGTACGACGGTGAAGCCGGCGTCGTCGACGGCCTTCGGGCGGATGACGATCCGGGTCGCCTCCTGCTGAGGCTTGGCGGCGCGCCCCTTCGCCACCAGGTCGGCGAGGGCGAAGGACAGCTCCTTCAAGCCCGTGTGGGCCACTGCGGACACCTCGAACACCCGGTGACCACGCGCCTCCAGGTCCGGCCGCACCATGTTCGCCAGGTCCTTGCCGTCCGGTACGTCGATCTTGTTCAGCACCACGATCCGCGGCCGGTTGTCCAGGCCGCCGTAACTCTTCAGCTCCTCCTCGATGGCGTCGAGGTCGGAGAGAGGATCGCGGTCGGACTCCAGTGTCGCCGTGTCCAGTACGTGCACGAGGACACCGCAGCGCTCCACATGGCGCAGGAACTCCAGGCCCAGGCCCTTGCCCTGGCTGGCGCCCGGGATGAGCCCCGGCACGTCGGCGATCGTGTACACCGTCGCGCCCGCCGTCACCACGCCCAGGTTCGGGACGAGCGTCGTGAACGGATAGTCGGCGATCTTGGGCTTGGCGGCGGAGAGCACGGAGATCAGCGAGGACTTGCCGGCGCTCGGGTAGCCGACGAGCGCCACATCGGCGACGGTCTTGAGTTCCAGCACGATGTCCTGGAGGCCACCCGGCTCACCGAGCAGCGCGAACCCGGGGGCTTTCCGCCGGGCGGAGGCGAGCGCCGCGTTGCCGAGCCCGCCACGGCCGCCCTGCGCGGCGACGTACGCCGTCCCGTGCCCCACCAGGTCGGCGAGCACGGTGCCCGCCTTGTCGAGCACCACCGTGCCGTCCGGCACCGGCAGCACCAGGTCCTGACCGTCCTTGCCGGAGCGGTTGCCGCCCTCGCCGGGCTTGCCGTTGGTGGCCTTGCGGTGGGGCGAGTGGTGGTAGTCGAGCAGCGTGGTGACGGACTGATCGACGACGAGGAGCACGTCACCGCCACGTCCGCCGTTGCCGCCGTCGGGCCCGCCCAGCGGCTTGAACTTCTCACGGTGCACGGAGGCACAGCCGTGGCCTCCGTTACCCGCGGCGACGTGCAGCTCCACGCGGTCCACGAAGGTGGTCATGGTTCAGTGCCTCCAGAAACGTACGAATGTCTTCAGTGCCGCTGTGTTCACAGTGCCACCGTGTTCACCAGCGCTGCTGTGTTCACCAGTGCCGCTGTGTTCAGCAGTGCCACTGTGTTCAGCTGCAACACGCGAAAAGCGGACCCGCCTTCCCGACCGGGAAGTGAGGTCCGCCTCGCGAATGATCCGGTCAGGCGACCGGAACGATGTTCACGACCTTGCGGCCACGGCTGGTGCCGAACTCCACCGCACCGGCTTGCAGCGCGAACAGCGTGTCGTCGCCGCCGCGGCCGACGCCCGCGCCCGGGTGGAAGTGGGTGCCGCGCTGGCGGACCAGGATCTCACCCGCGTTGACGACCTGACCGCCGAAGCGCTTCACGCCGAGCCGCTGAGCGTTGGAGTCACGACCGTTCCGGGTGGACGATGCGCCCTTCTTGTGTGCCATCTCTCCTCAGTCCCTTACTTCGCAGCCGCGGGGATCTCAGTGACCTTGATCGCCGTGTACTGCTGGCGGTGGCCCTGACGACGGCGGTAGCCGGTCTTGTTCTTGTAGCGCAGGATGTCGATCTTCTCGCCCTTGTGGTGGTCCACGACCTCGGCCTGGACCTTGATGCCGGCCAGCACCCACGGGTCGCTGGTCACAGCGTCGCCGTCGACAACGAGCAGGGTCGAGAGCTCGACCGTGTCGCCAACCTTGGCAGTGGGAATCTTGTCAACCTCAACGATGTCGCCGACAGCAACCTTGTGCTGGCGACCACCGCTGCGCACGATGGCGTACACGCGGATCTCACTCTCTCGCTCGGGAACGGCACCCCCGCAGTCCAGCCGCCCGACAACGCAGGTGGCCTCTCCCGGTCACGCCGTGCCCGGGAGGAAGAGGTTTACGGGGATGTGGCGCATCAGTGGACACGCCGACGGTCAAGAGTACGAGGCTTGCACCGACAGGGTCAAACCGCCCCTCGGAGCCCGCCCCCGGAACCCGGAACCCGGAGCCCGGTAACGCCGCATCCGTCAGCCGGATCAGCCGCGTACGCCTCGCGAGCCGCTCCTCCGGGGCACCCCGCACACGCGGTGCCCCGGCCCAGTGGACAACCCACCGGGCCGGGGCACCAGAGCAGTTCGCCGGGGCGCACGCCCTGCCGGGCACACACCCTGCGAGGATCAGTCCTCGTCGGCTGAAGCAGACGCAGGAGCAGCCGTGGAAGCAGAAGCCGTCACCGTGGAGGGCGCCTGCTGCTCCGCCGCGGCTGTCTTCTTGGCCGCCGTCTTCTTCGTGGCGGCCTTCTTGGCCGTGGTCTTCTTCGCGGCTGTCTTCTTGGCTGCCGTCTTCTTCGTGGCAGCCTTCTTCGCAGTCGCCTTCTTCACTGCCTTCCGGGCGGTCTTCCTGGCGGGCACGGCTTCCGCCTCGGTCTCCGTCTCGGCCTTGGCTTCAGCCTTGACCTCGGCGAAACCCTTGTCCGGCACCTCTGCCGAAGTCGACGACGGCACCACCACAACAGCCGCTTCCTCAGACGCGGTAGGCGCGGTCGCCTTCCGTACGGCCCGCCGCCGCGGACGGGCCGGAGCGGCGCTCTCGGCGGGCACCTCGGCCGAAGCCCCGGACTGCTCCCCGGACTGCTGTGCCGGAACCTCCTCGACCTGCGGCTCGGGCACCAGGGACGCGGTCTCGGGGACCGTGACCACGGCTGCCTCGGCCCCCGCGGGCGAACCAGCCGGCGTGGACACCTTGCGGGTCACCCGACGGCGGGTACGGCTCCTGGGCGCGGCCTCCTCAGCGGCCGGAGCCTCGGCCGCGGGGGCTGCGACGACCGCGTCCTCGACGGCCGCGGGCTCAGCCAGGGCCTCGGCGGCCGACTCCGGCCGCACGGGACGCCCGACCTCTTCCTCGACGGTCACGCTCTGAGCCGTGGGAACCCCGGCCTCGGCCCGCACGGGCTCCGCGGCCTTCGCCGCCCCGGCCTCGGCCCGCACAGGCTCCGCAGCCCTCGCTGCCTCCGCCTTCGCCGCCTTCGCGCTCCCGGCCCCTCGCCGCTTCCGCCTTCGCCGCCTTCGCGCTCCCGGCCTTCGCCGTCTCGGCCTTCGGCGCGCCCGCCGGAGCCGACACACGTCGGCTCCGGCGCCGCGTACGCCCGCGTGTGGCCGCGGCCTCCGCCTCGGCCACACTGCTGTACAGCTCCTCGTCCGGCGCGAAGCCGGGCGACGGAAGCAGCACCGGCTCGGCGACCTCGGCAGCGACCTCGGCCTCCGCCTCCGCCTCCTGCTCGGCGGTCTCAACAGCCTCGACGATCCCCGCAGCCTCGGCGGCCACGGCCTCATGCTCGTGCGGCTGCTCGGCACCGGCGCGCGCACGCTTCCGCCGCTTGCCACCGCCACCCGCGACCGTCGCCTGATCCATGTGCACGATCACACCACGCCCGTTGCAGTGGACGCAGGTCTCGGAGAACGACTCCAGCAGCCCCTGCCCGACCCGCTTCCGGGTCATCTGCACGAGCCCCAGCGAGGTCACCTCGGCCACCTGGTGCTTCGTACGGTCACGTCCCAGGCACTCCAGGAGCCGCCGCAGCACCAGGTCCCGGTTGGACTCCAGCACCATGTCGATGAAGTCGATCACGACGATGCCGCCCAGGTCGCGCAGCCGCAGCTGGCGCACGATCTCCTCGGCCGCCTCCAGGTTGTTCCGGGTGACCGTCTCCTCCAGGTTGCCGCCCTGGCCGGTGAACTTGCCGGTGTTGACGTCGATCACGACCATGGCCTCGGTCTTGTCGATCACCAGCGAACCACCGCTCGGCAGCCAGACCTTCCGGTCCAGCGCCTTGGCGAGCTGCTCGTCGATCCGGTACGTGGCGAAGACGTCGACCTCCGAGGTCCACCTCTGCAGCCGCTCGGCCAAATCGGGCGCGACATGAGCGACGTACCCGTGAACGGTCCCCCACGCCTCGTCACCGCTCACGATGACCTTGGAGAAGTCCTCGTTGAAGATGTCGCGGACGACGCGGACGGTCATGTCCGGCTCGCCGTACAGCAGCGTCGGCGCGTTGCCGCTCTTCGCCTTCTTCTTGATGTCCTCCCACTGCCCCTGCAGCCGCTCGACGTCCCTGCGCAGCTCCTCCTCGCTCGCGCCCTCGGCCGCGGTACGCACGATGACGCCCGCGTCCTCGGGGACGATCTTCTTGAGGATGGTCTTCAGCCGGGCGCGCTCGATGTCGGGCAGCTTGCGGCTGATACCGGTCATCGACCCCTCGGGGACGTACACCAGGTACCGCCCCGGCAGGGACACCTGACTGGTCAGACGCGCGCCCTTGTGCCCGATCGGGTCCTTCGTCACCTGCACGAGCACGGACTGCCCGGACTTCAGCGCGCTCTCGATGCGCCGCGGCCCGCCCGCGAACCCGAGCGCCTCGAAGTTCACCTCACCGGCATAGAGGACCGCGTTCCGCCCCTTGCCGATGTCGATGAAGGCGGCCTCCATCGACGGCAGGACGTTCTGCACCTTGCCGAGGTAGACGTTGCCGACGTACGAGGTCGACTGCTCCTTGTTGACGTAGTGCTCGACGAGCACGTTGTCCTCGAGGACGCCGATCTGTGTACGGTCGCCGTTCTGCCGGACGACCATGACGCGCTCGACGGCCTCGCGGCGGGCCAGGAACTCGGCCTCGGTGATGATCGGAACGCGACGGCGCCCCTGCTCACGGCCTTCCCGACGCCGCTGCTTCTTGGCCTCGAGCCGCGTGGAACCCTTGATGGACTGCACCTCGTCGGAGGGCTCGGCATCCTTCCCCCGCCGTTCCCTCGGCTCGCGCACCTTGACGACCGTGCGCTCCGGGTCGCTCTCGCCGGGCTCCGTGTCGAGGGCCGCCTCACCCGAGCGGCGACGGCGGCGACGGCGGCGACGGCTGCCGACGCCGCTACCGGCCTGTTCCTCGCCGTCCTCCTGGCTCTCGGCCGCCTGCCTCCCAGCGTCCTCAGCGTCTTCCTCGACCTGCTCGGCGGTGTCCTCGACGTCCTGCGCGGCCTGCGCCGCGGCGAGCTCCCCGGCCTCCGCGGACTCGCCCTCCTCGCGGACTCGCCCCGGCGACGGCGGCGACCACCCCGGCGGCGGCGACGGCGCGACCCGGTCTCCTCGGCCTCGTCGCCCTCGGTGTCCTCCGCTCCGAGGGGCTTCTCCGCGTCCTCCGCCTCGTCCGTGGTCACGGCTGCGGGCTCCTTGTCGAAGCCGCGCCGACGGCGACGACGCCGTGCCCCGGTGCTCTCCTCCTCGGGGAACTCCTCGGCCTCGGTGGCCTCCTCCGCCTCGGCGGCAGCGGCGGCCGCGGCCCGCTCCGGCGTCTGGAACATCGGCTCGGTGAACACGGGCGCCTGGAACACGGCGAACGCCGGCCGCGCGGGCCGCCGCACCCGCTCACCGCCCTCCTCGACGGCGGGCCGCACAACGGCGGGCTGGGCTACTGCGGGCCGGGCTACGGCGGGACGGGCGACTGCGGGCCGGGCGACTGCGGGCCGGGCGACTGCGGGCTGCGCCGCGGGCTCGGAGAAACCACCGGCGGCCTTACGGGTGGCCCGCCGTCGGGTACGACGCGGAGCGGCGCCCTCGGCATCATCGGCGGCAGCGCCAGCGGCAGTCGTCTCGGCCACTGCGGTGGCCGCTTTCCCGGCAGGCTTCTCAGCAGCCGCCTCGGCGACCACGACGGTCTCCGCGGGCTCAGGCGCCCCGGCGGGCGCCGACACCCGGCGCGTCGCCCGACGCCGGGTACGCCCGGCAGACGCGGCCGCCTCCACAGCGACACCCTCGCCCGGCCTGCGGCAGCCGGACCTGCGGCGGCAGCCGCCGTGGCCACCCTCTCCTCGTTCTCTTCCGTCTCCCCCACCTCGGTGGTCGCGAGGGCCGCGGGCTCCGCGAGCGGTACGGCCGGCACCGTGGTTTCCGCAGGCGCCTCGGCGGCAGCCGCGGGCGGGCCCGCCGGGCGGGACGCGGCACGGCGGCGCCTGCGCGGCGGCAGCGTGTCGCTGGGGGTGGTGCGTTCCGAGCCTGTCAAGGGCTCTGTGGGTTCGTTCGGCTCGAGCATGCGGGCGGTTCTCCCGTCAGGCTCCCGGGCGCCGCACCTGGTCCGGCGGGTATGCCGGTGACGTCCGCGGCTCACGCGATGCGCGACTGCCGCCGTCCGGGGCGCGGGCGCCGCACGGGAGCTCTCTGTAGTCCTGTCTCGCCGGTTCCGTACGCCGTATTGCGTACGGCCTGGCGAAAGTCTTGTGGTGGGTGCGCTGCCCGACCCAGATGGTTCCCGGGTACCAGGGCGGCGCTACGACGTGCGTCCCTACGCGGAACCTTCCGTCACCGGCGCCGTCGCGGCGGTAGCCGGAGCGGCCGCTGTGAGGGCCGCCGCTGCCTCGCGGTCAGGCGCGAGCGGGTCGGTCACCGTGCCGGTCTCTTCATCGAGCAGCCCCTGCGCCAGCCTGGTCACCGCTGCGGGGACCGGCGGCGCCAGGTCGGCCACGGCGCGGAGACCGGACAGGACGTCGTCGGGTCGTACGGCAGGCGTCACGTGCCGAACAACCAGCCGCAGTATCGCACAGGGTCCACCGGTCGGCCCAGCGTGGGGCGCGGTACCAGCCGCTCCAGTGGAGCCGACGCTTGCGGCGGGCTGCGAACTGTGCCTTTCCAGGTGGACGACCGCCGGGCGGGTGTCGAAGGTCCGTACGCCGTTTTTCGTCAGGCGCTGGACCTCGACGGACTCGGCGGCTTCGAAGGCCGCGACCGCGCGCTCTGCGTCGGCCGGGTCCACGCCGTCCAGCCGCAGCTCCCACACGGAAGCCGTGAGCCGGTCGGCGAGCCCGGAGATCCGGGCCTCGACCGCGTCGACGACATCGAGCCCGGCGGGCAGCGACTCGTCGAGGATCTCGCGCAGCTTGTCGGGATCGCGCGCTTCGGTGAGCGCGATCTCCAGGTACTCCGCCTCACTGCCCGTGCCGGTGGGTGCGGCATTGGCGTACGACACCTTCGGGTGCGGCGTGAACCCCGCCGAGTACGCCATCGGCACCTCGGCACGGCGCAGCGCGCGCTCGAAGGCACGCTGGAAGTCACGGTGGCTGGTGAACCGGAGGCGGCCGCGCTTGGTGTAGCGCAGGCGGATGCGCTGCACCGCGGGTGCGGGCGGCGGGCCTTCGGGCTGTCGCTTGCCCAGGGGAACTTCTCCTTGTGTACGGCGGACGGTCCAGGCGCTGCCCCCGCGTCGGCGGGGACACTTCCGGCCGACGCCTGCCCGGCGTCGCGTAGTCCGGATCACCCCCGCGTCGGCGGGGACACGTCGTGCCCGGTCCTCTGCTCCAGGGTACGCGTCTTCTCCAGTACCGGTTTCCGGCGGGCCACCGGCTGCGGCTCCCTCGGCTCGCCGAAGAGCATCCGCCGGAAGTCGGCGCGGGCCTGCCGGGCGGACTGACGCGCGGAGGCCAGGATCTGCCGAGTGGTACGGCCCACACTGCGCGCGGCCTTGGCGACCGGCCGCCAGATCACGTCCCGTACGACGTGCCCGACCGGCGTGAGCACCGTCCGGTACACCCACCGCACCGGCTCCACGAAGATCCACCGGAAGAGGTTCGCGAGGAACCGGCCGACGGCGAGCGAGATCCGCCCGGCGACCCGCCACGCGTGCCCCAGCGCGTCCCAGATCTCCCGGCCGATGACGGCGAGCACGCGGCCGACGGGCGCGAGGACCCACCGGTACAGGCCCAACGCGGGCAGTACGACCAGCACGCGGGCGGTCCAGTACAGCGCGATCCCGATCCCGGTGACGACCGCGCTCCCGACCCGCACGAGGCCCCTCGCGCACCAGGCGACAGCCCGCCCCACCGGCGTGAGGATCCACTCGTACACCCACAGGGCGGGGACGACGACGAGATACCGCACCAGCCACGCCACCACGCCGAACACACCGATCCCGAGCGCGGCGAGCCCGGCACCCAGTCCTCTGAGAACCCACCTCACCGCATGCCCGATCGGCGTGAGCACGCGCGCGTAGAGCCACTCAAGCCCGGCCCCGATCCCTCGCGCCGCCCACGCGCACGCGTGCCCCACGGGAGTCAGCACGCACCGGTACACCCACACCGCGGGTACGACGACGAGCAGGTTCCCCAGCCAGGCGAGCCCCTTCGCGACGGGCACGACGACATACCGCCACAGCCCCACGAACGGCCACACGAACACCGCCCGCCCGAGCCACAGCAACGCCCGCCCCACCGGCCGCACCACCGTGTCGTTCAGAAACCGCCCGGCGACGACGAGCGCGTCCCACGCCATCCGCACCGGCACGACCAGCACGAGCACGACGATCCGCACCGAAATGCGGATCGCGACGGCCAGACACCCTTCGGGTTCCTGGCGCTGCGGTGGAGCCTTTTCGACATTCATACCGTCGTAGACGCCGGAACTGCCTGGCCGGATGCGGCGGCCAGGGCATTTGTGACGCGCGCCAACGCTTCGCTCACCTCAGGGAGCGTGTCCGCTGCTCGCAGCGTTCTTGACTGTCAGCGGCAGCAGCTTCTTCCCGCTGTCACTCAGTTGTGGCCATGTGTCGAACTGAGGACACACCCCACAGTCAAAACAAGGCGTCCACCGGCAGTCCTCGACCTCCGTCTCGTCGAAGGCGTCCTGCCAGTCCTCCCAGAGCCAGTCCTTGTCGAGACCCGAGTCGAGGTGGTCCCAGGGGAGGACTTCCTCGTAGGTGCGCTCGCGCGTCGTGTACCAGTCGACGTCGACGCCGAACGCGGGCCAGCGCCTTGTCCGCGCAGCTCATCCAGCGGTCGTATGAGAAGTGCTCGCGCCAGCCGTCGAAGCGGCCGCCGTCCTCGTAGACCGCGCGGATGGCGGCACCGATCCGGCGGTCACCGCGGGAGAGCAGGCCCTCGACGATGCCCGGCTTGCCGTCGTGGTAGCGGAAGCCGATGGAGCGGCCGTACTTCTTGTCGCCGCGGAGCTTGTCGCGGAGCTTCTCCAGGCGGGCGTCCGTCTCCTCTGCCGAGAGCTGCGGGCGCCCATTGGAACGGGGTGTGCGGCTTGGGTACGAAGCCGCCGATCGAGACCGTGCAGCGGATGTCGTTCGAGCCCGAGACCTCGCGGCCCTTCTGGATGACGTGCATCGCCATGTCGGCGATCTGGAGCACGTCCTCGTCCGTTTCCGTCGGCAGGCCGCACATGAAGTACAGCTTCACCTGGCGCCAGCCGTTGCCGTAGGCGGTGGCGACCGTGCGGATCAGGTCTTCCTCGGAGACCATCTTGTTGATGACCTTGCGCATGCGCTCGGAGCCGCCCTCGGGTGCGAAGGTCAGGCCCGAGCGCCGGCCGTTGCGGGTCAGCTCGTTCGCCAGGTCCACGTTGAAGGCGTCGACGCGGGTCGAGGGGAGGGACAGGCCGATCTTGTCCTCCTCGTACCGGTCCGCCAGGCCCTTCGCGATGTCGCCGATCTCGCTGTGGTCCGCCGACGACAACGACAGGAGGCCGACTTCCTCGAAGCCAGTCGCCTTCAGGCCTCGGTCCACCATCTCGCCGATGCCCGTGATCGAGCGCTCGCGCACCGGGCGCGTGATCATTCCGGCCTGGCAGAAGCGGCAGCCGCGCGTGCAGCCGCGGAAGATCTCGACCGACATACGCTCGTGGACCGTCTCCGCGAGCGGCACCAGGGGCTGCTTGGGGTACGGCCACTCGTCCAGGTCCATGACCGTGTGCTTGGACACGCGCCACGGGACGCCCGACTTGTTCGGGACGACGCGGCCGATACGGCCGTCGGGCAGGTACTCCACGTCGTAGAACGCCGGGATGTACACCGCCGCCCGTCTTCGCGAGGCGGAAGAGGACCTCCTCGCGGCCTCCGGGCCGGCCCTCCGCCTTCCACTCGCGGATGATCCTCGTCATGTCGAGCACGGCCTGCTCGCCGTCGCCGATGACCGCCGCGTCGATGAAGTCGGCGATCGGCTCGGGGTTGAAGGCCGCGTGGCCGCCGGCCAGGACGATCGGGTCGTCCACCGTCCGGTCCTTGGACTCCAGAGGGATTCCCGCGAGATCCAGGGCCGTCAGCATGTTCGTGTAGCCCAGCTCCGTCGAGAAGCTGAGGCCCGAGCACGTCGAAAGCGCGACACCGGCCGGTGGCTGTCCACCGTGAACTGGGGGACGCCGTGCTCCCGCATCAGCGCCTCCAGGTCCGGCCACACGCTGTACGTGCGCTCGGCGAGGACGCCCTCCTGCTCGTTCAGCACCTCGTAGAGGATCATGACGCCCTGGTTGGGCAGGCCGACCTCGTACGCGTCGGGGTACATGAGTGCCCAGCGGACATCGCAACTGTCCCACTCCTTGACGGTGGAGTTCAGCTCGCCGCCCACGTACTGGATCGGCTTCTGCACATGCGGCAGCAGTGCTTCGAGCTGCGGGAAGACGCGACTCGGCAGGCATCTGGCGGACCATTCGTGAGCTGGCAGAGGCGACTCTCAAGCGTAACCCGCCTGGAGTCGCCCCTTGGCATGGCGAGGGGAACACCTTCGCAGCTGCGGGAACCACGGCGCCCAGACTTCGGGCAGCGCCGCCTCGATCTCCGCTGCCCGCTGCTCCTCCCTCCCGTACAGCACTCCGTACGTGAACGCGCTCTCCCCCGCCGCGTGCGCCTGGCCCGCGATGTCGCGCAGGGCCTCGCGGGCCATCACGCTGTCCTGGTGGTCGCCGAGCAGGGTCTGGAGGGACTTCATGGCGCGGACCTGGTCTGTGAAGCGCTTGTCGAAGCCGGAGGCCGCCTCCGCCGCGTACCGGGCACGCTTGGCCCTCTTGCGGGCCTCGTGCATCGCCAGGTCACGCCCGGTACCGGAGGGCTCGTCGAGGGCTTGGCGGACCAGCGCGGACACACGGTTCACGTCCCGCAGGACGGTCCGGTCGAACACCGTGTCCGGGTCGTCCTTGGCGGCCTTGAGCAGAGGCGGTTCGGCGATCAGTGCGTCGAGGGTGTTCAGCAGCTCCAGGTACCGCTTCCCGTCCAGTACGGCGATCAGCCGGCGGCGGGAGCCGGAACCTCGGGCATTCGACCAGGTGCTCATCCGGGTGCGGACGGGGCCGGTGAGGAGCGTCCTGGGCAGGTCGTTCAGCGCGGCGGTCAGGCGTTCGGTCAGCACCTCCTGGTCGCGGCCGACGCCCAACTCACCAGCCAGCCACTTGAGTTCCTCGCCTACGGGGTCGGTGACGGCGCGGTCCAGGACCTTGGCGTACGACCGGAAGGAGCTGCGCAGGCGGCGGGTCGCGACGCGCATCTGGTGCACGGAGTCGGGCAGGTCGCGGCGGACGGCGGGGTCGAGGCCGACGATCGCGTCGCGCTGGGCGCGCACGTACGCGAGTACGTGGTCGGCGGCGACCGCCTGTGGCTCGGGGACGACCGCCTGTGGCTCGGGGACGCGCTTGCCGGGCGCCTTGGGCGTCTTCGCGCGGCCCTTGGGCGCCTTGCCCTGTATGTTCTTTGGTTCACCTGACTTGCTCGCCGGCTGGCCACCTGGCTTGCCCACCGGCTTGCTCCCTGGCTTGTCAGCTGGCTTGCTCGCCAGCTTGCTCGCCGGCTTGTCAGCTGGCTTGCTCGCCGGCTTGTCACCTGGCTTGTCCTTCCGCGCCGTTCCGCGCGGTGCCGTTTCCCGCAGCGCCCTGGCCAGCTTCGACGGCGAGGCGGACGCGCGGACGCCCGCCTTGCGCAGCTTCTTGTCGACCTTGTCGAGGAAGACCGGGTCACGGCCGTCCGCCAGTTCGACCTCGATCTCGGACCACTGCGCGGTACGGCCCTCGCCGGTGAGCCGCTCGGCGTGTACGGCGTCGACGCTGACCTCGGCGAGGAGCGCGCCGTCGGCGTCGAGCAGGTCGCGGACGTCGCGCGAGGAGCGGATACGGACGAGGGGGACCAGTTCGGCGTCGCGGACCCGGGAGCGCACGAGGCCGACGAGGGTGCGGGGCATGGTGTCGGAGAGGGGGGCGCGCATCTCGTCCCGTACGCCGGAGGAGACGGGGAACTTCAGGTGCCAGCCCGCGTCGTCGCCTCCGGTGCGGCGGCGCAGGGTGATCGCGGACGCGGCGAGGCGTTCGTCGGAGGTGTCGTAGTAGACGGCGTCCAGTTCGGCGACGCCCTTGTCCACGACGGCGGCGACCCCGGCGACTCCGGTCAGGTCCGGCAGGCCGCTCTCGTCGGATTCATACTTACGCTCGATCTCGCGCTTCGTGTCCGCCATGCACCGAATCTAGCCGCTCACCCGTTTCCTGGGCAGACCCGGGAGGTTGAATGGCTTACACCCGACGTTTCCCTTGCCGAAAGCAGGAAGTTACCGACATCTGGCCTTACCGACACCGGGCCTCGCCGCTACGCCGACATGGGCCGCTGCACCCTGATCGACTGCAACAACCCCACCGCCACCCACACCGCGAACATCGACGACCCCCCGTACGACACGAACGGCAGCGGCAGCCCCGCCACCGGCATGATGCCCAGCGTCATCCCGATGTTCTCGAAGGACTGGAACGCGAACCAGGCGATGATCCCGGCGGCGACGATCGTGCCGTACAGCTCGGTCGTCTCGCGGGCGATGCGGCAGGCGCGCCACAGCACGACGCCCAGCAGCAGGATGATCAGGCCGCGCGCCGAGGAAGCCGAGTTCCTCGCCCGCGACCGTGAAGACGAAGTCCGTCTGCTGTTCGGGGACGAACTGGCCGGTGGTCTGCGAGCCCTTGCCGAGCCCGGTGCCGAAGAGGCCGCCGGAGCCGATCGCGATGCGGGCCTGGTTGGTGTTGTAGCCGACGCCGGCCGGGTCGAGCTCGGGGTTGGCGAAGGCGGCGAAGCGGTTGATCTGGTACTCGTCGAGGATCCCCGAGCTGCCAGACCGCGACCGCGCCGATCGCGCCCGCGCCGATCAGCCCGAGGACCCAGCGGTTGGAGGCGCCGGAGGCGAGCAGCACGCCGAGCACGATGACGACCATGACCATGACCGAGCCGAGGTCGGGCATGAGCAGGACGATCAGCATCGGGACGGCGGCCAGGCCGAGGGCCTGCAGGACCGTGCGGTGGTCGGGGTGCGGCTTGTCGCCCGCGTCGACTCTGGCGGCGAGCAGCATCGCCATGCCCAGGATGATCGTGATCTTCACGAACTCGGAGGGCTGGAGCGAGAATCCGCCGCCGAGCACGATCCACGCGTGGGCGCCGTTGATGGTGGCGCCGAGCGGGGTGAGCACCAGCAGGACCAGGAAGACCGAGAGGCCGTACAGGATCGGCACGGCCGTGCGCAGGGTGCGGTGGCCGAGCCAGACCGTGCCGATCATCAGGGCGAAGCCGATGCCGGTGTTGAGGAGGTGCCGGAACAGGAAGTAGTACGGGTCGCCCTGGTTGAGCTCGGTGCGGTTGCGGGTCGCCGAGTAGACGAGGGCCGCGCCGATGAGGGAGAGCGCGATGGCGCGAGAGCAGTATCGGCCAGTCGAGCCTGCGGGCCAGCGAGTCGCGGGCGAACAGCCGGGCCCAGCCGGAGCGTTCGGGCCCGTACCCGGAGACGGAGAAGCTGTTCGCGCTGGTCATACGTCCACCCTCCGCCTCTTCTTCGGGCGGGCTGTGCGCCGTCGGGTGTCGCGGTTGTCGCCGGTGCCGGGGCTGGGCACGGTGGCGGCGGGGGTGTCCGTCGGCACCGCCAGCCCGCCTTCCTCGGTGGCCTGTTCCTCCTGCGGCGGCGGGTACGCCTCGATCTTCGGGGCGTCGATGGAGCCGTCGGGCTGGATCTTCGGCAGGCTCTTCTGCGGGGTGGGCAGCAGCGCCTTCCTCTTGTCGATCTTGCCGTCCTCGGAGACGCCGTACAGCGCGTTGTAGATGCTTGCGGACGGCCGGGGCCGGAGGCACCGGAGCCCGTACCACCCTGGGAGATCGTCATGACGATCGAGTAGTCCTTGGTGTAGGTGGCGAACCACGAGGTGGTCTGCTTGCCGTAGACCTCGGCGGTACCCGTCTTGGCGTGCATCGGGATCTTGTCCTGCGGCCAGCCGCTGAACCGCCAGGCGGCCGTACCGCGGGTGGCGACTCCCGCGAGGGCTTCGTCTATCTCGTCGCGGGTCTTCTTCGTCATCGGCAGCTTGCCGTGCGCCTTGGGCTCGATCTCCTGCGACGTGCTTGCCGTCGGCGCTGATGATCGCCTTGCCGACGGTCGGGTCGTAGAGGGTGCCGCCGTTGGAGATCGCCGCGTAGATGGTGGCCATCTGGATGGGGGTGACGAGGGTGTCGCCCTGTCCGATGGAGTAGTTGACGGAGTCACCGGCGCGCATCCGGTTGCCCTCGAGGCAGTTCTCGTACGCGATGCTGCTCGGCGTAGTCGCCGTTCTTCTTGCCGGTCTTGCACCAGGCGTCCTTGTTGGCCTTCCAGTAGCTCCTGCTTCCACTGGCGGTCGGGGATGCGGCCGGTGACCTCGTTGGGCAGGTCGATGCCGGTCTCGGCGCCGAGGCCGAACTGGTGGGCGGTCTTGTAGAACCAGTCGCTCGGCGTTCTTCTTCGGCTTGGTGCCGCCGTCCCGCTTCCACTCCTCGTGGGAGAGCCGGTAGAAGACGGTGTCGCAGGAGACCTCCAGGGCGCGGCCGAGGCTGATCGGGCCGTACCCCTTGGACTCGAAGTTCTTGAAGACCTGGCCGCCGATGGAGTACGAGCTGGAGCATTCGTAGTTGCCGTCGAAGGGGTAGCCGGCGTTGACCGCGGCGGCCGTCGGGACGACCTTGAAGATGGAGCCGGGGGCCGACTGGCCCTGGATCGCCCGGTTCAGCAGCGGGTAGTTGGACTTCTTGCCGGTGAGCCTGGCGTAGTCCTTGCCGGAGATGCCGCCGACCCAGGCGTTCGGGTCGTACGTCGGGTTGGACGCCATGGCGACGACGCGGCCCGTCCTGGCCTCCATCACCACGACCGCGCCGGAGTCCGCCTTGTAGTTGACGCCGGTGTTCCGGTCCATCTGCTTGCGGGCCTCCTTCATCGCCTCGTTGAGCTCGTACTCGGCGACGCGCTGGACGCGGGCGTCGATGCTGGTGACGAGGTTCGAGCCGGGCTGGGCCGGGTCGGCCTCGGCCTGGCCGATGACGCGGCCGAGGTTGTCGACCTCGTAGCGGGTGACGCCGGCCTTGCCGCGCAGCTCCTTGTCGTACTGGCGCTCAAGGCCGCTGCGGCCGACCTGGTCGGAGCGCAGGTACGGGCGAGTCGGTGTCCTGGGCCTTGCTTGATCTCCTCGTCGGTGACGGGCGAGAGGTAGCCGAGCACCTGCGCGGTGTTGGCCTTGCCGGGGCTGGCGTAGCGGCGTACGGCCTGCGGCTCGGCGGTGATGCCGGGGAAGTCCTCGGAGCGCTCGCGGATCTGCAGGGCCTGCTTGGGGGTGGCCTCGTCGGTGATGGGGATCGGCTGGTACGGGGAGCCGTTCCAGCAGGGCTGCGGGGTCTTCGGCGTCGCACAGCCGGACCTTGTCCATGACCTCCTTGGGGCTTCATGCCCAGGACGCCGGCGAGCTTGGTGAGGACCGCCTCGCCGTCGTCCTTCATCTTCAGCAGGTCGGTGCGGGAGGCGGAGACGACGAGCCGGGTCTCGTTGTCGGCGATCGGCACACCGCGCGCGTCCAGGATCGAGCCGCGTACGGCGGGCTGCGACGACCTGCTGGACGTGGTTGCCGGACGCCTCCTTGGCGTAGGCGTCGCCCTCGCGGATCTGGAGGTACCAGAGGCGGCCGCCGAGGGTGCCGAGGAGGGAGAAGACGAGGATCTGGATGATGACGAGCCGGATCTGGACCCGTGGGGTCCGGCCGGTCTCCGGAATGTTGGTCACTGCGGCTGCTCCCCCTCTCAGCGCGTGGACGGCTGTGTGTGTGCAAGCGAGGTGTGTACGAGTGAGGTGTGTACGAGTGAGGAACGACGGGCCTGTGCGGCACAGTTCCTCCCACATTCCCCCGTTCGGGTGAACTCCGCTGCTCTCACAGCCGCTTGACCCCCTTGATGCGCCCGGCGCGGGCGCACGCGCGTCCTGGCCGCCTTCATCCGCAGTCCGCCGCGCTGGCTGCCGATGCGCAGGCCGGTGCCGGAGGAGAGCCAGCCCGAGGAGACGTCGGCGGCCTTGGCGGAGCTGTGGCCTCGGCGAGCGGGTCGTTCTCGGCGCGCCGGGCCAGGGCCATGATGCCGGGGACGACGAAGGGCGCGAGCAGCAGGTCGTACAGCGCGGCCGTGAACAGCAGGCTGCGGCAGGCCGACATGGCGGGCGGCGGTGTCGCCGACGAGGGCGCCGACCCCGGCGTACAGCAGGGTCGTGCCGACCGCGGCGGCGACCACGACGGCCATCGGGCCCGGTCGCGGACCTGAGCTGGCCGTTGTCGGGTTTCGACGAGCCCTGCGAGGTAGCCGATGACGCACAGCACGAGGGCGTAGCGCCCGGCGGCGTGGTCGGCGGGCGGGGCGAGGTCGGCGAGCAGGCCCGGCGCCGAAGCCGATGAGGGCGCCGCCGACATGGCCGTACACCAGGGCGAGGCCGAGGACGGTGAGGAGCAGCAGGTCCGGTACGGCGCCCGGGAGATGGAGGCGGGCGAGGACGCTCACCTGGACGACCAGGGCGACGATCACGAGGGTCGTGGAGAGCAGCATCCGGTTGAAGCGCATGGGGGTTCAGCTCCTACTGCTCTTGCTGGTCTGTCCGTCGGCGGGCGCCGTGCGCGGACGGCGTGACCGTCACGGTCACGGTCGGCGTGGGTGTGGGCTCCGGCTTGGGCGGCAGGACGGTGTCACGCGGGATCCTTGCGGGGCGCCTGGACGACGACGCCGACGATGTCGAGCTTGGTGAAGCCGACGTACGGAGTGACGTAGACCGTGCGGGTCAGGTCGCCGCCGGACGGGTCGACACGGGACACGACACCGACCGGGACGCCGGGCACGAACGGCCTGTCGGCCTGCGAGCCGAAGGTGACGAGCCGGTCGCCCTTCTTCACCTTGGCCTTGCCGTTGAGGAGTTCGACGCGCAGCGGCCGGTCGCCCTGCCCGGAGGCGAAGCCGAGCTCGTCGCTGGCCTCCATGCGCGTACCGACCGTGAAATCGGGGTCATGGGCGAGGAGCACGGTCGCGGTGTTCGGGCCGACCGTGGTGACCCGTCCGACAAGTCCGTCTCCGTTCAGGACGGTCATGTCGCGTTTGATGCCGTCGTTCGCTCCGATGTCGATGGTGACAGTCCAGGAGAAGCCCTGGGCGGCTCCTATGGCGATGACCTCGGCGCCCTTGATGCCGTACTGGCCGTTGGCGGCGGTCTTCAGCATCTTGTCGAGCTGCTGGATCCGGCTGCGGTTGCGGTCGTCACTGCCGAGCTCCGCCTTCAGCGCGGCGTTCTCCTTCTCCAGCTCGGCGAGCCGGTCGTGGCGCTCGCCGGAGTCGCGGATCGCGGCGACGGCGTTGCCGATGGGGTCGACTGCGGTCGACACCCAGTCCTCGATCGGGCCGAAGACCGTGGCCGCGGCCTGCCGGGCACCGTCGACCGGAGAGTCCTCCCCGCCGCGGATGTCCACCGTGATCAGTGCGAACGCGATGGCAACCAGCAGCACCAGGAGCAGCCGGCTCTCTCGTGTGTCCCTCACGTGCGGCGGCCGTGCCTTCCTCGTCGGAATGGTCAGTGCGGAATAAGTCAGTTCGGAATAAGTCAGTTCGGAGGGGCAGTTCGGAATGAGCCGGTTCTGAATGAGCCGGTTCTGATGGTCGGTTCGAAAGGCTCCACAAGGCTCCACAAGGGGCGAACCCCGAGCGTGAGCCATTCACGGCTGTTATGGCTGTTATTGGGGGACCTTATGGATCAATATCAATGATCCGCCGTACGAGAAGGGTTCGTCTCGTACGGCGGAACCGTAAGCATTACGTCATCTGCGGGGCTGGGCATCGAGCACCTGCTGCAACGCCTCGAACTCCTCGACACACTTGCCGGAACCGAGCGCCACGCTGTCCAGCGGGTCCTCGGCGATGTGGATCGGCATGCCGGTCTCCCGCCGCAACCGCTCGTCGAGCCCCCGCAGGAGGGCACCGCCGCCGGTCAGCACGATCCCCCGGTCCATGATGTCGCCGGAGAGCTCTGGCGGACACTTGTCGAGGGTGGTCTTGACGGCGTCGACGATGGAGTTGACCGGTTCTTCAATGGCCTTGCGCACCTCGGCCGCCGAGATGACAACAGTCTTCGGCAGCCCGGAGACGAGGTCCCGGCCACGGATTTCGGTGTGTTCGTCAGCATCGAGGTTGTACGCCGAACCGATGGTGATCTTGATCTGCTCGGCAGTCCGTTCACCAAGAAGCAGGCTGTACTCCTTCTTGATGTGCTGAATGATCGCGTTGTCCAGCTCATCGCCCGCGACACGGATGGACTGTGCCGTGACGATTCCGCCGAGCGAGATGACCGCGACCTCCGTGGTGCCGCCGCCGATGTCCACCACCATGTTGCCCGTGGCCTCGTGGACCGGCAGGCCGGAGCCGATGGCCGCGGCCATGGGCTCCTCGATGATGTGCACCTGACGGGCCCCGGCCTGGGAGGATGCCTCGATGACGGCGCGCCGCTCCACGCCCGTGATACCCGAAGGCACACAGACGACGACTCTAGGCCGGGCGAGATATCTCCGCTTGTGGATCTTCAGAATGAAGTAGCGGAGCATCCGCTCGGTGATCTCGAAGTCGGCGATGACGCCGTCCTTGAGCGGCCGTACGGCAACGATGTTGCCGGGCGTCCGGCCGATCATCTTCTTCGCTTCCGTGCCGACCGCGAGGATGCCACCGGTGTTGGTGTTGATCGCGACAACGGACGGCTCGTTGAGTACGATCCCGCGACCCCTGACGTACACCAGCGTGTTGGCGGTCCCGAGGTCGACAGCCATGTCACGGCCGATGAACGACATTGAGTTCCCCATCAGGATTCGTCTGGCCTTCCCAAAGTGGAGCGTTGACGGCTTTTCGGGTTGGCGAAGTGGGTGCTGTGACGTGAAGGCTTACATCGTAGTCTCGCCCGCACGAACACTGCGCGAGGGTCTTCGCCATTGTCGGCAGATGATGTGCCGCCCCGCTTCTACAGACGGTCCATCGGAGTCACGCGTTCCCCCGATCGGCACGCATATGCCGGGGACTCGGCTGATTTTCGGGGAAGTTGGCTGGTCAGCAGATGGATGAGCTGAGATGAGCTGACGTGAGGTCAGATAAATCCGGTCGACCAGCACTACCGTTACACCGCCGCAGGCGCTACGCCCGCCCCGGGAAGAAGATCTTCACCTCACGCTCGGCGGACTCCTCGGAGTCGGACGCGTGGATCAGGTTCTCCCGGACGATGACCCCGAAGTCACCCCGGATGGAGCCGGGCGCGGCGGCGATCGGATCGGTCGGCCCGGCGAGCGCCCGCAGCCCCTCGATGACCCGCTCCCCCCGCACGATCAGCGCTACGACCGGCCCGGACAGCCATGAACTCGACGAGCGGCTCATAGAAGGGACTGCCGGCGTGCTCGGCGTAGTGCTGCTCCAGCGTCGTGCGGTCCAGCGCGCGCAGTTCCAGCGCCGTGATCTGCCAGTCGGCCTTGCGCTCAATGCGGCCGACGATTTCGCCGATCAGGCCCCGGCGGACGGCATCGGGCTTGAGCAGGACGAGGGTGCGCTGGGACATGTACGACTCCTTGCAGACCTGAGTGCGCAGTAAACCGAGGTTACAGGGTGTTACTTCGGGTGCGGCACCCGGGCCGGCAGGACCCCCGCGCAGGCGGGGACACAGCCCGAGTGCCATCGGTCTCCTAGCGAGGGGACCACCGGCTTCAGCCGGTGGGGGAATCGCTTCCCTGGCCTGTGGTACGTTCTTTCCGCCCTGAAAGGGGCCGGTTCGGGCTGGACCGCAACCCTCGGGTTGGAAGCCCCCCTCCTTCAGGTGGGGGAGCGGAGTCACAGCCAGTCAAGCACGTACGACTGACAACGCCCTACTGCTGCGCCGCAAAGCGAGCCTTGGCCTCGTCCACCTTCTTGCCGAAGTGCACGGACGCCCACCACAGCCCGGCGAAGCACGCCCCCAAGAAGAACATCATGGGCACGAAGAAGCCGCTGGCGATCAGCGCGATCTGGAGGGCCCAGCCGAGCTGCACGCCGCCCGGCCGGGTCACCATGCCGCACAGCAGCAGGCACAGGGCCATGGCGATCCCGCACACTGTCCAGACCGTCTCCCTCGCCAGGTCCGGGTCCTTCATGACCACCAAGCCGGCGAAACCCACGAGGAAGAACTCGCCGATCAGCGTCGAAGCACACAGAGTACGCACGAGCCTCAGCCCTTCCCCAGCAGCAGTCGGGCCTCTCCGACGGTGATGACGGAACCGGTGACGAGCACACCGCCGCCCGTGTACTCGCCCTCTTCCTCGGCAAGCGTGATCGCCGCCTCCAGGGCGTCATCGAGCCGCGGCTCGACCTGCACACGCTCGTCCCCGAACACCTCCACCGCGAGCGCGGCCAGCTCGTCGGCGTCCATCGCGCGATGGCTGGAGTTCTGAGTGATCACGACCTCGGTGAAGATCGGTTCGAAGGCCTCCAGCAGCCCCCGTACGTTCTTGTCGCCGCTCGCGCCGACGACACCGATCAGCCGGCTGAAGTCGAATGCCTCGCTCACCGCCTCCGCCGTGGCCCGCGCCCCCGCCGGATTGTGCGCGGCGTCCAGGACGACGGTCGGCGAGTGCCGTACGACCTCCATCCGCCCAGGAGAGGCGACCGCCGCGAACGCCTTGCGCACCGGGTCGATGGAGAGCGGCTCGGGCCGCTGGGACCCGACCCCGAAGAACGCCTCGACCGCGGCGAGCGCCACCGCCGCGTTGTGCGCCTGGTAGGCGCCGTGCAGCGGCAGGAACACCTCCTCGTACTCCCCGCCGAGCCCGCGCAGCGTCAGCACCTGCCCGCCGACCGCGAGTTGCCGCGAGACGACCCCGAACTCCAGGCCCTCCCGCGCCACGGTCGCGTCGCCTCTCGACGGCCTTCTTCAGCAGCACCTGCGCCGCGTCCACCGGCTGCTGCGCCAGGATCACGGTCGCGTCCTGCTTGACGATGCCCGCCTTCTCACCGGCGATGTCCCCGGGAGTGGCGCCGAGCCGGTCGGTGTGGTCGAGATCGATGGGTGTCACGACGGCCACATCGGCGTCGATCACATTGGTGGCGTCCCAGCTGCCGCCCATGCCCACCTCGACGACGGCCACATCCACGGGCGCGTCCGCGAAGGCCGCGTACGCCATGGCCGTGAGCACCTCGAAGAAGGACAGCCGGTACTCCTGCTGAGCGTCCAGCATCTCGATGTACGGCTTGATGTCCCGGTACGTCTCGGTGAACCGCTCGGCGTCCATCGGAGCGCCGTCCAGGCTGATCCGCTCGGTGATCGACTGGACGTGCGGGGACGTGTAACGCCCCGTACGCAGATCGAAGGCGCCCAGCAGGGCCTCGATCATGCGGGCGGTGGACGTCTTGCCGTTGGTGCCGGTGATGTGGATCGAGGGGTACGACCGCTGCGGCTCGCCCAGCACGTCCATCAGCGCGGAGATCCTCGTGACCGAGGGCTCCAGCTTGGTCTCGCCCCAGCGGGTGGCCAGCTCCGCCTCGACCTCGCGCAGGGCCTCGTCGGTCTCGGGGTCGGCCGGCCGCGCGGGCATGTCGGTCTGCGGCGGCCCGCCCCGCGTACGCAGGGTACGGCTGCCGGCCTCGATCACCGCGAGGTCGGGGTCGCGGTCGGTTTCGGCCGCGATGATCCCGTCGAAGGAGTCGAGAGGGCCGAGGGGGTCGGGCTGGTCGTCAGTGCCGTTCGGGGGGAGCTCGCTCACGAGGCCAGTCTACGTACCCGTAGCTACGGGCCCGGCGCCTGTACGACGCCGGGCCCGTACTCCTCCGCGTCGGCGGAGACCACTGCTGCCGGTCCGGCCCGCCTCCGCGGACCATCGGACCGCCGGACCACCGGATCACCTCCGCGTCGGCGGAGAGAAGATGTCGATCAGCTTACCGACAGCTTGGCCAGCTGGTTCTCGATCCGCGCGATGTCCTCCCGCGCCTTGGCGAGCCGTGTCCGGATCTTCTCCACGACGTGCTCCGGCGCCTTCGCGAGGAACGCCTCGTTCCCCAGTTTGGCCTCCGCCTGCTGCCGCTCCTTTTCCGCAGTGGCCAAGTCCTTCGCCAGCCGCTTGCGCTCCGCCGCGACGTCGATCACCCCGGACAGGTCCAGCGCGACCTCGGCTCCCGCCACCGGCAGGGTGGCCGTGGCCGCGAAGCTCTCGCCCTCCGGCTGGAGGCGCAGCAGCTGGCGGATGGCCGGTTCGTGCGGGGAGAGCGCCGTGCCGTCGAGAGTCAGCCGGGCGGGGACCCGCTGGCCCGGCTGCAGCCCCTGGTCGGCGCGGAAGCGGCGGACCTCCGTGATGACGGACTGGAGCGTCGCGATCTCCTGCTCGGCGTCCTCGTCGCGGAAGCCGCTGTCCTTCGGCCACTCGGCGATGACGACCGACTCGCCCCCCGTCAGTGTGGTCCACAGCGTCTCGGTGACGAACGGGACCACCGGGTGCAGCAGCTTCAGCGTGACGTCCAGGACCTCGCCCAGGACCCGCTTGCTGACCTCGGCTGCCTCGCCGCCCGCCTGGAACGTGGTCTTGGACAGCTCGACGTACCAGTCGAAGACCTCGTCCCACGCGAAGTGGAAGAGCGCGTCCGTCAGCTTCGCGAACTGGAAGTCCTCGTAGTACGCGTCGACTTCGGCGACCACCGAGTTCAGGCGGGACAGGATCCAGCGGTCCGTCGACGACATCTCCGACGCGACCGGCAGGGGGCCCTCGACCGTCGCGCCGTTCATCAGCGCGAAGCGCGTGGCGTTCCAGATCTTGTTGGCGAAGTTGCGGGAGCCCTGGACCCAGTCCTCGCCGATCGGGACGTCGGTGCCGGGGTTGGCACCGCGGGCCAGGGTGAAGCGCAGGGCATCGCTGCCGTACTTGTCCATCCAGTCCAGCGGGTTGACCGCGTTGCCGAAGGACTTCGACATCTTCTTGCCGAACTGGTCGCGGACCATGCCGTGCAGCGCGATGGTGTGGAACGGCGGGGTGCCGTCCATCGCGTACAGGCCGAACATCATCATCCGGGCGACCCAGAAGAAGAGGATGTCGTAGCCGGTGACCAGGACGGAGTTCGGGTAGAACTTCGCGAGGCTCTCGGTCTGTCCGGGCCAGCCGAGCGTGGAGAACGGCCACAGGCCGGAGGAGAACCAGGTGTCGAGGACATCGGTGTCCTGCCGCCAGCCCTCACCGCTCGGGGCCTCGTCATCGGGGCCGACGCACACGACTTCCCCGTCCGGCCCGTACCAGACGGGGATCCGGTGCCCCCACCACAACTGCCGTGAAATACACCAGTCGTGAAGGTTGTCGACCCAGTCGAAGTACCGCTTCTCCATCTCCTGCGGGTGGATCTTGACGCGCCCGTCGCGGACGGCGTCACCGGCGGCCCGGGCGAGCGGGCCGACCTTGACCCACCACTGCAGGGAGAGCCGGGGCTCGATGGTGGTCTTGCACCGCGAGCAGTGGCCCACGCTGTGGGCGTACGGCCGCTTCTCGGCGACGATCCGGCCCTCGGCGCGCAGGGCGGCGGCGATCGCCGACCGGGCCTCCAGCCGGTCCAGGCCCTGGAAGGGGCCGTGGGCGGTGATGACGGCGTGCTCGTCCATGACGGTCAGGGACGGCAGGTGGTGGCGCCGGCCGATCTCGAAGTCGTTCGGGTCGTGCGCCGGGGTGACCTTGACGGCACCGGTGCCGAACTCCGGGTCGACGTGCTCGTCGGCGACGACGGGGATCGAGCGGTCGGTGAGCGGCAGCCTGACGAGCTTGCCGACCAGGTGCTGGTAGCGCTCGTCCTGGGGGTGAACGGCGACGGCTGTGTCACCGAGCATCGTCTCGGCGCGGGTGGTGGCGACGACGATGGTGTCGTCCCCCTCGCCGTACTTCATGGAGACCAGTTCGCCGTCGTCGTCCTGGTACTCGACCTCGATATCGGAGATCGCGGTGAGACACCTGGGGCACCAGTTGATGATGCGCTCGGCGCGGTAGATCAGCTCGTCGTCGTAGAGCCGCTTGAAGATGGTCTGGACGGCCTGCGACAGCCCCTCGTCCATGGTGAAGCGCTCACGTGACCACGCGACACCATCGCCGAGCCGCCGCATCTGCCCGGAGATCTGCCCGCCGGACTCGGCCTTCCACTGCCAGACACGCTCGGCGAAGGCCTCCCGCCCCAGGTCGTAGCGGGACTTGCCTTCCTTGCCCAGTTCGCGCTCGACGACGTTCTGCGTCGCGATCCCCGCATGATCCATGCCGGGCTGCCACAGCGTCTCGTACCCCTGCATGCGCTTGCGGCGGGTGAGGGCGTCGATGAGCGTGTGCTCGAAGGCGTGTCCCAGGTGGAGCGAGCCCGTGACGTTCGGCGGCGGGATGACGATGGTGTACGGCGGCCTGTCGCTCTTCTCGTCGGCCTCGAAGTAACCGCGCTCTACCCAGCGCTCGTACAGCGTCCCCTCTACCTCGGCCGGCGCGTACTGGGTCGGCAGTTCGGTGAGGGGTGCTGGTGGGCTGCTGCTGAGCGTTTTCGGTCACGGGCTCAGTTTAGGGGTGGTGCGGAGCAGTCCCGAAACGGGTTTGTTCTGTAACGGAAGGACCCCCGATGTGCTGGTCGGGACGGGCCTGGTCCAGGATGTCAGGAACACATAAGCATCTGGAGGGGGAACCCAGAGATGAGCTACAACCAGCCGGGCCCGTACGGCGGTCAGCCCCAGCAGCCTGGACCGTACGGCCAGCCAGGCCCCTACGGCCAGCAGCCGCAGGCACCCCAGCCCGGCTACGGCTACCCGCAGCAGGCGCCCGTCGCGCAGCCCGGCTACGGCCATCCCCCGCAGGCGGCCCCCCAGGGTGTCCCGCCGCAGCAGCCGCCGTACGGCGGGCAGCCGCCGTACGGCCAGCAGGCCCCGTACGGCCAGCAGCCCTACGGAGTGCCGCAGCCGCCTCCGCCGGGTGACGGCAACAAGAAGACGGGGATCACCATCGCCGCGGTGGCCGTCGTGGTCGCGGTCGCCGTGGGCACGTACTTCGTGATCGTCGGGAGTGGCGGCGGCAGTTCGGACATCGCGGACGACACCAAGGGCTACAAGCTGACACTTCCCTTGACCATCGGCGAGTACAAGAAGTCCTCGTTCGGCTCGCGGGAAGGCGCCCTGACCAGCAACGACAAGGAGGAAGCGGAGTCGATCGGGATCCAGGACGCGCACCGCGCCCAGGCCTCGTACTCGACCTCGTCCGGCGGCAGCACCATCCCCGTCGGCAAGCGCATGAGCTTCGAGGGCTACTACGGCGACATCTCCGACCCCGAGAGCGCCATCGACGGGTACTTCGCGCTGGCCGAGAAGAAGTTCTCGGACAAGGAGACCTACTCCAAGAAGAAGACCGAGCTGATCGGCGACCCCGAGGTGGTGGAGCCGGAGGGGTTCGAGGGCGCCCTGATGAAGTGCCAGACGGTGAAGTTCACCGACAGCGACCCCGGGCCCGGAGCACCGAGCAGCTTCGAGGTGCCCTCTTGCGTCTGGGCCGACTACAGCACGCTCGGCCTGGTGCAGGCCGTCGACCTCGCCAAGGTTCAGCTGGGCGGGCAGGTGTCCACGGTCGAGGAGGCCGCGGCGGAGACCGTGAAGGTGTACCAGGCCGCACGCACGAAGGAATGACAACACCGGTCACGAGCACCGGTCGTGAGCACCAGTCGTGAGCACCAGTCGTGAGCACCAAGAGGGCCCCGAGCCGATCGGCTCGGGGCCCTCCGCGCGTACCAGGCGTGCGGGACGGTGCGGCGCTACGCGCTCTTCTCGTGGCGGCCGTCGTTCTTGCCTAGGATGCGGGGGACCAGCGTCGGGTTCACGTTCGAGAGGACGACGTCCGCCGTGATGACCACTCGGGCCACGTCCTTACGGGACGGGACCTCGTACATCACCGCCTGGAGGACCTCCTCCATGATGGCGCGCAGGCCGCGGGCTCCGGTCTGGCGGAGGATGGCCTGGTCGGCGATGGCCTCGAGGGCCTCACGCTCGAAGTCCAGCTCCACGCCGTCGAGTTCGAAGAGGCGCTGGTACTGCTTCACGAGCGCGTTGCGCGGCTCCACCAGGATCTGCAGGAGGGCCTCGCGGTCGAGGTTGTGGACCGAGGTGATGACCGGGAGGCGGCCGATGAACTCGGGGATCATGCCGAACTTGACCAGGTCCTCGGGCATGATGTCCTCGAACTGGTCCTTGGACTCCCGCTCCCGCTTGGAGCGGATCGTGGCGCCGAAGCCGATGCCCTTCGCGCCCGCCCGCGCCTCGATGATCTTCTCCAGGCCCGCGAAGGCGCCGCCCACGATGAACAGGACGTTCGTCGTGTCGATCTGGATGAACTCCTGGTGGGGGTGCTTGCGGCCGCCCTGGGGCGGGACCGAGGCGGTCGTACCCTCCAGGATCTTCAGGAGGGCCTGCTGGACGCCTTCACCGGACACGTCGCGGGTGATCGACGGGTTCTCGCTCTTGCGGGCCACCTTGTCGATCTCGTCGATGTAGATGATCCCGGTCTCGGCCTTCTTGACGTCGTAGTCGGCGGCCTGGATGAGCTTCAGCAGGATGTTCTCGACGTCCTCGCCGACGTACCCCGCCTCCGTGAGGGCCGTCGCGTCCGCGATGGCGAACGGGACGTTCAGCATGCGGGCCAGGGTCTGGGCCAGCAGGGTCTTTCCCGAACCCGTCGGGCCGAGAAGAAGGATGTTGGACTTCGCCAGCTCGATGGCGTCATCACGGCCGCCCGCCCCGCCGTTCTCGCCGGCCTGGACGCGCTTGTAGTGGTTGTACACCGCGACGGAGAGGGCCTTCTTGGCCGCTTCCTGGCCGACTACGTACCCCTCGAGGAACTCGTAGATCTCGCGGGGTTTCGGGAGCTCCTCCCAGCGGACCTCGCTGGTCTCCGCGAGCTCTTCCTCGATGATCTCGTTGCAGAGATCGATGCACTCGTCGCAGATGTACACACCGGGGCCTGCGATGAGCTTCTTGACCTGCTTCTGGCTCTTGCCGCAGAACGAGCACTTGAGCAGATCGCCGCCGTCACCGATGCGTGCCACGGTGTGCTTCCCCTTCGCCTGGGAGACGCCTGAGTTCAGCGGCTCCTGGTGCTGCCTTATGTCCGACGGTACCTTGCCGGGGCCCCCGTCCGGGCCCCCCTTGGCCCGGTTCACTTTGACGTGTACCGTGCCAAACCGCGCCAAGGGGCGGCAGACGATACTCCTCCGGGACTCCCCGAGCCAACGGGGGCGGGAGGACCCATGAGCAGGGGGTCTCCCGGCCCGCCCTAGCTGACGGATGTGTTGTTCATCTTCCGGGTCGAGACGATCTGGTCGATCAGTCCGTACGAGAGGGCGTCCTCAGCCGTGAGGATCTTGTCGCGCTCGATGTCCTCGCGGATCTTCTCGATCGGGGTGCTGGAGTGCTTGGCCAGCATCTCCTCCAGCTGCGAGCGCATCCGGAGGATTTCGTTGGCGGCGATCTCCAGGTCGGAGACCTGGCCGCGGCCGGTCTCGCTGTACGGCTGGTGGATCAGCACGCGGGCGTTCGGCAGCGCCATGCGCTTTCCGGGCGTACCGGCGGCCAGCAGGATCGCGGCGGCGGAGGCCGCCTGACCCATGCAGACCGTCTGGATGTCCGGCTTCACGAACTGCATCGTGTCGTAGATGGCCGTGAGCGCGGTGAAGGAGCCGCCTGGGCTGTTGATGTAGACGGAGATGTCACGGTCGGGGTCCATCGACTCCAGGCACAGCAGCTGTGCCATGACGTCGTTGGCGGAGGCGTCGTCGATCTGGACGCCGAGGAAGATCACGCGTTCCTCGAAGAGCTTCGCGTACGGGTCGTACTCGCGCACACCCTGCGAGGTGCGCTCGACGAAGCGCGGGATGACATAGCGGGACTCGGCCGTGGGGCCGGTGTATTCGGCGCGCACGCGGTCGTAGAGGCCGCTGCCGGAAAAGTCGTTCACTGTGATCTCCTGAAGCCTGAGAGGGGCTGAGGCGGTCGGCTGGGGGTTTGGGGCTTGTTGCGGGGTCGCCGGGATCTTCCGGACTCCTGGTGCGCCGGCTGCACGCCGTCGTACGGGGTCACGGTCCCCTCACTTCCATGGTCGTACGGAGACCCGCGGATCTCACGGCCGGAGTCTCGGTGCTCTCACTGACCTCGACCCTGTACCCGCCCGTCGCGTCCGTCGTGTCCGTTCCGTCCGTGGTTCGTGGGGCGCCGGTTCCGCTGCACGGTCGTACGGCTTGTCCAGCTGTACGACGTGTACGGGCTCTACGGGCCGTACGAGCTGTACTGCTTGTACGACCTCGCGCGCCGGGTACAGCGACTCCAGTTCGCGCCCGGCGTGCGCCGGTTACGCCGCCCCGGTGCCGCCGCCGCCCGGCAAGCTGGCGGCGTGGGTGATGACGTCGTCGATGAGGCCGTAGTCCCTGGACTCGTAGGCGTCGAACCAGCGGTCGCGGTCGGAGTCGCGGGTGATCTGCTCGACCGTCTGGCCGGTGTGGTGGGCCGTGAGCTCGGCCATGCGCTTCTTGGTGTGCAGCAGCCGCTCGGCGTGGATCTTGATGTCGGAAGCCGAGCCGGCGAGGCCGGCGGACGGCTGGTGGATCAGGATCTCGGCGTTCGGCAGCGCGAAGCGCTTGCCCGGCGTGCCCGCGCTCAGCAGGAACTGACCCATCGAGGCGGCGAGGCCCATCGCGATGGTCACCACGTCGTTCTTGATGAACTGCATGGTGTCGTAGATCGCCATACCGGCCGTGATCGAGCCGCCGGGGCTGTTGATGTACAGGTTGATGTCCTTGTCCGGGTCCGCGGCAAGGAGCAGCAGCTGCGCGGTGATCTTGTTCGCGATGTCGTCGTCGACCGGCTGGCCGAGGAAAATGATCCGCTCACCGAGCAGCCGGTTGTAGACCTGGTCGCCGAGGCCACCACCGATGGAAGGCTCAGCGGCGGAGGGCATCAGATTCGTCACGTATCCACCTGCTCGTCTTACGACGGCGCCGGGCCGTCTCACGTCTTCTGCTGGGGCCTGGGAGCCGGTGCGCCCCCTCCGGGGCGGCTCCGGGGACTCCCCTGCCCTCGTATTCATGGACCCTAACGCGCGGGTCCCTCCGGGGAATCCCGCAGAGGGAACTGTTCGCTGTCAGCGCATGCGTTGAGCTGGGTTCGTGAGCTGGGTTCGCCGGTGCCGGAGCGTGCCCTGCCCCGGGGGCGCCCTCGGCCGTGGGCACCGCCGAGGGTGCGGACGCGGACGGGCCCCGAGGGGTGCGGATGCGCCCTCGGGGCCCGTCAGGGGTGTGTGACAGGTGCCGTGGGTGTCAGGCCTCCGGCTTGTCCTCGGCGGACTCGGCGGTCTCGGCGGTCTCGGCGGAGCTCTCCACGGCCTCGACCGTCTCTGTGGCCGTCTCGAGCTCGTCCTCGTCGTCCAGGTCGATGACCTCGCCGTTGGTGTCCTTGACCGTGGCGGCCTCGACGACCAGGGCCAGGGCCTTGCCGCGGGCGACCTCGCCGACGAGGAGCGGGACCTGGCCGCCCTCGACGACCGCCTGGGCGAACTGGTCGGGGGACATGCCGGAGGAGGCGGCGCGGCGCATCAGGTGCTCCGTCAGCTCCTCCTGGTTGACGTTCAGCTTCTCCTGGGAGACCAGCTCGTCGAGGAGGAACTGGGTCTTGATGCCCTTGACCGCGGCCTCACGCGTCTCGGTTTCGAACTCCTCCTCCGACTTGCCCTGGATCTCCAGGTACTGGTCGAGGGTGAGGCCCATCTGGCCGAGCTGGCGGTGCTCCAGGTTGTGCTTGCGGGTGGTGACCTCGTCCTCGAGGAGCTTCTCGGGGACGGGCACCTCGACGAGCTCCAGCAGCTTCTCCAGGACGCGCTCCTGGGCCTGCGTGGCCTGGTCGTACTGCTTCATGTTCTCCAGGCGCTTGCGGCTGTCCGCCTTCAGCTCCTCGAGCGTGTCGAACTCGGACGCGAGCTGGGCGAACTCGTCGTCCAGCTCCGGCAGCTCACGGGCCGCGACCTGGGTGACCTTGACGGTGACCTCGGCCTCCTTGCCCGCCGCCGAGCCGCCTTTGAGCTCGGAGGTGAAGGTGGCCTCGCCACCGGCCTCCAGGCCCGTCACGGCGTCGTCGATGCCGTCCAGCAGCTCGCCGGAGCCGATGGTGTAGGAGAGGCCGTCCGCGACGCCGTCCTCCAGCACCTCGCCGTCGATCTTGGCCTCCAGGTCGAGCGTGACGACGTCGCCGTCCTCGGCGGCGCGCTCGACAGGGGACGTGGAGGCGAAGCGCTCGCGCAGCTGCTCGACCGACTTCTCGACCTCCTCCTCGCTCGACCTCGACGGCGTCGACCTCGACCTCGATGCCGGAGTAGTCCGGGATCTCGATCGTCGGGCGGACGTCGACCTCGGCGGTGAAGGTCAGCGTCTCGCCGTCCTTCAGCTCCGTGATGTCGACCTCGGGCTGGCCGAGGACGTTCAGCTCGGCCTCGTTGACCGCGTCGGTGTAGAACTTCGGAAGCGCGTCGTTGACGGCCTCCTCCAGCACGGCACCGCGACCGAACCGCTGGTCGATGATGCGGGCCGGGATCTTGCCCTTGCGGAAGCCCTTCACCGTGACCTGCTGGTTGATCTTCTTGTACGCCGCGTCGAGGCTGTCCTTGAGCTCCTCGAAGGGCACCTCGACAGTGAGCCGAACCCGGGTCGGGTTCAGGGTCTCCACGGCGCTCTTCACGGTTCGGTCTCCTTGGGGCTGACATCTTGGGTTTCTGCCATCTTGGGTTTCTGCTGTGCGCCGCTGCCTGCGCGGACGACGGCAGAGCCTCAGCGGATTCGCGGCCCTTGAGAGACGTAACAGTGCAGACACACGGGCGCGCAGCTTGCATAGTAGCCGCAGGCGGGGCGCGCCCCAAAAGAAGAACTGCCGGATCCGGACTCCCCATGGCGGGTTCCGGCTGGTGGTCGGGGTGGCGGGATTTGAACCCACGGCCTTCCGCTCCCAAAGCGGACGCGCTACCAAGCTGCGCCACACCCCGTCTGGTGCGACACGTAGGGTACATGCCCGGGGTACATGCCCGCAGGCAGTACGGCTACCGCATTACCCCCGCGTTTACCCCGGTGACGGTTACGCGCGGGCGAGGACCGGAAGCGGGGTGTGCGGCGAGGGCGCACGACCCGCTACGATGCCTTCTGTGCCGCGGTCACCTGACCTTACGGTGCGATCTGTGCGGGCGTAGCTCAATGGTAGAGCCCTAGTCTTCCAAACTAGCTACGCGGGTTCGATTCCCGTCGCCCGCTCTGTACGGCTCAGGGCCAGGCAGAGGTTCGAACCTCTGCCTGGCCCTGATCGTTTCCCCCGCTGGCCCTGATCGTTTCCCTGGCCTCGATTCCCTGGCCTTGCTTCATCTGGTCTTGTTTCCCTCGATCGTTTCCGGATCGTTTCCGGGGAGCGCTCCGGGGAGCGCGTTCAGTTCGGCCTGCCCCCGTGCCCGTACCGGCCGACGCGGTTAGAACCGGAGGGAGTTGAGGGTGTCCGCTATCGCGTCGAAGAAGCGCTGGATGTCGTCGGCGATCCCCGTCGAGGCGAGGAAGAAGCCGAAGAGCGCCGCGATGATCGCGGGCCCCGCCTTGAGGCTCCCGCCTCGCACCAACACCACCAGGATGATCGCCAACAGCAACACCACTGACAGCGAAATAGCCACAACTGATCACACCCTCATCGGTCCGCTCTCCTGACCCGGAGATGCCAACCTTGCACACCCCCGCCAGGACCATCGTGCCACCAACCCGGCTCGTCCATGCGGCCGATGACTGAACGTCGACCGGTTCCGCATACGGGACCCGCACCTCCGCACCCTCAACGGCCGCAGGTCGGACAGCGATTCGAGAGGGTCACCCGGAGCTGGAATGCGGAGCGATACACGAGAGATCGTTTCGATGCACACACATCCCGTTCGCAGCTAATTCGAATTGTCGCCACAGGCGCACCAACAACCCTGAGAGAGGGGACATTTCGCCGAGGTCGCCCACGAACGTCATGCGCCATTTAGTCCGGATGAATGAGGACAGAAGGGCTGCGAATGCCCTGTTGGGGCGTGGCTGGTGACGTGCCGATCGACCACCGATCGACCACCGACACCGATTGACCACCGACCCAGCACTGACCCAGCACCGGGCGAGTACCGACCGAGTATCGATCAATCGGCTCGATTGTCGATTGATCGAGAGGCAATCGACAGGTAGCTCCCCTTCAAATCCCGAGTACGCACAGGCGTGTAATAGCAGGATTCATGTCGGGGTTTTACTAAATCCCGCGGACGGCGCTAGGCTGCCTCAGATGTTCACCCCCGCCTCGTCCCCCGCATGCGCAGCAAGTGCGCGGACCTACCCGCCGAGCTTCCGGTGGGAGGAAGGCCTGTGACGAACTCGCTGCGACCGCACAGTTACCTCAGGACACCACTCCCCCAGGCCGAGCAGCCGGCCGAGCAGCCGACGGACGGAGTACCGAGTCCGCGCTCCTCCCGGACGCCGCGCCCGGCCCCCGATACCGCCGCGTCGGACGCCAGACCGGCCATACAGCGCGACGCGTTCTTCGACAACGCCAAGTACCTGGCCATCGTGCTCGTCGCGATGGGCCACGCCTGGGAGCCGCTCACCGACCACAGCCGCGCCGCCGAGGCGCTCTACATGGTCGTCTACACATTCCACATGCCGGCCTTCATTCTCATCTCCGGCTATTTCTCGCGCAGTTTCGACATGCGCCCCGACCGGCTCCAGCGCCTGGTCACCGGCATCGCCGTGCCGTACGTCGATCTTCGAGGTCGCGTACTCGCTCTTCAAGCGCTGGGCCGACGACGACCCCGGCCACGCCGATCAGCCTGCTCGACCCCTGGTACCTCACCTGGTTCCTGGTCGCGCTGTTCGTCTGGCGGCTGACGACGCCGCTGTGGAAGGTCGTGCGCTGGCCCGTGCCGCTCGCGCTCGGCATCGCTGTCCTCGCGTCCGTCTCGCCCGACATCGGTGACGACCTGGATCTGCAGCGTGTCCTGCAGTTCCTGCCGTTCTTCGTCATGGGCCTGTGCATGAAGCCCGAGCACTTCCAGCTGATGCGGCGCCGTGAGGTGCGGATCCTGTCGGTGCCGGTGGTCGCGGTCGCGCTCGTCGTGGCGTACTGGGCGGCGCCGCGCATGACCTCGGCCTGGTTCTACCACCGTGACAGCGCGCAGGAGTTGGGCGCGCCGTGGTGGGCCGGCGCCGTCATGACGCTCGCGCTCTTCGGCTGCTCGATGGTGCTCACGGCCTGCTTCTTCGCCTGGGTGCCGCGCCGCAAGATGTGGTTCACGGTGCTCGGGCGCGGGCACGCTGTACGGCTACCTGCTGCACGGTTTCCTCGTCAAGGGCTGCCCGCTTCTGGGGCTGGTACGACGACCACCGTGGGTGTACCAGCCGCTCGGCGAGATCTTCGTCACGCTGCTCGCCGCCGCCGTCGATCACGGTGCTGTGCACGCCGCCGGTGCGGCGGATGTTCCGCTTCGCGATGGAGCCGAAGATGGAGTGGGCGTTCAAGCGGGATGCGACAGAGTTGGCACGTGCGCGCGGCAAGGCAGAGCGGGTTGGTAAGGCAGAGCGGGCTGGTAAAGCAGAGCGGGCTGGTAAAGCCGACCGGGTCGGCTAGGCCGACGCGACGTAGGGCCGTCCGGCCTTGTCGGTCTGGGCGGCGTATGCCCCGGCGCGTGCCTCTGCGTATGCCTCTGCGTATGCCTCGTGGGCGAGGGCCTCGATGTGGGATCGGGTGAGTGGGGGCGGGTGAGGAGAGGGGTCACTGGCCCGCTGTCAGGCCCTCTCGGCAGATCAGCAGCAGGGCGCGGTCGTCGTTCACGTCCTTGGCGACCGCCTCGATCAGGTGCCAGGCCGCGCCGTGGAAGCCGCCGGCCACGTAGCGGTCGGCCTCGCCCGTGAGGCGGTCGATGCCCTCGACGATATCCCGGTCGGAGCGTCTCCACCAGGCCGTCCGTGAAGAGCATCAGGACGTCGCCCGGCCGCAGGGAGCCCTTGACCGGGTCGAACTGGGCGCCCGTCGTACACGCCGAGCAGCGGGCCCTCCGCGGCCTTCTCCTCCCAGCGGCCGCTGCCCGCGCTGAGCTGGAGGCCCGGCAGGTGCCCGGCCGAGAAGAGTTCGTAGTCGCCGGAGTCCAGGTCCAGGACGAGGTGGATCGGAGGTGGCGAAGCCCTCGTCCCAGTCCTGGCGGAGCAGGTAGCCGTTGGCGGCGGGGAGGAAGCGCGTGCGGCGGCAGCGAGCCCAGCAGGCCGCCGAAGGCGCCGGACAGGAGCAGGGCGCGCGAGCCCGCGTCCATGCCCTTGCCGGACACGTCCGTGAGGACGACCTCCAGGGTGCGTCCGCCGTTCGTACGGGCCGCGACCACGAAGTCGCCGGAGAAGGACTGGCCGCCCGCCGGCCGCAGCGCCATCTCGCGGTGCCAGCCCCTCGGCAGCCGCGGCAACTTGCTCTGCACGCGGATGCGTTCGCGCAGGTCGAAGAGCATGGTGCCGCCGCGCCGCCAGGGGACGCCGACCCGGCTGCGGAACTGCGCGATGAGCAGGCCGAAGAAACCGCAGGCCGCGACGACGAGCACGATGCCCGGCGTCACCCGGGACGGGCCTTCCGCGTACGGGCCGAGTTGCACGGACTCCACGATCAGCGCGGTCGCGGCGGCCGCGTACAGCGCCGAGCAGGCTGGCCGGGCGCAGCAGCAGGCCGCCCGCGACGATCGGGAGGACGAGCGCCGCCGGCGACACCCACACCGAGTTGACCATCGTGCACGCGGCGATCAGGGGGATCGTCAGCAGCAGACCGGCGAACGCGATCCAGTCGGAGACCATCCCCGCGGAAGTAGTCGACGGCGGATTTGCGCAGGCCGGTGCGGCCCCGGTGAACCAGTTTCCTCAACCGGGCCGTGAACGTCTCGGCCTCCGCGCGCTGTTCTCCCTCTGCTGCCATTGCTCGGGACCTTATCCATCGGAGCAGCTCTTGTGCACGGGAGGTTCTCCTTATCCCCCTTCCGAGACCCGGTTCACGACGAATCTCACACAGATCTCACACGAGAGATCTCCCACGACGGCCCTCACGGGCGCTCACAGCTCTCCTCACAGCTCTCCGTCGGTGGGGTGAAGGTGGGGTGAACCAGCCCCCGGTGCCCCTACCGCTGTGGGTGGTGCGGTGGGATGGGCGGGAGGTCGTCTGTCTTTTCGTACGCCGACAGCATGTCGATCCGGCGGACATGACGCGCGTCGCCCGAGAACGGCGTGTTGAGGAAGGTCTCGATGAACTTCGTCGCCTCCTCCTGGGTGTGCATGCGCGCCCCGACCGCGAGGACGTTCGCGTTGTTGTGCTCGCGCCCCAGCGACGCGGTCTCCACGCTCCAGGCGAGAATGGCACGCACCCCGGTCACCTTGTTCGCGGCGATCTGCTCACCGTTCCCGGAGCCGCCGATCACGATGCCGAAGGAGCTGGGGTCGGCGGCCGTCCGCTCGGCGGCGCGCAGGCAGAACGGCGGGTAGTCGTCCTGGGCGTCGTAGAGGTGAGGCCCACAGTCAACAGGCTCATGGCCTGCGGCTTTCAGCCACTCGACGAGGTGGTTCTTCAGTTCGTAGCCGGCGTGATCCGAGCCGAGATAGACGCGCATGATCCGAGTGTGACACGGCCGTTCCGGCGGGACCGCCCGGGGGACGTGCCACCCAGGGAGACGGTGCCACCCAGGGGGATCCCGCGCAGAGGGACCCGCGCAGAGGGACGAGGAGGGGCCGCCGAACGGATCGGCGGCCCCTCCTCTCCCCTCCTGACGCACCCGGCCCGGGCGGGCCCGGCTACCGCGGCAGCGCCACGACGTACTCCGCCGGATCGTGGTCGGCCGAGGCCATGAGGGCCGTGCGGACGACCGTTGCCTGCTGTTCCAGGGACTCGCGGAGCTTCTTCGGGGTGATGTAGACGATCGTGATGCCCAGCTCCTCCAAGGTCTCGCGCTTGCGGGCGTATTCCGACCAGAGGGCGTCCTCGTCGTCGCGGGGGGCCCGGGTGTCGAGCTCGACCGCCACCGCCTGCTCCGGCCAGTACGCGTCGAGGCCGCCCAGGTAGGGGCCGCCCGGCAGTCGCAGGTCCACGTTCCAGACCGGGTCCGGGAGGCCGTACTGCTCGACCATGCGGTAGAGGCTGTCCTCGGCGATCGCGCGGCCCTCGGCCAGCAGGGAATCGATCGCGTCCACCACATGGGGCGTGCTCGAGCAGCCTCGCCCGGGTCAGCTCGCGGACGACCGTGGCCGGGTCGGTGTGGCCCGCGCGTACCGCCTCCGTCAGCAGGCGGCGTACGACGCCCGCGTCGGACAGGTCCGCCACCGCGTCGGCGAGGGCGCGGGGGACGGGGGCGACCGGGAGGCCCGTGATGAGGGTGGGGGTGGGGAGGGCGGGGGTGCGCAGGATACGGGCGCAGCCCGCGGAGCGGAGGCGGCGCAGGCGGGGGACGAGGACGTCGATCCGGTCCAGGGAGAGAGGCGGGGGGGCGGAGGCGAAGCCGTGCAGGGTGAGGGCGGCCATGCCGGTGATCACCGCGTCCGTGTAGCGCGCGGCCGCGGCCGGGGCGTGCGGCTCGCCGGCGCCCGGCTGGGCGGGCACCCCGCGCAACCCGGCCGACTCGCGACAGCGCGCCGTGTACAGCAGGACCGCGTGGAGGCGCTCCTCCGAGGTGGGCGGGCCCGGGTGGAGCAGGTACACGCCCGGGAGGAACTGCTGCCAGGGGCCGCTGGGACGGCACTGCTCGTTCGTCTCGGCGGCCGTGACGCCCTGGGCGCGCAGCTGGGCGGCGGTCAGGACACGGCGCTGAACGTCGGAGAGGTGGCGCAGGGGGCGGGGGCGGGGGGAGAGCGGGGTGTTGTGTCATGACCGGCAGCTTTCCGTGTCTGATCCGCTCGCTAACCGCTGTTACGCGTCCGTCGACAAATACGGACAACCTCGCTCTGAAGCACGGACGTTCGAGTATCGGGAGCCGCTGGTCCGGAGGGGAAACAGCAAGGGTTACGGCTCCGGATACCCCCGTTTCGTAACCGCCCGGCAAGGGCACCGCGTCAACCTGCGGTGCCCTTGTCAGTGCCCTTGCCGGCGCCCTTGTCAGTACCCTTGCCGGTGCCCTTGCCGGCACCCTTCAAGGTGCCCTTCAAGGTGCCCTTCAAGGTGCCACTCAACTCCCCTACCACTGCGGCTACTTCGCCGCCGCCGCGTCGCACTCCTGCCCCCGCAGCGCCCGCGCCAGGTCGTCCCGTGCCTCCAGCACCAGCCTGCGCAGCGCCGGCGCCGCCTCCTCGTGCGCCGACAGCCACGCGTCGGTGGCGTCCAGCGTGGCCTGCGAGTCCTGCGAGCGACGGGAACAGGCCCCTCACCACGTCCATGCCGATCTGGATGGACCGCTCCGCCCACACCCGCTCGATCGCCGCGAAGTACTTCTCCGCGTACGGCGCCGTCAGCTCCCGCTGCGACGGCTGGGCGAAGCCCGCGATCGTCGCCTCGACCAGGGCGTTGGACAGCGCGTCCGACTCCACCACCGACGCCCACGCCTGCGCCTTCACCGCGGCCGAGGGCCGGGCCGCCAGGCACCGCACCTGGTGCCGCTTGCCGGACGCCGTGTCGTCACGGGCCAGTTCGGCCGCGAGCACCGCCTCGTCGGCCACCCCGTGCGCGGCCAGCGGCTCCAGGAACGCCCAGCGCAGCTCCTGGTCCACCTCCAGCCCGTCGATCTTCGCCGTGCCCTCCAGCAGACCCCGCAGCAGCTCGCAGTTCGGCCGCGCCCGAGGCGACCGCCGCGAAGAAGCGCGCCCACGGCGAGCTGGTGCTGGCTGCCCGGCTCGGCCGCCCGCAGCTCGCGCAGCGCGCCCTCCGCGAGCAGCCGGCCGCCCTCCTCCCGCCACTCGGGCGCCGCGTAGTGCGTGAGCGCCGAGTCGGCCCAGGCGTGCAGCATCTGGAGCACACCGATGTCGGACTCGCGCCCCGCGAACCGCAGCACCAGGTCGACGAAGTCCCGGGCGGGCATCAGCGCGTCCCGTGTCAGGTTCCACAGCGCCGACCAGCACAGCGCCCGGGCCAGCGGGTCGGTGAGCTCGCCGAGGTGGGCGCGCAGGGTCGCCAGCGAGCCCTCGTCGAAGCGGATCTTGCAGTACGTCAGGTCCTCGTCGTTGACCAGCACCAGCTCGGGCGCCTCGGCGCCCGCCAGCTCGCCGACGACCGTGCGCGGCCCGTCGACGTCCACCTCGGCGCGCGCGTACCGCTCCAGCGGCGCCCCCGGCCGCCCGCCGGTACAGGCCGACCGCCACCCGGTGCGGCCGCAGCTCGGGGTGGGACTCCGGCGCCTCCTGGAGGATCGCCAGCTCGTCGATCCGGCCCGTCGGCGTCCAACAGCACCTGCGGAGTCAGCGAGTTGACCCCGGCGGTCTGCAGCCAGGCCCGCGACCACGCGGCCATGTCCCGCCCGGACGTCTCCTCCAGCACCGACAGCAGATCGCCGAGGCGCGTGTTGCCGTACGCGTGCCGCTTGAAGTAGCGCCGCGCGCCCTCCAGGAACGCGTCCCGCCCGACGTACGCGACGAGCTGCTTGAGTACGGAGGCGCCCTTGGCGTACGTGATGCCGTCGAAGTTGAGCTTGGCGTCCTCCAGGTCGCGGATGTCGGCCGTGACGGGGTGGGTGGAGGGCAGCTGGTCGGCGCGGTAGGCCCAGGCCTTGCGGCGGTTGGCGAAGGTGATCCAGCCGTCCTGGTGAAGCGGGTCGCCTCGACCAGCGCGAACGCGCCCATGAAGTCGGCGAAGGACTCCTTCAGCCACAGGTCGTCCCACCACTCCATGGTGACCAGGTCGCCGAACCACATGTGCGCCATCTCGTGCAGGATGACGTTCGCCCGGCCCTCGTACGACGCCTGTGTCACCTTGCCGCGGAAGATGAACTCCTCGCGGAAGGTGACGCAGTCCCGGGTTCTCCATCGCGCCGAGGTTGTACTCGGGCACGAACGCCTGGTCGTACTTCCCGAAGGGGTACGGGTAGTCGAAGTGGTCGTGGAAGAAGTCCAGGCCCTGCTTGGTGATCAGGAAGACGTCGTCGGCGTCGAAGTGCGTGGCGAGCCCCTTGCGGCACATCGCGCCGAGGGGGATCTCCAGCGCGCGTACCGTCCTCGAAGTCCGGCTCGTAGGTGTCCGTCACATAGTGGTACGGCCCCGCCACGACCGCCGTGATGTACGTCGAGATCGGCTTGGTCTCGCGCGAACCGCCAGACCCCGTCGTGCAGTTCGCCCGGTCGCCGTTGCTCCACACCGTCCAGCCCTGCGGGCGCCCGTACCTCGAAGCGGAAGGGCGCCTTCAGGTCCGGCTGCTCGAAGTTGGCGAAGACGCGGCGGGCGTCGGCCGGCTCGTACTGCGTGTAGAGGTAGACCTCGCCGTCCTCGGGGTCGACGAAGCGGTGCAGGCCCTCGCCGGTGCGGCTGTAGGCGCACTGGGCGTCGACGACGAGCTCGTTGTCGGCGGCGAGGTCCTCCAGGGCGATCCGCGCGCCGTCGAAGACCGTCGCCGGGGTCGAGGTCCCTGCCGTTGAGGGATGACGGCGGTGACGCTCGGCGCGATCAGGTCGGCGAAGCTGGTGGCGCCCGGCTCGGCGCAGCGGAAGCGGATCGTCGTCACCGAACGGAAGGTGCGCGGCCCGGCGTCCGTCGGCCTCGCCCGACGGCGGACCGCAGGTCGAGCGACACCTCGTACCCGTCGACGGACAGCAGCGCGGCCCGCTCCCGGGCCTCGTCGCGGGACAGATTCTCACCGGGCACGGGCGGCACTCCCTCGGGGATGGTGTTCAGCATGCGGACAGGGCCGATCCTGCCACCCACACATACCCCAGTGCGATCACATACCCCCGTACGATCCCCGTCACCCGGGCGGATAACATCAGCGTTCCGGCGTGGCTCCCCAGCAGAGGCGACAACAGAGGCGGCGACCATGGATCCGGCCGCAGTACCTCCTCCCGCGGTACCTCCTCCCGCGGTACCTCCTCCCGCAGCGGGCGTCAGCCTGCGCCAGTTGCTGATGGCCCTGGGTGATTCGCTGGTGGAGGTGCAGGCCGCTCCCGCCGGACTGAACGTCGAGATCCGCGGCGTCGCCCTGCTCGACCCCGAGGACCCGCCGTCCGCTCGGCCGGGCGAGCTGGTCCTCGTCATCGGTGCCCGTGGCCGGGCCGCTCATCCCGCGCTGCGGGCCGCCGGGCGCGATGGGGCCGCCGCCGTCGTGGTCAGACTGGACGGTCCCGAACAGGCGGCGGCCCTCCGCGAGACTGCCACCGAGGCCAAAGTCGCCCTGCTCTCCTTGCGCGGCGAAGCACGCTGGGAACAGGTGAACGCGTTGGCCCGCGCCGCCCTTGACGACGCGGCACCGGGCCACTTCGGGCAACGGGCCGAGGAGGGCGACCTGTTCTCGCTCGCCCAGACCACCGCCATCCTCACCAGCGGCATCGTCAGCATCGAGGACGCCGCCCACCGGGTGCTGGCGTACTCCCGCGCCACCGACTCCGACGAGATCGACGACCTGCGGCGACGCTCCATCCTCAGCTGGCAGGGACCGGAGGCGTACCTGGCGAAGCTGCGCGAGTGGGGCGTGTTCCATCACCTGCGCTCCAGCGACGAGGTGATCAGCATCGACAGCCACCCCGAGCTGGGGATCCGCCGCCGGCTCGCGGTGGCCATCCGGTCCGGGGACCGGCAACTGGGCACCATCTGGGTACAGGAGGGCTCGACGCCACTGTCCGAACGCTCGGGCCAGGCGCTGCTGGGTGCCGCCCGGGTCGCCGCGCTCCACCTGGTGCGCCGCCGCCGGGAACTCTCCGAGGACCTGACGCTCACCCGGACCCTGCTGGCCGGGCTTCTGGAGGGGAGCACCGGGCCGCAGCCGCTGGCCACCCACCTGGGGTTCGACGCGACCCGCCCGGCCGCCGTCCTGGGCTTCTCTCTCGTACGGGGCCTCCTCGTACGGGGCCTCCTCGTACGGGACCACGGAGGTCGTCGTCGCGCCGGAGCCGGCCGACGAACCGGCCGACATCGTCGCGACGGAACTGACCCACACCGAGGTCATCCACCTGATCTCCGTGCACATCGCCGCCCGGCACCGCAGCGCACTGGTCGCTCAGATCGATCCCCGTATCTATGTGCTCCTGCCCCAACTGCCCCGCAGTATCGACATAGACACGCTGCGCGGCTGGGGCCAGGAGATCACCGACGCCGCACGCCGCCACCTGAGCCTGCCGCTGCGTGGCTCGGTCGGCCGCGTGGTGTCCGGCCTCGGGAACGTCCCCGAGTCCCGCCGGGAGGCCGACCGCATCCTCAACGCCATGGTGGGGGCCGGTGTGCCCGCCGCGGTCGCCGCGCTGCCGGACATCCAGGCGGAAGTACTGGTCAGCGAAGTGCTGGCGCTGCTTTCCGCCCATCCCGAGATACGGGATCCACGACTGACCGCTCTCGTCGCGCACGACAGCCGGCACCAGGGCCGCCTGGCCGAGACCCTGTTGACCTATCTGAATTCCTTCGGTGACGTACGGGCGGCCTCCGCCCAGCTGCATGTGCACCCCAACACGCTGCGTTACCGCCTTCGCCGGGCCGAGGAGCTGACCGGTCTCGAGCTGAGCCGCCCTGACCAGCGTCTGCTGGCCATGCTCCAGTTGCGGCTGTCACCCCCCACCTGACCTTGCTTCCGCATGGGCCGGGCACATTCCGCATTGGCTGGGCGCACAGCCATCGAGGACGAGTTTGTCGTCCCCCACAAACACACCGCCCCATGCGCCCCCATACGCTTGCGCAAATCCATTTCCGCAAGTGAATACGGACTACTCCCCAGCAGGAGACGGGGCGATCTGGTACCGCGGTGAGCCGGTGACTTGTGAACCGGCGACCCGGCGACTTGCGAACCGCTGACTTGCGAACCGGCGATCCGTAGCCCCAGGCAGCCACTCCCCTCACGGCGCTCCCCACCACCCCCTGGATGTCGACATGACTGCACGTCACCCTGATTCCCCGCCTCCAGCCACCGCTCCCCCCACCGGTGGCCATGGAGGGTCCGGCAGCGGCCTCCAGGCCGGACTGAAGAACCGTCACCTCTCCATGATCGCTATTGGCGGCGTCATCGGCGCCGGCCTCTTCGTCGGCTCCAGCACCGGCATCACCACCACCGGCCCCGGCATCCTCCTCTCCTACGCCCTCGTCGGCACCCTCGTCGTCCTGGTCATGCGGATGCTCGGCGAAATGTCCGCCGCCAACCCCACCTCCGGCTCCTTCTCCGCCCACGCCGACCGCGCCCTCGGACGCTGGGCCGGCTTCACCACCGGCTGGCTCTACTGGTTCTTCTGGGTCGTCGTCCTCGCCGTAGAAGCCACCGCCGGCGCCGTCATCCTCGAAAGCTGGATCCCCCAGATACCCCAATGGGCCTGGACCCTCATCGTGATGACCGTCCTCACCGCCACCAACCTCGTCTCCGTCGCCTCCTACGGCGAATTCGAGTTCTGGTTCGCCGGCATCAAAGTCGTCGCCATCGCCGCCTTCATCCTCATCGGCGCCCTCGCCGTCTTCGGCCTCCTGCCCGGCGTCGACACCGACAAAGCCGGACTGTCCAACCTCACCGACCACGGCGGCTTCCTGCCCAACGGGCCCGGCGCCATCCTCCTGGGCATGCTCCTCGTCGTCTTCTCCTTCATGGGCACCGAAATCGCCACCCTCGCCGCCGGCGAAGCCGAAAACCCCCAGAAAGCCGTGACCAAAGCCACCAACAGCATCATCTGGCGCATCGCCGTCTTCTACCTCGGCTCGATCTTCGTCGTCCTGACCCTGATCCCCTGGAACGACAAAACCCTCACCGAAAAAGGCAGCTACACCGCCGCCCTGGACTCCCTCGGCATCCCCCACGCCGGCCAGATCATGAACTTCATCGTGCTGACCTCGGTGCTGTCCTGCCTCAACTCCGGCCTCTACACCGCCTCCCGGATGGCCTTCTCGCTCGGCGAACGCGGCGACGCCCCCAAGGCCTTCGCCCGCGATCAACGCCCGCGGTGTGCCGCTCACCGCGATCCTCGCCTCGGTCGTCTTCGGTTTCGTGGCCGTCTTCTTCAACTACGCCTATCCCGACACCGTCTTCCTCTTCCTCGTCAACTCCTCCGGCGCCGTGGCCCTGTTCGTCTGGCTGGTCGATCTGCTTCTCCCAGCTGCGCCTGCGGAAGATCATCGAGCGTGAGGAGCCGGAGAAGCTGGTCGTGCGGATGTGGCTGTACCCGTACCTGACCTGGGCGACCGTCGCACTGATCGTGTTCGTGCTCGGCTACATGCTCACCGACACCGAACACGGCAACCGCAAGATCCTGCTGCTGTCCCTGCTGGTCGCCGCCCTCGTGATCGGCGCCTCCCTGATCCGGCAGAAGATGCGCCCCAAGAGCAGCGAGCGCATCGAGAACGCCGAGAGCAGCGAGAACGCCGAGAACACGAGCACCGAGGACGCGGTCGCGCCCTGGTAGCCGCCCCGATAGCCGCTGCGGACTGCCGTACGGCCTCTCATGGCTCCCCGCCGACTCCGGCGGGGAGCCGTCCTTGTTCCGGGGCGGGGTGCCGGGGCAGGGCCGGCCGTAGCCCCTTCCCCGCCTGCGGCCTCTTCCGGAGACTGAGGAGACTGAGGTCAGAGCGACTCTTCGTCGGCTCCGTCGGCTCCGTCGGCCTTGCTGGTTCCGTCGGCCTTGTCGACTCCGTTGGCTTCGTCGGCTTCGTCGGCTTCGTCGGCTTCGTCGGCTTCTCGCGCCGCCATAATCTCTGTCTCGTACTGGTCGATGACCTGCTCCACGGTCCGGTCGGTGTACTTCGCGACTTCGCTGACGGCCGCGACCGCCCAGTTCGCCAGCGACAGCGCGAAGGCCAGCAGGTCGTCCTCGCCGCGCGCACGCTTGACCCCGAATCTTAAGGGCGCAAGCCCCGTCCTTCAGGGCGGGGTTAGCCCGGTACCGGGCCCACAGACGAAGCAGGAACCCAAGTTGACAATTAGTCACCCTGCCGGGCTATGGTTCGCGGGTCTTGATCGCGACCAGTCCGGGGAGGTGAGCCTTGAAGCTGCGGTACAACGAGCGGATCTACCCGACCCCTTCGCAGCAGCGGGACATGGCGCGCTTCTTCGGCTGTGCCCGCGTGGTCTACAACGACGGGCTCCGTGTCCGGCGGGAGGCGTACCGCAACTCCGAGCCGTACATCTCGGATGTCACCTTGCAGAAGATGGTGATCACGGCTGGGAAGAAGACGCCCGAGCGGGAGTGGCTGAAGGAAGCCCCGTCCGTGGCGCTGGTGCAGTCCTTGCAGGATCTGCATACCGCCTACCGGAACTTCTTCGCCTCCAAGCGGGGCGTGCGGCAGGGACCGAAGATCAAGCCGCCGAAGAGGAAGAAGAAGTCCGGGCGTCAGTCGATCCGGCTCACCCGCAATGGCTTCAAGCTGCGGGACAACGGGCGGCTGTTCATCGCCAAGCTCGGGGATGTGGTGGTGCGCTGGTCGCGCCCGCTGCCCTCGGACCCGTCATCGGTCACGATCATCAAGGACCCCGCGGGACGGTACTTCGCCAGCTTCGTGGTGGAGAGCGAGGACAAGCCGCTGCCCGAACTGGACTTGGACGAGACCGAAACCGGTATCGACCTGGGCCTGTCCTCCTACGCCGTGCTGCGGGGCCGGAAGATCGCCTCCCCGAAGTTCTTCCGCCGTCAGGAGAAGAAGCTCCGCCGCGCTCAGCGCAAGCTGTCCCGCTGCGCAAAGGGATCGGCGAACCGGCGCAAGGCCAAACTGGCCGTCGCCAAGGTCCATGCCAAGATCGCGGACAAGCGCCGCGACTTCATCGAGCAGGAAACCACCCGCATCGTCGGCGAGAGCCAAGCCGTCTACGTGGAGGACCTGAACGTGAAGGGCATGGCCAAGGGCAAGCGCGCCAAGAGCGTGCACGACCAGTCATTGGGCATGTTCGCCCGCACCCTGGAAGCCAAGTGCGCCCGGCACGGGCGCGGCTTCGCCAAGGTGGACCGGTTCTTCCCCTCCACGCAGATGTGCTCCGCCTGCGGCAGCATCGAGGGACCCAAGGGCCTGGAAGGACTACGCATCCGGTCGTGGGTGTGTTCGTGTGGAGCGCACCACGACCGGGACGAGAACGCGGAAGTCAACATCCGCGCCGAAGGGCGCAGGATCTTCGCGGCGGGGCACGTCGAGAAGTAAAACGCCTGCGGAGAGCGTGTAAGACCCTGCCTAGCCAGGGCGGTGCTTGATGAAACAGGAACCCACCAGGGCCCGCACCATGCGGGCGGATGGAACCCCGGGCCTTCAGGCCCGGGAGGATGTCAGCCCCAGCAGATAGGCCAGGTTCAGATAGGGCACGAGGTCAGGTTCCGAGACCCGGTCCGTGCTCGTCCTCAGCATTTCGATCGTGGTCCGCGTCGCTTCTTCCCTGCGCGGCAGCAGTCGCTCCCGCTCTGCGTGGACCTGGGCGATCACCTGCTGCCGCTGTTGCTTGTTCACGCTTCCCCTCTCCCTCATGTGCCAGCTCATACGCCTTCCCCCCAATCTGGCTGATCGAACGAGTTGTCACATTCCTTTTGATCGAACTGCCCAGCCAGTTGGATTGCCTCGGGAGCCCGGTGTCGTCGGCGGGCAGCGGGCCAACGGCAGAGGCGCCCTCGGGATCGAGGACCTCCTGATCGAGGGCCCCCTGATGGAGGACCTCCTGATCGGGGACCTCCTGATCGCAAGAGGCGGCATTCGTACGGTCGGGTACGGCGAGCCGGGCGCGAACCGTCTTGCCGACGTCCGCGCGGAGGAACCAGTCGAGTTCGTCAGCGAGCCGCGAGACGAGCAGGAGCCCCCGGCCTCCCTCGCCGCCGGGGTTGCCCTTGAGCACCGGGAGCGCCCGGCTCGGATCGGACACGTCGACGTTCAAGCCACCGCACTCCAACTCCGCGACCCGCAGCCAGAGTTCCTGCCCGGGGAGCTTGCCGTGCAGTACGGCGTTGGCGACGAGCTCGGAAACGACGAGGACGGCGTCGTCGACGTCACCGGCCCAGTTCCACATCGTCAGCCGACGACGGACATGAAGCCGGGCGAGGCGAACGCTGCGGAGGGTCATCGGGTAGCTCATGGACCAGCTATGGGCGAGGGGGGCGGAAGGTTGTTGGGGGTTGGGCATGGTGGGGTCCTTTCACTTGGGTGATGCCCAACTAGCGTGCTCAACCTGGTGAAGCACCACAATCGAACGTGCTCTGAATATTCAATCTCGGCGACATTGGACTATGCCCGAATCTGCACAAGTGGCTGCGCGCAGGGAACACGGGGTGCCAGACTCGGCGCAGCACGACCAGCAATACGTACTGCGACACCAAGGCGGCACACATGGCGGCGAAGCGCGGGCGCACGGCTCAGCGACTCGAACTCGGCTTGCAACTACGACAGTTGCGTGAGAACTGCGATGCGGGCGACCGGGGAATCGGGCTCACCCGTAAGCAGGCGGTCCAGGGACTGCGCATCTCGGAGGCATCCCTGCAACGGATCGAGACAGGGTCTCTGAACTTCCGCAACGTAGGTGATCTCCGGAAACTTTTGACCAAGTACGGCATCACCGACGAGGACGTCATCGAGTCGCTGATCAACCTCAACCGGGAGTCCAACCAGCAGGATTGGCTGACCCAGTACCGGGGGCTCATGCCTGCGGGGATGCCGGGGTTCGTCGGGCTTGAGCCCGAGGCTCGGGCCATGAAGGCGTACCACCCGACGCTGGTGTACGGCATGCTCCAGACCGAGCGCTACGCGCATGCCGTGCACGAAGCACAGAAACCTATTGAGGAGTACACCTCGGAGGGCATCCGAAGTAGCGTGGAGCTCCGGATGAGGCGCCAGGAGGTTCTCACGCGTGAGAATCCAATCAAGCTGCACGTCATCCTGGGCGAAGCTGCCCTGCGGTATCCGATCGGGGGCGCCGAGGTGATGAGCGAACAGTTCGCGCGGATCGAGAAAATGTCAGGGTGGGACCACGTCACCGTCCAGGTGCTGCCGTTCCGCCCGAGTTACCGATCCGTCAACGACTTCGCGATCCTCGACTTCGGCAACAACCTGCCGCCCCGAGTCCAGACGGACAGCGCCTGGGGTTCCGTCTCCACCTCGGACAAGCGCCGTGAAGTCGACCGGTTCACCCGCCGGTTCGACGCCATGGCAGCATCAGCCCTGCCCCCCGAGGACACCCCCGAGTTCCTGCACCGACTAGAACAAGAGCTGTAGGTCACCATGCCCACGCACCCCATCGCCACTGAACTCGCCCCTGACCACACCTGGTTCAGGTCTTCCCACAGCGACGCGATGCAGAACTGCGTCGAGGTCGCCTGGATCAAGTCGTCATACAGCGACGGAATGGGAAACAACTGCGTCGAAGTCGCCCCCCTCACCCCCACCCAGGGCATCGGCATCCGCGACTCCAAGAACCCCACCGGCCCCGCTCTCCTCGTACCCCCCACGGCATGGTCCGCCTTCCTGACCCACGCACGCCAGTAGGCCACGGACAGAGAAGCGACTCAAGGTAGATCCAATCTACGCAAGATTGGATCTACCTTTCCTCTGGGGTGAGCCGCTGATGGAGTTCATCGGCAGTTGAGGCAGTAACCGACAGTTGAGGCAGTAACCGACAGTTGAGCTGGCTTCGGCCGGTTCAGTCCTTCCGCAGGATCAGCTCCACGTTCCGGTCGCCGGGTTCGCCCGACAGGGTGTCTCCTCTGCCCGGGGCGTTGAAGGACAGCTCGCGGTACAGGGCCGCAAGTCCCGTCTGGGTCAGGTCCGTGAAGTCCGTGGTGTGCGGGGCCGCCGACTCGACCAGCGTGGTGAACAGGGAGAGCGTGCCGTCCTTGTTGTCCACCAGCTCGATGACGCGGGCGAGTTGGGGGAAGTCGATGTGGGAGGCCGTGGAGATCTCCCAGAAGGAGCCGCCGTGCGCGTACGGGTGCGGGGTGATGCGGTTGCGGTGGCTGTGGCCGTTGATCCAGGCGAGGACGCCCCGGTGGCGGCCGAGGAGGGCGAGGACCTCGTCGCCGCCGTGGCGGGACTCTCCCGGGTGGGCGGGGTCTTCGCGGAGGTTGCGCATCGTCTTGCTGGTGTGGTGGCTGAAGACGATCACGTACGCGTCTTTGTTGTCCCGCAGGGTCTTGTCCAGCCATTTCAGTTGTGCTGTGCCGAGTGAGCCCTCGTAGTGGCCGCCGGGGTCGGTGGAGTCGAGGCTGATGCCGATCACGTCGTCGGCTATGCGGAAGGCGTAGTACTGGGTGCCCGCGTCCACGTTCGCCGGTGAGTAGCCGTGGCCCACCGGGCCCGGGCCCGTGTGCGCCGGGGCCAGGTGGGCCTTGAGGTACTCCAGGGGTGTGAAGGGGGCGCGGTTCTCGTCCGGGGTGACCGAACGCATCGCCCGCTTCTGGGACTTGAGCAGCGTCTTCCAGTCCGCGCCCTTGGGGTCGCCGCCCGTTCTGACGTTGTCCCAGATCGCCTTGCCGACCTGCTCGTCCAGCGTCATCAGTTTCCTTCCGCCGACTGCGAAGTCCGTGAAGAAGGAGTCTCCAGGCGCGTAGCAACCGCCGGGCAGACAGTCGTGGTTGCCGACCGTCGAGTACCAGGGGAGGTTCAGGCCGGGGCTGTTCACCTCGCGGATCGCGGCCGTCAGGAAGCCGTCGATGTGCGGGAAGCCGAGCTGCTTGTCGGTGTCGCGCAGCGTCGCCTCCGGCTGCCAGTACAGCTTCAGGTCGCTGTTCTGGACGCCCTCGTAGTGGCGCGGGTCGCCGGAGTTGGGGGTGATGCGGCCGCCGCTCATCACCTTCAGGAACCAGTCCAGCTCCGTGCGGGAGTTGTTGTCCGTGTTGTCGCCCGTCGTCATGACGAAGTGGAGCGGGGAGCCGGTGACGGGGGCTCCCCGCAGCGCGTTGACCCGCTCGACGAGCGAGACCGCACCCGCCACCGACAGCGCCTCCTGCGGACGCCAGGCGCTCGTGGTCTGGGCGCGCAGGTACTCGTACCGCAGGGGGTGCTGGACGTCCACCACGTGCAGGTCGGTGAACTGGACGAACGCGGCGAGGGCCGTACGGCGGTTCTCGCGGCCGGAGCCCGGGGTGGCGAGATCGCCGCGGACGACACGCTTCCAGGCCGGACCGCCGCCGAGCCGCCGGTAGCCGGAGGTACCGCGGGGGGAGCCGGAGCTGCCACGGTGGTAGCCGGAGGTGCCGCGCGGATAGCCGGAGCTGCCGCGAGGGGCCGCGACCGAGCTGAGGGTGGTGCCGCGTGTGTACGGCGCGAGGGGCGCGGCCGGGGCCTGGCGGGAGGACAGGAAGACCGCGGACGTGTCCGAGGAGGCGGCCTTGGCCGGGGTGTCCGCGCCGGAGCGCAGGGCGAGGCCTATGCCCGCCGAGAGGCTCACCGCGCCGGTGGCTGTGAGGAGGGCGCGGCGGTCCCGGGCGGTGCGAGCGGTGGCAGCGGTGGCAGCGGCGGCGACAGAGCGTATGCGCGACATGCGCTTTTCTCCCCGGGTGCGAACGCGGCATCAGTGGTCACGGGCGACTCGGCACACGAACCACCCGCTCGTACTGGATCGTTGACACCGGGGATGACCTGCACGTTAACTGGGTGGCAACGGGCAGCGCCGATCACCGTACGTGGATCTTGGACCGCCCTCCGCCCTCCCGAGGGCTTCACGGGGCTTCCCGAACATGAGCGAGCCGGAGAGCAGGCGGTCACTCCCTGTTCATCTCCTGGGGTACGGTGCCTGTCCCCCGGGGCCTCCCCGTCCTCGAACCGCACCTCCCCGTCCTCGGGCCGCGCGCGTAAAGAATTAGACACGTGGGTCGTGGGCAGACGCATGATGGAAACACCAGGCCACGTCATTCGCACGCGACACGTCATACGCACAGCACGTCATACGCACAGCACGTCATACGCACACAGCACGTCCTACCTCCCATGCACACAGCACGTCCCACGCCTACAGCACGCCATACGCACGTCACACGTCATACGCACGCAACACGTCAAAGGAGTCACCGTGAGGGTCGGAATCGTCGGAGCCACCGGTCAGGTCGGCACGGTCATGCGCAGGATCCTCACGGAGCGGGACTTCCCGGTCGACGAGCTGCGCCTGTTCGCCTCCGCCCGGTCGGCCGGTTCGGTCGTCGACGGCGTGACGGTGGAGGACGCGGCGACGGCCGACTACTCCGGCCTCGACATCGTCCTGTTCTCCGCGGGCGGCGCGACCTCCAAGGCGCTGGCCGAGAAGGTCGCCGTCCCAGGGCGCGGTCGTGATCGACAACTCCTCGGCCTGGCGCCGCGACCCGGAGGTACCCCTGGTGGTCTCCGAGGTGAACCCGCACGCGATCGCCGACCGCCCCAAGGGCATCATCGCCAACCCGAACTGCACGACGATGGCCGCGATGCCGGTGCTGAAGCCGCTGCACGAGGAGGCGGGGCTTGAGGCGCTGGTCGTCGCGACGTACCAGGCGGTGTCGGGTTCCGGGCTCGCGGGCGTCGCGGAGCTGCACGGGCAGGCCCAGAAGGTGATCGCCGACGCGGACCGGCTGACGCACGACGGCGAGGCGGTCGACTTCCCCGAGCCGCAGGTCTACAAGCGCCCCATCGCCTTCAACGTGGTGCCGCTGGCCGGCTCGATCGTGGACGACGGCCTGAACGAGACGGACGAGGAGCAGAAGCTCCGCCACGAGTCCCGCAAGATCCTGGAGATCCCGGAGCTCAAGGTCTCCGGCACCTGTGTACGCGTCCCGGTCTTCTCCGGCCACTCGCTCCAGGTCAACGCCCGCTTCGCGCGTCCGCTGCCGCGTGGAGCGCGCGACGGAGCTGCTGGCGGGCGCCCCGGGTGTCGCGTTGTCCGACATCCCGACCCCGCTCCAGGCGGCGGGCGAGGACCCCTCGTACGTCGGCCGCATCCGTACGGACGAGACGGTGGAGCACGGTCTGGCGTTGTTCGTCTCGAACGACAACCTCCGCAAGGGCGCGGCCCTGAACGCGGTGCAGATCGCGGAGCTGGTGGCGGCGGAGCTGACGGGCTGACGGCTTCCTGTACGCGGGAGCGCGAGAGGGGCGCCCACCGAGCTGGTGGGCGCCCCCTCCTTGCGGTTCAGAGCGCCAGGTGTCGCCGGAGCGCCACGTCGATCTCGGCCATACGCTGCCGGGATACCGAACCCATCGGGCGCAGCAGCCTCTCCAGGGCCAGAGCACGCACTTGCTCGCATTGCGCCTTGGAGTCCTTCACAAGGCCGCACTCCTCTGCGGGAAGCATCACTTGAAACGGGTAGACGCGGGACGTGTTCGTGGTCAGGGGGACAAGCGTGACCACGCCGCGCCCCGTCCGTGCCACGGACGCGTTGGCACCGTCGTTCGAGACGATCACAGCCGGACGCGCCTTGTTGGCCTCGCTGCCACGGGTCGGCTCATAGTCGACCAGATAGATGTCACCGCGTCTCATCAGTCAGTCCGTCCCCCGAGAACTGGTCCCAGAACTCCGCGTCCTCGCTTCCGTCCCACTCGGCGAAAGCCTCCGTGTACTGCTTCTCCAGCTGTGCTTGCCGCAACAGCTCAATGGCCGCGTGTATCACGGCTGACCGGGACTCGGCTTCCATTCGCTCGGCGTACTCGTCGACGAAGGTGACGTCCTCCTGCGGAAGGCTCACACTAATCTTCATACCCTCAATGCTACCAACGGATCCCGTGACTTACCACCTGGCCGCACACCGCCGCCCCATGGAAGGATGGCCGAACCCACACATACCGAGGAGATGACCGCGTGCCTGGCACAAACCTGACCCGCGAAGAGGCGCAGCAGCGGGCGGAGCTGCTCACCGTTGACTCGTACGAGATCGATCTCGACCTCTCCGGCGCGCAGGAGGGCGGTACCTACCGGTCCGTGACCACGGTGCGCTTCGACGTCGCCGAGGCCGGCGCCGAGTCCTTCATCGACCTGGTGGCCCCGACCGTCCACGAGGTCGATCCTCAACGGCGACGCGCTGGACCCGGCCGAGGTCTTCGAGGACTCCCGGATCGCGCTGCCCGGGCTGCTGGAGGGCCGCAACGTCCTGCGGGTCGTCGCCGACTGCGCGTACACCAACACCGGTGAGGGCCTGCACCGGTTCGTCGACCCGGTCGACCAGCAGGCCTACCTCTACACGCAGTTCGAGGTGCCGGACGCCCGCCGCGTCTTCGCGTCGCTTCGAGCAGCCCGACCTGAAGGCCACCTTCCAGTTCACCGTGAAGGCGCCCGACGGGCTGGACGGTGATCTCCAACTCGCCGACGCCCGAGCCCAAGGACGACATCTGGGTCTTCGAGCCGACGCCGCGGATCTCCACGTACATCACGGCGCTGATCGTCGGCCCGTACCACTCGGTGCACAGCGTGTACGAGAAGGACGGGCAGAGCGTCCCGCTCGGCATCTACTGCCGGCCCTCGCTCGCCGAGTACCTCGACGCGGACGCGATCTTCGAGGTCACCCGGCAGGGCTTCGACTGGTTCCAGGAGAAGTTCGACTACGCGTACCCGTTCAAGAAGTACGACCAGCTCTTCGTGCCGGAGTTCAACGCGGGCGCGATGGAGAACGCGGGCGCGGTCACCATCCGCGACCAGTACGTCTTCCGCTCGAAGGTGACCGACGCCGCGTACGAGACGCGCGCCGAGACCATCCTGCACGAGCTGGCCCACATGTGGTTCGGCGACCTGGTCACCATGGAGTGGTGGAACGACCTGTGGCTGAACGAGTCGTTCGCCACCTACACCTCGATCGCCTGCCAGGCGTACGCCCCGGGCTCGCCGGTGGCCGCACGCCTGGACGACGCTTCGCCAACCAGATGAAGACCTGGGCGTACCGGCAGGACCAGCTGCCGTCCACGCACCCGATCATGGCCGAGATCCGCGACCTGGACGACGTCCTGGTCAACTTCGACGGCATCACCTACGCCAAGGGCGCGTCCGTGCTGAAGCAGCTCGTCGCGTACGTCGGCATGGACGAGTTCTTCCGGGGCGTGCAGGCGTACTTCAAGGCGCACGCGTACGGCAACACGCGCCTGTCAGCGACCTGCTGGGCGCCCTGGAGGAGACCTCCGGCCGCGACCTGACGACCTGGTCGAAGGCGTGGCTGGAGACGGCCGGCATCAACGTGCTGCGGCCCGAGATCGAGACGGACGAGCACGGCGTCATCACCTCCTTCGCGATCCGCCAGGAGGCCCCGGCGCTGCCCGCCGGCGCCAAGGGCGAGCCGACGCTGCGCCCGCACCGCATCGCGGTCGGCCTGTACGAACTGGACGACGAGAGCGGCAAGCTGGTGCGCGACGACCGGATCGAGCTGGACGTCGACGGCGAGCTGACCGCCGTGCCGCAGCTGGTGGGCAAGCGCCGCCCGGCGGTGGTCCTGCTCAACGACGACGACCTGTCGTACGCGAAGGTCCGCCTCGACGAGCGAGTCGCTCGCCTTCGTCACCGAGCACCTCGGGCGACTTCGAGGCGTCCCTGCCCCGCGCCCTGTGCTGGGCCTCGGCCTGGGACATGACCCGCGACGGCGAGCTGGCCACCCGCGACTACCTGTCGCTGGTGCTGTCCGGCATCGGCAAGGAGTCGGACATCGGCGTCGTGCAGTCGCTGCACCGCCAGGTGAAGCTGGCGATCGACCTGTACGCCGACCCGGCGTGGCGCGAGACGGGCTGCTGACCCGCTGGACGGACGCCACGCTGGCGCATCTGCGCGCCGCCGAGCCGGGCAGCGACCACCAGCTGGCCTGGGCGCGCGCCTTCGCGGCGACCGCCCGTACGCCGGAGCAGCTGGACCTGCTGGAGGCGCTGCTGGACGGCACGCGAGACGATCGAGGGGCTGGCCGTCGACACCGAGCTGCGCTGGGCGTTCGTGCAGCGGCTCGCGGCGGTGGGCCGCTTCGACGAGACGGAGATCGCGGCCGAGTACGAGCGCGACAAGACGGCGGCGGGCGAGCGCCACGCGGCGACGGCCCGGGCCGCCCGCCCGACCGCAGGAGGCCAAGGCGGAGGCCTGGGCGTCGGTCGTCGAGTCCGACAAGCTGCCGAACGCCGTGCAGGAGGCGGTCATCGCGCGGCTTCGTCCAGACCGACCAGCGCGAGCTGCTGGCCCCGTACACGGAGAAGTACTTCGAGGTGGTCAAGGACATCTGGGACGTCCCGCTCCCACGAGATGGCCCAGCAGATCGCCATCGGCCTGTACCCGTCCGTCCAGGTCTCCCAGGCCACGCTGGACGCGCACGGACGCCTGGCTGGCGGACGGCCGAGCCGAACGCGGCGCTGCGCCGCCTGGTCACGGAGTCCCGCTCGGGCGTCGAGCGCGCGCTGAGGGCCCAGGCGGCGGACGCGGCGGCGGCCGGGTAGCCGGGTGGCCGGGTAGACGGGCAGCCGGGTAGCCGGGTAGCCGCTACCGGCGGCGGGCGGGTGACCGGTAGCAGCGGCGGGGTGTAGCCGGTAGCGGCGGCAGGCGGGTGACCAAACCGGTCACCCGCCCGCCGCCGTCAGGCCTTTGTCAGGCCTTTTTCAGGCTTTTGTCAGGCCTTGTCAGGCCTTCGCCTTGGTCTTCGGCTCCCGGTCCGTGGACCTGTCCAGGACCCGGACCAGGCCCGCGATCACCAGGAACAGCGCGAGCGGCGCCACGACGAACAGGCCCAGCGTCTCGATCACTTCGAGGCCGGCGCCCGGGCTGTCGCCGTCGTCGGGGATCAGCGCGGCCGCGGGGGACGACATGAGCAGCATCATCAGCGTCGTACCGGCGGCCAGGGCGCCGGCGCGCAGGGCGTTCTTCTTGTCCACGGTGCAAAAGTAGCGAACGCCCGAGAGCACCGCGCACCCGGGGTGCCGTCTCGATGCGCAGGCGGGTGCCTTCTAGACCCCCAGGGGATCGAGGCCAAAGTACGCGGCATCGACGGATGTCGGTTCGCTGGTCAGGGGGGCGGTGTCGGCGAGGGGCGGCTCGCTGGTGAGGGGCTCGGCGTCCGGCAGCGGGGGCTCGCTGGTGAGCGGCGGCTCGGCGAACGCGCCCTCCGCGCTGAAGACGCACACGTACTGCTCGAGGTCGGCGGACAGCTCCGCCGCGCGTTTGGAGCGGTCCTGGAGCGGAAGCGGAAGAAGTGCGGCCACGGGGGCCTCCTTGAGGTCGTACGGCACTGACGGGTCAGGGCGGCCCCTACCCACAGGGCACCCTCGCAGACGTATCCGGGCGAACAACATGGTATTGGTCACCTACGATCCGCTCGGTTCCCGTCACTGATCACTACTGATCACTCGAACGAGTGTGCCGAACCGTTACGCCGACGCCTGCGGACACCGAGAGGCGGCGCCCCGACATCTCGGGCGCCGCCTCTCGGACGTACCGCTACTTCCGTACCGCTACTTCGAAACGTTCACCGGTGCGATCGGTGCCGCCCGCTCCGACTGGGGCGAGGTCGTGGAGGAGTACGCCGACGGGGGCGCCATGCCCGCCGTCGGGTCCGCCGGCTGTTCCTCCACCGGCTGGAGCGGGAGGCCGCCCACGATGCGGATGCCGGCCGCGTCGAAGGCGTGCTTGATGCGCCAGCGCAGCTCGCGCTCCACGCCCAGGGCCTTGCCGGGCATCGTCTTCGCCGAGACGCGGACCACCATCGAGTCGAGCAGCACGCTCGTCCAGGCCCAGGACCTCGACCGGGCCCCACAGGCGCTCGTTCCAGGGCTCGTCCTTGCTCATCTGCTCGCCGACCTCCAGGAGGGTGCGGCGGACCTTCTCCAGGTCCTCGTCGGGGCGGACCGTGACGTCGACGCCGGCCGTGGCCCAGCCCTGGCAGAGGTTGCCGATGCGCTTGACCTCGCCGTTGCGGACGTACCAGATCTCGCCGTTGTCGCCGCGCAGCTTGGTCACGCGCAGGCCGACCTCGATGACCTCGCCGGAGGCGACGCCCGCGTCGACGCGTGTCGCCGACGCCGTACTGGTCCTCCAGGATCATGAAGACGCCGGAGAGGAAGTCGGTGACGAGGTTGCGGGCGCCGAAACCGATCGCGACGCCCGCGACACCGGCGGAGGCCAGCAGCGGCGCCAGGTTGATCTCGAAGGTGCCGAGGACCATCAGCGCGGCCGTGCCCAGGATCAGGAAGGAGGCGACCGAGCGCAGCACCGAGCCGATGGCCTGGGAGCGCTGCCGGCGCCGCTCGACGTTGACCAGCAGCCCGCCGAGGGCGCGTGCCGTCGACCGCCTGGGCCGTGCGGTTCATGCGGTCGATGAGCTTGGTGATGGCCCGGCGGATCACCACGCGCAGCACGACCGCGATCACCAGGATCAGCAGGATGCGCAGGCCGATGGCGAGCCAGGTGGACCAGTTCTCCTCGACCCAGCTCGCGGCGTTGGTCGCGCTCTCCTGGGCGTCCTGGAGCGATGGCGGGCCGCCGGTTCGTCGGCGGGGTCGGCGGCCGACAGCAGGACGGACAAGGACACGACAGGATACCTCCAGGTGTGACGGCTGCCGCCCGGTACGGCGGTCAAGGTCACAAGAGGGTCACCGGACGGGCAGAACCACCACACTAACGGGGCACGCTGTGTGTCGGAGGTCGCCGCGCATGTTCGAGGGAGAAGACCGAGCTCACCAGGGGATGAAGTGACATGACCGGGGGATGAATCAGGTGTGGTCGAAAACACTCTCAGCCCGTTACCGGGACATGGTGGCGCTTCCACCAGGCATGAGGGGAGACTGACTACAGATCGTCCCGGCGCGAGCCACGCGCCGCCGGCGTACAAGGAGGCATCCGTGCCGCATGTCCTGGTCCTCAACGCGTCGTACGAGCCGCTCGGCGTCGTACCGCTCCGCCGCGCGCTCGTCCTCGTCCTCGAGAACAAGGCTGTCTGCCTCGAGGAATCCGGCGCCTTCATGCACAGCGCGACCGTTACAGTCCCCGCACCCAGCGTGGTCCGGCTCAAGCGGTTCGTCCGGGTCCCCTACCGGGGGCCCGTTCCTCTGACCCGGCGAGCGCTGTTCGCCCGTGACGGGGGCCGGTGCATGTACTGCGGTGGCGTCGCAACCAGCGTCGACCACGTCATCCCGCGCAGCCGCGGGGGCAAGCACGTCTGGGACAACGTGGTGGCGTCCTGCCGCCGCTGCAACCACGTGAAGGCCGACCGCCACCTCTTCGAGATCGGCTGGCGGCTGCGCCACAAACCCGCCCCGCCCACCGGCCTGGCCTGGCGCATCATCGGGACCGGCCATAGGGACCCGCGCTGGCTGCCCTACCTGCAGCCGTACGGCGCGGACGACGCGATGGCCCGGATCGACGGCATTCCTGCCTGACGGTCCGGGTTTTTGCATTGCGGACGCTCCGGGCTTTTGTATTGCCGGACGCTCCGCACCGGCCAGCTCCCAGCCGGTGCTTACGCCGGGCTCGTGTGTACGGTCGCGGCCCGCTCACGGAGTTCTTCCGCGTCGGCGACGCCACGGAGCCGGTTCAGGTCGAGGCGGGCGCGCATGTCGTGTACGGCGTCGTGGACTTTCATGGAGTGGAGGCCGCCTGCGCAGTCGAGGAACTCGTTCCAGGCGGCGAAGGCGCCGTCTACGTCGTCTCGGCGCAGGCGGACCTGGCCGAGGTCGGCGAGGACGATGGCGCGGGTGCGGCGGCGGTCGAGCCCGTGGATGTCGAGGGCATGGTGCAGATGGTCTTCGGCGGCGTCAAGGTCGCCGAGGCCGGCGAGGATCATGCCCGATTCGTGGGCCCACCGGCCGGGGGAGTAGTGGGCGGCCCAGGACTCGCCCGGGGTTTTCGGTGCGCGTTCAATGGCGGTCTGCGAAGCGGCCAGGGCCTTGGTGGCCGTGCGACGGTCGCCGTCTGCTGCGGCGGCGTTGGCGAGCGTGGCGTTGTAGTACGCGATGGCGCGGGGTTCGTCGAGGTGCCTGGCGTAGCGCACGCATTCCTCGGACAGCCGGACGGCAGCGGCCCGGTAGCCCAGATCGACGCACTGGACCGCGAGCCCCCGCAGCGCGGTCGCGGCGAGTTCGGCGTCTCCCGCGTCGGCGGCCAGGCCGTACGACTCCTTGTAGTACTCCTGGGCCAGGCCCTGGTTGCCCTCGTCCTGGGCCATCCATCCAGCGAGGTGGGCGAGCTGGGCGACGGCCGCGAAGAGCTCGCGGCCGGTGGCCTGCGTGTAGGTGCCCTCCAGCCAGGGGCGTACGTCTTCGGTGAGGTACCGCACGGCCAGGTGGCGGGCGTGGCCTCCGCCGAGCTCTGCGGCGGCGTCGCCGAGCGTCTTGGTCATGTGCCGTACGGCCGCGACCTCGCCGCTGCCCACGTTCACCCTGGCCCCGGACTCTGCTGCGGCGGTCCGGCGAGTGATGCTGTCGGGATCGGGAAGCGCGAGGGCACTGAGAGCAGCGGCGCTGGAAGCTGCGAGGAACTGCCGGCGTTGCACGTCCCACTCTCCTAACCGGATGACCGAGTCCACGCTATCGGCCGATGACGGCCTGCCGGGGCGACCAGCAGCGAATTGCTGTCCGGTTTCCGGCAGTCCTTCCGGTGTGGAGAAGCGAACGGTCGGCGCCCTCCCGAATCCGGTTGGCGTCCGGTCGTGCTCGACGATGATCAGTGGCGACTGCTGGGAATCGAACAGATGCGAGGCGATCACAGAGGCGAGATCGGCTGAGACGCTTGCCGACTCCTCCCGTTGTCGGCCGGGCCGCTCACCGGACTCCTCGGGCGGCGAGTAGTCGCGGGCGAAGCCCAGGGCCATGGGACTGGTCGCGAAGAGGCGGCAGAGAAGGTCCTGGGTGTCCGGGACCGGCAGGACGCCGGTTTCCCAGTCCTTCCACGACCGTTCGGTGACACCCACCGGCCGCAGCCGGTTCGCCGCCACGAAATCGTGCAGCTGCGCCACGGCCCGAGCAACTGTCCAGCCTGCCGCCAGGCGGCGGCACTTGAGGCGGTGATGCCCGCAGTGGGCTTCGATCTGCTCGGCGATGGCCGCGATCAGCGCGGTGGGTGCCGGGTCGGGTGATCCGGCCTCGCCGAGGGCGCGCTCGCGTATCCGGCGACCGCAGGCAGCGTCGTGGACGGGCCGGTTGGGTTTGTCCGTGGTGACGGTCATCCTTGGCTCCCCGCTGGGGCGCGCGCGAACAGCGAGTGGGGTTCGCATCACGGTATCTGTGATTGCTTGCCTGCCCCAGCTCCTTGTCAAACCTCCGACATTGTGGGCGAGTTGGCCGCCCTGAGTGGGCGGCGGTGGCGCCCACTGAGGGCGGGGAGCTCTCACTACCAGGGCGAACGCCCTCGGATCAGGCTGTTGGACAGGCGCCGCGTCCGGCCGACGGACCCGCAGCCGATCAGCTCCACACCCGTGGGCACCGGCCGGACACGTCGCGCCTTCCACCCCTTCCCACACATTCCCGCACACCGCTCGCCCCTGCCCGGGGCGGGAGTTGGGAGAGCACGATGGATGACGCACGATCACTGTCGGCCCTGTCCGGGCAGATCGCCCAGCTCGATCAGCTCGATGCGCACCGCGTCGAGCGGCTGCGGCACGAGGCGCTGACCGCGCCGGCCCCGTGGACGGCCGAGTACGGCGCCTACCAGTCCGGAGGCTGGTGGACCACTTCGCTGATGAACGCCTCCGGCAACGCGGCGGACGTGCGGATCGGCGACTGCACCGCCCGCCCCACCAACCTGCTGGAGGCGATGCCGGCGACCGCCGAGCTGCTCGCCGAACTCGGCCTGTCGTACATGTGGGTGCGGCTGGCCCGGCTCGAGGCGAACGCGTTCTTGTGGGAGCACCGCGACTACGACGAACTCGCCGCCACGGAGCGGCATCGCCTCCATATCCCGCTGCACACCAACTCCTCCGCCTTCCTGGTCACCGGCGGCACGAAGGTCCACATGACCGGCGGGCGGATCTGGCGACTCACCCCGACCTACGCGCACGGGGTGTGCAATCTACTCGGCCCGGACCGCGTCCACCTGATCGCCGACGTGTACGCGGACGACGCCTACCGGCGCCTGGCCGAGCGCGCCCGGCTGCACCCCTCGGCGGCCGAGCCGCTGCCGACGGCCTCGCAGGCACTGCTGGCCGCCAAGCTCGCCGACGCCCGGCGGCTGACGGACCTCGGCTACACCGCCGCAGCCGAACAGCTGCTGCTGCGACTGTTCTACGGCTTCGCCCTGCCGGAGGGCACCACGTACGACCTCATCGCCGAACTGCACACCGCGCTCGGCGACGCCGAGGCCGCCGCCCGCTGGAACCAAGCAAAGGCCACGCTTCTCGCGCTCGCCGCGTCCTGACCCCCCACTTCTCCCACGACGGAAGGAAGTCGCATGTCGACCACCACGCTCACCCCCGCCGCCCCCACGGTCGCGGCCGAACTCCAGCTGGCCGAACTCGCCGAAGCCAACCGGCCCGCTCAGATGCCGCTGGTCACGAAGATCGCCGAGGTTCTGTCCCCCTCCCCGGCCGTCACGCACCTGATGGTGCGCGGCTCACTCGCCGCGGGCACCGCCGACCGGCTCTCCGACGTCGACTTCGTCGTCGGCGTCGACGATGCGGCACTGCCGGTCTTCGTCACCGCTCTGGACGACCTGATGGCCGTCACGACCGGGGCCCTGCTGCCGGGCTGGCCCGACAGCATCGTCACCGACCTGGGCGGACTCGGGTTCGTGTTCCTGATCCCGTACGACGGCAAGCTGCAACAGGTCGACCTCTACCTCGCACCCGCCTCCACGATCCCGGCCCTGCGCCGCCAGGTGACCTGTGCCGCCGTCCTCGACCGCGCACCCGCGCCGCCGACGGTCGAGGAGCGGCGGCGGGCGGCGGCGTTCGTGGCCGAACGTGCCGCCCGCGCGAAGACCTGCACCGAGCTGCTGATCGAGCACCTGGTGCTCGCGGTGCTGCTGCACAAACGGATCCAGCGCGGACAGCGGTTCGTCGCGTACGCCGAGTGGCACCTGCTGCACACCGCGACGAAGGACCTCATCAAGGCCGCCCTGGCCCCGGCCTCCCGGTACTGGGGCTGGTATCAGCTGCGGGAGGAGATCGCGCTCACCCCGATCGGACGGGCCTGCCTCGCCGACCTCGACGCAGCCGTCACCTCCCCGGCAGTGCCCACCGCCGACGACGTCAAGGCCGCTGTGGACCGTGTGCTCAGGCTCGTCGAGCGGGCCTGCCCGAACGCGCTGGACGGCCTGTCCGACGCGATCACCGCCTACCGCACCTACCGGGAGCTGGCATGACCACGGACGCGACAAGCCCCAGCTCGAGCGCGTGCGGACGGCAGAGCAGGACAGCGGTGTTCTTCGGCTGGGTGGTGCCCGCCTCCGCCGAAGAGGAACACATGGCTGAGCAGATCGGCACCGCGCTCGCCGAGTCCGGATTCACGCTGGTACACGGCGGCTACAACGGACTGATGGAGGCCGCCGCCCGCGGCGCCGCCACCCTGGGCGGACGGATCTGCGCGGTCACGCTCGCCGGCAAGCGCGAGGAGTGGGGCGGCTTCAACGAGTACGTCACCGAGGCCACCCACCTCAAGACGCCCGGCGAGCGGCTCGACCACTACTTCGACCAGGCCAACCTGGTGGTCGCGATGGGCGGCGGCGTCGGCACCCTGCACGAGCTGACCGCCGCCCTGTACTACGCGGGCAACATCCGCCCCGTACCCGTCTGGATCACGGGCCCCAGCGCCCTCGATCTCCTGTCGTTCCTTCGACGGGAGAAGTGGCTGTTCACCTCCCCGACCCGGCCGCTCGACTTCCTCATCGAGATCGCCTCCACCACGCAGTTCACCACGGAACTGGCCCAGCTGGCCTCGTCCCCGAAGGGGGAAGCATGACCGCACCCACCATCCCGGATCTTGCGGGCCAAATCGCCGAAGTCGCCTTGGTGCACGGCGACTACGAGCTCACCGACGGCCATCGCCTCACGTCGTACTTCGACGAGTACCGGCTCGCCGCCGACCCGCGCCTGCTGTCCGACGTCGCCGAGGCCATGGCCGCTCTCGTCCCCCCAGACGCGGAGGTTCTGGCCGGGATCGAACTCGGCGGGATCCCCCTGGCGATCGCGCTGTCCAACACGACGGGCATCCCGGCCGCCTTCGTGCGGCAGTTCCCCAAAAAGTACGGCTCGCGCCGCCAACTCGAAGGCGCCGACACCGGAGGACGCCAGGTCGTCCTCGTCGACGACGTGGTCCGGTCCGGCACCCAGATGCTGACCACAGCACGCACGCTGCGGATCGCCGGGGCCCGGATCACCGGTGCCCTGTGCGTGCTGGAGCGTGCCCTCGGAGGCAGGACCATGCTCGCCGAGCACAACGTCACCCTCCGCTCCCTACTGACCGAAGCCGACCTTCCGAGCCCGAAGGAGAGTGAGCGGACATGAAGCGCGCCGCGCTCTTTGACCTTGACGGCGTCCTCGCCGACAGCCACCAAGCGATGCGCGCCACCCTCGCCGGCTTCGCCACCTTCCATCTCGGCCGGCGGATCACCCCCGCCGACCTGCCGGAGGACGCGGCGATCAGCTCGCATGAGCAGGTACTCGCCGATCTCGGGGTGAAGGGCGAGCTGAACGAGGAAGCCTGGGACGCGGCTGCCGCCACCGCCACCCTCGCCGCCACCGTGTTCCCGTACGTCCCCGGCACGCTCACCGCGCTCCGGACCGAGGGGATCGCGACCGGGCTCGTCACCTCGCGCACACAGCGCCGGGTCCCCTGGCTGCTGGGGCCCGAGATCCTCGGCCTCCTCGATGTGATCGTGTGCAGCGACGACGCCCCGCTCAAGCCCGCCCCGGACGGGATCCTGCTCGCGCTGAGCAAGCTGTCCGTCGCGCCCGAGGACGCGGTCTTCCTCGGCGACATGGAGTCCGACATCCGGGCCGGCCTGGCCGCCGGAGTCACCGCGCTCGGCGCCGGATGGGGCTTCACCAGTCCCGGACGGCTCCGGCAGGCCGGGGCCCACCAGGTCCTCGCCGATCCGGCCGAGATCCTGCCCGCCGTACTCGATCCGGCACGGACCGGTCACGCGAAGTGATCTTGATGCGCGACCCGCTACAGTCGGTGGTGCGGCAGACCCGGAACTCGGTGTCCTGGTGGTCTGCTGCACCACCTGTGCAGCGACGGATCGGGAGTCACGGTGTACCCCCTGGGGGCGCGAGCTATCTGCGTCGAGCTGGAGAACTGAGAACCCTCTCAGTCCCTGTTCTCGGCCCGGCTCGGCGTGTGATCCCCCTTTCACCTTCCGTGACTCTTCCGTGAGGCCATGCCGCCATGCGCTCGACGCAGATCCGTAGCCTGTTCACCGACTTCTTCACCTCCCGCGGCCACCACCAGGTGCCGTCCAGCCCGCTGGTCCCCGACGATCCCACGCTGCTGCTGGCGAACGCCGGGATGAACCAGTTCAAGCCCTACTTCCTGGGCGAGACCACCCCACCCTTCCCCCGCGCGACCAGCATCCAGAAGTGCGCGCGGACCTCGGACATCGACAACGTCGGCCGCACCAACCGGCACGCGACGTTCTTCGAAATGATGGGCAACTTCTCCTTTGGCGACTACTTCAAGGAAGACGCCATCGCCTTCGCCTGGAAGCTGCTGACCGAGAGCTACGGGCTGGAGAAGGACAAGCTCTGGATCACCGTCTTCGAGGACGACGACGAGGCCGAGCACATCTGGCGCCGTATCGGCGTCCCCGCGAGCCGGATCCAGCGGCTCGGCATGGAGGACAACTACTGGTCGATGGGTGTCCCCGGCCCCTGTGGGCCCTGCTCGGAGGTCAACTACGACCGCGGCCCCGCCTTCGGCAAGGAGGGCGGACCCGCCATCGACGGCGAACGCTACGTCGAGATCTGGAACCTGGTCTTCATGCAGTTCCAGCGCGGCGAGGGCGACAAGAAGGGCAACTTCCCCATCCTCGGCGAACTCGCGCGCAAGGGCGTCGATACCGGCCTGGGCCTGGACCGGCTCGCCGCGATCCTCCAGGACGCGCAGAACGTGTGCACCACCGACCTGCTGCTGCCCACCTTTCACACCGTCCAGGACCTCGCCGGCCGCCAGGCCCCCAGCGAGGGCGAGGAGAAGGTGTCCTTCCAGGTCGTCACCGAGCACGCCCGCTCCATCGCCTTCCTCATCGCCGACGGCGTCCTCCCCGCCAAGGACGGCCGCGGCTACATCCTGCGCCGCCTCATGCGCCGCGCGATCCGCCACGCCCGCCTGCTCGGCATCGACGGACCCGTCCTGCCCGCCGTCACCACCAGCGTGATCGGCAACCTCGGCACCGTCTGGCCCGAGCTGTCCGCGCAGGCCACGTTGATCGAGCAGGTCGTCACCGCGGAAGAGGAGTCCTTCTCCCGCACCCTGGCCCAGGGCACCCGGCTGCTGGATGCCGCGATCACCCGCACCCAGGGCAGCGGCTCGGCCGCGCTGCCCGGCGAGACGGCCTTCGAACTCGCCGATACCTACGGCTTCCCCCTCGAGCTGACCGTGGAGGCGGCCCGGGATGCCGGTCTGACGGTCGATGAGGACCGGTTCGCCGTGCTGCTGGACGAGCAGAAGAAGCGCGCCAAGGCCGGCGGCAAGGCCAAGACCGCCGAGGCGCTGCGCAAGATGGACACCTACCGCGAGCTGGCCGCCGCCCTGCCGCGCACCGAGTTCCTCGGCTACACGCACCTCACCGCCGAGACCACCATCAAGGGCCTCATCTCGGGCGGCGCCATCGTGTCCACCGTGACGGCAGGCTCCGACGTCGAACTCGTCCTGGACCGCTCGCCGTTCTACGCCGAAGCCGGAGGGCAGATCGGCGACACCGGCACCCTGCGCACCGCCAGCGGAGCCCTCGTCCGTGTCACTGACACCCAGTACGGGCTGGAGGGCTTCCGCATCCACACCGCCCGCGTCCTCGAAGGCGAACTGCACCCCGGCGACAGCGGCGAAGCCGCCGTGGACGCCGAACGCCGCGCCGGCCTGATGCGCTCGCACTCCGCCACCCACCTCCTGCACGCCGTCGTCATGGCCACCCTCGGCGACCACGCCCGCCAACAGGGCTCACTCGTCGAACCCGACCGGCTCCGCTTCGACTTCGCCCACTTCACCGCCCTCACCCCCGACCGGCTCCACCAGATCGAGCAGGCCGTCAACGGCCACGTCCTTAACGACCCCGCCGTGCGCGCCTGGCACGCCGACCGCGCCGAAGCCGAAGCCGCCGGCGCCATCGCGCTGTTCGGCGAGAAGTACGGCGACACCGTCCGCATCGTCGACATCGGTGACTTCTCCCGCGAACTGTGCGGCGGCACCCACGTCGCCCACGGCTCCCAGGTCGGCGCTTTCCGCCTGCTGACCGAGTCCTCCATCGGCTCCAACCTCCGCCGCGTTGAGGCCCTCACCGGCCACGGCACCCTCACCCGTCTCGACACCGAGCGGCGCTTGCTGAACGAGGTCGCCGGTCTCCTCGGCACCCGCCCCGGCGACGCCCCCGAGGTCCTGCGCAAGCGGTTGGAGGCACTGGCCTCCGCCCAGGACGAACTCGCCCGGCTGCGCGCTGTCGAGCTCCGTCAGCAGGCCGAACTCCTTGCCGGACAGGCCCAGCCCGCCGGGGAGGGTCTGCTCCTGGCCCGGCGCATCACCGGGATCGCCCCGGATGAACTGCGTGGATTCGCAGCCGACGTTGTGACCCGGATCCGGCACGACCGCGTGATCGTAGTCTTCGGCGCCGAGCAGGACGGGAAGGCTCTGCTGGTCGCGGCAGTCTCCCGCCGCCTCAACGAGGAGGGTGTCGAGGCGAGCCAGATCCTCACCGAGGCCGCCCGCGTGGTCGGCGGAGGATCCGGTGGCCGCGGTCCGGTGGCCAACGCCGGCGGCCGGCGGCCCGAGCACCTCGGCCAGGCGCTGGAATCTGCCGGGCGGGAAGCCGCCCGGCTCCTTGGCCGCAGCTGAGCACGGCTGCCCGGGACGGACGGCCACCGTCCCGGGGCACTGCTCACCACGTCAGCTGCACGATCCGTAGGGCGCAATGTGTGTCGGGAGGTTCGGCTGTGATCGCACTCCCTTCTTCGCATGACTGCAAGGTCCCTGAGGCGCGAGACTGATCCCGTGAACCGATCCGCACCAACAGGTAACCGAGCGTCAACTGTCCTGGGCCGCCGCCTTGGCGGGGAGTTGCTGCGCCTCTGCGACGCCGTCGGAAAGACCCAGCAACAGGCCGTCGATACCCCCACCCCCATCTGGCGCCGCTGGTCCCTGCTGGTGCCGACCCTGGTGGTGGCCTCGGCTGGGCTGTTGGTGGCCCATTTCTCCTTCGGCGGCGATACCTTCCAGGACTGCCGCTACCTGGGTCCGTCCACCCGGATGTACGTCACCGCCTGGGCCGCCCCGGTGTGCGGTCTGGCGGCCCCGCTGCTCCTGCTCGCCCTGCGCCGCGGGGCGCACCGGCGGGGGCGGCGGCCGGAGTCGGTGTGGCAGGGGCGCGTGGCCGTGGCAGCCATGTGCCTCGTCCCCGTACTGCTCCTGGGGCAACTCACGGCCCTCTCCTGGGTATACGGGCCAGACCCCTCCGGGAGGCACGACTGCTCGGGCCTGACGACACAGGCGGCGGAGAGGTGACGCCTCCGAGGAGGCCGGAACCGCACTCTCCGAAAAGGCTTGAACTGAGCGGGAACCGAACCGAACCCGAGGACGTATTCATGACCATGGGGGAAGGTCAGGTGACATCCACGTCGAAGGCGAGCGCGACGCCACCGGTCCATGCGCCGCCCGCGGTCCAGGCGCCGCCCACGGTCCCGGCCGTGCCGCCGCAGTACGCGCGGCCGTCACCGCCCGCGTTGCCTGGTGGCGCGTTGCCCGGGGGCGCGGGTGCCGCCCCGGCGCGTCGTACGGCGTTCATGGAGGGCGTCGACCAGTTGTGCGTGGCCGCGACGACGGAGCCGGGGCGGCTGCGGATCATCGGGGCCGTCCTCGCTTTCCTGGTCATCGCGTTCGGGGCCGTGACGGCGTGGCAGGTGACGGACCGTTCGGCCGCCGCCGACGACGTGCTGAACAGCAGCCAGCCGCTGAGCGTGGCCGCGGCCGACGTCTACCGCGCGCTCGCCGACGCCAACACGGCGGCCTCCAGCGGTTTCCTCGCCGGCGGCCAGGAGACCCCCGGGTCCCGCTCGCGGTACGAGAGGGACATCAAGGACGCCGCCGACGGTCTGGCCATGGCCGCGGCGGCCTCCGAGCCGGGCTCGTCCTCGGCGGAGACCGTCGCCCGGCTCAACAAGCTGCTGCCGCAGTACACGGGTCTCGTCGAGCGGGCCCGCGCCAACAACCGGCTGGGCTACCCGCTGGGCGGCGCGTATCTGCGGTACGCGAACCAGAAGATGCAGGAGCGGATGCTCCCCCAGGCGGAGCGTCTCTACACGACCGAGAACCAGCGCCTGCGCGAGGACTACGACAGCGCGACCCTGTACCCGTGGGCCGCGATCGGCCTCGGCGTCCTCGCCCTCGGCGCGCTCGTCCGGGCCCAGCGCCGCGACTACCACCGTACGAACCGGGTGCTGAACCACGGCCTGGTCGCCGCCACCGCCGCCAGCGCTGTCGTCCTGCTGTGGCTCGTCGTCAGCCACAGTGTCGCCCGTGCGGGCCTGAACGACTCGTACGACCACGGGGTGCGTTCCCTGAACGTGCTGAACGACGCCCGGATCGTCCTCCCTCAAGGCGCGCGGCAACGAGAACATGACGCTGGTCAGCCGTGGTGCGGAAGTCACGGGCAGCGGCGAGGACAAGGAGGACAAGTACGACAGCGCCTTCAAGGACGACATGAGGACGCTCTCGAAGACCCTGGCGGCAGCCGAGGACATCGCCGACGACCAGGCGGGCGCACAGCCCGTGAAGAAGGCCACGGGCAACATGGCGGTCTGGCTCGACCGGCACAAGAAGGCACGCGAGTTCGACAACGACGGCGACTACCAGGAAGCCCTGAACAAGGTCATCGGCTCCGCGGACGAGGAGCCGACAGGTGAGTGCTTCGACAGCATCGTGAAGAACCTGGAGAAGGCACTCGGGCATGAGCAGACCGAGTTCAGGCTGGCGGCCAGGGACGGCAGGGACGCGATGGCGGGGCTTCCCGTGGGCGCCGCCGTGCTCGCCGTACTGGGCGCGTCGGGTGCCGTGCTCGGTATCGGACGCAGGCTGTCGGAGTACCGGTGATGAGGACAGGGGTGGAGAGCGCGAGGGCGGAAAGGGCAGAGGCGGAGAGCGCGAGGGCGGAGAGCGCAGAGGCGGAAAGGGCGAGGGCGGAAGGGGGCGCGGGGATGAGTGCGGCACGACGTCTGAGGGACGGGCTGAAGGGCTGGGGCGGTGTGGGCGCGATGGGGGTCGCCTGCACGCTCACCGTGGCCTTCGTGCTGCTGCCGCTGCGGAAGGTGCCCCTCGATGCCAGCACTACCGGCACCAGCACTACCGGCACGGCCACGGGCGGCCGGGGCAGCGCCCAGGGCACATACAGGAAGGCGGAGGACTGTGTGGAGGACGCCGACGCCTGGAAGCAGAGCCTACGGCCGTCCACCGATGAAGGCGGCGAGAGCGGCGGGGACGGCGGCGGACGGCGGGGACGGCGAGACGATCGCGGACATCAAGAAGCGCGGCTATCTGACGGTCGGCGTCGACCAGAACAGCTACCGCTGGGGCTACCGCGATCCGAACAGCGAGAGCGACACCGCCGAGCTCGAGGGCTTCGACATCGATCTCGCGCGCCGCATCGCCGACGAGATCGTAGGCGGCGACCCGCAGGACAACATCCGCTTCAAGGCAGTTCCCACGAACCAGCGCATTCCGGCGATCAAGAATGGGCAGGTGGACATGGTGGTCCGCACGATGACGATCAACTGCAAGCGCCTGGAGGACATCGCCTTCTCCGCGCCCTACTTCCGTACCGGCCAGCAGGTCCTCGTACCCAGGTCCTCGACGATCGAGGGCTACGACGACTCGCTGGCGAAGCAGCGGATCTGCACGGCGACCGGTTCCACCGCGCTCGACACGCTGAAGGCCGACCAGAAGGACGGCGACCTCGTCTCCTCGGCCGTCATATCCCCGCCGGTCCCCAACCAACTCGACTGTCTGGTACGGCTCCAGCTCGGCGAGGCCGACGCCGTGGTCACGGACGGCGCCCTCGCCGCGAGCCAGGCGGCGCAGGATCCGACGGTCGTGCTCAAGGGCGGGCCCTTCACCACCGAGTACTACGGCGTGGCGATGAAGAAAGACGCAAAGGGAGCGGACGATCTGATACGCCGGGTCAACCAGATCCTGGAGGACTACCGCGAGAGCGGCTGGCAGCAGTCGTACGACAAGTGGCTCGCCCCCACTCTCGGTGCGGACACGTCGATGTCACGGCCCCCGGCGCCCGAGTAGCAGTGACCCACGACCAAGCACGAACAGCACCCACGAGCAGGAACGAACAAGTACCCACGAGCGGGCACGAACAAAGCACCCACGAGCGGGCACGAGCAAATACCCACAACCGGGCACGAACAGTACGTCCAAAGCGATCAGAACCTTCAGCCGGACAGCCGACCTGATACGACTGGCCTGATGCGACTGGCCTGATGCGACTGGCCTGATACGACTGGAGAGTTGCCCGAGCGCCGGACGCGCGGGGAACGAGGAGAGCGAGAGGTGATTGATGGGCGTCGCGGGATCCACCGGGCCGGTGCTGGACCGGGATGAGGTGGACCGTGCGCTGGCGCGGCTCGGCCAGGAGCACGAGGCGATCGAGACCTCGCTTCTCGCCCTGCAGGACCACGCGGGCCGCAGACTCCTCGAAGGCGCCGAGCTCACGGGCATCACCGAGGAGCGCTGGACGGCGGCGGAGGCGTCGATCACCCTGCTGTGGGCGTATTTCGACGCGTACACGGACGCCTTGCGCTCCGCCCGGGAGATCCGCTCCCGCCGCCGCTGGTCGAGCCGTGAGGACCTTCTCGCTCTGACCGAGTTGCTGCACGGCCAGAGCGTCACCGTCGCGGGCAGCGCCACGGCGACGGCGAACGTGCCAGCACTGGCCGGCGCCGGCAGGCTGAGCGAGCAGTTCACGCTGGCCGGGCTCGTGGAGCGGATGAACGAGCTGTACGCGTCCTCGCTGGACATGGTGGTCGCCGCGGACGTGGTCTGGTCGGCGCTGCCCGCCCGGATCGATTTGCTGGCCGCCGAGTTGCAGCGCACCCGCCAACTCGCGCACTCCGTGGGCGTACGCCCCGGCGAGCACCCGGCGGGCGACGACCTGGAGCGCATCACCCGCACCCTGGTCTCGCTGCGCGAGCAGGTCGTGTCCGACCCGCTGGCGTACTGGATTCCCGCACAGGGCAGTTCGGCACCCGGCGGCGGCCGCCCGGACACGTCGACGTACGACCGGCAGGCGCGTGCCCTGGAGGACGTACGGCGGGAGATCGAGGCCGTGCTGACGGTCCGGCAGGACGCGGAGGCACGGCTGGTGAAGCTCCGGGATGTGCTGAGCCGGGCAGACCGTACGCTCGCCGAGGCCCGCAACGCGCGCGGTGAGGTACTCGCGAAGATCGCCGCGACGGAGGTGCCCACGGTCAGCGGCCCGCCGACCGTGCTGCAAGAGCAGCTCGCCACGGCGGCCGAGTACCGCAGACAAGCACAGTGGCACCGTCTGTCCCCGCTTCTGGAGTCCCTGGAGCAGAAGGCGGAGGACGAACTGCTGCGCGCCCGCGAGTCGTTGACGGCCGTCACCGCGCCGCTCGCGATCCGTGCCGAACTGCGCGGGCGCCTCGACGCGTACAAGGCGAAGGTCGCCCGGCACGGCCTCGCGGAGGACTCGTTGCTCATCGAGCGGTACGACGCGGCCCGCCGCATGCTGTGGAGCGCTCCCTGTGACCTGCGGGTCGCCGAGCAGGCGGTACTGCGCTATCAGCAGACGGCCGTGGAACTGTTGGGCACGGGGGTGCCGGGGCAGGGCGGAGCCGGGGAGCCACAGGACCGGAGGGGGCCGGGCGCGTGAGCGACAGGGGTGCGACAGGAGTGCGACAGGAGTGACGGGGTGATGCGGTATGAGTGAGCAGCAGGCGTGTCAGCGGCCCGGCTGCTCGGGTTCGTACGAGGACGTGGGCGGCGGTGAGCTGTACTGCGACATGTGCGGTCTGGCACCGGTTGTGTCGGCATGGGGGGCTTCCCCCCAGTCCTCCCGGTCCTCGCAGTCCTCGCGCTCCTCGCAGTCCCGGCGTTCGGTCTCCGGCCGGTTGTCGCGCTCGCCCTCGGGTAACTCGCCCTCGGGTAACTCGACGGGCCGCTCGGTGTCGGTGCGCAGCTCCGGCTCGACCGCCGGTGGGTCCGGGCGCTCCCGGCTCGGCGCCGGGCTGGTGCGGGTCCCGCAGGTGCCGCGGCCCGACCCGCACACGATGGTGCTGGAAAACCCCGAGGTGCCCGAGCGGAAGCGGTTCTGCTCGCGCTCGGACTGCGGGGTGCCGGTGGGGCGGGCGCGCGGTGACCGGCCAGGGCGTGTGGAGGGGTTCTGCACCAAGTGCGGGCAGCCGTACTCGTTCCTCCCGAAGCTGAAGGCCGGTGACGTCGTGCACGGCCAGTACGAGGTCGCGGGCTGCCTCGCGCACGGCGGCCTCGGCTGGGTCTACCTCGCCGTCGACCGTGCCGTGTCGGACCGGTGGGTCGTCCTGAAGGGCCTGCTGGATACCGGCGACCAGGACGCGATGGCCGCCGCGATCTCCGAGCGCCGCTTCCTCGCCGAGATCGAACACGCCAACATCGTCCGCATCTACAACTTCGTCGAGCATCTCGACCAGCGCTCCGGCTCACTGGACGGGTACATCGTCATGGAGTACGTCGGCGGCAAGTCCCTCAAGGAAATCGCCAACAGCCGCCGTACACCCGAGGGGAGGCGTGACCCGCTGCCGGTCGAGCAGGCGTGCGCGTACGGCATCGAGGTGCTCGAAGCCCTCGGGCATCTGCACAGCCGCAATCTGCTGTACTGCGATTTCAAGGTCGACAACGCGATCCAGACCGAGGACCAGTTCAAGCTGATCGACATGGGCGCGGTGCGCAGGATGGACGACGACGAGTCGGCCATCTACGGCACGGTCGGCTACCAGGCGCCGGAGGTCGCGGAGGTGGGGCCTTCCGTGGCCTCGGACCTGTACACGGTCGCGCGTACGCTGGCGGTTCTGACCTTCGACTTCCAGGGCTACACGAACGTGTTCGTGGACTTTCTGCCCGACCCGGAGCACATCGAGGTCTTCCGCCGGTACGAGTCCTTCTACCGGCTCCTGGTGCGTGCCACCGACCCCGACCCGGCCCGCCGCTTCGCCTCCGCCCAGGAGATGTCGGAGCAGCTCACGGGCGTACTCCGCGAGGTCGTGTCGCTGCGGACGGGGCGGGCGTGCCCGGCGCTGTCCACCCTGTTCGGGCCCGAACTGAAGGTCACGGACACGGAGTTGTTCTCCGAGCTGGACGGGGACGTGTCGCGGTGGGGGGTGCGGGTCGCTCCTGTGCGCCGGAAGAGCCGGAAGAGCCGGAAGAAGAGTGCCTTGCCTGCGGCGCCCCCTCTCGTCCCTCGTCGTCCCGCCTACCGCGACCCCGCTCGTCAAGCCGCTCGACACAGCTGCCGCCCCGCTCGTCAAGCCGCTCGACACGGCCGCCGCCGCGCTCGCGCTGCCCATTCCGCGGGTCGACCCCGGCGATCCCAACGCCGGATTCCTCGCGGGGCTCATGGCCTCCGCGCCCGCGGAGCTGATCGCCGTGCTGCACGCGGCGCCCACCGGCTCGCTGGAGCTGCGGCTGCGGGAACTGCGGGCCCGGCTGGAGAGGGGCGAGTTCGCCAGTGCCGTCGGCACGCTGGACACCCTGGAGCGGGACCACTCGGAGGACTGGCGGGTGGTCTGGTATCGGGGCGTTGCGGCGCTCGCGACCGGCGACCACGAGAGGGCGGCGCTGTCGTTCGACGCGGTCTACGACGCGTTCCCCGGCGAGCCCTCGCCGAAGCTGGCCCTCGGCCTGTGCGCGGAGGTGCTCGGACAGTTGGACAACGCCGCGGAGTACTACCGCCTGGTGTGGACGACCGACCCCAGCTATGTCAGCGCGCGCTTCGGACTGGCCCGGGTACAGCTCGCGGCGGGCGACCGGCGCGGTGCCGTACGGACGCTGGAGTCCGTGCCGGAGGCGTCGATCCACTACACGGCGGCCCGCGTCGCCGCCGTACGGGCGCGGCTTCGTCACCGTATGAAAGAGGCCACGGGAAAGACCACGGGAGAATCCACGGGAGAGGCCACGGGAGAATCCTTCTTCGACGACCTGACCGCCGCTGCGGGCCAGGTGGAAGCGCTCGGCGGGTTCGGTCTGGACGCCCTGCGCCGTGAGCAGTTGTCCACAGAGGTCCTCGGCTGCGCCCTGGACTGGGTACTCTCCGGGAGCCGGGGTCCAGCGCCACCGGCGGGCGGCGGGCAGTTGCTGCTCGGCAGTGCACTGGACGAGCGGGGCCTCCGTTTCGGCCTGGAGCGCTCGTACCGCGTGCTGGCCCGGCTCGCGCAGAGCGGCGAGGAGAGGATCGACCTGGTGGAACGTGCCAACCGTTACCGCCCCCGGACGTGGGTGTAGTTGATGTCGCAGATGCCCCAGCCGGCCGCCTGCCCGAGCTGCGAGGGCCCCTCGAAGCGGGTGACCGCTTCTGCGGTGCGTGCGGGTACGACCTGTCGGCGGTCCCCGCACCGCCCCAGGACACCCCGACGCTCACCATGAACAGGACGGCCACCATGAACGGGACGGCGCCGCCCTCGCCGTCCGAGGCCGCACCAGTGAGCCGGCCGGTCGTCCCGGAGATCGGCGGCTCCGGCACGCCGGCGTCGGTGCGTCTGCCCAGCGGCCTCCGGGAGACGGACCCAGTCGGTGCCGAACTGCACGTGCCGCTACAGCCGCCGGGCAGAGCCGAACCACAGCCGGGCAGAGCCAAGACTCAGCCGGGCGGAGCCGAACCACAGGCAGACGGAGCCGAACCACAGCCGGGTGGAGCCGGGCGGCACGCGCAGGGGTCGGCGTCGACTGAGGCCTGGGCTTCGGCACAGGGCGTGCGGGTCGAACCACACGCCCTGTCCTCCTCCTCTCCCTTCTCCTCGCCCTCCTCCTCGCCCTCCTCCTCGTCCCCCTCCTCGTCCCCCTCCTCGTCCCCCTCCTTGTCCTCCTCCTTGTCCTCCTCCTTGTCCTCCTCCCCCGCGGATGACTACCACCTGGCCGCCCCTCGGCCCATCGATCCCCGTACCACCGACATCGTGACGCCGCTCCCGGGCACCAAGGTGTGCGTGGCGTGCCGCGCGGGCCATGTCGACCGCGACGGTTACTGCGAGAACTGCGGGCACGCCCAGCCCCGTGAACGCGACCACATGGAGCAGGAGTTGGACGCGGTGGCCGCGGTCAGCGACCGTGGGCTGCGCCACCACCGCAACGAGGACGCGTTCGCGGTGTCCTCCACCGCGCTGCCCGACGGCTCACCCGCGGTCGTCGCGATCGTCTGCGACGGCGTGTCGTCCGCGACCCGCCCCGACGAGGCCTCGATCGCCGCCTCCCGCGCCGCCAACGAGTCGCTGCTGGATACCCTGCCACGCGGCACGCACCCCCAGCAGGCCATGCACGACGCGATCGTCGCCGCCTCGGACGCCGTCAACTCCCTGGCCCAGGAACCCGAAACGGCAGAAACAGCACAGGAGCACGCCCCGCACCAGAACGCGCCCGCGTGCACCCTCGTCGGCGCCGTCGTCACCTCCAGCCTGCTGGTCGTCGGCTGGGTCGGCGACAGCCGCGCCTACTGGGTACCCGACGGACCGCAGTTCACCCCCGGCCCGGCTCACCGAGGACGACTCGTGGGCCGCGCAGATGGTGGCCGCGGGCCTGATGAGCGAGGCGGAGGCGTACGCGGACCCGCGCGCCCACGCCATCACGGGCTGGCTCGGCGCGGACGCGTACGAACTGGAGCCGCACACCGCTTCCTTCAAGCCGGACCGGCCGGGTGTGGTGGTGGTGTGCACCGACGGGCTGTGGAACTACGCGGAGGCGGCCGAGGAGATGGCCGAGGCCGTGCCCGCTCGACGCCGCGCAGCGCCCGCTGCACGCCGCCCAGGTTCTGGTGGGCCACGCCCTGGACGGCGGGGGCCACGACAACGTAACAGTGGCCGCTCTGCCGTTCCCTGCCCCGCCGCAAGGGGCAGGATCGGCCTGAGGGTGCCCGCCTGCGGGCACGCTCTCACGGCGGGACCCGAAAGGCGAACCGCCGACCGAAGAGCACGAGCCACCGACGTCTTGCACGCGACGCTTGAGGACGCTTGAGGGGGAGCAGAGAACGCATGGCCAATTTCTCGAAGTCGACCGTGCCGCAGTTCTCGGTGGACGTGTACCAGAACGAGTACCTGCCGGAGGGCGGCCGCGAGGTCAACGCGATCGTGACGGTCACCGCGACCGGCGGCGGCACCATCGGCGGCGCTGCCGCTGCCCCGCACCTCGACTCGCCCCCGCACCTCTACTCGCCGGGGCAGGGCCCGGCCGCGGCCGTGGCGATCATGGTCGACTGCTCGGGCTCGATGGACTACCCGCCGACCAAGATGCGCAACGCCCGGGACGCGACGGCCGCCGCGATCGACACGCTGCGCGACGGCGTGCACTTCGCGGTGATCGCCGGCACGCACGTGGCCAAGGAGGTCTATCCCGGCGGCGGCCGGCTCGCGATCGCCGACGCCGACCACCCGCGCCCAGGCCAAGCAGGCGCTGCGCAAGCTGAGCGCGGGCGGCGGCACCGCCATCGGCACCTGGCTGCGGCTGGCCGACCGGCTGCTCGCCTCGGCGGACGTCGCCATCCGGCACGGCATCCTGCTCACCGACGGCCGCAACGAGCACGAGTCGCCGGAGGACCTGCGGGCCGCGCTGGAGGCCTGCGCGGGCCGCTTCACCTGTGACGCGCGGGGCGTCGGCACCGACTGGGAGGTCAAGGAGGTCACCGGGATCGCCTCCGCGCTGCTCGGCACCGCCGACATCGTCGCCGACCCGGCCGGCCTCGCCGCCGACTTCACGCAGATGATGGAGACGGCCATGGGCAAGGAGGTCGCGGACGTCGCGCTGCGGCTGTGGACCCCGGTGGGCGCACGAGATCAAGTTCGTCAAGCAGGTGGCGCCCACGGTCGAGGATCTGACCGACCGCCGCACCGAGGCCGGCCCGCGCGCCGGGGACTATCCGACCGGCTCGTGGGGCGACGAGTCCCGCGACTACCACGTGTGCGTCGAGGTGCCGGCCGCCGGACATCGGCCAGGAGATGCTCGCCGCCCGTGTCTCGCTGGTGATCCCGCAGCCCGACGGCACCGCCGCAGACCTGGGCGCGCAGGGCCTGGTCCGGGCCGTGTGGACCGACGACATGGCGGCCTCCACCTCGATCAACCCGCAGGTCGCGCACTACACGGGTCAGGCCGAACTGGCCCAAGTCATCCAGCAGGGGCTGGATGCCCGCAAAGTCGGGCGACGTCGACGGGGCAACGGCCAAGCTGGGCCGGGCCGTGCAGCTCGCGAGCGCGTCCGGGAACGCGGATACTGCGAAACTGCTTGCGAAGGTGGTGGACGTGGTCGATGCCGCGGCAGGTACTGTGCGACTGAAGGCGAAGGTCGCGGAGGCCGACGAGATGACGCTCGAGACGCGGTCCACCAAGACTGTTCGTGTGAAGAAGTAACGGCCGGCCCCACCCTGGGGATCGAACAAACCGGTCACACCGACCCAGATGGCCCAGAACCCGGCCCGGAGGCCGGAGAGGAGAGGGGGAAGCGCCGACATGCCGACCTGCCCGAACGGACACCAGTCGGGTTCCGACGACTGGTGCGAGGTCTGCGGTCACCGCATGGCCGGTGCCGTGCCCCCGCCGCCTCCGCCGCCGCCCCCGGCCGCCGGTTACGGCTATCCACCGCCCGGCTCCCCTCCGCCTCCGCCTCCCACTCCTCCGCCTCCGGCCGCAGGCGGTCCACCCGGAAGGTTTGGGGGACCTGGAGGACCTGGAGGACTTGGAGGGCGCCCGTATCCGTCCACGTCCGAGTACCAGCCGGAGCTCTGCCCGCAGTGCCGTACGCCCCGTGAGGGCGGCGCGCCGTTCTGCGAGGAGTGCCGGTGGAACTTCCTGACGAACACGGCCACCACGTACACCCCAGCCGCACCCCAGCCGACGACACCGGACCCGGGCGCTCCGGGCGGCCCGGGCGGTCCAGGCGGGTTCGGTGGTCCGGGCCCGGGCGGACCCGGTGGGCCCGGGGGGTTCGGGGGTCCGGGCGGACCCGGTGGGCCTGGAGGACCTGGAGGACCTGGAGGAGCGAATCCGGCGCTCCGGTTCCAGCAGCCGCCAGGGCCCGGACCCTCCTTCGGCGGTGACTCGTACGACTACCAGAGCTCACGGCCTTCGCAGGTGAACCGGCCTGCGGAGCCGCTTCCGCCGGGGCCCCCGTTCGGCAGCGAGCCGCCCGGACCGGGCGGTCCCGGACCGGGCGGTCCCCAGGGCCCTCCGGGCTTCGGTGGCGATCCGTCGCTTACGGCTCCGCCGCACGGGCCGCCGCCCGGTGGACCGGGTGGACCGGGTGCGCCTGGACCGGGTGGACCGGGGAGCCCGGGGGGGTTTGGTGGTCCAGGTGCCGGCAGTGGTCCCGGGGCCGGTGGCCTGCCTCAGGCATTCCTGCAGCCGGGGCCACCCGCTCCTCCCCCGTTCCCACAAGAGACGAGGCAGCCAGGGCCGGGCGGTCCGGGCGGTCCAAGCGGTGGTCCTCAGTCGGGCGGTCCCTCCTTCGGGGGCGGGAACGACGACTGGATGATCTCACCGCCATCGTCCGGCCCCGGAGCGCCCCCCGGCCCCGGAGCGCCCCCTGGTCCAGGTGGTCCCAGCGGACCTGGCGGACCTGGCGCACAAGGGGGGTACGGCGGACCCGGCGGACCCGGCGCGCAAGAGGGGTACAGCGGATACGGCAGCCCCGGCGCGCAGGGCGGATACGGCTACCCGCAGCCCGGCTGTCACTCAGGCCCCGCCCGGACCTGCGTACCTCAGGCGCCGGCGACCTGGACGGCTACGATCGGTCCGGACCGCGAGTACTTCATGTCGATGATGCAGCGCTCGGGTCCCGAGGCCGCGGGTCTCAACCTGCCCGCGTACTCCCCGGAGCAGCAGCGCCCCTCATCGGCAACCAGATCACCATCGGCCGCCGCCGCCACTCCACCGGCGACACCCCCGGACATCGATCTGTCGGTGCCGCCGGAGGACCCGGGGGTCTCGCACCAGCACGCGGTCCTGGTCCAGCAGCCGGACGGCAACTGGGCGGTCGTCGACCAGAACTCCACGAACGGCACCACGGTCAACGGCTCCGAGGAGCCCATCCAGCCCTTCGTGCCCGTGCCGCTGCAGGACGGCGACCGGGTGCACGTGGGGGCATGGACGACGATCACGATCCGGCTCGGCTGAGCACGATCACGCTCGGATGCGGCCGAGTGCGCGACGGCAGAGCCCGGGCGAACGGGATCACGGGAGGGGCCAGGTCACGCGAGGGGCCAGGCGTACGGCCCCTCTGGGTCGTCCAGCCACGTCCACTCCCGGTCGACGCTGACTGTGATCCCGTACCGGTCCCGCTCCGGATGGCCCTCGCGCTCCCACAGGGCGAGGGCCTCGTGTGGGTCGAGACTGCCCGCGGTCAGGGCCAGCAGGAACCGGAAGAGCTCGTGATCCTTGGCCCGGTGCGGCAGCCCGCCCAGGTGGGGCTGGATCCGCTCCGGTCGGCTGCCACCACGCAACGGCACGAAGTACGCGGGTGTGTGCAGAAACCGTCCCTCGGCCTGCCCGGCGTCCCGTACCCGTAGCTCGACCAGGCCCGTGGCCAGCGGCGTCAGGATGCGGGCGCCGGGCACGCACTGGTCGAGCCAGGCGCGCGGGATCGAGGGCAGCGTGCAGGTGGCGATGATCCGGTCGTACGGCGCGTGTCCGGGCACTCCGCGTGCGCCGTCGCCCGTGACGACGGTCGGGCGGTACCCGGCAGCGGCCAGATGCCTGCACGCCCCCTCGGTGATGTCGGGATCGAGATCGACTGTGGTGACGTGGTCGTCGCCGAGCCGATGGGCGAGCAGGGCCGCGTTGTACCCCGTACCGGCGCCGATCTCCAGGACGTGGTTGCCGTCCTCCACCTCCAGTTCGGCCAGCATCTTCGCCATCAGGGAGGGCTGGCTGCTGGATGAGATCAGCTCACCGTCGCGTACGCGGGTGGCGAGCGGGGTATCGGCGTACGCGCCACGCAGCCAGCGCTCACGTCGTCCCGGGTCTGGCTCCTCGCTCCATAGCCGCTCGTAGCCGCCCTCCCCCGAGCTTTCGGCTCCTGGCGGGGTATCCCCGCCGCCCACGTAGTAGTACGGCACGAAGAGGTGGCGTGGGACCGCCTCGAACGCCTCCCGCCACACCGGGTCTGCGTCCCAGGCCCCGCTCGCCTCGATCTTGCGCACCAAGGCCGCCCTGGCCTCTGCGGCAAGGTTCTCCAGGTCCGGATCGAGCGGATACGTGCTCATATATCCACTGTGCGGCGGGATCGGCCCCGAGGCGAGCACGCCGACAGCGCGATCCGGAATCGGCGCGTGCTTGCCGCCGGAATCGACGCGTGCTCACCGGTGGCCGGCCGCGGCGCGGTGGCGGAGCGCACCACCGAGCCCGTTGGGCTTGGGCCTTGAGGCTGCCGTCCCCCGGTCTGAGACCATGGGGAACGTGAATGAGATTCGGCGCGGCACACTTCAGGAGCAGACCTTCTACGAGCAGGTCGGCGGCGAGGAGACCTTCCGGCGGCTCGTGCACCGCTTCTACGAGGGCGTCGCCGAGGACCCGCTGCTGCGGCCCATGTACCCCGAGGAGGACCTGGGCCCGGCCGAGGAACGCTTCACGCTGTTCCTGATCCAGTACTGGGGCGGCCCCACCACGTACAGCGAGAACCGCGGCCACCCCCGCCTCCGGATGCGTCACGCCCCGTTCACCGTCGACCGGGCCGCGCACGACGCCTGGCTGAAGCACATGCGGGTCGCCGTCGACGAGCTCGGCCTCTCCGAGGAGCACGAGCGCACGCTGTGGAACTACCTGACGTATGCGGCAGCCTCGATGGTGAACACACCCGGCTGAGGGACGCGGCACCCGTCGGCAGACGCACACTCCGGTAGACGCACACTCCGGTCGTACGGCACCGCCCGGGCGCGGTCACTGGCGTACGCGCAGCCACTGGCGTACGCGCGATCACTGGCATATGTACAGCCACTGGCATACGCGCAGCCACTGGCGTACGCGCGGTCACTGGCGTATGGCCGACCGGCAGCGCACCCCTGTGCCGTGAGCAGTACCCACTGAACGCCAGGCGATCAGCGCGATCAGCGCGATCAGCGCACAGTGACGTCCAGCGCCCCAAGTCCCGCCCTGCGCATAGCGATCGAACCGTACGGCGTGCGTAGTCTGAGCCACGCGCCCGAGGAGAGCAGTCCCAGATCGCCCTCGCCCGAAGCTCCGCCGGGGCGCAGGAACCCGAGCGACTGTGCCGCGTGCGCGGCACGAACCGGAAGGCCGGTGTCGCCGATCGGGCGGGACCAGATCTCCCGCCCGATCCGGTCGAGTTCGGCCCGGGTCCGCCGCTCGGGCGCCAACTCCTGTGTGCGGGAGCGGAATTCGGCCACCGCGGCGGCGACCATCGCCCGCACCGCGTCCGGCGCGGGCAGCCCAGGCTGTGGCCGCCAGCCGCCGCGCGGGGGAAGCACCCCGGCCCAGGGCGGCCCGGTGACGCGGTGGGTACGACGCGCCGTGGCGGCCGACTCGTCGATGGCTTCCAGGAGTTCCCCGCGGACACGGTCACATCGAGCGTGACGTCGAGCCCGTTCTCGTACGGCTTGGCGAGACGCGCCGCCCGGATCGCGAGAACCTCGAAGGACGGCGGGCGCCCGAACACGGCGAGCGTCGTCCCTGCGCCGCCTGGAGCCGCACCGCGGCCGCCCGGTCGTAGTGGATCAGCCGGGCGAGGAAGGCGGCGAGGTCCGCCGCCTCCCCCTCGTCGGCGAGGTGGAGCACTGTCATGCCGCGACGGCCTCGTCTTCGTCGCTATCGGCGGCGTCTGCGGCGTCGGCGGTGTCTGCGGCGTCGTCCATGTACTCCTCCAGGAACTCCCGTTCCTCGGCGGTGATCCGGCGCGGCCGCTGCGTCTCGAAGTCGAACGGCACGATCACCGTCGAGGCCCGGACATAGACCTGGTCCGGGTCCTTGACCTCGTAGGCGATGCGTGAACGACGCCGCCTTGATCTCCGTGACCCACAGCTCGATGTCCACCGGCGTCGTGCCGGTGGACCAGCTGCCGCTTGTAGTCGATCTCGTGGCGCGCCACCACGGACCCCTGCTGGAAGACTCCTTCGTCCGGGCGGAACAGGAAGTCGATACGCGCCTCCTCCAGGTAGCGGAGGAAGACCACGTTGTTGACGTGGCCGTACGCGTCCATGTCCGACCAGCGCAGGGGGCAGCGGTAGATGTGCCGCAACGATCAGCCCCGGGTCAGCTTCTTGTAGGTGGCGCGGTGCGGACGGGCCGCGTCCGGGCCGAGCCGCTCGATCTTGTTCTTCTCGTACGACTCGAAGTTGCCCTCGAACCAGAACCACTTGGAGTCGCCCTCGTAGGCGAGGATGTGCGTCGCCACGCGGTCGAGGAACCAGCGGTCGTGGGAGACGACCACGGCGCAGCCGGGGAACTCCAGCAGCGCGTTCTCCAGCGAGGACAGGGTCTCGACGTCGAGGTCGTTGGTCGGCTCGTCGAGGAGCAGCAGGTTGCCGCCCTGCTTGAGGGTGAGCGCCAGGTTCAGGCGGTTGCGCTCACCGCCGGAGAGCACGCCGGCCGGCTTCTGCTGGTCCGGGCCCTTGAAGCCGAACGCGGAGACGTACGCGCGCGAGGGCATCTCGACCTGGCCGACGTTGATGTAGTCCAGCTCGTCGGAGACGACCGCCCACAGCGTCTTCTTGGGGTCGATGTTCGCGCGGCTCTGGTCGACGTAGGAGATCTTGACGGTGTCGCCGACCTTGATCGTGCCGGAGTCGGGCGTCTCCAGGCCCTGGATCATCTTGAACAGCGTGGTCTTGCCGGCGCCGTTCGGGCCGATGACGCCGACGATGCCGTTGCGCGGCAGGGTGAACGACAGGTCGTCGATCAGGACCTTCTCGCCGAAGGCCTTGGTGAGGTTGTTGACCTCGACGACGACGCTGCCCAGACGCGGGCCCGGCGGGATCTGGATCTCCTCGAAGTCCAGCTTCCGCATCTTGTCGGCCTCGGCGGCCATCTCCTCGTAGCGGGCCAGACGCGCCTTGGACTTGGCCTGCCGCCCCTTGGCGTTGGAGCGGACCCACTCCAGCTCTTCCTTGAGGCGCTTCTGCGCGCTTGGCGTCCTTCTGGCCCTCGACCTTGAGACGGGTCTGCTTGGTCTCCAGGTACGTGGAGTAGTTGCCCTCGTAGGGGTAGCGCGCGGCCGCGGTCGAGCTCGCAGGATCCACTCGGCGACGTTGTCCAGGAAGTACCGGTCGTGGGTGACGGCGACGACGGTGCCCGCGTACTTGGCGAGGTGCTGCTCCAGCCAGTTCACCGACTCGGCGTCGAGGTGGTTGGTGGGCTCGTCGAGGAGCAGCAGGTCGGGGGCCTCGAGCAGCAGCTTGCAGAGCGCGACGCGGCGCTTCTCGCCACCGGAGAGGTTGACGACGGGCCAGTCGCCGGGCGGGCAGCCCAGGGCGTCCATGGCCTGCTCCAGCTGGGCGTCCAGGTCCCACGCGTTGGCGTGGTCGAGGTCCTCCTGGAGCTTGCCCATCTCCTCCAGCAGCGCGTCGGTGTAGTCGGTCGCCATCTGCTCGGCGATCTCGTTGAACCGGTCGAGCTTGCCCTTGATCTCGGCGACGCCCTCCTGGACGTTCTCCAGGACGGTCTTCTCCTCGTTCAGCGGGGGCTCCTGCAGCAGGATGCCGACGCTGTAGCCGGGCGACAGGAACGCGTCACCGTTGGACGGCTGCTCGAGGCCGGCCATGATCTTGAGGACGGTGGACTTACCGGCGCCGTTCGGGCCGACCACACCGATCTTCGCGCCGGGCAGGAAGCTCAGCGTGACGTCGTCAAGGATCACCTTGTCGCCGTGCGCCTTGCGCGTCTTGCGCATGGTGTAGATGTACTCAGCCAAGAGAAACCGTCCGGCAACTTGAAATCTGGCAGTGGGCAGATACCACCCATCTTGCCGCACGGCCGGCCGTCGACGGAAACCGGAGGGCAGAGGCCTCGTAGGCGATCACTTCGAGTGAAAGGCGCGGCCCCGGCACCTGGGAGGCATACCGGGGCCGCATCGCTCACTTCGGCCACCGTACGGTCTACGGCCACCGTACGGTCGCCGTGCGGTCACTCACTGTTGAGCTGTCAAGGATCAGTCCTGCTCAGTTGGTACCTGGCCCTCGCTTGGTACCTGGCCCTCGTTCCTCGGAGGGCGTCTTCTTCTTGCGGACGAGGAGCAGCGCCGCGCCGCCGACCACGACCAGCGCGATCGCGATGCCCGCGATCACCGGGGTGGCGCCGGAGCTGCCCGTCTCGGCGAGGTCGGTGCCTTTGGCGGGCGTGTCGGCCGCCGTCGCGGGGCTCGGCTCGCTGAGCATCTGGACCGAGTCGCCGCTCTCACTGCTCTCGGTCCCGGTCGCGCAGTCGAGCACGCCCTTGAACCGCTTCTCGAAGCCGTTCGGCCCCGTGATCGTGAAGTCGTACGCCTGGTCCTCCTGGAGCGGGATCGTCACCGTCTCGGTCGTGCCGGCGTCGATGGTGTGCCTGGTGCCCATGAGCTCGAAGGTGAAGGGCTCGTCGCCCTCGTTGGCCGCCGTGATGTCCACGCCGCCTTCGGCGCAGTTCTTCTCGGCGGACAGCGCGGGTATCGCGCCTTCCTTGGCCCAGTTCGCGGTCGCCGTCGGCGGAGACCGTGGACTCGCTGGAACCCGCGAGGATCTGCGTCTGGCTGCGGGTCTCGGAGGCGAAGGCACGGCCGACCGGCACGGTGGTCGAGGCCTGCACGGTCAGCTCGGCCGAGCCGTCCGCGGCGTCCTCGGGCACGTCGAAGTACAGCTCGGCTGCCGTTGGCCGCGGAGGTGATCGGCTCGCCGTCCTCGTCGACGACCTTCACTCCGCTCCGCTGCCACCGTCGACGGGCGGCGTGCACCGTCACGGAGTCCGCGTTGGTGTGCACCGTGACCGGGCCGAGCCGCTCGCCGGCTGTGCCGGAGACCGCCGGCGGGTCGAGGGTCAGCGAGGCCTCGGGCTCCGCCAGGTTCCGCGCGCTCCTTCTGCAGGTAGTCCGCGAGCTTCTCCGCCTGCGGGTCGACCGCCTCCACCTCGGCGCCGTCCGAGTAGCGCCAGATGGCCACCTGGGTACCGGCCGCGGCGTCCTGCTCGGTGAGGCCCACCGACCCCGGCCTTCTTGGCGAGCGCGGCGAGATCGTTGACCTGCGGGTAGGAGTTCTGCAGGATCCAGCGGATCTTGCCCGCGTCCTTGTTGCCGTTCAGCGACGTACCGCTCCACGGCGCCTCCTGGTACTCTGGCGTCCTGCTGTGTCGGGTTGTGGAGGTCGACGCAGTAGGTCTGCAGCGTGCCGCCGCCGTCGACGGACATCTCGAACAGGCCCGCCGGGACCTGCTGCTCCTCGCCGTTCTCACGGATCACGGCGGTCCCGTACGTCTTCAGACCGGCTATCGTCGCCGTCGCGCCGCCCGGGCTCTGCGGCGTCTCTCCGGCGACGGCCGTGCCCGCGGCGGCGAGCCGCACCCGCGACGACGAGCCCGGACGCCAGTGTCGCGGCAGCGAGACGGGCGGCCCCTCGCCTGCGAGTCGACCACGCAGAGAACGACGAAAACACAGAAACCCCCTTCGAGCAGGACCCGTTGACGTGGGGGGTGTGGTTCCACCAGCAGAATCATAAGCCCCGTGAGCTATGCCCGGCATCCTAGGGACGCGGCGCACCGCTCTTCCCGGTCATGTCATCGGATAACCGATCCGACTCGGAATCGTTATCGCTCACACAGTTGTTGAACTGCGCTTATTCGCGAGTCCTCCGGAACTGTTCACCACGCGTGCACCGATAAGCCGCAGTCCCCTCGGGCCTGTCCAGCCTGACGTCACGGCGCCTGTCCAGCCTGATGTCACGTCACTCCGGCGGGCTCGGTCTGAGGCCTGGTCACCAGGCCCGCGTGACGGGGCAGTGGCGTCTCCCAGTCGGGCTCCGGCGAGGAGGAGGCCGGGCCCGTCGCCGTCATCTCTCCCCTCGGGGTCCGGCGGAACGCCGACGTACCGCGCGCGAGATCGTGGCCGATCGCCACCGCGTCGATGTCCGTCGCAGGTCCGGCTCTCGCCCTGTCCCGTCCGCTCGGTCCGTACCCTCAACCGCCCCTGGACGACCACCGGATCGCCCAGCGACACGGATGACGGCGACGTTCGCCGCCAGCGTCCGCCTGGCCCACACCGTGAAGAAATTGGTGTGCCCGTCCGTCCACTCGTTCTTCTCCCGGTCCAGGTACCGCGACGTCACCGCCAGCCGGAACCGGGCCGACGTGCCCGTGGCCGTCTCCTTGCACACCGGCTGGGTGGCCACGTTCCCCACCACGCACAGCGTTGTCTCGTTCATCGCGAACCCCTCCTCCGCCCGGCGCCCGCGCCGGGCCGATCCGCGTACGGGCCCGTCCCGTACGGCAGTGTCTGCCGCGGTGACCGCATCCGCTGCGGTCGCCGCGGGATCAGACTGCCTCCGCCGGTCCGAGCCCGCTGAGCGCTGTGCACAACCCCCGACCTGTGGAAAACTCCGTCACCCGAAGGAGCGAACTCTCCTGTCCGACAGGTGTCCGACAAGCACCTCCGGCAAGCACCTCCGACAAGCCCAGGAGCGCGCCCGAACCTGCCCCGACTGCGCCCGAACCTGCCCGCTGCCGGGATCCGGCTTACCGCACAGCCGTAGTCGCCCCCAGCACCCGCCCGTACTGCTCCCGCACCTCCTGGTACCGCAGCAGTTCCGCCGCCACCGGATCCAGCACCCGTGCCCGCCCGCACCCGGCGGCCGCCTCCCTCAGCCGCCGTTCCGCCTCGAGCCCGTACCGCCGGGCCGGCCCACGCGCCGCCAGCCTGCAGCACCACTCGACGGCCGGACCGCCGACGATGCCCATCGCCATCAGCAGCACCGGCACCCCGAGGTTCGGTGCCATGACCCCGATGATCTGCCCCACCAGCCAGAGACCCGCCGACGACCTGGAGGATCGTCATGGAAGCCTGGCAAGCACCGCGACCGGCCACCAGCCCGGCCGCGGCGGCCGCCCCTGCGGTGTCCCGGCCCGCGCCGCCAGCTCGTCCAGCGCCTCGGGCAGCCCCTGCGCGCCGCGTACGGCCGCCTCGCGCACCGCCTGGGCCCAGGGCGCGGGCAGCCCCGCGACGGCCCGCTCCGACGACCGTACGCACGGCCTGCTCGACACGCTGGCGCGCGGTGGCCTCCTCGTCCACGGACGTGCGAAGAGGCAGGCGCTCCGGTGGGTGGTTCCCGGTAGTCCTGGTACCACCGCCACAGCCGCAGCCAGGGCGTCCCGCACGCGCGGTTGGCGTTGCGCAGCCACGCGCGCTCGGCCGCCTCGCCCGCCGCGGTGGCGCCCACGGCGTCCGCGAGCCGGGCGGCGAACTCCTCGCGTGCCTCTTCGCTGAGTCTGGCGCGCCGTCCGGTCACGTAGACGGGCCGCAGTCCGCCGCGCGGCCACGTCCACGTCGGCGGAGATCCGGCGGGCGGGGGCGCCCCGTTCGACCACGAACTGGCCCAGCACCTCCCGCAGTTCGCCGACGCCGTCCCCGGTGAGCGCGGACAGCGCGAGCACGGTCGCGCCCGGTTCGCCGTACTCGCCGAGCGCGATCCCGTCCTCGTCGAGGAGCCGTCTCAGGTCGTCGAGGACCTGGTCGGCGGCCTCTCCGGGCAGCCGGTCCACCTGGTTGAGGACGACGAACATGACCTCCGCGTGCCCCGCCATGGGCCGCAGATAGCGCTCGTGGAGGACGGCGTCGGCGTACTTCTCCGGGTCGACGACCCAGATGACCGCGTCCACGAGCGCCAGGATGCGGTCCACCTGTTCGCGGTGCTGCACGGCCGCGGAGTCGTGGTCGGGCAGGTCCACCAGGACGAGTCCGCGCAGCTGCGGCTCGCCGTCCGGGCTCTGCAGCGGGCGGCGCCGCAGCCGTCCCGGGATGCCGAGCCGGTCGAGGAGCGCGGCCGCGCCGTCGCTCCAGCTGCAGGCGATGGGCGCGGCGGTGGTGGGCCTGCGGACGCCGGTCTCCGAGATGGCCACTCCGGCGAGCGCGTTGAAGAGGGTGGACTTGCCGCTGCCGGTGGCGCCCGCGATGGCGACGACGGTGTGCTGTCCGGAGAGCCTGCGCCGCGCCGCCGCCTCGTCCAGGACCCGGCCCGCCTCGGCGAGCGTCCTGCTGTCGAGCCGGGTCCTGGAGAGCCCCACCAGCTCGCGCAGCGCGTCGAGCCGCGACCGGAGCTGTCCGTCGTACGCGAGAGGGATGGCCATCTGCGTACCGGGCGGCCGGGTTTCCATGGGGGAGTCGCCCTCACTCATGGAGAAGTCACCATCCTTCACGCGCGCGTAGGCGCCGCTTTCGCTCACCCCTGGGCCTGCGTTCCCTCTGGCGGCCTGCCCTGACCGCCGCCCCTCGGAGGCGTCCTCTCCGAAGAACCCGTTTTCTCCGGAGAACCCGTTTTCTGAAGCGCCCTCTTCAGGGAGGGTGTTTTCGGGTTCTCCGCCCCTGGAGGCCCGCCCGCCCATGGAGGCCCGCCGGGGAGCCCGCCCGGAGGTCTCCTCGAAGGCTCGCCCGAAAGAGTCGCCACAGTCCCCTCCGGAACCCGCGCCTCCCGTGTGGTCGGCGTGATCCGTGTGGTCAGTAGACGGCAGTCACCACGGTCACCTCTCCTTCTGCAGTACGGACAGCGCGGCGATGAGTTCGGCCTGGTGCTCTGGGTGTACGTCGAGCGCGTCGAGGGGGGCGAGGCGGCGCTCGCGCTCGGTGTGCAGTGCCTTGTCGAGGTACTCGGTGAGCAGCCGCCCGCCCCGGTCGCGCAGCCGCAGGGCGCCGTGCGCGCCGATCCGCTCGGCGAGCCCCTCCCCCGCGGACCGCGCCCGACGGCCGCCCAGGAGGGCGGTCGCGCCCGAGTGCGGCCACGACCTCGGTGTCCGGTGCGACACTCCGGTCGAGGTCGCGCGCCTCCTCCTCGGCGTACTCCTCCAGGACGCGCCGCCAGCGCCGTACGGCCATCCCGATGCGGTGCTCGGCGCCGGCCGACGTGGGGTCGCGGCCGAGCAGCCCCGGGGCGTCGGCGGCCGGTTCGCGCCGCCAGGCCTCGTCGATGCGCTCGTCGGCGGCGGTGACGGCGCACAGCGAGAAGCGCGCAGAGACTCTCGACGAGGGCGTCGAGGAGTTCACCGGCGGTGCAGTCGAGCGGATAGCTGCGCCACCACTTGAGCGCGTCCCCCGCGAGCACGGCCCCGCTCTGCAAGCGGGCCCTCACGCGCGCGTGCTCGCTGTCGTACGCCGCGTCGACGGCCGCGGTGAGACGGAGCGCGGCGGCGTACTGGGCGGCGGCCGCGCCGGCCAGCTCAGGCATGCGCGTCTTCAGCGAGTCGAGCACTCCGTGGGCCGTACGGGCCATCATCTGGTGCCGGGCCGCCGGCTCCGGTCACCTGGTGGACGAGCCAGGTACGCAGCGGCGCGACGGCGGTGGCCGGCAGCAGCCCGCCGCCCCAGGCGGACTCGGGCAGCTCGGGCACGGTGAACCGGGGCACGTCGCCGAGCCCGGCCTTGGTCAGCAGTGCCCCGTACTGCCGTGAGACCTCGGCGACCACCTGGTGGGGCACCCGGTCGAGGACGGTGACGAGGGTGGCTTCGTGCTCCTTGGCGGTACGCAGCAGATGCCACGGCACGGCGTCGGCGTACCGGGCGGCCGTGGTGACCATGACCCAGATGTCGGCCGCGCAGATCAGCTCGGCGGCCAGGACGCGGTTCTCGGCGACCAGGGAGTCGATGTCGGGCGCGTCGAGGAGGGCGAGGCCGCGCGGGAGGGTCTCGGCGGTCTCGATCCGCAGCACGCCGCTCATCGTCCCTGCACGGGGCGGCAACGACCCGCCCCCCGGCTCATGAGTGGGGCTCCCACACGCGCGTGAGGTCGGGCAGCACGCGCATCCCGCTGAACCAGTGGTGGTCCTCGGGATGGCATACCAGCACCGGGGTGCGAGTCGTGGGCCGCAGTACCCCCGCCTCGCTGACCCGCCGCCCCACGAGGGAGTTGACGAGAGTCGACTTGCCGGCCCCGGTGGATCCCCCCACGACGGCCAGCAGCGGCGCTTCGGGCTCCCTCAGACGGGGCACCAAGTAGTCGTCGAGCTGCGCGAGCAGTTCGTCGCGGTTGGCACGCGCGCGTGGGGCTCCGGCCAGGGGCAGCGGAAAGCGCACGGCGGCGACACGGTCGCGCAGGGCGGAGAGTGCGTCGAGCAGCTGAGGCCGTACGTCCAAGGTCACCACATGCGAAGAATGCCCAATTTTAGTGGCCATTCTGAAGCATATGAGCATGCCTGCGCGCCGACAGAACACAAGGGACGGAAGGGACGACTGGGGCACAGGCATAACGAGTGCACAACACCCGGTGCGTGAGACGCCAAAAGCGATGCACGATTCGTACCTGCCTGCGATTATCAGGACCGCTTCACTGAACCTCCACATTGAGCCACGGAGGCGAAGCACCAGGGACAAGGACCCAGGAGCCCTATCCTTGTCCCCGGCAACGTCACGGATCAGCCCACACCCGGGCGCCAGCGACACAGGCCACCACACCCGGCCCCCGTAGCTCAGTGGATAGAGCAGGCGCCTTCTAAGCGCTTGGCCGCAGGTTCGAGTCCTGCCGGGGGCGCGCATCGCGCACCACCTCGAGGCCCTCCGACCCGGAGGGCCTTTTCGCTGGTCAGGGGCACATTAGCGAGAGTGGCACAGCAGGAACCCAAGCGCCGGACCGACCTCATGTGATCATGAGAACGATCCGGCGCTGTCCAGCTGTCACCGGGTTTCCGCGGGTGGCTGCGGAGAATGCGCGGAGAAGTCCTCCGCGCCCCCCTCAGCCCTCGTCGGGAAGCTCGGGGAGGTCCTCCCCGGCTTCCCTCCGCTTCTTGAGCTCCGAGAGCTGACCGGAGACGCAGCGTGCGGAGACAGCCAGCAGGACCGGCACGCTGTTCCCCGCCCACTCCGCGACCTGCGCCGGCGGAATGCCGTCGTTGAGCCACTTGGTCAGGCGCGTGTGCCGCAAGTCGTACACCCGCTTGCCCAAGGGTGAGGCGAACTCATCTGTTCTCGCCCTCGGCTGGGCGGTGCTGCTGCTGACGAGATACGGCAGGACGGACGAAGCCGTGGCGTGCCACCGACGAGCCTCGGCCATCGAGCTCGAGAGCGGCGCAGGCGAGACCCAGCCGCATGTCCCCAGTGGCCGCGGATCGCGCAGCGAAGCTCTTCAGAAGGCACCGACTCCAGTTGCCGGTTACGCGTCCGCAGAGCCCAGATGGCAATCTTTGGTCTTGTCTTGACGCGTTCTATAGAGAATCTTTACTCGCGGAGTGCCGGGAAGTCTGTTCGGCGGCTCGGTCCGCCAGGGGCCGGCTTCAGCACGCCGTCGACCGGAGTGGGGGCCGATGTTCCAGCGCGTCACGAAAGAGATTCTCTCCGGCTTGACCGTGGCGATCGTGGCGTTGCCGCTGGCGATCGCCTTCGGCATCACCGCGACCGGCACCTCCGAGGGCGCGCTCGTCGGACTGTACGGCGCGATCTTCGCCGGATTCTTCGCCGCACTGTTCGGAGGCACGCCCGGCCAAGTGACCGGCCCCACGGGCCCCATCACCGTCGTCGCCACCGGAGTCATCGCCACGCACGGACTCGGGGTCCCGCCGGTAATGCTCCAGGATTGAACGCTAAGGAATGATCTTGGTCTGCGGGGGTCTCGGTTCGATCACTGCCGGGACTGGTGTGGCGCCTGCTGCCTAGCGTCACGAGCTGTGACTGTTGAGTATCTTTCAGAAGAGCAGATAGCCCGGTACGGGCGCTTCGCCGGGGAGCCGTCGGTCCAGGAGCTGGAGGAGTTCTTCCGGCTGGACGCGACCGCGCTGGAGCAGGCAGCGTCCAAGCGGCGGGCCCACAACCGGCTTGGCTGGGCGGTGCAGTGGGGCACGGTGCGCATGCTCGGCACCTTCTTGTCGACGCCGGCCGATGTACCGCCGGGGGTGGCCGCGTTCGTCGCCGAACAGCTGGGGATCGACGACGCGTCCAGTCTGAAGCTGTATCCGGAACGACTGCCGACCCAGCACGAGCATGCCCGCGAGATCCGCAAGCTGCTGAAGATCCGAGATTTCGACGACGGAGACCTGCAGCTGCGCGAGCACATAGCCGGGCGGGTGTGGGTGTCGAACGACGGGCCGCGGGCCCTGTTCGACCGGGCGGTGACGTGGCTGCTGCGAAACCGGGTACTGCTACCGGGGCTCACGTCGCTGGGCTACCTGGTCGCCGAGGTCCGCAAGGGCGAACAGGCGTTGATCTACTCGGTGGTGGACGCCCCGGTGGAGCCGGAATTCCGGCGCGAGCTGCTGGAGATCCTCGACGTCCCCGAGAGGGCCTTCCGCTCGGCGCTGGAACGGTGGCGCAAGGGGCCGCGGGATGTGTCGGGCCAGGGGCAGAAGGAGGCGCTGGAGCGTACCCGGGACATTCGCGGGGTGAAGGCGGGTGAGGTGGATCTGTGGCGGGTGCCGCCGGTGAAGCTGGCGGAGCTGGCCCGGTACGGGATGGGCACGCACGCCCCGACCCTGCGGCGGCTGGCGGAGCCGCGCAGGACGGCGACGGTGCTGGCCACGATGCGGCACCTTGAGGGGGCGTCGGTCGACGACGCGCTCACCCTCTTCGACGTGCTGATGGCCACGAAGCTGCTGGCCCGCGCGGAGCGCCAGGACGTCAAGGAGAAGCTGAAGGGGCTGCCGAAGCTGCGCAAGGCCGCGGCAAAAGTGAGGAACGCGGTCGCCGTGTTCCTCGATGTTCCCATCGAGCACCAGACCGACGGCGATGAGGAGACGGGTGCGGAGCCGCTGAGCGTGGCCGTGGAGATGGCCGAGGCGTGGGAGATCGTCGAGAAGATCGTCACCCGCGAGGAGCTCGTGAAGGCGGTCGTGGAGCTCGGCGAGTTACTGCCAGAGGGCTCGGATGAGGACGCGGACACCGCCTGGCGCAAGCAGCTGATCGACCGGTACGCGACGGCCCGCAGGTTCACGTCGCTGCTGGCCGAGGTGATCCCGTGGGGTGCGACCCAGGCCGGCACCCCCGTCATCGAGGCACTTGTCGAGCTGCCGAAGGTCCAGGCGCGGCGCAAGCCCGGCGTCGAGCACATCGACACACGTCTGCTGGACGGCAGCTGGCGGCGCCTGGTGCTCGGTGACCCGCTGCTCGCGGTGAACGGGATCATCGACAAGAAGGCGTGGACGTTCTGTGTCCTGGAGGCCCTGCACACCGCGCTCAAGCGCCGGGATGTGTACGCGAAGGGCGCCGACAACTGGGGTGATCCGCGCGCCCGTTTGCTGTCCGGGCCGGACTGGCAGGTCAACCGGCCCCGGGTGCTGACCGCTCTGGAGCTCTCGGGCAGCGCGAACGAGCACCTGGGTGAGCTGGAGGTGCTGCTGGACGAGATGTACGGGCACGTCGCCGACAACCTGCCCGGCAACGCGGCCGTCGACATCGTGGACGGCAAAATCCGCCTGGACCGCCTGGAGGCGGAGCCGGAACCGGCCGGGTACAAGCCGGTCCACGACGCGGTGCAGGCTATGCTGCCCAGGATCGACTATCCGGAACTGCTGCTGGAAGTCCACGCCCGGACCGGCATGTTCGACTGCTTCGAGCACATCGGTGGCAAGGTCGCCCGCCCCGAGGATCTGGACCTCACGCTCACCGCGCTGCTGGTGCACAAGTCGACGAACATCGGGCTGGAGCCGGTCATCAAGCCCGACTCGAAGGCGCTGAGCCGCTCACGGCTGGCGGCCGCGGACTCCGGCTACTTCCACCTGCCCGGCATCAGCGCCGGCTCCGGGCTCCTGGTGGGCAGCCAGGGCGACATCGACATCGCCTCCGACTGGGGCGGCGGACACGTCGCCTCCGCCGACGGGATGCGCTTCACCGTCCCCGTCAGATCCATACATTCCCGGCCGAACCGGAAGTACTTTTCGACCGGTCGCGGAGCGACCTGGCTCAACGTCGTCTCGGACCGCGTGATGGGCCTGGGCGGCATCGTCATGCCCGGCACCCTGCGCGACTCGCTCGGCATCCTGGACGCGATGTTCAACCTCGACGGCCCGGTGCGTCCGGAGATCGTGATCACCGACACCGGTTCGTACAGTGACCTGGTCTTCGGGCTGTTCGCGATCTGCGGCTATCAGTTCTCCCCGCGGATCGCGGACATCTCCGATGCCCGGCTGTGGCGCTTCGACCTGGACAAGGACTACGGGCCGCTGCAGCCCGTCTCGCGCCAGCGCGTCCAGGTCGAGCGGATCCGGCAGAACTGGGAGGACATGCTCCGCGTCGCCGGGTCCCTGCAGACCGGCAAGGTCCGCGCGTACGACCTGTTGCGGATGATGACCTCCGGCGACCGCATGACCGGCCTCGGCGACGCGTTCGCGCACTATGGCCGGATCTTCAAGACCCTGCACCTGCTGCAGTTCATCGACTCCGAGGCATACCGGCGCATGATCGGTGTCCAGCTCAACATCGGCGAGGGCCGCCACGCACTCGGGCGGCGGATCTTCTTCGGGCGCCTCGGCGAGCTCCGGCACGGCTACCGGGACGGGATGGAGGATCAGCTCGGAGCACTGGGTATGGCGATGAATTCGGTCGTGTGGTGGAACACCCTCTACATCGACGCCGCGGTCAAAGAGTTGGAGGCCGGCGGGCTGACCATCTCACCCGAGATCCGCTCCCGGCTCTCTCCGCTGGTCCACGAGCACATCAACTTCCACGGGCGCTACCCGATCGTCCACAGCCACGGCGACGGGGCCCTTAGGGCGCTGCGGGACCCGAACGCCACCGAGGAATAGACGCAAGCGGCCCCGGTGCCGCCCCACGGAGGGAGGGGCGGCACCAAGGCCGTGCGTCTCTGAACCCGGGGTGGTGGGCGCCATGCCCACGAGCACGAAGGTCGGGAGCGGCCTGCCCGGCGGGATGCGCCCGCTGCGGGACAAGGACGCCACCGACGACGAGTAGGGCGGTCACCGGCCCGTCGTGGTCGCCACCACCTTGACCAAGGCGTCCGCGCTGGCCAGAGCCCCGGAAGGGGGATACGGGAGCCGTCACATCGGCCGGGGCCGTTACGGCTTCGCGGACCCGCTCGGCGGAGGTGGGGCTCGTCACCGATAACGGTGACGGCCCCGTCGAAGCCTGGCGGCGCAGGGCCTCGGCGGTCGCCGGTCCGCCCGCGGAGGCACCGACGACCACGACACGTGCGGTCACTTCTCCTCCAGCCGGATGGCCGCGGCGGGGCAGACGGCGGCGGACTCGCGTACCCCGTCGTGGAGTTCGGGCGCGGGGTGCTCGCCGAGGAGGACGGCCATGCCGTCCTCGTCCCGCTGGTCGAAGACCTCCGGAGCGATCAGGACACACTGACCCGAGGCCACACACTTAGGCGCCCTTGGCCTCCAGGGCCTTGGCCGTCGAAAAGTCGGCGTCAACAGGTCAGCGCACCGTGCGCCGCTGGATGGCCGCATCCAACGTCCGGCGGTCAGTCGGACGGCGGCAGCAGTCTCCTCATCAACGCCTCCTCCAGCTCGCGCAGGATGGTGTCGTCATCGACAAAGGAATGCGGCAGGGTGTGCCAGAGGGCGAACTGACCGTGCAGGCCGGTCCACAGCAGGACCCCCAGCGTCTCGGCCTCCTCGCGTTGCTCGGGACAGGCTGCGGCGAGGTACTGGTCAACGGCATCGGTCCACGCGATCAGCACCCGGTCGAGCGGATGCCCGGTGGCGCGCCGGTCCTCCGCCGAAGTCTGCTGCTCCAGGCTGAACATGAGCCGATAGCGGCGGGGATTGTCGACGGCGAACCCGCGGTAGGTGCCCACGATGGCGCGCAGGACACCCCATGCGTCGGCACCGGCCTCGGCGGCCGCGCTTCCGGCCTCGCGCATGGTCGACGCCAGCGCGGCGTACCGGGCATCGAGCACCGTCCGCACCAGGTCGGTCTTGTCGTTGAAGTGCAGGTAGATACTGGGCGCGGCGATGCCCAGCTCGCGGGCGATGCCACGCAGAGACAGGGCGTCCTCGCGACCGGACTCCTCCAGGATGCGGGTCGCCGTGTCCAGGATGTCCTGCCGGAGGCGCTCCCCTTCACCCTGCCGGTAGGGCACACGCCGCCTCTGGGCTGCCAAGTCCACGCTTCCTCCTCCGTACCCCGCCGGTTGCGACTGGGCTTTCATCATCGGCCATCCACGGCTTGCCACCCGTCTGGAACGGGCCTCGCCAAAACCACCTAACGGCGTTAGGCTCACCTCGACAACCACCTGACGGCGTTAGTCAACCTAACGCCGTTAGGTCGATGAGAGGAGCCCTCGTGCCCCCTGGCCCCACGCCCGAATTCGTCCTCGCCCGGCCGAGGACCGCACCCCTCGATCCGCCTCCCGCTTACTCCCGCCTGTGTGAGGAGGCACCGATCAGCCGCGTCACCATCTGGGACGGCCGGCGCGGCGCCTGGCTGGTGACCCGCTGGGAGGACGCCCGTGCGGTGCTCGGCCACCCCGCCTTCAGCAGCGACCCCTCACAGCCCGGCTACCCGGACGTGCAGCCGGATCAGCCGCCCCAGCCGCCCGGCTTCTTCGCCAACGTCGACGCACCCGTCCACACCACGATGCGGCGCACGCTCACCCGCGAGTTCATGGTCAAGAAGATCGACGCACTGCGTCCCACCATCACCGGCATCACGGGACAGCTGCTGGACGAGATAGCCCGGTCACAGGGGCCGGTGGACCTCGTGGAGCGTTTCGCCCTGCCGCTGCCCTCGCTGGTGATCTGCGAGCTGCTCGGCGTGCCGTACGAGGACCACGAGTACTTCCAGGAGCGCTCGAAGGTCTTCGTGGACATCACGGCCACAGGGGAACAGTTCACCCAGGCATGGGGGGAGCTCAATGCCTATCTGCTCGACCTGCTCGCCGCCAAGCGGAAGGCCCCCGGCGACGACGTCCTGTCCCGCCTCGTCGAGCAGGTCGACGCGGGCACCGTCACCGAGGGGGACGCCACCGACCTCGCGGTGTTCCTGCTGTTCGCCGGCCACGAGACCACCGCGAACATGATCGCACTCGGCACCGTCGCCCTGCTGCAGAACCCCGGCGAGATACCCCGGCTGCTCGCGGGACCGGCCGAGACCGCGCAGGCGGTGGAGGAACTGCTCCGTTACCTGTCCATCGTTCACATGGGCCTGCGCCGCCTTGCTCGCGAGGACGTCACGATCGGCGGTGTCACCATCTCGGCCGGGGACGGCGTGATAGTCCCCATCCATCTGGCCAACCGCGACCCGGAGGCCTTCACCGACCCCGACCGCCTTGACCTCGGCCGGGCCAACGCGCGCCAGCACGTGGCGTTCGGGTACGGCATCCACCAGTGTCTCGGCCAGCCCCTGGCCCGCGCCGAACTCCAGATCGCCCTGCCTGAACTCTTCCAGCGGCTCCCCGGACTGCGGCTCGACGCACCCCTCGAGGACCTCGCCTTCAAGCAGGAAACGGCCGTCTACGGAGTCAGCGAACTGCCCGTGACGTGGTGAACGGACCGCCCCACCGGGCCCGAACGCGCCCCCACTCTGCCGAACCCGTCACCACTCGGCTCGGAACCTCTCCACCGAGTCGAACGACATCCTCGAACCAAGCGGAGCACAACCCCATGAACATGAAGGTGGAAGTAGACGTCCCCAAGTGCGTCGCCGCCGGACAGTGCGTGCTGCTCGCCCCGGAGGTCTTCGATCAACGGGACGCCGACGGCATGGTCGTCCTGCTCGACGAGACCCCGGCGGCCGAACTGCACGACAGCGTCCGTGAGGCGGCGCTGGTCTGCCCGGCCGCGGCGATCCGGCTGGTGGAATCGTGAGTACCGCCGGGCACCCCCAACGCTCCCCTGGCCTCCCGGACCGTATCGTGATCGTCGGCGCGTCCGCGGGCGGCCTGGCCACGGCCGAAGCACTGCGCAGACAGGGCTACCGGGGATCAGTCACCCTGATCGGCGACGAGCCGCATCTGCCGTACGACCGTCCACCGCTGTCCAAGCAGTTCCTCAACGGGCAATGGCAGCCCGAGCGGCTCAGGCTGCGCCCACCGGCGGAGATCGACGCACTGGACCTCGACCTACGGCTGGGCAACGCGGCCACCGACGTGGACCGCGCGGAGCGGACCGTGGTGCTGTCGGACGGCCGGATCCTGCCCTACGACGCCCTGGTGGTCGCCACCGGCGTCCGGCCGCGGCGCTTTCCGGGTAGTACGGGCGTATCCGGGGTGCATGTACTGCGCACCCTGGAGGACGCGACAGCGCTGAAGGCACGGCTGGCTCCCGGGCAGCGCCTGGTCGTCGTCGGCGCAGGTTTCATCGGCGCCGAGGCCGCCGCGGCCGCCCGCAGGCTCGGCATCGACGTGACGATGATCGAACCGGCGCCCGTACCGCTGGCGCACGCCGTCGGCGAAGCTGTGGGCCGGGCCCTGACCCGGACCCACCTCGACCACGGCGTCGACCTCCGCACCGGTGTCACGGTCAGCGAGATCCTCTTGCACGACGGCCGGGCCACCGGCGTCGGCCTGGCCGACGGGACCGTCGTCCCGGCGGACGATGTGGTGGTGGGCATCGGCTCGCACCCGAACGTCGAATGGCTTCAAGGCAGTGGGCTGCGGCTGGACGACGGCCTGGTGTGCGACCAGTTCTGCCAGGCGGCGCCCGGCGTGCACGGGGTGGGCGACGTGGCCCGCTGGTACAACCCGCTGTTCGGGACGACCATGCGGATCGAGCACCGCACGAACGCAGCCGAGCAGGGCATGGCGGTCGCCCGCAACCTGCTGAACCCGGAGAATCCCCGGCCGTTCGCCCCCGTGCCGTACTTCTGGTCGGACCAGTACGACATGAAGATCCAGGCGTACGGACATCTGCGCGACCACGACGAAGCGGTGATCGTGGACGGCGACTTGGCGTCCCGTCGCTTCATCGCCGCCTACCGCAAGGGCGACCGCCTGACAGGCGCCCTGTCGGTCGGCATGCCACCGAAGGCGATCCGCGCCTGGCGATCCGCCATCGCCACCCGACAGGAATGGTCGAAAACGCTGAGCGACGCGCACGCCGCGTGACCTCATGACGCCCAGTGGCGACACCCGAGGCCGAACACATAGGCAGGCCGGCGGGATCGGACGGCCTCCTCGCCTCACCTGCCGACCCACTGCCACCAAGCCGTACTCACCTCACCCGAGGGGAAGCGCCATGAAACCACCCACCGGATCCACCGGTCTCTCGGGCAGGCCCCTCATCGTCACCGGCTGCGGACGCGCATCGACGGCTCCACCGAGGTGCACCTGATCGACTTCACCGGCGACCTGGATGACCAGGTGCGTGCGCTCACCCACGGCGGGGTCGACGTGATGATGCACCTGGCCGGCGACGGCGCACAGCTCACGGGCCTGTTGCGGCCGGGCAGGAGACTCGCTTCCACACTGGCTCCGGCCCCGACCCGTCGAAGGACAGGCTCGCCCTCACCTGCTCCTGAACTCCTCCCGCCCCCTCCACCTCTACGAAAAGAGATCTGATCGTGCCCTCTCTCGCCATCGTCGGCGCCGGCCCCGGCATGGGCCTGGCCATCGCCCGTACCTTCGGCAAGCGCGGCTTCGACGTCGCCCTCATCGCCCGCACCAAGGAGAAGCTGGACTCCCTCGTCGACCAGCTCGGCCAGGAAGGCATCACGGCCGCCGCGTTCCCCGCCGACGTACTGGACCGCCCCTCCCTCACCGAAGCCCTCGACGCGGCGAAGGCCCACTTCGGTGGCATCGACGTACTGGAGTACTCCCCGGCACCGCACTCGCTGGTGCCCGGCCTCACCATGGCCACCCCGAGCGAGTCCACGGTGGAAAACCTGCAGCCGCAGATCGAGTACAACTTCTACGGCGCCGTCACCGCCGCCCGCGCCGTATTGCCCGCCATGCGGGAGGCCGGAGCCGGGACCCTGCTGTTCACCACCGGCGGCGGCTCCATCAACCCCGTCCCCATGCTCGGCAACGTCAACGCCGCGGCCGGAGCACTGCGCAACTGGGTGCTCAACCTGCACAACGAACTGGCGGGGAGCGGCGTGTACGCCGCGCACGTGGCGATCAGCACCTGGATCGGTGACGACGGCCCCGAAGGCATCCCCGCAGCCACCCCCGACCAGATCGCACCCTTGTACTGGGACCTGCACGAGCGCCGCGACCAACCCGAGGCCGTCTTCACCGGCTGACTCACGCCGGCACTCCGTCCGCTGCCCACGGGCGGCGGACGTCGTTCTCGCGGTCGGCCCGAAGCTGCCGGTATGGGCTCGATATCCCAAGTCGGCGATGGTGGGCGGTTCGTGACGGTCGGAGGATACGCCTGCCGGCACGACTTCCGGTGATCATGGAGTGTCGAGTTCGCTGATCACCACAAACGGAAGACCGTGCCTGCTGCGCAGCGCAACGCGTCGGCCCCGCCCTACGGGCCGTACGACCCGCCGCCCGCCGGTTCAGCCCAGACCGTCGGCGCCGACCGGGACGGCGGATTCGTCGAGCAGGGCGTCGGTGACGGTACGGCGCAGTCATAGACCGTATCTCGCTCGCCGAGGTCGCCCGCCGCATCCAGGACGGTGTCCCGCCGTCCCTGCGCGGCCGGGTGTTCGCGGCGACCGCCGACCTGGCGGCGCTCGCGGGGTGGGTCAGCCACGACTGCGGCCGGTACGCCATCGCCCAACGCTTCTGGAGTTACGGCACGTACGCGGCCGGGGAAGCGGGGCGGCGCGACCGCGGGGTGGAGATCGTCACCCGCATGTCGCACCAGATGATCTACCTCGGCCACCCGCAGGACGCCCTCGGTCTCCTCGGCGTCGCCGCGAAGAAGGCCACCCTGCCCGCGACGAGAGCGCTGGTCGCCTCGCAGACCGGCAAGGTCGTCTGACCTCACAGCTCAGCATGTGGACCGCCCCGTACCATTCCTCGGTACGGGGAGGTTCCGCGCTACCGCGGATGCCGTCAGCGGCAGGGCGGCTCGCGGTGCGCTCAGCTGAGTTCGGCGAAGGACTCCACATCGTGGATCTTGCCGGTGACGACGATGACGTCCCCTTTCTCCATGACCGTCTCAGCGGTGGCGTAGGTGAAGCCCTCGCCCGGCCGCTTGATACCGACGACCGTCACCCCGTACTTGCCGCGCACCTGGCTCTCGCCGAGCGGCATACCGGTGGAGATGGCCGGGGCGACGGTCTTCACCAGGGCGTAGTCGTCGTCGAACTCGATGAAGTCGAGCATCCGGCCGGTGACCAGGTGGGCGACGCGCTCGCCCATCTCGTGCTCGGGCAGCACGACATGGTGCACGCCGAGGCGTTCGAGGATCTGGCCGTGCTGGCGGCTGATGGCCTTGGCCCAGATGTTGGGCACGTTCGTCTCCAGCAGATTGGAGGCGATCAGGATGCTGGCCTCGATGTCGGTGCCGATGCCGACCACGGCGCTGCTGAACTCGTGCACGCCGAGTTGGCGCAGCACCTCGGGGTCGGTGCAGTCGGCAACGGCCGTATGCGTGAGATCGTCACTCAAGCGCTGGACGAGGTGCGGGTCGGTGTCGACGCCGAGAACGTCCCACCCGCGCCTCATCAGCTCATGAGCCAGCGAGCTGCCGAAGCGGCCGAGACCGATCACCGCTACACGCTGGTCACCATAGCTGGAAGCGACCGCATGCTCGGCGAGGCGCTGGCGGCGGCGACGGCGACGGCGCAGGGAGTGCAGGGAGTGCAGGAAGTCAGCCAATGACAGGTCGCTCCTCGGGTAGCTCGTAGCGGCGCTTGCGCTCGCGCAGGGCAAGCGCCGAGACCAGGGTGACCGGGCCGAGCCGGCCGACGAACATGAGCACGATGACGATCAGCCGGCCGACGGTCGGCAGGTCGGCGGTGATGCCGGTGGACAGACCCACCGTGCCGAAGGCCGAGACCGACTCGAACAGCACCTCCTCGAAGGGCTTGTCGACCACGGCGAGCAGAGCGAGGGTCGCCGTCATCACAAAGCCCACGCCGGCCAGCGCCACGGTGAGCGCCTGGCGCAGCACATGCGGGGCGAGCCTGCGGCCCATCACCGCGGACGTGGGTTCACCGCGCACCTCGGCGAGCATCGCCGCGCCCAGCACTGCGAAGGTGCTGACCTTGATGCCGCCCGCGGTGCCCGCGCTGCCGCCGCCGATGAACATCAGCATGCAGGTCAGCAGCAGTGTCGCATCCGTCATCGCCCCGACGTCGACACTGTTGAATCCCGCGGTACGGGACATCGCCGAGTGGAAGAACCCCGCGAGGATCTTCTTGTCCCCGTCGAACGGGCCCAGCGTGTCACGGTTCGTCCACTCCAGCACACACGTCAGCAGCGTCCCGGCGAACAGCAGCACGGCCGTGGTGATCACCGTCAGGCGGAAGTGCAGCGACCAGCCACGCCGGCCCGTGGTGCGGGCCCGATCGCGGTGCCGCAGCAACTCCAGCAGCACCGGAAAACCGATTCCGCCGAGAATCACGGCCACGGCGACGGGCAGCATCATCCACGCGTCCTGCGCGTACTTCGTGAGGTTGTCGGCGTGCAACCCGAACCCGGCGTTGTTGAACGCCGACACGGCATGGAAGAACCCCAAGTACGTGGCGTCCCAGAGGGACTCGCCGTAGCCGAAGCGCAGCCGCAGTGCGAGCACCGCGCCCACCGCGAGCTCCACCGCGAGCGTGCATCCGGCGACCCCGAGCAGCACCCTCCGCATGTCCCCGATGTCCAGGCTCTTGGTCTCCGCCTGCGCGGTCAGCTGCATCCGCAGCCGCAGCTTCCCGGAGATGAGCAGACCCAGCAGCGAGGCCATCGTCATGATGCCGAAGCCACCGATCTGGAACAGCACGAGGATCACGCCCTCGCCGAAGCCGCTCCAGTACGTGCCGGTGTCCACCACCACCAGACCCGTCACGCACACCGCCGACGTGGACGTGAACAGCGCCGTCACCACGTTGGCGCTCCGGCCGTCCTCAGCGGCGACGGGCAGCGTCAGCAGTACCGTCCCCAGCAGGATCACGGCAGCGAAGCCCATGACCACCGTACGAGCGGGATGCGCCGCCAACAGCGACTGCCACATCCGCCCCGCGCGCCCTGCCACTCCCCGGCCTTCCTGCCTGCCAACGTCCCGTCAAGGATCCATCAGTCTCCGGTCAAGCTCCAGCGGGCTGCCCTGGCCGAGCTCCGCCTCGGTGTAACGGGGCAGGTGAGGTTCCCCCAGCAGCAGAACCGTTGATCCTTGGGGATCCTTGGGGCGCCATCCGTGTCGTCAGCTGCCGCATGATCCGAGGGAGCTCTTCGGCGGCCGGCCCCCTGGCAGTGTCGGCGGGGGGCCGGGGCTGGTGCCCTGCCTGAGCGAAAGCGCAGGTGGTACGCCCTCTGCGGTGGCCCAGCGGCTCGTCCGTTACGGACTTGACCAGCGGGTACCCGGAAGTCGGCCCCATGGAGTGCCCAGCGGCCAGGGGGGCGTGGCCAGCGGATGGCTGTGCGGCCTGCCGGGAAACCCGGCAGACACCGTCACACCCGAGGACGACCGGCCCAGGCGGCTGAGCGTCGAGCATCGAGCATCGAGAGGTGCGTGCGCCATGACGACTCCTGATCCCGAACCGAGGCGAACCCCGGGACTCGAACCAGGCGGCGGGGTGGCACCCGGTGAGACCCCACCCAGCGAAGGGGGCATGTACGGCATCTCCCATCCGGAGCCGCCCCAACTACGCAAGGGATGGGGGCCGATGGCGCTCGTCCTCATCATGGTGGTGGTGGCACTGATAGCGATCGGGCTGATCGCCATGGCGGTGGCCCTGAGCGTCTGACGCCGTCTGCGCGTGGTCGGCCGTCTGCGCGTGGTCGGCCGCTTGCGCATGGTCGGCCGCCTGGGCATGGGCGGGGGCGCCGCCGGGGTGGATACGTTCGACGTGCCGCTCTCGCCCCCCCGACGTAGCGCCGCTCTCACCCGACGTACCTGCGTGCCGACGACGACCGCCGGGCGCGCTGCAGTGCCGTCAGGCGTTCCTCGATCTCCGGTGGTACCGGGTCGCGCTGCCGCAGCACCCAGGGCAGGCCGGCCGCCGCGCGGGCGAAGGCGCGGAGGGAGGCCACGTCGTGGGGAACGGTGACCATCAGGTGGGCCGTACGCCCCAGTGCCGGCAGGAGCGGGCGGCGCAGCCAGGTGAACCAGAGCGTGTTGCGCAGCCCCAGGATTCTGCGTGCCGTGCTGTCCCGCAGCACGGAAGCCCTGTGATGGACTGTCAGGTCCTCGGCATAGCTGAGCCACCAGCCCTGCCGCTGCAGATCGGTGGCCAGGAGTTCTTCCTCGCCGCCGAGCCACAGGCCGGGGTGGAAACCGCCCCCGGCCCGGAAGGCGTCGGCGCGCATGACGGTGGCTGCCGCCAGGAAGGAGCCGAGGGCCGGCCCCGGCAGCCAGTCCGGTCCCGTCAGCGGGGAGTCCCTGAGCTCCGGGACCACCGGGTCCTCCGTTCCGTACGGCTCCACGAGGATGCGGGCGGTGACCGCCGCGAGCCGCGGCCGCTCGTCGAGCAGATCCGCCGCCCGCCGCAGACTGCCCGGTTCCCACCAGGTGTCGTCGTCGCAGAAGGCGACGTAGGGCGTACGGATCCGGCGTACCGCCAGATTGCGCCCGACCGCGCCGAGGTTGCGGCCGGGCCGCAGCAGCCGGACGTCGGGGAAGTCGCGCCGCACCGCTTCGGCGGTTCCGTCGGTGGAGGCGTTGTCGGTGACGATGACCTGCGGTCGCTCCGGCAGCTCCCGCACGCGCCGGAGCGTGTGCAGCAGCTCCGCGCGCCGGTTGTGGGTGATCACCACCACGGTCGTACGGCCGTCCGGTCCGCCGGGCGCCGTGTCACGGACGCTCATGTCGGTCCTGTCGGTCCTGTCGGTCCTGTCGGTCCTGTCGGCCTGTTTCCCTCTCCGCCGGTGCGGGCGCACCGGCCCCGTCCAGCACCCGGGCCCCCTCCAGCACCCTGCCCCCGTCCAGCACCTTGCCCCCGTCCAGCAGCCGGGCCGCGTGCTCGACGTGGTCCGGCAGCCGCCTGCGCCGCGTGACGGCGGCGGGCCAGCGTACGAGTGCTTCGCGCAGCGCCCGGCGGGCGCCGGGCTCACCGGCGACGGCCGAGGCCGCGAGGCGCGCGCTGGCCTTCAGGGCCACCGGGAGCGGGCGGCGCAGCCACAGGGTCAGTACTTCGTTACGGCGCACCAGATGGTTACGGCCGTCGCGGCCTCCCGGCTCGGGGAGGTGACGGGCCGTCAGTGATGGTTCGTACGTCACTCCCCAGCCGGCGGCCGTGAGGTCGTAGGCGAGCAGGGTCTCCTCCCCGCCGAAGAAGAGCAGCGGATGATAGCCGCCCGCCCTGAGGAAGGCGTCTTTGCGTACCACGCAGGCACAGGCCAGGAAACCGAGCACCGGACGGCCCGGCAGATCGGGCTCGTCCGGCAACGGTGAGGCCGCGAGCACGGCGTTGAGCGGGTCCTCGGCCAGCTCGGGGCCGACCAGTGTGCGGGCGGCCAGCAGGCCGAGGCGGGAATGCGCGTCCAGCAGGTCGGCCGCCTGCCGCAGCGCTCCCGGTGTCCACCAGGAGTCGTCGTCGCTGAACGCCACGTAGGGCGTGTCCGCGTGCCGTACGGCGAGGTTGCGGCCCAGGGCGCCGGTGTTCTCGCGGGGTTTCAGGAGCCGGGCGGCTGCCGGATGGCGGCGCACCGCGGCGCAGGTCGAGTCGTCGGAACCGTTGTCCACGACGATCACGCGGGGCCGCTCCGGCAGGGCGGCCAGGGCGTCCAGGGTGCGCAGCACGCTCGAGGGGCGGTCGCGGGTGATCATCGCGACGGTGACACGGCTGTCGGGGCCGTCCGCGTGGCCGGGCCGCGCGTCAGGGCCAGGCCGCGCGTCAGGGCCAGGCCGCGCGTCAGGGCCGGGCCGCGCGTCAGAGGCGAATTGAGGGGGCACGAACGTCAACTCCCTTCTGGGGCGGCGTGGTTGTCCCAGGCTGCGGGGTTGTCCCAGCAGGGCGCAGCAGTCTCAGCGCGGCGGCGACGACGTCTTCGGCGCCGATGTGCAGCAGCTGCGGGTCGGGGACGTCGCCGTGCGGATCACCCGGCGGGCCGGGTTTCCACAGAGCGATGTGGCGCTCGGAGCGCGGCGGTCCCCACAACCGGGGCGAGACGGGTCCGAAGAGCGTCACGGACGGCGTGTCGTGGGCCACCCCGAGATGGGCCAGGCCGGTGTCACCGCTGACGACGAGCGCGGCGTGGGCGAGGAGCGCCGACAGCTCGCCGAACGGCAACCCGCCGCGCAGCAGGTCCCGTGGGGGCAGTCCGGCGCGTTGGGCGACGTCCAGGACCAGTGCGTCCTCGGCGGGACCCCCGGTGAGGACGACGCGATGGCCGACGGCTCGCAACCGCCGTACGACGACGGCGTACCGCTCGGCCGGCCAGCGGCGGGAGAGGGACTCCGCCCCGGGATGGACGACCACCGCGCCCGGCGCCGGGGAGGGCGTGGTGGGGGAAGGCAGTCGTACGTCGTCGGGGTCCGCGGCGATGCCGTAGGCCCCGAGAAAGCGGCACCAGCGCGCGCGCTCGTGCTCCTCCGCCCTCCATACGGGGGGCGGGACGGGGCCGGGCTCCGGGTCGGCGTGGGCCAGCAGCCGCCGGGGGGCGAGGGCGGCCAGTGCGTCGCGGCTCTCGGGTCCGTTGCCGTGCAGGTCGATGGCGGTGTCCGGCGGCGGCCCGGCCCAGTGACCCAACGACGGCACGCCCCGCCCCGGAGCCTCGGCCGGGAGGATACTGTCGACGGCTCCGGTGGCCAGCGCGGCCTCGGCGAGCGCCGACGGCAGCGCCAGCACGACGTGATCCCCTGCGAAGGCCCGCCGAACACCCCGCAGAGCGGGTACGGCGGCCAGCAGATCGCCCAGCCCCAGTGCCCGCAGGACGAGCACGCGGCGCCGCTGTGGGGGGTCGTCGGTCACCGGGACCTCCGTCCGCCTCCGCCGCCCGCGACTTCCGGCGGGTGCGGGCCGGTCATACGGGGCCCGGTCGTGCGGGGCCCGGTCATATGCGGGCCGGTCATGTACGGCCCGGTCATGTGCGGCGCCAGGGCCGCTCGCTCGGCGATGCCTGTGGTGGAGCGGCCGTCGAGGTAGGGGAACAGGACGACCTGGCCGCCCCAGCTTTCCACCACAGGCCCCTCTGGCAGGTGGGCCATGGCGTAGTCGCCGCCCTTGGCCCAGATGTGCGGGCGCAGCTCGGCGAGGAGTCGTTCCGGTGTGTCCTCGTCGAACACGGCGACCGCGTCGACGCACTCCAGTGCGCGCAGTACGCGGATACGGTCCGCCTCCGGGACGAGAGGTCGGCCGTCGCCTTTGCGTCGGCGTACGGACGCGTCCGAGTTGACGCACACCACGAGGCAGTCCCCGGTACGCCGGGCTGCCTCCAGCAGCGCGACGTGGCCCGCGTGCAGGAGGTCGAAGCAGCCGCCGGCGGCGACGACGGTCCCGCCTGCGGCTCGCACCCGGGCTGCCGTGCGCAGTGCGTCGTCCGTCGGCTCCGCGTCGGACGGCGGCCCTGCCGGTTCGGTCGTCGCGGTGTCCAGGGCGTCGGTCGTCGCGGTGTCCAGGGCGTCGAGGGCGAGGGACCGGACGCCGCCTTCGGCGACGTAGCGGGTGGCGGCGTGCACGGCTCCCCGTACGGCGGTCTCGACGAGTTCGCCGTCCGCCAGGAGCCCGGCGGCGGTCGCCGCGAACCGGTCCCCGGCTCCGCAGGCGTTACCGTCGGCCATGACCGGTGACGGCACCAGCAGGGGTGTCGCGCCGTGCGACAGCAACGCCCCGCGCCCGCCGAGCGTCACCGCCACGGAGGCCGCCCGCCAGGCGCGGACGAGCCGGCCGGCGTCCTGTGCCGCCGCGTGCAGTTCGCTGCTGTGCTCCGCCGTGGGCGGTTCTCCGCTGTGCTCGGGGGACTCGGCAGCGCCGCCGGAGTCCGCGAAAGCGTGCGCCTCGGCGGCGGACGGTGTCGCCAGGCGAACGCCGGGTACCGGTGGCCGGCCCCGCGGGTGCGGGTCCCAGACGAGCGGCACCCGCGCCGCCGCACCGGCCAGCGCCTCGCGCAGCACGTCGGCGGTGCCCTGGCCGTAGTCCGCGACGAGTACGGCTTTGGCCTCGGCGATCGCCCGGCATGCCTCCTCCGTCCGTTCCCGGGCTCTTCCCTCGCCGTCGTCCAGGCGAAGCAGCGGGCGGCCGTCCGCGAGGATGCGGGTCTTGCTGGACAGAGTTCCGGTGAGGGGCAGTTCGACCAGGTCGACCCGGTCGGCCAGGAGCCTGCGCAGGGACGCGCTGTCCGGGTCGTCGCCCAGGGCGGTGACCAGGGTGACCGGCCGGCCGTCGGCCGCGGCAAGGCAGGCCGCGAGCGCGGCACCGCCGGGGCGGGTGACGCGCCGGGGCCCGCTGACGACCGGGACGGGTGCGTCGGGGGCCAGCCGCTCGACCCTGCCGGAGATGTCGTGGTCGAGCAGGGCGTCCCCGGCGACCAGCAGTGCGGCCGATACGGTCATGTGCCCTCCTCGTCGAAGACCTCCTCGAAGCCCTCGTCAAAGACCTCGTCGAAGACCTCGCAGAGCATGTGCACGGCCACGAGGTGCAGTTCCTGCACCGTCGCGGAGGTCGCCGCGTCCACGCACAGGGCCTCGTCGGCGGCGCCCGCGAGCGGGTTGGGTGCGGGGCCGGTCATGGCCAGCACGGTCATGCCGAGGCGGTGTGCCTCGCGCGCCGCGACGAGCAGGTTGGCGCTGGCGCCGCTGGTGGACAGCAGCGCCAGGACGTCCCCGGCGCGGCCGTGGGCCCCGACCTGCCGGGCGAAGATCTCCCGCACGCCGTAGTCGTTGGCGATGGCGGTGGTGGAGGACGTGTCGGTGTGCAGCGCGAGAGCGGAGAACGGCGGGCGGTCGTCGCGGTAACGGCCCACCAGCTCGGCTGTGAGGTGCTGGGCCTGTGCCGCGCTGCCGCCGTTGCCCGCGACGAGGAGCCGGGAGCCGGATCCGAGGCGGGAGGCGAGTGAGGTGCCCCAGCGCTGGATGACGGGGGCGGCGTAGCCACGGAATCCTTCGAGTGCCTTCATCAGGTCGTCGCAGTGCGTGACGCCGGTGGCGAGTTTCATCGGAGGGCTCCCGGGAGCGGGGGTACGGAAGAGACAGTGCTGTGGGCGCGGATCATGGAAGCGCTCCCGAGAGCGAGGGGACGGAGGAGACGGCGCTGTAGGCGCGGGTCACGCCTTCGGCCACGCGGTCCCAGGTGTAGCGGGCCAGGACGCGGCGCCGCCCGGCGGCTCCGTAGCGGGCGAGGAGGTCGGGGGCGGCCAGGAGGCGGCGGATGGTCCCGCTGATGTCGTGGTTGTCGTCGGCCGGGACGAGGACGCCGGTGAGGCCGTCCACGACGGTGTCGAGCTGCCCTCCGACGGCGGTGGCGAGGACGGGCACGCGGCAGGACATGGCCTCGACCGGCACGATGCCGAACGGTTCGTAGCGGGGCAGGGACAGCAGCAGGTCCGCGCTGGACATCAGCCCTGGCATCCGTTCCCGGCTCACTCCGCCCAGCAGCGTCACGCGGTCGGCGACGCCCCACTCGTCGGCGAGGGCGCGCAGCCGCTCGGCCTCGGGTTCGGCGAGCAGAAGGGCGGGTTCGGGACCGCCGGCGATGAGGAGTTCGGCGTCGGGGACGTCGGCCAGGGCGCGGATGGCGCGGTCGAAGCCCTTGCGGGGCACGAGCCGGCCGACGGCGAGAAGCCGCCGGGGCGCGGACGCAGACCTGCCGGACGCAAACCCGCCGGACACGGACTCGCCGGACGCAGACCCGCCGGACGCAGACCCGCCAGACGCAAATCCGCCGGACATGGACTCGCCGGGCACCGACCCGCCGGACGCAAACCCGCCAGACCCAGACCCGCCAGATACCGACCCGCCAGACGCCAACCCGCCAGACACCGACCCGCCGGACGCGGAGGCCGGGGCGAACTGCAGCGGGTCCACCCCGCAGGGGACGACGGAGATGTTCCGTCGTGACAGTCCCATGGCCTCGAGTTCGGCGACCTCGTCCTCGCAGGTGGCGATGGTGCGGCTGCACTCCCGGCCGATGGCGGTCTCGATCGCGACGCGGTCGGGCGGGCTGGTGTCGGCGGCGCCCTGGTGCCGCTTCTTGACGCTGCCGAGCGCGTGGTAGGTCTGCACGACGGGCACCCCGAGGCCGCGGGCCCCGACGAGGGCCGCCCATCCGGACATCCAGAAGTGGGCGTGCACGACGTCGGGCGGCCGCGCGGCCCACTCCCGGGCCAGGAAGTCCCCGAACTGCGGTATATACGGGGGGAGTTCGTCCTTGGGCAGGGGAGCTGCCGGTCCGGCGGGCACATGGACGACCTGGTATCCGTCGGTCGTGGTGACCCGCTGCGGCAACCGGGGGTCGTCACGCCGCGTGTACACGATGACCTCGTGGCCCCGGCGGACCAGTCGCCCGGCGAGTTGCGCCACGTACACGTTCTGCCCGCCCGCGTCCGGCCCGCCGAGCGCGGCCAGCGGACTGGCGTGCTCGGAGACCATGGCGACACGGCCGACCGAGGGGCAGACCGAGGGGCGGACCGAGGGGCGGCTGGTGCTCATCGGGTGACCTCCTTGATCAGGCGCTCCCAGTCGTCCCGGAAACGCCGCTCTCCGTAGCGGGCCTGTACCGCGGCCCTGGCGGCCTCCCCTGTCAGCCGGGCGTCCGCGGGATCGGCGAGGAAGGTGCGCAGGGCGTCCCGCAGTACGTCGAGCCGGTTCGAGACGACCCCGGCTCCCTCCGGAACGGCCTCGCGGACCTCGGTGGTGTCCAGTGCCACGACGGGCATCCCGAGGAACATGGCTTCCAGCAGGGACAGCCCGAGCGACGTCCACCGGATGGGGTGCAGGTACGTACGGCAGCGGGCCATCGCCGGGTGAAGGCTGCTCTGGGGCAGGTCACGGCAGCGGCAGCGGTCGGGGGGCAGCCCGAGGTGGGCCGCGATCCCTTCGGTGCGCATACCGAAGACGTCCAGCGGTACCGCGCGCGCGAACTGCGGCAACAAGTCGGTTCCTGTCGTACGGCCGCGCCGTAGGGGGTCGTTGACGACGACCGCGGCGCGCGGTTCCTCGCCGGTCCACAGGTGTCCGGGGTCGATGATGCCGTGCTCGATCACGGTGGTCGGGGCGCGACCGTTGTCCCACATCAGCCGGTTGAAGTGCGTGACGTGCACGAGGATGATGTCGGACCGGCCGGCCAGCGGGTGCCGGGTGCCGGCGGGTGAGGTGTGCGGGCTGTTGTGCTCGACGTACACGGCGGGTACGTCGTTGCCGGGGCGGCGGCCGGTCCACCGCCGGGCGAGTTCGAGCTCGTGCGGCCGTTGCAGCACCATCAGGTCGAGGTCGGCCTCGCGCAGCTCGGCGGGGCTCACCTCCCGTACGGTCGGCGGCCACTGCCACGTTCTGGCCCGGCCCAGGCCGTCGGGCCCGCGGTCGGGCGTCACGGGCACCAGGAAGGTGTACGCGCCCTGGACGAACGACGTCAGCCAGGAGCCGTGCACGTGCCAGACAAGGACGTTCATGAGGTGTCCCCCAGGTCCCCCAGGAGTTTTCGCACCGCGGCCACCACGTCCCGGGCCGTGACCTCGTCGAGGCACGGGTGACCGGGTACGGGACAGTGCCGGGCCCTGGTGCCCGCGCAGGGTGCGTTCTGGTCGCCGAGGAGCACGCTCGGTACGCCGTACGGTGCCCAGCGTTCGGCGGGGACCACGGGAGCGAACAGGGAGACGACCGGCGTGCCGACGGCCGCGGCGAGGTGGGCGGGGCCGGTGTTGCCGCACACCACGACGTCGGCGGTGCGCAGGATTCCGGCGAGCGTGCGCGGTGCGGTCCGGTCACCGAGGTCCACGGCGGTGTCCCCGCTGACCTTGCGGGTGAGACCACTGTCGTCGGGGCCTCCGGTGACGACGACCCGGTGTCCCGCGTCGGCGAGCGACTCCACGGCCTCGGCACAGCGTTCGGGACTCCAGGCGCGCGCGGGCGCGCTCGCACCGGGGTGGAGCACCACGTACGGTCCGTTGCCGGTCAGCGCGACGGTGTCGGGCGGCGGCAGTACGCGCAGCCGGCCGTTGTCCCCGGGGGGCGGCAGGAAGCCCATGGCGGCGGCGGTGTCCAGGGCGGCCTCGGCCTCGTGGCGGCCGGGGAGCCGCCGGTGCCGTACGTCGAGGAGACAGCCGGGGTGGTCGACGCTGTCGGCGCCGACGCGGGGGACGCCGGCCAGGCGCAGCAACAGGGCGGTGGGCAGGGGGCTTTGGTGGAAGGAGGTGAGGATGAGCGCGGCGTCGAAGGCCGCGTCGTTCAGACGCCGTACGAGGCCGTCGATGTCGGCCTCCTGGACGGTGGGCGGGTCGTGGCCCTCCCACGGGGCCTCCCAGACGATCACGTCGTCCACGCAGGGCAGCAGTCGCGCGGCCGGTTCGCCACGGGGGCCGCACACCATCGTGACGTGGGAGGAGTGCGCCGCCACCGCCCGGACCGCGGGCCCGGCGAGCAGGACGTCACCGAAACTGTCGAGACGTACGACCAGCGTCTTCACGGGCACCCGCCTCGCGTCTCGGCGAGAAGCCGCCGGACCGCCGTGAGGATGTCGGGGGCCGTGCTCGGCGCGGCCTCGACCTCTCCCGGCAGCGTGGCCGCGTTGGGCACCAGCACGCCGCGGGCGCCCGCGGCACGCGCGGCCTGGACGTCGGCCGCGATGTCGCCGATCACCACGCAGTGCGACGGGGCCACGCTCAGGCGTCGTGCGGCCTCGACGACCAGTGCCGGCCGGGGTTTGCGGCAGGGGCAGCCGGCCTCGGGCGTGTGCGGACAGTGGACCCAGGTGTCGAGCCCGCCGAGCAGGGTGTTCGCACGGTCGTTGACGCGGCGGACGTCGGCTTCCGTGAGCAGCCCGCGGCCGATGCCCGACTGGTTACTGACGACGCCGGTCGCGATACCGGCGGCGCGCAGCAGGTCCAGCGCCTGCTGCGCGCCGGGCAGGGGCCGCAGGCGGGCGGGGTCGCCGTTGTAGGGGACGTCCTCGACGAGGGTGCCGTCACGGTCGAAGAGGACGGCGGCGACGCATGTACGGTCCGTGGTCCGCGGGTTGACGCACGTACGGTCCGTGGTCCGCGGGTTCATGACGTACTCCTCAGGGGCGTGACCCGGCGGTGACGTATCAGGCCGTCCAGCCAGTGGCGTACCGCGAGCGGCGGGATGACCACGCTGGTGGCGGCCATGGTGGTGATCTCGTGTGGGGTGCGCGGCCCGGGCCGGATCCGGGCCAGGGCGAACTCGGCCGTACCCAGCGCCCACAGGGCTGCGGCGATCCCGGCGGCGCGTCGCCGGCCGGTCAGCGCCAGCGCCGGTGCCATGAGCGCCATGGACGTCACGAGCGCGTGCCGGGGCAGTCGTCCGCGGGGTGCCTGGGCGCGCCTCCACCAGCCGGGGCCGTGCAGGTGGGTCATCAACGCGTCGTCGGCGTTGCCGCGTTGGGCCCGTACCGACACCCAGCGGTCGGTGTCCCGCACCGGGTGGCGCGTCGTACGCCCTCCCCGGCGCAGCGACCACCCGGCCTCCCGCACGCGCAGCGCCAGGTCGGCGTCCTCCCGGAAGGCCCGGCCGAACCGCTCGTCGAAGCCCTGGACGTCTGCCAGTGCCGCGGTGCGGTAGGCCATGTCCGCCGTGGCCCAGGCGGCGTGTTCCAGTCCGGCCGTACCGCGCTCCCAGTCGGTGGGCCGGCGCTCTTCGGGCAGGGGGACGCGCAGTCGTCCCTGGATGCCGCCCGTGGAGGCGTCGGCCGCGCCGAGGTCGTCGGCGAGGCGGCGTGACCAGTCGGGCAGCACCTGGACGTCGTCGTCGAGGAAGACCGTCCAGGGCGAACGGACCGTACGCCAGCCGGCGTTGCGGGCGGCTGCCGGGCCCCGCCTCCGGTACGCGGGCCCCGCCTGCGGTACGCGGGCCCGTCCTGCGGTACGCGGGGTGCGGATCCGTCCGCGCAGGGGGCCTGCCGCCTCCAGGGGCAGTTCGCCGGTGGGGCAGGGGCGGTCGTCGACCACGACGATCTCCTCGGGCGGGTGGTCGGTGGCCGCGGCGAGCGCGCGCAGGCAGTCGGCGAGGCAGGGCCTCCCGATCGTCGGGATGACGACCGAGTAGGCGGGAGCGCCCGTCACGCGAGTCATACGAACACCTTCTTCCGCCGACTTCCGCCGACTTCCGCCGGGTCATGCGAACACCTTCTTCCGCCGGATCGCGAACCGTCCGAGGGCGAGCAGGTCCACGGGCGCGGAGCCGAAGCACTCCAGGGCGTCCCGGGGATCGTCGGCCATGGGCCGTCCGGCGGTGTTGAGGCTGGTGTTGACGACGACGGGCAGACCGGTGAGACGCTCGAAACCCTCGATCATCCGCGCGACCAGCGGTTCGCTCTCCCGGTCCACGGTCTGGATACGGGCCGTGCCGTCCACGTGGACGACGGCCGGGATACGCTCCCGCCACTCTTCGGCGACGTCGTGCACGAACAGCATGTAGGGGCTGGGCAGCGGCCCGTCGAAGAGCTCCGCGGCCCGCTCGGCCAGGACCATGGGCGCGACGGGGCGGAACTCCTCCCGGCCCTTCACGGCGTTGAGGCGTTCCAGGTTCCCCGCGCGGCCGGGATGGGCGAGCAGTGAGCGGTGGCCGAGTGCCCGGGGCCCGTACTCGCTGCGGCCCTGGAACCAGGCGACGATGCCGTCTTCGGCGAGTTCGGCGGCGACGGTCTCGGCGATGTCGTCGGGTTCCTCGTAGGGCACGGCCGCGCGTTCCACCCAGGCGCGCAGCTCGTCGTCGCTCCAGCCGCGGCCGAGGGCGGGGGTCGCCATGGCCTCCACGGCTTCCTTCCGGTGGGCGACATGGAGCGCGGCGCCGAGCGCGGTGCCCGCGTCTCCGGCGGCCGGCTGCACCCAGACGTGACGGAAGGGGCTCTCCCGGTACAGGCGGGTGTTGGCGACGCAGTTGAGCGCCACACCTCCCGCGAGCGTCAGCACGTCCTCGCCGGTACGGTCGTGCAGCCACCGCGCCAGACCGAGCACGACCTCCTCCAGCAGGGCCTGCGCGGCGGCGGCCACGTCGGCGTGGTCCTGCGTCCAGGGGCCGCCCGCCGGCCGCGGCGGGACCAGCGACGCCCAGGGGACGGGGCGGGCCCGGAATCCGCCATGGCCGTCCAGGTGGACGTACTCGCGCAGCCGGTCGACGAAGCGCGGCTTGCCATAGGACGGCCTGCCATAGGACGGCCTGCCATAGGACGCCAGCGCCATCACCTTGAACTCGTCACTGCTGCGCAGGAATCCGAGATGCTGCGTGAGGTCCTCGTAGAACAGGCCCATCGAGTCGGGCAGCGACTGCGAGCCCAGCACGGTGAGTTCACGGTTCGCGTAGTGGCCGGCCAGGTGGGAGCAGCGCTCACCGCGGCCGTCCAGCACCAGGACGGCGCTGTCGGGGTACGGGGCGGCCTGCCCGGCGGAGGCGGCGTGCGCGACGTGGTGGGCGACGAAGCAGACCTTGTCCGGGTCGAGTCCGGGCAGGGCCTCGGCGAGGAACTCGGGGGCTCGGCGAGCGTATTCCTGACGCAGATGGTCCCACGGGTCATGCAGGCCCAACTGGTCTGCGGGGAGGGCGAGTTCAGGGTCGTAGGAGTAGGCGACCGCGTCCAGGTCGGACGGGGTCAGGCCGCCCCGGTCCAGGCACCAGCGGGCGGACAGTTCGGGCAGTTCCCAGGCGGAGAAGGGGACGGGCCGCTTGCTGTGCTTGCGCCGGCTGAAGCGTTCCTCCTCCGCCGCCGCCACGATCCTGCCGTCCATGACAAGAGCCGCGGCGGCGTCATGGAAAAGGGCGTTGATTCCCAGGACACGCATGCGATGCCTCCGTGCGGCGTACAGGGTGAGGCGTAGGGGAGTGAGGTGGACGGGTGTGAGGCGTACGGGTGTGAGGCGTACGGGGAGGGCTGTCACGGCTCCGGGGCGGGCTGTCACAGCTCCGGGGGCTGTCACAGCTCTGAGGGGCTGTCACGGCTCCGGGGCCGGCTCGCGCGCCGGAAGCGTTCACGGCTCCGGGGCCGGCTCGTGCGCCGGAAGCGCTGTGGAGAAGTAGGCGATGGTCTGCTTGATGCCTTCCTCCCAGGGCACGCGGGGGGTCCAGCCGAGCAGTTCCCGTGCCAGGCCCGTGTCGGGGCGGCGTCGCTGCGGGTCGTCGGCGGGGCGGTCGACGTACACGATCCGGGAGGAGGAGCCGGTCAGTTCGACCACGCGGCGGGCGATCTCATGGACCGTGACCTCGTCGCCGCCGCCTATGTTGACGGGACGGACCGAGTGGCTCGCCGCGACCAGCAGAACACCGTCGACCGTGTCGTCCACGTAGCACAGGGACCGCGTCTGGCGGCCGTCCCCCGCCACCGTCAGCGGTTCGCCGGCCAGTGCCTGGCTGACGAAGGTGGGGACGGCGCGCCCGTCGTGCGCGCGCATGCGCGGCCCGTACGTGTTGAACAGGCGGACGATGCCCGCGTCCGTGCCCCTCGCCCGCGCATGAGCGGTGACCAGCGCCTCGGCGAACCGTTTGGACTCGTCGTACACGCTGCGCGGCCCCACCGGATTGACGTTGCCCCAGTAGTCCTCGCGCTGCGGATGCCTCAGCGGATCGCCGTACACCTCGGACGTCGAGGCCAGCAGAAAGCGGGCTCCGTCCCGCTCCGCCACGGCCAGCATGTTGCGGGTGCCCAGGCTGCCGACGTCGAGCGTCTCCAGCGGGAGCCGCAGGTAGTCGGCGGGTGAGGCGGGGCACGCGAAGTGCAGGACCAGGTCGTACGGCCCCGGCAGCCGCCGGGGGGTACCGGGTGCCGAGACGTCGCATTCGATGAAGCGGAATCCGCGCCGGTCTTCGAGATGCCCGATGTTCTCGCGCGACCCGGAGGACAGATTGTCGGCACAGTCGACTTCGACGTCCGAATTCAGCAGCCGCTCACACAGATGACTGCCGAGGAAGCCGGCGCCTCCGGTCACCAGGACCTTATGCCATGTACATGCCGTTATATCGATCATGGAGCTTCCTCCCCGGAGGTGGGCAGGAGTGAAAAGAGGGACAGGAGTGAAAGAGGGACAGGAACGCAGGAATGAAAGAACAGATCGCGGATTGCGCCGAGAGGCACCACCGCCCCGGCGGGCCACCGATCCCCGGCGACGCGGTGACACGGGGTTTCTGGGTCAGTTGTTCTCATAGAGGGGTATGAGGTTTCTGGGTCAATTGTTCCCATAGGGGCGATACGGGACTCCCGGGACAGTTGTTTTCCCAGCAGTGATACGAGGTTCCCGGGTCAGTTGTTTTCACACGTCGGTTCCCTTTATGCGTCGGTTCCCTTTATGCGTCGGCACCGGGAGACTCGCGACTGCCCGTGTGAGCCGGCCGACCGCGGGCACTCGGATCGGAGCCACGGCGGATCCGTCCGGACCGCCACTGGAGGCTGGAGGTGAAGCACATGGGTGACGGTGGGAACGTCATCGACGAGCTGGTGACCGATCACCGCGAGGTCGAGGAGATCTTCGGCCGGATCGAGGGGCTTCCGCCCGGCGACAAGGACCGCAAGGTCTACGCCGACCAGGCCACGAGGGAGCTGGTGCGGCACTCGGTGGCCGAGGAGGAATACCTGTACCCGGCCGTGCGGGAACACGTGGCGGGCGGCGGCGCCCTCGCCGACAAGGAAATCGACGATCACTCCAGGGCCGAGCAGATCATGAAGGACCTGGAGGGGTACGAGGCCGACGATCCCGAGTTCGACCGGCTCATCGGGACGCTGATGACGGAGATCCGCTCGCACGTGGCCGACGAGGAGGAGAACCTCTTCCCCAAACTGCGCGCGGCCTGTTCCCCGGACGCGCTCGACGAACTGGGCGACAAGGTACGTCAGGCAAAGAAGACGGCCCCGACCCGCCCCCACCCGTCCGCCCCGGACAAGCCGCCGGCCAACAAGCTGCTGGCCCCAGGAGCCGGCATGGTCGATCGCATACGCGACGCGCTGACCGGACGGGGCAAGAAGGACTGATCCGAGCCGAGCCGAGCCGCGCCGCACCGACCCGAGCCGACGGCTCTGCCGTGCGTCTGCCCCATGACACCCCCTTGACAAACGGGCCCTGGCCTCAGCGGCGGGCCCGTTCCCGCGCCCCGGCCCGTCAGCCGCGCACGCGCAGCGGGCGAGGGCTGTGAGCAACCCCACCCGATCGACCGAATACGGGATATTCCAGGGTAGTTGACCCACTTTGTCCCACTTGGCGGCGGTGCGCCAGAGGCAGGCGCAGTCGACCAGGGGGTCCCGTCTGTCACGATGGTCCGCGCCGTGACCGACTCGGTGGAACCGCCGCGCAGCGCAGCCGGTGATCCCGGTTCCCCGGTCCCTCCGCTGACTCCTGGTTGTCGGGTACCGCACTGTGTCTTCCCCCCCTGCCCTGCCTTCCCCTGTTTCCCCTGGCTCCTCTGCTTCCCCTGGCTCCTCTGCTTCCCCTGGCTCCTCTGCTTCCCCTGGCTCCCCTGCTTCCCCTGGCTCCCCTGGCTCCTTTGTCTCCCCTGGCTCCCCTGGCTCCCCCGCTTCCCCTGACTCCCCTGGCTCCCTTGCCTCCCCCGCACCGAAATCCGCCTCCGTTCCGACCCAGGAAGCGGCCCGGGAAGCGACTCAGGAAGCGCCCCAGGAAGCGCCCCAGGAAGCGTCTCGCTCGCCTTGGCGGTCGCTGAGGTACCGCAGCATGCGCTGGTGGTCCGTCGCCAATTTCCTGTCGAACGCCGGTACATGGATGCAGCTCACGGTGCAGAACCTGCTGGTCCTCCAGATCACCGGCTCGGCGGCGGCGACGGGTCTGTCGATGTCCGTGCAGGCCGCTCCCGCCCTGTTCATGAGCCTGCTGGGCGGCACGGCCGTGGACCGCTGGTCCCTCAAGCTGACGGCCGCCGTCAGCCAGGCGCTGCTCGGCGCGGTCGCCTTCACCACGGCCGTGCTGGTCGCGCTCGACCGGCTCGACATGACGTCCCTGATGGTGCTGGCCGCCGTGACCGGCATGATCGCCACCGTCGACGGACCCGCGTGCGCCCTGCTGGGCAACGATCTCGTCCCTGTGCGGGACGTTCCCTCCGCCATCGGCGTCGGCGCGCTGGTGCACAGCGCGGGCCGGCTCGTGGGCACCGCCCTGGCCGGTGTGACCGTCGGTTTCCTCGGCACGGCGGCCGCGTACGCCGCGAACGGTCTGTCGTTCCTCTTCGTGGCCTCGGTCATTCCGTTCCTCCGCCCGGCGCCCGGCGCGGTCACTCACGCCGCTCACGCTCAGGTGCATGCCGCGTCACGACGCGAGCGCGCCGAACCGGACCCCGACCCCGACCCCGGTCCCGACCCGGACATGACCATGCGCCAGGGCCTGCTCTTCTTCGCGCGCCGCCCCCGCCTGGTCGCACTCGCCGCCGTCACCGGCATCAGCTCGGTCTTCGGCCGCAACTACGGCCTCACCCTCGCCGTGCTCGTCACCGGGCCGCTCGCGGGCGGCGCGGGCTCCTTCGGCACGGTCTCCACGGTTCTCGCCGTCGGCGGCATCCTCGGCGCCGTCCTCGGCGCCCGGCTGCGTCGGCCCTCCGTCCGGCTCGTCGGCACGCTGGCAGCCGCGGGCGCCCTGCTGCAGGTGGCGGCGGGCCTGTCCCCGTCGCTGGCGGTGCTGCTGGTCCTGGTCCTGCCGATGGCCGTCGTGGAATCCGTCTCCGACACCGCCGGGACCGCCGTACTGCAGACCGACCCGCCCGCTCACCTGCGGGGACGCGTGCTCGGAGTGTGGAGCGGCATCGGCACGGCCTGGGGCCTCGGCGGCCCGCCGGCGCTCGGCCTCCTGATGGAACTGTCCGGGGCCCGCGGCGCCCTGGTGACGGGCGGGCTGATCATCGTGGGCGCGATCGGGACGGGCTTCGTCCTCCGTGCCCGCCGGACGCCGACGCCGGTGGCCCTGCCGACCCACGACCGGGACATGGACATCAGGGGGCGGACAGCCCTGGGCACGGCTGCCTGAGGGCGGCGCCCACCCGCTTTCCGAGCAAGGAACAGCGCAGCCGCTTCGGCCACTTCGGCCACTTCGGCCACTTCGACCACTTCGACCACTTCACCGAGGATCCGGACGGGGAGGATCCGGACGAGGGGCAGCTCCCGGACGAAGGGCAGCTCGCGGGCCCTTCGGCGCCTCGCCGCCCTGCCCCTGCCCCAGCCCCTGGAGTCACTCTGACCCCACAAGACTAATTGCATATCATGTGCAGGTGCAGGAATACCGCATCAGAACAGCCACGGCCGCAGACCTCGACGAGGCGCGGAGCGTGATGCTTGACGCCGTCTACCGCGACTTCGAAACCGGATACGTGCCGCGCTGGCACGCGGACATCATCGATCCGGAGTCGTTCTACCTCGTCCCGCCCCGGCACACCCTGCTGGTCGCGGTGGAGGAGAAGGAGGGAACAGTGGCCGCCACAGCCGCACTCGACGCGCGGGGACCGGCGCATCCGCCGAACCCGCGGTGGCTGGCCGAGCGGTATCCGTCAGGTGAGACCGCGCAGCTCAGGCGGGTGTACACGCGCCCGGAGCACCGGCGGCGCGGGCTGGCCCGGCACCTGGTGGACGGACTGCTGGACTTCGCGCGGGCGGACGGCGGCTACCGGTCCGTATACCTGCACACGTGCCCGCGCTCGCCCGGCGCGATGGGTCTGTGGCAGACGCTGGGCAAGCTCGTCTGCGACGAGAGGGAGGAGAGAGGGGAGGGGGAGGAGAGGGAGGACGTACCCGGACCCGTCGGCGGCAGTGGCGTCGTGCACTTCGAGATCCCTCTTGGGTAATGCGTACGCCGACACCTACGGTCGGTAGACGGCCCAGGTCTTGGGCGTCTCCGAGACCTTCACGGCGCTGAGTTCAGGCAGGTCCTCGTGCCAGGTGTCGTAGATCCACTTGGCGAGGTTCTCGGCTGTCGGCGGACACCCCCCCCCATCGCCCCCTCGCCCACCATCGCTTCATTGAGGTGCCGATGGTCGAGCGTCGCGTCGACCCACTTTTTGAAGCCGTCCAGGTCCCGGTAGTCCCGGACGAAGCCGGGCGGGGCAAGGGCGTGGTCCTCCGCCGAGAGTTCGAGCACGACCACGTAGTTGTGGCCGTGCAGGCGCGCGCACGGGTGCCACGAGGGCAGAGTGCCGAGCACATGGCTCGCGGAAAAGTGGAACTCTTTACTGATGATGAACATCCCGACTCCCCTCTCCTCCGCTCCCCCGGCCGGGACCCGCGCCGGTCTCGAACTGTAATCGGTCAGCCTGCCCCGGCCTCTCCCTCGACGTCGCCGCTGTCATGGAGCAGGGATCGGTTGGATCGGTTGAGGAGCAGGGATCGGTTAAGGGGCACGCCGGTCAAAAACCGTGTCCGCAGAACCGGGTCATCAATACTGTCCGCCTTGCGCAGCACCTCGGCACGAGCCCTGTCCAGCAGGCGGCGCGCCTCACTCCCGCCGTCCTCACTCCCGCCGTCCTCGCTCCCGTCCTCCTCGCTCCCGCCGTCCTGGGCCCGCAGAGCCCGGGCCGCGTGATACAGGACCTCTTCCGTACGCAGAGCAGGCATGTCCCCATGCTCGGTGAGCAGGGCGAGAGCCCGGCGGGCATCGCGGGCGGCCGGATCCGGCTCGCCGTCACGCAGATGGACCCGGCTACGCAGCACGTATCCGGCGATCTCGCTACGCACCATGCCGCTGCCGCGGGTGTCGACGAGGGTGTCCTCGCACAGCCGCCGAGCGAGGCTCCTGTCGTGGTCGGTCTCGAGGAGGACCTCCGCGTACAGGTTGCGCACGATCGGTACCAGGTTGACCAGCCAGGTGCGCTGGGTCTCCAGCCAGGCGTCCCGGGCGCGCCGGACCGCCTCATCGCGCCGGACCGCCTCGTCATGCCAGGCGGGTTCCTCGTGCCGGACCGCCTCGTCGCGCCGGGCGGACTCGTCGCGCCGAGCGGGCTCCTCGCTCCGGGCAGGCTCACGGGTGAGCAACGTGGCGAGGAGGGCGTTGTTGTAGGCGTGCCAGCCGCTGTCGCCGCCGCGCTCCTCCTCGAAGTCCAGGGCCTCACGCAGCACCGTGCCCGCTTCCTCCCACGCGCCGGTGGCCAGGTGGAGCTGGGCGAGATAATTCAGCGCGATGGGCAGCTCGGCGCGGAGGGTCTCCCCGCGCAGCCGCTCGGTACAGCGCAGCAGCCTCTGCCGGGCTTCGCCGAGCCGGCCCGCGTCGAAGAGGTTGACGCCGATCTGCATCTCGTTGAGATTGCGGGCGTGCTGCAGAACGGGGTTTCCCGCCTCGCCGAGGCCCGGATCGGAGGCATACAGCCGCTCCGCGTCCAGCAGCACCCGCAGACCTGCGTGCAGGTCGCGTTTGGGCAGCTGGCGTCCGTATTCGACCATTGCCACGAAGAGCGCCTGACGGCCTGCCTCGCCGCACTCCCGGGCGTGTTCGACCGCCTCTTCGAGCTTGGTGAGGGAGGGCTGGAGGCCGCGAACGGCCAACAGGGTCTTGCCGCGCAGCAGGGTGGTGCGAGCGATGAGCAGCCGCTCCCCGAGGCGGTGCGCCGCCTGCTCCGCCTCTGCGGCCAGGGCGTCGATTCCCGTGCTCTCCTGCTCGCCCTCGCTGCCCTTCCAACGCACCTCGGTCATGCTGAGCAGCAGTTCTATGGCCTCCACCAGACGGCGATCGCGCTCCGGACGGCCGTCCGGCATCAGCCGGGCGGACTCGATCGCCGTCCGGCAGTGCTGTTCGGCCTGGGCAAAGGAGAGATCCTCCACCGCCACGGACCGGGCCAGAGCGTAGTGGGCGGCGGCGGTCTGTGCGGCATACGCGGGCCCGGCCTGAAGGAAGTGATCGGCGATCAGCGCGCGCAACTCGAGCGGCGCGGCGCCCGCCTCGACTCCCGCCTCGGCGCCCGCGTCAGCTCTCACGTCGGCTCCCGCGTCGGCTCCCGGCAGTCGTGGGAGTGCTTCGGCGATGTCCGCATGCCGCTGCTGGCGGGCGCCCTCCGACTGTTCGCCGCGGATCCCCCGCTGCAGGACCCGGTGCTCGAAGTCGTACCAGTCGGTTCCCAGACCGGCCGCCCAGTCGGGCACCTCGTCCCGGTGCCGACAGTGGATCAGGCCGTGTTCGCGTTCCATACGGTGCAGCAGGTCCTGGACCTGGATCCGTGGTGAGCCGGACACCTCGGCGAGCGTGTGCGAGAAGAAGAACTCGCCCATCGTGGCACCGGTGACCAGGAGTTCGCGCGCAGCCGGGTCCAACTGCCGGAAGCGGTCCAGTACGGCTGCGGGAAGGCTCCCTGGCAGCGGCACCCGGCCGCCGTCCTCGGGTCGCCAAAGCCGCAGGCACTGCTCGACGAAAACCGGATGGCCGCCCGTTGCCCCGGTCAACCGGACGGCGAAGTCCTCGGGAGCGGGGTGCCCTTGGAGCCTGGCATCGACCAGTTGTCTGACAGCCCAGGCCGGCAGCGGCGGCAGTGTGTGCCGGGACACGAGTTCCGCATGATCTCGCTGCCAGGCGTCCAGCAGCTGCTCCACCGCCCTGCCGTTGCCCTCGGCTGCGGCATACAGGCCGAGACCGAGAACAAGACCGAGCGGTTCACCCTCGATCCTGGGCAGCAGCAGGTGCAGGAACTCCAGCGTCGACACGTCGCACAGCTGGATGTCGTCCACCATCACCAGCAGAGGCCGACCCGCGCGCGCCTGCCGCAGCAGCACGTCGATCAACTGCCGGGTCACGGTGCTTTCCACGGGCAGGAGACTGTCACCCGGAATGGACCCGGTGGCCACGGTGGCCTCGGCGAACACCCGCCCTGCCGCGACCACCGCGCCGAGCCCCGGCACCGCGGCGGACAGCAGGTCGGGGGCGGCCGCCAGCGCGCCGCGGGCCGCCGTACGCCTGAAACCAGCCAGCCGCCCACGGCCCTGCCCGGAACGGTCCTGCGCGGAACGCTCCAGTGCGGAACGCTCCAGCGCGTGCAGAGCGTCCAGGACGGGCCCGTAGGGCCGCCGGGAGCCGATGCCGGGCGCAGCCCGCACGAGCACCACCCGACAGGGCTGTTCCCGGGAACCGGAGGAGGCGCCCAGGCGGCGGCCGAACTCACTCAGCAGGGACGATTTACCCATCCCCGAGTCGCCTTCGACGACCAGCACACTCGAGCGCCCTTCCGCCAGAGCACTCACCGCGCCCTCGAGCCTGGCCAGGCTCTCCTCCCGGTCGACGAACACCGTCACCCCGCGCCCCCGTCCATCTCACCCGTCCCCTGCGCCTCGACGCCAACTACCCCGCCGACCGCCCCGCCAACTACCCGCACTCTACGGTCCGTTGTCCGGCACGGCAGAGGAATGATCCATAACTGGCCGAAACCATACGCCCAATACGCCCAAACGGACATCCGGCGCTCCCCCTCGTCACGCCGTACCTCGTAGAAGGAAGGGTGGAAGGAAGGCAGGTCCCCACCTCGCTTCGCGAAGCGGTCGCACGGTCCTGGAGCGCACTCGAAGAACGCAAGGTCGATATGAGCCACCCCTGAGGGGGCAACCCCACCTTTTATCGGCAATCCGCCCCCAAGAGGCCTGGGGATTCGCGACGATTACTCCATGAACGATGACGATTGCTCCCTGAACAACATGAACAACATGAACGACGTGGACGACGTGGACGAACGCAGGCTTCTCGAGAGCGTCGAACAGTTCGTGCTCTACCTGTCCGAACTGCAGAGCACCCTTGATCCCGAGTCCTACGACCTGCTCCTGCGCATCCTGAAAGGCACGAACGAAGCGCTTGTCCACCGGAACAGGGGCATCGACATCCCTCTCTCCGACCGCGACAAGGAGCTGTTCACCCCCGAGTTCGGCCAACGACTCCACCAACTCCTGGGACTCCTCGGCCCGCTCGGCATGCGGACCTCCCTCGACCTCGATCCGCTCCCCGGCGTTCCCGGTCTTCCCGGTGTTCCCGGTACTCCCGGCGTTCCCGGCAGTGACGCGCCGGGCACCGGCACGCCACCACTTCCACTTCCCGCTCAAGCAGAGCGGGAACGCATCCGCCGTGAGGTCGAAGCGATCGCCAGAGTCAGCGGATTGACACCGTAGCCCGAGTAGCCCGAGTAGCCCGAGTAGTCCAACGCTCGGGCACCCACGCGAGACCATCCGCCCGACGAGTTCCGCCCCCAGCGCCCCCAGCGCCCCAGCGTCTAACGGCCGTCCGTTCAAGGGAGCGGGGGCACTACGGGCGGACTGGCTCCAGCTGGAACTCGTGGGCGTTGACGCCTCGGATGAACCCGCGGATCAGGAGGGATCTTTGACGTTCCCTCACCAGCGGGTGAGGTCCACCACGCAGGAGCAGTGCGGATCAGTGCCGTCCACCGTCATGCGCTCCACCGTCATGCGCTCCTCCTCGGTGATCAAGGACGGCAGGGCTGCGAGCAGAGCAGTGAGGGCGCCGGACGGCCGCACATCGGCGGCGATCACTCCGGGGAGGTCCTCGGTGTCGAGATAGAGACGCAGCCGGTCCCGATCCAGGAAGAGGAATCCCCGCAGTCGTGGGTCCGGCTGCTCTTCGGTCCAGGGGTGGGTGAGGGAGCGCAGGATGGTCAGGCCGTTGTCGTCCGCGTTGACATCCTCCCCCTCTTTAAAAGAGGGGGATTCCAACCCAGGTGGGTTGAGGTTCACGGGCGCTCGAACGGCTGGTGGCCGCTGTCACCCCTCCGGCACCGGCTGAGCGCCGGGGACGGGGAATCCCGCCCTGTCCTGCCGCGACATTGACTGCTGCATTGGTATCCGCGTTGCAGGTGAACCCACAGGACACACAGACGAAGTCGGCTTGGCTCTTACGCGACTTCTTCTCGATCCATCCGCAGGCACTGCACCGCAGAGACGTGAACGGGGCCGGAACGTCCTCGACTCTGCCGGGGGCCTTGTGCTCCGTGCGCTGCCGGAGCAGCCCCCAGCCCTGAGCGAGGATGCCCCGGTTCAGCCCGGCCTTCTGCCGGACGTTCGTGCCGGGCTGCTCCACGGTTCCCTTCGCCGAGCGGGTCATGTTCTTGACGTTCAGCTTCTCGAACCGCACCAGGTCGTAGGAGCGGGCAAGCATCGTTGAGGTCTTCTCACACCAGTCCTTACGGCGGTTGGCCTCGCGGGCCTTGAGCCGGGCGGCCTTGGCGTACTCGGCCGCCTTGGCTTCGCTGCCCTTGGGGGCGCGGGCAGCACGCCGCTGGTGCTTGCGGATCTGTGCCCGCTCCTTGACGGTGAGCTGCGGGCAGTTCAGCTTCCGCCCGTCCGAGAGGGCAGCGGTGATCTTCACGCCCCGGTCGATACCGATGACCTCGCCCGTACCGGGCGGATCGACCGGCTCGGGGAGGACGGCGAACGCGAGGTGCCACTGCCCGTTGCGGTAGGTGACGCGGAACGTCTTCGCGGCCGGGAGCCCGGGGCGGGTGAGGCGGAAGCGGACCCAGCCGCAGCCGGGCACCTTCACCTGCGCCCACCGCCGGTTCAGCTTCCGCACCACCACGGAGCGGCCCCTCACCTGCTTGCCGGTCGTGGCGTTCAGCTTGGGGCTGCCGTCTGCCTCGTACTCGGGGAGGCGGTCGGTACCGATGACGCGGAAGCCCTCGTGCCGGAACTTCCGGCGCCAGGTCGGCTCGCCGAACCCGGCGGTGAAGCGGGCGTTCTTGGCCTGGGCGAAGTCCTTCAGCGCCTGCTGCTGCACATCGGCGTTCCCGGCGGCGAGCCACTCGTTCTCGCGGCGGGCCTCGGTGAGCTGGCGGCACTGCTCGGCGAAGCCGGGGGCGGGCTTGCGGCCGGGCTGCCAGTGCGCGTGCTGCTCGACGGCGAGGTTCCATACGTACCGGGCGTGCGCGCAGTGCAGCAGCATCTGCTGCTCCTGCTCGCTCGTGGGGTACATGCGGAACCTTGCCATAGGTCCATTTTAGCTCAAGAATGGTCCTGTGAAGCATGTGAACCTGAGGCTCCCCGACGATCTGCACGAACAGGCCGTGGCCGCTGCCGCCACCGACGACCGCTCCCTGAACTCCTGGCTGGTCTCCGTCGTGCGACGCGCTGTCACCGGGGGCGAGACGCCGGACCGCCCTGGTGGCGGTCCGGCTGTCCCTGCCCCGCTCCGCGGGAGCGGGCATTCCCCCCGGTCCTGAAGGACCGGGCACCCTGCCCGAAAACGAGGTGGACTGGTCCATGAGACCTGCTACGACGGCCCTGGTTTTGCCCGTGCGTTCGCGGGCGCGCTGGACACGCTGCCCGAACGTCGCGGGGGCTGGAATGTCGGTGTGCTCAGGCATACTGGCTCCCTTTCTGACCTTCTGACTCCCCTTGCGTGCTTGACACTTCGCAATGTACGCCTGGATCACCCAGGGTTGTGCCGCTTTCGGCCTCTGCTTCGGCGGGGGCCGGAGCGTTGTACACCCCTCTCCCTCCCTCTCGGTTCGCCGGCGACGTAACAAGGTGAGGGAGACACCGCACGGCCCGCTCTTCAGAGGATTTCGCAGGATGTTCCAGGCAGTCGTCGACGAAGCTGAGCGCACGGTCTGAGGGAGACCTGAGGGAGAGGGGAAGTGCTGGTGATCGAGGTGGAGTTGAAGGCGCGCGTGCACGCGCCCGAGGCGGTCATGCGCCTGCTGGACGGGCGGGCGACGGCTCGTGTCGAGGTGTACCGGGACACGTACTACGACCGGCCTGACGGCTCGCTGGAGAAGGCAGGCGAAGAACTGCGGGTGCGTACCGTTCGCGGCGCGGACGAAACCCGCACGGTCCTCACGTACAAGGGGGCCGCGATCGACGAGGGCTCGGGCTCGAAGCCCGAGGAGGAGACCCGCGTCGAGGACGCCGAGGCGGTGCACGCGATCCTCCGCGGCCTCGGGCACGTCGAGCTGATCGCGTTCGAGAAGCGGTGCAGGAACTACGACTTCGAGGCACGCGGGCGGAAGATGCTGGCGACCCTCGTCCGCGTCCCGGAGATCGACGGGACGTTCCTGGAGGTCGAGACGCTCGTCCACGAGGAGCACGAGGAGCACGAGGAGCACGAGGATGAGGTACCCGCTGCTCTGGACGACGTCCGCGCGGTGCTCGCCGAACTGGGCATCGGGCCGGAAGACCTGACGCGGGAGACGTACACCGGGGCGGTGGCCGCACAGCGCCGCCACTGACCCCGGTGAGAGGGCGCCGCTCAGTCGGTCAGTTCGAGGAAGTCTTTCACCACAGGGACACCGCGGCGGCGCGCCAGGTCGGTGCGCAGCTCTGTGAGCGCGGAAGTGCCCCTGGCGGAGCTGACGCCGCCCATCAGGTTCACGGCGTGCCGGGCGGTCTCCACGGTGCCGTCCAGGTCGTCCAGGGCGAGGTAGGCGGATGCTTGACGGATCAGGTAGATGGCCGTTCCGCGCGGTTCCTTCTCAGTGTCGTACGGGTCGGCGTGGGTGGTGGCGGCGGTGAAGTGCTCCAGTGCACGGGCCGGGTCGCGCAGGCTCAACGCGGCCGACGCGGCGGCTTGGTGGATCTCGCCCGCGTTGACCCAGTACATCGACGGGAGATCTTCGCCGACGGGGACACCGTTGTCGTACGCGGCCAGGGCCTCGTCGATCGCCCGGTACGCGGCGACCGGCTCACCTGCGAGGGAGTGAGCGCGGGCCCGGCGGATGTGGAGCATGGTCATCACGCGTGGGGAGGTGATGCGGTCCCGGTGGACGAGGGCGCCGTTGATCAGGTCGAGTGCGCTGCGGGGATCGGAGGTGGCGCTGCCGTACCGGACGTTGGCCCAGAAGGCAGCGGCGATGGCCCCGGTGGTGTGGTCTCCGGAGCTGGCGGAGGCCCGCAGCGCGGCGTGCAGGTGCTTCTCGGCCGCGGCCACGTCGCCGTTGTCGTAGGAGCACCATCCGGCCAGCCGGGAGGCTTCGGCGGCGCTGGCGTACAGGCGCCGTCCGGTGGCCTCGGTGTAGGAGTTGTTGCGCAGGAGCCGGTTGATGAGCCGCAGTTCGGCGCGGGCGGCGTCGTAGACGTGGTCGGCTCCCAGGTCGTCGTCCAAGTGCCGCAGCTCGTTGAGGCGGCTGTCGAACCGGTCGGCGACTGCGGTGCCGATGAGGCGGCCGGTGACGGCGCTGGCGGGGGCTGGGGTAGCGATGGCCCACTGGGCGATGGCCGCAGCGACGGTTCCGGCCTGGCGGCGTTGAAGGAGAAGGGCCTGGTCAAGACCGGAGGCAAGCAGCGTACGGATCAACATGTGCTGGCGGCGGTAAGGGAGTTGAACCGGCTGGAGCTGGCCGGGGAGACGGTGCGGTCCACGCTGGAGGCCCTGTCCGCCGCAGCCCCGCACTGGGTGGCGCAGGTGGTGGAGGTCGGTAGAGTGGAACCGCCGCTACGGGCGGCGGATAGACGCGTCCTGGCGCCCACCTGGTTCCCAGGCCCAACGGAACGAACTCGCTCTGGGCTACGGCCGCGACGCGGTAGGCCTTGCTGCGGAGCGGTCTACCATCCGGCCGCGCCGGTCTGGCTGCGGGAGCTGCCCGCCGTCCAGGTGCTGCGCCAGAGTCACCGATGCAGAACTAAAACTGAAGACCGCCGACAGCGCCGGGCGGGAGGTGGTCAAGCGGCGGGAGGAGCAACAAGGACGGTCTCCCGCCCGGCAGATTGCGTCTGACCTCGCCCTATGACCTCGATGCCCGCTACGGCACCAAGAGAAGATCTGCACTGGACGGGATACAAACTGCACATCAGCGAGGTCTGCCAGACGCCCCGGCCCGACGACGAGATTCCGCGGCCCGGCCGGCAGGCACGCCCTCCGGTCCCGAACGTGATCACACACGTCGCGACCACCGACGCGACTGTGCTTGAGTGAACTCGTTGAGCCCGTCCACCGGGCCCTCGCCGACCGGGGCCTGCTGCCCGCCGAGCACTACCTCGACTCCGGCTACGAAAGCGCCGAACTCATCGTCGGCGCCCAGGCCGCCTTCGGCATCACGCTGGTCACACCGCTGCTGACAGGCACGTCCCGCCAGTACCGGGAGAGAACGCCGGCTAGACCAGCGCGAAGCCTTCACCGTCGACTGGGACGCCCGCCGGGCCACCTGCCCGCAGGGCGCCACCCGGCGGTGAGAAAACCACGTCGGTCCACGGTCGGCCCTCCGGCATCGTCGAGTGCGTGCATGGTTCCCTCTGGGGTCCACGGCGATGCCCACACCGCGCTGTGGTCCCGGATGCCGAGGAGCAGCCAATGCGGCCAGGCCCGTGCGCGTACTTCGCATGCCGGGATGTCCAGGACGGCAGCCATGGCGAGCTGGGTGGGTTCGTTGGGGACCTGGGGGCGTACCGGGCGGGTCCAGCGGCTCAGCTTCTCCTTGCGGCAGCCGAGACCCCCGTACCCCAGGGCCCTGTGCTTGGCGGACACGCGGCGTAAGTAGTCCTCGCTCGTCCAGCCGCGCAGGGCGAGGAGCTGATTGAGCGGGTGCCGGTCCTCCAGCGCCGTGCTCGCTTCCACGCCGTCCCCTTCCCGGAAGCCCTCACAGGCTCCCAGTGTGGACCGGCGCGGGCCGCAGCGGAACACGGTCCGGACGGCAAGGCAACCGGAGCAACCGGAGGCAACGGGAGGCAACCGCCTTCACCTTCCCGCCCGTTGAACGGCGCGCTGTCATGGGGAGTACGACAGCGCGCCGCCCCGCCAGGCGGTGCGCATCCAGTTTCGATCGAGGAGGTCCTGCGATGCAGCCCCAGACGCCGGTGAACAGTGCGCAGACGGCGAAGACCACGGCTCCGGCCGGCCCGAGCCCGAGGGTGACCGCTTCCGCGGTCACCGCCCTCCAGGGCCGGGTGGCCCGGGTGGTCGGCTCCGGCACGCTGGAGAGCGCGCCGTTCAGCTACCACCACTGATCCGCTCTGCCCGGCCAGGCGTGGCCGTCGCCGCACGCCGCGGTGGTGGCCACGCCTCTCGCTGTATCTGCCTCACCTGGAGGAACACGATGGACCGCTCGCTGAAGTTGACGTTCCTGGGCCACCAGACATGGCTGGTGGAAGGAGACGGCCACCGGGTCCTGGTCGACCCGGTTCTCGGCCGCGGCTTCGGACTCTCGCCCGCGCTGGAGTTCCGCATCTGGCCGCCGCGCGAGATCGAGACCGGACGGATGCCGGACCTGGACGCGCTGGTGCTCACTCACGAGCACCTGGACCACTTCCACCTGCCCACCCTGGCCGCCCTGCCCAAGACGCTGCCGGTGTTCACCGGGCCGCTGCTGCCCGCCCCCGTGTCCGAGGCGATCGAGTCGCTCGGCTTCACCGTGCATCGGATCGACCACACCAGCGCCATCCAGCTCGGGGAACTGACCATGCGTCTCTACCCCGCCGGTGCCCGCACGCTGTTCTGGGAGGATCGCGTCGTCCAGCCGGTCGCCCAGGTCACCGGCGGGCCCGCCGTGGCCATCGGCGTCGACGCCGATCTCTCCGACGTCTACAGCAACGCCGTCGCCGAAGGGCGCGAGCCCATGCCGCGCATGGCGATCGTCTCCAACAACTCCCAGATCGCGCCAGAGGGCACGCCCGGCTCCGACACCAACCTGCTGCCCGGCACGGGCGACGTGCGCGGGAGGAAGTCCGGCCTGAAGGTTCTGGGCGAGCTGCTGCTGGACTACCTCGAACCCCTGCCCGGCATCCGGGACGTCGCGCTGTGCGGCAACGGATTCCTCCCGGCGGGCACCCCGCACGGCCCGTACCTGTACGCCGATCACCCCACGATGGCCCAGGCCGCCAACCAGCTTCAGCGCCTCTTCACCGTCCACGGCCCGCGCCCCGGCGACCAGCTCACCGTGCCCACCGAGGGCCCGGTGACCACCGAGCGGGTGGACTGGGTGCTCATCGACGAGGCGTTCGAGGCAGAACAGCTCGCCGCACACGAGGCGTTCCTCGCCGAACCGCAGGCGCCACCGCTCGCCCCGATCGCGCCGCCGGTTACTGACGGCGGCACCGCCCTGGCCGAGCTGGACGAGGAACTGCCCCGGCTGGGCCGAGAGCTGGTGCCCACCAGCACCGGACAGCTCGCGGCGAGCATCCACGAGTACCTGGACGGCATGCCCCTGGGTCCGCGCCGCATTCTGCTGGTGCTGCGCGACGCTCCCGGCGGAGGGGAGCGGCACTACGCCTGGGACCTGCCCACCGCGGCGTTCACCCCGGTGGAACCGGCCGCCCTGGACGAGGCCATGGCCCTCTACCCCTTTGGGATAGTGCTGTTCTTCCAGGACCTCATCGGTATCCTGCGCGGCCAGGTCCAGGTCTGGGACGTGGCCGGGTCCTCCATGCAGTGCTGGAACATCGGCCGCCCGCTCGACTCCCTGGTGTACGCGCTGTTCGCCATCTACGGCGAGCACCAGCGTCCCGAACTGGCCGCCCGCTCCTACGCCTACGCCCTCGGTCATATCGAAGACACGGCCCGGCGGGCGGGATGATCCGTGCGTCCCGCCACGGCAGCCGAGGCCCTGAACGGACTGATCCGCGTTCGTCCGCACGGCTGGCTCGCCTCCCCGCTGCCAACCGCCCCGGCCGCCGCGGCGGGACGCCTGCGCACCGTCCTCGCCCAGGACTACACCGACCACCCGGCAGCCGGCGGGCCGCTACGGGTGCTCGCGGCCCGCGCCACTGCCGCAGTCGCCGCCCTGGGAGAACCGCCCGCCACGGTCCTCAAACACCACGCCGACACCGCCGCGTACGACGCCGAACTCCTCGCCTACGCCCTGGTGGGCCACTGCCCGGTGCTGCCGCACCTGCTGAGGGCCGCAGACGCCTCCCGCTCCCTGCTCCTGGAGTACCTGCCCGACGCGTTCGGCTGGGCGGCAGCCTCCGCCCCCGCCGCCCTGGTGGACGCCGTCGCGGCCGTCCACGCCGCCCCGGCCGCGCTCGATCCGGACTTCGCTGAGGCACTGGCCCCCTTCCGCCTGGACCAGCTCGCCGCTGCTCCCGCCCCGCCCTGGGTCAGCGACCCCGGTGCCTGGCACACCGTCACCAACCTGTGCGCTGACGCGTACGGACCCGCGCACATCCCCGTCGGGCACCTCGACCTCAAGCCCGAGCACGTCCGCCACCGCCACGGCGAGCGTGCCGTGTGCCTGATCGACATCGAAACCCTGCGCCCGGACATCACCGGCCTGATCGACCTGATCACCCTGCCCGCCGTGCTCCGCCAGGCCGGACGTCCGATGGCCGGCACCGAGGTCCGGGAGCTGTACCGCACGGCCGCCGCCCGGCACGGCGCCACCTGGACCACCAAGAAGCTGCGAGCCGCGCTGTTCGCGTACCAGCGGGCCACCGGCCTCGCTACGCTCGACGGGCTGGCCGACTGACGGCCCGCTCCTACCGCAACGCACCCGTGAGGACACCCCTTCGGCCATGGAGCCCACCCCATCCGCGGCAGCCCTTGCCGCCGCTGCCGCCGTCGCTCTCGGCGTCCAGGAGCCGCCCAAGCACCTCACCGGCCGGAAGGGCGCCGACACCTGGCGAGCCGGAACCTGGACCATCAAGACCGCCACCCCCGGTGCCCGCGGCCACCTCGCACACGAGCACGCCGCTTACGAGCTGCTCCACCGCCAGGACCGCCACCCCGGCCCCCGCGGCGCCGCCGGAGCCGAGGGCCGATGGATGGCCGTCCCCTGGATCGACGGCCGCCCCCTGTGGGACGTCCTCGCCCCCGCCCGCGAGGGCAGCGCCACCGCCGAACAGCGCACGCAGATGCGCAACGCCACCCGCAGCGCGCTCGCCGCGCTCCAGCAGCTGCACGCGAACGGCTGGATTCACGGCGACATGCAGACCGAGAACGCGCTCCTCCTCCAGGACGGCACGGTCGAGTTCATCGACTACGACAACGCGCACCACCCCGAGCTGCCGCTCCCCTTCCCCTACCGGGGCGGCCTGGTCCACGTCATCGCACCAGAGACCGCTGCTCAGCTCTTGGCCACCGGCGAGAAACAGCACGTCCGGCTCACCCCGGAAGCTGAGCTGTTCGCCCTGGGCGCGGCCCTGTACTGGGCCTGGACCGGCATCCGGCCCACCGACTACCGCGGCGACCCGGCTGGCGCGCACGCCGAGCTGTACGCGGACATCGCCGACGGCCGCCGCCGGGACCTCACCCGCGACCGGCCATGGGCGGACCCCGAACTCGAAGCCCTCATCCAGGGCGCCACCGGCTCCGTCCCCGCTTCCCGCCGTTACGACGCCGCCGGGCAGCCCCAGCCGTAGCAGTCCCGTTCACGGTGGGGCGTCGCGCTGACGCCCAGGCAGGTACTCGGCGACCGCGTACCGTTGGCGGATGCGCCAGTTGACGCACACGAGTAGGCGGGCTGGTGTGGTACGTCCCCTTGTTCCACACCAGCCTCGCCGCAGGCGCGGATGCCCCGTCGTGCACGCTCGGCCGTCAGTGTTCCTGGGTAGCCTGACGCTATGACAGCAACCACGGAGCGCGGGGATCGTGGGCACCGCTGTAGCTGCCACCACCCCCCGCCGGAAGGACTGAGGCTCATGCGCAAGAGCGGGACGCGACAGGAACTGGTGTCCGAGCTACGGGAGATGTCCGAGGGCTGGCACCACCTGTGCAAGGACAAGCTGTCGGCAGCGGCAGCCGACGCGGCCAACGGCCTTGAGTCGGGCTCCTGTTCGGTGAAGGTGGGCCATACCATCTACACGGTGAACGAGCACGCCGAAGCACCTGATACAAGGTCACCAAGGTAGTTATTCTCGTCGCAGTGCCCGGCATCGGGCCGGGCGCAAGACAACCCAAGGACAACTCAATGACTACCCAAGCGGACAGCGCACGCGCGCTGAGAAGGTCGCTTGACTCCGAGTCCACCAGTGGGCAGGGGCAAGCGACGAGGACCGAAGTCGACGTCACAATCCCCCTCCCGGATGGGTGGACTTCGTTCTGTTCGAAGCCGAGCAAGGAAGAATCCGGCCGCTGGTACGCCACGGCTCCCTACGACGCCGACGCCATCAACCAGGCGCATGGGCTCAAAGGGGATCAGGGGCTTCTCCAGACGGTTGACGCCACGACATGGCAGGGGCTGCACGCCGCCGTCGCCGATCAGGTGGCGCTCTACGAAGCGTTGACCGAGGCGGCAGCCTCATGACTCGCGCGGTGCTGCGGTACGTGGAACACACGATCCGTCACGTACCCGAGGGCGGCGTGACGTACGAGGTGTTCTGTACGGCCCACGAGTGCGACCAGGACTCCGGCCCGCAGGCTGAGCAGGAGACGGCCCAGGACTGGGCGCTTCGACACACAGGCCGTACGGGTCACGACCTGTTCCGCCGTGTCTTCACCGACCACGCGCGAGTAACCCGAGAGGAATAACCCCACCTCCGACGAGAGCCCCGAGACTCGCCCAACTCTCCTGAGTCTCAGGGCTCTTGGGCGTCAGGAGTCCTGACAGCTCCCGAATGTACGGCAGTCGGGCGCGTGCGCGGGCGCCGGGTGCCCGTCGAGGGCGCGGCACAACGCGGCGTGCAGGTGCTCGGCCTCGACCACGGACAGCGTCAGTACGGCGTCCGTGGCGTGCTCCCCGTTGCGGAACAGGCGCAGCGGCAGGGCCAGTTGGTCAGTATGGGTGCGGTGCACACGGCTGTCCGGGGTACGCGTGATCTCCCAGGTCATGACGTCCCCCCGATCCGCGCGAGGCGGTAGGCGCCCCACAGTTCCCGCCCTCTCTCGCAGCCGTCCTGGGCCGTGCTGGCGCCCTTGCAGCTGTAGGCGCACTTGCGGGTGTGCTCGAACCACAGGCGGTAGGCGCGCAGCATGGGCAGTTCGGCCTGCCGTACGCGTGACTCGGCTGACTCGGCATGGGGGCCGCTCATCGGCTTGCCTCCGTCAACTTCCACGCGGACAGGGTGTGTTGGCGTTCCTCGGGTGGGAGGACGTAGGCGCGTACGAGGGGGTGCGCGTCGCCCTGGGCGTGGCGGTCGTCTTGCGGGGCGGACGCGTGTCCGGTGCGGCGCAGACGGGCGAGGGCGAGCATGGCGCCCCAGACTTCCGGCGACGGCTGCACCGCGTACACGGGCGCCTGTTGATGCTGGTCGGCGTGGGTGGGCGTGTCGGGTTTCCGGGGCCCGAACAGCAGGGCTCTCACCCATTCGAGAGCCTGTGGTACCCATGGCATGTTGGCGCTCCTTTGCAGCGTCGGCCACGCCCCGGGGCCCTGCCAGGCCGCCGGGGTCTTCGCATCCGGTCAGGATGCTGCGATGTCCGGTACGAATTCGATCCCCTGCCTGTAATCTCACCGTGAGATGACTTTCCATCCCGCCTGTGGATACCGGGGGCTGCGCGGATGACGACACTCGGACCGATCGAACTACCTGGCTGGGCATGGGAGCGCGCCGAGGTACGGCAGGCACTGCGCGCACGGAACGTGGGCGCAGTCTTCCGGTGTGTGCAGCAGTACGCTGGCGCGAGTCAAGCCCGCATCGCGACAGCGGCCGGGATGACACAGGCCCGCGTCAACGAGATCATCAATGGCCGCCGTCAGGTATCCCGCCTCGACGTGTACGAGCGCATCGCCGATGGCCTCCGGATGCCGGACGATGCCCGGCACCTGCTCGGTCTCGCCGCGAGCCGCGAGAAGCGCACAGGTGGCGCAGCTTTCGACCTCGCCGCATTCCCCGAAGTGGTGCGCGTCTACGCGGCACAGAACTCGGCGGCCGAAGAGATCCAGCAGCAGGCCCGTGAAGCTGTGGAGTTGGACGTGCTCGCCGTGCGCGGACTCGGGCTGCTCGGGCTGAACGACAGCCTCCTCCGCGCCTGCTTGCCGCGCGAGCAGGGCGGCAAGGGCCTCCGGGCACGGATCGCCCTCCTCGCCCCCGACAGTGAAGCCCTGGTCCAACGGGCGGCCGAAATTGGGGAGTCCGCCGAGTCCCTCGCCTCCGGTGTCCGGCTGGCCGAGGCTCGGCTGAGGGAGCTCGCCGACTCCTGCGACATCAGTGTGTGGCGGTACCGCATGCTGCCCACTTGGCGGCTGATCCGTACGGACTCCACTATGTTCGTCGGCACGTTCGACGCTGGGTGGGAAGGGCACGAGTCGGCGACGTACAAGGTGAGGGAGACACCGCACGGCCCGCTCTTCAGAGGATTTCGCAGGATGTTCCAGGCAGTCGTCGACGAAGCTGAGCGCACGGTCTGAGGGAGACCTGAGGGAGAGGGGAAGTGCTGGTGATCGAGGTGGAGTTGAAGGCGCGCGTGCACGCGCCCGAGGCGGTCATGCGCCTGCTGGACGGGCGGGCGACGGCTCGTGTCGAGGTGTACCGGGACACGTACTACGACCGGCCTGACGGCTCGCTGGAGAAGGCAGGCGAGGAACTGCGGGTGCGTACCGTTCGCGGCGCGGACGAAACCCGCACGGTCCTCACGTACAAGGGGGCCGCGATCGACGAGGACTCGGGCTCGAAGCCCGAGGAGGAGACCCGCGTCGAGGACGCCGAGGCGGCGCACGCGATCCTCCGCGGCCTCGGGCACGTCGAGCTGATCGCGTTCGAGAAGCGGTGCAGGAACTACGACTTCGAGGCCCGCGGGCGGAAGATGCTGGCGACCCTCGTCCGCGTCCCGGAGATCGACGGGACGTTCCTGGAGGTCGAGACGCTCGTCCACGAGGAGCACGAGGAGCACGAGGATGAGCTACCCGCTGCCCTGGACGACGTCCGCGCGGTGCTCGCCGAACTGGGCATCGGGCCGGAAGACCTGACGCGGGAGACGTACACCGGGGCGGTGGCCGCACAGCGCCGCCGCTGACCCCGGCATGGCCGTCACCCGCGACGGCATCCCAATCCGTATCCCAGTCCATATCCCAGTCCGTGTCTGGCTCATGGCCCGGGGCGACCGCAGATTCCGATCCCAGCCGAAGACCGAGAGCGGGTTCGCCGACGTGCCCGCCGACCAGATGACCCCGCGGCAGTACCAGGAACTGGCCGCACGGTACAACGGCGGACCGTACTGGCAGAGCGACGACGCCCAGAGGTACGGTCGCGGCTTCTTGAACAACGTCGGTGATGCCAGGGAGGCCCTTCGATGATCCTCGATGCACAGCAGGCACGCCGCGGCTCGGGGCACATCATCGGTGTGGTCATCAGCGTGGTGCTGCTGGCTGCGGCGAATCTCGCCACCTGCTACCTGGTCTTTCTCGCGTTCGCCGTGGCACCCGACGGTCCCTGGGACGTGGACGAGGCGGCGAGTACGGCCCGGCTCATGGCGCTGGTGGGCGGCGCCGCTGCCGTGGGTACCGGTGTGCTGAGCCTCATGGTCGTCGGGGCGCGCTGCCTGCGCAGCAGGTGGTGGTTCGTCGCCCCCGGACTGCTGGTGTGCTGCGCGATCGTGCGCTGGCTGTTTCCTTCTTGGTGATCGAATTCGTAAGTCCTTCGAGGGTTGATCATGCCGTCGGCTCGGCGGAGGTGTCAGATCTTGATGACACGGACGCCGGGACCGCACAGCATGAGGAGGTCGTCGGGGTCCGAGGTCAGAAGGGTGACGGGGGCGGGTGAGGCGAGTGCGGTGGCGGCCACGATCGCGTCGAGGGCGTACTTGTGGCCGTGCAGGCCGGCGGCGGCGAGCAGCTTGCTCGCGTGGCGGGCGATGGCTTCGGTGGGTGGGGCGATGTTCACGCGGGAGACGGCGTAGTCGAAGCGGGCTTGGTTCGTCTTGGGGTCACGGGCTTCGACGAGGGTGACCGAGCTGGTGATGACGCGGATGTCCTCGGCTTCGGCTGCGGCCAGCCACTCGGTGAGCTCGGACGTGCGTCGTACGAGTTGGGACAGGCCTTCGCAGTCCAGGACGAGCGTGCCGCTCACGCGGCGTCCGCCGAACCCACTGCGTCGCCGCGCAGGAGCGTCCGCTTGGCCTCGACCGCTGCCTGATCCACCGGACCGTGCTCGGTCTCCGCGTCTTCGATGAGTTCGCGCAGCCGGTCGCGTTCGAGTTGGCGCTGGATGAGGGCTTCGACGTAAGCGGACATGCCTCGCTTGCCTGTGCGTGCCTTGAGGGCGGCGATGGTGCCTTCGTGAAGGGAGACGGAAACCGGGCGGACGGGGCCTTCGCCGGGAGCGGAGTCGGGGGTGGGGGTGGGGTCTGGGGTGGTGGCCATGAAGCCAATTTAACAAAATTTTTGTTATTGGGTGAGGTGATTCTGCGGCGTTGCGACTCGACCGAAGGCAGGTGGCGCATTGCCTCGTGAAGGTTGGTCAGCCCCGACAGTTCGGTGTACGGCTCGTCCAGGACGGCGACGGGCCAGGCGGCGGGACCTCGGGAAGGCGGTCCAGAAGGCGGTCGTAGCCGCCGTGGGCGGTGTGCCAGGGCACGCGGACAACTGAGGCGATCACGACAGGTCATGCCTCCTTCGGGGTGAGAAGACCGAGGGATCGCAGCCGGGGCGTGATGGCTGCGGGGCAGTCGAGGCGGACAACGGGCAGACTCTCGGCCCGATCCGGGTGCAAACGCATCGCCCAGTGGCGACGGTGCCGGTGGTGGTGGACGGGGCCCCGCCACAGGATCGAGACCCTCCCGCGTACCGCAGGCGCACCCGCGCTACGCCGCGGCAGCCAGCTCCCGCGCCCGTTCGTTGAAGTCCGCGACGAGCCGGTGGTTGCCGAAGGGCTCCATACGACGCTTCAGGTCCTGCACGGCCTCAATACACCGCGAGCTCTTGACCTGCTGTGACAGCCTCAACGTCCGCACTCCGGCCGCATGTGCGGCTTCGAGGTCGTTCCGTTGCAGGTGCGAGACGGCGAGTGCGGCCTGTGACATCGCGCCTCGGCGAGCGCGCCGTTGCCGACGTGCGTGATCGATGGACTGGCGGGCGTGCTCCTCTGCGGTCCCGGGCTCGCCCAGGTCCCGGAAGGTGTTCGCGTGCTCGCCGTGCAGGTACGCCGGGTCGATGAACGCCGCCCACTCCTGCTCGCCCTCCCTCCGGACCCGGCTGTACGCCGTCTCCGACTGTGTGACGGCCCGTGCGGCCTCGGTCTTGTCGCCGAGCTTCGCGAGCGCCCGGGCTTCCAGTGCCCACAGGTCCGCGAGGCACGCGGGGGAGGTGTTCTTGCCGAGCCCGGTGCGGCCGGCCTGCGCGAGCCGCCGCCCTTCGGTGGGGTTGCCGAGCAGCGTCGCCTGGTCGGCCATGCCTGCCAGGACGTGCGCGCCGAGGGCAGCGTTCTTCGATTCCTCCGCCAGGCGCAGCGACTGGATCAAGTACCGCTGGGCGGTGCCGTGTTCGCCGTTGTCGTACGCCATCCACCCGAGCAGATAGGTCTGCTCGGCCGCTGCCTCGCACAGCGCACGGCGGACCTCGTCCGAGTGCGTACGGCGGAGCAGCGGGTAGATGTGCTGGTTCATGTACTCGGCGAGGATGAGCCTCCCTGATCCGCCGCCCTGGAGCACGTCCATCTTCTGGAACTCGCCGAACATGTTCTTCACCGCGGTGACGTCTTCGAGGCGCACTCGCGGTCCGGGTTCGGGGTGCTGGTCAAGGGTGTTGAGCAGCCAGTCGCGCGACGGCCCGACGGCTGCGACCGCGGCAAAAGGCGCCGCTGCCAGGAACATGCGACGATCCACGTCGGCCCTCCCCACATCGGCAACGGCTTCCACCGTAACGGCGAAGTCGGTGTGGTAAGAGGAGCGAGCGGTCCGTCCCGCCGCTTTCGGCGAAGCCCAGATCGTACGTAGTGACCCGGTATCCGACACCGGCCGAGATCACGTCGGCGATGATCTCGGGAACAGGAGGGCGCGGCTCATGCCCGCCGAGCCAGCGCCGTACGGCTGTGGCGTCCGGCTGGATGTGAAGCTGGCCCCATGCCTGAGCTGCGGCTTTGACGCGTCGGGCCAATTCCTTTCACCCCAGGTGATCGAGGCTCGCATGCGCGGACTCGCCCGGGCCCTCGCCCTCGCTGAGCCACACGAGCGCCTGTCCGACATCGGCCCCCGCCTCTTCATGCACCGGTCCGCGGATGCGGTGCTCAGCCTCGACGGCTGTGACTACCTGCTTCGCGTACCCATTGGCGGCGACTGGGCGCGCTTCGTCTGTGCCGGAGGAACGGTCACCCTCGCGGTCGGCCTCGACCCGCTCCCTGCTGGAGCGCCCCTCCAGGTTGTCGACGCCTACCTCACCCAACGGGTCACTGAGGGGCGGCTCTTCCTCGGCAAGACCCGTGCCGAGCAGCCCCGTAAGGCCCTCCGACCAGGGGTGATCCCTGTTCGAAGCGAGAGTGACTGACCCCCTGGGAACGGAAACGATCGTGAGTGTTGACCGGAAGCTGGTGAGATGTGACCTCTGCAGGTGCCTCGTACCTCCTTCCACGGTCTACTCCGAGCCCTGCCTGTGGCGCGATGGGACGAGGCGTGAGCGTATGGCCGTTCGTTACCTCTGCCTTGATGCCGCCGCCTGCTTCCTGCGCACCGTCGACCCGGACACCTGGGTGCGCTTCGGGACCACCGTGCCGGTAGGGCGGGAGCCTGAGGCAGAAGCGGCCCTGGCCCAGTGCCAGCTGTGCGACATCGCCGCACGCGTGGACGACCTCGACGTCGCGCGCCGACTGGACGATGACGGTGTCTGGTTCGAGGAAGAAGAGCAGGACACAGCCCGTCACCTCCGGCGTGGCCTTCGCCAACGACGGCCACCACTTCACCGCCACCGCCGACCTTGACGTCGCCGCTGCGGCCCGCACCGCCACCGCACCCCTGTCCGTGATCCTCCAGGTCACCAAACGCTGCAACTTCGACTGCTCGTTCTGCTCGGAGACCTTGCAGCTCCCGGACCCGTCCCTGGACTGGTGTGCCGTTCATTTGGGCACGGGGCGGTCCCAGCGCCACGTGCTCCGGGGCGGCCCCGTCGGGAGCGGCTTCGGACTCGCACACCGCGAACTCCGGGGCAACAGTGGCCAAAGGTTGCCAAGTCACGTAGAGGGACGGGATATTGAGGCTGCGCTGAGGGTGTCACAAGGAAGTGGCGCCCGCCAGGGGGAAGGCGGAGCTATGCCCACGAACTGGCCGGGGGAGTCCGAACGGGACCGGGCAGTGGAGAAGTATGCCGAAGCTCTGCTGTTGCCCGGAGCCACGGGCGCCGAACGGCAGGGCGCGCAGCGGCCGGTCACCCTGCTGCTCGGCCCACGGGGCAGCGGCAAGACCACCCTGCTGCGGCACCTGGACACCTGGGCGCAGGAAGTACCCAGGGCACGGCTCGACGTGGCGGACCTCGCCGAGCAGGCGAAGACCCCCATCGACGTTCTCTCAGCTCTTGCCGCCCGGCTCACGCAGCCAGGCACCCAACCGTCGCCCCTGCGCAGCCGGAGCTTCGACGTGGCGCGCAAGGCACTCGACGCGCCGACGGCAGGGTCAAGCCATAACGATGCCGTGAAGGCGGTCGCCGCGGAGCTCGCCCAGCCGTGGAACCAGTGGGTGGGGCCGGTGCTGCAGGTCGCACAGATCGCCGCGAGCGTCGCCGGCCTTCCGGCGGTCGTGGGCTATGCGCTGCAATTGGTGCCGCTCGCCGAGCGGAGCCAGGCCTGGGCGCGGATGACACTGCGGCTCTCGCGGGTGCAGCGCGGCAGCGTCGCCAGAGCCAGCCTCGACCTGCTCGCCGCCTTGAGCCGGGCTTACAACGAAGGGCTGCCCGACGAACGCTGCGACGCCGAGCAATTCGTCTGCCGGGTCCTCCTCGACGACCTGCGGCGTGGCTACACCAGGAAGGACTGGGCCGTACGCAGCCTCCTTCTGCTTGACAACGTCGACAACCCACTCGGCGACGCGGTCCTGCGTCTGCTTCTCGACGTCCGCGAGGCGGCGGAGCCGGACCCCTTTATCGTCCTCGCCACCGCCGGCAGCTACCCCGAGGCGCTGCAGGGCGCCCAGTTCGGCTGGCACCGGGAGGCCTACGCACACCCCGGCCGGTGGCGTCGCGGCGTGTCCTTCCTCCCCGAAAAGATCACCGAGGGACTGCGCGTGGGGCAGCTGCGTGATCTGACCAGAGCCGAAGTGGAGCAACAGGTCCGGGACGTACGGGAGCGGGCGGGAGCCGTGCCCGCACCCCGCCGGGAAGGTGGAGTGCGCTGGCTCGGCTGGGCCGTGTACGAGCTGACCCGAGGGCAACCGGAGGGGACCACACAGGTGCTGGAGGCACTCCTCGACTTCGATCATGCCGTGCCCTGGGAGCGACGACTGCGCGAGATTTTCGAACCGTCGCGCGGCCTTGCCGACAGCCTCCTCGACCGGCTGCTCCCGATCGGCGTGCAACCCGATCTCCGCCAGGCCCTGATACGTGCCTCCGTCGCCCCGGACCTGGCCAGTGCACAGGTCACACCGGAGATTCGGGATGCAGGGGTGTTTCTGCAAGAGACGTTCCGCACCTTCTGCCGGGACCCCCTGCGCACCCTGCACCTCGACACCGGCGACGAGGAGAGCGACGGGCGCCCCGAGATCCCGCATCCCCTGCTGCGCCGCGCACTGTGGCTCGCCCTGGACGACGCGCCCGCCGTACACGCCCTGCGCCGCGCCGAGTGCGAGGAACGTGGAAAGCCCAGGTCCGCCGCCTACCATGCCCTGGCCTGCGGCGACCTGGAGGCCGCGGCCACGTACCTCGACGGGCTCTTCGAGCACGAGCAGGTGAACCCCACGGACTGGTGCGCCGAACTGGCCCAACTACGCAGAGCCCCGCTGCCCGTATCCGTCCTGGGTATCGGCGTCGCCCGTGAGGCCGACTCCGAGCCCTGGCGGCAGTACGAGACCCTGGTGCGTCACCTGAGCGACGAGACGGTCGACCCACGACTGCGCACGGTCACCCGGCTTCTCGCCGCCAGCTGGATTGCTCCCGAGCCCCCCGACGCACCGGGCACCGACCGCACCGGCGATCCGTGGCGGGAACCGCTCGGCGATCCCTATGCCGGGCTCTATCCCGAGATCAACTCCCGTCTGCACACGCTGGCCACCGCCCACACGGACAGCGTGGTATGGACATCCACCCTGCTTGACAAGGCCGTGCAGTACCGGGAGGTGCCGTGGCGCTGAGCGGACGCACGATCAAGCTGCCCAAGCCGCCTCCCAGACGCCGACTGCACGCCCTCATCGCGGTCGTCGTGTCGGTGGTTCTGGCTTGGGGAGGTGCCCTCGTGTACAAGGAGCTCGGTGAGTGCGCCGAGGGAGTGACCAGGACCGACGGCGGTGAGTGCGTGGGGGTGACCGACGGTTCCTACGTCTTTCCCGGTCTGAAGGCCATCAGCGCCAGGATCCACAAGGAGAACCAGAGGATCGAGAAGTCGGGCGAGGACTGGGTCACCGTCGTCCACCTGGAGTCGATGTCCGGTGGTACGTCCGACCGGGGCCGCGAAGCCACGAGTGAGGTCGTGGTGGGAGCCCACCTTGCACAACTCGCACTCAACGGTGAGCGGGACATCCTGCCGCGGGTGCGGCTGCTTCTCGCCAACACCGGCCGCGACGACTCGCATGCGGGCGAGGTGGTCGACCAGATCATAGCCCTGCGGAAGGAGGAGCGGATCGTCGCGGTGACCGGGATCGGGCAGAGCAACGCGCGCACCATTCAGGCGGTCGAAGACCTCAGGGCCGCACAGATCCCGACGGTGGGGGCCACGGTCGCCGCCGACGCCATGGCGTCGAGCCCGCCGGAGTTCTTCCGGATCTCCTTCCCGGCCAGGGCCCAGGCGGCAGCGGCCGTCGGCTACCTGAAGGAGCAGCAGAAGAAACAGCCCTACCACGTCCAGATCGTCAGGGACTGGAAGAAGGGCGATGAGTACAACGCGGCGCTGTACAAGGGGTTCACCTCCGCCGCGAAGCAGGCGGGCCTCAAGGTCGACGAGGAACTCATCCCTTTCTGGTCCGGTGCGAAGGACACGGCAGGCAACGCGCTCCGGGTGGTCGCGGACAAGATCTGTGACGAGTCACCACCCGATGCCGTGTTCTTCGCCGGACGTGGCCGGGAGATCCGCCGCTTCATCGAGGCTGCCGGTGCGGAAGGCCGCAGCTGTCCCGTCACCCTGCTGTCCGGATCCAGCACTGCTGGCGTCTACTTCGACATCAGCGACCAGGAACGCGGCCAGGAACTGCGCGACTTGGGAACCCGCTGGGAGGTCAGCCGCGTGAAGGTCTACTACACCGCGTTCACCCACCCGCAGGTGTCGGCTCACGTGTACGGGAGCGGCCTCCGAAACCCGTACACCCGCTTCAAGCACCGCTATCTCAGCGTTCGCGGTGGATCGCCTGACGCACTCGGCGACGGTCAGGCCATGCTCGGGCACGACGCGGTGTACGCCGTGGGCATCGCAGCCCGCCTGCGCCCTGGAGACGTACGGCAAGGGCCAGGTCACCGCAGAGACGGTCCGCAACCTGCTGGGGCAGACCGATCGCGACAAGCCCGTGTTCGGCGTCAGTGGGGAACTCGCGTTCGACCAGGCCACCGGCGAGCCGGTCGGCAGACCGATGGCACTGGTCAAACTGCACGGACCGCACGCGGGCCCGGACGGAGGCGATCGAGAGAGGTACCACTTCGTCAAGGCATTGGAGCCCTGATCGGTGGCTCCACCGACCTGGCCGGGCCGGTGGAGCACAAAGGAGGAGGTTTCCGCTGGTGAGCGCGGTGCTGGCGCGCTCCCGGACGGGGAAATGGGTGAGCCGAGGCTGGCGAGCGTGCCGCTCACGCGGCGTCCGCCGGACCCACTGCCGGACCCACTGCCGGAGCCACTGCGTCGCCGCGCAGGAGTGCCCGCTTGGCCTCGACCGCTGCCTGATCCACCGGACCGTGCTCGGCCTCCGCGTCATGAGCCGGGCCAGGATAGGCCGAGACTCCGGTGACTGTGTGTGAAGAAGTGATCACAGTTACCTCCAATGGCGTACGTCAGGGAGAATGCCGGACGATGAGCTCGACGCCCTTCAGCCCGGCACAGACCGGCCCGGCACAGACCAGCCCGGGACGGACCGGATACACGCCCTTCGCCCATCTCACCGTGCCCAACGCCGCCCTCTATCGCCAGGTGATGGGCACGTTCCTCGCGGCCAAGGAGCGCTTCGCGGTGCATCTGCGGCCCGAGGACGTGCATGCCGCGCTGGAGCGGGAGTACCGGCCCGCCGAGCTGGACACCGTGGTCAAGGCGCTGGACAGTCTCGTCGACTGGGGCAATCTGCGGGCGGACCCGGACACCTCCCGGGTCACCGCGGTCGAGGACTTCTACCGCAAGCGGTTCATCTACCAGCTCACGCAGGCCGGGGAAGCCGCCGAGCGGGCGCTCACGGCCTACGACGAGGCGCTCGGGCGGCGCGGTGCGCTGCAGGCGGTGGCGCTGCACGACATCGTCACCCAGCTGCGGGCCCTGCTGGTGATCGCCGCCGAGGACGAGCCGGACCCGGCCAAGGCGCATCTGGCGCTGTCCGCGCTGACGAGCCGGTTCGAGGCGCTGGCGGAGAACGCGCGGGCGTTCATGGGGTCGTTGCAGCGCACCATCGACCTGCACGGCGTGGAGGTCGAGGTGTTCCTCGCCTACAAGGACCGGCTGATCCAGTACCTGGAGCGGTTCATCCAGGACCTGATCGCCCTGGGCGGCCGGATCGCCCTGCTCATCGGTGAGCTGGAGGGGCAGGGCCGGGTGGAGGTGCTGCTGCGGCTGGCGGCGGCGCGGGAGGCGGGCGACGCCGCGCCGGACGAGGCCGAACAGGCACAGGCGCGGGCATACGAGCGGTGGGCGGCGAAGTGGTCGGGGCTCGCCGCCTGGTTCCTGTCCGCGGACGGCCGCGAGTCCCAGGCCCGTCTGCTGCGCGGACGCGCCCTCGGTGCGATCCCTCAACTCCTCGCAGTGGTGCGGCAGTTGAACGAGCGGCGGGCGGGGCGCTCGGACCGTTCGGCGGACTTCCGCACCCTGGCCCGCTGGTTCGCCGAGGCACCGGACGACGAGGCGCGGCACCGGCTGTGGCGTACCGCCTTCGGCCTCTACCCCGCCCGCCATCTCACCATCGACGCCGACACCCTCGCCGAGCGCACGGCCCGCCCGGTGGCCGCGTCCACCCCGTGGGCCGGGGCCGAGCCCCTGCGGATCAGCCCGCAGCTGCGCCGTACCGGCAGCTACGAGCGGCGCGGCAAGGCACGCAAGGTGCAGGACCGCTCCGAGCAGCGGCGGCGGCTGGCCGAGATCGCCGCCAAGCAGGCGGAGGAGATCGCCGCCGCCCGCGCCCGCCTCGCCACGGACGGCAGCACACGGCTGTCCGCGCTCGGCGAGCTCGACCCGCTCACCTTCGGCCTCTTCCTCCAGCTGCTCGGCGATGCCCTGGCCACCTGGCGGCCCGGCATGACGAGCACCGTCGCGACCAGCAACGACGGCTCGATGGAGATCAGGCTCACGGCCCTCGCCGACGGCGCGACGGCCGGGATCCGCACCCCCGGCGGCACCTTCCGCGGCCCCGACCACACGATCGAGATCACCGACCTCACCCGGAGCGGGGTGGTGCGTGGGGACGGCACCGGCGGTACCGGTGGTACGGACCGCACCGGCGGCACGGACGTTACGGACGGCGCGGACGTTACGGACGGCGCGGACGTTACGGACGGCAGCGATGACGCTGACGGCACTGGCGGTATCGGCGATACGGACGGCCCCGACTGCGTCGTGACTCAGCAGGAGGTTCCATGAGCACGCCCCTGGGCGAGGTGCTGGACGGCCGGCGTACGGCCGAGTTCCAGAAGGCCGCCCGTGCCCTGCTGAAGGAGCCGCTGCTGCTCGCGCACGGCCCGCTGGCCGACGAGTTCCGCCTGGTGCGGCAGTACGCCGCCGAACTGCGTGACTGGTTCGACCGCAACACCGGCTGGCCGCTGCGGGTGGACGCGGAGGCCGCGCGGCTGGGCCGGGCTCCTGGCACCCTGTCCGACCCCACGCATCCGGCGCGCGAGGCGTCCCGTGCCCGTGCGCCCTTCACCCGCCGCCGCTATGTGCTGCTGTGTCTGGCCCTGGCCGCGCTGGAGCGGGGGGAGGCGCAGATCGCGCTCGGCCGGCTCGCCGAGCAGGTGGTGCTGGACGCGGCCGATCCGTATCTCGTCGCCGCCGGTGTGGAGTTCACGCTGGAGCGGCGCGAGGAGCGGCTGGACCTGGCGGCGGTGGTGCGGCTGCTCATGCGGTACGGGGTGCTGCGGCGGGTGGCCGGGGACGAGGATTCCTACGTCAGCGGGGCGGGCGATGTGCTCTACGACGTCCAGCGCCGCGTCCTGGCCGGGCTGCTGGCCACCCGCCGGGGCCCGTCGACGATCACCGCCGGGGAATTCGGGGACCGGCTGGCCGAACTGGCCTCCGAGAGCGCGCTGGACAGCGACGAACTGCGGTTCCGCGCCATCCGCCAGCGGCTGACCCGGTGCCTGCTGGACGACCCGGTGCTGTACTACGACGAGCTGGCCGACGAGGAACTCGCCTACCTGACCCGCCAGCGGGCCTTCATCACCGCACGGATCACCGAACTGACCGGCCTGGTCGCCGAGGTACGGGCCGAGGGCATCGCCCTGGTCGACCCCCTGGACGACCTGACCGACGTACGGATGCCCGAGCAGGGCACCCACGGGCACATCACCCTGCTGCTCGCCGAGCACCTCGCCACGGCGGGCGGCGAGGTGAGCCGTACCGCCCTTGAGCACCGGGTGCGGGAACTGGCCGCCGAACACGGCGGGTTCTGGTCCAAGAGCGCCAAGCAGCCGGGCGCGGAAAGAGAGCTGGTCGAGCAGGCGCTGGCGAAGCTCACCGCGCTCGGTCTGGCCACCCGGACTCCCGGGGGCGTCGCCCCGCTGCCCGCACTCGCGCGGTACGCGGTCGGGGAGACCGTCGTGGTGGAACGGGGCGCCCGTGCCTCCCGGACCTCCCCGTACTTCTCAGAGTTCTCAGCGAAAGGCACAGCAGTCTTGAATCCTCCCCCAGCTGAAGCAGGGGGATTCCTGGCTCACGCTGCCTGCGGGTCAGCGACCCAGCAGGTCTTCCACGATCAACACCAGCCGGGTTGAAACCAGCCCGGTTTGATACGGCAAAGTTTGGAGGTGCATGTGCTGTCTTGGCTCTCGATCAGCACGGTGTACGCGCTTGGTTCTCGCGACGCACGGAGTGCAGCCTACCCGCTCAGGTGGACGGTGTTTCGCCCTGGGGGGGAAATCCCGCTTCCTGCCCTGCTCCGCAGGAGTCCGATTCTCCCCCGCAAGCGGGAGGTACCCCCACCCCGGCCTGAAGGCCGAGGCATCCTCGGAGGAACCCGGTGACCGCCCTGCCCACGCCCGCGCCCGGCCGGTGGCGGCCGCTGCGTATCGGCCTGGTCGACCTCTTCCACTACGACACCGAGGAGTTCTGGTTCCGCGACGGCCGCCTGCTGCTGCGCGGCAACAACGGCACCGGCAAGTCCAAGGTCCTCGCCCTCACCCTGCCCTTCCTCCTGGACGGGGACCTGTCCGCGCGCCGGGTGGAGCCCGATGCCGACCCGGGCAAGCGCATGGAGTGGAACCTGCTGCTCGGCGGGCAGCATCCGTACCCCGAGCGGCTCGGCTACACCTGGATCGAGTTCGGCCGCCTCGACGAGGAGACCGGGCAGGCGCACTTCCGCACCCTGCTGTGCGGGCTGAAGGCGGTGACGGGCCGCGGCATCGCCCGCCACTGGTACGCCGTCACCGACCAGCGGATCGGTACGGAGCTGAGCCTGCTGGACGCCACCGGTACCGCCCTGTCCCGGGACCGGCTCGCGGAGGCTCTCGCCGGGCACGGCATGGTCTACGACACGGCCACGGCGTACCGCAGGGCCGTCGACGAGGCGCTGTTCGGACTCGGTGAGCGCCGGTACGCCGCCCTGGTCGACCTGCTCATCCAGCTGCGCCAGCCGCAGTTGTCGAAACGGCCCAACGAGGCGGCGCTGTCCCGCGCGCTGACCGAGGCGTTGCCGCCGGTGGACCAGGCGGTGATCGCGGATGTGGCCGAGGCGTTCCGCTCCCTGGACGAGGAGAAGGAGGAGCTGCGGGCGGCCAGTGAGGCCGAGCGGGCCGCCTCCGCGTTCCTGGACCACTACCGCCGTTACGCCCGCGTCGCCACGAGGCGCCGTGCCCGGCTGCCCCGCGGCGAGCACGCCCGCTACGAGCACCTCCAGCGCGATCTGAACCAGGCCCAGGCCGAGCGTGAGGAGGCCGCGCGGGAGCGGGAGGAGGCCGCCGGGCGGCTCGCGGAGCTGGAGGAGACCGCGGCGCGTCTGAAGGCGCAGGACGCCGCGCTGCGCGAGGGCCCCGAGATGCGCAGTGCCCGGGAACTGGAGCAGGCGGCGTCCGACGCGCGCCGTACCGCCGACGAGGTGGCCCGCGCCGAGGCGGACCGGGAACAGGCCGCCCAGGCGCACACCCGGGCCCTGGGCCGCCTCGGCACGGCCGAGAACCGGTTGTCGGCCGCCGCGCGGCAGGTCGCGGACACACTCGCCCGCGAACGGGAGGCCGCCCAGGCCGCCCGCCTCGACGTCGAACTGCACCCCGACGGCGCACCGGAAACCGGACTGCCCATCGAGGGCCCGCCGAAAGCCGGACCACACACCAACAGCACGCCGAAAGCCGGACCGCGCACCGACGGCCCGCCGGAGGCCGGACTGCCCCTCGACGGCCCGTCGGAGGCCGGACTGCGGCGGGCGGCCGAGGAGTCGGTGGCCCGCAGACGGCGCACTCTCGACCATGTGGAGGAGCTGGCCTCGCGCAGCGAGCAGGCCGCCGCCGAACGGCGGGCGGCAGCCCGGCGCCTGGACGAGGCCCAGACCGAGACGGCCCACACCGCCGAGCGGCAGGCCCGGGCGGAGGCCACCGCGGCCGAGGCGGGCGCGGAGCTGGTCACCGCCGTACGCGAACACCTCGGGCTCTGCGAGGAGTTGACGCTCCCCGACCCGGAGGGACTCCTCGACACCCTGCAGGACTGGGTCACGCACCTGGGCGGCCCCTACCCGGCACGCGAGCACGCCGCCGAGGCCCAGCGCGCACAGGCCGCGCAGCTGGCCGACCGGGCGGCCGCCCTCGGGCAGGAACTCACCGGACTTCAGGCCCGGCGCACCGAGGCCGGGCGGGAGCTGGCCGAGCTGGAAGCCGGTGGCCAGCGCGGCCCCACCGCGCCCCACACCCGTACCCCCGGCGTCCGCGACCAGGCCCCGGGGGCGCCTCTGTGGCGTCTGGTCGACTTCCACGACCATGTGAGGCCCGCCGAACGGGCGGGCCTGGAGGCCGCGTTGGAGGCCTCCGGGCTCCTGGACGCCTGGGTACGCCCGGACGGCACCGCCCTGCACGCCGACGGCCACGATGTCCTGCTGTCCCCGCTGCCGCCGCTGTCCCCGGTGCCGCTGTCCCCGGTGCCGCTGTCCCCCCCGCCGCCCTCATCGTTGCCGTCGCTGCCGCCGGGCGCCGCCCCCACGGGAGAGACCCTCGCCGACGTGCTGCGCCCCGCCGTCGACCACGGCGACGCACGCGCCGTGGCGGTGGGGGAAGAGGCGGTGGCCCGCCTTCTGGCCGCCGTAGGCCTCGGCTCCAGCCGTGACACCTGGGTCACGGACACCTGGGTCACGGCGGACGGCCGCTTCCGTGTCGGTGCGCTGAGCGGCAGCTGGTCGAAGGAGACGGCCGTGTACGTGGGCGAGGGCGCCCGCGAGGAGGCGCGCCGGGCCCGGATCGCCGTCCTGCGCGGTGAACTCGACGCCCTGGCGGGCGAGACGGAGCGCCTGGAGAGCGAGCGAGCCCAGGTGGCCCGGCGCCGCCGCACCCTGGACGCCGAGCTGGCGGGCGTTCCCGACGACGCCGCCCTGCGCCACGCCCACGCCCTGGCCGCCGCCGCGGCGGACGCCGCCCACCGGGCCCGCGCCCGCCAGGACGAACGCGCCGCCGAACTCACGGAAACAGCCTGCCGGGAGGCCGAGGCGGGCACCGAACTCACCGACACGGCAGCCGCCGTGAACCTGCCCGCCGACCGGACGGGCCTGGCGGCCGTCCGCCAGGCCCTGGCCGACTACACCGCCGTCCTCGCCGCCCTGTGGCCCGCCCTGCGCGAGCGCGCCGACGCCGGCCGGGCGGTCGCCGACGAGCGCGCGGAAGCCGGACGGGCCGGTACCCGGGTGGCCGAACTGGCCCTGCGCGCCGGGGAGTCGGCCCGTCTGGCCGCCGCCGCGGACGCACGCCACACCACCTTGCGCTCCACCGTCGGCGCCGCCGTCGCGGAGCTGGAGCGGCGGCTGGCCGCCACCGCCGCCGCCCTGGGCGCGTGCGAGCGCGACCAGCGCCGGGTACGCGAGGAGCTCACCGCCGCCGACCGGCGCGCCAGCCGCGCCGAGGGCCGTATCGAGCAGCTGGAGAAGGACGTACGCGAGGCGTTCGCCGCCCGCGCCGAGGCCATCGCCGCTCTTCAGCGGTTCGCGGCCACCGGCCTGCTGGCCGTCGCCCTCCCGGAGGCGGCCGTGCCGCCGCTGGACGCGGGTCCCTGGGCGGCCACCCCGGCCGTGGCGCTCGCCCGCGCCATCGAGACGGACCTCTCCGGGCTCCCCGGCAGCGACGACTCCGACGGCGCCTGGGAACGCGTACAGAAGCGGCTCAGCGAGGAGTACAAGAAACTCCAGGACACCCTCTCCCGGGGCGGCCACACCGCCACCGCCCGCATGGTCGAGGACGGCATGGTCGTCGACATCGTCTACCAGGGGCGCGAGCGGGCCGTACCCGAACTCGCCGAGGCCCTCGCCGCGGAAGTGGCCGAACTGGCCCGCATCCTGTCCGCGCACGAACGCGAGCTCCTCGAAACCCACCTGCTCACCGAGGTCGCGCGGCACCCTGCAGGAGCTGATCGGCACCGCCGAGCGCCAGGTGCACGCCATGAACGCCGAGCTGCCGGACCGTCCCACCTCCACCGGTATGCGGCTGCGCCTGGTCTGGCGCCCTTCGCGCAAGGCCCCGGCGGGTCTGGCCCAGGCGAGGGAACGCCTGCGCCAGTCCGCCGACGCCTGGGCGCCCGAGGACCGGGCCGCGGTCGGTGAGTTCCTTCAGGCGCAGATCGCCCGCCGGCAGTCGGACGACGCGGCCGGCAGCTGGCTGGAGGTGCTCACCGCGGCCCTGGACTACCGCACCTGGCACGAGTTCGGCGTCGAACGCCACCAGCACGGCACCTGGGTCCCGGCCACCGGCCCCGCCTCGGGCGGGGAACGCGTCCTGGCCGTGTCCGTACCGCTGTTCGCCGCCGCCTCCTCCCATTACGCCACCGCCGCCCCGCACGCCCCGCGCCTGGTCACCCTGGACGAGGCGTTCGCGGGTGTGGACGACGACTCCCGCGCCAAGTGCCTGGGCCTGCTGCACGCCTTCGACCTGGACGTGGTGATGACCAGCGAACGCGAATGGGCCTGCTACCCCCAGGTTCCCGGCATCGCCATCGCCCAGCTCTCCCGTGTCGACGAGATCGCCGCCGTACTGGTCACCCGCTGGGAATGGGACGGGACGGAGCGAGGGAGGGGCGCGGAACCGGACCACCGCCTGATGGCACTTCCCGCCCGGCCCGACGCAGCCGAACGCCCGCCGGCCGGACCACCGCCCGCGGCGAGCCCCCCGACCGGACCGACGCGGACCGCCGAGCCGGCCCCGCCGCGGACCGACACGGCCGAGACCCCGGATGCCCTGTGGGCATGAGCACCGGATGAGCACGCCTGAACACCCTCCCCCGCACCCCGAGCAACCCCCCGCCCGCGTCGACCGCGACCGTCTCGCCCGTCTCCTCGGCGACCCCGGTCTCGCCTGGCTGGTGGAGCGGGTACGCCGCCGTATGGAGCGCGGCGAACCGCTCACCGGCCCGGTCTCCCTGGCCGCCCCCACCACCGCCCAACGGGCCGCCGCCGAACGCCTCCTGGGCCGCGCTCCGCGCGCCGGACGCTCGCTGAGCCTGAGCCTGCGCCTCGACGCGGTGGACGCCGTTCTGCGCCGCTCCGGCGTCAGCCCCGACGGTCTGGCCGCCGCCGTCACCGCGCTCACCGGCCCCGTCGCGCTGCTCGCCGACGTACGTGAGCGGGAGGCAGCCGCCTGGCAGGACGCGTACGCCCCGCTGGACACCCTGGGTCCCGAACTGGCCGACTGGGCCGCCCGGTTGCGCGAGAGCGGTCTCGTACGGCGTCTCACCCGGACCCCGGACGCGGCGAGGACCCTGCTCGGCGACACCGTCAAGGCCCTGCGCCACCTGCCCGCCGGACCGGCCGTGTCCCTCCCCGCCTTCGCCGCCCGCACCCTGGGGGACGCCCACGCCCTGGACGACCACACTCCGCTCGCCACCCTCGTGCTGTCCGGTGTCCGCGCTCTGACCGGCTTCCCCGACGGCAGCGGAGCCGAGTGGCGCCGCGAGGCCTGGGCCTCGTGCCGGGCTCCTCAAGGACGCCCTCTCCTCCACCGTCCTCACCCTGAACCTGCGCGGCACCCCCGCCCTCGACTGGACGGCCGACGCGGGAGAACCAGCCGTCCTGACCCTGCGTCAGCTCACCCGCACCCCGCCGCATACGGCACCCGCCGTGGTCCACGTATGCGAGAACCCCACCGTCCTGGCCACCGCCGCCGACGCCCACGGTCCCGCCTGCCCGCCCCTGGTCTGTCTCCAGGGCCAGCCCTCGGCCGCCGCCCTCGCCCTGCTGCGCCACCTGCACACCCACGGGGCCAAGCTCCGCTACCACGGCGACTTCGACTGGGGCGGCCTGCGTATCGCCACCGCCCTGTCGCGCCGCGTCCCCTGGCACCCCTGGCGCTACACCGCCGCCGACTACCGCGCGGCAGCCACCGCCCGTCCCCTGGCCCCGCCCCTGACCGGCCCGCCCACGACAGCCCCGTGGGACCCGGCCCTGGCCCCCGCCCTCACCGCACTCGGCGTGCGCGTCGAGGAGGAGAGCGTCCTCGACGACCTCCTGAACGACCTGACACCCTGACCCCGGGCCCGGGCCCGGGCCCCGGCCCTGACCCCGGACCCGACCCCGACCCCGGCCCCCGGGCCCCGACCCTGACCCCGGTCCTGGACGCCCTGCCCGAAAACGGGCCCAGAGCACGAAGACAGACCTACAGGCCTACAGGCCTACAGGCCTACAGGCCTACAGGCCTACAGGCCTAGAAGCGGCCGCTCCGCGTCTGTGAATCGCTGGACCCCTCGGTCGTCGCGACGACGTTCCACAGGTCGCGGCCCGCGTCCCGGTTGCCCTGGTGGTGGCTGAAGCCGAACTGGAAGGTGTGGGTGCCGGGCTTGAGCGTGATGCCGGCCTTGAGCACTATGTGGTATGCCAAGTACTCACCGTTCGCGGCGGAGTGGATCTCCACCTGGTCACCGAGGGAGGTCCATGCGCCGCTGTCGGTCACGCCGCCTGTCTGCATGACGCGGACGCTCAGCTTGAGCGAGGTGATCGGCTTCGTGGACCGCACGGTGAGGGCGTGAGCGTCCCAGTACGGGTTGTCCTCCGCGCGGCGCGAGCTCCATGCGGACAGTGCGGGCTTCGCCTCCGCGGCCGAGGCCGAGAACAGCGCCACGCGTGAGCCCCCGCTCACCTGGGTCCTGGACGTGCCGTCGCCCGCCGAGCCGGACCCGCCGTACCGCTGCCCTGCGGAGCCCTCCGCGGCCTGGGAGCGGTGGGCGTTGTGCGAGCCGCTCCGGGCTTTGGCCTTGGGCTTGGCCTTGGCCTTGGCCTTGGGCTTGGCATCCGGTGTGGCGGACGGCGAGGGCGCGGGCGCCGCCCGGGCTACGGACGGTGAGGACGGATCGGGTTCGGCGTCTCCCGCCCGGTCCAGCTCGACCGGTGATGTCCGCCTGCTCGCCTCGTCACCGTTCCATGCGCCCTGGACGAATGCCGCCGAGACCAGAACCGCCGAGGCCACGGCACCAAGGCCGATCCGCGCCAGGCGACCCGTCAGGAACACAGGAAGGGGAGTACGGGGCTCACGGTGGGAGGGACCCTCGAGCTCGCCTTCTTGCTGGGCCCCCTCTGGCTGGGGTCCGTCTGGCTGGGCCCCCTCTGGCTGGGGTCTTTCTGGTGGGGGCCCCGCCGACTGGGACCCTTCTGGCTGGGACATCGATGGCCTCCGGCAGCTTCAGAGCAGTAATCGAACAGGGGACGTGCGCGTTTACGCAACCCTAATGACAGGCCGAACAGCAAGCCGATGGCGCGATTGCCTGTGAGATCGATACCGACGGCGACGGAAGGGGACCGGCACCGGCAAGACGGTCACGGCGGTCACGGCGGTCAGGTGTCCGCCCGGTTGATGGTGTGGAGCCCGGTTGATGGTGTGGAGCCCGGTTGATGGTGTGGAGGCAGCTGGGACCGGAGTCCGCCTCGGCACCGCGAGCGGGCTGCCCCGCAGGCGCTCCCGCCCGCCTTCGGGCGCCTCCGGATCAAGACTCCCACCCGGAAGAACCCCACCAGCAAGTACGGGCCGAACGCCGGACAACACCCCCAGACCGCTCAGATCGGACATACACCTTCCGCGCCGACGTCACCTTCTTCCCGCACGGACTCGCAACCCGTCCACGACGCTGAACGCAACAGTATTGCCGGGGATACCCACGCAAGACCAGGGAATGGAACAGCGGGCACGCCTGCGACATCACCCCTCGAACAGAAAACGCAAAAAGGGCATAAAAGGCGTAATCGACGCCACCGGAACCGTCAACCCTTCGCTTCCATCTCTCCAGGTGAGATGCACCACTCTCTTTACCATTATTTTAATGGCCCTTGGGCGTCCCTAGAGATAACTTTGAAACATGCATGGCGTCACGGAAATCAGAAGTAGCCATACTTCACAGCCAGCGAACGTCACAGCAGAGTCGGCCCCCATAGCCTGGCCCTCCGCCCGACCGGCGGAGATCAACCACACATGGATGGCGTCGGAGCGGCAACCCGCCGTCTGCGGTTGCCGACTCGAACACACCGACGCGCCATAGGCCGGCGTCCCGGCATCCCCGGCGTCCCGGCATCCCCGGTGGCCAGGCATCCTCGGATGCCCAGGGACCGACTCATCGGGCGTGATCTCCCGCTGTTCCCACAAGGATGCCGCGGCAAATGAAAGCCGCAGCAAATGAAATTCACGAAAAACAGAAAAAACAGAGGAGGGAAACTTTTACTGTTCGATGAAATGCCCCACCGCGTCACATATCCCCGTCAATGAACGACAGAGATGGCGCGATGTACGTGAAAGTCGCAGGAGAGAATATTGAACACGATCACGGTAAAGGTTTGTGTGTCGGATCCGATAACTCGTTTCGGCCTGGTCAGCCGTATTCGGCAGACCGCCGGCATGACATTGGTCCCGCCCGTCAAGGAACAGCAGGCCGACGTGGTCGTGACCGCGGTCGACAATGCGAACGAGCAGGCACTGGAGGCCCTTCGAGCACTGGCGGACTCGCCCGACAAGCGCTTTCTCGTGATCATTGACGGAGAGTGGTCCGCGGATCTGCACACCGCCATCAACCTGGGTGTACGCGGAGTCCTCTTCCGTAAGGATTTCAGCTGGCACAGGTTCCATGAAGCCGTCCGCGCCATCAGCGAGGGCCAGGGCGCCTTCCCCGCAGAGCTGCAGGGCAGGCTGCTCGACCAGGTCGAGCGGACCGTCAGGGAGGTACTCAACCCACGCGGGCTCACCGCCAGCGGGTTGACCACCCGCGAGGTCGACATCCTGCGCCTGGTCGCTGAAGGAAGCGATTTGGAGGACATCGCCACGAGGCTGCAGTACTCGGAACGCACGGTGAAGAACGTCCTCTACGGACTCATGAAGCGATTGAACCTGCGTAATCGTGCGCACGCCGTTTCTTATGCGATACGAAGCGGCGTCATATGAGGCGGCACATGAGGTGTGGCGCGACGCCTCATACGAGGCGTCAGCGGCGCACATGAGGCGTCGCCACTCTGATGTGCCGCTCCCCCGATACGCCACTCTGGTACGCCACTCTGAGGCGCCCCTGATACGCCACTCTGAGGCGCCCCCTGATGCCCGGCGGCCTCCGGTGAGAGAGGTCCTGTGACGGGCCCCCGCTTCCGCATCGTCGGCTTTACCGCCGTACAGCCGTGAAAGCAGGACTTGCACTCCGCTGCCGATCCACCAGGTACTGACAGGCAGAGCCGAGCACCGGCGGGCGGAATCAGGTACCGGCGGGCAGAGTCCGCTGCATACCCAGGCAGAGCCCGCTGTGCGTATGGGCAGAGTCTGTAGGTATATACGGGCAGATCTTCGCTGCCTGTCCAGCACCGTCCTATCCAGCACCGGCCTGTGCAGCGCCGACCTGTGCAGCACCGGCCTGTGCAGCGCCGGCCTGTGCAGCGCCGGCCTGTGCAGCGCCGACCTGTGCAGCACCGGCCTGTGCAGCACCGGCCTGCCCACCGTCTGCTTGTCGAGCGCATCGCGGTAGCCCTGGCCTTCCCGCCTTGTTGCCGTTCCTGCTACGCGCGGGACGACCGCGGCGTCACGGCCGGCCGGGCGGGGCGGTGTCCTCCGGGGAGAAGTCCACCGTGATCACTGCACTCCGCCGGGCCTCCTGCCCGCTCTGCGGACTCGTGCCCTCCGGGAATTTCAGGCCCTCCGACTCGGCCCTCACCTGGAATGCCTCGGCCATGAGTGGGACGGTCAGGGCTCCCTGCGTCTGCTCCCGCGTCTGCTCCTGCAGCCTCTCCAGATGGAACGTCAAGCGGGCGATGAACGCCTCCCTTACCGCAAGGGCACGCTCCCGACCGACGCGCATCCTCACCCCGAAGTGCGACATTCCCCACCGCGCGCCGTTGCTGTAGCCCTTGATCACAATGGTCGGCAGCCGGCCGCCCGCCCGCGCCCTCGCCAGTCCGTCCCGCGCCACATTGGCGGCCAGCTCGTTGATGACCTGCGACTGGTCTTCCGTCAGTTGGTGCGCGCCTTCGTCGAACGTGACATGCGTGACAGGCGTAACAGGCGTGACAGGCGTGCTGACCGGCTCCGGCCTGTTGACCTCCAGGTCCGGCGCCTTCTGCGGCAGCACCTGGCGTGCCTCGGCATCAAGAACGTACTGCTCCCCGCTCCGCCTGTCGGTCACCGAGAACCCACCCGGCCACCAGCGGGCGAGCTCGCCGGTCAGCGGAGCGGGAACGAGGTCGCGGCCGGACACCTGGGACCTCTCGACGACTCCCAGGGTGAACCTGCCCGTGCCGGGCTCCCGGCGGATCCGGACGCTGATTCCCTCCAGCGCCGGGCTGCGGCCGTCCCCGGCGACGGGCAGGACGGCTTCCCGCAGGGTGCCGTCACCGTCGTACCGCCAGGCAGCGGCGGGCTGCCCGGCCGCCGCCCTGTCCTGCCGCCTGCGCACAGTGACCCCGGTCAGGGCACCGGAGGCGTCCCGCTCCTGCTGAACCTCGAACCGTTCACCGCCGACAGGCACCCCGGCGTCATCGACCACGCTCGGTGTCCGCTGCCCGCCGGTGAGGTCCTGCCGGAGGAACATCCCGCTCCCCGGCAGCCGGGTGTCCCGCGACTCGCCGCGGCCGTCCGCTGCCACCTCCCAGCGGAAGTTACCGGCGGTATCGAGGACGGTGTAACCACCGTCGGCCCGGACCCGCACCTCACGGCCCGCCACCGGCCCCTGAGCGACGGGATCCACCAGCTCCACGTCCGGCGCCTCCGACAGCGCCTGCGACGGCCCCGTCGTCCCGGCACCCTCCGGGAACCGCGGAGCCGTGTTCTCCATGCTCCGTATCACGAGCCCGGTCAGGCCCGGCACGGACAACGGGAGGTCATGGAACGACTCCTCCGGCAGCATCGGCAGCGGAGAGCTCTCCGTGATCCGGGCCATCTCCGTATCCGGAGACATCTCCGTATCCGGAGACATCTCCGTACGGCTGTCCTCCGTACGGCTGTCCCCGGAGGTCGGCTCGGAACGCGTCACATCGGAGCTCGCCACCACACGCCCGGTACCGAGGTCGATCTCCAGACGCTCCAGCGGCTGCTCGGGGTCGCGGTGGTCCGGGTACTCCGGGTGGTCCGGGTGCTCCAGGTCCGGAACCAGCGTGACCCTGTTCTCGCCGCCGGTCGGCTCCACCCGCCACGCGCCCTTGGTGGCCGGCGCACCGTCCGCGTTCAGCAGCCGCGGCGTCCCCTCGGCGTCACCGGCGTCCAGGCGCAGATATCCCAGCGGACGTCCCGGGCCCGCCTCCAGCCGCCGGTCGGTGTGGCTGAGGCCGCCCCGCGTGAAGTGGTAACGGTGCCCCTGTACCACGTCGACCAGCTGGAACAACGTCCCCGCACGCCTGGCGAGTTCCGCGTCCGGGGGCTCGAGATCGAAACGCACCAGCGACTCGAGCTCACCGAGCGAACGGAACGTGGCCTCGAACGTACGCTCACCAGGCCGTTCCACCACCCGCAGCCCTGCCAGTTCCTCCGGCGCGTCGAACAGCGGCAGGTCACGCTCCACCACCTGGCGGGCGGCGTCGAACTCGTGCGTCAGCCGGGTCAGGCGGTCCACGACCCGGTAACCGTCGCCCCAGAGGGGGTCCACCGAGAAACGGCTCAGTGCGTCGTCCCGCCCGGACAGACCGGACAGACCGGACAGACCGGACAGATGCGCGTCCAAGGCCTGCCGGGCCTGCTCCTCCGCGTGCTCCAGCGTCGCCTCACGCAAGGCCTGCACGGTGCCGTGCAGCATGGCCGGGTCCACCCCGGCCTCCCGCAGCCCCTCCCGCGCCTCCCTGACCGCACGCTCCACCTGGAGCAGCCGCAGCGGGGCCTCCGGACGGCCCAGGACGTCCATGAGCTCCCGCAGCTGAGCGGCGCCTCGTACCTCCGCCAGGTCCACCGCCTTGTCGCCCAGCACACGGGGACCGGTGACGCCCTCGGAGGGGATCATGAAGTACAGCCCGTCCGGGACCTCCACGCGCAGCTGTCCGTGCGGACCGGTGAGCCGGAGCACCACATCCGCCTTGTAGTAGCGGTGCGCCCGGGTGGCCGGGCCGGGGGGCTGTGCTCCCTCGGGCAGGGGCCGGGGTCCGATCATGAGGGGACCCACGTCCACCTGGCCGGACCGGCCGTCGACGCGGTCCGACCCCTGTGCGATGCCTCCCCATTCGCTGATCGTGCGGCGTCCGTCGCGGTCGAGATCGGAGCCGCCGATGGGTTCGGTCGTCGCCGACCAGCCGCGTGTCTTGGATTCCTTGACCTTCGACACCACGTAGTCGTAGGCGAAGCTGCGTGCCGTGGTCCCGGCGCCCTCCATGGGGGTGATGGGGTGGTCCCGGACGACTTCCAGACCGACGGTGACGGTGCGCCCGCCGACGGATATCCGGTACTCGTTGCGCAGCAGTGCGGGCAGGTTGAGCCGGAGCTGGGTCTCGCTGGTGAGGTGCTCGTAGCGCACCCCCTTCTCCCGGCTCGGGTCCAGTCCGGGCACCCGCCAGGTGCCGTCGGCGTCCAGGTCGCGCTGTCGCGCGTCCCGGACCGTGGTCAGTGCGGCCCAGCGGCGTATCGCGGCGGCTGCGGGCAGCGCCCACGGGTGCCCTTCCCGCTCCAGCCGGGCCAGCACCTCCGGGTCCGCCTGCCGGTCCGTCTGCGGTCCGTCGCCCCTCCGTCTGCCCCTCCGTCTGCCGGTCCGGTGCCCGCTTCGCCTGCGACGTGTCGCCCGTCTCCCAGGCGATCCGGGTGCCGTACCCGGGCGCGGGCGTCGGCAGCGGCTGCTCGTGCACCACCAGGTGGTTGGGCACGAGCAGGCGCACCTGGCCGGGCACGGTCCCCGCGTCGGGGCTGTCGGGTGCGGTCCTCGGCACGGTCCCCGCGTCAGGGCTGTCGGGTGCGGTCCTCGGCACGGTCCCCGCGTCAGGGCTGTCGGGTGCGGTCCCCGTGTCGGGGCTGTCGGGCACGGTCCCCGCGTCGGGGCTGTCGGGGGCGGTCCTCGCGTGGGGGCTGTCGGGGGCGGGGAACCGGGCGACGAACGGCTCGTGCTGGTCCAGCCACTGCTCCAGGTCGCGACGGTGCCCGGTCAGCTGGGCCAGCTCCCGCGCCAGCCCCCGCCCGGTCCCCCGCACCGCGCGCGCGGGCGCGCTCAGGATCTCGGGCATCTGCTTGGTGAGGCCCATCTCGATCCGGTACGTCAGCTGATGCGTGAACTCCTGCGCGCCGTCCTGTGTCGTGGTCTGGTAGAGGTCCCGCACGATGTCGGACCAGCCGGAGCCCGTCGTTGTGCCGCGCTGGTAGCTCCCGCCCAGTTCCAGGCCCAGCCACTTGGCGGAGCCGAAGGCGAACCGGACGTTGCCTCCCACCGTGCTCCCGCTGGTGCTGCTCTTGCTCTGCGAGTTCTGGACGTAGGACTCCCACCGGGTCATCAGCTGTACTTCGGGGCGGTCCAGCTGGGAGAGGGCCGGGCCGATCTCGGCGGTGACCTTCGCCCACAGGTACCGGGTGACGCCGAACGCCGACGGCAGCGGCAGCCACCGCGACACGCCACCGCTCGTCAGCAGGTGGAACTGGGTGAGCAGCGCGTCGGGGGAGAACGAGCGTTCCAGCTCCTGCAGCAGCAGCTCGGGCCGGTGCTCTCCCGGTCCGGTGCGCAGCACCTTCTGCTCGGTCAGCCACTGCTTGACGCGGGGCAGGACACCGTCCGCGTGCAGCATCTCCGGATGGCTCACCGTGGGCAGCAGCGAGGGGTCCGCGAACCGCTCCGGCGGGCGCGGCCCCGCCGGGGCCGTTCCCTCCGGCAGCGTCAGCCCCAGGTCGGTGACCCGCCGCTCGGGCACCACGAACTCCAGGCCGTCCCGCATCCGCAGATGCCGTGTCTGCTGCGTCGCACCGCCGCGCGGGCTGAACAGGGTGCCGTCCTTCCACCGGTACAGCGTCACCTCGAACACCGGGTCCGCACGGTAGGTGTGCGCCGGGCCCGTGTAGGAGGCCCGGGAAATCCCGGCGTGGCCCATCTCTGTGGCGCTCGAGCCGCTGCGGCCCCAGTGCGACTCGCCGCGGGCCCTGGAGAGGATCTTGATCGCGGCGTTCGGGTCGAGGACCTGGGCCGGGGCGTCCGGGTTGTAGGGGAGCTTTCCGGCGGTGAGGTGCGGTCCCGCCGCCAGGGCCATGCCGAACTGGCTGCCGGAGGACTGGCCGCGCTGGTACTTGGTCAGGCCGCGGATGTTCTGCCGCAGTTCGAACCCGTGCTCGTGCGACGCCACATGGCGCGGGTTGTACACGCTCATCCGGACCCGCAGTGTCTGCTTCCATCCGTCCGGGCCCTTCGGCAGCTCCACCACCCGGCCGGCCTCCCCGGTCAGCGCACCGAAGTGCACGGTCAGCCCGGTGGGCGAGAAGACGTCCCTGAGCCCGGCCGGCCACTGTCCGCCGTCCTGCAGCCAGTTCTCCGGCAGCCAGCTCTCCGGCAGGCCGTTGGCCTCCTGGTATATCCGCGCCACCTCGGACTGCAGCAGCGGCGAGGCCAGGAACGACCGGGAGACGGCCGCCGCCCCGCCGTCCCGGAAATCGACCACCTGGACCATCGAGCGCCTCAGGGCCTCCGAGCGCCCCAGGATCTCCGGCCCCCCCAGGATCTCCGGGTTCTCCATGGCCTCCGAAGCCGCCAATGCCTCCGAAGCCTCCGAAGTCCTCGGCGAAGTCGGCGAAATCGGCGAAGTCGGCGGAGCCGGCGGACCCGACGGACCCCGCACGGACCTCTCCAGCGACTCCACCCGACCCGCTTGCGCCACCGTCTCCGCGTCCAGCGGCGTCTGCGGCGCGTACTCGTGCGGCACCACCACATGCGCCGTCAGCTCACCGGGGGGCCGGTGGATCCACCACCGCTTCGCCGGACGCCCCTCAGGCCGTACCGCCACCTCGTACACCACGTCGTACACATGCTCGTCGACCAGGCCCGACGTCTCGGTGTGATGGGTCGACTTCACCTCGCTGGCGAACGTGTGCCGGGTGTTTCGCTCGTAGCCGAGTGAGAACTTCACCGTGCCGATCCGGAAGTCCGCCCACTTCTTCGCCCGCAACTCCAGGATGGCGGCCACGTTCCCGCCCACGCCCCATCCCGCGTCGCGCTGGCCGCTGACCGAAGTGGCCTGGTAGGCCCGTGCGTTGACCGTCAGCGGGTAGGCGTCCTCACCGGTCAGGCCGCCGACGCGCTCCCGCAGATGCGCGGTGACGGACACATGGTAGGAGTGCCCGCCCAGCTTCACCGTGTGATGCAGACCGGCGAGCAGCTGCGGCAGATCGGCCTCCAGCGCCGGACGCCCGAACCAGGCCAGCAGCTCCCGGTCCGTGTACGACCAGTCCCTGCTGTCCCTGCCCCGGGACAGCTGCCCGTACATGCGCCGCAGCGTGTCCCGGATCTGGTCGTGCACCAGCTCCACGCCCGGCAGCGCGCTCTCCGTCCCGAAGGGCAGGCCCTTCCGGGTGGCCAGCGCCAGCGGCTCCCGCTCGTGCGGCGGCAGCAGGGGGTCGAGCCGCGCGTGCGGCCGCTCATACGCCTCCGGCGGCAGCGGCAGGTGCGCCTCGGTCAGCAGCGCCCGTACGAACGGCCGCGCCTGCACCGGCCCCTGGGCCGAGCCCAGCGAGGCCAGCGCCTCCTGCCGGGGCCGGGGCCCGTCCTCGCCCAGCAGGCTCCGCTCGAAGCCGGCCGCCTCCCGGGCCGGCACCCCGAGCTCCGACTCCACCCGGGTCACCACGGGAGGGATCTGCTGGTGGGTGGAGGACCGTATCTCCGCCGTCACCTTCAGCTGGGTGCGGTACCGCGCCTGGTCACCGGCCCACGAGATCTTGGTCTGCGCGGTGGTCTCCTCGGCCAGGCCGTGGCCCGTGCCCCGTGTCCCCTGCAACACCACCGTGGCGGAGGGGGCGAGCAGGCCGACCTTGGTGTCACCCAGCACGTCCGCGTCCACAGAAGGCGTGTTCGACATCGGTACGCCGGCGTGTACGCCCGCGAAGGCGCCGCTTGTGGCTCCGTGTGTCCGGCCGGTGACCAGGCCGCTCTTCACGCGGTAGTGGACCTGGGACTTCGGGGCGTCCCCGATGTACTGCACCCGCTCGATGGTGGCGTGGACGACGACATGTCCCTCGAACGAGCGGCCCTTTCCGGCCGGTACCCGCGATACGTCCGTGATCAGGCCGTTGCTGAGCAGATACCGGCTCCGGTAGAGCGCCGGCCGCTCGTTCACCATGAGCAGGACGGTGCTCATGATCTGCTGCACGCTTTTCGCCGGCAGCCCGGCCTCTTGCAGCTGCCGTATCAGTCCTGTCACCACCGGGGTCATATCGATGGCGTTGAACGCCTCGTGCGACACGCGAGACCGCTGCCGTCCTCCGATCACCTCACCGGTCGGCTCACCGGTCAGCTCACCGGTCACCTCACCGGTCGGCTCACCGGTCACCTCATCGGTCGGCTCACCGGTCGCCTTATCCGCCTCGGCCGCCTCAGCCGCCTCAGCCACCTTGGCCGCCTCAGCCACCTTGGCCGCCTCAGCCGCCTCGGCCGCCTCAGCCGCCTCGGCCAGCGACGGCCAGGCCGGAGAGGTGAGGCGTGCGGGGACCTCAAGGGTGAGCCTTCTGCCCGTTGTCACATGGTGCGGTCGCTCCACGCCGTCCACGAAGACCTGGACCCGCAGACCGGCCTGGAGCCGGGTGGCGTCGACCTTGCGCACCTCGCGGCGCACCCCCACGCCCCGGTCCCAGTCCTCCCCGCGCGTCTCCTTCGCCGTGCCGCCGATCAACGGGTTGGCCGGCCACAGGGCAGTCCCCGCCTGGGCCGACAGGGTCACCGAGCTCATCAGCAGCGAGTCGATGCCCCACGACCTGCTGCTGCTGGACTGCGCGTTGGACGACAGCGTGGAGGGGGTCATGTCGGCGAGGCGGACCACCGGGGTTTTCTCCGCCTCCGCCGGAGCCACCTCGCGCAGCACCGGGCGCAGCCACACCAGCTGCTTGCCCACCGTCAGCAGATGGCCGCGGTGCAGCGCGTGCTCCCAGTACGTGTTCTTCCGTTCCTCCGGGCTGACCGTGCTCGGCCCGCCGCCGCTGTTCTCGGCGCCCGGGAGGGGCTTCATGCCGGGGGTGTCCCGGCTCGTCAGCAGATGGACGACAGCCTCACGGATCGCCTCGGCCAGTTCCGGGCTGTCCCCGTCGCGGGTCGTCTTGAACACGATCGCGTTCGCGTACTGCTTCGCCAGCCCCTCCTGCATGTCCTCCACATGGACCACGTCCATGACACCGAGGGCGTTCTGGTCCAGGTACCACGGGTGTTCCGCCGCCCGCTCGTCAGCGGGCCGTTTCAGCCCGGCCGCGGTGACAGCGGGCTGGACGGCCAGGGCGAGCTCGGCGGCCGGGGCGGCCGGGGTGCCGGTGTCCTCGGCCGGGAGCATGTAGTACAGGCCGTCGGGGACGGGGATGCGCAACCGGCCGTGCGGACCTGTCAGGACGATGTCGAGGTCGGCCTTGTAGTGCCGGAAGGCGCGGATCACCTCCCTGTTCCGCTCGTCGGTGTCATCGGTCTCCCCTGCCCGGTAGTCGCTCGTGTCCCGCCCGAACGCGAAGGGGGCACGCTCCAGGACCCTGGAGCCGCTCTTGAGCTCCATACCGACCTCGGGGCCGTTCTCGATGAACCAGCCGCGGAGCCGCCGGTCGGCGACCTCCTCCGAGTGGTGTGTCTGGGTGTAGTGGCGGGCCTTGAACCGGACAGGTTCCGCGGGGCCGAGCGGCTGGGTGCCGGTCACGTCGATACCGACGGTGATCTTCTGCCCGCGGAACCGGATCTCGTACTGGTGCCGCAGCAGTTCCGCCAGGCCGGAGCGCAGCATGTTCTCGCTGGTGTAGTGCGTGTACCGGACACCGTTCAGCGCGAGGGGGTCGGTCCCCGGCACGCGCCAGGCGTCCGGTGCCGAAAGGTCCTGCGGCGGCGGGAAGGGGGCGGCGGTCAGCGCCGCCCACTGGCGCACCGCGGCCGCCGCGGGCAGCGCCCACGGGTGGCCCTCCCGGACCAGCCGGTCCAGCAGGTCCTGTGTGCCGGGGGCCGGCTCCTGGCGCGGTGTGGCCGGCTCCCACGCGACAGGGGTGCCGTACGACCGGGCGGGTGCCTGCGGCAGCTCGCCTTCGGTCACCAGGTGGCGGGGGACCAGAAGGCGTACGTCGCCGTGGACGGTGCCGTCGCTCTCGCTTCCCGGCGCCGGGAAGCGCTGGACGAACGGCTTGTTCGCCTCCCACCAGGCTGCCGCCTCCCGGCTGTGCCCGGTCCAGCCCGCCGCCATGAGTCCGGTCTTCCGCACGACGTGGGCCGGGCCGCCGAGCAGGTCGGGCATCTCGCGGGACACGCCCATCTCGATGTGGAACGTGAGGCCATGGTGGAACTCGACGGAGCCCTCCCGGGGCTGGGCCCGGTAGATCTCCATCCTCTTCTCGCTCTCGGTGTGGCTCCTCTCGGTACTCCTGTGGTAGCCCGCGCCGATCTCCATACCGGAGTGGAGTATGACGCTCGCCCGGCCGCGCCCCTCGAGAGCGGCCGCCCATCCGGAGCCGTCCGACGCGGTCGTGCCCGTCTCCCGCATGGCCTGGGTGCGCAGCGTCAGCCTCACCTCCGGCCGGTCCAGCTGGGCCTGGGGCCGTCCGGTGTCCGCGGTGACCTTCACCCACAGGTACCGGTTGCCGATCATGGAGGGCAGTGTCAGCCACCGTGACACACCGCTGCCGGACAGCACCGTGAACTGGCTGAGCAGGGATTCGGAGGAGAAGGACTTCTCCAGTTCACGCAGCAGCAGGTCGGTCCGCTGTCCGTCGCCGCCGGTGTCGCGCAGCAGGCGCTGCTCCTTCAGCCAGCCGCTTATCCGCTCCAGTACCCCGTCGGCGTGCAGCACCTCGGCGTGGGCCGCTCCGGGCAGCAGGACCGGGTCGACGTACCCGGTCGGCTCGTGCGGCTCGGCCGGGGTCACCCCGTCCGGCACCGTCAGCCCCAGATCCGTCAGGCGCCGCTCGGGTACGACGAGGTCCACCCCGTCCTTGACCCGTATCACCTGGGTCGTGCCGGCCGTGCCGCGGGGCCGGCGGGTGACCAGGTCGGTCGCCTTGGCGTCCCTCCACCGGTGCAGGGAGATCGTGTAGACCGGGTCCGCGCGGTAGGTGTGGGCCGTCCCGTTGTACGTGGCCCGGCTGATGCCCACCGTGCCCCTGCCGAGGGACTCCTCGATGGTGCGGCTCGTGTGCCAGCCGAACTTGGCGAGGCCCACGATCCTGCCGTGCGGCTTCTTGTCCCCCTTGTCCTGCTGTTCGCTCGTGCCCTCTCCAGGGGAGCCGTTCTCCTGAGAGGCGGTTTCCCTGGCCTCGTCCTCGTCGTGCCCACCCTCGCCGAGGCGGAACTCCAGCCCGCCGGCGCCGAAGAGGCCGGCCGATCCCTCGGCTACGAAGGCGCTCTGGTACTTCGCCTGTCCCTGCGAGTACTGCTCGATCTCCACCAGCCCGCCCGACTCCTCGGTGTGGGTGGTGAGGTGCCGCGGGGCGGCGACGGACATCCGCACCCTGAACTCCTGGCGCCACCCGTCCGTGCCCTTGGGCAGGTCGACCACCCGGCCGTTCGGCCCGAGCAGCGCCGCGAGGTGGGCCGCCAGTTCGGTCGGCGAGAAGGCCCTCTTCAGTTCGGCCGGCCAGAGGGTCTGGTCCTCCAGCCAGCTGTCCGGGAGTTTGTTGGCCTCCTGGTACATCCGCGCGAGGGTGAGCGGCACGTCGGGCGCCGCCAGGAAGACGGGGAAGACACCGGCGACGTCGCCGCCGCGGAACCCGGTCGCCGTCTCGGCCCGCAGGGCGGTCGTGTCGGCCAGCAGCTCGGTGGTGTCGGCCAGCAGGGCGGTCGCGTTCTCCGGCAGGACGGTCGTCTTGCCGGCCAGCAGGGCAGTCGTCTTGTCGGCCAGCAGGGCGCTCGCTTCGTCGTCCGGCAGGACGGTGGTCAGCCGGCTCACCCGGCCGGCCGCGGTGGCTTCCTCGAGGGTGACCGGCGTGCTGGGAACATGCGGGTGCGGGACGACGACGCGGGCCACCACGTCACCGGGCCGGTTGATCCACCACCGCTCCTGCGGGTGGCTGTCCGAGCGCACCGACAGCTCGTAGGCGACGTTGTAGACGTGCTCGTCGACGAGGCCCACCGTCTCGGTACGCCGGTAGGACTTGGCCGCCCCGGCGTACTCGTGCTTCCTGCTGTGTCCGCCGCCGAGCTCGAAACCGAGACTGCCCAGCCGGATACGCACCCACTCCTGTGCCTTCAGGCGTACCCGGCCGCTGGCCTGGAAGGACACGTTCCAGGAGGTCGCCCGGCGGCCCACCACCGCCGAGCTCTCCAGCGCCCGCGCGTTGACGCTCATCGCAGAGGCGTCCTCGCCCGTGCGTCCGCCGACCCGGTCCAGCAGGCGGGCTGTCACCGACACGTCGTAGGTCCGGCCGCCCAGCTCTATCCGCTGGTCCACGCCCGACAGCAGCTGCGGCAGGTCGCCCTCCAGCGAGGGGCGTCCGAACCAGGTGAGCAGGCTGCGGTCCGCCGCCGACCAGTCGGCCGGTGCTCCGCCCGACAGCTGCCGGTGCATCTCGCCCAGCACCGTGCGGATCTGGTCGTGCACCAGCTCCGCGCCCGGCAGAACGGTCTCCATGCCGAGGCCCTGCCCGAGCCGGGAGGCCAGCGCCAGCGGCTCCCGCGGATGCGGCACCGGCGGCGGGGCGTCCAGCTGGGGGGGCCGCCAGTACGCCGACTCCGGCAGCCCGACGCCCCGGGCGGCGGCCAGTGTCAGCAGCCGCCGCACGTGCGGCTGTGCCTGAACCGGACCGTCGAGAGAGGGCGGCACCTGCCGCAGGGGTATCGCCCGCTCGCCCAGCAGGCGCCTTTCGAAGTCCGCGGCCTCCCTGCCCGGGACACCGATCTCGGCGACGACGTCGTGCTCGACGGGCGGGATCCGGTGCGTCGCCGACCGCACCTCGACCGTCACCTTCAGCCCCGCCCGGTAGCGGGCCTGGTCGCTGGTGGCGTTCAGCACGGTGTGGTTCATCGCCTGTTCGGCCAGTCCGTGCCCGGCCTTGCGGCCATGGTCGTACGTCAGCGCGAGCATGGGCATGAACGTGGCGTAGTCACGGGGCGCGCCGGCGGAGGTGGCCATGCCGACGGACAGGGTTCCCTTGTCCGTGAGCGAACTGCTCGACACGTCACCGACTCCGAAGTCCTCACGCACCGCGACCCCGGGCGTGTCCCCCAGGTACTGCAGGTCCCCGATGCTGGCCCGGATGACGATACGGCCCTTGAACGGCAGCCCCCGGGCCGAGGGAACACTCACGCGTTCCGTCATCACGCCGTTGCTGAACAGGTACTTGCTGCGGTTGCGGGCGGACTTCTCGTTGAGGCGGGGCAGGACGCTCTTCATGATGTCCCGGACGGACTCCGGCGGCAGGCCGAAGTCGCGCAGCCGCTTCTGCAGCTCCGACAGGACCGGGGTCAGGTCGATGGCGTTGAGCACCTCGTGGGCGCGGTGCGGGCGCTGTGTGCCGCTGCCCCGGGGCTCCGCTTCGGCCGGCTCGGTCGGTTCCAGGAGGCGCGGGCCGCCGGAGGTGGTGAACAGCGTTGGTATGTCCACCGTCACGATGGCCGGGATAACCGTTTCCTGGGGGGTTTCCTCTTGGGTGGTCTCCTGGGTGATCTCCTCGGTGATCTCCTGGAGGTCGTCCTGGGAGGGCTGCTGGCGGTTGTCCTGGGTGGTCTCCGGGAGGTTGTCCTGGGAGGGCTGCTGGAGGTTGTCCTGAGAGGTCTCCGGGAGGGTCTCCGGGGAGTGGTAGGGGCGTGGCTCGCCGTCGACGAAGACCTGCAGGTGCACACCGGCCTGGAACCGGGTGAGGGACCCGAAGAAGACCTTGCGGCCTGACAGCACGGTGCGTTGCAGGTCGGTGCCCAGCGACTGGGCCCCCTCGATGCCCAGCAGGGGGATGACGGGCAGCACGGTCTCGAACGCGGTCAACCCGTCCTCCCCGAGCACCAGCATCGGCAGCGAGGCGAGCTCGGCGCCTCTCATCTTCTCTGTCTCCGCCTTGGTGGTGGCCGACAGCGACGCGAAGGACACGCTGTACTCGCGTACCTGTGACGACGGCTGCTCCGGGGCGAGGGTGACCTGCCGCAGCACCGGCCGCAGCCACACCAGGTGGCCGTCGGCCACCAGCATCCGGCCCTGCTGGAGCGTCTTGGTCCACATGTCGACGGCGTCGTGGGCGCGGTCTTCCTGGCTGGAGGTCGGCTGGCTGGAGGATGCCTGGCTGGAGGTCTGCTGGTCGGGGGTGACCTGGCCGGGAGTCGCCGCGGCCGGGGAGCGTTCGCCGGTCAGCACCTCGCGGGCCCTGTCGTGGAGCACCGCGCGCGGGGAGCGTTCGCCGGTCAGCGGCTTGCCGGTCAGCAGCTCGCGGACCCCGTCACGGATTGCCGTGATCAGCTGCTGGCTGTCCCCGGGCCGCGTCACCTCGGACGCGATCCGGTCGGCCCACTTCCTGGCGGTGCCCTCGTTGAGGAGGTCGGCCTCGATGACACTCACCTCGCCGAGGGCGCCCCGGTCGACGTACCAGGGGGCCCCGGGCGCGGGCGGCTCCTCGGGCGCGGGCGGCTCCTCGGGCGCGGGCGACTCCTCGGCCTCCGGGTGCCCGGACGTGACGCCCTCCGACGGCTGCGGCTCGGGCGCCTGCTCGGACGCCTGCTCGGGCGCCTGCTCGGACGTCTGCTCGGACGTCTGCTCGGACGTGGGCGTGTCGTGGGCCTGCCTGATCTCCTGGGCGTCCCTCCGCTCCTGGGCATTCCCGAAGTTCTCGGTCTCCCTGGTCTCCTGAGCATCCCCACGGTCCTGGGCATTCCCGAAGTTCTCGGTCTCCCTGGTCTCCGGGGTCTCCCTGTCGTCCTCGCCTTCCCTTCGGTCCTGGGCATCGCGGTCCGTGTCCGGGTCCGTGTCCGTTTGCGGCCGCGCCACCGCAGCTGCCCCGGGCTCGGGCATCCGCGGCGGGTAGCTGATGGTGATGACGGCACGGCGGCGTGCGGCCCGGCGTTCCTCGGAGGTGGTGCCGACTTCCTCGGGGGTGGTGCCGACCGGGTACTCACGGCCGCGTGACCTGACGACAACGAAGTTCGAGGCGCGCAGAGCGGCGGGCCGGTCGGGGCCAAGGGCTCGCAGGTGCTCCTCCAACCGCTTGATGAACTCGACGTTCACCGCCTTGGCACGCTGCAGGCCACTGCGGAGCGCTCGTTCGTAGCGGGGCCGCCCGAAGAGGGTGCCGTTGCCGTGACCGCTGATGGTCACCACGGGCAGCGGTCGCCCTTCCCGGAAGGCTGCCAGTGCCTCACGGACGGTAAGGGCCGCGAGGGTGTCGATGGTGTCCTTCTGCTGGTTGGACAGGCGGTGGGAGCCGCTGGCGAAGGTAATGGGCTCCCTGACCGGCTCGGGCTCCGGCCCGCTCGCGGTCTCCTCCGGCGCCCGGACCCGGAGGGGGGGGAGGCCCGGGAGAGTGAGCGGCCACCCGTATTCCGAGTCTGTCGCCTCGGTCACGTCGGTCGCCTCGGACGTCTCGGACGTCTCGGACGTCTCGGGTACGTCGGCCAGTCCGGTAAACGCGTCTGTGTTCTTCGGGGACGCGTCGGGGACGCTCTCCGCCGGGATCGGCGGCAGGGGGAGCGGCCAGTCCGGTGTTGCCGGGACACTCCCCCGCTCGGTGAGATCGACGCTCCCCCGCTCGTTGAGATCGCGGAACGCCTGCGTCAGGGCCTCGATGGTGGGGCCTGTTTGCGGCAGGAGCGACCGGTCCGGGGTCGTCATGCCGGACCACTGGCCGCCGAGATCGCGGAGCGCCCGCGTCAGGGCCTCGCGGGAAAGGCCCGTTTCCCGGGCTCCGCGCCGGTCGGGTCGGTCAGGGCGGTCGATTCGGTGGAAGCGTCGAGGAATCTCTTCCCCGGTGGGGGTCATGAAGTACAGGCCGTCGGGGACGTGTACGCGCATCCGTCCGTGCGGGCCGGTGAGCAGGACGTCCACGTCGGCCTTGTAGTAGCGGTACGGCTTTATGCCCCAGTGGAGGGCGGCGGGATCCACCTCCTTGCCGGATCGCGCCCGGCCGCCGACCATCAGGGGTCCCATCTCCATCTCGCCCGCCCGGGCGGTGGTGTGGCCGACCTCGAACCCGGCGCCCGTGAACTTGGCGGCCGCGTTCTCGGTGTGCTCGATCTCGTTGCCGCCTCGCGGCTGGACCGCGGCCGACCAGCCGTGGCTCTGGGCGAAGTTGCTCTTCGCTGTCGTGAAGTCGAAGGCGTAACCGCGGGTGTTGAGCATGACGCTGTTTTCGGCAGTGATCACTTCGGTGCGGGTGACCTCCAGGCCGACGGTGACGGTGTGCTTGCCCAGCTCCATCTTGTACTCGTTGCCCAGCAGCTTGGGCAGGTTGAGGCGGAGCAGCGCCTCGCTGGTGAAGTGCTCGTAGCGCAGACCGTTTACCCGGGTGGGGTCGAACCCGGGCACCTGCCAGGCGCCGTCAGCGTCCAGGTCGCGCTGCTGCGCGTAGTGCTTCGTGGTCAGTGCGGCCCACCGGTGGATCGCGGCAGCCGCCGGCAGCGCCCACGGATGCCCGTTGTCCTTCAGCCTGGTCAGCACCTCCTGGTTCAGCTGGGTCACCGGCCGGCCCGACTGCGGCGTCGTCTCCGGCCTGCCGGTCGTCTCGTCGGCGGACCAGGCGGTGTACGGCGACTGCGGCGTCGTCGGCGGGGCGAGGACCCCCTCTCCGGCGAGGGATTCGATGCCGTGACGCAGGGCCGGCAGCGCGGACAGCGGAGACGCGGACTGCGGAGGCGCGGGCAGCGGGGGCGCGGACAGCGGAGACGCGGACTGCGGCAGCGCGGAGCAGCGGAGGGCGCGGGACAGCGGAGACGCGGAGCACGCGGCAGCGCGCGGACAGCGGAGACGCGGACTGCGGAGGCGCGGGCAGCGGGGGCGCGGACAGCGGAGACGCGGACTGCGGCAGCGCGGACAGCGGAGACGCGGGCAGCGGAGACGCGGGCAGCGGAGGCGCGGGCAGCGGAGACGCGGACTGCGGCAGCGCGGGCAGCGGAGACGCGGGCTGTGAGGTGGTCGATGAGGTGGGGGCGGGCTCCCAGGCAACCCGGGTGCCGTACCCGGGCGCGGGCGCCGGCAGCGGCATGTCGTGCACCACCAGGTGGTTGGGCACAAGCAGGCGCGCCTGGCCGTGCACGGTTCCCGCGCCGGGGCTGTCGGGTGCGGGGAACCGGGCGACGAACGGCCCGTGCCGCTCCAGCCACTCCTCCATGCCGCGACCGTTCCCGGTCAGCTGGGCCAGCCCCTGTGCGGCTCCCCGCACCGCGCGCGCGGGCGCACTCAGTACCTCGGGCATCTGCTTGGTGAGGCCCATCTCGACCCGGTACGTCAGCTGATGCGTGAACTCCTGCACCCCGTACTGCGTCTTGGCCGCGTAGATGTCCCGCAGCTTTTCCATCCGGTCGAAGCCTGTTTTGGCGGACTGGTTGTAGCCGCCGCCGACTTCCAGGGCGCCCCATTTGCTGCCGCCGAGGGTGGTGGTCAGGTCGCCGGTCACGCTGAACCCGCGGGAGGCGCTCTTGTCCCGCCCGCTCTGGACGTAGGACTCCGCCCGGGTCATCAGCTGTACTTCGGGGCGGTCCAGCTGGGAGAGGGCCGGGCCGATCTCGGCGGTGACCTTCGCCCACAGGTACCGGGTGACGCCGAACGCCGACGCCAGCGGCAGCCACCGTGTGGTGCCGGTGGTGGTCAGCAGGTGGAACTGGGTGAGCAGCGCGTCGGAGGAGAACGAGCGTTCCAGCTCCTGCAGCAGCAGGTCGGGCCGGTGCTCTCCCTCCTGGTCCCGCCCGGTGCGCAGCACCTTCTGCTCGGTCAGCCACTGCTTGACCAGGGGCAGCACACCCTCCGCGTGCAGTACCTCCGGATGGCTCACCGTGGGCAGCAGCGAGGGGTCCGCGAACCGCTCCGGCGTATGCGGCTCGGCGGGGGCCGTTCCCTCCGGCAGCGTCAGCCCCAGGTCGGTGATCCGCCGCTCGGGTAGTACGAACTCCAGGCCGTCCCGCATCCACAGATGCCGTGTCCGCTGCGTCGCGCCGCCGCGCGGGCTGAACAGGGTGCCGCTCTTCCACCGGTACAGCGTCACCTCGAACACGGGGTCCGCACGGTAGGTGTGCGCCGCGCCCATGTAGGAGGCCCGGGAAATCCCGGCGTGGCCCACTTCGGAGGACTTCCCCTTGGCCCTGCCCCACTGACCCTCACCCTGGATCCTGGCGAGCATCTTGACCGGGGCCGGGGCGTTCGGGTCGTTGGTGAGCTGTCCGACGGTGAAGTGCGGCCCCACCTGCAGGGCTATGCCGAACTGGCCGCCGGAGGACTGGCCGCGCTGGAACCTGGACACGCCGCGGAGGTTCTGCCGCAGCTCGAACCCTTCCTCGTGCGAGGCCACATGGCGCGGGTTGTGTGCGGTCACCCGGACCCGCAGTGCCTGCTTCCACCCGTCCGGGCCCTTCGGCAGCTCCACCACCCGGCCGGTCTCCCCGGTCAGCGTGCCGAAGTGCGCGGCCAGCTCGGTGGACGAGAAGACGTCCCGGAGCGCGGCCGGCCAGTCCGACCGGTCCGTCAGCCAGCTCTCCGGCAGGCCGTTGGCCTCCTGGTATATCCGCGCCGCCGCGGCCGGCAGCATCGGCGACGCCAAGAACGACCGGGCGAGGGCCCCCACCCCGCCGTCCCGGAAGGCAACCGCCGGAGCCTCCGGAGCCGCCGGGTCCACCAGGGCCAGCGAGGTCTCCGAGTTCTCCGACCTCGGCGAGGTCGCCGAGGTCTCCGAGGTCCCCGAGGTCCTCGGGCTCGCCCAAGTCTCTGAGGTCCCCAGGCTCTCCCAAGTCTCCAAGGCCTTCGGAACTGCCGGCTTCTCCGCAACGGCCGGCTTCTCCGCATCTCCCGGCTTCTCCGCAACGGCCGGCTTCTCCGCAACTGCCGGGTTCTCCGCGACCGCCGGCTTCTCCGCAACCGCCCGCTTCTCCAGAACCTCCGTATCCAGCGAAGCCCCCTCCAGCGGCTCCACCCGACCTGCCAGCTTCACCGCCTTCGCGTCCAGCGGCTGCTGCGGCGCGTACTCGTGCGGCACCACCACGTGCGCCGTCAGCTCACCCGAGGGCCGGTGGATCCACCACGGCTTCGCCGGACGCCCCTCAGGCCGTACCGCCACCTCGTACACCACGTCGTACACATGCTCGTCGACCAGGCCCGAGGTCACCGTGTGGTGGGTCGACTTCGTCTCGCTGACGAGCGTGTGCCGGGTGCTTCGCTCGTAGCCGCCCGAAAACTTCAGCATGCCGAGCCGGAAGTCCATCCACTTCTTCGCACGCAGCTCCATGAAGGCTCCGCCGAAGGCGCTCGCGCCCCACCCGGTACTGGCGCCACCGACGACCACGGTGTTCTGGAAGGCCCGTGCGCTGACGGTCGTCGGGTAGGCGTCCTCACCGGTCAGGCCGCCGATACGCTCCCGCAGACGTGCGGTGACGGACACGTCGTACGAGTGCCCGCCCAGCTTCACCGTGTGATGCAGACCGGTGATCAGCTGCGGCAGATCGGCCTCCAGCGCCGGACGCCCGAACCAGGACAGCAACTCCCGGTCCACCAACGACCAGTCCAACCCGGCACGCTTGCCGGACAGTTGCCCGTGCCAGCGCCGCAGCTCGTCCCGTATCTGGTCGTGCACCAGCTCCACGCCCGGCAGCGCGTTCTCCGACCCGACGGGCATACCCTGCCGGGCGGCCAGCGCCAGTGGCTCCCGCTCGTGCGGCGGCGGCAGCGGTGTGTCGAGCCGCGCGTGCGGCCGCACATACGCCTCCGGCGGCAGCGGCAGGTGCGCCTCCGCCAGCAGCGCCCGCACGAACGGCCGCGCCTGCACCGGCCCTTCGGCCGATTCCAGCGAGGCCAGCGCCTCCTGCCGGGGCCGCGGCCCCCGCTCGCCCAGCAGGCTCCGCTCGAAGCCGGCCGACTCCCGGGCCGACACACTGAGCTCCCCTTCCGTCCGGGTCACCACGTCGGGGATCTCCTCGTGGGTGGAGGACCGTATCTCAGCCGTCACCTTCAGCTGGGTGCGGTACCGCGCCTGGTCACCGCTCCACTGCAGCCTGACGTGCCGCGCGGCCACCTCGGCCAGGCCGTGGTCCATGCCCCGCTTCGTCTGGCCCGAGACCCTGCCGAGGGGCATGACCAGGCCGACCCCGGTGTCACGGAGGACGGATTCAGGAGCATGCGACAAGGCCAGGACGGCCTGGAGGCCCGCGGAGGCCTCACTCGCGCCTCCCTGCCTGCGGTTGCCCACCTGGAAGCCGACCAGATAGTCGAGGACATCGGTCGCCGTATCCCCGACGTACTGCACTCGCTCGACCGTCGCGCGGAGGGCGACATACCCCTCGAACGCCTTGCCCTTTCCACCCGGTACCTGCGCCACCTCCGTGACCAGACCGTCACTGAGCAGGTACCGGGCCCGGTACAGCGCCGAGTTCTCGTTCAGCGTCGTCAGCCAACGGTCCATGATCTGCCGTACGTTGTCCCCCGGCAGCCCGGCCTCCCGCAGCTGCCGTATCAGCCCCGTCACCACCGGCGACATGTCCACCGCGTTGAACGTCTCACGCTCCCGGCGGGATCGCTGCCGCTCACCCGACTCGTCGCCGGCCGCCACCTCGGGCTCCGGGAGCGCACCGTCCCTGCCCGGTGCGGCGACCTCCGTGGGCCGCGGCCCGGGCAGGCCGCCGAAGGCGTCGGGGAAGGAGAGCGTGAGGCGGCGGTCCGTCACCACCTCGTGCGGCCGCTCCACACCGTCCACGAAGACCTGGATCCGCAGACCGGCCTGGAACGGGGAGTGCTTGCCCGGGTTCACCTCGCGGGCCCCCGCGGTGCCCCGCTGCCAGCCCTCTCCCCGCATCCGCGGCGCCTTGGTACCGAACGCCGGGTTGACCGGCAGGATGGCCGTACCCGCCTCGGACGACAGGTTCAGCGTGGTCAGCAGCAGCATGTCGGCGCTGGACCCATTGGTGCTGCTGGACTGCACGGTGGAGGACACCGTGTTGGTCGTGTTCATGTAGTAGTCGCGGCTCGCCGGGCCCTGTCCCGCCGTCGCCGTGACCACGTCGCCCAGGACCGGGCGCAGCCACACCAGCTGCTTCCCCGCTGTCACCAGGTGGCCCCGGCGCAGTACGTACTCCCAGTACTGGACCTTCCGCTCCGCCGGGGTGGAGGAGCTCGGGGCGCCGACGCTGTACTCGGAGCCCGCGGCGAACTTCGTGCCGGGGGCGTCCTGGCCCGTCAGCAGACGGACGACAGCCTCACGGATCGCCTGGGCCAGTTCCGGGCTGTCCCCGTCGCCGGTCGTCTGGAACGCGATCGCGTTCGCGTACTGCTTCGCCAACCCCTCGTGCATGTCGTTCGCATGACGCACCGTCATGAACTGGCCGAGGGCTCCTTGGTCCACGAACCAGGGATGCTTCCCCGTCTCCGGCAGTTCCGGCTCGCCCGACTGCTCCCGCTCCGTGTCCGTTCCGGAACGCCCCACCGCCTGCGACGGCACACCGGACCCGGCCGACGATCCCACCACCTGCGACGGCATACCGGACCCAGCCGAGAACTCCAGCGCCTGCAACGGCATACCGGACCCAGCCGAGAACTCCCCCGCCTGCAAGGGCATACCGGACCCGGCCGAGAACTCCCCCGCCTGCAAGGGCATACCAGACCCGGCCGAGAACTCCCCCGCCTGCAAGGGCATACCAGACCCGGCCGAGAACTCCCCCGCCTGCAAGGGCACACCGGAGTCAGCTATCCGTTCCCACGCTTGGGGCGATAAATCAGACTCCGCCGACGGCTCCTCCGCCTCCCCCGCCACGCGCCTCTCCGAGGGCCGCTCCCCCCTGTGCCCCACCCCAGCACTCCGGTCGGCGACGGCGGAATCCGTCTCAGGCCGCTTCGTGGAGGGCTCCCCCACACTGTCCGACTCGCTGTCCCGGCCACTGGACCGGTCACTGGCCAGACGGGCCAGACGCTTCTGGTTGTGGCCCTCTTGAGCCTGTCCATCCTGGTCTCCGTCTCCGTGCGATGCCGACACGGCCCCGCGCAGCGCCCGCACCTCATCCTCGATCAGCTCCGGCGACAGGCCCTGATCACTCAGCCAGGCGTGCGCGAGGGCGATGAACTGCTCGACCGCATCGGAGTCCCACGGGGCCTCGCTCTGTTCCGCGCTGCGCGCGCGGTCCGTGAGGTCCGTGAGGTCCTTCTTGATCTGTTCCACGCCGAGAAGAGCGCCGGGAAGAGCGGAGTCCGTGTCCTCAGAGACCGCGGAGTGCTCGTCGGCAGTGCGGGCGAGGGAGGCGAGGGTCTCGCGGGCTTCCCGGTCCTGGTCTCCGGCTTCCCGGTCCTGCTCTCCGGCTTCCCGGTCCTGCTCTCCAGCTTCCCGGTCCTGCTCTCCAGCTTCCCGGTCCTGGTCTCCGCGCGATGCCGACATGGCCTCGCGCATCGCCTGCACCTCCCCCTCGATCTCCTCGATCAGCTCCGGCGACAGGTCCCGATCACTCATCCAGGCGTGCACGTCATCGAGGAACTGCTGGGTCCCCTCGAAGTCCCAGAGAGGTTGCTCGATCACATCGGAGTTCCGCAGGGCAAGGGCATTGATCTGTTCCACGTCACGCGTGAGCTCCGTGAGGATCTCCCGGATCTCCTCCCCGTCGAGATTGGGGTTCGTGAGGGTCTCCCGGAGATTCTCCAGGTCGAGAGGGGAGTCCATCTCCTCAGCGACGGAGTGGTAGTCGCCGGTAGTGCTGCGGGTGAGGGAGGCGGGGAACTCGCGGTCTTCCTCGCTGGTTTCGCGGCCTTCATCGAAGGTAGTGCGGGCGAGCTCGCGGCCTTCCTGCCGCGCCTGATCCTCGCGCGGGGCTTCGCTGCGGGGCTCCGGCTCCATGCCGGGCAGGTAGTCGGTAAGCCACCACACCAGAGCGTTGCGCGAGTACGGGGCAAATGAGCGGCGCGAGTGGCCGGCAAGCCACTCCACCAGAGGGTGACTGCGGGAAAGACGGGCGGCATTGCCGGAACCCGTCACAGAGCCGGACTCGGACCGCACCTCCCGCTCCGCATCGGACTCGGACCACACCTCCCGCTCCGCACCGGGCTCGGACCGCACCTCCCGCTCCGCATCGGACTCGGACCGCTCCACGTCGGCCCCGGAGTCAGTGCCCTCGGAGTCAGCCAACGCGGAGCCGGCGGACTCGAAGTCAGTGGACTCGGAGGACCGGGGTGAGGGCAGGAACTCCGCTGCCGCGTCGGAGAACGGCTCCTCGGCCACCTCCTCGGCCACCTCCTCGGAGACCTGGTGGCCCCGCCTGGATGTACCGCCCTCGTCGTCGTCCTGAGCGGCGGCGCTGTCGCGCGGGCTGTCGCGCGGCACGGACGCCTCACCGGGCGGAACCGGCTGGCCCGGGCGGCCGACATACGCGTCGGCGTCGGCTTCCCACCGCATCCCGTTCAGGAGATCGGTGACGAGGAAGCCGGCCGGCAGACCCTGCGCCGCATCGCCTGGCAGCTCGTCGAGCCTGAACCGTCCGACGAATTCCTCGGGTTCCTCCAGTCGTACGGTCCGGGTGGGCGGCGTGGAACCGGTGCCGGGTTCGATGAGGACCGTGAGCTTCAGGCCGTACGGCAGAGGCTCCGCGGCCCCCCTGCTCTCGCCCTCCACCGTCTCCGTGCCGGATTCGTCATCGTTGACGCTGCTCTCGCCCTCCACCGTCTCCGTGCCGGATTCGTCATCGTTGACGCTGCTCTCGCCCTCCACCGTCTCCATGTCGGATTCGTCATCGCTCTCGCTGCTCCAGCCCTCCACCGCGTCGATGTCCTCGCCCGCTCGCGGTATGCCGGCACTCTTGTTACGCCGCTTGATCGCGACCTGCAGCAGGTGCGGAGTCTGGAGAGCCGGAAGGCCCGTACCAGGTGCCGCCTTCCCGGTGACGGCCCGGTAGAGGTCGCGCGAGAAGGTGACGCAGTTGTACGTGACCGCGAGGTAGTCGTGCTTCCTGTGCTCGGCGACGTAGGCCTTCGCTCTGTTGACCTGCTCTCGGGAGAGGTCCACGGTGAACTTACTGGTCGCCTCCTCCGGGATGTAGTTGTTTATGTCAACTGTCCCCTCCAGTGTCCTGAAGGCCAGCGCCGCCCTGTTCAAGGGCGCCTTCACCTTGTTCAAGGGCGCCTTCACCTTGTTCAGGAAACCGCCGTTGCTCCCAGGGTTCTCCTCTTCACTCCGGAGACCGCCGTTGCCCTCAGGGTCCACCGGCCTGTAGCTGTACGTCTTCCACTGCTCATTTCGCGCCCCCGACTTGTACAGGGCCACCCACGCGTGGCCGGGCCCGCTGGAGCGGGTTTCATCGGGATCGACCGCCTCCGCCTGGCTGACCCCGCTGGAGCGGCTCATGCTGGGGCCGACTCCGTGGAACAGGCCTCGATGCTTCACCTGGATCTGCATCCGGTACGTGGGGCTGCGCAGCGGCAGCACCGTCTCGCGCAGCGTGCCGGTCTCGTCGTACCGCCACTCGGCCGGTTCTCCCTGTCCCGGCCGGCCGGTCCGCAGCCTGCGCACCGTGTGACCGTCCGGGTTGCCGGAGGCGTCCCGCAGCGGCTCGACGCTGACCAGGGCGGGGTCGACCGCCCTCCCGTCGCCGCGCACCACGCGGGGAAGTTCGCTGCCCCGCTCGTAGCGCAGGAACCAGCCGGTTCCGGGGAGCCGGACCTCCCCGGCCTCCCCGTTGCGGAACCGGTCGAACTGCCAGCGGAGGTCACCCGTCCGCTCGGTGATGGTGACCCCGCCGTCAGGCCGTAGGGACGGCTCCAGGTCCCATACGGGGCTGCTGGTAGCGACGTCCACCAGCTCCACCGTCGGCTCTGGCACGCCGATCAAGCCATACATCCAGACGCCCGGAAGCCCGACCGAGTCCAGGGGCATATTGATCTCCCGCATCCCCTGCGGCTCCCCGGCCGCAGGGCCGGAAAGCTGCGCGCTCTCCTCCCCGGTGTGCCCCGTCGTCGTCTCCGCCCCGGGCCGCCACACAGACCGCAGCGGCTGGGCGGGCGCCTCCGTCTGACGCGGGTCTTCCACTTCGGTGATCTCGGAGACCGACGGCTGGGCGGGCGCCTCCGTCTGACGCGGGTCCTCCACTTCGGTGATCTCGGAGACCGACGGCTGGGCGGGCACCTCGCCCCGCAGCGGGACCTCCAGCGAACGCACCTGCGCGTTGGCGTCGATGTGCCACTGCCGCGGCCCGGCCTCGCCTCCATCCGCCGCAGGCATCCGCACCACGAGGCCGCCGTCCTCGGCAGGGGTGATCTCCACTCCCGGCCCGTCCGTCAGCGCCGCGCCCTCCGCATCCACCAGACGGACCCCGCCGTCCACGCCCGCCGGGGTGGGGAAAAGCAGCTGCCGGTCGGAACCCGGCAGCGCCACGGTACGGAACTGGAACTGCCCCTCCTCCGAGAAGTGCAGGGTGCCCCCGGCACCGCCCGCGACCGTGAAGCCACCCTCCTGACGCGACGTCACGGTATAGCCCCGAAGCAGCACCCCCTCACGGTCCACCACACCCAGACGCACCGGACCCTGCATCAACCGGACCCTCGCACCGGCCAGTTCACCCACCAGACCGGCACCGGACAGCGGCGTCCCCTCACCAAGCAACCCCTCGGCCCCCTCGGCCCCCTCGGACCCCTCGGGGATCGAGTACAGCGGGACCCTGTGCAGCGGCAACGGTCCGGGAGGGCTGACAGTGATCACGGCGCGGCGGCGGACGGCCGTACCGTCCTGGGGGCCGGTACCCAAGGGATAGTCACGGCCGCGTGGATCGACATCGACGGAGAAGTCCTCGGCACGCGGCCCGGCGGCAGAGCCGCGAAGGAGGGCACTCAGGTACGCCCTCAAGCGCGCCTTGAACACCTCGGCCACCGCCTTGGCACGCTCCTCGCTGACGCTGAGCGCCCGGTCGGAGCCGGACCGCCCCTGGGACGTGCCGTTGCTGTGACCACTGATGGTCACCTTCGGCAACGACCGCTCCTCCGCGTGGGCTTCCAGCCCCTTCAGCGCGGTAGTTGCCGCGAGGTCGCTGATCACCTTCAGCTGGCGCTCCGACAGGCGGCTCGAACTCCGGCCGAAGGAGATATGCCGGATGTCATCCGATTCCTGCTCGCTTTCCCGGCTGCCCGCGGACTCCGACGGCTCCGGCGAGATGCCGAAGAGGTCGTCCTCGCCATACGTATTCGCATACGGCACGGAATCGGCGTCGGCGTCGGCGTCGGAAGGGAAGTCGGCGTCGGCGCCATCCCGCTCGTCGACCGCCTCCGCGCTCCCGGTCTCCTCCGGATGAGCATCGGCCTGCCCGGACGCGGCCTGCCCGGCATCGGCCTGCCCGGACGCGGCCTGCCCGGCATCGGCCTGCCCGGACGCGGCCTGCCCGGCATCGGCCTGCCCGGACGCGGCCTGCCCGGCATCGGCCTGCCCGGACGCGGCCTGCCCGGCATCGGCTTGCCCGGACGCGGAATCCGCATCCTCGGAGACGAGGTCGTCGGGCTCGGAGACCAGGTCGTCGGACCCGGAGACCAGGTCGTCATCCTCGGAGCCGCCGTAGTCGGACAGGGAGGCGAGGTCGTCGTTGAGGCGCTTGCTGTCGGAGAAGGGGACAAGATCGGAAGCAAGATCGAAAGCGAGAGCGAGGTCGTCGCGCCTGGCGACCCACACCCCCTCGTCCAGCGGGTTGTGCCTGTTCAGGATCAGCGACTCATGCTCCACCTCCCACCAGGCGTCCAGCCAGTGTTCCATCATCGGCCCGTCCGGCCTGTGGGCGAACAGGGGGCGGCGGAGGACGAAACCGTCCCCGTCCCGGACGATCTGCACGGGACCCAAGTTGCCCTCAGAGTCCCTCAACTGCAGGCCAGGACCGTCCTCCGGCGCGTAGATCTGGAACTCCTGGGCCTCGTCACCGGCCACCGCCGACCCGAGCAGCACCCGCAAGCCGATGAGGCCGTCCGCAGTCAGGAAGGACGGGGCAATGGTTCCCCTGGGCGTTCTGTGCGGCTCGGGGATGATCTGCCTTCCCGGCGCGGCCATCGGCTCGGTACCCCAGGCGGAACGCCTGAACAGAACCCGGCCCGTGCCGGCCTTGCCCCCCAGGCTGCCGTCCTGCTGCTTGGTCACCCTGATTTCCTCGACCACCAGGCCGCCGCCCGGCCGCCTGGTCGCCATCAGATGACGGTGCCCCAGCCTCGCGTCGTTCCGCACAGCGTGGCCGTTGACGTCGTAACGCCTGGTGGAGGGGGGCCCGTAAGCAGGCCGCACGAAGTCGACGGTGGCGTAGCCGACAAGCCGCCCCCTGCGGTCCCGTAGCGGGACGGTCTCCTCCTCCAGCCGTCCGCTGTCCTGGTTGAAGACCATCCCCTGGCGCGGCGCGCCCCCGACGTCGGCGGGCCGCACCTCGATCCTCCCGAATTCCAGATCCCGGGCCTGCCAGTCCTCCCACGGCGCACCCTGCGGATCGGCCAGCCGGGGTGCACCGTCGGGAGCACCCATCTCGGTCCGCAGATACGCCCACCCGCCCACAAGCGGCACGTCACGAGCGGTGAGCGTGCCCTCCGGCCCGAAGTGGTACCGGCGACCGTTCCCCCCGTCGGTGGCCACGAACGGCCCATGGACGTACTCCGCCGACTCCGGCGGGACGGTGTGCGTCTCGAACCGTGTCACGGCCCCCGGGTCGTCACCCGTCAGCCAGTAGGTGATCATCTCCTCACCGCTGGGACCCCACGTACGGTCCGCCACGGCCCGCAGACCGTCCATGGTCCACGGCGCCTCGCCCAGCCAGTACTCCCGCGATGTCCACCGCTGCTGGGAATCGAACTCGATCCGCAGACCCGGCTCGTTGGCCGGCCTGTCGGCCGGCCAGCGGGCCGGCCTGTCGGCCGGCCTGGGGCCCAACTCCTTGGGCGGCTTGTTGTGCACTACCTCGTGCCCGCCACCGGGCAGCTCGGTGACGGTGAAATCGGCGCCGAGCTCCGCCGGCCGGCCCTCCAGCTGCGCCAGATGCGACCGCAGTGCCTGCTCCGCGTCCCGCAACAGCCTCTCGTATGCGGCATTCCGCAGCGCCATCGACCCCTGATGCAGCCTGCTCAGCGGAACACGCCGTACATCCGCCGCATGCCGGGCCTCGTCGATCAACTGCTCGGCCTCCGCGATATCCACGCCGATGTCGTTCTCGAACACCACACGGTCGATGCGGGCCCAGTACTCGGCCGCACTGGGCCCCTGGGCCTCCCTGTTGTCCTCGCCTTCCCTTCCGTCATGGGCATCGCGGTCCGTCTCCGGCCGCGCCACCGCAGCTGCCCCGGCCTCGGGCTCCGGCCTGCTCACGGTCTTCCCGGAATCAAGGGAGGCGTCCGGGGTCAGGGCCGGCTCCGCCGTCTCCGGCCGCGCCACCGCAGCTGCCCCGGCCTCGGGCTCCGGCTCGGGCTCCGGCTCGGGCTCCGGCCTGCTCACGGTCTTCCCGGAATCAAGGAAGGTGTCCGGGGTCAGGGCCGGCTCCGCCATCTCGGGCAGGACACGTCCGTCGCTGGTGACGTTCCAACTCCGGCCGGTGGAGGGGTCGGTGAGGGTGAAGCCGCCAGGCAGCCACTCGGCGGCCTCCCCGCCCAGCGGGGCGATGGTGAAGCCGGATCCGGGGGCGTTGGACGAGCCGAAGATCTCCAGGTGCCGCTCCTCCGGGGCGCCGTCGGTGCCCGGCGTACGCATGTCACGAACCGCCAGTCCCCGCAGGTCGGCGTCGAGATCACCGCTCAGTGGGGTCAGCGGGAACTGGGCCTCACGCAGCTGGCGGTCGGCGTCGTAGCGCCACTGGGCGACCAACTCCCTGGACCGGATGGTGAAGCCGCCCGACATGTCCGGCATGTCGGCATCCGTCGTCATCTCGAACCGGTTGTCTGCGAGCCGCCCGTGGGCGTCCATCAGGTGCCACCTGCCGGTGGGCCGGTCGAGGAACGGGTACAGCCGGGGGCCCGGCAGACCCGGAAGCCCCAGGTCGGGATCCTCCCGCGTAGCCACATCGGCGGTTTCCGCGTCGGAGGAGCGCGGTGTGTCGAAGGGCCACGGCGTGTCGGAGGCGGCATCCGCGTCCTCGGAGACGAGGTCGTCGCTCCCGACGGGCGGTGCCCACTTGTCCAGCGGGTTGGGCCTGGTCCGGTCCAGCACCACATTGCCGTACTCGTCCACGAACACCAGCACGGGAGTGCCGGCCGCCGTCCTCGACTCGGGCCTGAGGGAAGCTCCGCCCTCGCCCAGGACCTCCTGGCCATCGGCATCGAGGGGAACGGCCACCCCGACGAGGTGGTTGACCTGCCAGTACGCGGCAGGGCCTTCGCCCTCCGCCCGCAGGACCTCTTCGAGGATCCGGCCGTCGCGGAGGTCGACGACGACCCGGGGCATCACCAGCCCGCCCTCGAGCGCGGCCTCCGCGCCTACGGGCGACACGACGACCGTATGCTCGCCCAGCCGCTCTACGGCGCCGAAGGCAGCCCTGCTCGGGGCGTCCACCGGATCCGTGGCCCGCACCATATGCGGGGTGTCCCCGCCGCTCGCCAAGTACCGGATGTAGTAGCGGCGCGCCGACCCCACCGGGATCTCAACGTACAGAAGCGTGTCGTCCTCGGAATCGTAGCCGCGGCGGATCCCGGTAGCCCTCTCGACGACCACGAACCTGCCATCCTCCAGGTTCTCCGACCGGAACGCCCTCCGGTACTCCTCCGGCCCGGTCAGCACACTCTCCTGCCCACCGTCCGGCCGGTTCTGGAACGCCGTCCTCAACTCGAGGAACATGGACTCGGCATAGTTCCCCACGAAGAGCCGGGCATAGCGGCCGGGCGCCGACTCCAACGGTTCCTCGCGGTACAGCGCCTCGCCCAAGGGGCCGTAGATGTGGCGGATCCCGGTCTCCGTCTCGACGAGCGTGTACCCGCCGGGCTCCCTGTACTCCCAGTTCTCCCCGCGCCCGAGGTTCGCCCCGCCCCCGAGGTTCTCCCCGCCCTCGCGGTCCTCCCCGCCCCCGAGGTTCTCCCCGCCCTCGTCGGTCCTCCCCGCCCCCGAGGTTCTCCCCGCCCTCGCGGTCCTCCCCGCCCCCGAGGTTCTCCCCGCCCTCGCGGTCCTCCGCGCGCCCGCGGCCCTCCCACTCGTCCTCCTCTTCCCGGTACCCGCGGCCCTCCCCGTGCTCGCGGTCCTCCCTCCGGGTCTCCAGCCGGAACGCCTGCCGGTGCTCCTCCGGCCCGAGCAGCACCCTCTCCGTACCACCGCCCAGCAGCCGCTCCCGGACAGCCACCCGCAACTCGGCGATCCTGGGATCGGTGTACGGCCCGCCCAGGATCAGCGCCTCACGCTCCACCCGCCACCCGGCGTCCAGCCGGTGTTCCATCCTCGGCCCGTCCAGCCTGTCGGGAAGCAGTTGGCGGCGGATGACGAAACCGTCCCATTCCCGGATGATCTGTCCAGGAACCTGCCGTACCCGTGGCTCTGTCTCCCCCAACCGCAGGCCAGGACGGCTATCCGACGCGGAGATCTCGAACGGCCGGGGCCCGCCACCGACCAGCCTCGCCCCGAGCCACACCTGCAGGGGTTCTCCCTGGTCGTTCCTCAGGAAGGGCCGGGCAATGGTTCCCCTGGGCGGTTCGGTCCGCTGGGTGGACTGGCCCGTCTCCGGCGCGTCGATGCGGACCGGCTCGGCACCCCAGGCGAGGCGCCTGAACAGAACCTGCCTCGCGCCGTCCTCGCCCACGCCCTCGACCACCAGGCCACCGCCCGGCTGCCTGGTCACCGTCAGAACGTCCGGCAGAAGGTGCCCCAGGCCCCCTTCGTTCGGCACCCTGCGGCCCTCGACGTCGAGAGGGATGCCGTCGAAGGAGCCGTCAGACTCCGGCCAGCCCCGGACAGCGGCGTAGCCGACAAGCTGCCCCTCGTGGTCCCGTAGCGGGACGGTCTCGTAGTACAGCTCTCCCTGCCGGGTGAAGGCCATCCGCTGGTGCGGCGCACCCCCGTCGTCGGCGGGCCGCACCTCGAACCCCTCGCCGCCCTCGCCGTCCGTATACCTGACCTCCCAGTCCTCCCACGTCACACCGTGCGGATCGGCCAGCCGGAGCCCACCGCCGAAAGCACCCGTGTCGGGAGCACCCCTGTCGAACCGCAGATACGCCCACGCGCCCCCCAGACGCTCCCAGTCGCCCTGAAGCGGCATGTCCTGAACGGTGTACGTGCCTTCCGGCCCGAAGTGGTACCGGTGACCGTTCCAGCCGTCGGTGGCCACGAACGGCCCATGGACGTACTCCGCCGACTCCGGCGGGACGGTGTGGACGGTGAACCGTGCCACGGCCCCCGTGTCGTCACCCGTCAGCCGGTAAGTGATCATCTCCTCATTGCCGGGAGCCCACGTATCCTCGCTGCTCACCTCATCGCTGGAACTCCACGCATCCTCATCGCCCGCCTCATCGCCGGGAGCCCACATACGGTCCGCCACGGCCCACAGACCGGCCATGCTCGGCGGCGCCTCGCCCAGCAGGTACTCCCGCGACGTCCACTGCTGCCGGAAATCGAACTCGATCCGCAGACCCCGCCCGCCGACCAGCTCGTTGCCCGGCCCGGTGTACACCACCGCGTGCCCGCCACCAGGCAGTTCGGTGACGGTGAAGTCGGCGCCGAGCCTTGCCGGCCGGCCCTCCAGATGCGACCGCAGTGCCTCCTGCGCGTCCCGCAACAGCCTCTCGTAGGCGGCACTCCGCAGCTCCCTCGACCCCTGATGCAGCCTGCTCAGCAGCACACGCTGCCCGGGCGCCTCACGCCGGGCCGTGGCGATCAACCGCTCGCTCTCCACGACATCCGCGCCGATGGCCTTCCCGTACAGCACACGCTCGACGGCGCTCAGCACAGGGCGGATCGTGATGACCGCACGGCGGCGTGCCTCCGGACCGTGCTCCGGAAGGAGGCGGGTGCCGTCCTCAGGACGAGGGTCGAGGGAAGGATACTCACGGCCCCGGGAGCTGACGACGACGGGGTAGATGTCCTCAGGCGGCGGACGCAGATGAGCATCCTCCTGGGCAGCCACAGCCTCCCGATAATCCCGCCGCCAGACCGCCAGCAGATAGTCCCCTATCCGCCCGGCCGCCCCCAGTTCCTGCTGCAGCCGCCTGATGAAGACGGTGGCCACCGCGTCGGCACGCTCCTGACCACTGCGCAGGGCACGATCGAGGTTCAGCCAACCGACCCGGGGGCCGTTGCCGTGACCGGTGATGGTCACCAGCGGCACCATCCGCCCCTCGTCAAGAGCCGCCACACTGTCCCGCACGGTACGCGCCACGAGCTCCTCGATGATCTCCCGGGCCTCCGGCGACAACTGGCTCGACCCCTCGGCGAAGACGACGTCCCGCCTGAACGGCTCGGGCACCGCCGGCTCACCCTCGGAGCGGATCGCGCGGCCCTCCTGGGGGACGCTTGCGGGCTGGGCGGCCGGCTCGGCGAGCGCGGCGTCATTGTCAGCGGCGTCAGCGGCAGAGGCAGCGGCGTCAGCGGCAGCGGCGTCAGCGGCAGCGGCGTCAGGGGCAGCGGCGTCAGCGGCGGCAGGGGCAGCGTCAGCGGCAGCGGCGTCAGGGGCAGCGGCGTCAGCGGCGGCAGGGGCAGCGTCAGCGGCAGCGGCGGCAGGGGCAGCGTCAGCACGGTCGGGAGCCTCACCCGTAGCCGCGTCGGCGGTTTCCGTCTGGGTCAGCTCCGGCGCCAGGCCCTCCTTACCTGCCCGGTCCTCCCCGGCCTCGAGGGACTGCTCGACCTCGTCGGCCTCCCACCGGCCATCGGTCTGTTCCGCGATACCCGAGAGGCGCATGAGCTCCTCCAGGCCGAGAGGAGCGAAGTCCAGGCCCTCAGCATCGGTAGCGTGGGCGAGGAGGAGCGCACGGCCTTCCTCCAGGGCCGCGCGGGCGCGATCGCCGAGTTCCGTGTCATCGCCGAAGAACGCCTCCGAGACCTCCGTGTCCGGCTGCGCCTGATCCTCGCGCGGGGTTTCGCTGCGGGGCTCCGGCTCCGTGCCGACCGGGTGCTCGGCAAGCCACCACGCCAGGGAGCCGGACGGGTACTCGTCTTTGTGCTCCGGGTCCGCCGTGTCCAGGCGGTTCCCCGGCCCGGCCTCCGGCGCACGCGCCGAGAAACGCTCCTCCCGCGCCTCGCGCATGTAGTCACTGCGCGGATTCCGGTTCCGGTCAACCGACACCAACATCGCGTCCACACCATCCGTACGGAAACGGAGCACGTCCCCGGTCAGCGCACGGTCGGTGAGAACAAACCCCTCGTTGCCCTCCTCATCCACCGTCCACTCGACCTCGTACGACTCCGCGAGCCACCGATAGTCACCGACCAGCTCCGCGCTCCGCCCGGTCGGCGCCGCGTCGGAAACCGGAACACGCCGCGCCCGGATCCGCATATCCGTCACCGCCAAGTGGGCATCCAGCTCCTGACCCTCCTGACCCTCCTGACCGGTCAGCCGCAGCTCCGCACTGAGCGAGGCCCCTCCACCGTCGAAGTGCCAGCCCACAGTGCCAGGACCATCGGTGATCACGACCCTGGTCAGCTCACCGTCCTCGTCCCGGACCTCCCGCATCTCGTGCCCGTCCGACACGGTGCCGTCTGCCGCCACCACGGACAGCTCCGGCCCGTCCTCGCCGTTGGCGACCCGCAGGAAATGCTCCGCTCCGGCCAGCCGCACGTCCTGCGACTGCGGCGCCAGCTCCCTGCTGACCTGCCACCGCACGTCCCCCGCCCTGTTGGTCACGGTGTAACCGACGACCTCCAGCTCCCCGTCGACGTCCTCGGCCTCCCGCGGCGTCACCACCCAGTCCGACGTCATCTCCCCGGCACCGTCCAGAACCTCCGGAACCGCCGACACTCCCATGGCCGCCAGCTGTTGGACCACCTGAGCCGGCAGCGCCCGCAGCCGGAACGCCGGGGCACGCAACGGCACGTCCTCCGGAACCGTCCACACCTCCCGCTGCCACCTCGGCCGCGGCTTGTACCGCATCCCCTCCCCAGTCGACCCCGTCGGCGCGGTCGGCTCCGCCACCGCCTCCGCCTCCGCCTCCGCCTCCGCCTCCGCACTGTGGAGGACCTCCCGCGCAGCCACCTCGGAGATCTCCACATCGGAAGTCTCCGCAAGGGAGGACTGCTCGTCGGAGGCTTCCGCCGGGGGAAGCTGCGCATCGGAAGCCTCCGCCGGAGGAAGCTGCGCCTCGGAAGCCTCCGACGGGGGAAGCTGCGCATCGGAGGCCTCCGCCGGGGAGGACTGCGCGTCGGAAGCCCGCACTTCGGCGGCCCGCACCTCGGCGGCCCGCACCTCGGAAGGCTCTGCTCCGGAAGCCTCCACCGGAGAGAGCTGCCCGTCGGAGGACTCCACGCCGGAAGCCTCTACGACGGCCTCCCGCAGAGTGCCGTCACCGTCGTACTGCCAGGCGAAGGCAGGCTGCCCGGCCACCGCCCCGTCCTCCAGGCTGCGCACAGTGAACCCGGTCAGGGCACCGGAGGCGTCCCGCTCCTGCTGGACCGCGAACTGTTCGCTGCCGACAGGCGTCCCGGCGTCATCGACCACGCTCGGTGTCCGCCCGCCGGTGAGGTCCTGCCGGAGGAACAGCCCGGTCCCCGGCGCCCCCGGCAGCCGGAGGTCCCGCGACTCGCCGCGGCCGTCCGCTGCCACCTCCCAGCGGAAGTTACCGGCGGTATCGAGGACGGTGTAACCACCGTCGGCCCGGACCCGCACCTCACGGCCCGCCACCGGCCCCTGAGCGACGGGATCCACCAGCTCCACATCCGGCGTCCGCGACAGCGTCTCCGGCCCCGTCGTCCCGGCACCCTCGGCGAACGGCGGAGCCGTGTTCCCCATGGTCCGTATCACGAGCCCGGTCAGGCCCGGCACGGACAACGGGAGGTCATGGAACGTCTCCTCCGGCAGCATCGGCATCGGAGACATCCCCGTATCCCAGGACATCTCCGTACGGCTGTCCTCGGAGGCCGGCTCGGAAGGCGTCCCAGCGGACCTCGCCGCCACACCCCCGGTAGCGCGGTCGATCTCCAGATCCTCCGGCTCGTAGGCGTGCACACGCTCGGTAGCGAGGTTGCGATCCAGCAGCTCCTCCCACCCGCTCCGCTCCCCGTCCTCCTCCGGCTCGTAGACGTGCACACGCTCGGTAGCGAGGTTGCGATCCAGCAGCTCCTCCCACCCGCTCCGCTCCCCGTCCTCCGAAGCCCTCTCCGTACGGCGGTCCTCGGAGGCCGGCTCGGAAGGCGTCCCAGCGGACCTCGCCGCCACACCTCCGGTAGCGAGGTCGATCTCCAGAGGCCCCTCCTCGGAGGCGTCCACACGCCCGGTACGGGGGTTGAGACCCAGCAGATCCTCCTCCGACTCGCTCTCGCTCCGCTCCCCGTCGGACTCCTCCCCGCCCAGGTCTTCGGACGGAACCTCCGGCGTGGCGCCCGGCTCCGCTGCCCCCTCCGGCAGAGGCCCCACGGTCGGGTCTATGAAACCCTCTTCCACCCGCCACTGCAGCACACCCGGGGCGTCGGCGGACTGCACCGTGTGCGTCTCGACCGGCGGGCCCTGCCCCCTGTGCGCGGCAATGTGCAGCTGCGACGCCTCCTGCCCGGCGTCGGCCTGCTCGGACCCGGCATCCGGCTCCGGCTCCGGCTCCGCCACCGCTTCTGCCTCTGCCTCCTCGGAGACGAGGGCGTCTGCCGGTGCCCACTCGTCCAGCGGGTTGTGCACGGTCCGGTCCAGCACCACATTGTCGTACTCGTCCACGAACAGCAGCGTGGGAGTGCCGGCCATCGTCATCGACTCGGGCCTGAGGGAAGTTCCGCCCTCGCCCAGGATCTCCTGGCCGTCGGCATCGAGGGGAACGGCCACCCCGAGGAGGTGGTTGACCTTCCAGTACGCGGCAGGGCCTTCGCCCTCCGCCCGCAGGACCTCTTCGAGGATCCGGCCGTCGCGGGTGTCGACGACGACCCGGGGCATCGGCAGCGTGAGCCTGCCCGCGGCCACGGTCTCCGCGTCCACGGGCGACACGACGACCGCATGCCCGCCCAGCCGCTCTACGGCGCCGAAGGCAACACGGCTCGGGGCGTCCACCGGATCCGTGGCCCGCACCACACGCGAGTCGGCCCGGTCTCCCGTGAAGGACCGGACATAGTAGCGGTGCGCCGACCCCACCGGGACCTCAACGTACAGAAGCGTGGCGCCCGCGAGATCGTAGCCGCGGCGGATCCCGGTCGCCGTCTCGACGATCACGAACCTGCCGTCCTCCAGGTTCTCCAGCCGGAACGCCCTCCGGTACTCATCCGGCCCGCGCAGCACCCTCTCCCGTCCACCGTCCGGCCGGCCCTGGAGGCCCGTACTCAACTCGGGGAGCATGGAGTTGGCATGGTTCCCCACGAAGAGCCGGGCATAGCCGCCGGGCGCCGACTCCAACGGTTCCTCGCGGTACAGCGCCTCGCCCAAGGGGCCGTAGAGGTGGCGGATCCCGGTCTCCGTCTCGACGAGCGTGTACCCGCCGGGCTCCCTGTACTCCCAGTTCTCCCCGCGCCCGAGGTTCGCCCCGCCCCCGAGGTCCTCCCCGCCCTCGTTCTCCCCGTCCTCGGAGTCCTCCCCGTCCTCGGAGTCCTCCCCGTCCTCGGAGCTCTCCCCGTCCTCGTGGTCCTCCTCAGGCCAGTGGTCCTCCCCGTGCTCGCGGTCCTCCTCGGGCCCGAGGTCCTCCCCCTGCTCGCGGTCCTCCGCGCGCCCGCGGCCCTCCCACTCGTCCTCCTCTTCCCGGTACCCGCGGCCCTCCCCGTGCTCGCGGTCCTCCCTCCGGGTCTCCAGCCGGAACGCCTGCCGGTGCTCCTCCGGCCCGAGCAGCACCCTCTCCGTACCACCGCCCAGCAGCCGCTCCCGGACAGCCACCCGCAACTCGGCGATCCTGGGATCGGTGTACGGCCCGCCCAGGATCAGCGCCTCACGCTCCACCCGCCACCCGGCGTCCAGCCGGTGTTCCATCCTCGGCCCGTCCGGCCTGTCGGGAAGCAGTTGGCGGCGGATGACGAAACCGTCCCATTCCCGGATGATCTGTCCAGGAACCTCCCGCATATGTGGCTCTGTCTCCATCAACTGCAGGCCAGGATGGCTCTCCGACGCGGAGATCTCGAACGGCCGGGGCTCGCCACCGACCAGCCTCGCCCCGAGCCGCACCTGCAGGGGTTCTCCCTGCTCGTTCCTCAGGAAGGGCCGGGCAATGGTTCCCCTGGGCGGTTCGGTCCGCTGGGTGGACTGGCCCGTCTCCGGCGCGTCGATGCGGACCGGCTCGGTACCCCAGGCGAGGCGCCTGAACAGAACCTGGCTCGCGCCGTCCTCGCCCACGCCCTCGACCACCAGGCCGCCGCCCAGCCGCCTGGTCACCGTCAGAACGTCCGTCAGAGAGTGCCCCATGCCCCATTCGTTCGGCACCCCGCGGCCCTCGACGTCGAGAGGGATGCTGTCGAAGGAGCCGTCAGACTCCGGCCAGCCACGGACATCGGCGTAGCCGACAAGCTGCCCCTCGTGGTCCCGTAGCGGGACGGTCTCGTAGTACAGATCTCCCTGCCGGGTGAAGGCCATCCGCTGGTGCGGCGCGCCCCCGTCGTCGGCGGGCCGCACCTCGAACAGCCGGACGCCCTCCTCGTCCGTATACCTGACCTGCCAGTCCTCCCACGGCACACCGTGCGGATCGGCCAGCCGGAGCCCACCGCCGGGAGCCCCCACCTCCATCCGCAGATACGCCCACGAGCCCCGCAGACCCGTCCAGTCGCCCTGAAGCGGCATGTCCTGAACGGCGAACGTGCCCTCCGGCCCGAAGTGGGTCCGGTGACCGTTCCAGCCGTCGGTGGCCACGAACGCCCCATGGACGTACTCCGCCGACTCCGGCGGGACGGTGTGGACGGTGAACCGTGCCACGGCCCCCGTGTCGTCACCCGTCAGCCGGTAAGTGATCATCTCCTCATTGCCGGGAGCCCACGTATCCTCGCTGCTCACCTCATCGCTGGAACTCCACGCATCCTCATCGCCCGCCTCATCGCTGGAACTCCACGCATCCTCATCGCCCGCCTCATCGCCGGGAGCCCATATACGGTCCGCTACGGCCCGCAGACCGCGCATGCTCGGCGGCGCCTCGCCCAGCAGGTACTCCCGTGACGTCCACTGCTGCCGGGCATCGAACTCGATCCGCAGACCCCGCCCGCCGGCCAGCTCGTTGCCCGGCCCGGTGTACACCACCGCGTGCCCGCCACCAGGCAGTTCGGTGACGGTGAAGCCGGCGCCGAGCCTTGCCGGCCAGCCCTCCAGATGCGACCGCAGTGCCTCCTGCGCGTCCCGCAACAGCCTCTCGTAGGCGGCACTCCGCAGCTCCCTCAACCCCTGATGCAGCCTGCTCAGCGGCACACGCTGCCCGAGCGCCTCACGCCGGGCCGTGGCGATCAACCGCTCGCTCTCCACGACATCCGCGCCGATGGCGTCCCCGGACAGCACATGCTCGATGGAGCTCAGCTCGGAAGGCGTCACAGTGGACCTCGCCGCCACAGTGCCGGTAGCGAGGTCGAGCTCCAGATCCCCCGGCTCGGAGGCGCGCACACGCTCGGTACCGAGGTCGAGATCCAGCAGATCCCCCTCCGAGTCGCTCTCGCTCCACTCCCCCTCCTCCGAAGCCGCCTCCGTACGGCCGTCCTCGGAGGCCGACTCGGAAGGCGTCACAGCAGACCTCGCCGCCACAGGCCCGGTAGCGAAGTCGATCTCCAGACCCCCCTCCGAGTCGCTCTCGCTCCACTCCCCGTCCTCCGAAGCCGTCTCCGTACGGCCGTCCTCGGAGGCCGGCCCGGAAGGCGTCACAGCAGACCTCGCCGCCACAGCCCCGGTAGCGAAGTCGATCTCCAGACCCCCCTCCGAGTCGCTCTCGCTCCACTCCCCGTCCGAAGCCGTCTGCATACGGCTGTCCTCGGAGGCCGACTCGGAGACGCCCACACGCTCGGTAGCGAGGTTGAGCTCCAGATCCCCCTCCGACCCGCTCTCGCTCCGCTCCCCGTCGGACTCCTCCCCGCCCAGGTCTTCGGACGGAACCTCCGGCGTGGCGCCCGGCTCCGCTGCCCCCTCCGGCAGAGGCCCCACGGTCGGGTCCACGAAACCCTCTTCCACCTGCTGCAGCACACCCGGGGCGTCGGCGGACGGCACCGTGTACGTCCCGTCCGGCTCGCCCTGCCCCCTGTGCGCGTCAATGCGCAGCTGCGACGCCTCCTGCCCGGCGTCGGCCTGCTCGGACCCGGCATCCGCATCCCCAGGCAGCGGCATCCCCTCGACGGAGGACTCCCCTTGGGCGGGCGCCTCCGCCTCCGGCACGAGCTCGGAGTCCGGACTGAGCGAGGCCCCTCCACCGTCGAAGTGCCAGCCCACAGTGCCAGGACGATCGGTGATCACGACCCTGGTCAGCTCACCGTTCTCGTCCCGGACCTCCCGCATCTCGTGCCCGTCCGACACGGCGCCGTCCGCCGTCACCACGGACAGCTCCGGCCCGTCCTCGCCGTTGGCGATCCGCAGGAAATGCTCCGTCCCGGCCAGCCGCACGTCCTGCGACTGCGGCACCAGCTCCCTGCTGACGTGCCACCGCACGTCACCCGCCGTGTCGGTGACGGTGTAACCGATGACCTCCAGCTCCCCGTCGACGTCCTCGGCCTCCCGCGGCGTCACCACCCAGTCCGTCGTCCTCTCCCCGGCACCGTCCAGAACCTCCGGAACCGCCGGCACTCCCATGGCCGCCAGCTGTTGGACCACCTGAGCCGGCAGCGCCCGCAGCCGGAACGCCGGGGCAGGCAACGGCACGTCCTCTGGAACCGTCCACACCTCCCGCTGCCACCTCGGCGGCTGCGGGCGCCGCTCACCGGGCACCCGCTCCCACATCGGCGGCTGCTCCTCGGTCGCCACCTGCCCGGCATCTGCGTCGGCATCGGCACGCTCGGAACCGTTGTCAGTGTCCGCGTCCTCGGAGACGAGGGTGTCGGGCTCGGGGACGAGGTCGTCTGCCGGTGCCCACTCGTCCAGCGGGTTGCGCACGGTCCGGTCCAGCACCACATTGCGGTGCTCGTCCACGAACAGCAGCACGGGAGTGCCGGCCATCGTCCTCGACTGAGGCCTGAGGGAAGTTCCGCCCTCGCCCAGGACCTCCCGGCCATCGGCACCGAGGGGAACGGCCACCCCGACGAGGTGGTTGACCTGCCAGTACACGGCGGGGCCTTCGCCCTCCGCCCGCAGGACCTCTTCGAGGATCCGGCCGTCGCGGGTGTCGACGACGACCCGGGGCATCGGCAGGCTGAGCTCGCCCGCGGCCACGCTCTCCGCGTCCACGGGCGACACGACGACCATATGCCTGCCCAGCTGCTCTACGGCGCCGAAGGCAGCCCTGCTCGGGGCGTCCACCGGATCCGTGGCCCGCACCACACGCGAGTCGGCCCGGTCTCTTGTGAAGAACCGGACATAGTAGCGGTGCGCCGACCCCACCGGGACCTCAACGTACAGAAGCCTGGCGTCCGCGAGATCGTAGCCGCGGCGGATCCCGGTCGCCGTCTCGACGATCACGAACCTGCCGTCCTCCAGGTTCTCCAGCCGGAACGCCCTCCGGTACTCCTCCGGCCCGCGCAGCACCCTCTCCCGCCTACCGTCCGGCCGGTCCTGGAGGGCCGTACTCAACTCGGCGAGCAGGGAGTCGGCGTAGTTCCCCACGAAGAGCCGGGCATAGCCGCCGGGCGCCAACCTCGACGGTTCCTCGCGGTACAGCGCCTCCCCCATGCGGCCGTAGAGGTGGCGGATCCCGGTCTCCGTCTCGACGAGCGTGTACCCGCCGTCCTGCCGGGTCTCCGGCCGGAACGCCTGCCGGTGCTCATCCGGCCCGGTCAGCAGCATCTCCCTGGCACCGTCCGGCCGCTCCTGGAAGATCGCACGCAACTCGGCGATCCTGGGGTCGGCGTACGGCCCGCCCAGGATCAGCGACTCACGCTCCACCTCCCGTCCGGCGTCCAGCCGGTGTTCCATCCTCGGCCCGTCCGGCCTGTTGGCGAACAGGGGGCGTCGGATGACGAAACCGTCCCCGTCCCGGACGATCTGTGCGGGAATGTCCCGGGCAGGTCGCCCAGCATCCCTCACCGTCCTCAACCGCATGCCAGGACCGTCCGCCGGCGCGGTGATCTGGAATCTCTGAAGCTGGCCACCGAACACCCCCGCTCCGAGCCGCACCTCCAGAGGTGCTCCGCGGTCGTTCCTCAGGAAGGGCCGGGTAATGGTTCCCCTGGGCGGTTCGGTCCGCTGGGTGGACTGGTCCGTTTCCGGCGCGGCGACGCGGATCGGTTCGGTACCCCAGGCGAGGCGCCTGAACAGAACCTGGCCCGTGCCGTTCTCGACACTCCGGCTGCCGTCCGGCTGCCTGGTCACCGTGCCGTCCTCGACCACCAGGCCGCCGCCCGGCTGCCTGGTCGCCGTCAGACGGCGTCCCGGCCCAACGTCGCCGTTGACGTCGAGAGGCCTCGCGCCGTTGAAGGAACGCCCTGAGTTGTCAACGTCGGCGTAGCCGACAAGCTGCCCATGGGGGTCCCGTAGCGGGACGGTCTCGCGGTACAGCTCTCCGTTGGTCGGGTGGAAGACCATCCGCTGGTGCGGCGCGCCCCCGTCGTCGGCGGGCCGCACCTCGAACCTCCTGTAGACCGGATTCTCGTCCTGGTCGACCGCAGGCCAGTGCCCGTCGCGCGGCCTCCCGTCCTGGTCGAGCGGAAGCGCGTCCTGCCAGTCCGCCTGCCAGTCCTCCCACGTCACACCCTGCGGATCGGCCAGCCGGGGCGCGGCGTCGGGAGCACCCGCCTCGGTCCGCAGATACGCCCACCCGTCCCCGAGCGGCATGTCGCGAACGGTGTGGGTGCCCTCCGGCCCGAAGTGGTACCGGTCACCGTGCCCACCGTCGGTGGCCACGAACGGACCATGCACGTATTCCGCCGACTCCGGCGGGACGGTGTGGACGTCGAACCGTGTCACGGCCCCCGGGTCGTCACCCGTCAGCCGGTAGGTGATCTGCTCCTCACCGCGGGGACCCCAGGTACGGTCCGCCACGGCCCGCAGACCGTCCATGGTCGGCGGCGGGTCGCTCAGCAGGTGCTCCCGTGACGTCCACCGCTGCCGGGAATCGAACTCGATCCGCAGACCCGAGTGGTGCACCACCGTGTGCCCGCCACCAGGCAGCGCGGTGACGGTGAAGCCGACACCGAACCGCGCCGGCCGGCCCTCCGGATGCGACCGCAGTGCCTCCTGCGCGTCCCGATACAACCGCAGTGCCTCTTGCGCGTCCCGCAACAGCCCGTCGTATGCGGCACTCCGCAGCGCCATCGACCCCTGACGCAGCCTGATCAGCGGAACACCCTGACGGTCCGCCTGACGCCGGGCCTCGACGATCAACTGCTCGGTCTCCATGAGATCCGCGCCGTTGGCGTCCCGGTACAGCACACGGTCGATGGCGCCCCCGTACAGCACAGGGCGGATCGTGAGGACCGCACGGCGGCGCGCCTCCGAGCCCTGCGGAAGAGTGCCGACGGGATAGTCCCTGCCCCGGGACACGGCGACGACGGGGAAGCCGGAACCCTCCAGAACAGCATTCCTCACGGCAGCCGCGGCCTCAGTCGCGGCCTCAGTCGCGGCCTCAGTCGCAGCCACAGTCGTAGTCGCAGCCGCCAGATAGTCCTGCTGCCGGACAGCCGCCAGGTACTCCGGCAGCCGCCCGGCCGCCTCCAGCTGCTGCTGCAGCTGCTCGAGGAAGGCGGTGGCCACCGTGTTGGCACGCTCCTGGCCATTACGCAGGGCAAGACCGAAGTGCGTGCGCAGGGCAAGACCGAAGTGCGGCAGATTGAACCGGGTGCCGTTGCTGTGACCGGTGATGGTCACCACCGGCAACGGCATCCCCTCGTCAAGAGCCGCCAGGCTGGCCTCCACGGTACCCGCCGCGAGCTCCTCGATCTCCTGCTGGGCCTCCGGCGACAACCGGTTCGACCCCTCGCCGAAGACGAGGTCATGCCTGACCGGCTCGGGCACCGCCGGCTCATCATCGGAGGGGATCGCGCGGCCCTGCGGGGGGACGCTTGCGGGCGGCGCGGTCAGCTCGGCGAGTGCGGCGTCGATTTCAGCATCACTGTCAACGTCACTATCACTGTCAACGTCACTGTCAACGTCACTGTCAGCGTCCCTGTCGGGAGCCTCCCGCGTAGCCGCGTCGGCGGCCAACTCGGCGCGTGCGGCGTCGACTTCAGCATCACTGTCAACGTCACTGTCAGCGTCCCTGCCAGGAGCCTCCCGCGTAGCCGCGTCGGCGGCCAACTCGGCGCGTGCGGCGTCGACTTCAGCATCACTGTCAACGTCACTGTCAGCGTCCCTGCCAGGAGCCTCCCGCGTAGCCGCATCGGCGGCCAACTCGGCGCGTGCGGCGTCGACTTCAGCATCACTGTCAACGTCACTGTCAGCGTCCCTGTCAGGAGCCTCCCGCGTAGCCGCGTCGGCATCGGCGGTTTCCGCGGGGGAGGACTGCGCGTCGGAGGCTTCCGCCGGGGAGAGCTGCGCGGCGGAGGCCTGCCGCTCGGAGGCGGAGGGCTCCCTGCCGGAAGCCTCCACCTCGGAGGACTGCGGCGCGGTTGGCTCACTGCCCTGGTCGGGGGTGGCGTCCTGGTCGGAGAGACCGGAGAGCGTGCCCTCCACGCTGTAGTGCCATCGCGCTCCGCGGTTCGCCGCGTCGGTGAGGATGAAGGCGAGATGCGGCACACCGGCCTCGGCGGGGTCCGGCATGTGGAGAGAGAACCGTTCACGGTCGAACCGTTCACCGTCGGCCAGGGAACCGGCGAGCAGTTCGACAGAGGTCGGCTGCCAAGTGTCTCCCACCTGGTGGCCGGCTATCCCGACGATCATCCCTGTGGCGGTCTCCGGGCCGCCGAGCAGGAACACTTCCTGGTAGACCCGCTGGGGGACCGCCCTCCCGCCCGCGGCAGGGGCCCTGTCGGCATAGCCCGTACTCAGGCCACTGGTGTGGTCCCTGACGAGATAGCGGCTGCCACCAGGACCGCCGGTGAGGGAGCGCACCGTGAAGTCACCGAAGACCCTGCCGTCCGGGAACCGGGGGTTCGCGAGCAGGTCAGCTACACGCTCGGCAAGCGGCAGGGCAAGGTAGCGGTTCAGCGCCGTCCTGGCCTTCTGGCGCATCACCTCCAGGCTGCGCTCCGCCAGTAGCCGGACGGTGTCACGCAGGGGGCCCGGTTCTATGCCTGTGTGTACCCAGGTGTCGAAGACCCTCCCCACGAGCGGTGGCAGGGTCTGGATGCCGGGCGGCTCGGAGTCGTCGCCCTCCGGGATCTCCTGCAGGAAGGCCATCACCTCCCTCCGGCTGGACAGGTCCGCACCCGTACCGCTGGGAGGAACGCGCTCTCCTTCGGCCTCGGAGAGGAGGCGCTCCCACGCCTCCGGCCTGTCGACATCCAGGTCCGACACCTCACGCGGCAGCGCCAGGCGTGCCTCGGCGTCAAGAACGTACCGATCCCCGGTCAGCATGTCGGTCAGCGAGAACCCGCCCGGCAGCCGGCGGGCGAGCTCGCCGGTCAGCGGGGCGAGGACGAGGTTGCGGCCGGGGCCCTGGGACTGCTCGACGACTCCCCGGATGAACCTGCCGGTGCCGGACTCCTGGCGGATCCGGACGCTGAGTCCCTCCAGCGCCGGGTCGAGGTCGTCCCCGGTGACGGGCAGGACGGTCTCCCCGGGATCGGGGTGCCCCCCGGGATCGGGGTGCTGGAACAGCGTGAGGGTGCGGCCGGGGAAGTTCGGGTCGGGGGTGGTCAGGGTGATGCCGCCGCCGGCCTCGATGACGTCAGCGGTGTCGTACGGGCCGGTCAGGGCGGTCAGGGTCCTGCCGTCAGCGTCCAGGGCCATACGGGTGGCGGTACCGGACTGGTGCCCGATGCTCCAGTACTCGCCGAGCAGCCGGCCACGGTCGCCGGGGACCCCGACGATCTCCTCCACCACGCGACCGGTGCGGGTGTCCACGACGAGGCCTTCCAGGGGCCGGTCGGAGTCCGCGTGGGTGGCCCTGAAGGCAACCCGGTTCCCTCCAAGCGACTCCAGCCGCATCAGCCCGTCGATGTCGGGCACCCCCTCGGCGTCCAGAAGACGCGGGGCGCCGCCGGGTACGGCGGTGCTCAGCCGCAGATAGCCGAGGCTGGCTTCCAGGCGCAGGTCGGTGTGGGTGAGGGTGCCGTCGGAGGCGAAGTGGTAACGGTGACCGAGCCGGGTGTCGAGGACCTGGAGGCTCGGCAGCCTGACGTCCGGGTTCGGAGCGGCGGCGTCATGGCCCGCCTCACTGCCGGGGGCCGTGCCCGCGCTGTCGGCGTCGATGCCCTCGTCGCCGGAGTCGATGCCCTCGTCGCCGGGGTCGATGCCCTCGTCGCCCTCGTCGCCGATGGTGTCGGCGTCGGTGCCGGGCTCCGCTTCGTGGGCCACCAGGTCACTGGGGCCGACCACGAAGCGCCCGGTCCCGTCATCGCCCACGAGCTGGTGCCGGAGGTACAGGACACCCTCGTCGTCTTCCGCCTCGCGGTGAGTGACGCTCATTCCGGCCAGATCGGCAGGCGCGTCGCGCAGCGGGACCTCGTACGCGGTCCGCTCGGTACGGAAGGTCTCAGTGGCGATCCCCCGGAAGGATTCCTCCTCCCGGGTGAACTCCTGGGTGATCCCGGTGGCGTGGTGGACGACGGTGTACCCGTCGGGCCCGACGGGGGTGACGGTGAAGCCGTGCATGTCGCTCGGTGCGCTGCCGGCACCGGGTGCGGCACGGTGGTCGCTGATGGCCCGCAGGGCCTGCTGGTGGAGGGTTTCCAGTACTCCGCCGCGCAGGGTGTGCACATCCGGCTGGATCAGTTCGGGTGCCAGACCGCCCGCACGCAGGGAGGCGCGGGCGTCGCCGATCACCTGCTCCACCTCGTGGAGCTCCCCCGGGAGGGGGAGGTTGCGCTCCAGCACGTCTATCCAGTGCTTGAACTCGTCCAGGCCCCTCACCTGGCTCTGGTCCGCCGGCCGGCCGGCGGCCGGGACCTCACCCACCCCGGAGTCCCTGGCCGCTTGGTCCCTGGCCGCTTGGAGGACCTGCCGGTAGTCCTCCATAAGCGGCGGCACCTGCTCCAGGCCCTCGTCCCTCCTCGGAAGGAAGGTGTCCGGGGTGTACAGGGCCAGTTCCGCCACCTCGGGCAGGACACGGCCGTCGCCGTCGACGTTCCAGCTCCGGCCGGTGGGGGGGTCGGTGAGGGTGAAGCCGCCAGGCAGCTGCTCGGCGGCCTCCCCGCGCAGCGGGGCGATGATGAAGCGGGTTCCGGGGGCGTTGAACGGGCCGAGGATCTCCAGCCGCCGGTTTTCCGGGGCGCCGCCGGTGCCCGGCGTACGTACCTCACGGACCGCCAGTCCCCGCAGGTCGGCGTCGAGATCCTCACCGCCCAGCGAGGTCAGGACGAGGTCGCCGCTCCTGACGACCGACGCCCACTCGTCCGGCAGGTTGTGCCTGGTCCGGTCCAGCACCACGTTGTGGTCCTCGTCCAGGAACAGCAGCGTGGGAGTGCCGAACGCCGTCTTCGACTTGAGCTTGAGGGAAGTTCCGCCCTTGCCCCGGATCTCCTGGCCGTTGGCATCGAGGGGAACGGCCACCCCGAGGGGGTGGTTGACCTGCCAGTACACGGCAAGGCCTTCGTCCCTCGCCCGCAGGACCTCTTCGTGTATCCGGCCGTCGCGGATGTCGACGAGGACACGGGGGACCGGCAGGCTGAACTTACCCGCGGTCACGGTCTCCGCGTCCACGGGCGACACGACGACCATATGCCTGCTCAGCCGCTTTACGGCGCCGAAGGCAGCCCTGCTCGGGGTGTTCACCGGATCCGTGTCCCGCACCACACGCAGGTCGTCCGGGTTGTGCGCGTTCCCCGCGGGGATCCGGAGATAGTGGTGGCGCGACGACCCCACGGGGACCTCACGGTACAGAACCGCGTCCCTGCGATTGGGGACGGGGGGACCGTAGACGTAGCGGATCCCGGTCGCCCTCTCGACGAGCGCGTACCCGCCGCCCTGCCGGGTCTCCAGCTGGAACGCCCGCCGGTACTCCTCCGGCCCGACCAGCTCCCGGCCGACCACCCGCAACTGGGCGAGTACGGAGTCGGTGTAGTTCCCCACGAAGAGCCGGGTATAGCGGCCGGACGACGACTCCACCGGCTCCTCACGGTACAGAGCCTCGCCCCAGGGACCGTAGAGGTGGCGGACCCCGGTCTCCGTCTCGACGAGCGCGTACCCGCCGCCCTGCTGGTTCTCCAGCCGGAACGCCTGCCGGTCCTCCTCCGGCCCGCGCAGCACCCGCTCCGTACCACCATCGGGCTGCTCCTGGTCAGCCACCCGCAACCTGGCGATCCTGGGGTCGGCGTACGGCCCGCCCAGGATCAGCGACTCATGCTCCACCTGCCACCTGGCGTCCAGCCGGTGTTCCGTCCTCGGCCCGTCCGGCCTGTCGGCGAACAGCTGGCGGCGGAGGACGAAACCGTCCCCGTCCCGGAGGACCTGCACGGGAACCGAGCGGCCCTCAGTATCTCTCAACAGCAGGCCAGGACTGATCTGCGGCACATCGATCTGGAACTCCTGGGCCTCGCCACCGGCCACCGGCGCCCCGAGCCGCACCACGCGGCGGTCCTCCAGGAAGGGCTGGGCAATGGTTCCCCTGGGCGGTTCGGTCAGCGACTCGGGGACGACCAGGTCCGGTCCCTGCGCGGCGATACGCATCGGCTCGGTACCCCAGGCGAGGCGCCTGAACAGAACCTGGCCCGTGCCGTTCTCGACCCTCCGGCTGCCGTCCGGCTGCCTGGTCACTATGCCGTCCTCGACCATCAGGCCGCCGCCCGGCTGCCTGGTCACCGTCTGATGGTGCCCCGACACCCCGTGGCCGTTGACGTCGAGACGCAGGGCGTAGAAGCCCCCGCGCCCAAGCCGCCGGCCAGTAACGTCGATGTAGCCGACAAGCCGCCCCCTGCGGTCCCGTAGCGGGACGATCTCGTCGTGCAGCCGTCCGTCATACACGTCGAAGAGCATCCGCTGGTGCGGCGCGCCCCCGTCGTCGGCGGGCCGCACCTCGATCATCCCGTTGCCCCGGGGCCGGGCCTGCCAGTCCTCCCACGGCGCACCCTGCGGATCGGCCAGCCGGGGCGCACCATCGGGGTCGGGAGCACCCATGTCGGTCCGCAGATACGCCCACCCGCCCTCAAGCGGCGTGTCACGAGCGGTGTAGGTACCCTCCGGCCCGAAGTGGTACCGGTAGCCGTACCCATGGTCGGTGGCCACGAACGGACCGTGGACGTACTCCGCCGACTCCGGCGGGACGGTCTGGACATCGAACCGGGACACGGCCCCCGGGTCGTCACCCGTCAGCCGGTAGGTGATCTGCTCCTCACCGCCGGGACCCCACGTGCGGTCCGCCACGGCCCACAGACCGTCCATGGTCAGTGGCGAGTCGCCCAGCAGGTACTCCCGTGACGTCCACCGCTGCCGGGAATCGAACTCGATCCGCAGAGCCCGCCTGTTGCCCCGCCTGTTGTCCGGGTCGTTGGCCAGCCCGTTGTACACCACCTCGTGCCCGCCACCGGGCAGTGCGGTGACGGCGAAGTCGGCGCCGCGCTCCGCCGGCCGGCCCTGCTCCGCCGGCCGGCCCTCCAGATGCGACCGCAGTGCCTGCTGCGCGTCCCTCAACAGCCTGTCGTATGCGTCCCTCCGCAGCGCCCTCGTCTCCTGATGCAGGCTGCTCGGCGGAACACCCTGGCTGTTCGCCTGACGCCGGGAGTGGGCGATCGACCGCTCGGCTGTCGCGACATCCGCGACATCCGCGACATCCGCGCCATCCGCGCCGTTGGCGCCCCCGGCCGGCACACGGTCGGTCTCCGGGCGGATCGCGCCGCCCTCCCGGGGGGCGCTTGCGGGCTGCGCGGCCAGCTCGGCGAGTTCAGCGTCGAGTTCAGCATCACTGTCAGCGTCACTGTCAACGTCCCTGCCGGGAACCTCCCGCGTAGCCGCATCGGAGGTTTCCGCGGAGGAGGACGGCGCGTCGGAGGCCTGCGCTCCGGAAGCCTCCACACGGCGGTCCTCGGAGGCCGACTCGGAAGGCGTCACAGTGGACCTCGCCGCCACACTCCCGGTACTGAGGTCGAGCTCCAGAGGCCCCTGCTCGGAGGCGCGCACACGCTCGGTAGCGAGGTCGAGCTCCAGCAGATCCCCCTCCGACTCGCTCTCGCTCCACTCCCTGTCCTCGGGGGAGACCTGCCCCTCGGAAGACTCCACTCCGGAAGCCTCTACGGGGGAGACCCGCACGTCAGAGGAGTCCATGCCGGAGGAGTCCATGCCGGAGGGCTCTATGCCGGAGGAGTCCATGCCGGAGGGCTCTATGCCGGAGGAGTCCATGCCGGAGGGCTCCCTCACCTCACGCGGCAGCGCCTGGTGTGCCTCGGCATCAAGTACGTACCGCTCCCCGCTCCGCCTGTCGGTCAGCGAGAACCCGCCCGGCAGCCGGCGGGCGAGCTCGCCGGTCAGCGGGGCGAGAACGAGGTCGCGGCCGGGCTCCTGGGACCTGTCGACGACTCCCAGGGTGAACCTGCCCGTGCCGGGCTCCTGGCGGATCCGGATGCTGATTCCCTCCAGGGCCGGGCCGAGGTCGTCCCCGGTGACGGGCAGGACGGCCTCCCGCAGGGTGCCGTCATCGTCGTACCGCCAGGTGGCGGGCTGCCCGGCCGCCGCCCCGTCCTCCAGCGTGCGCACAGTGACCCCGGTCAGGGCACCGGAGGCGTCCCGCTCCTGCTGGACCTCGAACTGTTCACCGCCGACAGGCGTCCCGGCGTCATCGACCACGCTCGGTGTCCGCCCGCCGGTGAGGTCCTGCCGGAGGAACACCCTGGTCCCCGGCGTCCCCGGCAGCCGGGTGTCCTGCGACTCGCCGCGGCCGTCCGCTGCCACCTCCCAGCGGAAGTTACCGGCGGTATCGAGGACGGTGTAACCACCGTCGGCCCGGACCCGCACCTCACGGCCCGCCACCGGCCTCTGAGCGACGGGATCCACCAGCTCCACATCCGGCACCTCCGACAGCGCCTGCGACGGCCCCGGCGTCCCGGCACCCTCGGCGAACCGCGGAGCCGTGTTCTCCATGGTCCGTATCACGAGCCCGGTCAGGCCCGGCACGGACAACGGGAGGTCATGGAACGACTCCTCCAGCGCCGTCGGCATCATCCAGTCGGGGTCTATCAGCCGCGGGGCACCACCGGATACGGCGGCGCTCCGCCGCAGATAGCGGCCGGCGATCCCCACGCGCAGGTCGGTGTGGGTGAGGGTGCTGTCGGGGGCGAAGTGGTAACGGTGGCCGCGCCGGGTGTCGATGACCTGGAAGCTCGGCAGCCTGACGGCCGGAGCCGCGGGGTCACGGCCCGCCTCAGTGCCAGTGGCCGTGCCCTCGGCGTCGGTGGCCGTGCCCTCGGTGCCGGTAGCCGTGCCCTCGGTGCCGGTGGCCGTGCCCTCGGCTTCGGTGGCGGACTCTGCTTCGTGGGCCACCAGGTCGCTGGGGGCCACCACGAAGCGCCCGCTCTCGTCATCGCCCACGAGCTGGAAATCGAGGTACCGGCCGCCCTCGTCGTCTTCCACCTCGCGGTGAGTGACGCTCATTCCGTCCAGGCGAGGCGCGTCGCGCAGCGGGACAGTGTACGCGGTGCGGAAGTTGTCGGTATCGAACTCCTGGGTGATCCCGGTGGCGTGGTGGACGACGGCGTACCCGGCGGGCTCGACGGAGGTGACGGTGAAGCCGTGCGTCTCCCTCGGTGCGCTGCCCGCATCGAGCGCGGCACGCTGCTCCCTGACGGCCTGCCAGGCCTGCTGGTGGAGGGTTTCCAGTACCCCGCCGCGCAGGGTGTGCACATCCCCCTGGATCAGTTCGGGTGCCAGACCGCCCGCACGCAGAGAGGCGCGGGCGTCGCCGATCAGCCGCTCCACCTCGTGGACCTCCCCCGGGAGGAGGCGGTTGCGCTTCAGCACGTCCACCCAGTGCCTGAACTCCTCCACCGGGTCGGTGGTTTCCGCCTCGGAGAACTGCCCGGCCGACGACTCGGCGAACAGCTCCCTCAACGACTGGCGCCCCGGCAGAGATTGAGTCGTGTCCGGCTCGGCAGCCTGCGGCGGATAGCTGATCCTGATGACCGCACGGCGGCGCGCGTCCGGGCCGGGCACCGCACCCTCCGGAAGAGGGCCGACGGGCGCACGGCCCCGGGACACGGCGACGACGGGGAAGTCGTAACCCTCCCGGACAGCGCCCCCCTCGGCAGTCGCCGCCGCAGCCGCAGCCGCCAGACGCTCCTGCTGCTGCTCTGCCGCATCCAGATAGTTTTGCAGCCGCCCGGCATCACCCAGCTGCACCCGCAGCCGCTCGAGGAAGGCGGTGGCCACCTCCTCGGCACGGGCTGTGGCCACCGCGTCGGCACGCTCCTGACCACTGCGCAGGATAACGGCACGACCGAGGTGCGGCTGACCGAACCGGGTGCCGTTGCTGTGACCGGTGATGGTCACCACCGGCAACGGCTGCCCCTCGTCAAGAGCCGCCACACTGGCCCGCACGGTACGCGCCACGAGCTCCTCGATGACCGCCTGGGCCTGCGGCGACAACCGCCTCGACCCACCGCCGAAGACGATGTGCCCCTCATCGGCCCGCACCCGCCGCAGCACACCCTGGGCGTCGGCGAGCGGCACCGTGTGCGTCTCGACCGGCTGGCCCTGCGTCCTGCTCGCGGCAATGTGCGGCTGCGACGCCCCCTGCCCGGTGTCGGCCTGCTCGGACCCGGCATCCGCATCCTCGAAGACGAGGTCGCCATCCTCGAAGACGAGGTCGCCATCCTCGAACCCGGCATCCGCATCCTCGAAGACGAGGTCGCCATCCTCGGAGAGCAGGTCGTCGGGCTCGGAGACCAGGTCGTCGGACCCGGAGACCAGGTCGTCATCCTCGGAGCCGCCGTAGTCGGACACGGAGGCGAGGTCGTCGTTGAGGCGCTTGCTGTCGGAGAAGGGGTCAAGATCGGGAGCGAGAGCGAGGTCGTCGCGCCTGACGACCGGCACCCCCTCGTCCAGCGGCAGGAACCGCAGCCCGGGGCTGTCGGCCCCCGGCTCCAGCTCGCGCCTGAGGGAAGCTCCGCCCTCGTCCAGGACCTCACGGCCCTCGGCATCGAGGGGGACGGCCTGCTGGTCGGGGTGCTTGACCTTCCAGTACGCGGCAGGGCCTTCGCCCTCCGCCCGCAGGACCTCTTCGATGATCCGGCCGTCACGGGTGTCGACGACGACACGGGGCATCAGCAGCCCGCCCTCGCGCGTGGCCAACGCGGCCTCCGCGTCCACGGGCGACACGACGATCCTGTGCCTGTCCAGCCGCTGTACGGGGCCGAAGGCATCACTGCCCGGAGCGTTCACCGGATCCCTGGCCTCCACCACACGCAGGTCGCCCGGGTTCTTCGCGGCGATCCGGACATAGTGGAGGGACTGCGACCCCAACGGGACCTCACGGTACAGAGCCTCGCCCCAGGAACTGTAGACGTGGCGGATCCTGGTCGCCGTCTCGACGAGCGCGTGCCTGCCGTTCTCCCGCTCCTCCAGCCGGAACGCCTGCCGGTCCTCCTCCGGCCCGCGCAGCACCTTCTCCGTACCACCACCCGGCCGCTCCTGGAGAGTCACCCGCAACACGGCGATCCTGGAGTCGGCGTACGGCCCGCCCAGGATCAGCGCCTCATGCTCCACCGCCCACCTGGCGTCCAGCCGGTGTTCCATCCTCGGCCCGTCCGGGCTGTGGGCGTACAGGGGACGTCGGAGGACGAAACCGTCCCTGTCCCGGACGAGCCCTCCGGGAACCCGGCGGCCCTCAGAATCCTCCAACCGCAGGCCAGGACCGTCCGTTGGCGCGGAGATCTGGAACGTCCCGACCCTCAGACCGAGCACCGCCCCCCCGAGCTTCACCTCCAGAAATTCTCCCTGGTCGTTCCTCAGGAAGGGCTGGGCAATGGTTCCCCTGGGCGGTTCGGTCTGCGGCTCGGGGGCGAGCTGCTTCCGTCCCGGCGCGGGGATGAGGACCGGCTCGGTACCCCAGGCGGAGCGCCTGAACAGAACCCGGCCCGTGCCGTCCTTGACCTTCAGGCTGCCGTCCGGCTGCTTGGTCACCCTGCCTTCCTCGACCACCAGGCCGCCGCCCGGCTGCCTGGTCACCGTCAGACGCTGCTTCGTCTTCCAGTCGTCTTTCTCGTCGCCCTTGGCGTCGTGACGGTCGCTGACGAGGGGCTGCCCGTCCCGAAGCTCCCCGTGGTTGACGGCGGCGTAGCCGACAAGCCGCCCCTCATCGTCCCGTAGCGCGACGAACTCGTAGCCCAGCTGTCCGTCGTCCAGGTCGAAGTACATCGACTGGTACGGCGCGCCCCCATCATCGGCGGGCCGTACCGTGATCATCCTGTCGGCCGGATTCCCGGCGTCGGTCTTCCAGTCCTCCCACGGCGCACCCTGCGGATCGGCCAGCTGGGGTGCGGCGTTGGGAGCACCCTCGTCGGTCCGCAGATACGCCCACCCGCCCTGAAGCGGCGTGTCACGAGCGGTGTAGGTGCCCTCCGGCCCGAAGTGGTACCGGTGACCGTACGCACCGTCGGTGGCCACGAACGGACCATGGACGTACTCCGCCGACTCCGGCGGGACGGTGTGGACGTCGAACCGTGCCACGGCTCCCGGCTCGCTGCCCGTCAGCCGGTAGGTGATCCTCTCCGCATCACCGGGACCCCACGTGCGGTCCGCCACGGCCCGCAGACCGGTCATGGCCGGCGGCGGGTCGCCCAGCCGGTACTCCCGGGATGTCCACCGCTGCTGGGAATCGAACTCGATCCGCAGACCCCGCCTGGTGCCCCGCACGTTGGCCGGCCCGGTGTACACCACCTCGTGCCCGCCACCGGACAGCGCGGTGACGGTGAAGCCGACGAGGCGCTCCCCCGGCCGTCCCTCCAGATGCGACCGCAGTGTCTGCTCCGCGTCCCGCAACAGCCTGTCGTATGCGGCGCTCCGCAGCTCCCTCGACCTCTGATGCAGCCTGCTCAGTGCAACACGCAGTCTGTGTGCCTCAGCCGGGGACCTGTCCGCCTCAGCCCGTGCTGCGACGATCACCTCATCCGGTCGTCTGTTCGCCTCCTCCCAAAAACTGTCCGCCTCAGCCCGTACCTCGGCGTTCACCTCAGCCCGTGCCTCGGCGATCACCTCAGCCCGTGCCTCGGCGATCAACCACTCGCTCTCCATGAGATCCGCGCCGATGGCGTTCCCGGACAGCACCCGGTCGATGGCGCCCCCGTACAGCAGACTGCGGATCGCCTGTCGCTCGGCGCCGGGCTGGTCGGCGTCTGCCCGGTCAGCATCTGTCCGGTCAGCATCTGTCCGGTCGGCGCCGGGCCGGGTGGACGGCCCGGCCTCGGAGGGCACGGCCTCGGACGGCCCGGCGAAACCCTCCACCACCTGCTGCAGCACACCCGGGTCGTCGGCGGGCGGCGGCATCGTGTGCGTCTCGGCCGGCTGGTCCTGCGGCCTGAACGCGTCAATGCGCGGCTGCGACGTCCCCTGCCCGGCGTCGGACTGCCCGGACCCGGCATCCGTATCCGCATCCTCGGGCCCGGCATCCGCATCCCCGGAGTCGGCATCCTCACCCTCGGAGAGGAGGTCGCCGGACACGGAGGAGCCGCCGTAGTCGGACACGTCGAGAAGGTCGTCCTCGAGCGTCCTGCCGGAGTGGACGGGGAAGTGGAGGGGGACGTCGGGCTCGGAGGCGCGGTCGTCGTTCCCGGCGGGCGGCACCCACTCGTCCAGCGAGTTGCGCTCGGTCCGGTCCAGCACCACATTGCCGTCCCCGTCCCGGAGCACCAGCCCGGAACCGTCGGCCCCCGTCCGCACCTCGGCGCTGAGGGAAGCACCGCCCTCGCCCAGGACCTCCTGGCCGTCGGCATCGAGGGCAACGGCCAGCCGGTCGGGGTAGTTGACCTTCCAGTACGCGGCAGGGCCTTCGCCCTCCGCCCGCAGGACCTCTTCGACTGTCCGGCCGTCGCGGGTGTCGACGACGACACGGGGCATCGGCAGCCTGCCCCTGGACGTGGAGGCCGCGTCCACAGGCGGCGTCTGCGCGTCCACGGGCGATACGACGACCTCATGCTCGCCCAGCCGCTGTACGGGGGCGAAGGCAGCACTGCCCGGGGCGCGCACCGGACCCGTGGCCCCCACCACACGCAGGTCGTCCGGGTTGCGCGCGTTCTCCGCGGGGATCCGGACATAGTGGTGGCGCGACGACCCCGCCGGGACCTCACGGTACAGAGCCTCGCCACTGGAATCGTGGACGTGGCGGATCCCGGTCGCCGTCTCGACGAGCGTGAACCCGCCGTCCTCCCGGTTCTCCAGCCGGAACGCCTGCCGGTCCTTCTCCGGCCCGCGCAGCACCCGCTCCGTACCACCCTCCGGCTGCTCCTGGAGGGCCACCCGCAACCCGGCGATCCTGGGGTCGGCATGCGGCCCGCCCAGGATCAGCGCCTCACGCTCCACCTTCCACTCGGCGTCCAGCCGGTATTCCAGCCTCGGCCCGTCCGGCCTGGTGGCGAACAGGGGGTAGCGGATGACGAAACGGTCCCCGTCCCGGAGGATCTGTCCGGGAACCAGGTCCCCACTCCCCCTCAACTGCAGGCCAGGATTGTTCGCCGGGGCGTAGATCTGGAACCTCTGGGCCTGGTAACCGAGCACCGCCGAGCCGAGCTCCACCACCTGGCCGTCCACCGGGAAGGGCCGGGCAATGGTTCCCCTGGGCGGTTCGGTCTGCGATCCGGGGGCGACCTGCTCCCCTACCGGCACGAGCGGCGCGGTACCCCAGGCCAAGCGCCTGAACAGAACCCGGCCCTTGGGGTCCCTGACCGTCAGGCCGCCGCTCCCCTGCCCGATCCCCTCCAGACTCCGCCCCCGCACGACGTCGCCGTTGACGTCGCGATGGCTGCGGACGGTGAGGGGCCCGCCAACCCCCTCAAACGTCCACGACCAGTAGTCAACCTCGGCGTAGCCGACAAGCCGCCCCTTGTCGTCCCGTAGCGGGACGAGCTCGTAGTGCAGCCGTCCGTCGTCCAGGTGGAAGACCATCCGCTGGTGCGGCGCGCCCCTGTCGTTGGCGGGCCGCACCTCGATCCTCACGCCAACCGGAGTCACGTTCCGGTCGACCGCATACCCGACCTGCCAGTCCTCCCACGGCATACCCTGCGGATCGGCCAGCCGGGGCGCACCGTCGGGAGCACCCATGTCGGTCCGCAGATACGCCCACCCGCCCGCAAGCCGCAGGTCACGAGCGGTGTACGTACCTTCCTGCCCGAAGTGGTACCGCCGACCGCGCGCCTCGTCGGTGGCCACGAACGGACCATAGTGGTACTCCGCCGACTCCGGCGGGACGGTGTGGACGGCGAACCGTGCCACGGCCCCCGGGTCGTCACCTGTCAGCCGGTAGGTGATCTGCTCCTCACCGCCGGGACCCCAGGTACGGTCCGCCACGGCCCGCAGACCGTTCATGGTCGGTGGCTCGTGGCCCAGCAGGTACTCCCGTGACGTCCACCGCTGCCGGGAATCGAACTCGATCCGCAGAGTCCGCCTGGGGCCCCGCACGTTGGCCGACCCGTTGGCCAGCACGTCGGCCGACTCGTTGGCCGACCCGGTGTACACCACCGCGTGCCCGCCACCGGGCAGCGCGGTGACGGTGAAATCGGCGCCGAGCTCCGCCGGCCGGCCCTCCAGCTGCGCCAGATGCGACCGCAGGGCCTGCTGCGTGTCCCGCAACAGCCTGTCGTATGCGGCATTCCGCAGCGCCATCGAGCCCTGATGCAGCCTGCTCAGCGGCATATTCAGACTGCGCGCCTGACGCCGGGCCGCAGAGATCAACTCCTCGCTCTCCACGACATTCGCGCCGATGTCGTTCCCGTACAGCACACGGTCGATGGCGCCCCCGTACAGCTCAGGGCGGATCGCCGGGCGGTCGGCGCCGGGCTGGTCGACGTCTGCCCGGTCGGCGCCAGGGCGGTCGGCGTCTGCCTGGTCAGCGCCGGGCCGGGTGGACGGCCCGGCCTCGGACGGCCCAGTCTCGGAGGGCACGGAGACACCCTCCGCCACCTGCCGCAGCACACTCGGGTCGTCGGCGGGCGGCACCGTGTACGTCCCGACCGGCGGGCCCTGCACCTGCGCCCTGTGGGTGTCGATGCGCCGCTGCGACGCTCCTTGCCCGCCATCGGCCTGCCCGGCGTCGGCCTGCCCGGACCCGGAATCCGCGTCCTCGGAGAGGAGGGCATCCTCCTCCGGCGGACGTTGAGCCGCCTCCGGCTCGGCGGCCCACCGGAGAGTGCGGATCGTGATGACCGCACGGCGGCGCGCCTCCGGGCCGGGCACCGCGCCCTCCGGAAGAGGGCCGACGGGATGGTCACGGCCCCGGGACATGATGGCGACAGGGACGCCGAAAGCCTCCCGACCAGTACCCCCCGCGGCAACCGCAGCCGCAGACGTAGCCTCCAGATACTCCCGCAGCTGCCCGGCCACCAGCAGATAGTCCTCCAGCAGGGCGCCCGCCTCCAGATACTCCCGCAGCCGCGGGATGAAGGCGAGGGCCACCTGGTCGGCACGCTCCTGAGCACTGCGCAGGGCGGTATCGCGCAGGGCAGCGGCACGCTGCTCAGCCCTGAACAGGTCAAGACCGGAGCGCGACTGATCGAACCAGGTGCCGTTGCTGTGACCAGTGATGGTCACCACCGGCACCAGCTGCCCCTCGCGAAGAGCCGCCGTACTGGCCCACACGGTACGCCTCACGAACTGCTCGATGAGCCGCTGGGCCTCCGACGACAACCGGCTCGACCCACCGTCGAAGACGATGTCCTGCCTGACCTCCTCGACCACCTCCCACTCACCAGCGGAGTCGAGGTCGTCGCGCCCGGCTGCCCGTGCCCACTCGTCCAGCGGGTTGCGCCTGGTCCCGTCCAGCACCACGTTGTTGTGCTCGTCCACGAACAGCAGCGTGGGAGTGCCGGCCGTCGTCCTCGACTGGGGCCTGAGGGAAGTTCCGCCCTCGCCCAGGATCTCCTGGCCGTTGGCATCGAGGGGAAAGGCCAGCCCGCTGAGGTAGTTGACCTTCCAGTACACGGCGGGGCCTTCGTCATCCGCCCGCAGGACCTCTTCGAGGATCCGGCCGTCGCGGGTGTCGACGAGGAGACGGGGCATCGGCAGCTCGTACCTGCCCGCGGGCACGACCTCCGCGTCCGCGGGCGACACGACGACCACATGCCCGCCCTGCCGCCCTACGGGGCGGAAGGCAGGACTGCTCGGGGCGACCATCGGATCCGTGGCCCGCACCACCCGCAGGTCGTGCCGGTTGCCCGAGATGATCCGGAGGTAGTGGCGGGGCGACGGCCCCAACGGGAGCTCGCGGTACAGCTCCTGGCTCAAGGGGGCGGAGGTGGGGGGACCGTAGACGTGGCGGATCCCGGTCGCCCTCTCGACGAGCGCGTACCCGCCGCGCTGCTGGTTCTCCAGCCGGAACGCCTGCCGGTACTCCTGCGGCCCGAGCAGTTCCCCGCCGGCCACCCGCAACTTGGCGAGCATGGAGTCGGCATAGTTCCCCACGAAGAACCGGACATAGCCGCCGGGCGCCGACTCCGACGGTTCCTCGCGGTACAGCGCTTCGCCCAAGGGACCGTAGAGGTGGCGGACCCCGCTCTCCGTCTCGACGAGCGCGAACCCGCCGCCCTGCTGGTTCTGCCGGAACGCCTGCCGGTGCTCCTCCGCCGGCCCGAGCAGCTCCCGGCCGTCCTCCCAGCTCTCCAGCCGGAACGCCTGCCGGTGCTCCTCCGGCCCGAGCAGCACCCTCTCCCTGTCACCGCCCGGCCGCGTCTGGTAGCCCACACGCAACTCGGCGATCCTCTCGGCGATCCTGGGGTCGGTGTACGGCCCGCCCAGGATCAGCGCCTCACGCTCCACCCGCCACTCGGCGTCCAGCCGGTGTTCCGTCATCGGCCCGTCCGGCCGGCGGCGAACAGGGAGCGGCGGATGACGAAACGGTCCCCGTCCCGGAGGATCTGCAGGGGACCCATACGCCGGGTGTTCTCACCCTCCAGCAACGACAGGCCAGGAGCCGACAACGGCGCGTAGATCTGGAACTCCTGGGCCTCGCCCTCGGCCACCGCCGCCCCGAGCCGCACCCGCGGAAGGCTTCCGCGACTGTCCTGCAGGAAGGGCCGGGCAATGGTTCCCCTGGGCGGTTCGGTCTGCAGCTCGGGGGCGAGCTGCTTCCGTCCCGGCGCGGGGATGGGGACCGGCTCGGTACCCCAGGCGGAGCGCCTGAACAGAACCCGGCCCATGATGTCCCAGCCCATGATGTCCCAGACCTTCAGGTCGCCGTCCGGCTGCCTGCTCGCCCTCAACGGCATCCCGTTGTCCGGCACAGCGTGGCCGTTGACGTCGAGACGCGTGCCGTTGAAAACTCCGTCAGCACTCGACGGGTGCTCATCAATGGTGGCGTAGCCGACAAGCTGCCCCTCGTGGTCCCGTAGCGGGACGGTCTCCTGGTGCAGGTCTCCGGTGGTCGAGTCGAAGGCCATCCGCTGGTGCGGCGCGCCCCCGTCGTCGGCGGGCCGCACCTCGATCCTCGCGGCGACCGGATCCCCGGCCTCGTCGAACATATTCCGGGCCTGCCAGTCCCCCCACGGCGCACCCTGCGGATCGAGCAGCCGGGGCGCACCATCGGGAGCGCCCTCCTCGGTCCGCAGATACGCCCACCTGCCCTCAAGCAGCGTGTCACGAGCGGTGAACGTACCCTCCGGCCCGAAGTGGTACCGGTGACCGTACCCGTCGTCGGTGGCCACGAACGGACCCTGGACAGACTCCGCCGACTCCGCCGACTCCGGCGGGACGATGCGTACGTCCGGGAGGGTGTGGACGGCGAACCGTGCCACGGCCCCCGGGTTGGCACCCGTCAGCCGGTAGGTGATCTGCTCCTCACCGCCGGGACCCCAGGTACGGTCCGCCACGGCCCGCAGACCGTCCATGGTCGGTGGCGGGTTGCCCAGCAGGTACTCCCGTGACGTCCACCGCTGCCGGGAATCGAACTCGATCCGCAGACCCCGCCCGTTGACCAGCACGTCGGCCGACTCGTTGGCCGACTCGTAGGCCGGCCCGGTGTACACCACCGCGTGCCCGCCACCGGGCAGCGCGGTGACGGTGAAGCCGGCGCGGCGCCCCGGCCGGCCCTCCGGATTCGCTCGCAGTGCCTCCTGCGCGTCCCGCCACAGCTTCTCGTATGCGGCGCTCCGCAGCTCCCTCGACCCCTGATGCAGCTCGTGCAGCGGAACGCTCTGCCTGTCCGCCTGACGCCGGGCGTCGGCGATCAACCGCTCGCTCTCCACGACCTCCGCGCCGACGGCGTCCCCGTACAGCACACGGTCGATGGCGTCCCCGTACCGCACAGGGCGGATCGCCGGGTGATCGGCGCCGGGCTGGTCGGCGTCGGGGCGGTCGGCGTCTGCCCGGTCGGCGTCTGCCCGGTCGGCGCCGGGGCGGGTGGACGGCCCGGCCTCGGACGGCCCGGCCTCGGACGGCCCGGAGACACCCTCCACCCGCCGCTGCAGCACACCCGGGGCGTCGGCGGACTGCACCGTGTGCGTCTCGACCGGCGGGCCCTGCGCCTGATGCGCGGCAATGTGCAGCTGCGACGCCCCCTGCCCGGCGTCGGCCTGCTCGGACCCGGCATCCGTATCCGCATCCGCATCCTCGGAGAGGAGGTCGTCGGGATCGGAGACGAGGTCGTCATCCTCGGAGCCGAAGTAGTCGTCGTCGAGGTTGTCGAAGAGGTTGTCGCTCCCGGCGGTCGGCGCCCACGCGTCCAGCGAGTTGGGCACGGTCGGGTCCGGCACCACGTTGCCGTCCCTGTCCAGGAACAGCAGCCCGGGACCGTCGGCCGCCGTCCTCAGCTCGAGCTTGAGGGAAGCTCCGTCCTCGCCCAGGACCTCACGGCCGTCGGCATCGAGGGGAACGGCCTGCCGGGTGAGGTGGTCGACCCTCCAGTACACGACAGGGCCTTCGTCACCCGCGTGCAGGACCTCTTCGACTGTCCGGCCGTTACGGGTGTCGACGACGACACGGGGCATCGGCAGCGTGAGCCCGCCTGTGTCCGTGGGCACGGCCCTCGGGAGCAGGGGCGCCACGACGACCTCATGCTCGCCCAGCCGCCATGCGGAGCCGAAGGAAACACTGCTCGAGGCACCCACCGACTCCGTGTCCCCCACCACACGCAGGTCGTGCGGGTCCTGCGCGGGGATCCGGACGTAGTGGTGGTGCGACGACCCCACCGGGACCTCACGGTACAGAGCCTCGCCCACGCGACCGTAGACGTGGCGGATCCCGGTCGCCGTCTCGACGAGCATGTACCCGCCGTCCTGCCCGGGTCTCCAGCCGGAACGCCTGCCGGTCCTCCTCCGGCCCGCGCAGCACCCGCTCCGTACCACCGCCCGGCCGCTCCTGGTCGGCCACCCGCAACCCGGCGATCCTGGGGTCGGCATACGGCCCGCCCAGGATCAGCGACTCATGCTCCCCCTTCCACTCGGCGTCCAACCAGTGCTCCCTCACCGGCCCGTCCGGGCTGTTGGGGAGCAGGGGGAGGCGGATGGCGAAACGGTCCCCGTCCCGGACGATCTGTCCGACGACCTTTCTGGCAGCCGAGCCGCTCAAAGGCTCCATCAACTCCAGACCAGGAGCCCACCACGGCGCGAGGACCTGGAGCCTCCGGGGCTCGCCACCGGCCTCCTCCGGCCTGAGCCGCACCTCTGGAAGGTTTCCGTAGCCGTCTCCCAGGAGTGGGGAAATGGTTCCCCTGGGCGGTTCGGTCTGCGGCTCGGGGGTGAGCTGGTTCCGTCCCGGCGCGGTGATGCGGATCCGCTCGGTACCCCAGGCGGAGCGCATGAACAGAACCCGGCCCGTGCCGTTCTCGACCCTCCGGCTGCCGTCCGGCCGCCTGGTCACCCTGCCGTCCTCGACCACCAGGCCGCCGCCCGGCTGCCTGGTCACCGTCAGAGGGTGCCCCGGCATATCGTGGCCGTTGACGTCAAGACGACTGCTGTTGCTGAAGATATTCGTCAGGACTCAGTGGACTCCGTGGGTGGTAAAAGCGGGCGTAGCCGACAAGCTGTCCCTTGCGGTCCCGTAGCGGGACGGTCTCGTGGTACACCTGTCCGTTGGTCGGGTCGAAGACCATCCGCTGGTGCGGCGCGCCCCTGTCGTCGGCGGGCCGCACCTCGATCATCTCGTCGTTCAGAGCCTGGGCCTGCCAGTCCTCCCACGTCACACCCTGCGGATCGGCCAGCCGGAGCGTAGCGTCGGGGGGAGCAGCCACCTCGGTCCGCAGATACGCCCACCCGTCCGGAAGCGGCGTGTCACGAGCGGTGTACGTGCCCTCCGGCCCGAAGTAGTACCGGTGGCCGTACCCATGGTCGGTGGCCACGAACGGACCATGGACGTACTCCGCCGACTCCGGCGGGACGGTGCGTACGTCGAACCGTGCCACGGCCCCCGGGTTGGCACCCGTCAGCCGATAGGTGATCCTCTCCGCACCGTTCTCCTCACCGCCGAGTCGGGCCCCAGGTACGGTCCGCCACCGCCCGCAGACCGGCCATGGTCCGCGGCGGCTTGCCCAGCAGGTACTCCCGTGACGTCCACCGCTGCCGGGAATCGAACTCGATCCGCAGACCCCGCCCTTGGCTCAACATGTGGCCCAGGATGTTGGCCGGCCCGTGGTACACCACCGTGTGCCCGCCACCGGGCAGCGCGGTGACGGTGAAGTCGGCGCTGAGCTCCGCCGGTTGGCCCTCCAGATGCGCCCGCAGTGCCTCCTGCGCGTCCCGCAACAGCTTCTCGTATGCGGCGCTCCGCAGCTCCCTCGACCCCTGATGCAGCTCGTGCAGCGGAACGTCCTGCCTGTCCGCCTGACGCCGGGCCTCGGCGATCAACCGCTCGCTCTCCACGACATTCGCGCCGAGGGCGGCCGCGTACAGCACACGGTCGATGTCGCCCCCGTACAGCACAGGGCGGATCGCCGGGTGGTCGGCGCCGGGCTGGTCGGTGTCTGCCTGGTCGGCGCCAGGGCGGTCGGTGTCTGCCCGGTCGGCGTCTGCCCGGTCGGCGTCTGCCCGGTCGGCGCCGGGCTGGTCGGCGTCTGCCCGGTCGGCGCCGGGCTGGTCGGCGTCTGTCCGGTCGGCGTCTGCCTGGTCGGCGTCTGTCCGGTCGGCGTCTGCCTGCTCGGCGTCTGTCCGGTCGGCGTCTGCCTGCTCGGCGCCGGGGCGGGTGGACGGCCCGGCCTCGGAGGGCCCGGCCTCGGACGGCCCGGCCTCGGACGGCCCGGCCGAGGCCCGAAGACACTCTCCATCTGCCGCTGCAGCACATCCGGGTCGTCGGCGAGCGGCACCGTGCGCGTCTCGACCGGCTGGCCCTGCGGCCTGCGCACGGCAATGTGCGGCTGTGACGCCCCCAGCCCGGCGTCAGGCTCCGCCTCCTCGGCCGTGCCGGGCGGGATGTGCTGTTCTTCTGTGCGGATGCTCCAGCGGCCCAGGGCGTCGCTGGTCCATGTGCGGCCGGAGGCCGCGTGCAGGGCGACCGGGTGTCCGTTCCGGAATCCGTGCCAGTGCACGCTGTCCGGACCGAGCTCCCGGTGCTCGTCCGGGGACTGCCGGGCTTCGGCCTGCTCCGGAACGGCACCGTTGTCGGCGTGCTCCGGAACGGCACCGTTGTCGGTCGGCTCCGCGGTGAGGTCTGTGGGCGGCTCCCCGTGAGGTCTGTGGCCGGCTCCGCGGTGAGGTCTGTGGCCGCTCCCCCGTGAGGTCTGTGGCCGGCTCCGCGGTGAGGTCTGTGGCCGGCTCCCCCGTGAGGTCTGTGGCCGGCTCCCCCGTGAGGTCTGTGGCCGGCTCCCCCGTGAGGTCTGTGGCCGGCTCCCCCGTGAGGTCTGTGGCCGGCTCCCCCGTGAGGTCTGTGGCCGGCTCCCCCGTGAGGTCTGTGGCCGGCTCCGCGGTGAGGTCTGTGGCCGGGCGGCTGCCGGATGTTTCCTCGCCGCTCCGGGTGTGCTGCGTGGTGGATTCGTCGTGGCGGGAAAGGGTGGCCGCCCCTGTTGTGTTCCTGCGGAACCAGCGGCTCACGGCATCGCTGACCCACCGCGCCGGTGCGGACGGGCGGCGGGACACGTCCGCCTGACGCGGGGCCTCCCCGGTGAGCGACCGCTCCAGCTCCTCGGTCCTCGCCTCGGGACGCACCTGCCTCCACTTCCCCAGCCGCCAACCCGAAGCCATGACACTGTTGACCAGCCGGCCGCGAGGGGTCCCTTGGTACACCTTGCCGTCGGCTCCATAGACGATGCGCCCGGTGGCTTTGGCGAGCCCTACGGCGGCGCTCGTCAGCTCGGGGAAACGCTCCAGATGCCTGCGGTACGGAGGGGCCGCGGCCCAGCAGTTCCATATCACGACGGGAGAAGTCGGTGGCAGCCGGCGGAAGCTGGGCCTGCGCATCAGGTAGCGGCCCCACTCCTCCCCCGTGACCATGACGCTCCGGCCGTCGCGCAGCTCGACCCCCAGGGCTCCCGCGCCGCCGTGCCCGTCGGTGTGGTAGGCGTCCGCCTCGTGCTTCAGGTGCGGCATCGGCTTGCTGCCGAACCGCCAGAAGGAGAGGGGCCGCAGGGAGGAGCGCCTGGTGTAGGAACTGGCACCGGGGAGGAGCGGGGCGATGAACTGCATGCTGTCGTCGGCCGCCAGGGTGCTGCGTCCGCGCGGCCGGTGGTCCCGCCGGTCGATGACGGGCTGGCTGCGGACATCCGTGTCCCGGACCCTGCCCCCGCCCAGCAGCCATAGGTAACCGGGTTCGCCGGAGCGCTCCCCCGCCCGGACTCCGCCCGGCCCGGCGTCGCCCGGCTCGGTGCGCAGCCACTGGCCGGGAAGGCTGTCGTCGGTCCCCGACAGCTCCTGGCTCATCAGGGCGATGCCGTGCCCGTTGTTCTCGCCGGGGACGAGGCGAACGTCGGAGGTGGCCGCCCACACGGTGGCCCGGGTGCGGTCGGAGAGCGCGCGGGGCAGTTCCAGCCCGCCCATGGCGCCGTGCGGGAGCAGGAGCACGACCGGGGCGCCCTGCCCGGTCCGGCGGCGCAACTGGGGGTCGGCGCCTATCGCCTCGGCGACCTTTTCCACCTCGTCCAGGCCGAATTCGTGCACCTCTCCGGCCTCGTCGCGGATCCGGAAGTGCTGGTCGTCGCCGCCGAGTTCCACGAAGTACGGGGTCGCGCTCTCCTCCTCCGGCCAGGGCACCCGGGAGCGGCGGGATTCCTCCGGCCGGCCGTCCTCCGTCCTCGCGAGGAGCTCGACGTACTTCGAGGCGCGCGCGTGCAAGGGCAGCGACGACGTGGAGGCGTTCCCGTGCGCGTAGTAGCTGCGGCCCACCTGGGCACCGCCCTCGACCAGCGTGACCCACTGCGGCTCGAAACCCAGCAGGTCGGCGACGCTCCCGTCCTGGGAGACGGAGTCGTCGCTCCCGGCGGCCGGCACCCTCTCCGTACCACCGCCCGGCCGCTCCTGGTCGGCCACACGCAACTCGGCGATCCTGGAGTCGGTATTCGGCCTGCCCAGGATCAGCGACTCACTCTCCACCCGCCACCTGGCGTCCAGCCGGTATTCCCTCACCGGCCCGTCCGGCTCGTCGGACAGGGGGCGGAGGAAGACGAAACGGTCCCCGTCCCGGACGAACTGTCCGGGAACCGGGCGCCCAGCCTCCCTCAACTGCAGGCCAGGACCGTTCTCCGGCGCGTGGATCCGGAGCTCCTGGGCCCCGCCACCGGGCTCCGCCGCCCCGAACCGCGCCCGCCGACCGTCTCCGGGGCTGTCCTCCAGGAAGGGCCGGGCAATGGTTCCCCTGGGCGGTTTGCGCTGCGAGGTGGACTGGTTCGTTCCCAGCGCGGTACCCCAGGCGAAGCGCCTGAACAGGACCTGGCCCGTGCCGTCCTTGACCACCAGGCTGCCGCCCGGCCGCCCAGTCACCTTCAGACTGTGCCCCTGCTCAACATTGCCCCCCTGCTCAACATTGCCGTTGGCGTCGAGACGCTCCCTGGCGGAGGGCCCGTCATCACGCGCCGTGTGGTCAACTTCGGCGTAGCCGAGAAGCCGCCCCTCGCGGTCCCGTAGCGGGACGGTCTCCTGGTGCAGGTCTCCGGTGGTCGAGTCGAAGGCCATCCGCTGGAGCGGCGCGCCCCCGTCGTCGGCGAGCCGCACCTCGATCCCCCCGGCGACCGGATTCCCGGCCTGCCAGTCCTCCCACGGCGCACCCTGCGGATCGAGCAGCCGGGGCGCACCGTCGGGAGCAACCTCCTCGGTCCGCAGATACGCCCACCTGCCCTGAAGCGGCGTGTCACGAGCGGTGAGCGTGCCCTCCTGCCCGAAGTGGTACCGGCGACCGTTCCCACCGTCGGTGGCCACGAACCGACCATGGACGGACTCCGCCGACCCCGGCGGAACGGTGTGCACGGCGAACCGTGCCACGCCCCCTGGGTCGTCACCCGTCAGCCGGTAGGTGATCTGCTCCTCACCGCGGGGACCCCACGTACGGTCCGCCACGGCCCGCAGACCGGCCATGGTCGGCGGCGCGTCGGGCAGCAGGTACTCCCGTGACGTCCACCGCTGCTGGGAATCGAACTCGATCCGCAGACCCGAGTGGTGCACCACCGCGTGCCCGCCACCGGGCAGCGCGGTGACGGTGAAGCCGACGCTGAACCGCGCCGGCCCCGGTGCGCCGGGCCTCCGGATGCGACCGCAGGGCCTCCTGCGCGTCCCGCAACAGCCCGTCATATGCGGCGCTCCGCAACTCCCTCGCCCACTGATGCAGGCTGCTCAGCGGAACACCCTGCCTGCCCATCTGACGCCGGTAGTCGGCGATCAACCGCTCGGTCGTCGCGACATCCGCGCCGTTGGCGCCCCCGGTCGGCACACGGTCGGTCTCCGGGCGGATCGTGCCGCCCTCCCGGGGGACGCTTGCGGGCTGCGCGGCCAGCGCGGCGAGTTCAGCGTCGACTTCAGCGTCACTGTCAACGTCGCTGTCAGTGTCCCTGCCGGGAGCCTCTCGCGTAGCCACATCGGCGGTCAGCGCGGCGAGTTCAGCGTCGACTTCAGCGTCACTGTCAACGTCGCTGTCAGTGTCCCTGCCAGCAGCCTCTCGCGTAGCCACATCGGCGGTCAGCGCGGCGAGTTCAGCGTCGACTTCAGCGTCACTGTCAACGTCGCTGTCAGTGTCCCTGCCGGGAGCCTCTCGCGTAGCCGCATCGGAGGTTTCCGCGGGGGAGGACGGCGGCGCGTCGGGGGCCCGCACCTCGGAGAGCTGCGCGTCGGAGGCCCCCACCTCGGTGGACTCCCCTTGGGCGGGCGCTTCCGCCTCCAGCACGATCTCGGAGTCCGGGTCCCTCGGGTCCACCGTGTCCAGGCGGTTCCCCGGCCCGGCCTCCGGCGCACGCGCCGAGAAACGCTCCTCCCGCGCCCCGCGCATGTAGTCACTGCGCGGATTCCGGTTCCGGTCAGCCGACACCAACATCGCGTCCACACCGTCCGTACGGAAACGGAGCACGTCCCCGGTCAGCGCACGATCGGTGAGAACAAACCCCTCGTTGCCCTCCTCATCCACCGTCCACTCGACCTCGTACGACGCCGCGAGCCACCGATAGTCACCGACCAGCTCCGCGCTCCGCCCGGTCGGCGCCGCGTCGGAAACCGGAACACGCCGCGCCCGGATCCGCATATCCGTCACCGCCAAGTGGGCATCCAGCTCCTGACCCTCCTGACCGGTCAGCCGCAGCTCCGCACTGAGCGAGGCCCCTCCACCGTCGAAGTGCCAGCCCACAGTGCCAGGACCATCGGTGATCACGACCCTGGTCAGCTCACCGTTCTCGTCCCGGACCTCCCGCATCTCGTGCCCGTCCGACACGGTGCCGTCTGCCGCCACCACGGACAGCTCCGGCCCGTCCTCGCCGTTGGCGATCCGCAGGAAATGCTCCGCTCCGGCCAGCCGCACGTCCTGCGACTGCGGCGCCAGCTCCCTGCTGACCTGCCACCGCACGTCCCCCGCCCTGTTGGTCACGGTGTAACCGATGACCTCCAGCTCCCCGTCGACGTCCTCGGCCTCCCGCGGCGTCACCACCCAGTCCGTCGTCCTCTCCCCGGCACCGTCCAGAACCTCCGGAACCGCCGACACTCCCATGGCCGCCAGCTGTTGGACCACCTGAGCCGGCAGCGCCCGCAGCCGGAACGCCGGGGCACGCAACGGCACGTCCTCCGGAACCGTCCACACCTCCCGCTGCCACCTCGGCCGCGGCTTGTACCGCATCCCCTCCCCAGTCGACCCCGTCGGCGCGGTCGGCTCCGCCACCGCCACCGCCTCCGCCTCCGCACTGTGGAGGACCTCCTGCGCAGCCACCTCGGAGATCTCCACATCGGAAGTCTCCGCAAGGGAGGACTGCTCGTCGGAAGCCTCCGACGGGGGAAGCTGCGCATCGGAAGCTCGCACCTCGGAGGACTGCGCGTCGGAGGCTTCCGCCGGGGAGGACTGCGCATCGGAGGCTTCCGCCAGGGGAAGCTGCGCGTCGGAGGGGCGCGGCGCGTCGGAGAAGCGCGGCGCGTCGGAGGCGGCATCGACGCTGTCGCTGTCCGTCGGGGAAAGTCCGTCCGCCCCCTCGAAGAGGCCTGCTCCGCCATCTCGGGCAGGACATGGCCGTCGCTGTCGAGGTTCCAGCTCCGGCCCGTGGAGGGGTCGGTGAGGGTGAAGCCGTCAGGCAGCCGCTCGACGGCCTCCGCCAGCGTCGTGCCCTCCGCATTCACCAGACGGACCCCGCCGTCCACGCCCGCCGGGGTGGGGAAAAGCAGCTGCCGGTCGGAACCCGGCAGCGCCACGGTACGGAACTGGAACTGCCCCTCCTCCGAGAAGTGCAGGGCGCCCCCGGCACCGCCCGCGACCGTGAAGCCACCCTCCTGACGCGACGTCACGGTATAGCCCCGAAGCAGCACCCCCTCACGGTCCACCACACCCAGACGCACCGGACCCTGCATCAACCGGACCCTCGCACCGGCCAGTTCACCCACCAGACCGGCACCGGACAGCGGCGTCCCCTCACCAAGCAACCCCTCGGCCCCCTCGGCCCCCTCGGGGATCGAGTACAGCGGGACCCTGTGCAGCGGCAACGGTCCGGGAGGGCTGACAGTGATCACGGCGCGGCGGCGGACGGCCGTACCGTCCTGGGGGCCGGTACCCAAGGGATAGTCACGGCCGCGTGGATCGACATCGACGGAGAAGTCCTCGGCACGCGGCCCGGCGGCAGAGCCGCGAAGGAGGGCACTCAGGTACGCCCTCAAGCGCGCCTTGAACACCTCGGCCACCGCCTTGGCACGCTCCTCGCTGACGCTGAGCGCCCGGTCGGAGCCGGACCGCCACTGGGACGTGCCGTTGCTGTGACCACTGATGGTCACCTTCGGCAACGACCGCTCCTCCGCGTGGGCTTCCAGCCCCTTCCGCGCGGTAGCTGCCGCGAGGTCGCTGATCACCTTCAGCTGGCGGTCCGACAGGCGGCTCGAACTCCGGCCGAAGGAGATATGCCGGATGTCATCCGCATACGCGGCCTCGTCGGCCTCGCCGGCCTCGCGGTAGAGGGAGCCCTCGCCCTGCGGCGTACCCCGGAAACGAAGCACTCCCGAAGCGTCGAAGTGGAATGTCCGTCCCCCGACCACCTCCGTGACGGTGAACCCGTCAGGCAGCCGCTCCGCCAACTCCTCCGGCACGGGCCTCACCGACTCGAACGCGAACCGCGTGGCGACACCGCCGCCCATCAGCGTCCGCGTCACCGTGCCGTCCGCCCGCCGCTCGGTGTGGAGCCGCATCTCCGACAGCGGCAGCTCCAGCCCCTTGGCGGTCAGCCCGGTCAGCGGCAACGCCGTCGGCTCGGAACCCCGCAGGCCGGCGCCATTCCCCTGCTCGGAGACGGGGTCGTCGCTCCCGGCGGCCGACGCCCACTCGTCCAGCGAGTTGGGCACGGTCGGGTCCGGCACCAGATTGTTGTTCCCGTCCCAGAAGACCAGCTCGAGATCGTCGGCCATCGTCCTCAGCGTGCGGGAAGCTCCGTCCTTGTACCGGACCTCCTGGCCGTCGGCATCGAGGGGAACGGCCCGCCCGGTGATGTGGTCGAGCTTCCAGTACACGGCGGGGCCTTCGCCACTCGCACGCCGGACCTCTTCGTATATCCGGCCGTCGCGGGTGTCGGCGACGACACGGGGCATCGGCAGGCTGCCCGTGGACGTGGAGGCCGCGTCCACGGGCGGCGTCCGCGCGTCCACGGGCGATACGACGACCTCATGCTCGCCCAGCCGCTGTACGGGGCCGAAGCCGGCATGGGCCGGGGCGCCCACCGGATCCGTGTCCCGCACCACACGCAGGTCGTCCGGGTTCTGCGCGGCGATCCGGACATAGTGGTGGCCGGACGACTCCAACGGGAACTCACGGTACAGAGGCTCGCCACCGGAACTGTAGATGTGGCGGATCCCGGTCTCCGTCTCGCGGAGCGTGTACCCGCCGTCCTCCCGGTCCTCCAGGTGGAGTGCCTCGGCGGCCTCCGGGTCGTCGCTCGTCAGCCGGTAGGTGATCCTCTCCTCACCGTCGGGACCCCACGTACGCTCCCCCACGGCCCGCAGACCGGGCATGGTCGACGGCGCGTTGGTCAGCAGGTACTCCCATGACGTCCACTGCTGCCGGTCATCGAACGCGATCCGCAGAGCCGGCTCGTCGGCTTGCCTCTCACCCGGCCAGCTGGCCGACCTGCCGACCAACTCGTTGTCCGACTGGCTGGCCCACTGGCTGGCCGACTCGTCGGCTTGCCTCTCACCTGGCCAGCTGGCCGCCCTGCCGACCAAATTGTTGGCTTGCTCGTTGCCTTGCCTCTCACTCGGCCAGCGGGCCGACCTGTCGCCCGACTCGTTGGACGACTGGCTGGCCGACGGGTTGGCCACCACCACGTGCCCGCCACCGAGCAGCTCGGTGACGGTGAAGTCGGCGTCGCGCTCCGCCGGCCGGCCCTCCAGATGCGACTGCAGTGCCTCCCGCGCGTCCCGCCACAGCTGCCCGGATGCGTCTCTCCGCTGCTCCCTCGCCCTCGGATGCAGCTCGCTCGGCGGAACATTCCGCTCCGACCTGTCCGCCTCAGCCTCAGCCGGGGCCTCGGCGATCAACTCAGCCGGGGCCTCGGCGACCAACTCCTGGTCCTCCAGGGCATACGCGTCCCTGTACATCGCCCAGTGCACCCCACGGCTGGTCGCCGAGCCGTCGGTCGCCGAGCGGTCGGTGCCGGGCTGGGTGGACGGTCCGGCCTCGGACTCCGACGTCCTGGCACCACCCACGAGTCCCCCGCGTGGGCCCTGTGGGCCGTGCGTACTGTGCAGGCCCCGCTGCCGGGCCAGGTCCTGGGCGGCCTCCACCCCGTGGGCCCGCCCCCGGTCCGGGCCGCCGTGCGCGTGCAGTTCCTGCGCCACCCGCAGGATGTGCCCGAACTGCTCCGGGTCCCGCTGGAGCAGCGAGGAGGCCTGCTCATTGATCGTCAGCGGGAACGGGTTGTGCTGCTGGGTGATGCTCGCCGCCGCCTCCCACAACGCCCGCGCCCCGGCCTCGTCCAGCCCGAACCGCGCCGCGACCTCCCACAGGCCCTCCTGCGCCGCCTCCCCGGCATCGGTGCGCTTCCCGGCATCGGTGCGCTCCCCGGTATCGGTGGGTCCCCCGGCCGGGACCAGCGCGTCCGCCGCGTCCGCCGGGACCAGCGCGTCCCCCAGCGCGTCCTGCGTACCCTCGCGCGCCGGCTGCTCCGCGACCTTGGTGTCCTGCGCGGCAGCACGTACCGGCTGCTCCGCGACCTCGGTGTCCTGCGCGGCAGCATGTACCGGCTGCTCCATAGCCTCGGTGTCCTGCGCGGCGTCGCGTACCGGCTGCTCCACCGCCTCGGTCGCCGGGGGTGTGGCTGCCGGCCGGTCCGTATCCTGCGGTGCCGTGGGCGGGGTGTCGGCCTGCGCCACCTGCTCCCCGGGCGTCGCTGCCGTCTCCCCGGCCTGCTCCGCCGGCTGCTCTGCGGGCAGCCGCTGCGGCGTGCCGTCGCCGGGCTCCGCTCCCACGGCGGTCTGCTCCGCCACGGTCTGCTCCGCCGCGGCCTGCTCCGCCGCGGCCTGTTCCGCCGCGGCCTGCTCCGCGGCGGCCTGCTCCGCCGCTGCCTGCTCCGCCGCTGCCTGTTCCGCCGCGGCCTGTTCCGCGGCGGCCTGCTCCTCCGCCTTCAGCGCGGCGATCGTGCTCTCCAGGTCCTCGACCCGCGGGACCCGTTCAGGGCTGGCGGCCCGCTCCGCACGCGAGGCAGCGGACGGCGCCTGGGGCAAGGCGAGATCGTCCGGGCCGGCCGCGGAGCGGGAACGTTCGGGCTGCAGCTGGGCGATCTCGGAACCCGGCTCGGCGGGCGCCTGCCGGTCCGGCGAGGACCCCGGCTGCGGGGGCGTCTTCGCCGCCCCCGGGCCGGCGGCCACGTCACCGAACCGCGCCAGCGGGCTCAGCGGGGCGCTGGGCAGGTCCTTACCGGCCTCCTGCTCGCCCAGAGACCACTCACCGGCTGAGGCCGTGTCCTCGGCCCCGGTGGCGGGCACATCCGGCTGCCCCTCGGTCCGGGCAGCGGGCACGCCCGGCAACGCCTCCAGCTCGCGCAACGCATCCAGCTCGTCCAGGGACCCGTCCTCGTCCAGGGAGCTCTCCCCGGGGGAGGCCGTGTCCTCGGCCCCGGTGGCGGGCACATCCGGCTGCCCCTCGGTCCGGGCAGCGGGCACGCCCGGCAACGCCTCCAGCTCGCGCAACGCCTCCAGCTCGTCCAGGGACCCCTCGTCCAGGGACCCGTCCTCGTCCAGGGACCCCTCACCGGCCTCCCGGGACGGCGTCTCCCCCTCCAGCCCCTGCCTGCCTTCGCCCCCTTCGCCGCCCTCGGTGCCCTCCCGGCGCAGTGCCCTCAGCTGCTCCCGGCTGCGCTCCGCCTCCTGCTCGGCCCGCCAGGCAAGACCCTCGCCCACCAGCCGGTCCAGCCGCCCCCCCGCACCCGCACCCGGACCCGGCTTGTCCGGGCCCAGCTCCCCCGCCTCCACCTTCCGCTCCAGCTCACGGCGCAGCGCGGCAGTGTTCTCGTCCACCGTACGCAGACCGGCCAGCCGCTGCTGGGCCTCCTCCAGCCGCTGCTGGACCCGCGCGGCCTCCTGCACCGCACCGGTCCGCTGCTGCCGCGTCAACTCCTCCCGCAGGAAAGCCACTTCCTGCTCCTGGTTGCGGAGTTGTTCCAGCCGGAGCTGCTCTTGTGCCCGCTCCTGCTGTGTCCTGCCGGCCAGGTACTCGTTCAGTTCCTGCCGCGCCCGGTGGGCCTGCTCCTGGCTGCTGGCCGTCTCTATCCGCCGGACCAGAGCGGCCTCGGCCGGATCCGGCTGCCTGTCCTCGCCCCGCAGCGCCGCGAACTGCTCCAGCGCCCGCTCCAGCGGCGACAGCGGCTTCGCCGGCAGCGGATCCCCGCCGGCCGGGGCACCCTGCCCGTCCGCACCGCCCCGCGCCGCACCCTCCCCCTGCTCCTGCTGCTGCTGCTCCTGCTGCTCCGCCTGCCGCTGCTGCTGCCGCTGTACCAGCCGCTGCTCCAGCTCCCGCCTGCGGCGCTCCATATGCTCATCCAGCGCCTGCTCGGCCAGCCGCGCCTGCTGCGGAGTCCTGGCCTCCTCGACCTGCCGCAGCAACTCCGCATAGCGGGCATCCGCCTCCTGCACACTGCCCAGCCCGCCCAGCGCCTGCGGTGCGCTGTCCAGCCGCCACCCCGTACGCAGCCAGGCCAGCCGCCGCTCCGCAGCCGTCCAGTTGTTGAACCGGGCCAGCTCCTCCAGCGCCCGCTCCCGCTCCGGCCCGCCCGCCGCCTCATCCAGGCGCCGCTGCAGCTGGGCCTGCTTGTGCACCGCCAGCTCACTCAGCGCCCGGGCCCGCTCCGCCTCACTCGCCGCCTGCTGAAGGAGGCCCCGCAACTCCACCTCCCGCGGATCCTGGCTCCCCGCATCGTCCAGCGCGTCGATCCGCCGCCGCAGCTCCGCGTTCTGCGCCTGGAGGCGGGCATCCTCCGCCGCGTGCTGCTGCTCCAGGAACTCCTGCCGCCGCCGGTCCTGATGCTCTTTCAGTTCCTGGAACGCCTGACGGGCCTGCGCCGGGCCCGCCGCGTCCTCCAGCCGCTGCCACAACTCCTGCCCACGCTCATCAGGGGCGTCCTTGGCACGCAGCGCCTCGAACAACAAGTTGTTCTTCTGCTGCTGCAACTCGCTGCTGGTCCGCTGGTTGTGCTCGGCCAGCTCCCCAAGCGCCTGCTCCCGCTCCTGCGAGCTCGCCGCATCCTCCAGCCGCTGCCGCAGCTCCTGCCCCCGCTCATCAGGAGCGGCCTCCTCCCGCAGCGCCTCGAACGCCCGCTCCAGCTCCGCACGGGCGGTGCCCTCGCGTACCTCGCCCAGCCGCCGCCGCATCTCGCTTTCCCACTGCGCCTCCTGCCACGTCTGCCGGGCCTGCGCCACCTCCTGGGCACTGCGGGCCGCTTCTTCCTGCGCCAGCGCCCGCCGCCGGAGCAAAGACGACTCCGCATCGGAGCCGGAACCGGAAGCGGACCCGGACAGCCGGTCCAGCTTCTCCCGCAGTTCCTGCTGCGCGGCCAGCTCCTGTTGCAGCCGCTGCCGCTCGGCCGGGTCACTGACCGCGGTCAGCTCCCGGCGCAGCTGCTCCACCTCGCTGTCGAAGGAACGCGGGGCGTTCTCGCCGGTGAGGATCTCCAGCGGCAGGTGCCGCTCCACGAACGCGGTGTACTGGCGCAGCAGGCTGTCGGTCAGGACCGCATCGCCCGTACCGGCGGCCTGCTCGACCGCCGCCACCTGGCTGTTCCAGTCCTCTGGGCGGATCCCGAGCTCCTCCAGCCGGGAGACACCATGCGCCACATGGGAACGGAAGTCCGCCAGCCGCCTCTCCAGCAGCCCGTGCTCCACCGCGGTGCGCAGCTCGGCCAGCTGCCGGGCGATCTGTCCGCCGTTACCGCTGCGGGCCGCCTCGCGGGCGGTGTCGGCCTGTGGCTGCCAGCCGGCCTCGGCCAGCTGGGCCCGCTGCGCGATGTTGCTGAGCTCGGTGATGTTGCGCTGTATCTGGGGCCGCAGGTCGGCGATCGTAGTGACCGCGGTGTCGGGTGTGGCGGGGAACTCGCCTTCGGGGAGCAGCGCCTGGGGGGAGGGGTCCGGCAGTTGGGAGGAGTCGAATGCGGCAGGCGGCTGGGGCAGGTTGAGGATGGTTTGCAGAGTGGCTTCGTCCTCCTGGGGGGTGGGCCTGTGCTCCTTTGCGGCGGTGTCTGGGGTGTCGGGTGTGGTACCGGGCGCGGCACCGCTGCCCGGGGCAGCGGCGGAGCCACCCGCGGCATCGGGCGTGGTGCCGGGCGTGGTGGCGGTGCCCGGGACAGCGCTGCCCGGGGCAGCGGCGGAGCCACCCGCGGCATCGGGCGTGGTGCCGGGCGTGGTGGCGGTGCCCGGGACAGCGCTGCCCGGGGCAGCGGCGGAGCCACCCGCGGCATCGGGCGTGGTGCCGGGCGTGGTGGCGGTGCCCGGGACAGCGGCAGTGCCGGGCGCGGTGGCGGGCGTGGTGCCGGGCGTGGTGGCGGTGCCCGGGACAGCGGCAGTGCCGGGCGCGGTGGCGGGTGTGGTGGCGAGTGTGGTGGCGGGTGTGGTGCCGGGTGTGGTGGCGGGTGTGGTGCCGGTGCCCGGGGCAGTGGCGGAGCCCTCCACGGTGCCGGGCGTGGTGGCGGTGCCGCCGGCCGGCCTCTGCCCATCGGCGCGGGCCGCCTCCCGGGCCGGCGCCGACTCCAGGCGGGCGCCCCCAGCGGCCTCCTCCCCCCGGGAGCCGGAACCGGGCCCGGTACCGGGCCCCGTTGCGGGCCCCGTTGCGGTGACCGGCCTTGGCCCACCGGACCGACGCACATAGCCGGAGCCCTCACCGGCACCCTCGGCAACCGCGAGCCTGCGCGGCCCGGTGTCCTCGGCAACCGCGATCCTGCGCCGCCCGGCACTCTCGCTGCCCTCCACCGGGATACGGCTCTCGACGGCCCTGGCCTTCGCGGTGCCGCTGCCCGGCTCAGCAGCGGCGGTGGTGGTGGCGGCGGCCGGAGCGGTACCGCTCCCGGTGGTGTCGGTGCCGCTCTTCGTCTCCTGGGCCGCGGCGGGGGTGGCGGTGGACTCCACCTGCTGGCCGGTCTGGAGATCGAAGTCGACCTCGGAGATACCCAGCCCGGGCACCGTGACCCGCAGGACGCCCTCACCGGGACGGTAATCGACGACGGCATCGGGCAGGAGATCGCCGCTCTCGGTCCTGACCTCCCGCAGAGGGATCCCGTGACGGATCCCGCCCTCGCCGGGTTCCGTGGTGATATGCAGGCCGAGCGGGCTTCCGGCGGAGTCCCGCAGCGGCTGCTCCCTCCAGCCAGCCGCCGAGGCGTCCTCCTCCGCGACGGCCTGACCCGTTCCCGCCTCGCTCTCCGCCACCGCGGGAACCGACGAGGAGGTGCCGTTGTCCTCGCCGCGCAACGCTTCAAGCCGCTGGACAAGCTGCTCATGGATCGCCGCAGTCTCCCGCAGATCCTGCTGACCCTCACCACGCAACGCCTCAAGCCGCTGGACAAGATCCTCATGGATCGCCGCAGTCTCCCGCAGACCCTGCTGACCCTCACCACGCGACGCCTCAAGCCGCTGTACAAGATCCTCACGGATCGCCGCGGTCTCCCGCAGACCCTGCTGACCCTCACCACGCGACGCCTCAAGCCGCTGTACAAGATCCTCACGGATCGCCGCGGTCTCCCGCTGCTCCGCCGGCTGCTGCTGTTCGCGGATCTGACGGTCTGTCTGCGCGCCCGGCGCCTGCTCCGCCCGGCTGTCGGCCGTCTCCTGGGAGGCCCGGTCCGGGACGGACTCCGTCGGGGTACGGGACTCAGCAGCCCCGCTCTCCGCAGTGCCGACGCCCGAGTCAGCAGCGGTGGTACCAGCGCCGACGGTACTGGTGGTGGTGCTGGTGGCGTCGGCGCTGGTGGTGGGTGGCGCCGGCCGGAGCGGTAACGGTCCCGGTGGTGTCCACCCCGGTATCGATGTTGAAGTCGACCTGGGAGATATCCCGCCCGGGCACCGTGACGCGGAGTATGCCCTCGCCCGGCCGGACATCGACAGTGGCCCCGGGCAGAGTACCGCCGCTCTCGGTCCTGACCCCCCACTGAGGAACACCCTCGCTGACTTCAAGAGTCAGGTGCAAGCCGAGCGGGCTTCCGGCGGAGTCCCGCAGCGGCAGTTCCCCGAGAGCCGGCGCAGCGGCCTTCTGCTGTCCGGGGAGCTGGCCCGCTCCGGCCGTGCTCTCCGGCCCGACAGGGGCCGACGACACGATGCCGTCCCGCCCGACCGGCGCCTGCTCCGCCCGGGTACCGGCCGTCTCCTGGGATGCCCGCTCCGGGACGGACTCCGTCGGAGTACGGGACTCAACAGCCCTGCTCTCCGCGGTACCGACGCCCGGCTCGGCAGCGGTGGCGTCGACCGCGCCCGCAGCCGTACCAGCCGGAGCACCCGCACCAGCCGGAGCAGCAGCCGGAGCAGCAGCACCAGCCGTACCAGGCGCACCCGCACCCGCCGGAGCAGCAGCCGTACCAGGCGCACCCGCACCCGCACCCGCACCCGCCGGAGCAGCAGCCGCACCAGGCGCGGCCGTGGTAGCCGGAGCAGCAGCCGGAGCAGCAGCCGGAGCAGCAGCACCAGCCGTACCAGGCGCACCCGCACCCGCACCCGCATCAGCCGGAGCAGCAGCCGTACCAGGCGCACCCGCACCCGCACCCGCATCAGCCGGAGCAGCAGCCGTACCAGGCGCACCCGCACCCGCACCCGCACCAGCCGGAGCAGCAGCCGTACCAGGCGCACCCGCACCCGCACCCGCACCAGCCGGAGCAGCAGCCGTACCGGGCGCGGCCGTGGTAGCGGGGCTGCTGTTGGTCTCGGAGACCGTGACATCGTTGCGACCCGGAGTAATCAGCGTGGTCTCGAAACCGAGAAGGCCCTGGGCCGGAGGGGCCGACACGGGGCTGGTGGTCTGCTCGTTGACCACCCCTCGGAAGAACCGCTCGTCCCGTTCGTCTTGTCGCTGCTCCGTGCCGTTTTGTTGCTGCTCCGTGCCGTTGCCGTCGCCCTGGCGGCTGCCCGCACCCGCACCCGCACCCGCGCCCGCACCCGCCCTCGTGCCCGCACCCTCACCCGGCTGCCGCGTACCGGAGGCCCCGCCACCGGTGCCCGTGCTCTCTGTGCTGCCCCTGGTGGGTGCAGTGGTGGTGGGTGCAGCGGTCGTGGGTGCAGCGGCCGTGGGTGCAGCAGTCGTGGGTGCAGCGGCCGTGGGTGCACTGGTCGTGGGTGCACTGGTCGTGGGTGCACTGGCCGTGGGCGCAGCGGCCGTGGGTGCAGTGGTGGTCGGCCCGGCGGACTCGGTGGCCTGCCCACCCCCGCCCGGCCGGTCCTGCGGCGGCGTACCGGTCTCCAGCTGCGACAGGTCGATGTCCCCCAGGTCGGGGATCTTCACATTGATGGGGCCGACCGTCGTCTCCGCCGAACCCTTCCACCGAGCACGCCCCCCGCCCCCGCTGAACGCCTCCGCCGCACCCGAGCTGACCGCCGCCCCCAGATGCGAATTTCCGCCCAGCAGCCCATCCTGCCCCACCGTGGCGACCAGCCCCGTCGCCCCACCTATGACCAGCTTGCCCACTATCGTGTTGGCGATCTTCGGCGCTATCCTCTCGCCGACGAGGGGGAGCACGCCCCCGATCGCCCCACTGATCGCGCCCGACTTGAGCATCCCCAGGGTGTTCTGCGCGCTCCACTGGGTGCGGTCGCCCATCAGCAGCTGGAGGCTCTGGACCACCACGTCCATGCCGACCATCAACCCGATGTTTGTCGCGATCGACACCGCCAGCCGGCGCAGGATCATCCTCACCGCTGCCCGGCCCGCCGCCACGATCACCGGCACCACCTGCGGCGCGTACACCGCGAACTGCGCGATCTCGAATGCCATCCAGGCCAGCTGGAGGAGGATCATGTACTTGGCGTACTGCAGCTCCACCGCTGTCTTCTGAGCCAGTTCCGACAGCTGCTCCGCCGACTTCTCCATGTTCGGCAGGTTCTTCAAAAACGCAAGGACGAACTCCCGGAACTGCCCCGCCACCGGCCCGCCAATGCCCTCCAGCACCCCGCTGACCGAGGGGCCCACCTCATGGCTGATCGTGTTCAGGTCCCTGGCAGCCTCCTGCCACACCTCGCCCAGCGCCCGGAGGTTGTCCTCGTCGCCCTTAGGCCAGTTCTCACCGACCGCCAGGAAGGCCACCCAGGCCAACGCGGGGGGAAGATTGATGCTCATAAGGTGCCAGAACCGTGCCAGAGGAGAGTGACGAGGGGGGAGTGGAGCGGGGGAGCCGAGAGAGGAGAGGAGGAGGGAGCGGAGAGGGGGGCTCGGGTGAATGTAGCCGGGTAGTCGAGTGAACGCCAGTGGGGGGACTTAGTGAAGAGCGGGTGCGTGTGACGTCTACTTCTTCTTCGGGGAGCCCGGGCTCGAGGAGCTCGGGTTCGGGAACTTCGAGGGAAGATTCTTCTTGATGCTGCTCACCGCCTCGACGGCGTTCTCCTCGGTCTTCGCGAAGCCCTTGGACATCGTCTTGACGCCGTCGGCCACGCTGTCCAGCACCTTCGACGCCTTGTCGATCCCCTTCAGCATCTGGCTCTTGGGCCTCAGGTACTGCTTGGCGAACCTCTGGCCGTTCTCGTCGTCGCCCCAGCACTGGCCCACCGCGCTCGTCCTCGCCTGCAGCTTGGCGTTCACCGCGTGGATGCGCCGAGCGAGCTTCTCTATCTCAGGGGCCGCCTTGGCGAGAGCGTCGGTGTCCACCGCGAAATAGTTGCCGGACATGAGTACCTCCTGCTGCGTATCGGTGATCGGTGGTACGAGGTCAATCGGTGGTACGAGGTCAATCGGTGGTACGAGGTCAGGGGTAGGGGGCGGCGGTGCCGGGTCTTACCCGCCGGCGCCCGTCGCTCCCCCGGAACGGCCGTGGTCGACGTAGTCGCGCACCGAATCCGGCATCGACGGATCCTCCGGCAGAAGCTTCGTGGGATCGACCTTGCCCTGGAGCAGGTCAGGCATGGTCACTCCTTCGGGCAAGCGTGCGGAGACCACCTCGTTGGTCTTCTCGAGCGCCTTCGCCCGGGCCTCCTGGATGGTGGTCAGCAGTGTGTCGGCGAGTTCCTTGGGCGGCATACGGCGGAACGCCGCGGTGGGGAACTCGATGGCGGTGACCTCGCCTTGGGCTCCCACGGTCACCTTGACGGCCTTCTTCGGCGACGTCGCGGTGGCGGTGGTCTCCGCGAGCTGCCGCTGCATCTCGGCGACTTCCTCGCGCTGCTTGCGGTACTGGTCGAGCAGTTCCTCGATCAGCTGATCATCGAAAGACGTCATACGAATTCTCCCTGAGCCATGGAGGGGCGGTCTCCGTACACGATGCGAACCCGCTCACATGGGCGGACGGTTCGACCGGTACGACCGGTACAACCGGAAGCAAGCTCCCTGGTTCGCGCGAGTCAACACGTATCCCCCTGGGGTTGACCAGGCCTTACTCCCGAACACGGCCAGTCGTACACAAAGATCTGCCCATAGGACTCTTCAGCGACACGGTGCCGGGGCGCCACCAGGTGTTTCCTCATAGTTCACGGTGTGTTACGTGGCCGATACGTCGTGCCGACAGGTGGGGGCCGACCGCCGGTCCTGCCGAGCCAGCGGCTCATGGCCTCGCTGATCCACCGCAGCGGTGTGAACCGCCAACGGGATCCGTCGGGATCCGTTCGCCTTGCGCAGGGCCTCCACGGTGAACGGCCCGCTCCCGGACGTCAGCCGACCGACCAGGCCGATCAAGTCGACCAGGCGCTTCAGCTCCCCGGCGTCCATGCGGCCGTACGACGCGGTGCCGCCGCGGATACGGCCAGGTTGACGGACTCCACCGCGTCAGCGAGGGAGGGGCCGTCAGCGAGGGGGATGCCTCAGTCCTCGGCCGCCTGGTACAGGCCGTAGTGGGTGAGGGCTCGTCCTTGCCAGTCGGGAATGCGGAACCAGGTCAGCCAGGCGTCGCAGAGGGTCGATCCTTACGACGACACCGGGAAAGCCCACGAAGAATACCTGGCGGGCGAGGAGGGTGAGCTCGGCGGGTCCGAACTCCGCGTGTGCCGAGGTGGAGAGTTCCTGGCCACTGTGTGCGGGGCTTTTCGGCTCCCGGGGCTGCCTATACCCCTGGCATACGCCGAGCGCCTCCGCTTCCCCGACGGACGCTGTTGGTTAATTCGGGGGTGGCTTACTCGGCCCCGCTGAGCATGTGCCCGGCGGGGCCGAGTGCTGCGAAGTGTCGGGTGCGGGTGTGGGTGCGGGCTCGGGGTGTGCCGGCAAGGTGAGAGTCGATGCGGGCGAGGTTGATGGCGGCGCCGGTGAGCTGGTGCTGGAGACTGGTCTTCGCGGGACCCCGGTAGCGGGAGCTGCGCACCGGACCTGGATCGCCGGACTTCCCTTCGGGAATCGGGAACGCGGTTCGTGTCACCCGCACCGTCTCCGCCGGAATCTTCCAGGCTCCCTCGGCTGCATCGACATCGACATCCGCCCCACACAACAACGTCGGCCTTCAAGACCGCAACCGGGTCTTGAAGGCCGACGTCACGCGAACCCCCGAGTTAGCCAACAGCGTCCCCTAACGGAGCGGGGGCGCCTTGGGGCATGAACAGCCCTGACACGAACAGCCCTCAGCAGTCACCTGCTCTGGCTCTCTCTTACGCCTCTGCGGTGGCTCACGGAGCACTGGTGAGTCCGTGCGTCTCCCGGTACTGAGTACGGATCAGCTCAGGGGCGGGTGTCCTGCGCCAGGGCGCCGAAGTCCGCAGCAGCGTCGCGCAGGTACTCCTCGAGCTGCTTGCCCGTCATGTTGTTGGCTTCATCCGTGCTGTCGTATTTCTGGCCCATGAGCCGCACACCGTTGGCGAGGCTGGTGAGTCCGTCGCAGAGGTCGTCAAGGACCTTCAGGTAGGCCTCTTGGCAGCCGCCTGCGCCCGTGCCACCGGCTACCTTCGCCCGCATCGCATGCGCGTGGAAGAAGTCACCCGGAGCGACCTTGACATTCTTCAGAACCTGCTGGGCTTTCTTGCACGGATCGAGCAGCGTTTCGATATTCTTCGCGAAGATCACCATCGACGGTGTGTGTACCGTGGTCCGGCCTGTGGAATCGCCCGTCTTTTTGGGAACTGGCGGCAGATTCGTGGGATTGGGATTGTGGTACGTACCGTGTCCGGGCGGAACCTCCTTGCCCCCCTGGTACTCCTCAGGATTGCGATTCCCCGTACCAGTGCCAGTGCCAGTGCCTGAGTCGTCGGAAGCAGCGCCGCGAGTACCGCGCCTTTCCGCTGCCTCGCCATCTGTAGCCATAGCTCACCTTCTTCCTCGTTGCGAACCCGCTCACATGGGCGGACAGCTCGACCGGCATGGCCTGTACGGGTCGGTATGACCGGAAGCAAGATCCCTGCTTCGCACGAAGCAAACACGTGTTCCTCTAGGGTTGGCCAGGCCCTATTCTCGAATACGGCCGGTCGTACAGAAAGATCTGCCCGTAGGACTCTTCAACTCTCACCTTGCCGGCACACCCCGAGCCCGCACTCGCACCCGCCACTTCGCAGCACTCGGCCCCGCCGGGCACATGCTCAGCGGGGCCGAGTAAGCCACCCCCCAATTAACCAACAGCGTCCGTCAGGAAAGCGGGGGCGCCGTGGGTCACGAACGGTCCTGAGCAGTCACATCCGACGTCCGCCTCGGCCGGACCCGGGTCCGGCCGAGGCAGGGGACGTCAGATCAGCGAGTCGCCGTCCCTTTTCACGGTGCCCCAGGCGCTGTTCTCCTGAAGCAACAGATCGACGATCTCACGAGGCTTGGCCTCCTCCTCGTCCTCGGCCCCCTCCTCGGAGTCCTTGTCCTCGTCCTCCTCTTCGTCCTCTTCGACATCGTCCATGGCGGACATGAAACCCCAGCCCAGCCCTGCCGGGCCGTCGGCGCCGGACAGCATGGCCCCGGTGGAATCGGCGGCGCGGGCGGGCTGCCAGGTGGCCCTCTGCGGACCGGGCTCCGGCTCCTCCGGAGTTACCGCCTCGCCCTCCCTTGCCAGGGCGCCTTCCGCCGTTTCCTCGCCCTCGTCCTCGGTCCCGTCCTCGTCCTCGGTCCCGTCCTCGTCCTCGGTCCCGTCCTCCTCCTGGTACTCGCCGGTGCCCCAGATCCGCCTGTCCTCCGAGCTGTAGCCGGGCTCGAAGATCTCGTCCTCGTCCTCGTCTTCCTTACGGTTGCGGCGAGTCGCCCAGAGCAGAGGGGTGAACATCGCGGCGCCCGCGTCCCAGGCGGCGGTGTCCTCCTCCTCGTCCTCCTCGGACTCCTTCCACGGCACTCCCACCCGGTCGTCGGGCAGTCCCTCCTCCGGCCCCGCCGAGAGGAAGGAGACATTCACGGGTCCGGTTCCGGGGCCAGAGCCGCGGCCCACGCCGTTGCCACTGCCCGCGCCATCGCCGCTGTCCGTGCCGGTGCCTTGTGCCGTCACCGCGCCCTCGGCCGCTACGCCGCTGTCGGCCTCGCAGTCCTCGGACGGCCGACGGGCTGTTCCGCCCCACTCGGGGCTCTCGCCCTCCAGCAAGGCCGACGTGTCGGACCGCCCGTCGTCCCTCCTGGAGTCGCCGGACCGGCTGGGCATGAACGGCATCGGCATCGGCATCGGCATCGGCACCATGGGCGTGCCCATGACCGGGCCGCCTTCCCCGGCTCCCGCCGCCCCGCCCTCGGCACCTGCCGGGGCGCAGTCCGGGAGTGTGAGCCCGGGCCCACCCGCAGGGGCGCCGTACGACGCCTCGTGGTCGCCCTCCTCCGGGGCTCTCGTCCAGGGCTCGTCGGTCGGGTCCAACAGGCCCGACGCGTCCGTCGGTTCATCACCACGGGCACCGCCACCGGGAGCACCGCCCATACCCGGCATCATCGGCATCCCCGGCATCATCGGCATACCACCGCCGGCACCGGTACCCCCACCGAACGCCTCCGGCGACGGCACACCCCCGACACCCGGCAGATCCCCGACACCCGGCGCACCCCCGACACCCGGCAGATCCCCGACACCTGGCGCACCCCCGACACCCGGCATATCCGACAACGACACCGGCCTGCCCCCGACACCGGTACCCCCACCGAACGCCTCCGGCGACGGCGCACCCCCGACACCCGGCAGATCCAGCGTGCCGCCCCCGGCAGCCCCGCCAGAGCCGAAGTCACCGGCATCCACATCCGCATCACCGGTCCACGGCTGCGCCGACGGATCCAGCAGCCCCGACGCATCCGTCGGCTCACCACCAGCACCCCCGGCACCCCCACCGGGAGCACCGCCCATACCCGGCGCCATCGGCATCCCCGGCATCATCGGCATACCACCGCCGGCACCACCCCCGACACCAGTCCCCCCACCGAACGCCTCCGGCGACGGCACACCCCCGACACCGGGCAGATCCCCGACACCCGGCGCACCCCCGACACCCGGCAGATCCCCGACACCGGGCGCACCCCCGACACCGGTACCCCCACCGAACGCCTCCGGCGACGGCACACCCCCGACACCCGGCAGATCCAGCGTGCCGCCCCCGGCAGCCCCGCCAGAGCCGAAGTCACCGGCATCCACATCCGCATCACCGGTCCACGGCTGCGCCGACGGATCCAGCAGCCCCGACGCATCCGTCGGCTCACCACCAGCACCCCCGGCACCCCCACCGGGAGCACCGCCCATACCCGGCGCCATCGGCATCCCCGGCATCATCGGCATACCACCGCCGGCACCACCCCCGACACCGGTACCCCCACCGAACGCCTCCGGCGACGGCACACCCCCCATACCCGGCAGATCCCCGACACCCGGCGCACCCCCGACACCCGGCAGATCCCCGACACCGGGCGCACCCCCGACACCGGTACCCCCACCGAACGCCTCCGGCGACGGCGCACCCCCGACACCCGGCAGATCCAGCGTGCCGCCCCCGGCAGCCCCGCCAGAACCGAAGTCACCGGCATCCACATCCGCATCACCGGTCCACGGCTGCGCCGACGGATCCAGCAGCCCCGACGCATCCGTCGGCTCACCACCAGCACCCCCGGCACCCCCACCGGGAGCACCGCCCATACCCGGCGCCATCGGCATCCCCGGCATCATCGGCATACCACCGCCGGCACCACCCCCGACACCAGTCCCCCCACCGAACGCCTCCGGCGACGGCACACCCCCCATACCCGGCAGATCCCCGACACCCGGCGCACCCCCGACACCCGGCAGATCCCCGACATCCGGCGCACCCCCGACACCCGGCATATCCGACAACGACACCGGCCTGCCCCCGACACCGGTACCCCCACCGAACGCCTCCGGCGACGGCGCACCCCCGACACCCGGCAGATCCAGCGTGCCGCCCCCGGCAGCCCCGCCAGAGCCGAAGTCACCGGCATCCACATCCGCATCACCGGTCCACGGCTGCGCCGACGGATCCAGCAGCCCCGACGCATCCGTCGGCTCACCACCAGCACCCCCGGCACCCCCACCGGGAGCACCGCCCATACCCGGCGCCATCGGCATCCCCGGCATCATCGGCATACCACCGCCGGCACCACCCCCGACACCAGTCCCCCCACCGAACGCCTCCGGCGACGGCACACCCCCGACACCGGGCAGATCCCCGACACCCGGCGCACCCCCGACACCCGGCAGATCCCCGACACCGGGCGCACCCCCGACACCGGTACCCCCACCGAACGCCTCCGGCGACGGCACACCCCCGACACCCGGCATATCCGACAACGACACCGGCCTGCCCCCGACACCGGTACCCCCACCGAACGCCTCCGGCGACGGCGCACCCCCGACACCCGGCAGATCCAGCGTGCCGCCCCCGGCAGCCCCGCCAGAGCCGAAGTCACCGGCACCGACACCCGCATCACCGGTCCACGGCTGCGCCGACGGATCCAGCAGCCCCGACGCATCCGTCGGCTCACCACCAGCACCCCCGGCACCCCCACCGGGAGCACCGCCCATACCCGGCGCCATCGGCATCATCGGCATACCACCGGCACCACCACCGACACCGGTACCCCCACCGAACGGCTCCGCCGACGACACACCCCCGGTACCCGGCATACCCCCGACACCCGGCAGGTCCGACAACGACACCGGCTTGCCCCCGGCACCCGACAGACCCCCCGCCCCCGGCGCACTGCCCAGACCCGGCATATCCGACAACGACACCGGCTTGCCCCCGACACCGGTCCCCCCACCGAACGCCTCCGGCGACGGCGCACTCCCCATACCCGGCAGATCCCCGACACCCGGCGCACCCCCGACACCCGGCAGATCCCCGACACCGGGCGCACCCCCGACACCGGTACCCCCACCGAACGCCTCCGGCGACGGCGCACCCCCGACACCCGGCAGATCCAGCGTGCCGCCCCCGGCAGCCCCGCCAGAGCCGAAGTCACCGGCACCGACACCCGCATCACCGGTCCACGGCTGCGCCGACGGATCCAGCAGCCCCGACGCATCCGTCGGCTCACCGACACCGGCACCACCGCCGGCACCTCCGGGAGCCCCGCCCATACCCGGCGCCATCGGCATCATCGGCATACCACCGACACCACCGGCACCACCACCGACCCCGGTACCCCCACCGAACGGCTCCGCCGACGACACGCCCCCGGTACCCGGCACACCCCCGACACCCGGCATATCCGACAACGACACCGGCTTGCCCCCGGCACCCGACAGACCCCCCGCCCCCGGCGCACTGCCCAGACCCGGCATATCCGACAACGACACCGGCCTGCCCCCGACACCGGTCCCCCCACCGAACGCCTCCGGCGACGGCGCACCCCCGACACCCGGCAGATCCCCGACACCCGGCACACCCCCGACGCCAGGGTTATCCGACAGAGAGACCGGCTTACCGCCGACACCCGTACCGCCATCGAATGCCTGCGGAACCGCACCACCCGCACCACCCGCACCGGGCATATCGCCCTCGAGGGGTATGTCCCCGACACCGGGCTGCTCCGACAGCGACGGACTATCGCCGAGCCCTGGCACGTTCCCGTTCTTGCCGTCGGCTCCCAGCATGGAAGTTCCGTCTGTGAGCCCCGAGTTACCGCGCCACGGCGCAGCACTGGTATCCAGCAGATCGGAGACATCCGTCATGCCGTTCTCACCACCGGCGCCCCCGGCGCCGGCGCCAATGCCCGGCTGCGCCATCAGCGGTCCCATCGGGACACCGGTGCCAGATGGCCCGGAACCCCCGACACCGGTCCCCCCACCGAACGCCTCCGGCCGCACCGAAGAAGTGAAGGGCGACACATCCCCCACCCCGGGCGCTCCGCCAGCCGTCGGGAGATCCGCCAACGACCCCGCCCCGCCCCCGAGACCGGTCCCCCCACCGAACGCCTCCGGCCGCAGCGAAGAAGTGAAGGGCGACACATCCCCCACCCCGGGCGCCCCGCCAGCCCCCGGCAGATCCGCCAACGACCCCGCCCCACCCCCGACACCGGTCCCCCCACCGAACCCCTCCGGCAACGGCTCAGGCCGCAGCGAAGAGGTGCCGGTCGGGTTGAGAATTCCGTCCAGGGTGGGCCGGTCAAGTGCCGGGATATCGGCAAGTCCGTTGTTGGAACCCGCGGCGGATGTGCCGTTCGGGAAGGGGGTGGAATTAGGAAGATTATCTGTTCCCGCAAAACTTTCCGGCTTGAAGTCCCCTGTGCCCCCCGTACCGCTCGGATCGAACGACTCCACAGGCGGAAGATCGCTCGGAGTGAAGTTCCCCGCACCCCCCAGATTGTTCGGATCGAACGACTCCACAGGCGGAAGATCGCTCGGAGTGAAGTTCCCCGCACCCCCCGGATTGTTCGGATCGAACGACTCCACGGGCGGAAGATCGCTCGATGACATATCCGGAATATCAAACCGTCCCGGGCCCCCGATGGACTCGATGGGGGGCGGGTCGTCGATAGGGGGCGGGGAGTCGATAGGGGGTGGTTCGCTGATCCCCGGCGGGGTCACGCTGTCCGGGTTGCGGACCGTGTCGGTGGTGACCTGGTATTCGCCGGCCAGACTCTTGAGGACAGCGCGCATGTCCCTGTTCATCATCTCGACGATCTTCTTACTCTTACTCACCGGGACCAGGCCGTTGCTCATCGGCTCGATGCCCGCGAGCTGCGCCTGGCGCGCATACCAGCTGTCGATTTCCTTGATCTTCAGCTGAGCGTTCCGCAGGTTGACCGCGTTGTTGGCCAGTTGCTGCGGGACCGAGTTACCCCCGCTCGCGCCGCCGGACAACACGTCGGCGGCGGCATCGACCTGGCGGGAGAAGCGTGTGACCGTGTCGAGAAAGACTTCCGCGGCGGGACCCTGCCAGGGGCCCCCCTCCCCAGCGAGGGCTTTGGACTGCTCGGCCAGACTCTGGGAGACGGCTTCCAGGGTCTGCTGCACCTGGTAGAAGGCGTTGGCCGCGTCCTGCAGGGACTGCGGGCTGGCGATGGCCCGGGCTCGGCTCAGGTTCTCCTCGTTCTGGACGCCGGCTGACATACCGAAGATGGCAGCCATGATCTGCTTCCAGTTCCAGGAGTCGTAGTCCGAGACCGTACCGCCGTCCTCCGCATTGCCGAAGACCGGTCCGTTGCCGTCTTTAGTGAAGCCCTTCTCGTTGTAGTCTGTACCGTCTTTCTTCCACTTATCGTCAACAGTCGCCATCCCCGCTCACATTCTCCTGTCCTGGCGCGCTCAATGGTCGTGGCGCGGTCAACGATCGCCGGTTTCTCCGACGGGCCTCAACACAGCGAGCCGCCGACCGTCGTTTCAGTGAAATACGACGATCGACGGCTACTGAATGCACGAACGTGGGGGCGGAAAAAACCACTCCCGTCTCTGCTATGACTTCTTGGTGACCCATGGAGCACTGGTGAGTCCGTGCGTCTCCCGGTACTGAGTACGGATCAGCTCAGGGGCGGGTGTCCTGCGCCAGGGCGCCGAAGTCCGCAGCAGCGTCGCGCAGGTACTCCTTGAGCTGCTTGCCCGTCATGTTATTGGCTTCATCCGTGCTGTCGTATTTCTGGCCCATGAGCCGCACACCGTTGGCGAGGCTGGTGAGTCCGTCGCAGAGGTCGTCAAGGACCTTCAGGTAGGCCTCTTGGCAGCCGCCTGCGCCCGTGCCACCGGCTACCTTCGCCCGCATCGCATGCCCGTGGAAGAAGTCACCCGGAGCGACCTTGACATTCTTCAGAACCTGCTGGGCTTTCTTGCACGGATCGAGCAGCGTTTCGATGTTCTTCGCGAAGATCACCATCGACGGTGTGTGTACCGTGGTCCGGCCTGTGGAATCGCCCGTCTTTTTGGGAACCGGCGGCAGATTCGTGGGATTGGGATTGTGGTACGTACCGCTTCCGGGCGGAACATCCTTGCCCCCCTTGTACCCCTCAGGCTCGCGCTCTCTTTTTTTCCTTTTCTCCTCCGCTTCCCTCTCTTCCTTTTCGAAGCTGCCGGCGTAGCGCCCTTCCGCTGTTCCAGCCATGGATCAGCTCCTCACTTCTGGCTGCCGCGACGCTCAGGGCCTGCCGCCGCCGCCATAAAGAGCCGTGCCGGCCTTTTCAGCACCCACGTACTCCACGCGGATCTGCTCGAGCGACCGGCCCGCCTTGCCTGCGGCCTCTGCCATGGCCGCGGTGGCCTGGTCCCACTGCAGCTTCGTCTGGCGGTAGATCTCCTGCACGCTGCCCTCCCACTCCTGGAGGCTGCTCTGGGTTTGCTGCTCCAGGTCGTTGATGGTCGACATGATCTTCTGGTGGGACTGGTGCAGTTCCTGCTCGCAGTTCGCGAGCAGCTGCCCTTTAAAGGAATAGGTGGCCATGCTCATGTCTCCTTAGACGAGGGGTGGGGTGGGGTGAGGTGAGGTGGGTCGCTCAGAGGTTCGGGAGACCGGGGAAGGCGCTCATGTGCTGCTGCGTCTGCGCGGCGGTGTCCTCCGTCGCCGTGTGCGTCTTCGTGTACTGGTTGGTGTTCTGCTGGAGCACCTCGTGCATCCGCTGCAGGGCCTGCCGTGCCTTCCCGAACTGGCTCTGCCATTCAGCGATCGCCTGCTGGAAGGTGTTTGCGGCGGATCCCGTCCAGGCGGTCACCAGCGCGCTTGCGGTGTTGTCGATGTCGCCGGCCTCTCGGCTGGTTTCGGTGATGGCGTTCGCGAAGTTGGCCTCCGCGCGCTTCATTCCCTCAAGGCCTACTTGTGCCTGATTCATGTGCTTTCCCCTTCCAGGGGGTGAGATCGAAACCGATGTCCAGTCGCCTCGGGTACCGATCGACCGGTCACATCAGATGCTGACGTGAGGGGTGGTGTCAGGGGAAGTGCAACTTCCGAAAACTGCCCGGCAGTCCACCTGGTTCTACCCGTGTCTACCCGCGTCGTCTACCCGCGTCCACCTGCGCCCGCAGGGTGTGGCGCGGCGGCGTCGGCAGTGACAGCGGCCGGAACGGCGTCCCGCCCGGCCTCCGGAACCGCCGGAGCCGCCGGAGCGGTCCCAGGGGGCGGTCCGCCGGCCTCCGCCGTGGCCTCCGCGGGGGCGTGCGACGGCAGATCGGCCGGAGTGATGGTCTGTGTTCCGGCCCGGTCGGCGATACGCGCCGCCAGCCGGTGCGCGCTGTACGCCCCGCTCGGCGGCGGGCTGCCGGTGAAGGCGTCGGCGAGCACCGTCATGGTGGCGTCGTCGGTGTCGAAGCCCAGCCGCGTCAGGTGACGGCGGGTCAGTTCGGCGAGCTGAGCGCCGGTGTACGGGGCGAACTGAAGGTATTCGGCGAACGCCCCGGTCAGGTCCGTGCGTTCGCGCAACAGGCTCATCAGCTCCGGGCCGCTGCCGCACAGCACCAGCACCGTGTTGCCGTCCTTGCTGCTGTCCTTGTCGATCGCCTCTGTCAGGGCGTCGAGTACCGCCGCGCGTTCGGCCGCGGGCCGTTGTCTGAAAGCCTCGTCGAGTTCCGGCATCAGCAGTCCGCCCGCGGCCTCCTCGTAGACGGCGGCCAGGAATCTCTGGGGCTGGTCGGTCCACCGCGCCGGGACGGCGGACAGCGGCAGATGGCAGGGCACTCCGGTGGCCACCAGGCCGAGTTCGGCGAGGCAACGGCCGTACAGCCGTGCCACGGAGCGCCGTCCGCTGCCCTGGGCGCCGTCGAAGACCACGTTCGCCAGCCCGGTGACCGGCTTGCCGCTCTGGTTCAGCTGCGCCAGACCGTCGAGCCGTACGCGCAGGGCCTCGCGTACGGTGTCGAGGCCGGCCACACCGGCCAGCCGTGTGAGAGACGGGCTGTCGGCGCTCCGCTTGCCGTCGGGTTTGCCGGTTTTGCGGGTGCCCCGCTTGCCGGCCTGGCCGGTCGCGCCCGGCGCGCCCTTGGCGCCCGGGCCGCCCGAAGCGCCGTCCTGCTCCAGCTCGGTGGGGACGGGGACGTCCTCCGGGGCGAGCCGGCTGAGATCGTTTTCGTCTTCCGGTGGCTGTGTGGCCAGCCGGGTCGCCTGATTGCTGATCATCAGCTCGAACAGCTGCCGGGCGACACGGCCGTTACCGAAGGTCGGGCCCTTGGGGACATCCTCGAAGTAGTGGGTCAGGGCCTCCAGGGTCTCGCCGCTGAGATCGTAGTAGTGCTTGTCGCACAGTCCCCTGGTGATGGTGACGAGTTCGTCCGTGCTGTAGTTGGGGAACTCGACGGTACGGGGCAGGCGGGAGGCCATGCCGGGGTTGACGTCCAGGAACTGCTTCATCTGCTCGGAGTAGCCCGCGGCGATCACCACGATCTCGTCGCGGTGGTCCTCCATCAGCTTCATCAGCGTCTCGACGGCCTCCTGGCCGAAGTCCGGTCCGCTGCCCTTGGCCTGGTTGGTCAGGGTGTACGCCTCGTCGACGAACAACACACCGCCCAGGGCCTTGTTGAACACCTCGGTGGTCTTGATGGCCGTGGCACCGATGTACTGCGCCACCAGGTCGGCGCGGGCCACCTCGATCATGTGGCCCTTGGACAGGATCCCCAGCTCGGCCAGGACGGCGCCGTACAGCCGGGCGACCGTGGTCTTGCCGGTTCCCGGGGGGCCGGCGAAGACCAGGTGGCGGCTCATCGGGGGTGTCGGCAGGCCCATCTCCTGCCGCCGCTGGGCCATCCTGTTGAAGTTGATCAGGCCGGTGACTTCGCGTTTCACGCTCTCCAGGCCGACCAGGGACTGCAGATCCGCCAGCGGCCCCGTCCCGAGGTGGAGGGCCTGCGGCTCCGCGGCGGGTGAGGTGCCCCCTCCGCCCGCCGCCTGGGTCTCCTGCCGTCCGCCGGTGTCCAGTTTCTCGACGGACAGCTGCCCGCTGGGCTTGAGCTCGTGGACGGCCTTGCCGCCGTTGTCGCGGATCCGGCAGTCGTGGAGGCGGACCGGCTGGTCGGTGTTGATACGGATGCCGTCGCCGGCGTTGTCGAAGACGGTGCAGTCGCTGAGGTCGGCGCGGGCGGACGCCTGGATGTTCAAGCCATGGCCGCGTGCGCCGTTGACCCGGCAGCCGGTCGCGATGACCGAGCCGCCGTCCAGCACCCGGAAACCGTCGGCGCCGGAGCCGGAGAACTCGCTGTCCTTCGCGGTCAGTTCGGAATCGCCGCCGCCGACCAGCACCGCGCCCTCGCGCAGCACGGAGGACTCCAGGACCGCCCGGGCCCCGCCGGACAGGGACAGACCGGTACCGCTGGTGGTCATCCGTACCTCGGTGAGCCGGCCGGTGCTCTTCTCGTCCAGTGCGATGCCGGTGCCGCCGTCGAGGGTGATCTGCGCACCCTGGAGCTCCAGCTTCGCCTCACCCAGCACCCTGGCCCCGGCGCCGGAGCCGCCGGTGACCGTCAGCCGCCCGATCCGTACGGCGGAGCCCCCCGTGATCTGGACCGCGGCGGTGTCGGCGGCTTCGACGGCCAGGCCGTCGAAGACCACCTGGCTGCCTCCTTCCACGGAGACACCGACCGGCGTACCGCTGATCTCGCAGTTCTCCACATGCGGCCGGGCGCGGTCGACGATCTGCATGCCGCTGTGGGCGGGCGAGTTGATGACGCAGGAGCGCAGCACGGGGGTCGAGCCGCCGCTGATGTGCACCGCCTGCCCGCCGGACTCGGAGAAGGTGCAGTCGGTGAGCGTGGTCGCGCCCCGGCTGGTCAGGTACGCGTCCAGGGCCGCGCTGCCGGTCACCGTCACCCTGGACAGCTCGGCCTTGGCGTCCTGCTCGACGGCGATGGCGGGTTTGCCGCTGCCGGTGATCCGGGTGGCCTCGATCGTGGCCCTGCCCTGGCCGTTGACGCAGATGCCGTTGCCGCGCGGCCGGTCGAGCGAGCACTCCCGCACCGTGAGCCGCCCGCGCTCGGCGACCACCACGGCCGACGATCCCACCTCGATGACCTCGGACCGTTCCAGCGCGTTGGCGCCGCCGGAGGTCACCACGACACCGGCGCCGCGGGTGTTCCTCACCTGGCAGCCGCGGACGGCCAGGGTGCCCTGGTGCCAGGCCAGTACGGCGGTCCAGCCGTCTCCGGCGACCTGGCAGTTGTCGAGCGCGGCCTGCCCGCGGCGCACTTCGAGTACCGGGGCCTCCTGGTCGCTGCCGGACAGCGTCAGGCCGGACAGCTGCGCGGCCTCCGCGTCCATGATGACGGTGCTGCCCGACGGGGAGTGCACGTGCACCGTTCCGCTGCCGCCCTCTGCGGACAGGCTGACCGCGCGGGTGATGTCCAGCGCTTCTTCGTACCTCCCCGGGGCCACGGTGATGAGCGCGCCCTCGGTGGCGGCGGACAGGGCCTTGCCGATGGAACGGTAGGCGCCTGGGCGGTCGGGGGAGACCAGCAGGACTTGCCGGGTCATTTTTTCGCTGCCTTCCGGGTCATCGCTTCGCTGCCTTTCTCCGCTGGGCCTGGTCGGCCGTGGTCCGCGGTCCGGGACCGCCGGTCGGGACGATCAGCCCCGGTGGGGATCCGACCGGGCCGGCCGGAATGTTCGGCGTTCCCCGGGAGCCGGTGGTGGTCAGGGCGTTCAGAGTGTGTTCGAGACCTTTCAGGGCGATCTCGTCCAGGGAGGTGCGCTGCGCCTTGACCCGGCCGTCCTCGGTGATTTCCGAGGATGCCAGCTCGCGCAGCAGAACAGCGTGCCGCTTGCCTGTGTGCACGCGCAGCACCTTGAAACTCGTACCGGGCAGGAACAGCACCCGGTCGGGAGTGCCGGGGTCGATCAGACTGGTCCGGCGAGCCGTCAGCGACCAGATCAGGAAGTCGGCGGTGCCCGCCGGGCCGGCGTGCGGAGTGGTCCGCGCGCCGCAGAACGCCCACTCCGTGGCCAGCCTGCCCTGCTGGTACCAGGCGCGCTCGGCGTCGCCGAGCCTGGCGTGCAGCAGCGCCGGGCCCCGGTAGGACGGCAGCCGCCGCAGGCCGGCGGCCACGCACCGGGCCAGCGGCACATGCGGGCCGACCTTCGCCCTGCGTACGGCCGTGTCCAGGCCGCGGCTGTCCCCGAACAGGTACATCCGTACGGCGACCAGGTCGGTCAGGGCCTCGGCGGCGTCCGTTCCCGCACGGCCACGCAGACCGGGAGAGCCCGCCAGTACGCCGGAGATCTCGCTCGCCGCCGCGTTGTACTGGTCGCTCAGGGATTTCCGCACCCAGGTCCGCTCCTGCTCCAGGCCGCGCTCGGGCGGCACCGCGCAGGCGGCGGCCTTCGGCACCGGCTGCACGGTCACGGGCCCGGCCGCGGAGGCGGTGGCGGAGGAGGAGGCGGTGGCCTGCGGTTTCCCCTGCCCCGGCGGTACGGCGGGCGCCGCCGGGCCCGTGCCCGGAGCCGTGCCGTGCCCGTGCCCGGACCCGTGCCCGGGGTGCCCTGCTCCGGCGTGTCCGGCCGGGCGGAGGCGGGGGGTGCGGGGCGGGAGGCCGGGGGGCTTGCCGGGGTGCCGGTTGCGGTGGGCGTGGAGCCCGGCGCGCCCGGGGCACCCGACTCCAGCCGGACACGCGGGGCCGCGGTTCTGGCCGGCCTCGGCGTGGCGTCGGCGGTCTCGGCGGGCGGGGCGGCTGCCGAGGGGGCGTTGAGTGCGTTGACCGCGCCGACCGTGCTGACCGCGCCGGGTGCGCTGGATGCTTCGGGTGCGCCAGGTGCGCCAGGTGCGCCGGATGCTTCCGGCTGCGGGGGCTGTGCGTCGGGCCCGCCTGCCCCGTCCGCGGTCCCGTCTGCCCCGGGGGTCTGCGGCGCCGGGCCGGCCGGGGGCGGCTCCGTACGGGGCGGCGCTGCCGCCTCGTCCCGGGCCGCGGCGGCGGCCTCGTTCCCCGTCACGTCGGTTCCCTGCGACGCGCTGTCGTCGGCGGGCGCCGCGGGCCCGGATCCCGCAGGGACCGGTTCGACGGGACCCGGTCCGACGGGCGCCGTCCCGGCCTTGCCGGACTCGGTGGCGTCCCCCTCGGAGGCGTCGCCCTCGGCCCCAGTGCCCTTGGGAGCGCTGGTCCCGGACTCACCGCCCTTGCCGGTCTCCCTCGTCTCGGGGCCACCGGCCTTGCCTGCGGCACCGGCCACGGGCTCACCGCCCGTGCCGCCGTCGACACGTGTCTCCGGACCCGGCTCAGCAGCACCGGACCCCGTAGGAAGCGATTCCGCTCGCGGCCCTGTCCCGGACGTCCCGGGTGCCGTGCCGTCGGCGTCAGCCTGCGGGCGCCATACCAAGCGTGGGGTGCGCGCGCTCAGCCGCCGCAGCAGCCCCCCGCGCGGCTTCCCGCCCTGACCGGCTTCACCGGCCGGGGGGGCACCGGCTTCACCGGTTTCGCCGGCTCCGGACTCACTCCCTCCGGACTCACCGCCTCCGGACTCGCCGGCCCCGCCTTCGTCGGGACGTGCCCCCGGACCCGGTTCGTCCGGCGCTTCCCAAAACCTCCGGCTCAAAGCCATGCGCCTGGCCCGGTCCTCGGAACCCGCCCCAGGACCCGGCTCGCCAGGACCCGGCTCGCCAGGACCAGACCCGAGCCCCGCCCGCCCCTCGGACGACGGCACCGGCGAAGCCGCTTCCCGCGCCCCGCTGCCCCCGGCGTCCGCCGCAGGACCCTGCCCCCCAGACTCGGACCCCACAGGACCCGCCCCCACGGACTCGAGCTCCACAGGCCTCGGCCCCCCGCGCGGCCCTGCCCCGGACACCGCACTGATCCCGGCCGTACCGACCTCGGCCGCACTGATCCCGGCCGTACCGGCCTCCGAAGCACCGGCCTCCGAAGCACCGGCCTCACCGCCCTCGGCAGCCGCCCCCGGACCCAGCTCACCGGGACCGGACTCCATCAGTGCCCGCACCGCGGACGGCAGCGGCGAACCGCCCTCCCGCGCCCCGGCGTCCGCCGCGGGTCCGTCAGCGCCCCCTTCGTCGGGACGTGCCCCGGGATCCGGCTCAGCAGGACCGGACTCCATCAGCGGCCGGGCCGCGGCCGACGGCCCCGACCGCCCCGCCGACCGCAGCCCGGCAGGCCCGGTGGACCCGACAGGCCCAGCAGGGCCGGTGGACCCGACAGGCCCGGTGGCCGAGTCGGCCTCGCTCATGTCGCGTATGTCGCGTATGTCGCGGGCGCCGGCCTCCGTCGGAGCGGACCCGTTCGTTCCGTTCCTTCCGCGCACCCCGGACGGTGCGGCAGGGGCCGCGCCCGCGTGCCCCGCGCGATGCTCCGCGGAGTCCCCGGAGTCCGCCTCCATACGGGCCCGGCGGGCACGCGGACGGCCCGCGGTTGCGGGAGCGGCCGGATACGTGGCAGTGGGCGGGGCAGCCGCCGCGGCGGCGCCCAGGGGCTCCTGCCCGGTGAGCCGGTACGTCGCGGCCTCGTGGGCGGTCGCGCGGACGCTTCCGGGATCGTCCGCGGGCGCCAGCAGGTAGGTCTCCCGTACCTCGGGTTCGAGCCGCCACAGCATGTCCGTGGCGAGCGAGCGCATGCGCTCGGTGTGCTCCGCCGTGTCGCTGTCGAACAGGATCAGCGGACTTCCCGGCTCCGCGGGCGTACGCCGGACGTCGTCAGCGCCTGCGGGCTCTCCGGGCGGGCGCATCCACAGCCCGCTCTGCACTATCTCCAGAACCGCGTCGGGGGCGTAGTCGTACACCCCGTAGGAGAGCTGCCGGAGACCGGCCAGCGGGGCGCGCAGGCCGTAGAGGGCCGGCGGGGCCGGCTCGCCTTCGCCGGCGGGCGCGTAAGCCAGTTCGGTGATGAACGGGCGCCCGCTCAGCCAGCCGTCGGCCCGCACACAGCGGATCTCGGGCAGGCCGAAACCGGCCGCGGCCTCCACCGGAACCCCGCCGTAGAACACGACCTGCTGTTCCAGGGCGTCGGCCAGCGCCTGTCCCAGGGACTGGCCGTCCGGCAGCGTCACCGGGCCGTAGTGGACGAACCGTGCCAGCGAGCGGGCCGTCGGCAGGACGGAGTCCCAGAGGCGGACCACGTCCTCCAGTGACACTTCCGGCGCGCTCGGGCTGCCGATGACCACGGTGAGGATGTCGGGATGGGTGGGCAGGACCTGCATCAGCCGCTGCCGGTGGGTGTTCAGCAGCCGGTCAGCGGTGCTGCGCACCCATACCCCGCTGGGCAGGGGTTCGGCCACTCCGTGCGGGCTGATCTGCTGGGGGCTGTCCGGGACGGAGAACTCCCAGCTGGTCCTGGGGTAGCGCCGGGACTCGCGCTCGAGCGGCCGGCCGGGGCGGAAGCGCAGCCAGCCTGCCCCGTGCTCACTGGGTATGTACAGCTGGCCGCCCGGGGTGAGCAGGGGTTCTCCGTCCGGTGCGAGGACCTGACGGCCGAGCCGGTCGGCGAGCCGCTGGCCGACCGTGTGCACCTTCTCCTGTCCGCCGCGGCCGTAGACCAGCCGTACGCCGCCGGAGTGGCCGGCCAGCAGTTTGGCCACCGGTTCCCACTCCTGTTCCAGGGAGCCGGGCGGCAGGTCGATGACGACCAGGTTGTGTGTGGAGTCGGGTACCAGGCGCTCGGCGATCAGCTGGGAGCGCCGGTCCTCCTGCCCCTTGGGGTGGATCAGCAGAGCATGTCCCACGGACCGCAGCTTGAGGGACGGCCGGGGACCCTGACCGGGTTTCAGACCCAGAGCCATCTCGTTACCGCCCGATCACAGTGGCCAGGGCGGCTACTTCCGAGAGCCAGGGGCCCCGGGGCAGCAGCACGAGGACGTCTTCCGGCAGCGGCAGCGGGGCGACGGCGCGGTAGCCCAGCCTTTCGGCGCTCTCCTGGCTCGCCAGGGGGTACCGCGCGCCCTGATCCGTGATCAGGTACAGCTGCGGATCGTTGTGGGTGTCCTCCATCGAGAGCTGGGCCTGGTCGACTGCGAGAACGCCGCGTCCGACCGGGACCTTGACCGGTGTGTTACCGGCTTCCTCCAGCACCACCCGGTTGCGCAGGGTCTTGCCGCGGGACGTCTGGTGCAGGCACAGCGCCTCTTCGGTGAGGTGCAGGGACGGTACGCCGAGTACGTCGGGCAGTGCCGTCAGGGAGTCGGCCTGGGACACCTCCACCGCGGCGATGTCGGCGGGCCGCACCGGCCGTGCCTCCGCCGCGCCGGCGCGGCCGGTGAGCAGGGCGGCCTGCGTGGCGTTGACCCTTTCGACGCCGTCCTGGCGCATCACGTAGTAGTGGTCGGTGCCCGCCACGGTGGTCCGGAACAGCTCTCCGACCTCGCTTTTCCGGCCGGCGACGTCACGGCCCTTGTCGCCGGCGCGCGGGATGCGGGGCGCGGTGAGCTCGGCCCCGGTGGGCAGGACGGACAGCCAGTTGTCGGGCGCCGGCACCGGCTGCTGGGAGTCGAAGCCGAGCGCGATCAGGGCGGTCCTGTCGGGGACCGGGTATTTCGTGCCGTGCCACAGCACGTACACGTCGCCGTCGGTCGAGGAGAGGAGGATCTGCCGGTCGTCGGGGAAGCCCTGGGGGCGGTCGGCCGGGTCGAAGTTCAGTACCTCTCCGGAGCGGGCCTTGTCATTCAGGCAGCGTGTCCATGGGCCGGACAGCATCTCCTTGGCCTGGGGCAGTGCGTCGGGGGCGTCGGGGATGCCGACGGGTGTGCCGTGCCGCACCCCGGCCATGGAGTTGCGTGACACCGACGTCACTTTGGCGTCGCTCCCGGTGAGGAGCCGCGCGGAGGTGTAGTTGCGGGTCGGGCGCAGTTCGTCGCCGACGTAGAGGTAGCGGTTGCCGGTCTCCTTCTCGACGATGATGGTGTTGGCCTTGCGCCACGAGGTGTTGCCGCCGGGCACGAGCAGCCCGTACACGCCGAAGGCTATGCACAGCAGCAGCACGATGAGGAAGCCGAAGAAGGTGCCGAGCAGGGGCCGCCGGGTCGGGCTCTCTCCTCGGCCGGGCTCGCCGGTGACCAGTGCCGAGCCCAGCCGGGACATGGCGAACTGGTAGGCCTGCACATGGTCGCGTTTTGTCTGCACAGTCCGTCTCCTCAGCCGGCCAGCGACCGGAAGAACGCGTACACGTGCAGCATCTGGAGCAGCAGCGGCAGCAGGGCGATGGCGGCGATCATCTCCAGGATGTCGCCGAGGTGCGCCCACAGCGGGCGCAGCCGGCTCCTCGGCAGCTTCCAGGCGCCCACGAGGAGCAGTGCGGCGGCGACGAGGAGCAGGCCCAGGACGGTCGCCCAGCCGCTCAGTCCGGTGGTGAATCGCTCGGTGGGCACCAGGAGGAGCCCGAACCCTCCGGCCAGGACCTGCGGGACGCGCTGCAGGATCCCGGTCAGGTCCCGGGCCTGCAGGATGACCGCGCTGCTGAGTACCAGCGGCAGCAGCCATCCGATCCAGCCGGGCTCACTCGCCATCAGCCAGAGGCCCACGGCGTAGGCCACCGCGGACGACAGGCTGAAGACGTTGAGGCAGGCCGTGCCGATGATGACGCGCTGGGCGACCCGGTCCTCCGGTTCGGGCTCGATGTCGTCCTGGAGTTCCTCGGCGTCGTGCGGCAGGTGCGGTACGCGCAGCTGGGCCAGGCGCAGCGACAGGTTGGGGGCGAAGTGCCCGATGACGAACATCGCGACCGCGACCACCCCGGCGGTTTCCACCGGGTCCAGCCCCAGCCACCCGGACAGGATGATCCCGATCGTGACGAGGGCCGCGGTGGTCAGTGCGGTGCCGGACAGGGTGAGCGGCAGTGCGCCGAGCCCCATCAGTATGGCGGCCACGACGGCGACGCCGCCGGCGGCGGCGGCCAGTGCTGTGACCCCGAGGTCGTATCCGCCGTCGGCGGCGCGGGGCAGGGCCAGTCCGGCGAGGCCGGCGAAGGCGCACCCCGCCAGTCCCGCGGTCTGCACGACGCCGCCCGGGGCGCCGGAGCGCCGGCCGAGGACACAGCCGGCGGCCAGGATCAGGGCGGTGAAGGCGCAGAGGGCGGCGGTCACCCCGCCGGGCCCGGGGCGGAGCACCGTGAACGCGAGCCCTGCCAGGGTGAGAGCGGCCAGGGTGAGGGCGAGACGGGCGGTCAGCTCGGGGCGCCACCGTCCGGGCTGGTTGCCGAGCACATGGGATACGCCGTCGGCGATGTCGTCGAAGTGCACGGCGGGCAGCGGGTCGTCGTCCGGGCGCAGGTACAGCACGTCGCCGTGGCGCAGGCCCAGCGTCTCCGGGGTGCCGTCGGGGTCGAGGAGGTCCTCGCCCAGCCGTTGCAGCCTCCAGGGGGTGGCCCGGTCGGCGGGGTCGGTCGCGACGTGCGGCAGCAGGGCCGGCAGGAGTTCCGCGAGGGGGGTGGACAGGGGCAGGGCCAGGTCGGCTCGGCTCGAGGGTCCCTCGATGGTGACGCGGCAGACTTCGCGGGCGGGCGGGGCGGCGATGGGCTGGGGGGTCGTCATGGTTTTCCTGGGGGGTGCGCGGAGAGCTCGGGGCGGGTGGGGGGCATCGCGTGGGGCGGGTGGGGCGGGTGGGGCTGGACGGTCACCGGGGGGCCGCCAGCCCGGTCTGGATCAGCTTGAGGGAGCGCCGGGTGACGAGCTGGGCGCGGCCCGGGGGGAGGGTGCGTGGCTTCGCCTCGCCGATGAACTTGCCCTCCTCCCTGGGGTAGGAGAACAGCAGCGCCGGGCTGCCCAGCTCCCACATGCGGCGCAGCAGCGGGTCCATCATGGCCCGCATGGAACCGGAGGTACTGCGCGCGACCATCACGTGCAGGCCGGTGTACTGGCCCTGGGCGAGCAGCTGGACTATCGGTGCCATCGGTGTGTCCATGGCGGACCCGGTGGAGAACAGGTCGTAGTCGTCGACGAAGACGAACAGCTCGGGGCCCTGCCACCAGTCGCGCTTGGCCAGCTGTTCCGGGGTGACGTCGGCTCCGGGTACGCGCTTGCCGATGGAGACCGCGGTGTTCTTGGCGAGGTCGCTCAGGGCGCTGGTCTCCACGACGTACCCGATCCGGTATTCCTCGGGGACGTCGTTCAGCAGTCCGCGGTTGGGGTCGGCGATGATGATACGGGCCTCTTCGGGCCGGTAGCGGGTGGTGATGGCCCGGATCGCCAGCCGTAGCGCGTTGGTCTTGCCGGTCTCGTCGTCGCCGAAGACCATCAGGTGCGGTGTGGTGGAGAAGTCGTGCCACACCGGCTGCAGCCGCTGCTCGTCCCAGCCCAGGCAGACCCGCAGATCGCCCTCGGGGGGCGGCAGTTGGTCCGCGGGCAGGCTGGTCGGCAGCAGTCGTACGCCGGGGGCGGAGCCGCCGGTCCAGAAGGTGGCGATCTCCGCTACGGCGCCCTTGGTGGCCGCGGTCAGCTCGGTTTCGCCGGAGAAGCCGTCCAGGCGGGGCAGCGCGGAGAGGAAGTGGTGCCCGGAGGCGACCAGTCCCCGGCCCGCCTGGTGGGGGACGGCGGCGGCGGCCTTGCTGCCGACCTCGGACTCGATGGAGTCACCGAGGCGCAGTTCGAGTTTGGTGCCGAGCATGTCGCGCAGCCGGGTGCGCACCTCGGACCAGCGGACCGCCGAGACCACCACGTGCACACCGAACGACAGGCCGCGCGCGGTGATGTCGACGATCCTGTCTTCCAGGTCCTCGTACTCCTGGCGCAGGGTGAACCAGCCGTCCACGACGAGGAACACGTCCCCGTGGGGGTCGTCGATCTCTCCGGCGGCCCGCAGCCGGCGGTAGGCGTTCATGGACTCCAGCCCTCGGCTGGTGAACTCCTGCTCGCGGCGCTCCAGGATCTGGAACACCTCTTCCACGGTGCGCAGGACGCGGTCGCGTTCCAGGCGGGTGGCGATCGAGCCCACGTGGGGCAGGCCGCTGACGGAGACCAGGCCGCCGCCGCCGAAGTCCAGGCAGTAGAACTGGGCTTCTTCGGGGGTGTGGGTCAGGGCCAGGGACAGCATCAGGGTGCGCAGCAGGGTGGACTTGCCGGTCTGCGGGGCGCCGACGACACCGATGTGGCCGTCGGCCCCGGACAGGTCGGCGACGAGGAGTTCCCGCAGCTGCTCGTACGGCCGGTCGATGAGACCGAGCGGGACGCGCAGGGCTCCGAGGCTCGGGTAGTCGTTGGCGCTCATGCCGCGTACCGGGTCGGGCACGATGCCGGGCAGCAGTTCGTCCAGGCTGGGCGAGGAGGCCAGCGGGGGGAGCCAGACCTGGCGGGCCGCCGGTCCGCCTCTTTCCAGCCGGTTCACCAGCACCTCGAGCAGGCTCTCGTCGCTCTCCTGCTGTTCCTCCTGGGACTCCTCCTCGTCGGACCGGGAGGACTGCTCGGCCAGCGCGGCCAGGGCTTCTTCCTCGAGGGTCGACTGCAGGGGGCCGTTCTGTTCGAGGCCGAAGGCGGTCACCTGCTGGGCTTCGCCGCCCTGTTCGCCGGCCTGTTCGCTGGGCCCCGAGGAGGCGGGGGCGGGTCCGGAGACGTAGGCGGCCTTGAAGCGGACCAGGTTGGTGGTGTCGATCTTCAGGTAGCCGTTGCCGGGCGCCGACGGCAGCTCGTAGGCGCTGGCCACACCGATCACGCTGCGCGACTCCATGGAGGAGAAGGTGCGCAGTGCGATGCGGTACGACAGGTGGCCCTCCACGCGGCTGATGCGGCTTTCGTCCATGCGCTGGGAGGCCAGCAGCAGGTGGACGCCGAGGCTGCGGCCGAGGCGTCCGATGGAGACGAACAGGTCGACGAAGTCGGGTTTACTGGCGAGCAGTTCGGAGAACTCGTCGACGATGATGAGCAGGGACGGCAGCGGGGCCAGACTGGCGCCGCCGAGCCGCGCCTTCTCGTAGTCGAACAGGGAGGCGTAGCCGGCGGCGCGCAGCAGTTCCTGCCGGCGGATCATCTCGCCGTTGATGGAGTCCTGCATGCGGTCGACCAGGTGGATCTCGTCCGCCAGGTTGGTGATGACGGCGGAGGTGTGCGGAAGCCGGTCCATGTGGAGGAACGTGGCACCGCCCTTGAAGTCCACCAGCACCATGTTGAGGACTTCGGAGGAGTGCGTGACCGCCAGGCCCATGACCAGGGTGCGCAGCAGTTCGCTCTTGCCGGAGCCGGTGGCGCCGATCACCAGGCCGTGCGGCCCCATGCCGCTCTGCGCGGACTCCTTGATGTCCAGTTCGACGATCTCGCCCTCGTCGGTGACGCCGATCGGCACCCGCAGCCGGGTGTGCTGGGGGGTGCGGGAGCGCCACTTGGCGGGTACGTCGAAGCCGTGCGGGTCGCGGATGCCCAGCAGCGAGGTCATGTCGAAGTCCGACTCCAGGGGCCGGTCCACCAGGTCGACGGTGCCGCTGGTGCGCATCGGCGCCAGTGAACGGGCCAGGGCCTCGGCCGTGGTACGGCTGAGCGAGTCGGCCAGGGCGGTGACGGTGTCCGTGCCCGAGGAGGATTCGGCGTATCCGTCCCGCAGGGTCAGCCGCAGCACCTTGGCACCGCCGGGCATGGCACCGGTCGCGTCCAGCAGCACCACGTTCCGCATCCCGGCCCCCAGCAGCCGGGAGCTCTCCGGGATCTGGGCGCCTTGGGCGATGATCACGACGAACGGTTCGGCCACGCTCGGCGAGGCTTCCGGGTCGTGGTCGGGCCGGTCGCGGAAGTCGGGTCCGAGCAGCTCCATCAGCGTGTCGTGGTCGGAGGCGGCGAGCCGCACCGGCCCGACGGAGTCCTGCTCGTCGGGGTGCGCGTTGTGCGGCAGCCACTTGAGCCAGTCCCACTCCGCGCTGCCGACGGCGTCGGCGAGGACGGCGACGCGCAGTTCGTCCGGCGAGTGGAAGACCGTGAGCTGCCCGGTCATCGCGCGTATCAGGGCGAGGGCGGACGTTCCGTCTCCGGCGAACTCGACGCTGGTGAAGCGCGGCAGCCCGACGGGGATGGGCAGTCCCGGGACGGTTTCGTGCGTGTTGGTGAACCGGCGCAGGGAGACCGCCGTGAGGGGCTCGAGGTTCTCGACCGGCTTGGTCTGGGGCGGTATCAGCTCCAGTACGGCGCGCCGGTTGCCGGTGCCTATGCGGACCCTGGCGAAGTCCTCGTGGCCGGGTCTGCGTTCCCACAGCCGGGTGCTGAGCGCCAGCGACCACAGGTCGCCGGCGTCGGGGTTGTCCCACAGCAGCGCGGCGCGCTGCTGTTTGGCCGCCGTTCGGGCCTGGGCTCGTTTCTGCCCGAGGTACCGGAGGTAGTCACGGCGCTCGGCGCGCATACGGCGTTTGCGTTCGGCAGCGGGACGGAAGAGCTGGGTCAGCGTCATGCTGATCATGCCCACGCCCATCATGCCGGACATCATGAACATCATCGGATTGCTGTTGCCAATGGTGAACATCAACCCCATAGCGGCGGTGCCGAGGCCCATCGGCAGGTACATCAGGGCGGAGCCGAAGTCGGCGGCGGCCGGTTCACCCAGGACGGGCGGCTCGGCCAGCTCGATCTGCCCTTCTGGCATGGGAGGGCCTTCAGCACGGGGCGAGCGCTTGGCGATGATGGTGCTCAATCGCGTTCTCATTTCTTACGTACGCGAAGGGTTCTCGGCGAATGCTAGGAACCCGACCGGCTTTACAAGATCGCGGCCGGAAAATCTGCCCGCTTGAACAGCCATGTCTGCCTGTCCACCCTGCCCGGCCAGGAGGCCCGGACCCCACCCGGACACGCGGACCCTACACGGCAGTCTCCTCGTCGGGGAGGGGCAGGAGCGCCGGGCCCAGGACCTGAACGACACGCGCGAGGGTCTATGGTGGACGCCATGGCCCGCCCTGAGCTGATCCGTATCGTCTCCCGTGACTCGCCCATGGCCCTCGCCCAGGTGGATCGCGTGCGCGCCGAACTGGCCGCGCTCCACCCCGGTATCCGCACCGAGGTCGTGCCGGTGAAGACGACCGGCGACAAGTGGATGGGCGACCTCGCGAAAGTCGAGGGCAAGGGCGCGTTCACCAAGGAAGTCGATGCCGCGCTCCTCGCCGGGCAGGCGGACCTCGCGGTGCACTGTGTCAAGGACGTACCCGCCGACCGGCCACTCCCGGCGGGCACGGTGTTCGCCGCGTTCCTCAAGCGCGACGACATCCGCGACGCCCTCATCCACCCCGGCGGGCTCCGCCTCGGCGAGCTCCCGCCCGGCACCCGGATCGGCACCTCCTCGGTGCGCCGCACCGCACAACTGGCCGTCTCCCACCCGGACTTGCGATGCGTCCCCTTCCGCGGCAACGCCAACCGCCGTCTGGCCAAGCTCGCGGCCGGCGAGGCGGACGCCCTGCTCCTCGCCGTCTCCGGCCTGGAGCGCATCGGCCGCCGCGACGTGATCTCCGAGGTCCTCTCCCCCGAGACGATGATGCCGCCGATCGGGGCCGGCATCCTGGCGCTGCAGTGCCGCGAGGGCGACACCGACGTGATCGACACCGTCAGCGACCTCGGCGATCCGGACACCCACCGCGAAGCGACCGCCGAGCGGATGTTCCTCCACGTCCTGCAGGGCCACTGCAACAGCCCGATCGCCGGCTACGCGAAAACCGACCGGGGCGGCGAACTCTCCCTGCGCGCCGCCGTGTTCACCCCCGACGGCAAGACCATCCTCAACGCCCACGAATGGGCGGGCCGCCTCGACCCCGCCACCCTGGGCACCTCCGTCGCCGTCGCGCTGCTGCGCCAGGGCGCCCGCGAACTCATCGACGGCATCGCCCACTGAGGCATGGCCGCCCACTGAGGCACGACTGCCCGCTGAAGCACGGCCGCCCACTGGGGCACGGCCGTCCACTGAGGCATGGCCGTCCACTGAGGCACGATCGCCCACTGAGGCACGGCCCGACACCCGTTCCTGTGAGGCACGGCCCGGCGCCCGTTCCTGCTTCCTCCTGCTCCCTCCTGCTTCTTCCTACTTCAAACCGATCGCCTCGCAGGCCGCCTCGTACTCCGGGGTGCAGATGTCCTTGACGGTGTAGACGCCGTCCTTGATCACCGTTTTCCCGATGTTGTCCTGTGTGACGGGGACCACCGGAGCCAGGTTCGACGGGATGTCTTTCCGCGTCGCGCTGTTGATCTTGTCACGGGTCAGCGAGTCGAACTCGATGCCGCGGCCATGGACCTTGGCCACCGCCACCTCCGCGGCGTTGGTCGCCTCCGTCAAGAACGGCTTGTACACGGTCATGTACTGCTCGCCCGAGACGACCCGCTGCACCGCGTCCAGGTTCGCGTCCTGCCCGGTCACCGGCGGGAGCGTGCTGACACCTGCCTCCTTCAGCACGTCGATGACAGAGCCCGCCAGGCCGTCGCTCGCCGAGTAGACGGCCGCGATCTCGCTGAGACCGACGTACTTGATCGCCTTCTCCATGTTCTCCTTGGCGACCACGGGCAGCCACGCGTCGGTGTCGTACTGCTTGGCGATGATCACGTTGCCGTCCAGCTGCTTGAGCGCACCCTTCTTGAGCAGCGCCGTGTTCGGGTCCGCGGGTGAGCCGTTGATCATGACGATCTTGCTGGACGCGGCCTCGGAGCCGAGTGCCTCGACGAGGGCGCGGCCCTGTGCCTCACCGACGGTCTCGTTGTCATGCGAGACGTACGCGTCGATCGGGCCCTCGGCGAGCCGGTCGTACGCGATGACGGGAATGCCCGCGGCCTTGGCCTTCTTGATGTCCGGCGCGACGGCCTTCCCGTCCACCGCGTCGACCAGGATCACGTCCACCTTCTCGTCGATCATCTTCGCGAACTGCTCGCTCTGCTTGTCCATGCTCGCCTCGGCGTTGGCGTACAGGACCTTGCCCTTGTTGTAGGTGAGCTCGGCGACCCGCTTCTTGATGAGGGGATAGTCGAACTTCTCGAAGCGCACCGTGTTCTTGTCGGGCAGAAGGAGACCCACCGTGATGTCGTCGCCCTTCTCCAGGGCCGCGGAATCACCGCTTCCACCGATGCTGCCGATGCCGCACGCGGCGAGCGAAAAGGCTGACGCCGCGGCGGTCAGAGCCAGGGCGGAACGACGTGCGGCGATCCTACGGGTGGTGTGAACGTTCACATCAGAGGCCTTCCGGGCGAGCGAGGCGAGCGAGTTGCATGGCGCACAAGTGAGTGCACAGCCAACGCCGCGACAGCATGCAGCGTCAAGAAGCCCTGGTCAACGGATTACCGAGAGCGCTCCCATGAGACCGGAGCGTCAGGCGTGCTCCCGTTTCCGGGGCTTCGTGCGGAATCTCCACAATTGTGACGGCCTGTCACGGGACTTGTACGACGACTTGTACGACGGCGCGCAGGCCCGGGCAGATCTGGGCCTGCCCGGGCAGGCCCAGCTGGTCTCGCAGTCCTTGCGCATCCGTTCTCGCTGTACTTGCGCAGCGGACTCGGCGCATCGGACAGGCACACCACCCAAGAGGGCCGATCCCGCACACGGCGGAATCGGCCCTGGGATGTCCACAGACGGCTGAGTCTATTGAGACGGTTGAGATACAAGCCCGGAAGAAAACCCGAGCGGAAAGCTCGAGCAGAAGGCCCGAGCAGAAAACCCGGGACGGAAGTCCGAGCGAGAACCTACGACGAAAGAATGAACAGACCGGGCGCCCGACCGAGCGCCCGAACCGCTCAGTTGTGCAGGCTGAATCCACCGTCCACGTAACCACTTCCGTTCCGGCCGAGGGCATCCTGCGTGCCCTCGACAGTGCGGAGCACGGCACCCTTGTTCCCCGTGTCCGCCGTCTTCGAGTTGGGCTGCAGCGGCTGGACGGATACGTCGCCTTCGGCGAGCTGGTTCGCCGCTCCGGTGAGTCCGGTGGGCGTGACCGCCGTGGCGCTGTGGGCGACAGCAGGCGCGGCGAAACCGGCCACGATCATGGACCCGGCAAGGACGGCGGCGGCCTTCAGAGACTTCATCGTGTTCCTTTCGTCGGCAACTCGAAAGTCACCAGCGGGAATTGCTTCACCGCCTCCAACGAGCCCAGGGCGCCACGGAAACCCCGTACACAGAAAATTCCTTTGCCCCACACGAAAACTCACCCGATTGAAGGGCACGGCTTATCCTTATCCGTATTTCTCATCCTCGTAAGAACTATGAACCATGAACCATGAACTACGAACTACGAAGGAACCAAAGATATGAAGGAAGCGAAGATATGAACTCGTGAAAGATATGAATCCGGCCGCCGAAAACAGGCGTCGTACCGACCCGCCATGGGGCCGGTACGACGCCCGGGGCCACGTACCTGCTTCGCCTCAGGCACAGGTCCCCGTCTTCAGGAGGTCTGCCCGGCAGGCAGGTTGGTGGTCGGCACGTTGGAGCTCTGCGGGTTGGAGCTCTGCGGGCGGGAGTTTTGCGGGCGGGAGTTTTGCGGGTTGACGCTCTGCGGGTTGGAGGGGTTGGAGTTCTGCGGGTGGACGCTGTCCATGACGGCGGCGATGGCGTTCTCGAGCGCCTGCAACAGAGCCTGGGCTGCGGGGAGGACGCCGGTTGAGACACCGGACGTGACGGCGTCGAGCAGAGCTTGCAGGTTCTGCCGCAGGGTGGCGATCGCGTCAGCCATGGCGTCGGCGCGCACCTTCACGTCCTCACGCGCGGCGTCCCCACGCGCGGCGTCCCCACGGGCGGCGTCCCCACGCGCGGCGTCCCCCGTTGACGGAGCAGCTGGCGCCAGTGGATTCGCAGGCGTCACGGAAGTGGCGGAATCAGCAGGTTTGGCGGGGGTGGCGGGGGTGGCGGGATTAACGGGGTTGGCAGGGTTGGCAGGGTTGGCAGGGTTGGCAGGGTTGGCAGGAGTGGCGGGCTTGGCAGGGGTGGCGGGGGTTGTCGAGGTGTTCGGGGCCGTGTAGGCCGTCGAAGTTGCCGGAACGGCGGCGACGACTTTGTCGATGGCGGCCTTGGCGGCATTGCCGAGTCTGGTCGCTTCCGCGGCGGGGATCTGGCCGTTGTCGGCCTGCAAGGCACGTTCCGCCACGGCAGTGACATCGTTCGACATCTCGCTGACCTCCTCCAGCGTATTGACCTCCCCCATGAGGTCCTCCGAGCCGGGGACGGGTGCCGCCGTCCGGGCGCGATCCCGCGCCGCGTCGGCCGCCAGGGCGACGGGGGCCGTGACGCCGAGCAGAAGCGTGGTGCAGAGCGCGGAGGACGCGATGCGCCACGTCGGAAGAGCTCGCATGGTGGTTCCTTTCGCAGGGAGCGAGGGGTCTTGGGTCCACCGTGAAATCGGCGCCTCCGGTCTGCAACCGATCAAGCACCCCACATAGCGGCCCGGTACGTCGAGAGTCGGCGTCGTCACTGGTGAGAGGCCTCCCGGCAGTCCGGCTGCTCCGCCCACGTTCGGCGCAACGTCCACCAGGTGGACCAGGCCCCTGGTAAGGCGGGATGACCCCCTTTCAACACACTTGCCACTCTTTCCTGATAATTAGGCGATAGGAGGATAAGGTCACACATCCTGAACAAATCGGATCAACAGACAAGTTGATGTACACGCGAAAGGGCAACGCCGGTCATGCGTCACTCCCGGGGTCTTTCCACTGCGACACGCACGGGGATCCGCCTGCCCGACGACCCGTCAGGACAAGGCAGCCAGTCAGGACAAGGCAGTCAGTCAGGACAAGGCGACCCGTCAGGGCAGGACAGCCACCGTCCAGGTGGTCCCGCGCGGTGGTGATGCGTGTCCTCCACGTCACCCAGCCGGTGGACGGCGGCGTCGCCCGCGTGGTCACCGAGCTGGTGCGTGCGCAGTGTGCGGCCGGTTTCGACGTCACGGTCGCGTGCCCCGGCAGCGGCAGCCTGCGGCACGTACTGCGAGAACTCGGCGCGGGCGTACGGCACTGGCCCGCCACACGGGCGCCGGGTCCGTCGCTGCCCGGGGAGGTACGCCGGCTCGCGCGTGTCGTCGAGGAGGTCCGGCCCGACGTGCTGCACGCGCACAGTGCCAAGGCCGGGCTCGCCGCCCGGTTGGCGGTACGGGGGCGGATCCCGACGGTGTTTCAGCCGCACGCCTGGTCGTTCGAGGCGGTCGGCGGAGTTACGGCGGTGGTCGCCCTGGTGTGGGAGCGGTGGGGCGCGCGGTGGGCCGCCCGCGTGGTGTGCGTCAGCGAAGCGGAGCGCGAGAAAGGCGTACGCGTCGGGGTGCGCGCCCACTGGCGGGTGATCCCCAACGGCATCGACCCGGAGCGCTTCCACCCCCACGAACCCCTCCCCACGTCACTCCACGGACCGCCCACCACGCCACTCCACGAGCCCCTCCCCGCGCCACCCCACGAACCGCCCACCACGCCACTCCACGGACCCCTCCCCGCGCCACCCCACGGACCGCCCACCACGCCACTCCACGAGCCCCTCCCCGCGCCACCCCACGAACCGCTCCCTGCCCTCGGTCCGGCCACCCCCCTGGTGGTCTGCGTGGGACGGCTGTGTCGGCAGAAAGGGCAGGACGTCCTGCTCGAGGCGTGGCCCTCGGTGGCGCGGCGGGTGCCCGGGGCCCGGCTGGTGCTCGTCGGGGACGGGCCGGAAGAGCTGCGGTTGCGGAGCCGCGCGCCTGAGGGTGTGCTGTTCGCGGGGGCCGTCGCCGATGCAGTCCCTTGGTACCAGGCCGCCGACGTGGTGGTGTTGCCGTCCCGTTGGGAGGGCATGGCGCTCGCCCCGCTGGAGGCGATGGCGTGCGGGCGTCCCGTGGTGGTCACGGATGTGGCCGGGGCGCGCGAGAGTCTGCCGCCTGGTCACCGGGCCCACTGTCTGGTGCCTGCCGGCTGGCCGGGACCGCTGGCCGACGCGCTCACAAGGGCGTTGCTCAATCCGCTGCTGCGCGAGTCGCTCGGCGATGAGGGGCGCCGCCACGTACTGACCGCGCACGACGTGCGGCACTCGGCCGAGGCGGTCGCGGCCCTCTACCGCGAACTCCTCGGCGCCGGGCGCACGGTGGCCCACCGCGCGGAACCCACCGAGTACAGGGAGTCCATCCGCCCGTGACCGCCGAACGTACCGTCTCGCCCCTCCCCGGCCAACCACCGGAGCACGGCTCGCCGCCTTCCGTCTTGTCCCCCGGTGCCTCTTCCGTCTTGTCCCCCGGTGCCTCTTCCGTCTTGTCCCCCGGTGCCTCTTCCGTCTTGTCCCCCGGTGCCTCTTCCGTCTTGTCTCCCGGTGCCTCTTCCGGCTCGTCCCCCGGTGCCCCTTCCGGCTCGTCCCCCGGTGCCTCTCCCGGCTCGTCCCCCGGCCCCTCTTCCGTCCCCGGCCCCTCTTCCGTCTCGTCCCCGGATTCCTCTCCCGCCTCGTCTCTTGTCGCGGTCCTCCCCCCACGCGACGCCACCAACGGCTCCCGGCTCCCCGCCCGGCAGCGGACCACACCACGACGGCGCACCGCCCCCGCGCTGCCCCTGCTCGCCGCACTGCCCCTGCTCGCCGCGGACACGGCTGCCGCACTCACCGCCGCCCTCGTACTCCCCCGCCCCCTGCTGACAGCGCCCCTGCTGACGGCGCCCCTGCTGACGGCGCCCCTCCTGTTCGCCCTGCTCGCCGTCCTCTGGCTGAACGCGCGGGCGGCGCTGTACCGCCCCGTCGCCGTGCCCGCCGTACCCGCCGCCCTGGACGAACTCCCCTCCCTCTGCGCCCGGATCGCGGTGACCTGGTGCGCTCTCGCGGCCCTGGTCGCGGCGCTCTCCCCGGGGCACGCCCTGTCCGTCCGTACGCTCCTGACCGGCTGCGCCCTGCAGTCCGCGGCGAGCTGCGCCGGCCGCGGCGCGGTCCACTGGCGCCGCCGCCGCACGCTGGTCCGCCGCCCCGCCGCCGCCCTCGTCGTGGGCCCGGCCGCCACCGCCCACCGTGTGGCCGCCGCCTTCCTGCGCCGCCCCGGGTGCGGCCTCCGGCCGGTGGGCATCCTCGCCGACGACGCGACAGTCGGCGAGGCGCCGCCGGTGCCACCGGCACTGCCGGCGCCGCCGCTGCCACCAGCGCTCCCGGTGCTCAGTACGGACGGGGAGGTGCAGCGGGCCGTCATCCAGAACGGCGTACGGGCCGTGCTCGTCGTGGGCCCCGCCACCGAACGGGCCCCGCTGCTAGGGAAGTTGGCCGAGTCGGGCTGCGCGCTGTGGGAGGTCGACGCGGTCGACGCGGAGGTAGCGGCGTACGGCGCCGGCCCCGCGCCCCACCCCCTTACCCCCCGCGACACCCCCCGCGACACCCCCCGCAATACCCCTCGCATCACCCCACGTATTACCCCCTGCGATACTCCCCGCACGCGAATCGCCGGCTTCTCCTGCCGCCGCCTGGACACCGGCCCGCGCGCCGGCGGCCCCGCCAAACGCGCCCTGGACGTCCTGGCCTCCGGGACCCTGCTCCTCCTCACCAGCCCGGTGCTGCTGGCCTGCGCGGCGTTGCTGCGGATCAGCGACGGGCCGGGGGTGGTCTTCCGGCAGGAGCGCGTCGGCAAGGACGGCCGGCCGTTCACGCTGCTGAAGTTCCGCACCCACCGCCCCGCCGACGCGCACGAGGCCGCGACCCGGTGGAGCGTGGCGGGCGAACGCGACATGAGCCGCTTCTGCCGCTTCCTGCGCCGTACCTCGCTGGACGAGCTGCCCCAGCTGTGGAACGTCCTCCGGGGCGACATGAGCCTGGTCGGCCCGCGCCCCGAACGCCCGTACTTCGTCGCCAGGTTCAGCCAGACCCACCCCGGTTACGCGGCCCGCCACCGTATGCGGACCGGCATCACCGGGCTCGCCCAGATCCACGGGCTGCGCGGCGACACCTCCATCGAGGACCGCGCCCGCTTCGACAACGCCTACATCGACGACTGGTCGCTGTGGCAGGACATCCGCATCCTGCTGCGCACAGCCGCCGCGCTGCTCCGCCCCACAGGGAGTTGACGGCCGGTGAGCCACGCAAGCCAGCCACCTCAGCCTCCCCCTTCACCTCAATCTCCCCGTTCACCCCAGCTTCCCCATTCACCCCAGCTACCCCGTTCACCCCAGCTTCCCCATTCACCTCAGCTTCCCCATTCACCTCAGCTTCCCCATTCACCTCAGCTTCCCCATTCACCTCAGCTTCCCCGGCCACTTCAGTCTCCCCGGCCGTCCGCCCTGTCCGCCGTACGCGGACTGACGCCCGTCCTGCCGGTGGTGGCGGTCATCGCCCTGCTCGCGCTGCCCATCACGCCGGGCCCCGTCACACCGGGCGACGAGGGTGGGGCGGCCCCCGCCGACGTCGCGTCCGGTGTCGTCGTACTGTGCTGCGCGGTCCGTCTGCTACGGCACCGGCGGCGCCCCCTGTCGCGTACCGCCGCCGTGGTGCTGGGCCTGCCCGTGGTCGGGTTCGCGGTGGCGGCGGCGGTGGCGGTGACGGAGACGGGGGCCGCGACGCCGAGGCGCGGCGGTCACCGGCTTCTGGCGCTGTACCTGCAGATCTTCGTGCTCGTTCCGGCCGCGGTTCTGCTGCTTGTCCGCGACCGGCGCGACGTCCGGCTGCTGGCCTGGTCGTTCGTCGGGCTCGCGGTGTGGCAGGGGGCCATCGGGGTGCACCAGTACGTAACCGGGACCGGTGCCTCGTACGGGGGCCAGGACATCCGGGCGGTCGGCACCTTCGGGCCGGGTGACGTCATGGGGATGGCGACCGTGGTCGGGCTCGGGCTGGTGTGCGCGGTGGGGCTGGCGCTCAGGCCCGTGTCCGTACAACGGCCCGCGTCCGTACAACAGCGCGTACAACAGCGGGCGCCCGCAGGGAAGTTGGCGTCTGTACGGCAGTGGGCTCCTGTACAACAGCAGGAATCCGTACGGTATTTGGTGCCCGTATGGCAGTTGGCGCCCGTACGGCAGTTGGCGTCCGTACAGCAACGACAGCAACGGCTGTGGGCCGTGGTGTGCGCGCTGTTGCTCGTCGTACCGCTGGCGGTGTCCTTCAGCCGGGGCGCGTGGATCGCGACGGCCCTCGCCTGCGGGGCGCAGCTGGTGCTGGCGGGCCTGCGGCGGGCGGTGCGGGCGGGCGCGGTCGTGGCCGCCGTCGTCGTGATCCTCGTCGGGCGGGTTCGGGGTCGGCTCCGCGATGCTGGAGGAACGGGTCAGCAGTATCACGCAGGTCACCGACGCCCCCGACCAGTCGGTCACCGACCGGTACACGATGTGGTCCGCGGCCGTCGGCATGTGGCGTGAGCGGCCGCTCACCGGCGTCGGCCCCAAGGGCTTCCCCGAACACCGCGACGGACACGCCTCGCTGGCGCTGTCGTCGGGCAGCGACACCGCGGGCGCGGGCGCGGCGTTCCGGAAGCAGCCGCTGCTGTCGCCGCACAACATGTACCTGCTGGTGCTCAGCGAACAGGGCCTGATCGGGCTGGTGGCGCTGGCGGGGAGCTGGCTGGCGCTGCTGGTGGTGGGGGGGCGGAGGCTGCTCCGGGCCCGCAGGGCGAGAGCCCCTGGTGCCGAGCGCGGGCCCGAGGCGGGCCGACGGGCCTGACTGTGGGCTCGACCGCCTGCTCGACCGCAGGCCCGACCGTGGCGGCTCGACCGCAGGCCCGACCGCAGGCGCTCGACCGTGGGCTCGACTGTGGGCTTGTCGCCTGCGGGCTGCTGGTCTGGCAGCTGATCGACTTCGCGTACGCCGACATCGGCGGGCCCACGACCGTCCTCACCGCCATCTGCCTCGGGCTTGACGGCGTGGTGGGCGCTGGCGGCTCCCGACCCCGCCGTCCCGCACCTCACCGACACCTCAACGACACGTCACCGGACCTACCGTCCCGAGGGAGGCTGCGGCACGATGACGATCACCCCTCCGCGGACCGGGACCGCCACCACGGTCCCCTCGGCACGCTCCGATTCCCGCGCCCGCGCCCGCGCCCGCTCCGGCTCCGGCTCCGGCTCCGGCACGGACGCCCCGGCGGACACCGGCAACAGCACCACACTCGTCTCGCACGGCTTCCTCGCCAGGGCCGCCTTCGTCACCGTCGTCCTCTCCCTGGTCGGTGCCCTGCTGGGCCTCGGCCGGGACCAGGCGCTCGCGCACCTGTTCGGGGCCGGGAGCGAGACGGACGCCTTCCTGGTCGCCTGGACGGTGCCGGAGTTCGCGGCGACGCTGCTGATCGAGGACGGGCTGGCCTTCGTGCTCGTACCGGCGTTCAGCGTGGTGGTGGCCCGCCGCGCTCGGGGCGATACGGACGGTACGGGCAGCCGTACGGCCGGTACGGGCAGCCGCACGACCTATCGGGGCAGCCGTACGGCCAGTCCGGGCAGCCTACAGCCGGTCGGGGCAGCCGTACGGCCAGTCCGGGCAGCCGTACGGCCGATCCGGTACGCACCCTGGTCCGCGGCACGCTGCCCCGCCTGACGCTGGCGTTCACCGTCGCGTCGGTGCTGCTCATCTGCGGGAGCGCCGTACCTGGTCGAGGTGCTGGCGCCGGGGCTGCCCGGACTCCGGGCTCGGACTCGCGGTGGACTGCACCCGGCTGACCGGCACCTGCGTCCTGACCTTCGGGCTCGCCGGGTACTGCAGCGCGGCCCTGCGCGCACACCGCCGTTTCGTGGCGCCCGCGGCCATCTACGTCGCCTACAACACCGGCATCATCACGGCGATGTTCTTCCTGGGCGGGCGCTGGGGCGTACGGGCGGCGGCGGTCGGCGTGGCGGTGGGCGGCGGCACTGATGATCCTCACTCAACTGCCTTCGCTGCTAAGGCAGTTGTACCGAAAGCGGTCAACGGACGCCACGGACGCCGCAGACATGACGGACGCAGTGGACACGGCGGACACGGCGGACACGGCGGACGCCATGTACGCGGCAGACCCCACGGACCCAGCAGATACGCCGGACCCCGCCGCACCCCCCGCAGCCGCCCACCCGCCATGGGCCTCGCCCTCCTCGCCACCGTCCTCCTCTTCGCCCTGTGCCGCCAGTCCCAGGTCCTCATCGAGCGCTTCCTCGGCCTCCACGCTCCCCTCCGGCGCCATCTCCCACCTCAACTACGCGCAGAAGGTGGCCCAGATGCCGATGGTGCTCGCCCTGATGCTGTGCACCGTCACCTTCCCGGTCGTGGCGCGGGCGCTGGCCGAGGGCGACACCGAGACGGGCCCGCGACCGCGTGGAACGCGACCTCGACGCTGGTGGCGTACGTCGTCCTGCTCGGCACCGCGGTCGATCGTCGCCTGCGCCCCGCAGACTCATCCAACTCCTCTTCCAGCGGGGCGCGTTCACCGCGCAGGACACCGCGGCCACCGCCGCCGTCATGCGCGTGTACGCGCTCGGGCTGCTCGGCCAGACCCTGGTGGGCGCGCTGGTCCGGTCGTACTTCTCGGCGGGGCGGCCCACCTGGTACCCGGTGGCCGCCATGGCCGCCGGGATCGTCGCCACGGCGTGGATCGGCGCGGGCACCGCTCGCCTCGTGGGGCGTACGCGGGATCGCCGCCGCCAACGCCGCCGGCATCACCCTCACCGCCCTGCTCCTGCTGTACGGCGTCGGCGGGCGCGCAGCGTGCCGATCCGCACCCGGCTGGTGCTGGCCGAGCTGGCCAGGCCACTGCGCGCGGCGGTGCTCGCGTGCGTCGTGGGCGGGTTCTGCGCGAGCCGTATCGCCGCGCCCACCTTCGGATTCCCCGCCTTCGGATTCCCCGCCCTGGATCCCCCACCCTCGGCTCGCGGCCGGCGCCACGGCCGTGACCGTCGTCTTCCTCCTGCTCGCCCAGGTCCCCGGCGCACAGGACCTCACCCACGCCCTCCGCACCGTCCCCAAGCACCGTCACCCGAAGGCTCCCCCATGCCCGCACCCGCTGACCCCACCCGTACCCCTCATACGAGCCATACGAGCCCGTCCGAGCCGCACGAGCCCGTGGGTGGCGATGTACCACTCCGTGGGCGACTGCTCCGACGACCCGTACCGCATCACCGTCTCGCCCCGACCGCCTGGACCGCCAGCTCGGCTGGCTGCGCCGCCGGGGCCTGCGCGGGCGTCGGCGTGGGCGACCTGCTCGCCGCGCGCGCCCGGGGCGCGGGCCGGGACCTGGTGGGGCTCACCTTCGACGACGGGTACGCCGACTTCGTCGCGCACGCCCTGCCGCTGCTGCGCCGTCACGGCTGCGGCGCCACCGTCTTCGTACTGCCGGGCCGGCTGGGCGGCGACAACGCCTGGGACCCGCTCGGCCCGCGCAAGCCGCTGCTGACCGCGGACGGGCATCCGGGAGGCCGCCGCCGAGGGCATGGAGATCGGCTCGCACGGGCTCACCCACGTGGACCTGACGCGGCCGACGACGCGCTGCTGCGCGCCGAGGTCGCACGACAGCAGAGCACTGCTCGCCGAAGTGACGGGCACTCACCTCCGACATCCAGGGCTTCTGCTACCCGTACGGAACGGTCGACCCCCGCGCCGTCGCCGCCGTACGGGAGGCGGGCTACGCCTACGCCTGCGCCATCGACCCCGGCGCCGCTGACCGGCCCGTACGCCCTCCCCCGCGTCCACATCGGCGAACGGGACACGTCCTGGCGCCTGCACCTCAAGCACACCCTGCACCGACTGGGCCTACCGCATCTGCCACATCCACCGCATACGCCGCATACGCCGCACCGGCTGCTGCCGCACCTGCCGCACCGACTGCGTCGCCGCACCGCAAGGGGATGTGACCCTCCGTGACGCCCAACCCCGCGACGCCCAACCCCGCGACGCCCATGAAGGCCCTGCACATCATCACCGGGCTCGGGCGTCGGCGGAGCGGAGCAGCAACTCCGGCTGCTGCTGCGCCACCTGCCGCTCCACTGCGACGTCGTGACGCTCACCAACCCCGGCCCGGTGGCCGAGGGCCTCACGGCCGACGGCGTCCGCGTCACCCACCTCGGCATGACCGGCAACCGCGACCTGTCCGGCCCTCCCCCGCCTGGTCCACCTGATCCGCGCCGGCGGCTACGACCTCGTCCACACCCACCTCTACCGGGCCTGCGTGTACGGCAGGATCGCCGCGCGCCTGGCCGGCGTACGGGCCGTCGTGGCCACCGAACACTCCCTCGGCGACATCCAGATGGAGGGCCGCCGGCTGACCGCGCGGGCGTCCGCGCGCTGTACCTGGCCACCGAACGCCTGGGCCGCGCCACGGTCGCCGTCTCCCCCACGGTCGCCGACCGGCTGCGCCGCTGGGGCGTGCCCGAGCCCCGCATCAAGGTCGTACCCAACGGCATCGACGCCCGCCCGCTTCCGCTTCGACCCGACCACCCGCGCCCGCACCCGCCGCCGCCTCGGCCTGCCGGAGGACGCGTACGTCATCGGCGGCGTCGGCCGCCTGACCGCGGACCAAACGCTTCGACGTCCTGATCGACGCCCTCGCCCAACTCCCCTCCGACTACTGGCTGTTGCTGGTCGGCGGCGGCCCCGAGGAGCACATCCTGCGCCGCACCGCCCAGCGAGCCGGGGTGGCGGACCGGGTCCTGTTCACAGGCGAACGCCCCTACGTCCCCGACGGCACCCCCGGCCCCGACCTGCCCCTCCCTGACCTCGGCGATGGACGTGCTCGCCTCGTCCAGCCCGGAGGAGGCCTTCGGTCTGGCCGTCGTGGAGGCCCTGGCGGCGGGCCTGCCCGTGCTGTACGTCTCCTGCCCGGCCATCGAGGACCTGCCGCCCGCACCTCACCACCGGCACCCGCCGCGTACGGGGCGACGCACACTCCTTCGCCCACGCCCTGAAGGAGACCCGCACCCTCACGGAAACCACCCACCCAGAAACCGTCCATCCCGAAACCGTCCAGCACCCGCCCCACCCCAACCGCCCACCCTCCCCCGCAGCCCACCACTACTGCATCACCCGCACCACCGCACAGCTCATGGACGTGTACGCGGCCGCAGTCTCCTGCTCCCCCTCCCCCGCCCCCTCTTACTCCCCCCGCCCCCGTGCCTCCCGGAAGTGACCCCTGATGACCTCCAGGCCCGAATCCCAGTCACCCCTGACACCCCCGACATACCCAACGCACCCAACACACCCAACGCACCTGACATACCCGCCACACTCGACGCACCCGACACCCCCACCCCCACCCCCCCGCCACCGAAGACTCCCCCACCGCCTGAAAGCGCTCCCCCCCTGGTCCCTGCTCACAGCCGGCGCCCTCGCCGGAGCCCTCGCCGGGGTCACGTACAGCGCCGTCACCCCACCCGCCTACTCGGCCACGGCGTACGTCATCGCCGTACCGACCACCAGCAAGTCGAACCCGTCGAACCCGTCGGACCCGCAGTCGGCTCTCGGCTTCGCCCAGGCGTACGGCCGTGTCGCCACACAGCTGGGGGTACTCGGGGACGCCCAGGTCTGGGCGGGCGTACCGGTGGCGACGCTGCGCGACAGCGTACGGTCGGCGACCTCGCCGGAAGCACCGATGATCTCGGTGACGGCAACCTCCGCACGCGCCGACCAGGCCGCCGACATGGCTAACGCGGTGACCCGCTCACTGACCCGTCACGCCAACCACACCAAGAAAACGACCCACATCGAACTCGTGCAGTTCTCCCGCGCCCTCAAGCCCACGAAGCCCTCCTCACCGTCCCCGGCACTGACCGCCCTGGTAGGCACAAGCGCGGGCGGCCTCCTCACTGCCCTGGCCCTACTGATCCGCCCCAGACGCACCACCACCCCCGACGACACACACCCGCTCGCGGTCCCCGCCCCAGCCACAGCCGCCGACGCACACGCCCAGCACTGCCAGCACTGCCAGGCCGGACAACGATGAGCGGCGCACCACACCCCCCCGAGAGCCCCCTCCGCTCCAAACCCCGCACCGAAGTCCGCTCCAAACTCCGCACCGGACTTCACTCCGAACTCTGCACCAATGAGCGGGAGTTCACCGCCCTGGCCCCGGCCTGGGACCGCCTGCACCGCAACTGCGGCACGGCAACCCCGTTCCAGACCCATGCCTGGCTCCACGCCTGGTGGACGACGTACGGCACCCCGGGCCGCCTCCGCCTGATCCTGGTACGCGACAACAACGGCAAGCTACGAGCAGCCGCCCCCCTGATGCGCACGGGACCCCTCCTGCTGCCCAGACTCACCTTCCTGGGCAACCCGATCTCCGACTACGGAGACGTACTGCTCGACGACGAACACACCGACCAGGCAGCAGCCGCCCTGACCGAAGCACTCTCCTCAGCGGCCCGCACCGCACTGATCGACTTCCGCGAGGTCCGCCCGGGCGCCGCCGCCGAACGCGTCTACGACAACTGGCCCGGCCCCCGCCGCCGCCTCCCCGACTCCCCCTGCCTGGAACTCCCCGCCCACCCCATGGACGAACTCCTCACCCGCCTCCCCCCCGCCCGAGCACAACGCGTCCGAGCCAAGATCCGCAAACTCACCGCTCTGGGCATCGAACACCGCTTCGTCCCGCACGACGAGGTAGACGCGGCCCTCCGCACGATGCTGACCCTGCACAGCCTCCAGTGGCAGAACCGCAAGGTAACCCCCGAACACCTGAAGCCCCGCTTCCACGCACACCTGACCCGCGCCCTCGCCCCGATGATCCGCTCCGGAAACGCCACGGTGACCGAGTTCCGCATCGGCACCGACGTACTGGCCGTAGACGTAACCCTCCTCTCCCGCCACCTGGCAGGCGGCTACCTCTACGGCGCCCACCCCCGCCTACGCGACCAAAAAGCAGACGTCGCCACCATGCTCCTGCACGCCACCTCCAACCACGTGACCCACAAAGACCGCCAAACCCTGAGCCTCCTACGCGGCACCGAACCCTACAAATCCCGCTGGCGCCCCACCACAGTCCTCAACCACCGCCTCCTCCTCTCCCGCCACCGCACCACCCCCCTCCTCACAGCAACCACAGCCGAGGCGGCGGCACGCAGTCGAGTCAGGGAACTCGTACGCGGAACGCAAGAGTGATGCCCCGCCGCTCCTCGGAGAGCGACGGGGCATCACATAGTCAGGTCCCATCCGTCATGCTTTAACTGCCAAATGCCGATCTGTGGTGATCCGGCGGACACGCTCATAAACTTCACGGGCCACCGCATTAGATCGGTACGGACGGAGGAGTGCCTTTATCCTGGCCACTCGTTCATCTACTCGGCCAGAATGGACCGTGGGATATTCGTCCAAAACCCGATTCCAGGTCGCACAAGCAGCCTCCAAATGGCCTACTTCTAGCTGCCGTTCGGCCAGCATGCCACCGAAGCGGAGCGCGGACCCTCTGCTGTCGGTGGCATCGCGCAGACGAAAATGCAGTTGAAAGGAGGCGACACTTCCGGCCACATCCCCAAGGCAGTACCGAACCTGGGCGACGGCGTAGGCCAGCGTAGCCGGGGTGAATCCGCCAAACCTCGCCGTTTGGCTCTCCGCCTTGTCCAGGTAAGTCTCGGTTTCCCGGATGCTTCGAAGAGCATTTGAGCGGTCACCGGCCAACGCATAGGAATGCGCCTGCTGTCCTGCGAAAAAGGCCCGCATCCGAGGCCCGGCCGTCGGAGACGCCGCAGTAGCGGAATCGGCCAGACGCTGGGCCGCTGAGCCGTGCCCCAGGTCTGCGGCTTGCACCGACATGCCCCGGAGAATATGGCAGTAGGCCATGTGATCGCCGCTGGCTCCAGCCATTTCCAGGCCCTTGACGTAATACCGCTGGGCAAGCCCGTGAAGCCCCTCGTCTACGGCCATCCAGCCGGTGAGGTAACACAGGAACGACGTGGCAGAGATCATGGCCTTGCGGACTTCGTTCGGCGCATCTGCCCTCAAGTAGGGTGCGACGGTGTTGGCAATGAAAGAGGCGGCCATCGGCCTTCCGTAACGGCCTCCGAAGTGGTCGTAAAGATCACCGAGCCGATCGGTCATCGCCGACACGGCCTCAACGTCAGCCATGCCGATACGCCGCGCCTGGCCGGTCTGGACAGCCTCCATGCGGCCCACGATGTCGGGCCACCCTGGGATGGTCAGAGCGACGGAGTAGAGTCCAGCGCTCAACACGCCTCGACGGGACGGGTCCATGTCGCTCCTCACGAGGTCGACAAGCTCTTCCACGGTACGCGGAAACGTTCGGTTGTCTGAAGTGGTACGAGGGGCGGGGAAGCCCACTTCGGCGAGGGTCACGGGGCGGCCGAGTCTCCGCGCCAGGACTTCCACGATGAACGGTCTGACAGCCTGACGTGGAGTCGTACCGCCCAACCACTGGCTCACTGACGGTTGGTCATAGCGCACGGACACACCGGCTTCGGCGGCCAGCCGGTTAACGGCACGAATGAACTGCGTTTCGCTCAGCCCCGACTCCTCAAGGAGCCTGGCCAGTGCGACGTTCGGCCCGCGCTTGCCCATGCGGTCAACTCCGTCCCCGTTCTTATGACTCTAATAATCGAGCCCCTCCCTCACGGTACCGCCCGCCGTGCGCTCTGAGTTGTGCTTGGCGTGCACTCGGTAACGAAGGAGGAGTGAGCCATGACCGACTCAGAACCCAAGGCCGGAGAACTGGCACGCAAAGGTCGCACCGACGGCGTCGGCGTCTACGTGGGCCAGGAAGGACCGCCTGCCACGCTTCGCCCGCTGGGTGAAAGCGGGGAGTCGCCCGTACCCACAGAGGACCCGCGCCGATCCTCGCCCGGGGAGACGAAGCGGTGACCAACCCGACACCTCAGCCGGACCAGCAACAGGAACAGCAACAAGCCGACGAGCCGCCCACGCGGTGGACGAACGACCAGCGACGTAGGGAGTGGCAGGCATGACGACGGCAAGCGACAAGATCAGGGAAGCCGAAGAGGCGCGCGACGAACTGCGCGACGCACTCAAGGCAGCAGGAGTACAACTGCCGTCCGTGGGACTCGACCTCACCTCCTACATCGATCCCACTCGGCTCACACTGATCGACCTGGGCCGCTGCAACGTGGCAACCGCTCGCGCACTCGCCGCCGCCCTGCGGCCCGACGTGCCCGAGGAGAGAGAACGGTGAGCGAACAACCCCAGCCCCAGCCCAGCGGGCAGCAGAGCCAGCAGTACCAACAACTACCGCCAACCACAACAGAGTTGGCTCAACGCGTCGACGAACTGACCCAACTGATCAAGAAGCACCTGGAAGAGGTGAACCCCCATGCCCCGCGCTAACTACCGCTTCCGGGACCACACCCTCACCCCGGACAAGGAGCCCGACGCCGAACCCCTCACCTACACCTTCCAGTGCGCCGTATGCAACGCGAACGGACCCACCGACACGAAACCCGACACAGCTTCCAACTGGACGTTCCGCCACCTCAGAGAACACCCGGAACACTTCACCTACCGCTCCCTGGTCACCCTGCCGTACCGCATCGCCCCCGGAGCATGGCAGTGACGACGAAAGCCATTGACGGCTACTGGTGCCAGGCCCTCGCCACAAGCCCAGCCGCCGGGGAATGGTTCCTCGGCGGCCACCGGGCCCCCACTCCACGCCTCGCCCTCCGCTGGCTACGCGGACAAGCGACACGCCTGGCAAACGCACTCGACCCGCAACCCGGCTCCGGCCCCCTGCCACCCCACTGCCTCCACGAAGTCAGCACAAATGCCCCCAACCCCGGAAGAATCTTCCGAAAGTGGGCAGAGGACTTCCGCTACCAGGAAAAACAGCTGGAGACCCTGAGAGACGGCCACCTCATCACCATCACCGCCGGAGGACCGGACAGAATCTTCGACCTCACCGGCACGGACGTCTTCTATTCCCTCTCCGCCCGCCCCGTCTCCGTCGACCTCGTGACTGACCGGAGATTACGCACCCCCTCAACTGACAACCGGTCATACGTGTACACAGTCCACGCCCCGAGTCCGCTGCCTGGAGATGTCTGACCACCCGCACGGGTTCGGGTGCCGGACGAGGTTCGTCCGGCACCCGAAGAGAGAACTGATAGTCGGGTAGTCCGAGGGGATCGCACCCTCGGGCTACCCGACTATCAACGGAGTCTGGAAATGACTATCGCTGAGAAGAATTCACTCACGGAACGCACCTTCGGACTCACCCCGACCGGGATGGACGAGACCCTTTCGTCCATCCCCCGCTCCTTGTGATAGTGCGGGGTCTCGCCTGCGGGAAAGGTGCCCCGACGGCTACGACGAGGTCGTCGGAGGCACCGTTCCCGTTTACGCCGTCGAGCGAACCGCCCATGGCGGGAAGGCGGGGGCGGGTAGTCCCGTCAGTAAACGTTGACGCCGTAGGCGTTCAGTGCCTCGACGACCGGCTGGTAGAGCGACCGGCCGCCGGTGTCACAGTTGCCGCTGAAGCCCGAGGCCAGCCCGAGCGCGGTGTGGTCGGGGGAGAACAGCGGCCCGCCGCTGTCGCCGGACTCCATGCAGACGTTGGTGAGGATCAACCCGTACAGGATGTTGCCTTCTCCGGGGTAGTTGACCATGACGTTGAGGTCGATGACATTTCCCCAGGCCAGGCCGGTGGTGCGGCCACTGCGTACCACGAACTGGCCGTCGGTCGGGTCGGCGGCGTGCGTGATGTCCCACGAAGAGCCGTTGTAGAGGTTGACCGTGCCCGGGCGGGGCACGTCGTCGTTGGTGTACTGGACGAGGCCGTAGTCGTTGCCCGGGTAGCTGGACCCGACGGTCGGGCCGATCTGTGTGGTACGCGCGGGGTCGGTCCACCAGAAGTCGGATTCGTTGGTGCAGTGGCCGGCGGTCAGGAGGTAGTACGTGTCGCCGCTGCGCACGTTGAAGCCCAGCGAGCAATACCCGTAGCGCGCGCCCGGGCTCGCATAGATCCCGTCGCCGCCGCCGATAGCGGGTCGCAGCTTGCCCTTGGTCTGTTTGATGGTGAGGGCGTCGGCGAGCCCGTTCGCCCGACGCTCGATCCGGGTGACCTCCGCGGCCGAGACGGTCTCGTCGACCTCGACGACGACTTTGTTCCGCTCCTTGTCGACCCACCACATGGTGCCGTCCACGTCGGCGGTGAGCACTGCGTCGCTCGCCTTCTTGAGCTGGGCGGTGCTGAAGGTCTGGCCGGAGTCGTCCGCCGGGTCGGGGTCCGCCTGGGCGGCGGCGCCTGGCGCGAGGGGAACGGCAAGGGCCAGCAGGCCCATCGCCGCAGCGAAGAGCCGCAGCCATCCGCGGCGGCGTCTTTGGGGTTTGGTGCGCTTCGAACTCACGAACTTCCTCCAAGTGGGAAGGGGCAAGATCCGCCTGCTGTCAGCGGACGGTGAGGCATGGACAGGAGCCATTGGTCGAAAATGATCATGATTGTCCGATAAGCGTGTCATCGCTCTCGGCCTCGTCGTCGTGGATCGACTGACGTCACGACATGACTGGCGGCGAACCAACCCGATTGACGTAAAAGGTGTGAGGTTCGCTGCAGCGGCTCGGATCAATGGAGTGCCCCGCACTCCAGCCGGAGCAGCGGGGCCTCAGTGCTCAGTGTCGGGCCGTCAGGCCCGGAGCCAGCCAAGCCGTCACTCGGTCCAGGACGCACGGCGGATCTCGCCGGTCTCGGCGAGCGTCGCCCGGCCGCCGTTGGCCATGTAGTCGGGTAGCCCGAGGGGATCGCACCCTCGGGCTACCCGACTACTGAGGAGCACTACCGAGCGGAGCTCTCCTTACCGATTACTGACGGGCCGCAATTCGCCCTCGCCGATACAGGATGGCGCCACTCGTCAGCAACAGCGCGGCAAAACCCGAAGCCAAGAGCACCGGTTCCCCACCCCCGGTTTCAGCGAGGGAGGACAGCTCCACTGACGGCTCGGCAGACGGGGGAACCGCCGGGGAGACCGACGACGGCAACGCGGGCGTCCTTTCCTCCGGCGGGGTGACGCCGGACGATCCCTCAAGGGCCCCCTCGGAGTGCGAGTCCGCGAACGCCGGGATGCCGTACAGGGACAGAATGCTCGTCGCGGCGGCAGCCACGACCATTCCCTCGCTCGGGTTCTGTCGCAATCTGGTCGTCTTCCTACTCGAATAAGTGGAGAGGCCAGTCCCGGACCAAAGGAACAGCTCCAAGACTGGCCTGTGCCGCAGACAGTCGGCTGCTGGTCCGGCAACGGCCAACTGTTGCCGGACCAGCAGCTGCTGTGCGGAATCTTGCAGGTGTTACACACCGGGATCCGGTGGTCACCATTGCCGCACGCCGAACCCAGCCACAGACGAGCACCAAGCCCTGTCCCATATGGTGAGGCGTTTCGGCAGAACGCTGGAATCGAGACCGCCCCAGCAGGAAAACCACCGCTAAGCAGGCGCCACCCTTACGGATGAGTGCATGACCTTTCGGCACCGAGCCGCGCAGCACACCTGCCGACATCCAAAGGACAAGCCCACGTCCATATCGCAGGATTCATCCCATGAACGAACTTCCGGACAGCCATCCGATCACTTGTCTGGACCGACCTGCGTGCAGAAATTTCCAACATTCGTAATACTGTCGCCGAAGACACTGACCGGCACAGCAAGCGTGATCATGGAAGCGCTGAATTGCTGTTCACACTCCAGAAGCTGCGCATTTTCGATGGTGGTGCCGGACGGGGCACCACCGGGGTCGTCGGCCTGGGCAGTCCCCGCACCCGTCAGACCAATGCTGCTCATAACGACAGTCACTAGCATGACCTTCTTGAAGCTGCGCATACGTATCTCCATGTGGTGACTTAACGGCCGCTATGAAACCCGCTATGAAACATTGCAGCCTCCAACCAGCGCAGCAAAGGGGACGTCGCGCTCTTGTCGCCGCACATCCCTCGTGCCGCACATTATTACCCCTCTTCCCTGCGACCCCGAGCCGACAAATTGATCAAGGCGTCCGACGCAGCAAGGGCAGAGAATCGGGTCTCGCACCGGAGGTGCGAGACCCGACCGCTCCAGGCGTCCTGGAATCAGTCGATAGACCCGACCGTCGTGCAGAAGTTACCGATGTTCGAGTTGTTCTCCCCGCCGGCAACGGGGCCGACGAAGGCGTCACCGGCATCGAATGCCTGGTCGCACTTCACGACCTGCAGGTTGTCGATGAACGGGTTCGGGCCGTCGTGGCCGTAGCCTCCATCGGCGTGGGCAACCCCACCACCGGCAAGGCCGATGCCGCCGACCATGGCCACTACGGCCGCGGCCTTCTTGAGCTTGTGCATCGCATCTCCGTTTTCCTTACGCACACGACCCTCCTTACGGACCGTGTCCGACTGATAACAGACGATAACAGTCGTCTCTCTTAACGCACCATTTCCGACACGCCTGATTGAGTGCAATTAATTGATTTGCGACCGTTTTAGGGCACCCAAGGTTGCCGGACTGCGCCGAATGGCGTCCCCCGAAGTGGTGTAGCCGATCAAGGCGCGGGAGCGCGCGGGCATCCGCCCGGGGCGCACATCTGATGCCGGTGGCCACTCTCCGAACAAGAGCAGGCCACCGTGCGACTCTCAACGGTGAACAGCCAGCTCCACCAATGAGGGGTGCGCGATGGCCTTGCCGCAGCGGGACTTACCGCACCTGCTGGAGTCATTTCGTACGGCCGCCGGACTCGAACTCGTGCGGCACCCGACCGAGCGGCTGCTTCAGGAGCTCATCGAGGCCGAGGCCCGGGTCAGTACGGAGTGGAGGAAACACACCGAGTCCCGCACGACCTGGCACACCGGGACACCGCGAGAAACTTGACCACGCGGGCCGGGGACCTGCACCTGACCATTGACAAACCAGAGTGCCTCCGACCGGCACTGGCACAAGGACCTCAAATGTGTCCTCATTCGCACTAGCCCAGTCGGAGGCACTTTCCATCGCCCCTCGAGGTTCAGCCCTCTCTCACGACACAGTCACCCCTCAGGCTGCGGTGCCGCCCGCGGGTCGAGTCTGTCGGTCTGGACATCACCCCAGATAGACGGGGGACGAGGCTGCCCGCGCAGCTGTGAAGATGTTCCCAGTGATGGGCGTCTGGCGCGGCAAGGATGCGGAGCGGGTCTCGCACCGGAGGTGCGAGACCCGGCTCTTCACGACCTCCTGGAATCAGTCGCCGATAGACCCGACCGTCGTGCAGAAGTTACCGATGTTCGAGTTGGCGTCGCCGGTGCCAGCAACGGGGCCGGTGAAGGCAGTGCCACCATCGAACGTCTGCTCGCACTCCACAACCTGCAGGTTGTCGATGAACGAGGACGGGCCGTCGTGGCCGTAGCCTCCACCGTCGTGGCCGTGGCCTCCACCCTGGTAGCCGGGGCCTCCATCGGCGTGGGCAATCCCTCCACCGACAAGGCCGATGCTGCCGACCATGGCCGCTACAGCCACGGCCTTCTTGAGCTTGTGCATCACATCTCCGATTTCCTCACGCACACGACCCTCCTTACGGACCGCGTCCGACTAGTCACAGAAGATAACAGTCGCCCCTCTTGATGCACCATTTCCGACACGTCTGATTGGATGCTATTAGTTGATTTATGACCGTTTTGGGGTAATCGGAGTCGCTGGACCGCACCGCAGCAGCTGCCGACCACTCCCGAGCAGTCGGCAAGAGAACCCGCCCATCCGCACACAACTGTGCACGGTCATCTGTACGCAGACATCCACCTCCGGCTCAGCGGCCGAGGATCCCGCCCAGTCAGGCCCACGGCGCCCTACCGTGACGTCGGGTGATGAACTGGCAGCTCACACGTGTTGCAGGCGTCGTACACCCATGATCACATCTTCCCGAAAAGTGCGTAAGGGATATTTGCGCACAAATGATCGAGGGTCAGCTGCCCGTGGCGGTCTGCCCCAGTGACTCCTGGGAGAACCGATGCCTCACCGCATGCTCCGTCCGGCGGCCGTCGTGCTGCTTGCTTCCGCGCCGCTCTTCGCCGCGGTACCCGCACAGGCAACTGCGCACCAGAACTTCCCCTGTTACGCCGCCCTCCAGAAAATCAGCAACGCCACGACCAGCAGGGTCACCCTCACCATCGGATGCGACCAGACCCGGACCCTCGATGTGAGAATCACCGCAGGCGGCACCGAGCTCGCGAACCTGCAACAGACCGTTCAGGCCGGCGTTCAACGGGGCGTCACTTTCTCCGTGCCCAGAGTCCCGCAAGTCTGCGCCGTGCTGAAAACCGGCGGTATGAGCCACACGAGCTGCACCCCCTGACGGTACTCAGCCGCCAGTTGACAGCGGTGGGAAAGCTGGTGCCGTCACCGACGGTGACCAGCAAGGTGGGTTGCCGGCCCGGCTCGGTATCGAAGCGCACACCGTCGGCCGCTGGAGGGGCCGACCGACGAGCCTCGTCCGCAGGCGTCGAGCACGGGAATGACTGATCGCGAGCCATTCGTGCAAGCCGCACGATGGCACAGCGGCCATGAACTGGAGGAACGCAACGTCCACTCTGATGGGCCCGTTTCGGCAACTGCCCTGCGGTGAAAGCCCCGTGAGTCAAGCTAGAACCCACGAGAGGAAGAAAAACGTGGCACACCCGCGCAGAAACCGACGAGTCGCAGCGGCGATCGGCACCGCTGTGGCTGCCGGAGCCGTACTCTGCGGCGCTTCCGCGGCACACGCTCAACAGATCCCCGGGGACCCAGTCCGCTTGATCCAGACGATCCCAGTTCGCCCGATCATCCCGCAGACCCCGTTCGTCGCCGGGCCGGAGTCAAGCCCAGGATTCCGCCCAGTCATCCCGACGGTCCCGGGCACAGACGGCGGCACGGGTGGCGGCAACGGAGGCGGCAATGGCGGCGGTGGCGGCACCCTCCTTTCGTAACAGTGGAGACGGCAGGGTGGACTCGGTGACCTGACCGCTGGACGATGACCGGGGGCCCTCTAGGCCCCCGGTCTTTTATGTGCGCCGTGTGCGATAAGGGCGAGATCCTGACGCTGAATTGACGCTCCGGCGCTGTCTTGACACTCAACTGACACCGTGGCAAACCCCACGAGGTGTTGGGCCTTACGCACCCGACCGGATTCCTGCTTCCCTGCCCTGCTCACCTCCGCCGTCCGGCAGTTCGGGAGCATCGTCGTCGGTCATCGCGTGTTCTCCCGCAGGGCCGCCGCCAGTTTGCGGGCCGTGCTCGGGTTGCAGCGGCCGAGGTCCACCAGGAGCGGCAAACAGGTGCGGTCTCAGCATGAGCGCATTAGCCCAGATGTGTGCGCCCCTGCGCGCCAAACTGCCCGTGTCCCGGTCGCCTGGTTCCATGAAGGTCCGAGCCTTCTAGGCATTCGGATTCGAAGTCCACGAAAAGGAGCGTTTTCCATGCGACGCATGAGCGTACGGCGCCCGGCCGCCGCGGCCGGACTCGGCCTGGTACTGGTCCTGACCGCCGCCGGCCCCGCCACTGCCCAGGTCGGCTCCATCGGCAACATCGGCGACATCGGCAACCTCCGCGACGCCGCCAAGAATGTCGTCAACAGTCTCAAAGGCGCCGTCGGCGCCACTGGCGTCTCCTCCACCCTGCCTGGCGTCGGCGGCGTCGGCGGCGGCACGGGCCGCTGACCAGGGCCGGGCACGCCGTTTGAAGGACGTGCATCGCGGGCGGTGGGGCACTCTTTGGCGGGTGTTCTGCCCGGGCTGGGATCAGGCAGGGTCGGGGGTCCGTACGTCGGCCCGGCGCATCGGGCGGCTGCTGTCTGCCCGCCGGGTTCCGCCCAATGGCCCCTGCCCTCAGGGCTGTTTCAAAGCCTGGGTGATCTTGTGAGTGTGCAGGTCACAGCCGGGTGACGATGTCCAGAACGAAGCTCCGGTTGGTGCCGGTGACCGCTCAAGTCGCCTGCACCGCCCGGAGCTTCGAGGTATCTCCGGTCTGTCACCGTCTGCCTGATCAAGCCGATGCCGCTGGGGTCAGGTGCTGGATGACTTGAAGGTCTCGATCGTGCAGCGTGCTGCTTCGCTGCGCTCGATCCTGGCATCGCTGCGGCGCTGGTGATCAGCGGAACATCGATGGGGGATACACGTTCGCCGTCTCTGTTGTGAACCGGAGCGGCTCACGGCACCGCGCGGGAGTGAGGGGCCGAGTCAGCCGACGCCGTGACCGGCGCCGGCTGATCGGATCCAATTCCTCTACCGGGGGTGCCCATCGCGGTGATGTGGCGCGTCCGCTGTTGGCTTCCCAAAGGGAATTCCTCGGCAAACGGCCCCGCCGCGTCCCCCGGAGAGGATGGGCGGCCCACCGGTTGGATATCTCTATGTAATCCAGGGCCGTGTGGCCCTGACAAGGGGGCTCGAGAGGAGTCACACGAACAGGGGAGCGCATTGAGATGTGCTTCCCTTTGATCCTGTACCACCTGTCAGGGACGAAATGAGCTGGCTTCACCATTCAGCAGAATCGTTTCTTGAGGCGGGCATGCAGAATCGCTCTGTCGTCCTTGAAAGAGTCAAGTGAACTATGAACGACAGGAATTCAAATTCAAGGTGCGGTGCACCACCGTCGTCTGCTCAGTAATCTCGGTAGACGACGACCCTGTCGGCAAGTGGCCGGTCATGGAGTGTATTTGGGAAAGCTCACCTGCTGGGGCGGTGGTTCGGGGAATTGGGGTGACAACAGTCTCCGCCAGAACGACCGAGCCGCCGGTCCGGAAAATCTTCCTCAAATCTTCCTCGGTGCGCCTCGGTGCGCCATACGTTCCGGGAGCGCGGTTTGGAGCCGCCGCGTCGCCGGAGGAACGACCGGTCAGAGGCCTCAGAGGTGTCAGAGGCCTCAGAAGCGTCAGAGGCTCGGGGCGGCGAGACGGGTGTAGGTCAGTTCGTTGCTGGGGCCGGAGGGCGTGGTGACCGTGACGGGGACCGGCCCGGCGGGGCCGGCGGGCGCGATGGCCGTGATCTGTGTGGGTGACACGACGGTGAAGACAGAGGCGCGAGTGGTCCCGAACCAGACGCTGGTGGTCGTGGCGAGATTGGTCCCGGTCAGTGTGACGACCGTTCCCGCGTGGGTGGGCCCCTGATCGGGCGTGAGCGAGGTGAGGGTCGCTGCGGCCAAGTAGACATAGCTGATGGGGTTGCTGGTACCGCCGGGGGTGGTGACAGTGACGGCGGCAGCACCTGCGGCATGGGACGGGGTGACAGCCATGATCTGCGTGGCGGAGTTGACGGTGAACGACGTAGCGGGCGTCCCGTCGAACCTCACTGCGGTGGCACCGAGCAGGGCGTTTCCGGTGAGCGTCACTGTCGTACCGCCTGCTGCTGTGCCGGACGCCGGGGTGATGGCCGTCAGGGCCGGCGGCTCGGCGTAGAAGAAGTACGCACTGGGATCGTCGGCGCTGCTGGTGCCGCCAGGGGTGGTGACGGTGACAGCGGCGGCACCCGCGGCATGGGACGGGGTGACAGCCGTGATCTGCGTGGCGGAGTCGACAGTGAAGGACGCGGCGGGCGTCCCGTCGAACTTCACGGCGGTGGCACCGGTGAGATTCGTTCCTGTCAGCGTCACCGTCGTACCGCCGGACGTCGGCCCCTGGCTGGGGGACATGGCCGTGACCGACGGTGTGGCGACGTAGGTGAAGGTCATGGGGTTGCTGGTGCCGCCGGGGGTGGTGACAGTGACGGCGGCGGCACCCGCGGCATGGGACGGGGTGACAGCCGTGATCTGCGTGGCAGAGTCGACAGTGAAAGACGTAGCGGGCGTCCCGTCGAACTTCACGGCGGTGGCACCGGTGAGATTCGTTCCTGTCAGCGTCACCGTCGTACCGCCGGACACCGGACCCTGGCTGGGGGACACGGCGGACAGGGAGGGAACCGCGACGTAGGTGAACGTGACGGGCTGCGTGCTGGTCCCCTGGAGAGTCGTCACGAGGACGGTGACTGTGCCGGTGCCCGGTGTGCTCACCGCCGTGATCTGAGTGTCGCTGTTGACGGTGAACGACGCGATCCTGCCGCCGAACCGGACAAGAATCGCACCGGTGAAGCCGGAGCCGGTGATGGTGACGGTGGTTCCGCCAGTGGGCGGGCCCTGGGTGGGGCTGATCGAGGAGACAACAGGTGCGGCCATGGGCTTTTCTCCTTCGGGAAGACGGAAGAGAGTGCCCCGGGACACCGGAGGTCCGGGGGCCCGGGGTCCCGGGGTCCCGAGGTCCCGGGCTTTGGGGCCCGTCCGGGCGGAGGGGGGACTACCGCCCGGACGGGGGATCAGGAACCGGCAGCAGCGTCAGCGGACACCCGGCCGTACGAGACGTACGAGACGCACGAGACGAGGCCGGATGCCGAGCCGGAGTAACCCTCCAGAGGAACCGTCCAGAGGAACAGAGGAACGGCTCATCCCTCTTCACCGTGTCGTGGGCGCGGGGCCGGGCCGCGTCGCATGCCGCGTTTTCCTCCCAGGGCAAGGAGAAAACCGGCAGGCGCTGCCCGTCTCAGCGTTCCCGGCAAGGGATGGGCAGCCCGCCGGTTCACATGTCCACCATGGCCTACAGCCCTGCCCAGTCAGCAAGAGTCTTGTCAAATCCATCACTCGAAGGGGGTAACGGCGACTGGCGCCCCCATGGCATACCGCTCGGGTAGTGGCTCGTGTAATGGCGCGGCCCGTCGGGCAGTGGCTGGCCGATGCGCGCAACCCGAGGAGCCCGAGGAGATCGAGGAGATCGAGGAGATCGAGGAGATCGAGGAGATCGCGGAGATCGAGGAGATCGAGCACTATTCCGTCGACATCGGGCACTATCCCGTCGTTCACCTGCGTCTTTCCGCCACAGGCTGGCGCAGGGCCGACTGACGGTCGTTCACCCATTCGAGGGATCTGCCTGTTGGGCGTCTTGTCACCCGTCCGGATGCGTGGCTCACTTTTGGTAGCGAACCGGTGAGCCGCCCATCCTCATCCGGGACTTGTGGTAAGGGCGGTGTCTGCCGGTCTTTTTTCTGCCTGTGTGTAGAGCAGAAGCGGACGGGCCGGGGCGGTCCCCACAGTGTCCTGGGTTCTGAGCGGTACAGCCTGCTCTTCCTGTTCTTCCTCCTCTTCCCGCGTTGGGCGTAGCCAGTCTCGCCCGCGGTGGTGGCCTGCGTGGTCGCCGCCAGGAGCGGGATTCGGGAATCGGGAATCGGTAATCGGGCTGGGTTCGCGGTCCTCTCCGTCCGTATCTGACAGCAAGGAGCACCCTCATGCCTCTCTCCCCGAACCAGGGGTCGACCGGGGGCGGGACCCTGGTCACCATCACGGGTACGAACCTGTCCGGCACCAGTGCCGTGACGTTCGGCACCAAGCCGGCCACGAGCGTCACCAACGTCTCGCCGACCCAGGTCACCGCCGTCTCCCCGTCGGGCACTGGCACCGTGGGGGTCACCGTGACCACCCCCGGCGGGACCAGCAACCCGGTGTCGTACTTCTACGTCGGCGCCCCGTTCAAGTCCAACCTCGGTACCACCTCGGGGCCGACGGCCGGCGGCAACACCATCCTCATCAACGGCACCGGCCTGTCCACCGCGACGAGCGTCTCCTTCGGGGGAGTCACCGCCACGCCCACCGTCGTCAGCGACAGCCAGCTCAGCGTCATCGTGCCCGCCGGAGCCGCCGCCGGGCCGGTGGGAGTGAGCGTCACCACCGCGGGCGGCACCAACAACGGTCTGTCGTACACCTACATCGACGTCCCGACGGTCGACACCATCGCCCCTACCGAGGGACCGACCTCGGGCGGCACGGCCGTGACCGTCACCGGAACCAACCTCGACAGCACCACTTCGGTCACGTTCGACGGCGCCCCGGCACCGTTCTCCGTCATCAGCGCGACCACCCTGTCGGCGGTCACTCCGCCGGGCACCGCCGGTACCGCCGACGTGGTCGTCACCAACCCCGCGGGTTCCGACACCACTCTCGCCGGCTTCCTCTACGTCGCCGGTCCCGGTATCTGATCCACATCTGATCCCCCCCCCCCACGCTCGCCTTCCGGTCGGAGCGGCCAACGGTTTCCGAGGGCCGAGAAGCCGGAAGGCGAGCACCACAGGGCACGGCCAGGCCCCTCTCTCCCACTCTCCTGGCCGTGCCCTGCTCTTGCCTGCTCTTGCCTGCTCTTGAATGCACGGGAGCGTTACCCAGCGGGCGCGTCCCGCAGGTCATCGCCGGGGCCCGGTTTTCAGCGACCCGGGGCCCCGCGCCCCGCTGTTCCGCGCCGCTTCTTTAAAGCAACGGGAGATTGACGCTCCGGCGCTGTCTTGACACTCATCTGACGCTCGTTCTGGAGAGTCTCGGGTGCGCTCGTGCCGACCAAGCCTGGTTCATGACCATGTGAGGGTCGCTGCATTCCATGTGCGGGTGGCGGCGTCGCCGTTGAGGAGTATGTCTGCGAAGGCGGTGACCTGCCGGACGACGTCGGTGAAGCGTTCGGGGTAGCCGGTTGCGGTGGGGCCTTGCCGACGGCGCCAGGCGATGTAGGAGGTCTGGCGACGCGCGCCGAGGTCGGTGACTGTGGAGCTGAGGGGTTTCAGGGTGATGCCGCGGTGTGCGGCGGTGGCGGTCAATGCCGTGGTGAGTTCCTGGCCGTCGAGGTCGTTGAGGGTGAGCAGGCGGTAGAGGTCGCCGTAGTCGCGGTCGCGGGTGTTGAGGTCGCCGAGTGAGACGGCGGTGGAGAGTTTTTCGGCGATGACGGTGGCGAGTGGGTAGCCGAGGATCTTGAAGCTTTCCGTCGTGAGCTGCTGTGGGTAGTCGATGATCCGGGGGCCGGGGGTGACGGGGTCGCCGAAGCTGACATCCAATTGGAGCTTGAGTCGGGCCCGGGCGATGGAGGCGGCCATGGACAGGCGTAGACCGTGGTATTCGTCCTCCTCACGGATGGGGACGGTCTTGAGCGTCGCGGGGTCGAATGCGACTCCGTCGTCGATCTCGGTGGCGGCGATGACCGCGATCCTGCGGATGATCTCGGTTTCGTTGCCTGGGAACGAGCGGCCGAGGATATCGATGTCGCGGGTCATCCGGCGCGCGCCGAACTGGGCGAGCAGCAGGCCGCCCTTGAGGACGAAGTGTTCCCGGCCAAGGGGGGATCCGGACAGGCGGTAGAGGAACCGTTCGAGGACGTACTCGACCATGATCTCGTCCGTGGACCGGCTGTTGCGGCGGGCCAGGTTGCGCAGGTCGTTGTAGACGCGGCCGGCGGTGGTGTCACGTGTGGGGTTGGTCATCAGGCGAGCACCGCCTCCGCGGCGGGGCGGATGACGGAGAGAGCGCCCAACTCGCGTGCGATGTGCTGGAGTTCGCTGACCCCGCCGCGTCCGCCTCTGCGCAGGTAGCGGCCGAGTGCGGACAGGGCAAGGGTCTCACCGATGCGGCTGCGGTGGCGCATCGCGTCGACGACGCTGCGGGCCGCGTTGTACACGGGGATGGTCTCCCCCGGGGCTGCTTCGAATCGTTCCATGCCGAGGGTGAAGGTCGCCGAGGCGTACTGCGCCACTACGGTCTGCGGGTAGGAAATCGTGGGGCGGCGTGCACCGCGCGGCACAGCGATGTGTACTGCTGCGGGGATGTCGTCGATCAGCTCATGCAGGGCCAGGGCGGACTCACCGCATACGACGGCGCGAGGAGCCCGTGCGCACACGGCCAGCAGATCTGTGTACGCGGTCTCCGGTGCGTCCGCCCGCCGGTACACCCCACGGGACAGTTCGTCTATCTCCCCTTCCGTGACCAAGGACGCAAGATCGCGGGAGGAGAGCAGGGCACGACGCGCCTGCGCCGTCGTGAACGTAGGGGAGAGGCCGACCAGCCGCTGCTCCAAGCGGGAGTTTTCCGCAGCATTCATGTATCGAATGATACTCCCCTATTGGGGTTAGGGGATCGATTTAATACATCCTGGTGGCGGGTGACGGGCCGGGTGGTGCCCGGGTGGTGCCGCGATCATCCCGGATCTGGACGCCCCGTACCGGGCGCACGTCGGCGTACCGGACGCACGTCGGCGTACCGGACGCACGTCGGCGCGGCGATCATCGGGGTTCCTCCTCGGCATCCAACCGCCCGCAGGCGCGTCCCCTCAGGTACCCCCTCGCAGGCGCGTCCCGCAGGTCGTTACCGGGACCCGGCTTTCCGCGACCCGGGGCCTCGCGCCCCGCTGTTCCGCGCTGCTTCTTTAAAGCAACGGGAGAAAGAAACCGACCAAACCCGACCCCACCCGCCTCCCCAACTCCCGTTGCCACTCGATCTGGTGACTCGGTGTCCGGATGCCGTGGCGGTGCGGTACCGTCGGCCGCGACGACCCACAACAGAAGCAGCCCCCGGCAGGACTGGCATCCACGCCGAGGGCCTCACCAAACAGGAAGCAATCCCTTCCCATGGCTTACTCGCAGTCTAGCGCCGCCCTGTCGGCGCACCCGGTGCACTCGGCGCTCCCGGCGCTCCCGCCCGGGGCCCCACGTTCTGGTGTCCTTCACGTACGGCATCGCCACACCGACCGCTTCACGGTGATCGGCAACCACCTCGCCCAGCACCAGCGTCTCTCCGCGGTCGCGATCGGGCTCGCCGTGTACATCCAGTCGCTCCCCGATGGCGTATCGGCCACCGTCAAGGCGCTGACGCTCCGTTTCCGTGAGGGCGAGGCGACGATCAGCAGGGCCCTCAACGAGCTCGAAGCCGCCGGTTACCTGGAACGCCGCCGCGTCTGCCTGGGCGGTGGCCGCTTCGCCACCCGCACGTTCTTCCACGACAAGCCCGGCTGCGTACTGGAAGAGGTACTGGAAGAGAAGCCGGAGGACGAGACGGAGGAGCAACGGCAACGGCAACGCAGTCGGCCGCGCCCGCCACCACGCGGGCCGTACGGCCAACTGGTCAGCAGCCCGCCCCGGTTCCCCCGCCTCCGGCTGCCCTCCCGCCGGCGGGCGCCCCCATCGCCGTACCCCCGAAAACCGCCGTCCCCCCGAAGCCGCACCCCCTGCCCCGGCCCCTGCCCCGGCCCCAAGCCAAGCAGTCACCCAAGAAGTCGCCCTCACCCGCACCCTTGCCGCAACCCCAAGCCAAGCAGGCACCCACACCTGCACCCCCACCCGCACCCCTCCCACCCGCCGAAGACCCCACCGCCGAAGGTCCAGCCGCCGATCTCCTCGCCCGGCTCCGGCTGGCCGACCCCCGACTGCTCCTCTCCACCCACGACGTACGCCGCCTCACCCCTGCCGTCGACACCTGGCTGTCCCGCGACGCCACCCCCGACCAGATCACCCGCGCCCTCACCGCGAACCTCCCCACGGCCCCCGAGCCCCTCCACCACCCGGCCCGCTTCCTCGAACACCGGCTCACCGCCCTCCTCCCACCCCCGCTCCCACTCCCGGCCGCCCAGCCAGCCGCCGCCCTCACCGTGGTGGTCGCCCCCTTCCAGACCTGCGACGGCTGTGAACGCGCCTTCCGCTCCCACGACCCCACCGCCCTGTGCCGCGACTGCCGCGACTGCCGCCCGGCCGCCAACGCCGCAGCCTAGGTTTGCTCCCCTTCGCTGACGTGGCGAAACGGCACATGCAGCGGTGGACCGCTCCCCCGGAACCGAGCAGCGGGAGGGGGAAACCGGGGCGGGCGGCGCAGCCGTCGCTGGAGGCGATCAACTACAGCGGCGCGAAGACGGTCACCGCTCAGCGCGGGCCCTGGGGCGGACAACACGTACGGGCGGGACTGCTGGGCTGGAGTGGTCCGTGACTGTCGGCAGGCCGACACAGTGCAGGCCGACAAAGTGCAGGCCGACACAGTGCAGGCCGACACAGTGCAGGTCGGGCATGTGTGTCACTTCAGGCTGAACTTCAGTACGGCACCGCCCTCGTTGACGGCGACGGCATGGATGGTGAGCAGGTCGCCGCCCGAGACGGATGTTCCGGTTCCGCCGGCGCCCAGCGTGAACTCCCCACTGGCACCCTCGGGGTGGTTGGTGCGCACCGTGGCCTTGGTCTCCGTCAGCGACACACGCAGGTTCCATGCGTCGACCACGACGTTCGTCTGCTTCGTCACCAGGATCTCGCAGGTCCCGTCCTTGCAGGCGGAGGTGTCCGTGCCGTCTGCCGCCTTGGGCAGGGGTTCGGGCGGGGCGCAGTTGGGCGCCGTGCGGTAGGCGGCTTGGAGGTTCGGCTCCTTGGCGACCACGGCCGACAGGTCGGGTTCGGGCATCTTCAGGGACTGGATCAGCTTGCCGAGACGTTCGGCCCGGTCGACCGAATCCTCTGACCCGGGATCCTCCAACCTGGGGGGGTCGGCCAGCCCGGTGACCTCCGGTTGGATCCGCTCGGCCTCCTTGGCCAGGGTGTCGTGCAGCCTGTCCGCAGTGGTGATGCCCGAGGGCCGTACCCTGCCGAGTTCCTGCATGACCTCGTCAAAGGACAACGACGTGCCCGACAGGTAGACATCGGCGGTGACCTCGGGCGAGAGCAGCGCGTCCCCGGGCGGATCCGTGATCTCTTTGATCTCGTCGGCGCTGTCCGTCTTCATCGTCTCGAAGAGCTCCGTGGCCTTACACATCCGATCGGCCCACTTCACCAGCGCGCGGTCCGGCCCAGCGGACTTCGACGCCGACTTCGAGGCGTTTGCCGTGCTCCCCGCCGAATCGCCGCCGTCGTCCGTGTCCGCCGAACAGCCGCCAATGGCCAGTGCGACCCCGACCGTCAGTACGGCGACGCGCCCCATCCCTGACTTCACAGACATAGCCATAGCCATTCCCCTCGTTGGTTCCACCGCTTCAGCCGCAGCCGCCCGCCATCATCCGGCCGGGACCTCGGGACCCCTCCCCGACCGCATCGAGTGGATCCCTCTCTCGGACGTACAGGGTCAAGCCTCGTCAGTCACCGCTCAGCACCTTGGCCGCCTCGCGCGGGTCCATGAGGTTGGACCAGGCCTGCTCGGCAGGTAGCAACTCGCGTTCAGGCAAGGCGTATTCGGGATACCAGCCGTCCTTGTCGCAGCCCGGAACGTTGCCGAGGATGACGACGGCGAGGTTCGCCGGGACGGAGCCTGTGATCCGGACCGCGAGATACGTCTCATGCCCGTCGTCCGCGCGGACCTGCAACCCGAGCGTGAACGTGTCGAAGTCCCGCGCGTGCTCGCGGCCATCCCGCAAGCTCGCCTTGACCAGCTCAAGGATGGCGGCGCGCAGCCGCCGTACGAACCGGACTCCGGCCTCGGCCTGGTACCGGACGTGGTCTTCGCGAGTCGGCAGCACGTGCCCGGTTTACGTCGTGGTCTTCAGCCCGACCGAATGAGTTGCGTTGTAGCGGGCCCGGGCGGCCTTGCCCTCAGCCTCCAGAGCGGCATAGAAGTCGTTGCCCGAGCCGTCCTCGCGGTGCCCGGCCGCGACGAGCCAGGGCAGGTCCGCGTCGATCCACACCGCGCCGCGCCACCGCTGCACCTTGACCTTGAACAGCACCTGGTCGTCGATAGCGCGAATCCTCTCGTGCTTGGTGTCGGCATCGGTGAACTGCTCCGCCGCCTTCGCCAGGATCGGATGCTCTATTTCTTCGAGCGGAACGGTGACAGCGGGCACGGGCAGTTCCAGATCCTCGCGCAGGCAACGCAGCGTGGGATGGGCTGGGCGCATTTCTTCCTGATCCTGTTACTCGTCCTGGTCCTGTTACTCGTCGATCCCGCCGACCGCGTCGATCTCCTCCGCGGTCAGCCCGCTCAGCAGCATCACGTCCGACTTCAGCGACCCGTCAAGCACCTGCAGCGCCTCGACCATGCCCACCCGCAGGTCTTCCCGCCGCTGCTCCAAGTAGACCCGCACCGCTTCGGCCACGAGATCCTTCTTCGTCAGCCCCAAGAAATGGGCGCCCTGACTGATCAACTTGTCGGTCTCCGGGTCCACTTTCAGTGGAGCCTGCCGCACCGTCTTCGCCGCCGACGTCATAACCATCACCTCACAACCATGGTACCCAGGTACCTCAGGTTGCTGCACACGGTGATGCGCGAGCGGCTGGCGCACGTACGCGGCCACCTATGCCGCACCACCCTTGGTGGTGGCGCCTTGGTGGTGGCGCCTGGCTCGCGGGTCTGCTGTAGCGGTGCTGAGGCGCGATCCAGATTTTTCGGAGTTCGGCGGTCTGCGGTCTGCGGATGTCGAGAACGTGCCACCGGCTCCGTCCCCCAGGAACATCAGCCCCAGGAACATCAGCGGCCACCACCGGCCGCACGAGGAAGAAGGAGAAACCAGCATGGCGATTCAGCGGATGGACAACGTCGGCATCGTCGTCGAGGACATGGATGCCGCCATCGCGTTCTTCGTGGAACTCGGTATGGAGCTGGAGGGCAGGGCGGAGGTCGAGGGCCTCTTCGCCGACCAGTGCACCGGACTCGACGGCGTCCGCTGTGACATCGCGATGGTCCGGACCCCGGACGGTCACAGCCGGCTCGAACTGGCGAAGTACCGCAGCCCCGCGGTGATCAGCGCCGGGCCGCGCAACCGGCCGCACAACATTCTGGGCACGCACCGCGTCATGTTCGCCGTCGACGACATCGAGGACACCGTTGCCCGCCTGCGCCCTCACGGCGCCGAACTCGTCGGCGAGATCGCCCGGTTCGAGGACAGCTATCTGCTCTGCTACGTCCGCGGCCCGGAGGGCATCATCGTCGGACTGGCCGAGCAACTGCGCTGAGAAGAACGGACCGAACCGCCGCTATCCCTTCTCGGGTTGGTGTCGGCCTCGCCGCCTTGTCCGCCTCGCCGCCCTGTCCGCGCGGTGTCCGGATCCTGGGCGTGGCGTAAAAGCACAAGTGCCTTCCGGCCTGGGGCGACAGAAGCTTGTTCATGGCTTCTGTCGTTCCGGCGGGAAGGCACTTCTCGTGTCCGGACACTCGGTTCCGGACACTCGGTCATGCCCTGCGCATCCACGATTCCACGATGGCGCGTTCTCCGAGCCGGATATGCCGGTGTCGCAGGGCACGCCGGTGTTACAGGGCACGCCGGTGTCACCGGACACCTCGGTGTCGCCGGACATGCCGGTGTTGATTTCGGCCATACGCCTTAACCAGTGGTCATCACGGGTGAAAAGCCTTAACAGGACATCTCAGTGACGAATCGTCTGGCCATCCTCGGAGCAGCAATAGGGAGCAGCAAGAGCAGCGAACACCGTCACGGACCCGTCACGGGCACCGTCACGGGCACCGTCACGGGTTCGCCCGAGGAAGGCACTTCAGGATGCGAGAGATCCGAGAGATGCGAAAGATCCGAGAGCTCCAAGAGATCCGAGTGATCCGAGTGATCCGAGAGGTCCGAGGGATCCGAGAGGTCCGAGGGATCCGAGAGCTCCGAATGATCCGAGAGATCCGAGAGATGTTCGCCGTCCGGCGGCGGGTCATCGCGGTGGTCGCGGCGGTGGCCTTGGCCGCCGCCATCGGGTGCGGTACCGCCCTGCCCGCCGAAGCCACCCCGGACACCGGAAGGATCCTGCACGAGGACTCCCCCAACGCCATTGACAACAGCTACATCGTCACACTGAAGCGCTCCGCCGGGTTCCAGGCGAACTCAGCCGAAGGCCAACGGCTGGCGGCCAGGTACAGCGCCACGGTGGAGAAGACCTACGGTTCCGTCCTGAACGGCTACGCCGTCCGTGTGGGCGCGGCCGGAGCGAGGAGTCTGGCGGGCGACCCGGCCGTCGCGTACGTCGAGCAGGACCAGAAAGTCCACCTCAACACGACCCAGTTCAACCCGCCGTGGGGCCTGGACCGGATCGACCAGGCCCGCCTTCCGCTCAACCGGTCGTACGTCTACCCGAATTCGGCGGGCAATGCCGCGACCGTGTATGTGCTCGACACGGGCGTACGCATCACGCACACACAGATCGCCGGGCGGGCCACGTACGGCTACGACGCGATCGACGGTGACACCCTCGCTCCCGACGGCAACGGTCACGGAACGCACGTCGCCACGACCGTCGCCGGTACGACCTACGGCGTGGCGAAGGCCACCAGGATCGTGGCGGTACGGGTGCTCGACAACAGCGGGTCCGGCACCACCTCCGGTGTCATCGCGGGCGTCGACTGGGTCACTTCGCACCGCTCCGGCCCCTCGGTCGCCAACATGTCGCTGGGCGGAAGCGTCAGCACGGCGCTGGACACCGCGGTGAAGAACTCCATCGCCTCCGGCGTCACCTACACCGTCGCCGCCGGCAACGAGAACACGAACGCCGCCCACTCCTCACCCGCCCGCGTGGGCCCCGTCCTCACCGTGGGCTCCGGCACCAGTACGGATTACCGCTCCAGCTTCTCCAACTACGGTTCCGTGCTCGATCTGTTCGCCCCCGGCTCGTCGATCGTGGCCGGCTGGCACACCAGCGACACGGCGACGGCCACGCTCTCCGGCACCTCGATGGCGGCCCCCCATGTCGCGGGAGCCGCGGCCGTCTACCTCACCTCCCACCCCACCGCCAGCCCCGGGGCCGTACACACCGCTCTCATCAACGGGGCGACACCCGGAGTCCTGCGAAACACCGGGATCGGCTCACCGAACAGGCTCCTCCGGCTCGTTCCCTAGTACTTTCCTGGTACCTCTCCGGTGCCTCCCCGGAGGTCTGCTTGACGCGAAGGCCGCGTGCTGTGACTCGCACAGCACGCGGCCTTTACGTCTGCTCACGTCCGGTCGGCCACGCGATCCGGACGATCCGGCCGATCCGGCCAGTCTCCGTGACGCTCGTCACGCCAATTCCGGGAACTAAGCGCGCCGAATAGTAGATGCCATTCTGGCGACATATAGAGACTTGTCTGGCTTGGCGCAGGCGCACATCACGCCGGGCTTGACGACATTCCGCCCGCTCAGCACTACCGCCCGTTCCTGAAAGACAAGGGCTTCTGACGGGGCAACAGGATTCGCAAAAGCAACAGCAGCCGTACAAGCACGCTCTCACTCCCATGGCAAGGGCCTCTCAAACCTACGAAGCGAGACAGTACGTAGGCCTTTTGTGCTCGATGTGAAGCCGTCCTAAGAATGACGCCTCGCAGGGACTCTCCGCAGCTCACCGCAGCTCAGGAGCAGGGTCTGCGGCTCAGGAACAGGGTCCGCGCAGAGCAGCCGCACAAGGGGCGCTCGGCGATTACCGAGTGAGGTCACGCATGAGGTCACGCATGGGAAAGCATCGCAGCAATAAGCATCACCGGCGAATAGCAATAGTTATCGCTGCCGTCGCCGTGGGTGCCGTGGGCGTACCGTCCGTCGCCATGGCCTGTACCGACTGGCGGGACAGCGAGCGGGACAGCGGGCGGGACCGAGGCGGAAATCGGTTCTACAGCGCCGAGGGAAATCGGTTCCACAGCGCCAAGAAGAACACGGCTCCCAAGACCAAGACCAAGACCAAGCCCGCCGCGCCCTCCGACACCGAGAAGGCAACCAAATCCCCTGCCGCGGCCACCACGTCGCCCAGTACCCCGAAGGCCACCGCCCCGGCGTCCGGGGCCACCGCTCGCATCGTCGAACTCGTCAACGCCGAGCGCGACAAGGCAGGTTGCTCGCCCGTGACCCTGAACGCGGCCCTGACCAAGGCCGCCCAGGCACACAGCGAGGACATGGCGGCCCACCGGAACATGTCGCACACCGGGTCCGACGGGTCATCCCCGAGCGACCGCATCACACGTGCCGGCTACAACTGGCGCACCTCCGGCGAGAACGTCGCCGCCGGTTACGCCACTCCCGAGAAGGTCATGGCGGGCTGGATGTCCAGCTCCGGCCACAAGGCCAACATCCTCAACTGCGCGTTCAAGGAGATCGGTGTCGGTCTCGCACAGCCCGGCAACTACTGGACCCAGAACTTCGGAACTGCCCGGTAAACGGCAGCGAGGCAGAGTGACTGTCGGCAGTCCCGGGCGGGCTGACGCGGCTTCTGGGCCGAGCGGACTGACGCGGCTTCTGGGCCGGGCGGGCTGATGGCCTAGGAGACGACGTCCTTGCGGGCGAAACCGCGGAAGGCCAGGGCGAACAGCACCAGCGCGTACGTGAGGGAGAGGGACGGCCCTGGATCATCTCGTCCCACGTCGAGCTGCGGCTGGACGGCGTCGGTCCAGGCGTACTGCCAGTGCGCGGGAAGGAAGTCGCGCCAGTCGCCGAGGGCCGTCACCTGCGTCGAGCACGTTGCCGATGATGGTCAGGCCCACCGCGCCGCCGACCGCGCCCAGCGGCGCGTCCGTCTTGGTGGAGAGCCAGAACGCCAGCCCCGCGGTGACCAGTTGGGACACGAAGATGTACGCCACGACGACCACGCAGGCGCTGGGCGGCCGTCGCCGGTGGGCAGCGTGCCGCCGGTGGGGAGCTGCAGCGGGCCCCAGCCGTATGCCGCCGTGCCGACGGCGAGTGCGACGACCGGCAGCAGCACCATCGCGGCCAGGCTGAGGGTGAGGCCGACGGCGAGCTTGGACCACAGCAGGCGGGCGCGGGGCACGGGCGCCGCGAGCAGATAGCGCAGCGACGACCAGCTGGCCTCCGAGGCGACCGTGTCCCCGCAGAACAGCGCCACGGGGATGACGAGCAGGAAGCCCGCGGAGACGAACAGGTTCACCGCGGCGAAGTTCGCCCCGGACGCCGTGGCCGTGTCCATCAGGTTCACCCGGTCGTTGCGCGCCGCCCGGTTCGCCGCCGATCGCGAAGGCGACGAGCAGGATGAGCGGCAGGGCGGCCAGGATGCCGACCATGACGAGCGTGCGCCGCCGCTTCAGCTGCCGTACGAGCTCGACGCGCAGCGGCAGGGTCCGCCCCGCCCGGTAGCCAGCGGCCACCTCATGCGACTGAGCATGCGACTGAGCACGCGACTCGAGCACGCGCTGAGTGAGTGGGCTCATGCTGGAACCTCCGATCAGGGTGAGGAAGGCGTCCTCCAGGCGGCGGTGGGGGCCGAGGGACGCGACAGGGACTTCCAGCCGTACGAGTTCGACGAGGAGCCGGGCAGCGGCCCCGGACGTCGCCCCGACGACGCCCCTGCCCACAGCAGCCTCGGACGTCGTCTCGGCAGCGGCCTCGGACGTCGTCTCGACGGCGGCCTCGGACCTCGCCCCGACGACGCCCGTGTCCACGGCAGCGGTGCCCATGCCCACAGCAGCCGCACCCGTGCCCACGGCACGTGTCTCGTCGTCGGCCGCCGACGGCACGAGCCGTACCAGCAGCCCGTCGTCCGTCCGTACCGCCGACCGACTCCCGGCAGGGCCGCCACCTTCTCCACCACCGGGTCGGCGATGTCAGCGGCCAGGCCGACGAGCAGGGTGTCGCCCCCGCCGATGATCTCGCCGACCGGGCCCGCCTGGACCAGCCGGCCCGCGGTCCATGACCACCAGGTGGGTGCAGGACTGCTCGACCTCGGCCAGCAGGTGGCTGGAGACGATGACCGTGCGGCCGCCCGCCGCGTAGCGGATCATCACCTCGCGCATCTCGCGGATCTGCGGCGGGTCGAGGCCGTTGGTCGGCTCGTCGAGGATGAGCAGGTCGGGCAGGCCGAGCATGGCCTGGGCGATGGCGAGGCGCTGGCGCATGCCCTGGGAGTAGGTGCGGACCGCGCGGGCCAGGGCGTCGCCGAGGCCCGCGATCTCCAGGGCCTCCTCCATGTGCGCGTCCTCGGGCGGGCGGCCCGTGGCCCGCCAGTACAGCTCCAGGTTCTCGCGGCCCGACAGGTGCGGCAGGAAGCCCGCGCCCTCGACGAAGGCGCCGACCCGGGAGAGCACCGGGGCGCCGGGGCGGATCGCGTGGCCGAAGACGCGGATCTCGCCGCCGTCCGGCTGGATCAGGCCCATCAGCATGCGCAGGGTGGTGGTCTTGCCCGCGCCGTTCGGGCCCGAGCAGGCCGAGCACCTGGCCCTTCTCCACCCGGAAGGACAGGTCCCGTACCGCGTACCGGTCCGCCGACTTGGCGTACCGCTTGGTCAGGCCGGTGATCTGGAGCGGGACGTCGGCCAGCTCCGGGTCGGGGGCGGGCGCGGCCGTCCGGCGGCGGCCGGTCAGCAGCAGGGCGAGCGCCGATCAGCGCGCCGGCGAGCGGCAGCCCCCAGACCCACGCGGGCAGCGGCGGCCGCCGCGTCCTCACCGCCGGCGGCGGTGGGCACCGTCAGGTCGCCGCTCCGACGGAGACCGTGTACGTCGCCGGGGCGGCCGGGGAGGCGTAGCCGAGGTCCGTGGAGGCGAGGACCAGGCGCAGCCGGTGGCCCGCGTCGACCTCGTGGTCGATCGCCGGGCAGGGTGAGTCCGTACGTCCTTGCCCGGCCTTGGCGTCCTCGACCCGGACCGGCGCGACCAGTTGGGCGGGCAGCACCTGCTGGCGTGCCGTCCGGTCCGACGTCGTAGACCTTCGCGAAGAGCACGGCGTCGTCGCTGGTCGACTTCACGTGGACCGTGACCGTCGGCGAGCCGGTGATCCGCAGGTTCTCCGCGAAGCGGCGCGGACTCGAACGCGGCGGACTGGCCCGGGAAGTCGAGGGACACGCCGACCCCGAGCGAGGAGAGCTGGGCGAGGCCGCCGGCGCCGCCGAGGCCGGGGAGGGCGAGACGGCGGGCGGGCTGGCGCCGGCCGGGTTGTCGAAGGTCTGCTCGCGGCCGGTCAGGGGGACCGGGCGCATCCCGCTTCCCAGACCGGGGTACGTGTCCGCGCTCACGCCGGTCAGAGTCGTGGTGCCGTCCCGGGAGTCGACGCCGCCGCGCGCGGCTGACGCGGAAAGCGGGGCCGGTATCGACGCCCGCCTCGTCCTTGAGGTAGCGGTCGAACCACGCCTCGACCCGCGCCCGCACGCGCGACGGACTCCATGTCGCCGCCGTCGTGCCCGCCCGCGATCCAGTCGACGTCCACGGGGGCGCCGTTCGCCCGGATCGCCTTGGCCATGGCGTCGGCCTGGCCGAGCGGGAACAGGGAGTCGGTCTGGCCCTGCACGATGAGCGTGGGCACCTTGATGCGGTCGCCGACGGCGGAGGGACTGCGCGTCCGCAGCAGGTCCACGGCCTCCGCGTCCGGCTTGCCCGGACTCGGCGACCCGGTCGTACATCTCACAGAGCTGGTCCTCGAACTTGGCACAGCCACCACCCGAGTTGACGAAGATTCCGGCCCACAGCTTCTTGAAGACACCGTTCGGGAACAGCGCGTCCGCCAGGTTCCAGTACGTGATCGCCGGTGCGATCGCGTCCACCCGCTGGTCGTACCCGGCGGCCAGCAGCGAGATCGCCCCGCCGTACGAGGCGCCGGTGACGCCCACGCGCGGGTCGCCGCTCTTGTCGAGCTCGACCTCGGGGCGCTTCGCCAGCCAGTCGATGAGCCGGGAGACGTCGGCGACCTCGCCCTTCGGGTCGTTCAGCCCGATCTCGCCGGTGGACCTGCCGAAGCCGCGCGCCGACCACGTCAGCACCGCGTACCCCCCGCGCGCGAGGTCCTCCGCCTGGTCCCGTACGTCGTCCTTGCTGCCGCCGAAGCCGTGCCCGAGCAGCACGGCGGGGCGGCGGTCGGCACCGGAGCCCGCGGTGAAGTACGAGGTGTCGATGCGCACCCCACCACTGCCCATGGCCATCACTCTGTCGGCGCGGTGCACCGTCGGACCGTCGTCCGAGGCGACGGCCGTCCACACACCGGCACCGGCAAGCACGGCGAGGGCGACGGCCACAACCGTCGCCACCCACCGCCTCGGGCCCCGCACCGCGGGCAGTCGAAGATCCATGCGTCAACGGTAAAGGCCGCCACTGACAGCCGCTGCCGCGGAGCTGGGCATGCCCTTGCCAGGGGCCTCCGGCTGCCAGGACCTCCGGCTGCCAGGACTTCCGGCTGCCAGGACTTCCGGCGTCGCTCAGCTCCACGGCTCGATGACCGTCGCGCCCGCCCCCGGTGTCGTACCCACCGCCGCCAGCGCCGCCGGGGCCGCGTTCAGGGTGATCGTGGAGGTGACCAGCAGGTCGGGGCGCAGTATGCCCGCGCGTACGAGTTCCAGCATCGGCGGGTAGGCGTGGGCGGCCATGCCGTGGCTGCCCAGGAGTTCGAGTTCGAGGGCGATCGCGCGGGCCATGGGGACCGGGGTGGTGCCGGTCGGCGAGGGGAGCAGGCCGACCTGGAGGTGGCGGCCCCTGCGGCGCAGGCCGTTCACCGAGGCCGCACACGTCATCGGTGACCCCAGGGCGTCCAGCGAGAGGTGGGAGCCGCCGCCCGTGAGGTCGCGTACGGCCTGAGCGGTGTCCGGCACCCCGGAGGCGTCCACACACTCGGCCGCGCCGAACTTCCGCGCCAGGTCCAGAGCTTGGGGTGACACGTCCACGGCCACCACCCGCGCGCCCGAAGCCGCCGCGATCATCACCGCCGACAGTCCGACACCCCCGCACCCGTGCACGGCCACCCACTCTCCGGCCGCCACGCGCCCCTGCGTCACCACAGCCCGGAACGCCGTGGCGAACCGGCAGCCCAGCGCGGCCGCCGTGCCGTACGACAGTTCCTCCGGTACGGCCACGAGGTTCGCGTCGGCGTGCTCCAGGGCCACGTACTCCGCGAAAGACCCCCACTGCGTGAACCCCGGCTGCGTCTGCCGCTCACACACCTGCTGGTCCCCCGCCGCACAGGAGGGGCAGGTGCCGCAGGCGCAGACGAAGGGAACGGTGACGCGGTCGCCGGGCCGCCAGCGGACCACCTGGTTTCCCACCGCCTCGACGGTTCCGGCCAGTTCGTGGCCCGGTACGTGCGGGAGCGCGATGTCCGGGTCGTGCCCCTGCCAGCCGTGCCAGTCGCTGCGGCACAGCCCCGTGGCCTCGACACGCACCACCACCCCGTGCTCGGACGGTGCCGGATCGGGAACCTCCCGTATCTCGGCCGACTCCCCGAACCGTTCGAACACCACCGCACGCATACGCCCACATCCTCCGCCCGGAACAGCACTGGCACAGCACTGGCACAGCACCGGCACAGCCCTGAAGACCACCATGTTGTGAACGCCGACCGCCCACAGCCCTATTACTACAAACGCTCCTTGCCGGACCCATACCCCCTAGGGGTATACTCTGAGTCACGTAAGCCACGCCCGCCCCCACGAGGAGCAACGTCATGACCGCCCAGATCGACACGCCCGCCACCCCCGGTGCTCCCGACACCCCCGACGTCCCCGGGACCTCCGGCGCCGTCACCACCGTCTACAAGGTGAGCGGGATGAGCTGCGGGCACTGCGAGGGCTCCGTCTCCAGCGAGATCTCCGAGATCGCCGGTGTCACCTCTGTAAAGGCCGTCGCCTCCACCGGCGAGGTCACCGTGGTCTCCGCCGCCCCGCTCGACGAGGCCGCCGTGCGCGCCGCCGTCGACGAGGCAGGCTTCGAGCTCGTCGGCAAGGCCTGACCGGACATGACCACCGGCACCACCGGCACCACCGGCACCACCGCAGAGGTCCCCGCGCGCGAGCTCCTCCATGAGGTCGAACTCAGGGTCGGCGGGATGACCTGCGCCTCCTGCGCGGCGCGCGTCGAGAAGAAGCTCAACCGCATGGATGGCGTCACCGCCACGGTCAACTTCGCGACGGAGAAGGCGAAAGTCACGTATCCCGAGGGGCTGCGGGTCGCCGATCTGATCGCCACCGTGGTGAAGACGGGGTACACGGCCAAGGAGCCTCCACCACCGCAGACACCCGAGGAACCCGAGGAGCCCGGGGAACTCGGGAAATCCAGAGAGCCCGGAGAGCCCGGGAAGCCCGAGGAGGCCGAGGAGCCCGGGAAATCCAGGAAGCCCGGAGAGCCCGGAGAGCCCGCGGAAGCCCGGGAAGCCCGGGAAATCCAGGGAGGCGGCACCCGGGGAAGACCCCGAACTCGCCTCCCTGCGGCGGCGGTTCACGGTCTCCGCCCTCCTCGCCTTCCCTGTCGTCCTGCTCTCCATGGTCCCGGCCCTCCAGTTCGACAACTGGCAGTGGCTGTCGCTGACGCTGGCCGCGCCCGTCGTGGTCTGGGGCGGGCTGCCCGTTCCATCAGGCCGCCTGGAAGAACGTCCGGCACGGCGCGGCCACCATGGACACTCTCGTCTCGCTCGGCACGCTCGCCGCGTTCGGCTGGTCCCTGTGGGCACTGTTCCTGGGGGACGCGGGGAGGCACAGGCATGCGGGAGGAGGGCTTCGAGTTCACGATCTCGCGTACGGACGGCTCCTCGGTCATCTACCTCGAAGTGGCCGCCGGAGTGGTCGCGCTCATCCTCCTCGGCCGCTTCCTGGAGGCCCGTTCCAAGCGGCGGGCGGGTGCGGCTCTGCGGGCGCTCATGGAGCTGGGCGCGAAGGACGTCTCCGTCGTGCGGGACGGTCGTGAGGTCCGTGTCCCGGTCGGCCGGCTCGTCGTCGGCGACCGGTTCGTCGTACGGCCCGGAGAGAAGATCGCCACCGACGGCACCGTCGTCGAGGGCGCGTCGGCGGTGGACGCGTCCATGCTGACCGGCGAGTCCGTGCCGGTGGACGTGAGCGTCGGGTCCCCGGTGACCGGCGCGACCGTGAACGCCGGCGGCCGGCTCGTCGTCGAGGCGACCCGGGTCGGTGCGGACACCCAGCTGGCCCGTATGGCGAAGCTGGTCGAGGACGCGCAGAACGGCAAGGCGGAGGTGCAGCGGCTGGCCGACCGGGTCTCCGCCGTGTTCGTACCGGTGGTGATGCTCCTCGCGGCCGGTACGTTCGGTGTCTGGCTCGGCACCACCGGCGACACCGCCGCCGCGTTCACCGCGGCCGTCGCGGTCCTGATCATCGCCTGCCCGTGCGCGCTCGGCCTGGCCACCCCGACCGCCCTGATGGTCGGCACGGGCCGCGGCGCCCAGCTCGGCATCCTCATCAAGGGCCCGGAGGTCCTGGAGTCCACGCGCCGCGTCGACACGGTCGTCCTGGACAAGACCGGCACGGTCACCACCGGCCGGATGACACTCCAGGACGTGTACGCCGCCGATGCCGCCGACGAGGAGCGAGCTGCTGCGGCTCGCGGGCGCCCTGGAGCACGCCTCCGAGCACCCTGTCGCCCGGGCGATCGCCGCGGGCGCCGAGGAGCGGGCGGGCGCGCTGCCCGGCCGTCGCCGGGACTTCGAGAACGTGCCGGGAAGGGCGTACGCGGGCGTGTGGAAGGCCACGACGTCGCAGGTGGGCCGCCATCTGCACGCGGAACCGCTCCCCGAGGAGCTGGCACGGGCGAAGGACGCCGCCGAGAGCGAGGGGCGTACGGCCGTCGTCGTCGCCTGGGACGGAGTGGCCGCGGTGTCCTGACCGTCGCCGACGCGGTCAAGGACACCAGCGCCGAGGCCGTACGGAGCTGCGCGCCCTGGGGCTCACGCCGGTGCTGCTGACCGGGGACAACCGGGCGGTGGCCCGTGCCGTGGCCGCGGCCGGTCGGCATCGACGAGGTGATCGCCGAGGTCATGCCGGAGGACAAGGTCGGCCGTGATCCGGCGGCTGCAGGGCGAGGGGCGGACCGTCGCGATGGTCGGCGACGGGGTCAACGACGCGGCCGCGCTGGCCACCGCCGATCTGGGCCTGGCCATGGGCACCGGGACGGACGCGGCGATCGAGGCGGGCGACCTGACGCTCGTCCGCGGGGATCTGCGGGTGGCCGCGGACGCGATCCGGCTGTCCCGGCGGACCCTTGCCACCATCAAGGGCAATCTCGTCTGGGCCTTCGGCTACAACGTGGCGGCGCTGCCGCTGGCCGCCGCCGGGTTGCTGAACCCGATGATCGCGGGGGCCGCGATGGCCTTCTCGTCCGTGTTCGTGGTGACCAACAGCCTGCGACTGCGCACGGCATTCGCGCTGACCTCCGGTCGAGGCAGGCAAGAGCCCCTCTGGAGTCCGACCTCAGCCTCACATAAGCTCTTCACAAGGCTCGCGCATCATCCTTACGCTTGGACTCCGATCGCGATATCGGGGCTCTTGCGTATCTTCAGGACATATGCAAGAGACGCAGATCACAGTGATCGCGAACGTAACCATCGAAGGGGTTCGTGAGTCTAAGTTGGCGATGTCAGAAGCGTCTTGGGGGGCGTGACTGACATCTGGGGATGTCTTGGGGGACGTTCTCTGGACTGCGTTGCCGGGGCACGTACACCGGGGAGCTTTGAGCGGCCCTCCCGTACGTACGTACCCCGGCAGACCGCACCAGCAGACCGCACCAAAGTGACGTATCGAGTTCTGCTCGTTCCGTTCATTCTGTACGCTCCGTTCGCAGCGATTCACTCGCAGTAGATCTCACAGTGATTCAGGCGCTGGCCCACCAGACGCCCGGCCGGATCCCGTGGGGGGAATCCGCACCGGGACAAGGAAGGCGCCCTGTCCGTCGGCCCGTGGGGGGACCGGCGGCGGGGCGCCTTCCGCTTTTGGACCTCGCTTCCAGGTCCGCGCGTCAGCGGACGGCGCCCGACCGCTCCGGCCGGGGCCAGTCGAGGCTCAGCCGGGACGGCTCCGCAGCCGGGTCACGGCGTCAGCGCGCCTCGACCGGCACGAAGTCGCGCTCGACCACGCCCGTGTAGATCTGGCGCGGGCGGCCGATGCGGGAACCCGGCTCCTTGATCATCTCGTGCCACTGGGCGATCCAGCCCGGGAGCCGGCCGAGCGCGAACAGCACCGTGAACATCTCGGTCGGGAAGCCCATGGCGCGGTAGATCAGGCCGGTGTAGAAGTCCACGTTCGGGTAGAGGTTGCGCGAGACGAAGTAGTCGTCGGAGAGCGCGTGCTCCTCCAGCTTCAGCGCGATGTCCAGCAGCTCGTCGGACTTGCCGAGGGCCGAGAGGACATCGTGCGCCGCCGCCTTGATGATCTTCGCGCGCGGGTCGAAGGTCTTGTAGACCCGGTGGCCGAAGCCCATCAGGCGGACGCCGTCCTCCTTGTTCTTCACCTTGCGGATGAAGGAGTCGACGTCGCCGCCGTCGGCCTGGATGCCCTCCAGCATCTCCAGCACGGACTGGTTGGCGCCGCCGTGCAGCGGGCCCCACAGCGCGCTGGATGCCGGCCGAGATCGAGGCGAACATGTTCGCCTGCGAGGAGCCGACCAGGCGGACCGTGGAGGTCGAACAGTTCTGCTCGTGGTCCGCGTGCAGGATCAGCAGCTTGTCGAGCGCGGAGACGACGACCGGGTCGAGGTCGTACTCCTGCGGCCGGGACCGAGAAGGTCATGCGCAGGAAGTTCTCGACGTAGCCGAGGTCGTTGCGCGGGTAGACGAACGGGGTGGCCGATCGACTTCTTGTACGCGTACGCCGCGATCGTCGGGAGCTTGGCGAGCAGCCGGATCGTGGAGAGGTTGCGCTGCGTCTCGTCGAACGGGTTGTGGCTGTCCTGGTAGAACGTCGACAGCGCGCTGACCACGGAGGACAGCATCGCCATCGGGTGGGCGTCGCGCGGGAAGCCGTCGTAGAAGTGCTTGACGTCCTCGTGCAGCAGGGTGTGCTGCGTGATCTCGTCCCTGAAGGCGGCCAGCTCGTCGACCGTCGGCAGCTCACCGTTGATCAGCAGGTAGGCCACCTCCAGGAAGGTGGAGCGCTCGGCCAGCTGCTCGATCGGGTAGCCGCGGTAGCGCAGGATGCCCTGCTCACCGTCGAGATAGGTGATGGCGGATTTGTAGGCGGCGGTGTTGCCGTAACCGCTGTCCAGGGTCACCAGACCGGTCTGGGCGCGGAGCTTGCCGATGTCGAAGCCCTTGTCGCCGACGGTGCTGTCGACCACCGGGTAGGTGTACTCGCCGTCCCCGTACCGCAGTACTACAGAGTTGTCGCTCACGTCATCCCTCACCGACGTAGTGCCTCTTCTTCGAGGTGCCCTGACTGTCTCTACCATCCCCCATTTGGCGCAGGAGAGTGCACTCGGGGTCGGCCATTGGGCCCATTGGCGGCACTCAGTGCCGCCAACTTGCTCATCCTGCCCCCTCGTCCGCGTCCGGAAGGCTCGTGACCCTCCGGACCATTTGATCGATCATCCGGCCCGCGACGGCCCCCGACGCAGCCGCCGGCGCAGCCGGTGATCGAGCGCCGTGCAGCGGCGTCCGGCGGAGACCGTGCGCACCGCCTGGCCGAGCGCCTTGCGCGAGCCGACCAGGACGACCAGCTGCTTGGCCCGGGTCACCGCCGTGTAGAGCAGGTTGCGCTGGAGCATCATCCAGGCGCTCGTGGTGACCGGGATCACCACCGCCGGGTACTCGCTGCCCTGGGAGCGGTGGATGGTCACCGCGTACGCGTGGGCCAGCTCGTCCAGCTCGTCGAAGTCGTACGGCACCTCCTCGTCCTCGTCCGTCAGCACGGTCAGCCGCTGGTCGTCCGGGTCGAGGGCGGTGACCACGCCGACCGTGCCGTTGAAGACGCCGTTCGCGCCCTTCTCGTAGTTGTTGCGGATCTGGGTGACCTTGTCGCCGACGCGGAAGACCCGGCCGCCGAACCGCTTCTCCGGGCAGGTCCGGGCGGGCCGGGGTGATGGCCTGCTGGAGCAGCCCGTTGAGCGTGCCCGCGCCGGCCGGGCCGCGGTGCATGGGGGCGAGGACCTGCACGTCGCGGCGCGGGTCGAGGCCGAACTTGGCCGGGATGCGGCGGGCCGCCACGTCCACGGTGAGCCGGCCCGGCCTCCTCGGTGTCGTCCTCGACGAAGAGGAAGAAGTCCTTCATGCCCGTGGGTGACCGGCGGCTGCCCGGAGTTGATCCGGTGCGCGTTGGTCACCACGCCGGACTGCTGGGCCTGGCGGAAGATCCGGGTGAGCCGGACGGCGGGGACCGGGCTGCCGTCGGCCAGCAGGTCGCGCAGCACCTCGCCCGGCGCCGACGCGACGGCAGCTGGTCCACGTCGCCCGACGAAGCAGCAGGTGCGCGCCCGGCGGCACCGCCTTGACCAGCTTGTTGGCCAGCAGCAGGTCCAGCATGGACGCCTCGTCGACGACCACCAGGTCGGCGTCCAGCGGGCGGTCCCGGTCGTACGCCGCGTCGCCGCCGGGCTTCAGCTCCAGCAGCCGGTGCACGGTGGAGGCCTCGGCCCCGGTCAGCTCGGCCAGCCGCTTGGCGGCCCGGCCGGTGGGCGCGGCCAGCACCACCTTGGCCTTCTTGGCGCGGGCCAGCTCCACGATCGAGCGGACCGTGAAGGACTTGCCGCAGCCGGGGCCGCCGGTCAGCACGGCGACCTTCTGGGTGAGCGCGAGCCGGACGGCCTCCTCCTGCTCGGGCGCGAGCTCGGCGCCCGTACGCCCCGCCAGCCAGGCCAGCGCCTTGTCCCAGTCCACGTCCTGGAACGCCGGGCATCCGGTCCTCCGTCGGTGCGCAGCAGCCGCAGCAGCTGGGCGGCGAGGGAGAGCTCGGCGCGGTGGAAGGGCACCAGGTAGACCGCGGTGACCGGCTCGCCCGCCGTCCGGCGCCGGGCACCTTCTCGCGTACGACACCGCCCTCGTCCTCCGGCGCGCCGCCAGCTCCGCGAGGCAGTCGATGACCAGGCCCGTGTCCACCTGGAGCAGCTTCACCGCGTCGGCGATCAGCTGCTCCTCGGGGAGGATAGCAGTGGCCCTGGTCGGTGGACTGCGACAGGGCGTACTGGAGGCCGGCCTTGACCCGCTCCGGGCTGTCGTGCGGGATGCCGACGGCCTGGGCGATCCTGTCGGCGGTGAGGAAGCCGATGCCCCAGACGTCGGCGGCGAGCCGGTACGGCTGGTTCTTGACGACGGAGATCGAGGCGTCGCCGTACTTCTTGTAGATGCGCACCGCGATGGAGGTGGAGACGCTCGACGCCCTGGAGGAAGACCATGACCTCCTTGATGGCCTTCTGCTCCTCCCAGGCGGCGGCGATCTTCTTGGTGCGCTTGGGGCCGAGGCCGGGCACCTCGATGAGCCGCTTCGGCTCCTCCTCGATGATCGTCGAGCGTGTCCGGTGCCGAAGTGGTCGACGATCCGGTCGGCGATGACGCGGGCCGATGCCCTTGATCAGGCCGGAGCCGAGGTAGCGGCGGATGCCCTGGACGGTGGCCGGGCAGGACCGTCGTGTAGTTCTCCACGGTGAACTGCTTGCCGTACTGCGGGTGGGAGCCCCAGCGGCCCTCCATCCGCAGCGACTCGCCCGACCTGGGCGCCGAGCAGCGCGCCGACGACCGTGAGCAGGTCGCCGCCGCCCGGCCGGTGTCGACGCGGGCGACCGTGTAGCCGTTCTCCTCGTTGGCGTAGGTGATCCGCTCCAGGACGCCTTCGAGTGTGGCCAGCCGCCGCTCCCCGGTCGCCGCCGCGTTTCCCGCCTGACCTGCCTGACCCGCCTGATCCGCCTGACTCACCTGACCTGCCTGACCGTCTGAATCGCCTGACTCACCTGACCTGCCTGACCTGTCTGAATCGCCTGACCCGCCTGATTGGACATGATTCCGAAGGTACCGCCGAGGTACGACAATCGGGGGCGGGACCGGGGTGGGACCAAGGCGGGGGCCAGGGGGACCAGAACGGAGCCAAGGGGACCAGGAGGGGGGCCGGGGCGGGGACCAAGGCGGGGGCCGGGGACACGGGATTCCCGGCAGGTGACCGTTCAGCAGCCCTGACACGGCGCGGCCCGGCCGCTCATAGGGCGGCCGGGCCGCAGCGGAGGCCTGAAGGTCCTGAAGGCCGGAGAGCATGTCAGGTGTCGGTCCAGTTGAGGGTGTCGAGGTAGCTGAGACCCGCATGGTCTTCGGCCGCCGTGGCAAGTTCGGCCGCCGTGGCAGGCATCTCAGGGTCAGGGAAGCCCATGTCAGGGAGTTCCATGTCGAAGTCCATGTCAGGGAAGTCCATGTCAGGGAAGCCGCTGTCCAGGGCCATGGGGGCGGCCTCCGCCGGGACTGGTTCCGGGTGGGGGGCGGGGTGGTCCAGTACGCCGGTCTGGGTCAGCCGGGCGAAGACGCCGGGGTCTGCCGGATAGGCAGGCGGCAGCGTGAAGGACTCCAGCGTCCGCCCGGCGGAAACCCGCCACCACGGACCCGTCCCCCCGGCCACCGGAACCTGGACGACCCTCACACCGCCGCTCTCCCTCCGCAGCTCCCAGCCGTCCGGCGGTCCCCCGCCGTCCCGTGCCGCCAGCCGCACCGAGCCCCCCTCGCCGTAGCGCACCTGAAGGTCGCTACCCGGCAGGTCGACCCTCCAGCCCACGACCTGCCCCCCGAGGAACTTAAGCGTGGTACCCGTACCGAAGACAACATGGAAAAATTGATGATCCGGTCCTGTTTCGATGCGCCAGTTCCTGAGTTCCTGCGACATCAGGAAGGCCGCAATGCGCACCCGCCACCGGAAATTCGGACTCGGGTCTCTCACCAGGACTGCCAGGCTCGTACTGTCATAACCCAGAATTCTCACCACATCGTGCCGTGCGGTTATGCCGGGGGCCTTCTCTATGGCTTCCAGGGATTTCTCCCAGTTCCCCGGGGCCGATTCGTCCGGGTTGCGGGACCATGCGGAGAGCTGCTGCGAGAGCCGCTGGGCCGGGTCCGGCCCACTACCGGCCGCCCGCTGGTAGCCGCGCACCGCCCGGTCGGCGTCGAGTGTCCACTCCCCGTCGCCCTGGTGCACCCGCAGGACACCCCCCTCGGCCCTGACGACCTCGCCGGGGAGGTCGCTCACCCCGTCGGCGCCCACCAGCCGCGGAAGGCCCTGCGGAGTGTCGAACCGCAGCCGGTGCTCGCTGCCGGGCAGGGCCATCACCCAGTGCGAGAACGCGCCGTCGGGCCGGAAATGAGCGATACTCCCACCCTGCCGCACCGCGACGGTGAACCCGTTGTCACCGGCGGACTCCAGCCGCCAGTCGGCCTCCACCTCCGCGATCTTCCGCAGCACACTCAACCGCGGCAGCCAGACCTCCCCGTCGCCACCTCCCTCGAGCAGCTTCTGTAGGTAATAAATGGTGGTCAGCAGGCGCCGCGCCAGCTCCGGCTTGTTGTCGTGCAGCCGGGTCAGGAGCTCACGGGTGCTCTCCCCGGTCCGGCCCCCGCCGGGTACGTCCGCTGCGGCAGGGGGAGCGGGCCGGGCGGGTACCGAGGGCCGGGCACGCTTGCGGGACGGCCCGGCGGGTGCCGGCGGCCTGGCACGCTTGCGGGACGGCCCGGGCGTCCGGCTGCCTGACCCGGTGTCCGACGGCTGGAGGGAGGGAGGGGCAGGACCGACGCCGGAGTGGGCCCCAGGAGAGGCAAGAGGGGTGGGGTGGTTCAGCGCCCCGGCCTGGGTCAGCCGGGCGAAGACGCCGGGGTCCGCCGGATAGGCAGGCGGCAGCGTGAAGGATTCCAGTGTCCCCCCGGCGGACACCCGCCACTGCGGGCCCGTCCCCCCGGCCACCAGAACCTGGCGGACCGTCACACTGCGATCGTCCTCCCTCCGCAGTTCCCAGCCGTCCGGCGGTTCCCCGCCGTCCCGTGCCGCCAGCCGCACCTCGCCCCCCTCGTCGTAGCGCACCTGAAGGTCGCTACCCGGCAGGTCGACCCTCCAGCCCACGACCTTCCCCCCACGGAACCTGAGCGTGGTACCCGTACCGAAGACGACATGGAAAAAATGCGCATCCGGTCCTGTTTCGATGCGCCAGTTCCTGAGGTTCTGCGATATCAGGAAGGCCGCAATGCGCACCCGCCACTGGAAACCCGGAGACTGGTTTCTCACCCCTCTTGTCAGATTTGCATGGTCAACTCCCAGGATTCTCGCCACCTCCCGCTTTGCGGTTATTCCGGGGGCATCCTTTATGACTTTCAGGGAGTTCTTCCAGTCCTCCGAGGCCGGTTCGCCCGGGTTGCGGGACCAGTCGGAGAGCTGCTGGGCCGGGTCCGGCGCACTGCCAGCCGCCCGCTGGTAGCCGCGCACCGCCCGCTGGGCGTCGAGCGTCCACTCCCCCTCGCCATGGCGCACCCGCAGGACACCCCCCTCGGCACTGACAGCACCGCCGGGGAGGCCGCTCACCCCGTCGGCGCCCACCAGCCGCGGAAGACCCCCCGGAGTGTCGAACCGCAGCCGGTGCTCGGTTCCGGGCAGGACCGTCACCCAGTGCGAGAGCACCCCGTCGCGGTGGAAGTGAGCGATGCCCCGGCCCTGCCGCACCGCGACGGCGAACCCGTCGGCACCGGCGGATTCCAGCCGCCAGTCGGCCTCCACCTCCGCGATCTCCCGCAGCACACTGAACCGCGGCAGCCAGACCTTCCCGTCGCCACCTCCAGCGAGCAGCGTCCGCAGTGGATTGGGGCCGATCAGCAGGCGCCGTGCCAGCTCCGACTTGTTGCCGTGCAGCCGGGTAAGGAGCGCACGGGTGCTCTGCTCGGTCCGGCCCCCGTCGGGCGCGTCCGCCGCGGCAGGGGGAGCGGGGCGGGCGGGTGCCGACGACCCGACGGGTACCGATGACCCGGCCCCCTCGCCGGCCCTGCCGGGGGTCCGGCTGCCTGACCCGGTGTCCGACGGCCGGGGGGAGGGACGGGCAGGAGCGACGCCGAGGCGGGCCCCAGGAGAGGCAAGGGGGGCGGGGTAGTTCAGCACCCCGGCCCGGGTCAGCTGGGCGAAGACACTGAGGTCCGCCGGGCCGACAGGCGGCAGCGTGAAGGACTCCAGCGCCGGGACTGGTCCCGGGTGGGGGACGGGATGGTCCAGCGTCCGCCCGGCGGACACCCGCCACCGCGGGCCTGTCCCCCCGTCCGCCGGAACCTGGACGACCGTCACCCTGCCATCCACCTCGCTCCGCAGTGCCCAGCCGTCCGGCGGTTCCCCGCCGTCCCGGGCCGCCAGCCGCACCTCGCCCCACTCGTCGTAGTGCACCTGAAGGTCGCTGCCCGGCAGGTCGACCCTCCAGCCCACGACCTGCCCCTCGAGGGACGTAAGCGTGGTGCCCGTACTGAAGACAACATGGAAAAACTGCTGACCCGATCCTGTTTCGATGCGCCAGTTCCTGAGGTCCTGCGACATCAGGAAGGCCGCAACGCGCACCCGCCACCGGAAACCCGAAGTCGGTTTCCTCTCCCGCTCTGCCAGCTTTGCCTCGGAAACTCCCAGAATTCTCGCCACCTCGTGCTGTTTGGTTACGCCGTGGGCCTCTTTCAGGGTTTTCAGGGAGTTCTTCCAGTCCTCCGGGGCCGGTTCGTCCAGGTTGCGGGACCATACGGAGAGTTGCTGCGAGAGCTGCTGGGCCGGGTCCGGCCCACTGCCGTCCGCCCGCTGGTAGCCGCGCACCGCCCTGTCGGCGTCGAGCGTCCACTCCCCGTCGCCCTGGCGCACCCGCCAGCCACCCCCATCGGCGTCCACGACCTCGCCAGGGAGGTCGCTCACCCCGTCGGCGCCCACCAGCCGCGGAGGGTCCTCCGGGCCGTCGAAGCGCAGCCGGTGCTCGTGTCCGGGTAGGGCCGTCACCCAGTGCGAGAAGGTGCCGTCAGGCCGGAAGTGAGCGATGCCCCGGTCCTGCCGCACCGCGACGGCGAACCCGTTGTCACCGGCGGATTCCAGCCGCCAGTCGGCCTCCACCTCCGCGATCTTCCGCAGCACACTCAATCGCGGCAGCCAGACCTTCCCGTCGCCACCTCCAGCGAGCAGCGTCCGCAGTGGATTGGCGCTGATCAGCAGGCGCCGTGCCAGCTCCGACTGGTTGCCGTGCAGCCGGGTAAGGAGCGCACGGGTGCTCTGCTCGGTCCGGCCCCCGTCGGGCGCGTCCGCCGCGGCAGGTGGGGCGGGCCGGTCGGGTGCCGAGGGCCCGGCCCCCTCGCCGGCTATGCCGGGGGTCCGGCTGCCTGAGCCGGTGTCCGACAGGTGGGGGGAGGGACCGGCGGGAGCAGCGGCCGGCTCCGCCCCCACCTCGGCAAGCGGGACACCCGGCTGACCCTCCCCAGGCGCCGGACTGTCCAGCCAATCACGATCAGAGGGGAGGGAAACCCACTCCAGAACCGGAGAATCCACCCCCGGCACAGACGGCACAGACGGCACAGAGGCGGCACAGGCGGCGCACCAGCAGCCGGATCGACTTGAGGGAGCACACCGGAAGCCGCGCCCTCGGCCCCCGCAACCACCCCGGAGGCCCCGGGGATGGGGCTGGGGGCCGGGGGCTGCGGGGGCCGTGGGGGCTGCGGGGGCCGTGGGGGCTGCGGGGGCCGTGGGGGCTGTGGGGCCGGAGGGCAGCGGCTGGAGGCGGCCGGTGGTGAAGTCGGTGAGGAGCAGCCGGGTGCCGTCGAACAGCAGGCCGTGGTTTCTGGCGGGTTGTCCGTGGGCGTCGAGCAGGTCCAGGGCCCAGGTGGCGGGGGTGGAGGCGTCACCGGGATACCGGGTGGCCCGGACCCACAGACCGCCGCCGGCCGGGAAGGAGTGCCCGGCCGGGAAGGAGTGCCCGGCGGGGGAGGGACGGGGCCAGTGCGGCACCCGCTCCTCCGCGACAAGGAGCTGCAGCGGCAGCTCCGGCACGCGGGTGTCCCTGCGGAAGGTGACGCCGACGGCGATGGGCGTGTCCTGGTAGTGCAGGTGGCCCCAGGCATCGAAGTGCCAGGCGCCGCCGTGGCCTTCGGGGCTCCCGGTGGTGGGGTCGGTCACGGTGAGACCGTCGGGGAGGCGGCCGGCCAGCGAGGGCGGCAACGGCCGCGCGACAGCGGCAGCGGCAGCGGGGGTGCCCTGGCCGTCGGTCAGCTGGTGCACGGCGGCCCGGCTGCCGCCGGGGGCCGGGTCGTAGGTGGTGTGGACGTACCAGCCCCGCAGCGGCCCGGCCAGCTCTCCGGTCAGCGGGACCAGCCGGGAGAGCGGGGGAGCGGGCGCCTGCACGGCCCCGGCCGGCCAAGCTTGCACGGCCCCGGCCGGCCAGGGCTGCACGGTCCCGGCCGGCCAGGGCTGCACGGGGCGCTGCGTACCGGACGCCTGGCCCCTGTCCCGCGTCGGCGCCTGCGACGGCTCGTGCACCGGGGCGTCGCCATGCACCGGTGCGTCCCCGTGCACCGGTGCACCGCCGTGACCGGCCCGCACCGCTGTGCCACCACCGGGAACACCCCCGCCGACCGGGACAGAGGAGGCAGAGGCGACCGGCAGCCGGTGGTCGTAGATGACCGGGCCCGAGTCGGTGGTGTCCTCGATCTGGGCCAGATACCCCAGCGGGAACGTACCCTGCGGCAGCACCCCCACCTCCGCCATCACACCCGTCGCCTCACCCCGGCCGGGACCCCTGCGGAACAGCGCCTCGCGGTCGCTGTACCGGTCGCTCAGACCGGTGTAGTGCAGCACCTCATGCAGCAGCGCCGCATCCTCCCCGACCCGCTGGGCGGGGGCGGCGGTCGGCGGGTGCAGCGGGAAGTTCAGCTGGTCGAAGCGGCCCGGCCGGGGCGAGACGGTGACCTGCACCGCATAGGGGTCGCTGTCCGCGGCCGGGGTCAGCCGCACCGCCAGGTGCAGCTGGTCACCGGAGCGGGGCAGGAGGAAACCGGTGTTGAGGTGGGTGTCGAGCAGCTCCTGGAGGCGCCGCTGCAGGGCCGGGAGCTGGCTGGGGGAAAAGCCGGTGCCTGCCTTCACCGGGAGTTCCACGGTCAGGTCGCGTATCCAGGTGCCGTTGTCCGCCTGGATACGGCGGATGTCGGTACGGATCAGGGTGCCCCAGCCGTCCAGCAGCCCCGGCCGCCGCGCCTGGGGGCGTGCCAGCGCCAGGGGATCCGCCCGGGGATCGAAACGTTCGGTGCGCAGGCGGGCGGGGGTCGCGTCGTCCTTGCGGGACTGCCACTGCGCGGGGGTGACGGCGTCCGGGGACGGCGACACCATGGTCGGTGTCCTGCCGTGGGGGGGCGTCTTTGTGCCCGTCCGGTCGGTGCCGGTGTTGGGGGTGGCGGGGCCGGTGCCGGTGCCGGTGGTGGCGCGGTGCCGGTGGTGGCGGGGCCGGTGCCGGTGGGGCCGGTGCCGGTGCCGGTGGTGCCGGTGCCGGTGGGGCCGGTGCCGGTGCCGGTGGGGCCGGTGCCGGTGCCCGTGCCCGTAGTGCCGGTGGTCGTGGCGGTGGTGCCCGTGGCGGTGGTGCCGATGCCCGTGCCGGTGGTCGTGGGGCCGGTCCCGGTGGGGGACGGGGCAACTGGTGCGGTGCCGGCCGGCCCGTCGGACACGGTGAACTTCCCGTCCCCGCCCCTGGTGTCCGGGAACCACCCGCCCCCGCCCCCGCCCCCCTTGCCCCCCAAGGTGGCCTCCCCCAAGGTGCTCTCCAGCTTCGACAGGTCAAGATCCGGCAGGTCGGGGAGCTTCACATCCAGGGAGTTGACGTCCCTCCCCTGCGGCTTCTGCCACCGAAAACGCCGCCCGCCCCCACTGAGCGCCTCGGTCATCCCCGAGGTGAACGCCCCCGCCAGAGCAGAACTCCCGCCCAGCAGCCCATCCTGCGCCAGCGTGGTGAGCAGCCCCGTCACCCCACCCGTGGCGAGCTTGCCCACCAGCGAGTGGGCGGCCTTCGGCGCCCACAGGTCCCCCAGCACCGGAACCACACCCCCGATCGCCCCACCGATCGCCCCCGCCTTGACCATCCCCAGGGTGTTCTGCACGTTCCACCGGGTACGGTCGCCCAGCATCATCTGGAACGTCTGCACCGCCACATCCATGCCGACCATCAGCCCGATACCCGCCACCATGGATATCAGCAGCCGGCGCAGGATCATCCGCACCGCCGCCCGGCCCGCCGCCACGATCGCGGGCACCACCTGCGGCGCGTACAGGGCGAACTGTGAGATCTCGAACGCCATCCAGGCCAGCTGCACAAGGATCATGTACTTGGCGTACTGCAGCTCCACCGCCGTCATCCGCGCCAGCCGCGCCAGCTGCTCCGCCGACCGCGCCGTCTGCGGCAGGTGGCGCAGGAACGTGGCGACGAACTCCCCGAACTGCCCCGCCACCGGCCCGGCCATGCTCTCCAGCACCCCGCTGACCGAGGGACCCACCTCACGGCTGATCGCGAGTAACTCCTGGGCGGCTTCCTGCCAGGCCTCGCTGAGTTCGCGGAGTTTGTCCTCGTCGCCCTTAGGCCAGTTCTCGCCGACCGCCAGGTAGGCCACCCAGCTCAGGGCGGGGGGAAGGAGGATGCTCATGGGGTGCGTACATCGCCTTCGTCGTTCACCGCGCTTCGCAGCTGGTCGGTGTGAGGCCCTCGGCCTGCGTGATGCCCTCGGGCTGGGGGTCGGCCGGCCGGCTGTCGGATCAACGGCTCATGCACCGTGGCCGGCACCCCCTTTGACCGACTTGACCGAGTGGACTTCCCCACCGACTCTGTTGACTGTTGAGGCGATTGCGGCGTTCCTTATGTGCTCTTCCTTATGTGTTCTCCCTTGACCAGGAGTCACACGGACGATAGTCGCACAGTCGTGCGGTATCGCTGGGGCCTGGTATTTCCGTTCCCACAGCGGGATTTGAAGCTGCGCCGGCCGCGGCGACAAAGCAGGTCATCCCAGGGCGCGCCCAAGGCCTTGCCGCTCCGTCACGGCGCTTGCTGCTCTGTCACGGCGCTTGCCGCTCTGTCACAGCAGCTGTAGTTCTTGATAGTTGACGTGTGTGCGCTGGTCAGCGGTCGGCCGGGGTGGGTGCGGGTACGAGAACGGCCGCCGCGACGATGACCGTTTGTGACGACACATCAGGACACGGTGGCCGTGGAGGCCACAACAGCCGGAAGATGAGTGACACGAGTGCTTCGCGGCGGTGAGGGCGGCGGTGGCTGGCTGCTTCCCACGCAGAAAACCGCGGCCGCCGGCAAGGCAGATGACCGAAGCGATGCTGCCGGACCTGGCGACCCGCAACTGCTGGACACCGACCACGTCCTGCGCTGATCCGCCTGGCGCCGCCACCACCAAGCCGTAGCCCGTACATGCCACCAGCGCTGGAACAACGTCACCGCAGCCGCAGCCTCAGCCTCAGCCACCTGACCGCCTGACCACCCCATGACGATCAAGAACTACAGCTGCCGTGCCTGACCGGCCCCTCAGCGTTTCACCACACATTCACGATCGAAGGCGGAAGCTTTACGCTTCAAGCAGCCAATCGGACTCCGTTCTCCATGACAAAAATAAACAGTGTTCCCATGACCTCCGATCCCCGCCCCACGGCAGCGAACGAGAGCGCCGAGCGCGTCACTCCGGTCCCGGCCGCGAGAACAGAACCGACCTCGACGCAGGCCACCCCCACCGGCCCGCGCCCCACCGCCCCCTCCGACACCGCCCCGCCCGGCACCGATCCGTCCCCCACCGCCCCGCCCGGCACCGATCCGTCCCCCACCGCCCCCTCCGACACCGGCCCGCCCGGCACCGTGCCGCCGCGGCCGGGCGGTGGGAACCGGTGGGCCCGGATCGCGCGCGCGGCGTGCTTTCCCCTGGCCGTCTACGGGACGGCGCTCCTGCTGCACCTCGCGCTGCTCGCCGTGATGAACCCGCCGGGCGGCGACGGCGTCGGCGACCGGCTGCTCTCCTGGGACGCCGACTGGTTCACGGCCCTCGCGCGCGACGGCTACCCCGACAGCTTCACCTACACGCCGGACGGCCAACTCACCGGCAACGGCCTGGCGTTCTTCCCCGCCTACCCGTTCCTCATCCGCGCCGTCCACACCGTGACCGGGCTCGGCTATGAGGCCTCCGCCCTGGTCGGTGCCCACCTCGCCCTGATCGTCGCCCTCATGTGCGTCCACCGGCTCCTGCTCCGCCTGTACGGCCGGCGGACCGCGAGGATCGCGACCGCCCTGGTGGTGTGCGCCCAGCCGATGGCCCTGGTCTTCTTCATGGGCTACAACGAGTCACTGTTCCTGGCCTTCGCCGCGGGCGCCCTCCTGGCGGTCCACCGTGAGGCATGGCTGACGGCGGGCGTCCTCACCCTGCTCGCGTGCCTGACCCGACCGGTCGGCGTCGCCGTGGTGGCGGCCCTGGCCGTCGCCGTCGCCCTGCACGCCCGCCGCGAGGGCCGCTTCTCCTGGCGCCCGGCCCTGGCCCTGGTCCTGGGCGGTTGCGGCACACCCGCGTACCTGCTGTGGGTGGGGCTGCGCCTCGGGCGCCTCGACGCCTGGTTCACCCTCCAGGAGGCGGGCTGGGAAACCCACTGGGACAACGGCCGCGCCTTCGTCACCTTCCTCGGCGACGCCCTGACCCGCGGCGACGGCTGGGTCCCCGTCAGCACCGCCCTGCTGCTCCTCGCGCTCGTCGGTGTCACCGTGGCCGCCTGGGGGGACAAGGACTCCTGGCCGCCCCTGCTCGTCCACGGCACCATCATCGTGATCATGACACTCGGGCAGAGCAACTTCTTCCATTCCAAACTCCGCCTGCTGATCGCCGCGCTGGTCTTCCTCATACCGGTCGCCCGCGCCCTCACCCGCGTCCGTCCCCCGACCGCGATCATCGCCTTGTCCACCGCCGCGCTGTTCTGCTCCTGGTACGGCGCCTACATGCTCACCACCTGGGGTTATGCGATCTGAGCGGCCTACGACCAGCCGGTGCGCCACTCACCTGCGGCTCCCGCTCATCCGCCGAGAGGAACAGAGAGGAACGGAGAGGAACACTTCATGTGCGACTACGACTACGACCTCCTGGTCGTGGGCTCGGCCAACGCCGACCTGGTGATCGGTGTCGAGCGGCGGCCGGGGCCCGGCGAGACGGTGCTCGGCTCCGACCTGGCCGTCCACCCGGGTGGCAAGGGCGCCAACCAGGCGGTGGCCGCCGCCCGTCTCGGGGCCCGTACGGCCCTGCTGGCCCGAGTCGGCGACGACGCGTACGGGCGGCTGCTGCTCGACTCACAGCGGGAGGCGGGGGCCGACACCGTGGGCGTCCTGGTCGGCGGGGCGCCCACCGGGGTCGCGCTGATCACGGTGGACCCGTCCGGGGACAACAGCATCGTGGTGTCGCCGGGCGCGAACGGGCGCCTGACCCCGGAGGACGTACGGGCGGCGGCGAGTCTGCTGCACGCCTCGCGAGTGGTCTCGGCCCAGCTGGAGATCCCGCTGGAGACAGTCGTGGAAGTCGTACGGAACCTGCCGGACGACATCCGCTTCGTCCTCAACCCCTCACCGCCCCGGCCGCTGCCCAAGGAGGTGCTCGCCGCCTGCGACCCGCTGATCGTGAACGAACACGAGGCGCGGGTCATCGCCGGTGACGGCCTTGAGGGAGCGCCGGAGGAGCAGGCGCGGGCCCTGCTGGCACTGGGCCCGCGGTCGGTGGTCGTGACCCTGGGCGCGGAGGGCGCGCTGGTGACGTCGGCGGAGGGCACCGCACATGTGCCGTCGGTGAAGGTGGAGACCGTGGACACGACGGGGGCAGGGGACGCGTTCACCGCGGCGCTGGCCTGGAAGCTGGGGCTCTCCGAGTCCCTGATGGACGCCGCCGCGTACGCGGCCCGCGTCGGGGCCGCCACCGTCACCAGGGCCGGGGCCCAGGCGTCCTTCCCGACCACGGAGGAGGTCGCGTCCCTATGACACGCATGTGCTGTATGACACGTATGTGCTGGGGTGAACGGGCTGTTGAGCAAGGGAAGTTGAGAACGCGCTGCCCGGTCGGAAGCGAGACGAAGAGATCCACGCCGAGCAGGGGCGGAACGAGCAGAGGCGAGACGAACAGATTCGAGACGAGCAGACTCGAGGGGGCCCGGTCGATCGACCGGACCCCCTCGGCATCCCCCTCCTGTCAGAACCCCCTCGCCCCCCCAGGTCCCCCCTACCGAAGTGGTTCTGATGACAAGTACGACCCGCGAGGCACCGGAACGGTTGCACGGTCTCCCAGGATTTTTTTCGGGGCGCCGGAGAGACGTGGAGTGGCCCTGGCCAAGACCCAGAGGCGCCGTACGCAACAGTGATGCCCCGCCACTCCAGTCCAGAGCGGCGGGGCATCACGTAGTCGGGTCAAGGTCACACGGCGCGGAACTCGTCACCCTGGACGGCAGCGACGAACGACGACCAAGCCGACGACTCGAAGACGAGCGCCGAACCTTGTGGGTTCTTCGAGTCACGGACCGGGACGCCCCCCGGAAACGCGTCGGCGATCTCAACGCACTCAGCTCCCTGCCCGTTGCTGTGACTGGACTTTCGCCAGCCTGTCAGGGCAGATGCGTCAGGAATCGTCTTCATCTTCGTACTCTTTCAGATAAGCGCGGATCAGATCGAGGGTTTCGCTCTGCGGTAGAGCTTTAGATCGGGCAATGTCAAACATCTGCGTTAGCTCAAGGATCTTCTTTGGCGACTCTGCCTGTTCCCCAGAGGCGAAGCTCTCGACATATCCGATGGTAGCGCCGTTGCGAAGAGTGAGCAGACTCAGACTCCCACCCAACATGGGGTGCGCCCCCTGCGCAAAGGGCAGAACCTGAAGGGAGACATGCGGGGATTCAACTGCGCCCAACGGATGGTGCAGTTGTCCCAACATGCACTTTACACCACCAATTGGCCTTTTTAGGGCGGCTTCGTCAATAATCGCCCAATAGAAAGGGATTTCTTCCCCTTCGAATACTCTCTTACGCTGCATTCGAATGGCGACCGTGTCTCTTACTCGCTCTTCAGTTTCACCGGGAAGCGACTCTCGGCACAACGCGTAAGCGTAATCCTCCGTCTAGAGAAGGCCGGGCACCAGGCTACTTCCGAACACCTGAATGCGAGCCGCCTTGCCTTCCTTTTCAATCACCGCGCTCCCGTAATCAGGGATCGACGAATCATGCGCCATGGTCAGCAATTCGACGAAGAGGCCGTCTGTCTCAAAATACGTGTCCAAGTCCTCGGCGAGCGCATCCGAGGGGAGTTGCTCTCCACGTTCAACCCGGCCGATGTACGTATGCGGATAGCCCACCTTGTCGGCAAGCGCGCGTAGCGACAGCCCCGCGTTCTCCCGCAATCGACGTAGGCGACGCCCCAGCACCGTACGCGGAGTCGACTTGCTCTCGTCCTCGTTGTTCAGTTCCACCGTTCGAACGCACCTTCAAGTCGTTGTGCACGAACCGCCTTTGGTCACACACCAGGCGTGTACCCAGCATGCCTCACCGGCAATGGTTGGAGTCAGACAACTACCCGCCCAAGCGGGGGACGAACGACCAGCGGCGTACGGAGTAACAAGCATGACGGCAGCAGGCAGCAGGCAGCAGGCAGCAGGCAACAGGCAACAGGCAACAGGCAACAGGCAACAGGCAACCGACAAGATCAGAGAAGCCGAGGAGGCACGCGACGAACTGCGCGACGCACTCAAGGCAGCAGGAGTGCAACTGCCGTCCGTGGGGCTCGACCTCACCTCCTACATCGATCCCACTCGACTCACACTGATCGACTTGGGCCGCTGCAACGTGGCAACCGCTCGCGCACTCGCCGCCGCCCTGCGGCCCGACGTGCCCGAAGAGAGAGAACAGTGAACGGGCAGCCCCAACCCCAGCCCCGACCCAGCGGGCAACAGAACCAGCAAGAGCCCCAGAACCAGCAACAGCAGCAAACCACAACCGAGTTGGCCCAACGCGTCGACGAACTGGCCCAACTGATCAAGAAGCACTTGGACAAGAAGCACCTGGAAGAGGTGAACCCCCATGTCCCGCGCTAACTACCGCTTCCGGGACCACACCCTCACCCCGGACAAGGAACCCGACGCCGAACCCCTCACCTACACCTTCCAGTGCGCCGTATGCGACACGAACGGACCCACCGACACCGAACCCGACACGGCCTCCCACTGGACGTTCCGCCACCTCAAAGAACACCCGGAACACTTCACCTACCGCTCCCTGGTCACCCTGCCGTACCGCATCACCCCCGGAGCATGGCAGTGACGACAAAAGCCATTAACGGCTACTACTGGTGCCAGACCCTCGCCACAAGCCCGGACGCCGGGGAATGGTTCCTCGGCCACTACCAGGCCGCCACCCCGCGCCTCGCCCTCCGCTGGCTACGCGGACAAGCGGCACGCCTGGCAAACGCACTCGACCCGAAACCCGGCTCCGGCCCCCTGCCACCCGGCTGCCTCCACGAAGTCAGCGCGAACGCCCCCAACCCCGGAAGGATCTTCCGTAAGTGGGCAGAGGACTTCCGTTACCAGGAAAAGCAGAGGGAGACCTTGGCGGACGGCCACCTCATCAGCATTCACGCCGGAGGGCCGGACCGGATCTTCGGTCTCGCCGGCACGGACGTCTTCTATTCCCTCTCTGCGCGGCCCGTCTCTGTCAGCCTCGTGACCGACCGGAGATTACCCGGCGATTCCAGCGCGCACGGTAATCGCACGGAACGTCGTGCCGCCGCGAGGGCCGCCAAGAAGGGAACGCGGGAGGCGAATGTCGCGCCGCCTACGACCTGATGTCCGCACCGCGCACGGCCCCGTAGATCCCTGCTCCGGCCGGGACAGCTCAGGGACTGGCACCCTTGCAACTCCCCTGATCAGCAAGGAAGATCGCGTGGCTGTACTCCATGAACGCCTCCCACAGACCATCGCTCCCGTCCTCCTCTCACCCCCATGTCTCCGGCTCTCTGGTGAGCGGCGCGCCAGGAAGCCGGGAAGCTGTCGGTGCGCCGCCAGAGAAAGGGGAGGCGACAACCTGGAGCTGGAAGCCCCGCTGCGCCGTCGTGTGGCGGAACTCCTCGGATGAAGTGGCTCGCCCGCTCCGTACTCGCGCAGAAATGATCTCCTCCCGCAGGGCTGAGGCCCCAGGCAGGGAGGGCTGTGACAAGGCACCCGACAGCTACATGAGCTACATGGCGGGGCTTCAGCTGCGCGGATCGGCTCTCTGGACGCGCGGCCTCCGCCCCGCGACGTGATCACGACTCCAGAGAGGCCTTAGTTCCACGTGCCTTCGGATGCGCCGGCAGTCGTGCACGGCTGGTCCGTGACGTGGTGCAGTTGTCCGGAGTTACTGACCCGGAAGCAGACAGGCAGTTGGGTGGCCTGGTTCAGTATGCCATTCTCAGGTATCCGGAAGATGCGGCCGTCCTTCTCCACCGTGAGGTAGGCGGTGTTTGCGTTGACGTACCAGAAATGGGTCCCCTCGGAATGCGGGTCTGTCCTTCCGAGGACGGTATTGTCGGCGGCGTACTGCAGGATGGAGACGGTCGGCTTATTAGAGCCTATGTTAGTGCCTATGTCGTGGTTCGACATCAGGACGAAGTTCTGCGGCGCCTCGGCCCCTAACGCAGAGTTGGCGACCAGCCCGGTCACGACGACCGCGCCGCACATGGCGAGAGCAAGCTTTGTGCGCTTTGGCTTTACGTGCTTTCGCAAGGTAAACTCCAGAGTTCTCGACGGGTGCATTGTCGGCGTTCGAAACGGCGAAACGGCAGGGACGACCTCGGGCTGTCATCCCCTGACGCACGGCCGAGCCTAGTGACGTCCCGAACGTCGTGCAATTGTCCCTCAGTCGAATGGCGAATACCCGATCGACCGAAAAACGGACCTCCGGGTTACGTGGCAGGTGAGCGCGGTGTTTTCGAGTTGTCATATGCCGACAGCGGTGCGGATTACGGCCAAATTCTTGCCCTGACCCCACCCGCGACCGTTACCGAACTTATGACTGCCGGTATTGAGGCGTCATCGAACGCCAGGGCCGCCGTCAGGGCGTTTCCCGGCGAGCAGGAGGGGAGGGTTCTTGGCCAGGTGGTCGCGGTAGCGGGCGACGAGGGCGGGAAACCTCAATCCCCGAGAAGCGGGAACCCATCCCCGCCCCGCCACGTCCAACCGCCAAGTTGCCGGAGAGTCACCGCGGTGCGGTGTCGGCCTCGCTGCTGACTGCGATCGCTGACCACCCTCTCCGCCGCCCGCGGCCGGCAGCATGCCGTCACCGGCGCGCCCCCTCCAACAGCGCCGGTGACGGCCCCTTGCCGGGCTCGGTGCCTGCCGCTTGCTCCTTGCCCCACATACGACACAACAAGCCTTTGCCCCACCTACCCCAAGAACGCTAAAGACGACAAGAACGCCAAGAGCGCCAAGTAACGACAAGGACGACATGCGACTCCGTGCCCTCATCTCCCGTATGACGCTGGAGGAGAAGGTCGGCCAGCTCTTCGTGATGCGCGTGTACGGGCACTCGGCGACCGCACCCGACCAGGCCGACATCGACGCCAACCTCAAGGAGATCGGCGTACGGACGGCCGCCGAGCTGCTCGCCACGTACCGCGTCGGCGGGATCATCTACTTCACCTGGGCGCACAACACCCGCGACCCGCACCAGATCGCCGACCTGTCGAACGGCATCCAGCGCGCCTCACTCGGCCTGCCCCGCGGGCTGCCCGTACTCATCTCCACCGACCAGGAGCACGGCATCGTCGCCCGCGTGGGCAGACCCGCCACCCTGCTGCCGGGCGCGATGGCGCTCGGGCGCGGGCGGGTCGCGCGGTCGCCGACGCCCGCGAGGCCGCGCGGATCGCCGGCGCCGAGCTGCGCGCGATGGGCATCCGGCAGGACTACGCACCCGTCGCCGACGTCAACGTCAACCCCGCCAACCCGGTCATCGGCGTCCGTTCCTTCGGCGCCGATCCGCAGGCCGTGGCCGAACTCGTCGCCGCTCAGGTCGACGGATACCAGCGCTCCGGGGTCGCCGCCACCGCCAAGCACTTCCCCGGGCACGGCGACACCGAGGTCGACAGTCACTACGGTTTCCCGGTCATCGAGCACACCGAGGGAGCAGTGGGCGCGAGCTCGACGCCCCGCCCTTCGCAGGCCGCGATCCGCGCCGGTATCGACTCGATCATGACCGCGCACATCATGGTCCCGGCCCTCGACCCGTCCGGGGACCCGGCCACACTCTCCCGCCCCGATCCTCACCGGCATCCTGCGCGAGGAGCTCGGCTACGACGGCGTCGTCGTCACCGACTCCCTCAGCATGGAGGGCGTACGGACCAAGTACGGCGACGACCGCGTGCCCGTACTGGCGCTGCAAGGCCGGTGTGGACCAGCTCCTCAACCCGCCCTCCCTCGACGTCGCCTGGAACGCCGTCCTGGGCGCCGTGCGCGGTGGCGAGCTCACCGAGGCCCGCCTCGACGAGTCGGTCCTGCGCATCCTGCGGCTCAAGGCGAAGCTCGGGCTGTTCGAGGATCCGTACGTCGATCCGTACGTCACAGATGCCGGTGTCGACCGGGTGGTGGGCGCGGCGGCGCATCTCGCCGCCGCCGACCGTATCGCCGAGCGGACCACCACCCTGCTGGTCAACGAGCGGGGGCTGCTGCCGCTGTCCCGCCGTACGCACCCCGAGGTCCTCGTCGTCGGCGCCGACCCGGCCTCCCCGTCGGGTACCACCGGACCGCCGACCACCGTCCTCGCCACCGCCCTCACCGAACTCGGCTTCACCGCCACGGCGCTGTCCACCGGCACGGCCCCCTCCCCGGCGGTCATCGACCGGGCGGTCGCGGCGGCGCGGGGCAAGGACGCGGTGGTCGTCGGGACGTACAACGTGACGGCGGCGAGCACGCAGCGGACGCTCGTCGAACGGCTCCTCGCCACCGGCGTCCCCGTCATCGCCATCGCCCTCCACAATCCGTACGACGTGGCTCAACTCACCGGTGTGGGAGCCTGCTTGGCGTCGTACTCGTGGACAGATGTCGAACTTCGGGCAGCGGCGCGGGTGGTGGCGGGGCACGTGGCGCCGCGTGGGCGACTGCCGGTGGCGGTACCGGTGCTGATGCCGGGGCCGGGGCCGGGGGCAGTGCCGGGGCCGGTGGAGCGGGCGGACGATCCGGCGCAGGTGCTGTATCCGATCGGGCACGGACTGACGTACCAGGACTGACGTACCAGGACTGACGTACTAGATCTACGTCATCTACGTCGCACACCTCCCGGCCGGCTCCCGCACCAGGAGTGCCTCCTGGAACATGGGCCCGGATCGATATCATCATCATCCGCTTACGGCCCGTACGACGACGAGCCCGTACGACGACGAGGAGGGCGATGGCCCAGGATACTCAGGGCGCTCCGGGCGACGGAGAGCTGCCGGAGATTCCCGGCTACCGTCTCGAGTCGCTTCTCGGCTCCGGCGGTATGGGCCGCGTCTATCGCGGTATGTCGCCCTCGGGCCGCCAGGTCGCCGTCAAGGTGATCCGTACCGACCTCGTCCACCAGCCCGCCTTCCGGCAGCGTTTCCGCCGTGAGGTCACCGCCGCACGCCAGGTCAGCGGCGCGTTCACGGCGCCGGTCGTGGACGCCGACCCGGATGCCGACCCGCCCTGGATGGCGACTCTCTACGTGCCGGGCCAGCCGCTGGACGTGCGTATCAGACGGGGCCCGGAGCTGACCGTGGAGGAGCTGTACCGCCTCGCCACGGGTCTCGCCGAGGCGCTGCGCGACATCCACCGCGCCGGGATCGTGCACCGCGACCTCAAGCCGGGCAACGTCCTGCTCGCGGACGACGGCCCCCGGGTCATCGACTTCGGCATCGTGCGCGCCGCCGACGCCGACCTGCTCACGCACACCGGGATCGCGGTGGGCACCCCGCCGTTCATGTCGCCGGAGCAGATCCGCGCCCAGAAGGACGTCGGGTCGCCGAGCGACATCTTCTCGCTGGGCTCGGTGCTGACGTACGCGGCGAGCGGCCATGTGCCTTTCGACGCCACGGACGTGTACGCGGTGGCGTACCAACTGGTCCACGAGGCAGCGGACTTGGAAGGGGTGCCCGACTGGCTGCTGCCGGTGATCGAGCGCTGTCTGGCCAAGGAGCAGGCCGAACGGCCCAACGCGGACGAACTGCTCGCCCTGCTGCAGCGCACGTCCTACCCGGCCGTCCGGGCCATCCGCAACTCGAACTCGCCGGACACCGTGCTCCTCCGCGCCCCCGCGCCCAGCCCTCCCCAGGCCCCCGTCACCACAAGCCCCGCGCCCAGCTCTCCCCAGGCCCCCGTCACCACAAGCCCCGCGCCCAGCTCTCCCCAGGCACTCCTCACCACAGGCCCCGCACCCAGCCCTCCCCGGCCGCCCCTCACCACAGGCCCCGCACCCAGCCCTCCCCAGACACCCGCCACCCCAGGCCCGGGTGCGGGCTCCACCCCCGCTCCCCCGCCCCGGCGGCGCGGGCGGCTCGCTCTCTCCGTGGCGGCCACGGTGGTGGCGATGGTCACCCTCGCGGGCGGGCTGCTGTATGTGATGCGCGACGGTCCGGGCTCCGGACCGGGCCCCTCCAGCAGCCCCGGGCGGACACCGGTCCCCCGTATGCGCACCCTCACACAGCCGGAGGGCGCCGCCGAGTACCGGAGCACCCAATCCGGCTCGGGCGGCTTCACGTTCACGTACCGCGACAGCCCGGAGCGCCGTCCGAAGGGCTGGCGGCAGTGGCAGTACAACCTCCAGAACAGCAGCTGTGTGTACGCCAAGTCGTCCCTGGTGTGCGTCGGCGACAGGACGGTCCGGATCGACGCCGCGACCGGAGAGGAGCTGTGGCGCACGAACAAGGCGTCGGCGTACGGCAAGAACACCCCGGTCGTCGTGGACGGCATCGCGGTCGTCAACGTCGGCGACCGGCTCGTGGGTCTCTCGCTCGCCGACGGCAAGGTGAAGTGGCGGTACGGGACGCCGAGGCTCACCCAGCGGCTCATCAGCGACGGCGAGCGGGTGTACGTGGTCGACCACGGAGGCCTGGTGTACGCCGTCGACGCGCGCACGGGCAAGGAGCGCTGGAAGCTGAAGGCCGGCGGCACAAGGACTCGGAGATGCCCGCGCTGCGGGTGGTGAACGGCCGGCTCTATGCGTTCACCGGCGTCACCGACCCCGTGGAGGAAGTGATACTCGGCGAGAGCCACGTCACGGTCGCCGACACCGACAGCGGCAGGCGCGTCGCCGCGTTCGAACTGTCCACCCCGTGCGAGCCCGGCAGCGAGGCCCTGCTCGACGAGGACGGCACGACATACCTGTACTGCGCCTTCACCCTCTTCACAGACAAGACGGACGGGACGGACGGGACGGACACGAAGAGCGGCATCCTGCGCCAGGAGCTCACGCCGGGCGCCGACGGCGTACGTACCCCGGTCGACGCGATCCTGGGCAACGGCCAGGTCGGGGCGCCCGAGCTCTCGGTGACCCCGGGCCGGGTGCTGTTCGTGGCCCCCAGCGGGACGGGCGGCGAACTGGTCGCCGTCGACCCGGTCGAGCGGACCGAGCTGTGGCGCAGGCCCCTGGCGTCCAGAGGCATGGCCGACGCACCTCCCGTACAGGCGGGCGACCGCGTGTACGTCGCCAACACCCGGGGCGTCGCCGCCTACGAGGCACGCACGGGCAAGCTGGTGTATCAGCACAGCGTGCCGAGCATCGAGGACCGCAGCGGCATAGAGTTCGGCCTGGACACGGAGCCGATGGTGGCGGGCGGCATCATCTACGCACCCTCGTCGAAGGCCGGGTGGGTGAGCCTGGACACCGAGGACACTGGGGACACTGGGGAGCGGTGAGCGGCGAGTCCCGCCCTGGTACCGCGTAACGGCGGCACCAGGGCGGTCAGTTGCGGGTGGTGCGTACGGGTGGGGAGCAGCCGGTTCAGCGACGGCCGGACCTCGGCAGCGTCAGCACCCGGCAACCTCAGCACCTGGCAGCGTCAGCACCCGGCACGTCAGCACCCGGCACGTCAGCAGAGGATCCAGCCCTTGCTCACGCCGCTCTCGCCGACCGTGCTCTCCACCCACACGCACCGCCGCCCCGCGTGCACGATGTCGGATTCCACGCGGTCCTTGGCCAGCTCCCTGCGGATCACCGGCCGGTTCCCGCGCGCCTGCACGCTGACGGACATCCACTGGTAGGTGTCCTGACTCTTGGCGACGGTGACGGCACAGACCCATCGCCCGCGCTTGTAGACGTGCACGGAGCCGGTGGAGAAGGAGAGCGTACGGACCTTGCGTCCCGTGCAGGAGGCCGACTCCGCGCTGCCCGACCCGGCCACCGTGAGCAGCCCGGCCGCGGTCAGTACGGCCAGCCCGAGCGCCACCCGCCGCCGTACCGCACCGGGCGCATCTGTCCCTCCACTGCTCATTTCCGCTCCCTTCCCCGCGCGAAGAACGTACTTGCGTACGGACGCATGACGTATGACGCATGACGCATGACGTACGGCCGTTAGTTGCGATGGTTGCACGGCCGCGTGCGGGAGATCTCTCCGGGTCCGGGGCGGCCGGGACGGCCGGGACGCTCGCGCCCCTCCCGCGCCCCTCCCGCGTCAGCTCGGCGCGCTGACCGGCTCCCCCACGAAGGTGCGCCACAACTCAGCGTACTGGCCGCCGAGTTGGAGCAGCTCGTCGTGCGTGCCGTCCTCGGCGATCCTGCCGCGGGCCATGACCACGACCCGGTCCGCACGTGCGGCCGTGGTCAGCCGGTGGGCGACGATCAAGGTGGTGCGCGCGTCGGTGTTCGATGAGGGGTGGTGGTCGGGCGACGGGTGGGAGGTGCGCGCGTCGGCGCTCGTTGAGGGGTGGTGGTCGGGCGACGGGAGGGCTGTACGGCGTGCCGTGAGGCGGTCGGTCGCCTGGTTGACCTGGGCCTCGGTGGCCAGGTCGAGGGCCGCGGTGGCCTCGTCGAGGAGCAGGATGTCGGGGTCGACGAGTTCGGCGCGGGCCAGCGCGATCAGCTGGCGCTGCCCGGCGGAGAGGTTGCGGCCGCGCTCGGCGACCTCGTGGAGGTAGCCGCCGTCCAGCGTGGCGATCATGTCGTGCGCGCCGACCGCCCGGGCCGCGGCCTCCACTTCGGCGTCGGTGGCGTCGGGCCGCCCGTAGGCGATGGCGTCACGGACGGTGCCCTGGAAGAGGTACGGCTCCTGGGGGACGACGCCCAGCCGGTGCCGGTACGACGTGAGGTCGAGGTCGCGCAGGTCGGTGCCGTCGACCGAGCACCGCGCCCGCCCGTGGGGTCGTAGAACCGCGCGACGAGCTTGACGAGGGTCGACTTGCCCGCGCCTGTCTCGCCGACGAAGGCGACTGTCTGTCCGGCGGGAATCGTCAGCTCGACGCCGCTGAGGGCCTCTTCGCTCGTCGTCCCGTACGCGAAGTGGACGTCCTCGAAGGTGAGGTCGCCGCGCAGGGACAGCACCTTTCGCGGTTCCCCGGCCGCCTTGGTGGAGGTGGGCTCCTGGAGCAGCTCCTGGATGCGGCCCAGGGAGACCGTGGCCTGCTGGTAGCCGTCGAAGACCTGGGAGAGCTGCTGCACGGGCGCGAAGAACAGCTCGATGTAGAGCAGGTACGCGACCAGCGCGCCCGTCGTCAGCGTCCCCGCGTCCACCCGGCCCGCGCCCACGACCAGCACGGCGGCCGCGGCCACCGACGACAGCAGCTGCACGAACGGGAAGTAGACGGAGATCAGCCACTGGCCGCGCACCCGCGCCTGGCGGTAGCCGTCGCTGCCGGCCGCGAACCGCTCCGCTGCCGTCCCTCTCGCGCCGGAACGCCTGCACGATCCGCAGCCCGGACACCGACTCCTGAAGGTCGGCGTTGACGACGCTGACACGCGCTCACGCGCGAGTTCGTACGCCTTGACGCTGTGCCCGGCGGAAGAAGAACGTGCCGATGATCAGCGGCGGCAGCGTCGCGAAGACGACCAGCGCGAGCTGCACGTCGATCACGAGCAGCGCGACCATGATGCCGAAGAAGGTGACGACCGAGACGAAGGCGGTGACCAGGCCGGTCTGCAGGAACGTCGACAGCGCGTCCACGTCCGTGGTCATCCGCGTCATGATCCGGCCCGGTCAACTCCCGCTCGTAGTAGTCGAGTCCGAGCCGCTGGAGCTGCGCGAAGATCTTCAGGCGGAGGGCGTAGAGGACGCGTTCGCCGGTGCGCCCGGTCATCCGCGTCTCGCCGATCTGCGCCGCCCACTGGGCGAGCACGGCGAGCAGCGCGAGCACGGACGCCGCCCACACCGCGCCGAGCGCCAGCTGCGTAGACGCCGTCGTCGATGCCGTGCCGGATCAGGACGGGCAGCAGCAGCCCCATGCCCGCGTCGACGGCGACGAGGCCGAGGCTGATGAGGAGCGGGACCCCGAAGCCGCGGAGCAGCCGGCGCAGGCCGTACGACTCCTCCGGCGTGACCGCGCGGGCCTCGTCGATACCCGGGGTGTCGGTGGCGGGGGGCAGCGCCTCGACCTGGGCGAGGAGGGTGGGGGTGGTCCCGGGGGCGGGCCCGGGAGTGGACCCGGGGGCGGACCCAGGAGCGGTCCCGGGGGCGGGCCCGGGGGTGGACCCAGGAGCGATCCCGGAGGTGGACCCAGGAGCGGACCCGGAGGCGGTCCCAGGAGCGGACCCGGAGGCGGTCCCAGGAGCGGACCCGGAGGCGGTCCCAGGAGCGGACCCGGAAGTGGCCCCGGAGGCGGTCGGCGTGCCGGCGAGGGCGAGGCTCCCGCGCTCCCGGGCGCCGGTCCACAGCCGGGGGGTGATGCCGCGCTCGGCGTCGAACTCGGCGTCCAGTTCGTCCCGTAGTGAGGTGTCCTCCCGCGGGCAGTCCGGCTGGATGTGCCCGGGCGAGACGCCGCCCAGCTCGTCCGGGTCGGTGAGCAGCCGCCGGTACAGGGCGGAGCCGCTCCTGGAGCTCCTCGTGGGTGCCGAGGTCGGCGAGGCGGCCGCCGTCGAGGACGGCGATACGGTCGGCGAGGTCGAGGGTGGAGCGGCGGTGGGCGATCAGCAGGGTGGTGCGGCCCGCCATGACCTGCTTGAGCGCCTCGTGGATCTCGTGCTCGACGCGGGCGTCCACGGCGGAGGTGGCGTCGTCGAGGACGAGCAGCCGGGGGTCGGTGAGGATCGCGCGGGCGAGCGCGACGCGCTGGCGCTGGCCGCCGGAGAGGGTCAGGCCGTGCTCGCCGACCTTGGTGTCGTACCCGTCGGGCAGCTCGGCGATGAAACGGTCCGCCTGGGCGGCGCGGGCGGCGGCCTCGATCTGCTCCTCGGTGGCGTCGGGGCGGCCGTACGCGATGTTGTCGCGGACGCGTGTCGGAGAAGAGGAAGCAGTCCTCGGGGACCAGCCCGATCGCGGCGCGCAGCGAGGCGAGGGTCAGCTCGCGGACGTCGTGGCCGCCGACGAGGACGGCGCCGCGCGTGACGTCGTAGAAGCGCGGCAGGAGGAGGGAGACGGTGGACTTGCCGCTGCCGGAGGAGCCGACGACGGCGAGGGTCTCGCCGGGCCGGATCTCGAAGCGAGAGCCCGTCGAGGACGGGGCGCTCGGGGTCGTACCCGAACGACACGTCGTCGAACTCGACGGTCGCGGGGGCGTCGGCGGGCAGCGTCCTTCGTGCCCTCGGTGAGGGTGGGCTCGGTGTCGATGAGCTCCAGCACCCGCTCGGCGCCCGCCCGCGCCTGCTGGCCGACCGTGAGCACCATGGCGAGCATGCGTACCGGGCCGACGAGCTGGGCGAGGTAGGTGGAGAAGGCGACGAACGTGCCGAGCGTGATGTGCCCGCGCATCGCCAGCCAGCCGCCGAGCGCCAGCATGGCGACCTGCCCGAGCGCGGGGACGGCCTGGAGGGCGGGGGTGTACACGCGAGTTGAGCCGGATGGTGCGCAGCCGCCCCGCGAACAGCCTGCGGCTGACCTCCCGCAGCTTCCCGGTCTCCTGCTCCTCCTGCCCGAAGCCCTTGACCACGCGTACGCCGGTGACGGCGCCGTCGACGACGCCCGCGACGGCGGCGGCCTGGTCCTGCGCGTACCAGGTGGCGGGGTGCAGCCGGGTGCGGCTGCGCTTGGCGATCCACCACAGGGCGGGGGCGACGGCGAGCGCGACCAGGGTGAGCGGCGGCGACAGCCACGCCATGATCACGAGGGAGATCAGGAAGAGCAGGACGTTGCCGATGGTCATCGGCAGCATGAAGAGCAGGCTCTGGATCAGCTGGAGGTCGCTGGTGGCCCGGCCGACGACCTGTCCGGTGGACAGCTCGTCCTGGCGGCGCCCGTCGAGCCGGGTGATCGTCCCGTACATCTCGGTGCGCAGGTCGTGCTGGACGTCGAGGGCGAGCCGGCCGCCGTAGTAGCGGCGGATGTAGGTGAGGACGTAGACGAGCGACGGCGGCGGCGATGAGCAGCGCCGGCCCAGGGGGCCATGCTCCGGCTGTGTCGCCGATGACGTCGTCGATGATCACCTTGGTGATCAGCGGGACGAGCGCCATGACGGCCATGCCGGCGAGCGAGGAGCCGAGCGCGAGCACGACGTCCTTCGGGTACCGCCAGGCGTATCCGGCCAGTCGGCGGGACCAGGTCGGGGGCGGGGTACCGGGCGCTTGACCGCCGCCTGCCTCCCCATGCTGCACTGCCACCTGCACTGCCACGCGGGTGCCCTCCTTCAGTCCTGATCTTCCAGAAGGCACCAACACGGACAGCAGCGGATTTCATCCCTCCGCTTTCGTCCCCCCGCAACTCAGGAAGGGGCGGTCACTTCAAGAGGCGGCAGCCTCCAGGAGGCGGCCTTCAGGAGGCGGCCTTCAGGAGGCGGCAGCTGAGACGACTGCCTGCTTGCCCGCTTCTTCGTCGAGACGGTCAACGAGGAGCATCGCCGCATCGTCCGCCAGGCGGCCATTGGTGTGGCGGATCAATCTGCGGTGCAGTTGTTCCAGGAACTCGTGCGGAGCGTGGGTGTGCACCGCCTCCATGGCCTCGGGCAGGGCGAAGAAATCGTTGTTGTCAGGGTTGCGGGCTTCGATCACGCCATCGGTGTGCAGCAGCAGACGGTCACCGGGCGCGAACGGATAGCTCTCCGCCCTGGCCGGAGGACCGCTGAAGAGGTCTTCCAGGCCGAGGGGCGGCAGCGGTGAGGTGGGCATCAGGGCCTCAACCTTGCCCTGGCGCAGCACCAGCGGAGGCGTATGGCCGCGGTTGACCACCTGGACCCCGGGTGCGTCGGACACCTGGGCTATGAGCGCGGTGACGAAATCCTCCAGCAGAACTTCCTGATCGACCGCACCAGGCACGGCGCGCTCCTGTCGCAGCGCAGCCGCGCAGTGGTTCATCACCTCCGCGAGTTCCTCCTCGTAATGCGCGGTCACCCGGAACGCGCCCAGCACGGCCGCGGCCGCGCGCACGGCAGGCAGTCCCTTGCCCCGGACATCCCCCACGATCAGCCGGACCCCGTACCGGGTCTGCACAGCCTCGTACAGATCACCGCCGATCTGCGCCCCCGTCTCAGCCGCGAGGTACATGCTGGCCACCCGCACCGGGCCCAGCCGGGCGGGTACCGGACGCAGGATGGCCTCCTGGGCTGCCAGGGCGATCCGACGGACCTGGTCGAGCTCACTCTGCATGCGCGTACGCACGGCGTTGCTCATCGTGACACTGGCCAGGGACACCAGGAACAGACTCACGATGTTGCTGTAGTACGCCTGGTCGTAGGCGGGGGAGAACAGGTCAGTGACCAGAGCGAGAGCTGCTACGGAGAGGATGCCTCTCGGGCCCATCGTCAACGCGGCCAGCGCCGGCGTCGCGGTGAGGAACGTGCCGGTGACCAGGAAGTGGATAGGTGAGAGCTCGATGCCCATCGCGACCAGTACGATCACGAACGGCACGCACTGCACGACTCGGAAAAGAGCCCGGCTATGACCGCCCACTCCTGGCGGAGGCGCTGAGCGGAAGAGCGATCGCATGGGTACAGCGTGCCTTGCTGAAGTTGAGTGTTCCACTCCTCGCTCTCGTCATCGCTCCGGCGGCCTCCCGGGATATCCGGGGGCGTCCGGGGGCGTCCCGGGGCGTCCGGGGGCATCCAGGAACCGTTGTCAACCCGTGGCCGCTGGCCCCCGGCGCGCTACCGGGATTCATTCAGGGCTCGTCATCCCCTCGTCGCCCGTGTCCTCCTCTTCTCCTTCGTCCTCGCCTTCGTCCTCGCCCTCGCCTTCGCCCTCGCCCTCGTCCTCGTCCTCGCTGACGGGTACGGCAAGGCGTTCGCCCCGGCTCTCCGCAACCCTGTGGACGTCGGTCAGGGACTCGGTCATCCGGGCGAGCAGGAACCGGAGTTGGACTGCGGTGGCCCGGTGGTCGGCAAGCATGTCGGCCGCGTGGCCGAGGAGTTCGACCGCCATGCCGAGTTGCACGCTCTCGATGTCGTCCGCCAGCCGCGAGACATAGCCGGTGCCGTCAGTCACCAGGTAACAACTTTTGCCGCCCGTCCCCGCCCAGGGCAGCAGCCGGGCCCCGCTCATACCACTGCGGTCGGTCCTCATGCCGTCGCCTCGGCCCCGTGGATCAGACGCGGCCAGACGTCGGTCACACGCGGCCCGGGGTCGATCCCGTACGGCTTGAGGTCGAGCTCGCGCGGCCTGATGTCGATCCCGTACGGCCCGACGTCGATCCCGTGCACGGCGAGCAACAGCGCACGCCGCCGGGCCCACTGCCGCTGAGCCTCGCGGCGCCGCTCGTCGACGGCGCGGCAGGGACAGAGCAAGGCATGCTCCTCGCCGCGCGGAGGGTTGGAGTCGACACGTCGGACGGTCGGCCACTCGGACCGGACTGTCGGCCACTCGGAGCGGACGGTCGCCCCCTCGGACCGGAAGGTGACCGGAACCTGCTCCTCCTGGACGGCGACGGTACGAGGACGGTGTCCCGAGCCCGGCCACAGAAGCCGTGACAGCGGCTTGAAGAGGCGGGTGATGCGGTGACGCATGACGTGAGCTCCGTTCTCATTCACTCGATCTGTCGCGTTCTGCGACGGACGACTCACAGGATGAGACCGAACGGGCTAGCGTCGCCAGAGGCCAGCGTGTGACAGAGCATTTGTCACAAGGGAGTTGAGAAAATGGGCACCATCTACGGCGATTGGCTCAAACAACAGCGCGAGACGGCGGGACTGACGCAGCAGCAACTCGCCGACATGGCGGTCATGACGCGTTCGCACATCGCACACATCGAGGCGGGACGCCGCGTTCCCTCACAGGAGGACGCCCGACGCCTGGACAGGGCTCTGGGCACGGGAAACGTACTGAGCAGCTTTCTGCCGCAGGACGACGTGGCGACCGCCGACTACTTCGAGGCGGTACGCGTACTCGAACAACAGGCGGTGATGATCCGCGAGTACGCCTCGGCGTACTTCCCGGGCCTCCTCCAGACGAAAAGGTACGCACGTACGGTCCTGGGCTCGGCATTCCCTCCGGTGAGTGAAGAGGAGTGTGACAGGCGCGTTGTCACACGCCTCGAGCGCGCGAAGATGCTCGAAGATCCGGTGTCACCTGTGGTGTGGGCGTTGCTGGACGAGGCGGTGCTACGACGCCCCGTAGGCAGCGGGGACGTCATGGCGGAGCAGATCATGCACGTCGTTCGTCTCGCCGAGACGGGACGCATCCGCGTGCATGTGATGCCGTTTGACGTGGGCCTTCATCCACTGATGGACGGCATGCTCACGCTGATGTGGTTCGAGGACCAGCCGCCTCTGGCCTACGGCGAGGGCCACCACGACGGGGAAGCTTCACGACTCCCCGTCCGTGGTCCGCGAGTTGCAGAGCCGCTACGATCTCGCGCTGAGCGACGCACTGCCGCTGAAGGAGTCACTGGCCCTGCTCAGGGCCACTGCGAAGGAGTACGGACACCATGACTGACCGAGCCATCCCGAACGCCGCTATGCTGAGCGGCTGGCGCAAGTCGTCCCACAGCGAGCCCGACGGCGGCAGCTGCCTCGAAGTCCTCGACAACCACCCCTCAGGCGTCCCCGTCCGCGACTCCAAAAACCCACACGGCCCCGCCCTGCTCTTCCCGGCCCCCGGCTGGTCGTCGTTCGTCACGGCCGTCAGGCCGGCAGGTTCCCCACCTGAGGCAGAGCAAGCCCCTGATCTCGCAGGCGGTTCCGGATTCCCCCGATACGGGCATGAACCAAGCCAAAAGATCAGGGGCCACTCTCGGCGTGAGAGTACGCGGGCGCCACCTCGACGATGTCCGCTGAGACCAGGTCGCGCCCGGCAAGTCCCCGCAGGATCTCCAGGAGTTCCCGGGACGTCATGCCGTCGGCCTCGGGTGTGCCGGTGCCGGGCGCGTCAGCTCCGGTGTCCCTCAGGTCAGCCAGCCCCTGCGTCCCTCGTACATCCCGGGCGGAGCGCCGAACAGGATGAACTTGAGGACGAACGCCACGATCAGCGCCCCGACCAGCGCCAGCAAGGCCCCGGCCACGACCAGCCACTTGGGCAGCTCCCAGCGGTCCTTCTCGGCCTCCTCGGCCCGGGCCGGCGTGTCCCCGACGAGCATGCGGACCCGCTGGAGGGCCTCCGCGCCGGTGCCGTCCGTCACCCGCACCTCGAAGGAGTAGCTGCCGGCCTCGGCCGGCTTCCCGCTCAGTTCGCCGCGCCCGCTCAGCTTCATGCCGTCTGGCAGCCCGTCGCCGACCTGCCAGGTGTACGGCGCGGAGCCCGCTTGCGCGGTAAAGCGGTGTGGTTCGTACGTCTTGCCGCGCCTGCCGTCCGGTACAGACAGGGTCCTGGCCGTCACCCGCAGGACCGGTTTGGCCGCCCCCTTGTCCTGTGCCCGGCGCACGGACCACTTCAGGGTCCGCTCCGCGGAGCGCCCCGCCGAGTCCTGGACGCGTACGGTCGCCGTCGTCGTCGCCGAGCCCTTGGTGTCCTCCAGTTCGGCACGGCCGCTCACCGTCCCGTCCTCCGACAGCGTCAGCCTGCCGGGCAGCGTGCCGTCGACGCGCGTCCACCGGTACGGCCCCTGGCCGCCCTCGGCGGCGAGGGTGAGCGCGTACGGCTCGTCGGCCAGCACGTCTGGTGCCTTCGCCGTGGTGACCGTGACCCTGCGGACCGGGCTCTCCTTCGCCTCGCCGCTGGGCGCGTTGGCGCTGACCAGGCTGAGCAGGACGGCCATGAACATCAGGATGGCGATGATGATGAGCAGCAGGTCGATGAAGCGCAGCTCCACAGGCGCGTGGTCGCCCCCGCCGCGTCGGCCGCCGAATCCGCCCAGTCCTCCCATGCCTCCGGATCCACGCATCACGCCTGCCCGTCACGCGGGAAGAGGGTCTGACCGTTCTGCCCCGGCGGACTTGGCTCCCGGAGCACCGGCGACAGCACCATTTCCTTTTCCAGCCCCGCCACGATGCCCGTCCGGATACCGGACAACTGCTCACCGATGCCGATCAGCTGCTGGATGAGCTCATGGTGCCGTGTGGGCTCGTCCCGGCCGTGGAGTCGGACTCCCTCGGCTTCCTCGGACAGCCGGCCGAGTTCCTTGTTCAGCGAGGTCAGCGACCGGGCCGCGCCGGTCATGGCGGTCTCCAGCTCGCGGGCGGCCTCCGCGGCGTCCCGCACCGTGCCGGTCTCCGCCTCCCGCCTGCCGCCGAAGCGTTCGAGCACCATCCGGTCCATGTCCAGGGCGAGCCGCTCCTCCCGGGTGTGCACCAGGGTCACCAGTACGTGCCCGACGACGCTGCTGCCGAGCGCGAACAGGGTGATTCCGAAGGCACCGGCGAGCGGCTCGATCACATTGGGCACCAGCGCGCCGGCGAGGTCGGCATAGGAGCCTGTCTCCCTGACCGCGCCGCTCAGGCCGCCGATGGCATGTGCCATCTCCGCCGCCGTACCGATGAACCCGAGCGCGGGCAGCGCCCACACCAGGGCCCGGAGCAGGGTGTACGGGGTCTCGGAACGCGCCGCCCGGAGGGCGGAGTGCCCCGAGGTGAGAAACGCGGCCTGGTCCTCGCCCGGTGTCAGCCCGCCCGGGAGCTTGCGGAGCTGGGTGACGACCTCGTGCACCTCGGTCCGCTCGAAGGACGCGGGCCGCGGTGGGTCGATGCCGTAGTGGTTCCGGGCGCCGCCCCGCCCCCTCTCGCGGCTGTGTCGCGCCCTCTCGTAGGCGAGTGCCCTGCTTTCCCGGCCGATGCGGGCCAGTTGAGCGCAGAGCAGCGCCAGCACCCAGAAGTCGGCCGCGAGCACCGCCGTCGCCAGGGCCTCGGAGGCGCCACCACGGTCGATGAGTTCGTCGAGCTGGGGGATGACGGCGGTCGCTCCCGCCGCGACCAGCATCAGGGCCGCGCCCGTTCCGAGCACGCCGCACCACAGGAAGGTCCACCGGAGTCGGGGCATGAGGCGTCTGTCTCCTTCACACAGCGTTCTTCGATCCGCGAATCTCCGCTACGCGCGTCGTTCCGCCCAGGACTCCGGGAGCGTAGAGGGCAGTTGCCGGGACCGGTCCCGGAAGGGTTGCCGGGCTCGGTCCCGGAAGGGTTGCCGGGACCGGTCCCGGAACGGTTTCCGGGATCGGTCCCGGAAGGCGCGTGTGACGAGGAGTACGGCCCGACGGCCGGGACTTCCCCGCCGGGGGTCCCGGCGTACCGGCAGAATGGAGGTCATGCCGATACCCGGGACCCCCAGCCGCGCCGAGCTCGTCGAGCACCTCGTACGGACACGTATCGCGGGCGACGTCGCCACGCCCCGCGAGAACAACCTCTCCCACTACCGCAAGCTGGCGAACGGCGACCGCAACTACTGGCTCGGTCTGGAGCTCGGCGACCGCTGGGCCGACGAGCAGGACGTCCTCGCGGTGATGGCGGAGCGCGCCGGCGTGCACGACGACCCGGAGTACCGCCACGGCCAGGACACCATCGACCCCGAGCTGACGGTCGGCGCCCTGGACCGTATGGCGGCCCGGCTGCGCAAGGCGGCGGACGGCGAACAGCGCGTCCTGTTCGCCACCGGCCACCCCGGCGGCCTGCTCGACGTGCACCGCGCCACGGCCGCCGCCCTGCGCGCCGCGGGCTGCGAGATCGTCGTGATCCCGGACGGCCTGCGGACGGACGAGGGGTACGTCATGCAGTTCGCGGACGTCGCGGTCCTGGAGCACGGCGCGACGCTGTGGCACACGCACTCCGGCGAGCCGATGAAGGCCATCCTCACCGGCCTGGAGCGCGAGGGCCGCCCGCTGCCCGACCTGGTGGTCGCCGACCACGGCTGGGCGGGCTGCGCGGGACAGCACGGCATCGACTCCGTCGGCTACGCGGACTCCAACGACCCGGCCCTCTTCCTCGCCGAGGCCGAGGGCACCGTCCAGGTCACGGTCCCCCTGGACGACCACGTGGCGAGCCCGCGCCACTACGACCCGATGACGGCGTACCTGCTGGACCAGGCGGGCTTGGGCCAGGACCAGGAGTAGGAGTAGGGCTCACTCCGTAACACTCCAACACTCCACCCCCCTCACGCCCCGGCTGCCGCGAACGCCCCCCGCGCCATCCGGTGCAGCAACGCCGCCGTCGCCGCGCGCCCGGGTGACGAACCCGGGCGGTCGAGGTGCGGGGTCGAGTTGAGGAGCCCGAAGACCGAGTGCACCGCCGCGCGGGCGGCGGGCTCGGTGAGGCCCGGGTACACCTCCCGGACGACCTCCACCCACAGCTCGACGTACTGCCGCTGGAGCTGCCGGACGAGCTTGCGGTCGCTGTCCCGGAGGCGGTCCAGCTCGCGGTCGTGCAGGGTGATGAGGGGGCGGTCGTCGAGCGCGAAGTCGATGTGCCCCTCGATGAGCGAGTCGAGGGCCGCCTCCGGGTCCCCCGCCGACTCGGCCGCGCGCCGCTTGCCGCCGGTCAGCAGCTGGCCGCTGATCCCGACCAGCAGCTCGGCGAGCATCGCGTCCTTGCCCGCGAAGTGCCGGTAGAGGCCGGGGCCGCTGATGCCGACAGCGGCCCCTATCTCGTCGACGCCGACGCCGTGGAACCCGCGCTCGGCGAAGAGCCGGGCGGCCTCCTTGAGGATCTGTTCGCGGCGGGTGGGGGCGTCGGTTCTCGTGGCCATGGGAGCAATTCTAGACAGGGAGGTTAGCGGTCGTTAACCTGGAGGGGAGACGTTAACGCTCATTAACAAGTGGGCGCGCATTGACATGAGCGCTCATCACCACGTGAGGGGGTCACGGCATGGACCAGGCACCGGAGCTGCACAGCGCGGCAGACCCCGCGTCAGAGGCCTGGCGGGCCAACGAGGCGGCGCACCGCGCGCTGGGCGAGGAGCTGCGCGCCAAGCTGGCGGCCGCCCGGCTCGGCGGCGGCGAGAAGGCGCGGGCCCGGCACACCGCGCGCGGCAAGCTGCTGCCGCGCGACCGGGTCGACACCCTCCTCGACCCCGGCTCGCCCTTCCTGGAGCTCGCCCCGCTCGCCGCCGACGGGATGTACGACGGGCAGGCCCCGGCGGCCGGTGTCATCGCCGGGATCGGGCGGGTCAGCGGGCGCGAGTGCGTGATCGTCGCCAACGACGCCACCGTCAAGGGCGGCACGTACTACCCGATGACGGTGAAGAAGCACCTGCGCGCCCAGGAGGTGGCCCTGGAGAACCGCCTGCCCTGCGTCTACCTGGTCGACTCCGGCGGCGCCTTCCTGCCCATGCAGGACGAGGTCTTCCCCGACCGCGAGCACTTCGGGCGCATCTTCTACAACCAGGCGCGGATGTCGGGCGCCGGGATCCCGCAGATCGCGGCCGTGCTCGGCTCCTGCACGGCCGGCGGGGCGTACGTCCCCGCGATGAGCGACGAGGCGGTGATCGTGCGCGGCCAGGGCACGATCTTCCTCGGCGGCCCGCCGCTGGTGAAGGCCGCGACCGGCGAGGTCGTCACCGCCGAGGAGCTGGGCGGCGGCGAGGTCCACGCCCGTGTCTCGGGCGTCACCGACCACCTCGCCGAGGACGACGCGCACGCGCTGCGGATCGTCCGGACCATCGTGTCGACGCTCCCCGCGCGCGGGCCGCTGCCCTGGTCGGTGCGAGCCGGCCGTCGAGCCGAAGCGTGGACCCGCCGGGCTGTACGGCGCGGTGCCGGTCGACTCGCGCACCCCGTACGACGTACGCGAGGTCATCGCGCGCGTGGTGGACGGCTCGCGGTTCGCCGAGTTCAAGGCGGAGTTCGGGCAGACGCTGGTCACCGGCTTCGCCCGGATCCACGGCCACCCGGTCGGGCATCGTCGCGAACAACGGCATCCTGTTCTCCGAGTCGGCCCAGAAGGGCGCCCACTTCATCGAGCTGTGCGACCAGCGCGGCATCCCGCTGCTGTTCCTGCAGAACATCTCGGGCTTCATGGTCGGCCGGGACTACGAGGCCGGGCGGCATCGCCAAGCACGGCGCCAAGATGGTGACGGCGGTGGCCTGCACGCGGGTGCCGAAGCTGACGGTGGTCATCGGCGGCTCGTACGGCGCGGGCAACTACTCGATGTGCGGCCGGGCGTACTGCGCCGCGCTTCCTGTGGATGTGGCCGAACGCCAAGATCTCGGTCATGGGCGGCGAGCAGGCCGCCTCCGTCCTCGCGACCGTCAAGCGCGACCAGTTGGAGGCGCGCGGCGAGGACTGGCCGCGCGGAGGACGAGGAGGCGTTCAGGGCCCCGGTCCGCGCGCAGTACGAGCGAGCAGGGCAACGCCTACTACGCGACGGCCCGGCTCTGGGACGACGGCGTGATCGACCCGCTGGAGACCCGCCAGGTGCTGGGCCTGGCCCTGACCGCCTGCGCCAACGCACCGCTTCCGCCAAGGATCCGCGGCGCCCGGCTTCGGCGTCTTCCGGATGTGAGGGGGACGTGAGACGCGTGACGATGTTCGACACAGTGCTGGTGGCCAACCGGGGCGAGATCGCCGTCCGGGTCATCCGCACCCTGCGTGCGCTCGGCGTCGCGCTCGGTCGCCGTCTACAGCGACGCCGACGCCGACGCCCGGCACGTACGGGAGGCCGACACGGCCGTGCGCATCGGTCCGGCGCCGGCCGCCGAGAGCTATCTGTCGGTGGAGCGGCTGCTGGAGGCGGCGGCCCGGACGGGCGCGCAGGCGGTGCACCCCGGGCTACGGCTTCCTCGCGGAGAACGCCGCCTTCGCGCGCGCGTGCGCCGACGGCCGGGCTGGTCTTCATCGGCCCGCCCGCCGAGGCGATCGAGCTCATGGGCGACAAGATCCGCGCCAAGGAGACGGTACGGGCGGCCGGGGTGCCGGTCGTGCCGGGCTCGTCGCGGCAGCGGGCTGACCGACGCCGAACTGGCCGACGCCGCCCGGGAGATCGGCATGCCGGTGCTGCTGAAGCCGTCGCGCGGGCGGCGGCGGCAAGGGCATGCGGCTGGTGCGGGACGCGGCCGTGCTGGCGGACGAGATCGCGGCCGCCCGCCGCGAGGCCCGCGCCTCCTTCGGCGACGACACCCTCCTGGTCGAGCGCTGGATCGACCGGCCCCGGCACATCGAGATCCAGGTCCTGGCGGACGGCCACGGCAGCGTCGTGCACCTGGGCGAGCGCGAGTGCTCCCTCCAGCGCCGCCACCAGAAGATCATCGAGGAGGCGCCGAGCGTGCTGCTGGACGCCGCGACCCGCGCGGCGATGGGCGAGGCGGCGGTCCAGGCGGCCCGCTCGTGCGGCTACCGGGGCGCGGGCACGGTGGAGTTCATCGTCCCCGGCGGCGACCCGTCCGCGTACTACTTCATGGAGATGAACACCCGCCTCCAGGTCGAGCACCCGGTGACCGAGCTGATCACCGGGCTCGACCTGGTGGAGTGGCAGCTGCGGGTGGCGGCGGGTGAGCGGCTCGCCTTCGGGCAGGAGGACATCGCGCTCACCGGGCACGCGGTCGAGGCCCGGGTCTGCGCCGAGACCGTGTCCGTCAAGAGGGCGCGCGCGGGTTCCTGCCCTCCGGCGGGACGGTGCTGATGCTGCGGGAGCCGTCCGGGCCCGGCGTCCGCACGGACTCCGGGCTCAGCGAGGGCACGGAGGTCGGCACGTCTGTACGACCCGATGCTCGCCAAGGTCATCGCGTACGGCCCCGACCGCGCGACCGCCCTGCGCAGGCTGCGCGCCGCCCTCGCGGAGACGGTCACCCTGGGCGTGCAGACGAACGCCGGGTTCCTGCGGCGGCTGCTGGCCCATCCGGCGGTGGTGGCGGGCGAGTTGGACACGGGGCTGGTGGAGCGGGAGGTTGACGCGCTGGTTCCGGCCGAGGTGCCGGACGAGGTGTACGAGGCGGCGGCGGCCGTACGACTGGACGCGCTCGAGCCGCGGGGCGAGGGCTGGACGGACCCGTTCTCGGTGCCGAGCGGGTGGCGGCTGGGCGGCGAGCCCGCAGCCCGCTGACCTTCCACCTGCGGGTGCCGGTACGTCGACCCCGTGGCGCACGTCCCGTCGCGGCACCCACACCGGTCACCGCCGACCAGGTGTCCGTGACCCTGGACGGCATCCGCCACACCTTCCACCGCGCCGGCCGACTGGCTCGGCCGCGACGGCGACGCCTGGCACGTGCAGCGACCACGACCCGGTGGCCGCCTCCCTCACGCGGCGCCGGCGCGCGGCGGCGCGGACTCCCTCACCGCGCCCATGCCCGGCACGGTCACCGTCGTGAAGGTGGCCGTCGGGGACGAGGTGGCCGCCGGGCAGAGCCTGCTGGTGGTCGAGGCGATGAAGATGGAGCACGTCATCTCCGCCCCGCACGCCGGGACCGTCACCGAGCTGGACGTCACGCCGGGCACGACGGTCGCCATGGACCAGGTGCTGGCCGTGGTGGAGCCACACGACGAGGAGACGGCGGCCAGGACGGAGAGACGGAGGAGGCGGTGGAGGAATGACCGTTCAGGGACTGCCCATGGCGGTACCGGCCCAGGACCTGCCCGCCCGGGTCCGCATCCACGAGGTCGGCGCGCGCGACGGCCTGCAGAACGAGAAGGCGACCGTCCCGACGGAGGTCAAGGCGGAGTTCATCCGCCGGCTGGCCGACGCCGGGCTGACGACCATCGAGGCCACCAGCTTCGTCCACCCCAAGTGGGTGCCCCAACTGGCGGACGCGGAGCAGCTGTTCCCGCTGGTCGAGCGACCTGCCGGTGTGCGGCTCCCGGTCCTCGTACCGAACGAACGCGGCCTGGACCGGGCCCTGGCCCTCGGCGCCCGCCGCGGTCGCCGTGTTCGCCAGCGCCACCGAGTCGTTCGCCAAGGCCAACCTGAACCGCACGGTCGACGAGTCGCTGGCCATGTTCGAGCCGGTGCGTCGCCCGGGCGAAGGCCGAGCGGCGTCCAGGTGCGCGGCTATCTCTCGATGTGCTTCGGCGACCCCTGGGAGGGCCCGGTCCCGGTCGAGCAGGTCGTCCGGGTCTGCCGGGCGCTGCTCGACATGGGCTGCGACGAGCTGAGCCTGGGCGACACGATCGGCGTGGCCACCCCCGGCCACGTACGGGGACTGCTCGACCGCGCTCAACGAGGCAGGGCGTGCCGACGACGGCCCTCGGCGTGCACTTCCACGACACCTACGGCCAGGCGCTCGCCAACACCCTCGCCGCGCTGCAGCACGGCGTCACCACCGTCGACGCCTCCGCCGGCGGCCTCGGCGGCTGCCCGTACGCCAGGAGCGCCACCGGCAATCTCGCCACCGAAGACCTCGTGTGGATGCTGCGCGGCCTCGGCATCGACACCGGGGTCGACCTCGGCCGCCTCACCGCCACCAGCGTGTGGATGGCCGACCGACTGGGCCGCCCCAGCCCGTCCCGCACCGTCCGCGCCCTCCCGCAGGACTCCCACAAGGAGTGAGTGCACCATGTCTCTCGACCACCGGCTCTCCCCCGAGCACGAGGAACTCCGCCGTACGGTCGAGGAGTTCGCGCACGACGTCGTGGCGCCCGAAGATCGGCGACTTCTACGAGCGCCACGAGTTCCCGTACGAGATCGTGCGCGAGATGGGCCGGATGGGCCTGTTCGGGCTGCCGTTCCCGGAGGAGTACGGCGGCATGGGCGGCGACTACCTCGCGCTCTGCATCGCCCTGGAGGAGCTGGCCCGGGTCGACTCCTCCGTGGCCATCACCCTGGAGGCGGGCGTCTCGCTGGGCGCGATGCCGATCTACCTGCTTCGGCACGGAGGAGCAGAAGCGCGAGTGGCTGCCCCGGCTGTGCTCGGGCGAGATCCTGGGCGCCTTCGGCCTGACCGAGCCGGACGGCGGCTCCGACGCGGGCGCGCACCCGCACCACGGCCCTCCTGGACGAGGCGACGAACGAGTGGGTGATCAACGGCACCAAGTGCTTCATCACCAACTCCGGCACGGACATCACGGGCCTGGTCACGGTCACGGCGGTCACCGGCCGCACGCCCGGACGGCAAGCCCCTGATCTCCTCGATCATCGTCCCGTCCGGCACCCCGGGCTTCACCGTCGCCGCCCCGTACTCGAAGGTCGGCTGGAACGCCTCGGACACCCGCGAGCTGTCCTTCTCCGACGTCCGGGTCCCGGCGGCCAACCTGCTCGGCGAAGAGGGCCGCGGCTACGCCCAGTTCCTGCGCATCCTCGACGAGGGCCGCATCGCGATCTCGGCGCTGGCGACGGGCCTGGCGCAGGGCTGCGTGGACGAGTCGGTGAAGTACGCCAAGGAGCGGCACGGCCTTCGGCAGGCCGATCGGCGCCAACCAGGCCATCCAGTTCAAGATCGCCGACATGGAGATGCAGGCCCACACGGCCCGCCTCGGCCTGGCGCGACGCGGCCTCCCGGCTGGTCGCCGGCGAGCCCTTCAAGAAGGAGGCGGCCCTGGCCAAGCTGTACTCCTCGACGATCGCGGTGGACAACGCCCGCGACGCCACCCAGATCCACGGCGGCTACGGCTTCATGAACGAGTACCCGGTCGCCCGCATGTGGCGCGACTCCAAGATCCTGGAGATCGGCGAGGGCACGAGCGAGGTCCAGCGCATGCTGATCGCCCGGGAGTTGGGGCTTGTCACGTAAGGAGCCGAGTGAACCAGAGATCCCGCTGGGCACGTTGGGCACGTTGGCGGGTGTCTCTCTGGGGCCCGGGGGCCCGGCAAGAAGTCCGGGCAGTTGCGGCTGAGGATACGCGAGGGCTCGGATCCACTCCTCCCATAAGCCCGCCACTTTCACTACCCACCTGCCCGATATCGGGCACGATCCTTGCAAAACTTCCGCCGATCCCTCAGGATCAACGGGTGCACGACGAACTCGTCGATCATCTGACGCGATCCTCGCCCCTCAGCCGGGGCGAGGCGGCGCGGGTGATCCAGGACGTGCTGGCCTACTTCGACGAGACGACCGAGGAATACGTCCGTCGCCGCCACCGCGAACTCCAGACCCAGGGCCTGGTGAACACGGCGATCTTCGAACGGATCGCGGCGGACCTGCAGTACCGCGCGGTCGCGCCGCCCGAGCTCACACTCCGGCAGCTGCGCCGCATCGTCTACGGCTGATACGACCGATACAGCCGATACGACCGATACAGCTGATACAGCTGACGCGATCGGGTACGGCTAATACAGCCGAGGAATACGAGGGAGACACCCATATGTGCGGAATTGTCGGATACATCGGCAAGCGTGACGTGGCCCCGCTGCTGCTCGAAGGCCTGCAGCGGCTGGAGTACCGCGGCTACGACTCGGCCGGCATCGTCGTCGACCAGTCGCCGAAGACCGCCGGCCTGAAGATGGTCAAGGCCAAGGGCCGGGTCCGCGACCTGGAGGCCAGGGTCCCCGACGCGCTTCACGGGCACCACCGGCATCGCCCACACCCGCTGGGCCACCCACGGCGCCCCGACCGACGTCAACGCGCACCCGCACCTGGACGCCGACGAGCAAGGTCGCCGTCGTCCACAACGGCATCATCGACAACGCCTCCGAGCTGCGCGCGAAGCTGGAGGCCGACGGCGTCGAGTTCCTCTCCGAGACCGACACCGAGGTCCTCACCCACCTCATCGCCCGCTCCCAGGCCGAGACGCTGGAGGACAAGGTCCGCGAGGCGCTGCGGCTCGTCGAGGGCACGTACGGCATCGCCGTCCTGCACGCCGACTTCCCCGACCGCATCGTCGTCGCCCGCAACGGCTCCCCGGTCGTCCTCGGCATCGGCGAGAAGGAGATGTTCGTCGCCTCCGACGTCGCCGCGCTGGTCGCCCACACCCGCCAGGTCGTCACCCTGGACGACGGCGAGATGGCCACCCTCAAGGCCGACGACTTCCGCACGTACACCACCGAGGGCACCCGCACCACCGCCGCGCCGACCACCGTGGAGTGGGAGGCCGAGTCGTACGACATGGGCGGCCACGACACGTACATGCACAAGGAGATCCCCGAGCAGGCCGACGCCGTGGACCGCGTGCTGCGCGGCCGCATCGACGACCGGTTCTCCACCGTGCACCTGGGCGGCCTGAACCTGGACGCCCGCGAGGCGCGCGGCGATCCGCCGCGTGAAGATCCTCGGCTGCGGCACCTCGTACCACGCGGGCATGATCGGCGCCCAGATGATCGAGGAGCTGGCCCGCATCCCGGCCGACGCCGAGCCGGCCTCGCGAGTTCCGCTACCGCAACGCGGTCGTCGACCCCGACACCCTCTACATCGCCGTCTCGCCAGTCCGGTGAGACGTACGACGTACTCGCCGCCGTCCAGGAGCTGAAGCGCAAGGGCGCGCGGGTGCTGGGCGTCGTGAACGTCGTCGGCTCGCGCGATCGCCCGCGAGGCGGACGGCGGCATGTACGTCCACGCCGGCCCCGAGGTCTGCGTCGTCTCCACCAAGTGCTTCACCAACACCGCGGTCGCCTTCGCGCTGCTCGCCCTGCACCTGGGCCGCATCCGCGACCTGTCGGTCGCGCGACGGCAAGCGGATCATCGAGGGGCTGCGCAAGCTGCCCGAGCAGATCGCCGAGATCCTGCGAGCAGGAGGACGAGATCAAGAAGCTGGCCGAGCGAGTACGCCGAGGCCCAGCTCGATGATGTTCATCGGCCGCGTGCGGGGCTACCCGGTGGCCCGCGAGGCCTCGCTGAAGCTCAAGGAGGTCTCGTACATCCACGCCGAGGCCTACCCCGCCTCCGAGCTCAAGCACGGCCCGCTGGCGCTGATCGAGCCCGCGCTGCCGACGGTCGCGATCGTCCCGGACGACGACCTGCTGGAGAAGAACCGCGCGGCCCTGGAGGAGATCAAGGCCCGCAGCGGCAGGATCCTCGCCGTGGCCCACCAGGAGCAGGAGAAGGCCGACCAGACGATCGTCGTCCCGAAGAACGAGGACGAGCTGGACCCGATCCTGATGGGCATCCCGCTCCAGCTCCTCGCCTACCACACGGCGTTGGCGCTGGGCCGGGACATCGACAAGCCGCGCAACCTGGCCAAGTCGGTCACGGTGGAGTAGAGCGATACCAGTGGCCAGCTCGACAGGCGAACCCGCGCGTGCCACCACCGCACGGGACCGCCACCCTGACCGGCGTCGCCCAACCCGACGGCTGACAGCTGCCGGACCGTCACCTCCCGCACAGCTGCACACAGATGACAACGCCCAAAACCACCGAAGCGCATAATCTGAGCAACCCCCACGGCGATCAGCCACTTCCGCGAAAGCGGCGCCGGTTTAGGCGCAAAGGGACGCGCGCAGCTCACGGGATGACGATGACCGGGCGCTGCGCGCGCTTGGCGAGCCGGCCCGCGACCGAGCCGAAGATCCGGCCCGACGAGCCCGTGCGTGGAGCCGACGACGATCGCGTCTGCCTCGTACTCCTGGCCGACCTCTTCGAGTTCGTGGCAGATGTCGCCGCCGCGCTCGACGAGGATCCAGGGCACCTCGGCGAGGTAGTCCGCGCAGGCGAGTTCCAGCCCGAGGACCTCGGTGCGGTGGTCGGGGACGTCGACGAAGACGGGCGGCTCGCAGCCGGCCCAGACGGTGGTGGGCAGCCGGTTGGCGACATGCACGATGATCAGGCCCGAGCCGGAGCGGTGGGCCATGCCGATGGCGTACGCGAGGGCGCGCTCACTGGACGTCGAGCCGTCGAAGCCGACGACGACGCCGTGCTTGAAGGCGGGGTCGCAGGAGGGGCGTGTTTCTTCCGCCGCCAGGGGGTCGGCCGCCGTGGGATCGGCGACCGGCCGCCGCTTGCGGTCCGCGGGTTCGAAGAATTCGTGACCGGCCATGGGATGTCTCGGCGTTCGGATCCTCGTGGGTGTGGGACGAGCAGTGCGCGGCGGAGCTGCGTCCGGGAATCATCTTCCCCGCCCCATATACCCCCAAGGGTACGGCGGCACGCCTCCTGAGCCCAGACCCCGCACGGCTCGCGGGTTCCAGGGAGCATGCCCGAGACGCCCGACGCAATGCTCCGCACGGTACGACTGCTCCGCACGGACGACTGCTGCTCACGCCAGTCGGAGCGCAGTCAGCGCGACCGCGAGCGGCCGCTCGAACAAGTACGCTGGCGCAAGGGAGCAGCCGCGAGTCAGCCGAGCCAAGGGGCAGCGCCGCGGGCGTACGACGCCCATCGACGCCCGGCAGTGCACCTCCCGCCCCGGCAGGCGCCTCGCTCGTCGGCACGGCTCCGTCTCCCGTCGACAGGCACCCCTCTCTGCGGCACGGCACGCGCGGTCCCTCCCGGAAGGTCTGCCCCTCCTGGGACCGGCGCGGCCGGTCGGCGACCGGGGCGCACCGAGACGGACGTCACACGGGCGAAAGTGCACCGGCCAACTGACCGGTTTCCGCGCCCACACCCATATCTTTTCAGCCAACTTCGGCCAACCCCGCACCCCTTGCTCGAACACCCCCCGCACACCCCGTTCGACCTGCACCGAAAGGGACCCGCGGGGCGCGCGCACCCTACGTGGACTGGCCACTGCGACGAGGCGCACTTCCCTGCAAGGCCCGTGAGTGCAACGCTTCGTGATCGAATGCTTCACGCCAAGTTGCCAAGTCGACAAAGTGCCGGGTGCCGAACTGGCTGCACCGGCACCACGGGACGCAGTAGATTCGATCTTGACTGTCTTACGGCGGGGGACTCGTGCAGGACCGAGGGGAAACGTGCAGGAGCGACGCAACCGAGGAGCCGCGACCACCGAGGGGGGCTTAGCAGTATGAGCCACGACTCCACTGCCGCGCCGGAAGCCGCGGCCCGGAAGCTGTCCGGGCGACGCCGCAAGGAGATCGTCGCGGTGCTGCTGTTCAGCGGCGGCCCCATCTTCGAGAGTTCCATACCGCTGTCGGTGTTCGGAATCGACCGCCAGGACGCCGGAGTACCGCGCTACCGCCTGCTGGTGTGCGCCGGCGAGGAGGGCCCGCTGCGGACCACGGGCGGGCCTGGAACTCACCGCGCCGAACGGCCTGGAGGCGATCTCGCGGGCGGGCACGGTCGTCGTGCCCGCCTGGCGGTCGATCACCTCACCGCCACCGGAGGAGGCGCTCGACGCACTGCGCCGGGCGCACGAGGAGGGCGCCCGGATCGTCGGGCTGTGCACCGGCGCCTTCGTGCTGGCCGCCGCCGGCCTGCTGGACGGCCGCCCGGCGACCACCCACTGGATGTACGCGCCGACGCTGGCCAAGCGCTATCCGTCCGTCCACGTCGATCCGCGGGAGCTCTTCGTCGACGACGGCGACGTCCTGACCTCGGCCGGCACGGCCGCGGGCATCGACCTCTGTCTGCACATCGTGCGCACGGACCACGGCAACGAGGCGGCGGGCGCGCTGGCCCGCCGCCTGGTGGTCCCGCCGCGCCGGAGCGGCGGCCAGGAGCGCTACCTCGACAGGTCTTTACCAGAGGAGATCGGCGCCGACCCGCTCGCCGAGGTCGTCGCCTGGGCGCTGGAGCACCTCCACGAGCAGTTCGACGTGGAGACGCTGGCGGCACGCGCGTACATGAGCCGCCGTACGTTCGACCGCCGGTTCCGTTCCCTCACCGGGAGCGCACCGCTGCAGTGGCTGATCACCCAGCGCGTGCTCCAGGCGCAGCGGCTGCTGGAGACGTCGGACTACTCGGTGGACGAGGTCGCCGGGCGCTGCGGCTTCCGCTCGCCGGTCGCCCTGCGCGGCCACTTCCGGCGGCAGCTGGGCTCGTCCCCGGCCGCGTACCGGGCGGCGTACCGGGCGCGGCGGCCCCAGGGTGACAAGCCGGACGGCTCGGAGGGGCCGAGCAGCTCGGGCGGACCGGGCGGCTCAGGCGGACCGGGCAACTCAGGCGGAGCGGGCGGTTCAGGCGGACCGTCGGCACAGGCAGCGCAAGCGGCGCAGACGGCGCGGGAGACGGCGCGGGAGACTCAGACGGCGGCCCCGGCACTCCCGCTCCAGACCCGCCGTACGGCGGCGAGCGCCCTGGCCCCGGCGACCTCGCTGTACGCGGAGGGCGCCAAGCCGGAGCTGTACGCGACCGGCCGCCTGCCCGGCCAGCGCAGCGCCCCGTAGCTGCCATCAGCTCCGTAGCTGTCCTCACATGCCATCGGCCCGGTCCTGCCTGATCATCCAGGTGCGGGACCGGGTCGTACGGCTGTCACGCGCCGTAAGGTGAGACACATGAACGATCGCATGGTGTGGATCGACTGCGAGATGACCGGGCTCTCGCTGTCCGACGACGCGCTCATCGAGGTGGCCGCGCTGGTCACCGACTCCGAGCTGAACGTGCTCGGCGAAGGGGTGGACATCGTGATCCGCCCGCCCGGACGCGGCGCTGGAGACGATGCCCGAGGTGGTGCGGCAGATGCACACCGCGTCCGGGCTGCTCGACGAGCTGGCCGGCGGCACGACGCTGGCCGACGCCGAGGAGCAGGTCCTGGCGTACGTGCGCGAGCACGTCAAGGAGCCGGGCAAGGCCCCGCTGTGCGGCAACTCGGTCGGCACGGACCGCGGCTTCCTGCTGCGGGACATGCCGACCCTGGAGGACTACCTCCACTACCGGATCGTCGACGTCTCCTCGGTCAAGGAGCTGGCCCGCCGCTGGTACCCGCGGGCGTACTTCAACAGCCCGCGAGAAGAACGGCAACCACCGCGCGCTCGCCGACATCCGCGAGTCCATCGCCGAGCTGCGCTACTACCGCGAGGCGGTCTTCGTCCCGCAGCCCGGCCCGGACTCGGACACGGCGAAGACGATCGCGGCGAAGCACGTCCTGCCCGCGGCGCGAGTAGCCGCGGACGGCGCCGCCGGGCCGCCCGAGGCGGCCCGCGACGAAACCCGGGCGCGAGCACCCCTTCGGACCCTGTACACTTTTTCTCGGCCGGTCGGTGACCCACACGGAGAACCACCGGTCATGGTGGGTGTAGCTCAGCTGGTAGAGCACCTGGTTGTGGTCCAGGATGTCGCGGGTTCAAGTCCCGTCACTCACCCTGATGATCAAGGCCCCTGACCTGGGAAAAGGTCAGGGGCCTTGGCGTTTTCCGGTTTCGGCGACATTCTCAGGCGCAGCCTCGGTGAGCAGCCCGCCCCGCCCTCGGGCGTCCTTGGGCAACGGGGCCCCGTAGGCGTAGCCGATGACCTGCTCTCCCCGGTAACCGACGACGAAGGTGTCGGTGAACCAGGCACTTCGAACCAGGCGCTTCTGGGCACATTCCGCAGGCAGAAAAGAGCAAGCACCCAACAAATTCTTGACGCGATGGGGCGCTCGCTTCAGAATGCCGTCCACATTAGCCGATAAACAGGGCTGATGCATGAAGCACCGACAATACACAGCAACTCACACTGCTAAAAAGAAAGCTGTCTACCATGCAACTCCGCTTCAAAAGCGGTACTTGGCCACTGCGGTCGCCATGGCTGCCGCGGCCCTAGTAGGGCTGAGTTCTACTCCCGCCTCCGCTAGATATGACGGTCCTCCCAGTGACGGTCTTCACGAGCTGATGGTGATGAAGCCTCATGCCGCTCGCTCCGTCTTCATCAACACCACTGATCCTGCCGGTTATTCCTGGACGGTCTGCCGAAGGCTCGCCGAGGGAAGCGGCTGGGTGAACGGCCACATGACTCTGGTGAACGGCAGGTGGGCGCAGCTGACCACGTTCAGCAGCATAGACTGCAGCGAAGGCCTCCTGAAAAAGCGGGACTTCACCGTGCCTAGGAGGGACGGTCTCAAAAACTTTTGGGCGAACATGATGTAGAACGCTCCGCACAATATGGGCACAGCATGGGTGATGCCCCCGGATCGTTCCGGGGGCATCTCTCTGTGGGAGCACAGTCCTTGACCCTTGACGTCTGCGCGAAGGCAGAGCGCACGCGAACCGTGGGCCACATCCCCGGAGCGCAGTTGGTCCAGGCCGAGGTCATCGAAGAGCGACGAGTAGGCGACGAGTAAGTAGCTGGCCGTCGTACCGCCACCGCGGGTCACGTCCCTGCGAACAGCTCCTCGGCGCTTGTGGCGGTCAGGGACCGGTCGAGCCAGGTACCCAGGACCTCCAGGTCGGTGCACGACGTGACCCGCTCCCGTACCGCCTCGGAGACCTCGATGCCACGCCGGCCGAGGATACGGAGAATGCCAGCGGCGCGCCCCTCGCGGCGCGGCCCTCGGCGCGCCCCTTGGCCTCGCCCGCGATGAGGGTTTCCTCGATGAGGGTGCCGCTGCCGGGGAAACGGGGGGTGTACGTGGCCATCAGATGCCTCCAGTACTCGCGGGCCGGGGTGTCACCCAGGCCAACCTCGACGATTTCCGCCCAGACCTGCGCGGGCGTGTTGTTGGTCACCCCCGCTCACACACCCTCGAACAGTTCTTCGGCTTTGGAAGCGGTCAGGGACCGGTCGAGCCAGGTACCCAGGACCTCCAGGTCGGTGCACGACGTGACCTGCTCCCGTGCCGCCTCGGAGACCTCGATGCCACGCCGGTCGAGGATACGGAGGATGTCAACGGCGCGGCCCGCGATGAGGGTTTCCTCGATGAGGGTGCCGCTGCCGGGGAAACGGGGGGTGTACGTGGCCATCAGATGCCTCCAGTACTCGCGGGCCGGGGTGTCACCCAGGCCGATCTCGGTGAATTCCGCCCAGCGTTTCGCGGCCTCGCCGCCGGTGTTGGCCACAGCAGCCGCCAGCGCCTCCAGTATCGCAGGCAGGCCCGGATCCTTGGCGTGGGCAAGCGCGGAGAAGACCGCGAGGGAGAGGTCCTCGGTTGCCTCGTCCGGGTCGATGACCGCGGGAACGTTGCCCGGGCCCAGGACGAGAGGGAAGACCGCCATGCTCGTGTGGACAGGCAAGCCGACGCGGACAGGCTCCGCCGCCCAGGACGCGGTGGCCTTGTCCCGGCAGACCACCAGCAGGATCGGGGGCAGTTGGTACTTGGCGTACAGGTGCGCCAAGTAATACGTCCAACTGCTTGGCTTGTCCGGGTCCGGCTTGCCCTGAGCCTCGATGGCGAGCAGGAAGCCGCCGCCCTCGGCCGTGTCGACACGGAACAGGGTGTCCACACGGCGGGCCAGCGGCCGGATCTCGGTGAGATCCGTGTCCAAGGGCTGGATCGCCGTGGGCTCGGGGAAGGGGATGCCCGCCCGCGGGAGGGCCCGGGCGAAGAGCCCCGGATCCTCTCGGAAGATCTGGTGCATCGCCTCATGCGCTGAACTGACCATGTGACAGAACGTAGTGGGGTGCGGATCGTTCAGTGACCAAACAGGGTGGATTCAGCCGCACGAGTGAATTTGCCCTTGGACTATGCCGAATACGGTAGGCGTATCCCGCCGTCCGAGCTCGAACCAGGTCGCCTTGCCCCGGCCCGGGCTGTGCGTGCAGACCCCCCAGGCGTCGGCGCCGTACGAGATGAGGTGCATGCCGCGGCCGTCCTCGTCGTCGTGGGCCGCGGGGCGGGCGACGGGCAGGCCGGGCGCCTCGTCGTGGATGAGGATGCGGAGGCGGGTGGGGTCGGCCCAGCCGGCGTGGAGGGTGACGGGGGTGGTGCAGCCCTTCGCCACGCAGGCGTTGATGGAGTTGGTGACGGCCTCGGAGGTCAACAGGACGGCTGCATCGGTGAGTTCGGGGTGGCCGGAGGCGGAGAGGAGGGTGCGGACCGTCTCGCGGGCGATGCGAACCCAGGCGGGGTGGGGTGGGAAGACGAGGGAGACGTCGGTGGGGTGGGGGTGGGAGCGGCCGTTGGGGCTTGAATTGCTTTCCATGGGGCTCCTTCGGGTGGGGCGCCTACGCGGTGACCAGGTCCGGGCCTCGTCAACTGACTGCCTCGTCAACTGGCTTGAGGGCGGGGGTACTTCCTCGTGGCGCGGGGCGTTCGGTTCGATGCCGACGGTATGGTCATTCATGAGTTGAGTTCAATCGTGAACGCCAAAGACGACCCTTGTGGGTGACTCGAGAGGCAACTGGTCGACGGCGTCGGAGCGTTCGCGGCACACTGCGCACGGTTACAAGGAGGAACCATGCCACCACGCACCAGCCCCAGCGAGCGTCAACGTCGCCTGGGTATCGAACTGCGCAAACTCCGGCTTCGCGCACGCTTGTCGAGCGACGAGGCTGCCAAGCTGCTGGAAGGCGAGCGCTCGCGGATCAGCTACATCGAATCCGGGCGGCTCAGCGTCTCGCGCAACCGTCTCCACCTGCTGCTCCGCGAGTACGGATGCGCGCCGGGACCGTACTTCGACGAGCTCATGAGCATGGGGCAGGCGAGCGGACGAGGCTGGTGGGACGAGTTCGACGACACGATCGGTCCGGTCGCCCGGAATCTGGCCGAACTCGAATCGCGTTCGTCGGTCGTACGCAGCCACGAACCGCACCTCATCCCGGGCATGCTCCAGACCGAGGAGTACGCTCACGCCGTGATCAGCAAGACGGAGCCTGACGCCCAACGGACGAAACGGTACGTGGAGTTCCGCCTCACCCGGCAGCGCGCTCTCAGCAGGGACGCGCCCGTCACCTACCGCGCGGTCATCTACGAGTCTGCGTTGCACACGCATGTGGGTGGCCCGAGCGTCTTGCGTAGGCAGTTGCTACGGCTGATGGAGATCTCCCGGCTGCCCAACGTGACCGTGCAGGTCCTCCCGTTCGAGACGGGCGTCTACTCCGCGTACAGCCGTTCGTTCGAGATCTTCGGCGGCGTGGCCCCCGAGCTGGACACTGTCTACCTGGAACACCCGCTCAACTCGCTCTTCCTCCACGAGGGAGAGCAACTCGACGAGTACGCCAAAATGTTCGAGCGACTGTCAGAACTGGCGCTGGCCCCAGTCGACCCGGAATCGGCGCCTGAGTCGCACGAGTCACGCGACTCACTGACCTTGATACAGCACGTCCTGTACACCCTATGAAAGGACCCGGCATGCCCCCACTCACCTGGCAGAAGTCATCGTTCAGCGGCGGCGGCGAAGGCAGCTGCGTCGAGCTGGCGGCAGCCGCCCCGCACCACGTTCACCTCCGCGAAAGCGACCACCCGCACGAGATCGCCATGGCCACACCCCGTGCCCTGGCACACCTCCTGCACACCATCAGGGCCGGAAACCTCAGTCACTGAGCTTCGGGAGCGGCGGGGCCAGGATGGCGTAGCGCCGGGAGGGCCGGAAGGGCGGTGGGGCGGTGGGGCGGTGGGGCGTCTCGATGAGGGTCTCGATGAGGGGATGAGGGTGAGTGCGCTGATGACCACCTCCATGGTCACCGGCGCCCGCTGGCGGAACACCGACGGCGGCGGGGCCAAGGACGTCACCGCCGCCGTGTCCGTCACCGGCGGCGCCCCGCCCGTGAAGTCGGCGAGGTTTCCGACACGGCCCTTGGGTTCGGATCATGGCGAACGTCGTAGAGCAACCTCACGAGAACGGTGCGACCACCTACCAAGTCCGGTGGCGCGAGCCTCGGCCGGTGTCCTGGACTCCGAAGTCGCGGCTACCTCGCCACGACAAAGCCGCAGTTCGGTTCCGTCGAGAATCAACCGAGAATCAACTTCGGCAAGTGGTCTATGCCGACGCTGTAGTTTGCGGCTGTAGTTTGCGGCTGTGTCCGAGCTGAGAGCCCGGGGCCGAGTTCCACGGCCCGCACCCGGCCAAGGGGTCCGGCCCCGCACGCGCGGGGATGGCGGGTTGGTTCCCTACAGCCATCCCTCCAGGGCGTCACGCAGGTGGTTGTCCGGATCGCGCAGGAACAGTGCGGGGATCTCGGTGTCCGGTGCGGTCGCGGGCCGATCGTCGTCTTCGTCCAGGCCATCGTCCCCAGGGCCGATGATGAACGGCCGGTCGCTGGGGTCGTTGGTGGGGCGCCGTTGCCAGACCATGGCGTGGTTGCGGACGAAGATTTCGCCGAAGTACCAGTAGGCGACCTGCACGAACGGACTGTCCTCGGCGTCCTGGATTTCCTCGTAGCTGGTGAACCGGTCGCGGATCGCCTCTTCCAGCCGGTCAAGGGAGTCCATGGTGAAGTCCCACACTCCGCCCACCTCGGCCTCCCATGCGGCAAAGGCGTCCTTCTGGGTGGCCAGCCAGTTGACCAGTGTGGTATTTGCGGTCCAGCTCTCATTCCCCGTCATACCTGCGATTATATGGGCCCGCGCACGCGGAACGATAGCGAACCAGTACAAAACGGGCGTTGGCCCGCGCTACGCCCGCTTTCCGTTGTGAAGCCAGCGAGTGGAACCCCTAGGGTGGGGTGCTTGGTGGCGCCAACGACCACGGGGGCCCTGGCGCCACAGGGGGCCACCCCACACCTTTCTGGGCCCTCACAGGAGAACCACGTGAGCCATCCCATACCCAAACGCAGCATGCCGCGCATGCTGCATATCGCGCTCGCACTCGCCTGCGCGGCAGTCATCACCGCAACCGGACTGCCCCAGCTCACAGGAACCGCGGACGCAGCACCCCGCAAGCCGAAGAAGGGCGTGCCCACTGGTCTTCAACGTGATCTAGCAAGGAATCCCGGCCGTTTACGGACTCCGTTGGGAAAGGGACGAACCGCCGGACGAGGCGGTCACCCTCGGTCGCGGACTCGCAGGTCGAAGGATCCGCCTCCGACCGGCAGGCGAGCTGCGCGGCACGCCTTGTCCTTTTACCAACGGAGTCGTTTACGGCTCGGGAGGAATTGCTTCTCTCGGCTGCTCTGACCCGCACCAGGGGTACGGGTCCGCACTGTTGCCTCAGCCGGGGCGCTTCTGGTTCTCGATGTACTCCTTCACCACCGCGAGTGGGGCGCCTCCGCATGAAGCCGCGAAGTACGAGGGGGACCAGAAGTGTTCGCCGCATAGATATCGCTTGATGTGGTCGGCATACTCCTTGCGGAGGTAGTGGGCGGAGACGCCCTTGAGCGAGCCGACCAGTGTCGACAGCTTGACCTGCGGCGGGTAGTGGATGAGCAGGTGCACGTGATCGCGTTCGCCGTTGAACTCGCGCAGCTCCGCGTTCGCCTTGGCGCATACCTCCCGCATGATCTCTTCACACCGAGTCAGGATCTCGTCGGTGAAGACTCCGCGCCGGTACTTCGGGACGAAGACAAGATGTACCTGGAGGGTGTAGACGACGCTACGACCACGGCGGATATCGGGGTCTGGTTCCCAGCGTGGTGACATAGACACGATGCTATAATGCTCGTATGAAGATCGTCGTGCAGGTTCGCCTCATGCCGACGCCCGAGGTGGCGTCGGCACTTGAGTGCACCCTGCACGCCTGTAACGAGGCGGCGAACTGGCTGTCCGGCCAGGCGCACGAGCGAGGCGAGACCTCCCGCAAGGCGTTGCAGGGATTCGCCTACCGCGACCTGAAAGACCGGGGCCTGTCGGCTCAACCCGCACTGCATGTACTGCGGAAGGTCGCCGACGCGTACTCGACGCTCAAGGCGAACATACGGAACGGGAACCTCGGCAAGCCCGGCAGCAAGCGCCGCCGCACGGCAGAGACGAAGCCGATCGAGTTCCGGGCCGACGCCGCCCAGCCGTTTGACGACCGCTGCCTCAGTTGGCAGATCGATGAGCAGACGGTGAGCATCTGGACCACCGCCGGATGCATACGAGGTGTGCGGTTCGCCTGCTCCGAGAAGGCCCGCAAGCTCCTCGTCGATCATCGCAAGGGCGAAACCGATCTCGTCCACCGTGACGGCATGTGGTTCCTCATCGCCACCTGCGAGGTCCTTGAGGCCGAGCAGCACGAGCCCGACGGCTTTGTCGGCGTCGATCTCGGCATCGCGAACATCGCCACCACGTCCACCGGACACCGGGCCGCAGGTCGCGGCCTGAACCGGCACCGCAAACGGCAGCTCGAACTACGCCGCAAGCTCCAGGCCAAGGGCACCAAGTCCGCCAAGCGCCGGTTGAAGAACCGCCGCCGCAAGGAGCAACGGCACGCCACGAACGTCAACCACATCATCTCGAAGAAGATCGTGACCGAGGCTGAACGCACCTCGCACGGGATCGCCCTGGAAGACCTGGGCGGCATCCGGCAGAGGGTACGGCTGAACAAGCCCTGGGGGCACCTCCCGGCCGAAGGCTGGGGGAGGGTCACGCTCCATTCCTGGGCCTTCGCCCAGCTCGGCCGGTTCCTTGAGTACAAGGCCCGCCGGGCGGGCGTCCCGCTGGTGTACGTCGATCCGGCGTACACCAGCCAGGAATGCGCCGAGTGCCACCACATCGAGAAGGCCAACCGGGTCGATCAGGCCCGTTTTATCTGCCGGAGGTGCGGGGTCGTTGCCCACGCCGACCGGAATGCTTCCCGCACGATCGCCCACCGTGGCGAGAGCGCGTGGATAGCGGGGCGTGAGTCACGCGTCCCTGCCACCCCATAACGGGGTGTCTGGACGGAGGAGCCAACCCAGCAGCCAGTTGGGCGCTACCTCCAAGCCCGGCCCTTCAGGGCTCGGGTGAAGTTGACGTACAACGTGGATACCGCCCAGGGCGTGATGGTCTACATCGTCGGCGGCGTCGACTTCTCCAAGTCGCCCAAGCGCAACATCACCGGCCTGCACTTCCGTGCTGAGCACCGCAACCTGCCGCGCACCACGACCCACAGCGTCAAGGACATGGCCGACGATGCCGAAGACGACAGCATGCTGTACCTGGGCGGGAACACAGCCAACACTGCCACCGGCGGAGGAGGCGACCCCACCCCGACCGAAACGGGCAACCTGTCGAGCCCGGCACTGGACCCGACCCCCAGCAGCGGCCATCACACGCAGCCGCCAGCGGGCAAGGACCCGGACGGCGACCTTGCCGACACCGGATCCGATACACCCATTGGCCTGATCTCCACCATCGCCGCCGCCCTCGCGGTGGCCGGTGGAGTCCTGGTGTGGTGGATGCGTCGCCGCAAGACCACCACCCAGTAAGCTGACCGCGAGCACAGCGCGCCACAGCCCCCGTACCCAACGTTCCCTGGTTGCGGGGGCTTTCGCATGTTCCAGCCCTATCGATATCCGTCTCGCATCGAGAATCAACGTCGGGAAACGGCTCGTGCCGACGCCGTGCCTTGCGGCTGATGTCCGAGAGAGGAGCACCGGGCCTCTGCGACGGGGCCACACCCCGTGCCCTGGCACACCTCCTGCACATGATCGGGGCCGGAAACCTCAGTCGCTGAGCTTCGGCGTGGCGGGGCCAGGGGGCGCCGGGCGGAATCATGCCGTGGCCCTACTCGCAGTTGTCCGCCGCATCGATCAGCCTGGCTGCCTCGCCGAGGGCGGCGCGCAGAGCGGCCGGATCGGTCGCGAGGTTGGCCTCGCCGGGCGGGAGCAGCCAGTCGGAGCCGTCCCCGGGGGCGAGGATCGCGCCGCGGCCGTCGGACTGCGTACAGGTGCTGCCAGGCACGTCCCATGCGTCGGCGGTGCCGGGCGGGACGAGGAAGCCGAGGGTGTCGCAGCCGTCGTCGTGCAGGACGGGGCCTACCGCGGGAGGCACGGGACCCGGGGCTTCGACGGCGCCGCGGCGGAGGATGTCGACCGCCTCCAGGCCCTGCCGGGCGGGGACGGTCACCAGGTCACAGGCCGAGGCCTGCTGCGTGGACGGAGCGCCGTCCTCGGGGGTCGGCCAGTGCGATGCGGGCGTCGCCGACGTACCAGCCGTTGACGTACCAGGCGTTGACGGGCAAGCCGCCGACGTACAAGGGGTTGACGGGCAAGCCGCCGACGTACAAGGGAGTGACGTACAAGGGGTTGACGTACAAGCCGTTGAGGGACAGCGCGTCGGCGTACAGGGTTCGGTGCTCTTCATCCCGGCCTCCACCACGGAAACCTCCTCCTGTGAACGGCGATCGGAAGTTCCGGCGGCTCCCGATCCGCGCTGTCCAACGCGCGGGAATGTCAATGGCTACGGCATAAGTGCGCCGCAAAGGATGGCAGTTCATGGCAGATCCTGGATGAGATATCCGGTTTGTAGCCAAACATCGTGTGTCAGCACCCGTCGGGCTAGTACGTTCGTGCCCCGCCGGACACAGGAAACAACCGTGCATCACACGGGCAACTCTCCCTGAATCCGGAATAGTTAGACGGTTCGTGAGAGAGGGCCCGCCCATGGCGTCGTCATCGGTGCCCCCGCCCCCGTCCCCGTCCCCACCCCCGTCCTCGCGGGAACCGCGGCCGAACCTCGCCTTCCGGAAGCTGCGCGGGCAGCGTTCACCAGGCGAGTTCGCGGCGGCGGTGCGGCGAGCCGCACGGGAGATCGGCGAGCGGGTGAGCTGCGACGCGCGGTACATCGGGCGGGTCGAGTCAGGAGAGATCCGCTGTCCCAACTACGCGTACGAGCGGGTGTTCCTGCACATGTTCCCCGGCCGGACGCTCACCGACCTGGGGTTCGCTCCTCGTTCGACGGTACGCGGCCGGGGGGCGCGCACTGCCCAGGCGGACTCCCCCTCGCACACCGAGAGCCCGTCATACGCCCCGGATGAGACGAATGGGGCGTGCAAGCCGTATGACACGCAAGACACATACCAGGACCACGAGGAGAGCGACGTGCAGCGTCGCGCATTCATGACCGGCGGCACCGCCACGATGGCGGCCGTCTCACTGGGCCCCCTGGCACTCAGCGGAGCAGCCGCCGCGGCAGGGCAGCCGGTGTACCGGGTGGGGACGTCCGAGGCGGGGGCACTCGAAGAGGCCGTACGCAAGATCCGGCTGCTGGACGACCGGCACGGGGCGGACGGGCTGTACCGGAGGGCGGCGGCGCCGCTGCGGACTGCGTACGCGCTGCTCGACGCGGGCGCGGCGCGGCAGGCGACAACGGACCGGCTGTATGCGGGGGCCGGGGAACTCGCCATCTCCGTGGGGTGGCTGGCGCACGACTCGGGGCGGTTCGACGACGCGCGCTCGCACTACGCGGAGGCCCTCGCGACGTCCCGGATGTCGGGGGATCCGGGCGTGGAGGCGCACGCGTTCTGCAACACGGCGTTCCTCGCACGCGACACGGGCCGTCCGCGTGAGGCGGTACGGGCGGCGCAGGCAGCGCAGCGGGTGGCCCGGCCGCTGGGCTCCGCGCGGCTGATGTCGCTCCTCGCGCTGCGGGAGGCCGGGGGCTGGGCGGGGCTGGCCGACCGTACGGGCTGTGAGCAGGCGCTGGCCCGTGCGCAGGCCCTGTACGAACGGGGCCCTTCGGAGGCCGACCCGGAGTGGATGACCTTCTACGGGGAGGCCGAGCTGGAAGGCCTGGAGGCGCAGTGCTGGTCCACGCTGGGCGACTGGCCGCGCGCGGCCCGGCACGCCCGGCGCGCAGCCCGCCTCCAGGATCCGCACTTCACCCGCAACCTCGCCCTCTACACGGCCGAGCTGGCCGACGACCTCGCGCGCGGGGGGCTCCCCGATGAGGCCGCCGCGGCCGGCATGGAGGTGCTCGACCTCCTCGACGAGGTCCAGTCCTCCCGTATCCAGACGATGCTCGCGGGCACGGCCAGGGTGCTGCTGCCGCACCGGAGGGCGTCCGGGGTGGCGGCGTTCCTGGAACGGCACGCGGCGCTGCCGCGGCCTGTGTGAGGGTGCCCGCGCGCGTGAGGGCGCCCGACGACCCGCACACCCGTGCTCCGCTTCGTGAAGGGTGGCCGCGTGCGTGAGGGTGCCCGCGCGGCCCAATTGTCAGTGGGGGATGCCAGACTTCCGCGGGTGAGCGAATTCCACGGCAGCGCGCGTCCAGAGCCGGGCCGGGTGCCGCCCCCACAGATGCGGGGGAAGACGCTCCGGTGCGGGGAAGACGCTCCGGATGGGGGTCCCCCGGCGCATGGGGTCCCCCCTGCTCATGGGGCCCCCTGGTCGTGGGGGTCCCCCCTGGTCGAGCGAAGCCGAGAGCTTGGGGAGGAGCCGAGAGCTTGGGGAGGAGCCGAGAGTGAGAGAGACGCCGAGAGCTTGGGGAAGGTTCGCTGAGCTGCGCGGACCCGGGGTCCCGCCCAAGGCACTGGATGCCCGTGCCCTCGCAGCCCTCGCCGCCAACCCCGGCTGCGTGCGACGCGCCCTCCTCGACGGGGCGGGCGTGAACAAGACGGCGCTGGCGGAAGCGCTCGGCTCCCCCTCCGCCTTCGGCCAGTCACAGTTCGCCTTCATGCGGGGCAACGCCTTCGAGACACGGGTGAAGGCGGACGGCGGCGCAGAGCTGCTGCGGCTGGTGCACGAGAAGCTGGCCCCGTCCGCCGAGCCCCCATCCGCTGAGCCCCCGTCCGCCGAGCCCCCGTCCGCCGAGCTCCCCTCCGCCGAGCCCCCGTCCGCCGAGCTCCCCTCCGCCGAGCCCCCGTCCGCCGAGCTCCCCTCCGCCGAGCCCCCGTCCGGCGCGACCGTCCCCGACCTCACCGCG
>CAVQGD010000026.1:0-536308 GCA_963711935.1 uncultured Actinomycetota bacterium
CGGCGACATCGCCATCCTCACGGGCGGCGAGGTCATCTCCGAGGAGGTCGGCCTCAAGCTGGAGAACGCCACCCTCGACCTCCTGGGCAAGGCCCGCAAGGTCGTCATCACCAAGGACGAGACCACCATCGTCGACGGTGCGGGCTCGACCGACCAGGTCGCGGGCCGCGTGAACCAGATCCGCGCCGAGATCGAGAGCAGCGACTCGGACTACGACCGCGAGAAGCTCCAGGAGCGCCTGGCCAAGCTGGCCGGCGGCGTGGCCGTCATCAAGGCCGGTGCCGCCACCGAGGTGGAGCTCAAGGAGCGCAAGCACCGCATCGAGGACGCCGTCCGCAACGCCAAGGCGGCCGTCGAAGAGGGCATCGTCGCCGGTGGCGGCGTGGCCCTCATCCAGGCCGCCGCGGTCTTCGAGAAGCTGGAACTCGAGGGTGACGAGGCGACCGGCGCCCAGGCCGTGAAGCTCGCGCTCGAGGCCCCGCTGAAGCAGATCGCGGTCAACGCCGGCCTCGAGGGCGGCGTCGTGGTGGAGAAGGTGCGCAACCTGACCCCGGGCCACGGCCTGAACGCGGCGACCGGCGAGTACGTCGACCTGGTCAAGGAAGGCATCATCGACCCGGCGAAGGTGACCCGTTCCGCTCTGCAGAACGCCGCCTCCATCGCCGCGCTGTTCCTCACCACCGAGGCCGTCATCGCCGACAAGCCGGAGAAGTCCTCCGCGCCCGCCGGTGGCGGTATGCCGGGCGGTGACATGGACTTCTGATCCGGCCACGGATCGACGGTCCATCGCGGTTCATCGCGGGTCATCGCGGTTCAATACAGTTCCATACGGTTCATTGCAGTTCAGCGCTGTACGAGACGTTCAGCGCTGTACGAGACCGAGGGCGGCACCCCTAACTCCCAGGGTGCCGCCCTTGGGCGTGTCCGGGGTCACGGTGCGAAGAGGCGTGGCGGCGGAATGCGGTGACGGCTGCGGACACGGTGCACACGGGAGGGACTGCGGGCGCGCTGTGGCAGGTCGGTGCGCCCGCTCGGGCACTATCGCGCGGAGGCGTCGGCGAAACGTAGGCCAGCGCGATGTTTGCGAATTCTTCACAATATCCGACGGTAGTGATCTCATGCCGTCACACAAGCCCCGGTAGGGTCCTGACCGCATCGTCGATACCGCATCGTCGATTCCCTTGCCGCCGCCCTCAGTTCGGTCGGTGCCTGGGTGTCGTTGCGTGCTTCAACCCTCTTCACGTCCCCGCAAGCCGCAGACCCCTCATAGGGCCCATGTTCATCCGTTATGTGAGCTTTGTTGCCATAGCGGAGGTGGTGCCGGGCTTTCCTCGGCAGGAGTGCCGACTCCCCACTCGGGTCCTATAGAGAAATCACTCGGGTCCATAGAGAAACCTGGAAAACTGATGGCAGAACACAAGTTCCTCGCCCAGCACACGCGCGTCATCGCCGCCGTCGCCATCGGCGCCGTCATCGGTGCCGGTGTCACCGGTATCAGCATGGCGGTCACCGCGGGCGCCAGTGAAATCGGCGGAGAAAAGGTGAATTCGCAGCAGGTGAAGAAGCTGATCGTCAACACGGTGTTCGTTCCGGCGGACGCGGCGGACCTGGCGACGGCGGTGACCTACAACCCCGAACTGGTGCCGGTGGCCGCCCAGGTGCAGGTCAAGGAGAAGCTCCGCTGGAGCGGTGGAACGCGTATCGAACTGGGGCTGAGGCACCTGGTCCCCAACCGTACCTACGGGGCCCACGTCCACACCAAGCCGTGCGGAAAGCTGCCCACGGACGCGGGGCCGCACTACCAGGACAAGCTGGACCCGGTACAGCCCTCGGTCGACCCGGCCTACGCCAATGCCAAGAACGAGGTGTGGCTGGACGTGAACACCAACGAGGACGGCTCGGCGCGCTCCATAGCCACCGTCGACTGGCGGTTCCGTGACGGAGGGGCCCGCTCCGTGGTGGTGCACGAGATGGCCACGGCCAGCCACGCGGGCCACGCCGGTACGGCTGGTGCACGGCTGGCCTGCGTGAACGTGCCGTTCAAGTAGGCGGCGCGGGTCGGGGGTCTGGGGCTCTGAGGGTCTGGGGATCTGGGGATCTGGGAGTCTGGGGGACCCGGGGGCTTTGAACGGGGGACCCGGGGGCTTTGAACGCTTTGGCAGCCACGAGCGACCGGCTCGTGGCTGCCGGTGTGAGGGGCGACTGTCAGCTTGGCTGTTGGCTTGGCTGTCGGTCGCCCTAGGAGAGGGGCGGGGGCGGGGCGGAGGTAGGGCGGAGGGCAGGGCAGAGGGCGGGGGTAGGGCGGAGGGCAGGGCAGAGGGCGGGGCGGGGTCGTACGGCCGAGGGGGGTGTGCGCGGCTGTGCCCCGTATGGAGGACCTGACGGCGACTGCGCCGACATTCTTGCGCAGAATGTCCGTTATGTAGCGATGTGTTGGCTGGCGTGGGCTTCTCCGTGCCTCCGGCCCTCGAACGTTCCAGGTCCTCGATGAGCCGGAGGCGAGCTCATGTCCCTGACAGTGCCCGAAGTGGCCAGGATTCTGATCGTGCTGACCGTGTTCCTGATAGCGGCGCACCTTGGCGCGTATGTCTTCGCGCGGTTGCGTCAGCCGCCGGTGATCGGCGAGATAGTGGGGGGACTTCTGCTCGGGGGAAGCGCCCTGGGCCTTCTCGCCCCCTCGATGAGCGACTGGCTGGCGCCGTCCGCGAGTCCCACCGCCCATGTGCTGGGCGCCGTCTACCAGCTCGGCACGATCATGATGGTGTTCCTGGCGGGGCTGGAGATGCGCCGGGGCGGTCTGGGCACGGAGCGTAGGACCGTACTGTTCACCACCGTCACCGGCCTGGTGATCCCGCTCATAGCAGGCCTGTCCATCGCCCTGATGGTGGACACTGATGGCCTGTCAGGCCCGCACGGATCCGCGTTGAGCATCTCCCTGATCCTGAGCCTGGCCATCGCGGTGACCAGCATCCCGGTCATCTCCCGGATCATGATGGACCTCGGCATCATGGGCAGCCTGTTCGCCCGTACGGTGCTCACGGTCGCCGTCATCGAGGACATCCTCCTCTATGTGGTTCTGGCGGTGATTCTCGGCCTCGCCCATGTCCAGGCGGACACCACCTACGGCCTGCACGCCCTGTTCCGCAGCGATTCGGTCGCCTGGGACATGGCCTACTACGTGGGCGCGTCGCTGCTGTTCTTCACCGTGTGTCTCGTTGGGGGGCGGGCGGCGTTCCGCCGGCTCATCTCCGGGCCTCTGGGAGCGCTGGAGCGTCGTAACCCGGCGGCGTTCCGGATAGTGTTCCTGTTCGCTCTGTGCCTGTGCTGCATGGGTCTGGGGATCGACCCGATCTTCGGGGCGCTCATGGCGGGTATCGCCATGGCCGATGAGGAGGGCGCGGGCGCCGCCATGGCTGCCGGGGAGGGCAAGGAGGCTGGTTCGCCTGCCAGTTCGCCTGCCAGTTCGTCTGCCAGTTCGTCTGCTGGTGCGTCTGCTGGTTCGTCTGGTGGTTTGTCTGGTGGTTTGTCTGGTGGTTCACTTGCCGGTTCGTCGGCCGGTTCGCCCGGGCTGAGCGCGGTTCGGGGGTTCTCCCTGGCCTTCTTCGTGCCGATCTACTTCGCGCTCGTCGGCTTCCGTCTCGACATCGTGCACGACCTGGATCTGGCCTTCTTCTGCTCGCTGTTTGTCGTGGCCTGTGTGGTCAAGTTCGGCAGTGTGTGGATGGGCGCGCGGCTGGCGGGCAAGAGTCCCTCGTGGTCGACGCATTTCGCGGTGGCGATGAACGCCCGCGGTGGCCCCGGCATCATCCTGGCGTCGGTGACCTTCGGCGCGGGCATCATCAACGGCCAGTTCTTCGTGGCGCTGGTGCTGCTGTCCATCATCACCTCGCAGGTCGCCGGAACCTGGCTGGGCCGGGCCCTGGAGAAAGATCCCGGGTTCGCCTCGGCGGACCAGCCGCACGCACAGGAGAAGGCCATGCCCGGGCTCGCGGCGCGGGAGGAGTCGCCGGCCGGGGGCTGATGTCCGGGGGCTGGCGTCCGGGGGGCTGGCGTCCGGGGGTTGATGTCCGGGGGCTGGCGTCCGGGGGCTGGCGTCCGGAGGTTGATGTCCGGGGGCTGGCGTCCGGGGGCTGGCGTCCGGAGGTTGATGTCCGGGTGGCGTTCGAGGTCTCCGTTGCCTATGAGGCTGTCGGTGTCGGTGTCGGTGTCGGTGTGGAGCGTGGTGGCGGTCATGCGTCGCCCGAGCGACTGGAGGCGGAATGACAGACCCGACGATGCGTACGACAGGCAGAGGGCTGCGGGTGATGGTCTTCACCGGGGAGAGCGATCTGTGGCAGCGTAAGCCGGTGTTCAGCGAGATCGTCCGACGCGCCCGCAAGGCGGGGCTGGCCGGGGCAAGTGTGTTCCGCGGGATCGAGGGTTTCGGAGCCACTTCGCTGATCCACACCACCCGGCTGCTGTCGCTGAGCGACGACTTGCCTGTCGTGGTGGTGATCGTCGATGAGGAGAGCCGTGTCCGGGCGTTCCTGCCGGAGTTGAACGAAGTGGTGGGCGATGCCCTGGTCGTCCTGGACGAGGTCAAGGTCATGTGTTAGGTCGATAGCAGGCCGACAAGCGGCCGACAACAGGTGGATAACCGGCCGACAAGCGGCCGACAACAGGTGGATAACCGGCCGACAAGCGGCCGACAACAGGTGGATAACCGGCCGACAAGCGGCCGACAACAGGTGGATAACCGGCCGACAAGCGGCCGACAACAGGTGGATAACCGGCCGACAAGCGGCCGACAACAGGTGGATAACCGGCCGACAAGCGGCCGACAACAGGTGGATAACCGGCCGACAAGCGGCCGACAACAGGTGGATAACCAGCCGACAGCAGGTGGATAACCGGCCGACAGGCGGCCGACAACGGCGAGGCAAGGAGGCTGTCGTGGAATTCGACGTGATCGTGGAGATCCCGCAGGGATCGCGCAACAAATACGAGATGGACCACAAGGCGGGCCGTATCCGGCTGGACCGGATGCTGTTCACCTCGACCCAGTACCCCGCCGACTACGGCTATATCGAGCACACTCTCGGGCGCGACGACGACCCGCTCGACGCCCTCGTCCTGGTCGGGGAACCCACCTTCCCCGGCTGCACCATCTCGTGCCGGGCCGTCGGCATGTTCTGCATGAGCGACGAGCACGGCCCGGACGAGAAGATCCTGTGCGTGCCTGCCCACGACCCGCGCTACGCGAAGGTGCAGGACATCAGCGACATCCCCGAGTTCGACAGGCTGGAGATCACCCACTTCTTCGAGGTCTACAAGGACCTGGAGCCCGGCAAGTCCGTCGAGGGCTCCCACTGGGAAGGCCGCGAACAGGCGTACGCCGAGATCGACGCCTCCCGCGAACGCGCCGCCGACAGCCACACCTGACTGCCGGGACGCCGACCACGGAGCGAACCAGAACCTGGGCAACTCCCCCAAGGGGACCGCCCAGGTGTCGGGTTACAAGGTCAAGAGCGAGAGCGAGAGCGAGAGCGAGGTCAAGAGCCCAGTCAACCCAGTCAAGAAGGAGGTTCGATGCCCATCCGTAGCGGCTCGCCCCACACCCGCAGCACCTCGTAGTCCGTGAACTCGTGGACCAGGCGGTACGCCATCGCCGGGCGTGGGCCGCGGCGCTGGGCGGCGAGATAGAGCTCGGCCTCGCGGCGGTCGCGGCGGGGGGTGCCGCAGAGCTGCCATGCCTGGCCGTTCCACGCCTCCGGGAGCCAGCGCTGCTGGGGCTGGGGGCGGTCGGCCCGTACGCCGTAGCGGGACAGGGTGGGCCCGGTGGGGGACTCGGGATGGGGCGACCCCGCGTACGTGCCGCTCAGTTGGGCGCGGCGGGCGGTGCGGCGGCGGGTCTCGCAGAGCAGACAGAGGTCGGAGGCGTCCTCGTCGACCGGGCCGTTCGGATGCTCGGCGCAGCGCGTCGTCGGCGCCGCGATCGTGACCGTCTCGTCCAGCAGGTCCAGAGCGCGTCTCAGGTCGGCCTTGACCTCATGCAGTTTCGCGTCGGGCGTGCTGCTCGTCAGCGCCTCGCCGTGCTCGCCGAGGAGGCGCAGGGCGCGGCCGAGGGCGGTCAGTTGTGCGTGGTTCACCGTGGTCGTTCCCTCCCCGGTTGGTGCTGGCCGGTTGGTGTTGTTCGGTTGGTGCTGGCCGGTTGGTGCTGTGCCGTCGTGACGAGCATGGCACGAGCCACTGACAACGGGGCTCACAACGGGGCTCACAACGGGGCTCACAACGGGGCTCACAACGGGGCTCGCCCTCACCGCGGGCGCGCCCCAGTGCGGGTGAGGAAGTCAACTGCCCGCCTCCAGCGCCGCCCGCAGATGCCCCCCGCTCTCCTCCAGCAGGCGGGCTGCCGTGGGTCCGTCCATCCCGCCGAGGAGCGTGAGGATCGCGTTCTTGACCTCGCCGTTTGTCGCGGCGAGGGCCCGTTCGATCTCCTCGTCCGACGCCCCTGTCGCCAGGGCCACGATGCGACGGGAACGGGCGCGGAGCTTCTCGTTCGAGGCACGGACGTCGACCATCAGGTTCCCGTACGTCTTGCCCAGGCGGATCATCGTGATCGTCGACAGCATGTTCAGGACCAGTTTCTGGGCCGTGCCCGCCTTGAGCCGGGTCGAGCCGGTCAGCAGCTCGGGGCCCGCCACGACCTCGATGCCGTGGTCCGCGGCCGCCGCCAGCGCACTGCCCGCGTTGCAGGCCAGGCCGATGGTCAGCGCGCCCCGCGCACGGGCGTACTCCACCGCGCCGAGCGCGTAGGGGGTGCGGCCCGAGGCCGAGACGCCCACCACCGTGTCCGCGGCCGTCAGCCCGAGGGCGTCCAGGTCCTCGGCGGCCAGTTCCCTGGAGTCCTCGGCGCCCTCCACCGACGTGGCCACGGCGTCCGGGCCGCCCGCGATCAGGCCGACCACCAGGGACGGGTCCGTGTTGAAGGTCGGCGGGCACTCGGAGGCGTCCAGCACACCCAGCCGACCGGCGGTGCCCGCGCCCGCGTAGATCAACCGGCCGCCGCGCCCCATCCGGTCGGCGACGGCGTCGATCGCGGCGGCGATCAGAGGGAGCCGCGCGGCGACGGCGGCCGGTACGGTCGCGTCCTCGCCGTTCATCAGCCTAGCGATGTCGAGGGTGGGCAACTGATCGATCCCGGCGAACTCGGGTCGGAACGCCTCGGTGGTCAGTGTCTCCAACTCGGCTTTCGCATCACGGTAGTTGGGGGATGGGGATGGGGATGGGGATGGGGATGGGGAGGGGGAAGGGGAGGAGGAGGGAGAGGCGTTGGCGGCGGGGGAGTTCATGGTGAGGGGCTCTTTCCGGTGCGGTGCCGTTGTTCTGTCAGGGGCTGCGCTCTGTCAGGGGCGCGGGACTGTGACGAGGCGCGGCTCCGCCGCGATGGGGGTCCCCGGGTTCGAGCGAAGCCGGGAACTTGGGGAAGCCGGGAACTTGGGGAGCGACCAGCCGCAGACCACCGCAGATTCTCACGGCACCGCAGATGACCGTGAGGGCCGCGCAGCCCGCCGGGTCACCGGGTCACCTGGCGAGGGTAAAGAAGTTTCCGAGCGCCTCATGGTCAAAGGTGCGCACAATAGGGTCATGGACCCCAGGAGACCAATGGACCCCACCGGCGATCCCCCCGACGGCTCCACCAGTGGTCGCACCAGCGACTCCGTCGGCGCCCCCGCCGGCGCCCCCGTCGCCCCCTTGGAGCAGGCGCTGCACGCGGCCCGCGCCCTCGTGCTCGCCGATCTGGTCGCGGGCGAGGCCGCCGAGGCGGATGTCGTCTCGCTGGTCGAGGAGTCGGTCATCCAGCGCCGCTGGTGGGTCGAGCAGTGGCCACAGGGCGCGGACTACGTGGCCGGGCTCGTCGCGCAGGACGTCCAGGACGCGCTGCTCGACCGGTACGGGCGCTGGCCGCTCTGCCCGGTCTGCGGCTCCGGCGAACCGCACGCCCTCGACGTCGAGCCCGAACTGGGCACCCACCCCCACTGGGTGTGCCACAAGGCGGGCGTGAAGGTCGCGGCAGTGGGTTCCCTGGCGTCGGCGACGGGCGGGACGGGGACACCGTCCTCGTGACGCTCTGACTTGCCCCTCCCCCCTGGCCCGGACACGGCGCCGCGAACTGTTCCCCGGCCTCTCCCCGGCCTCTCCCCGGCCTCGCTCGCCGCCGACGTCGAGCCCGCTCAGGACGCGCCGCCGCTCAGGACGCGCCGGTGAGCCGCTCGAGTTCGGCCCCGATGTTCCGGCGGGCCGGGGCCTCCCACTCCCGTTCGCCGTGCGGGGTCCTGAACAGCTGTGGCAGGTCGAGGAGTTGGCGCAGTACGGCCGCCCGGCCCGCGCGGAAGGCATCGTCGGGGACAAAGGCGTACTCCTCGCGGACGGCCCGCGTGTAGCGGTCGTACGCGTCGGGGGGCGCCGCGAGGACGGCCAGGTCCGCATCGCAGAGGACGGCGCCGTCGGTGTCGCCTGGGGCGGGGTCATGGGTGACGGTGAGCCGGACGAGCCGGGCGACTTCCCGGACCTGGGGGGCGGGCACCCCGCCCTCGAGGAGGGCACGCTCGGCGAGCCGCGCGGACCGCTCCTCGTTCGTGGACCGCTCGGGGAGGTACACGGCGTCGTGGAACCAGGCGGCGAGGCGTACGACGTCGGGGTCGTCGGCGTACTCCTCCAGTACGTCGATGTGGTCCAGCACCGCGGTGAGGTGATCGAGGGTGTGGTACCGGCGCTGCGGCTCCGACCAGCGCGCGAGGAGGTCGGTGGCGTAGCGGTGCGGGGGTGGGCGGTGTGGGGGTGTGGGGGTGGGTGGTGCCCGGCCGGGTTCGCGGGGGAGACGCGCGTGAGGGTGGCTGTCCATCGGCGGGTGAGCGCTTGGCGGGTGGGATGTGGGGGGCGGGGGTTGTCCGGGGGCGGGGCGTTCATGGGGGCCATTGTCCCGTTGCGGTGCGGGCGGCTTTCTTCGCGCGGGAGGCGTGTTCCAACTGCTGGCTCCGTGTGCCGTCGTACCGGTTCCGTACCCGGTCCGTACCCGGAAAGGGTGATCAGTGCGCGGGCGGCAAGCAGCTTGCCGTGTGCCTTGTGGAGGGCCGTGGAACTCGGCGTGCGCATCCCGGAAGCAGGGGTTCGCCCGCTTCCGGGACGGCGGACGCGGTCAGGGCTCAGTAGCCCGGTCGCCTGGGGGCGACACCCTGTGATCTTGCAAATCGATGGCGGCAGCGCCTCGTTGACCTTGGACGCTATCGACTTACGAATCAGCTTCCCAGAGCGCCTGCGGCGCCCGCCGTGACCGGGGAAAACTGGGTGGTGCTGCCCGGGAACGTCGGTCTCTTCTTGGTGCCGTGAGCCCGGGAATCAGCTTGGCAGCGGGAGCCGGCCACGGGCACCGTGGATTGTTGCGACAAGCACGCGGGTCAGAGTCTTCGGCCTTCCGGCTCCTCCGGGCAGCAGTAGATCGCCCGCCCATCAAAGGAAGGAGGTCGGTCGCCGTGGAGGTCATGCACGAGCGGTGCGCGGCGCTCGACATCAGCAAACGCGACGTCAAGGCATGTGTACGGACGCCGGTGGGGCAGCGCGGGGGACGCCGCCACGGCGAGGTCCGCACCTTCGCCTCCACCACCAACGCACTGCTGGCGCTGCTGGACTGGCTGCGTGCTGAGCGGGTGACCCTGGTGGCGATGGAGGCCACCGGGGACTACTGGCGGCCGGTGTTCTACCTCCTGGAGCGGGAGCTGAACGTGATTTTGGTCAACGCCCGCGACGCCAAGGCCGTGCCCGGCCGCAAGACCGACGTCACCGATGCCGCGTGGCTGTGCCAGCTGGCCGAGTGCGGACTGCTGCGGGCCTCCTTCGTGCCCCCGGAGCCGATCCGTCGGCTGCGGGACCTCACCCGGATGCGGACCGTGCTGACCGAGGAGCGCTCCCGCACCGTCCAGCGGCTGGAGAAGGAGCTGGAGGACGCCGGGATCAAGCTGTCCCTGCGTGGCCACCGACATCGTGGGTGTCTCCGGCCGGGCCATGCTGGAGGCCCTGATCGCCGGCGAGCGCGACCCCGGGGCGCTGGCCGAGAGGGCCAGGGCCCGGATGCGCTCCCGCCTCCCCGACCTGATCGAGGCGCTCACCGGCAACTTCAGCGACCACCACGCCTTCGTCTGCCGGATGCACCTGGACCACTACGACCACCTCGGCGCCCAGATCGAGCGGCTCACCGCCCGCATCGAGGCCGAGACGGCGCCTTTTCAGGCCCCGCTGACCCGGCTGGAGACCGTTCCCGGGATCAGCCGCCGCATCGCCGAGGTCGTCGTCGCCGAGACCGGCGCGGACATGACCCGCTTCCCCACCGCCGGGCACCTGGCCTCCTGGGCCGGGGTCTGCCCGGGCAACAACGAATCCGGCGGCAGACGCACATCCGGGGCCACCCGGCACGGCAACCGGTGGCTGAACGGGTCCCTGGGCATCGCCGCTATGGCCGCCTCGCGCACCAAAGACGCCACCTACCTCGGCGCCCTCTACCGGCGGCTGGCCGGCAAACGCGGCAAGAAACGGGCTCTGGTCGCCCTGGAGCACTCCATCCTCGTCTCGGTCTGGCACATGCTCACCCACGACATGGACTACCGCGACCTCGGCGGCGACTACTTCCTCCAGCTCGACCCCGACCGGGCCACCCGGCAAGCGGTCCGCCGCCTCCACCAACTCGGCTACCAAGTCACCCTCGCCCCCTCCACAGCCGCCGCCTGAACAGGAACGTCACGTAATTTTCGGGTCAGGAAGGACAGGTAATAGGCCCAGCTGGAGGGCTTGTCCGGGTCCTTCTTGCCCTGGGCCTCGACGGCCAGCAGGAGTGACTCGTCCCCGTCGGAGTCGAAGCGCAGCAGCGTGTCGATACGGCGTTCGACGGGCTGGACCTCTGTGAGGTCGGTCGGCAAGGCTGTGACGGACGTGGGCAGGGCGAAATTCATCGTCCGGAGTGGCCTGTTGGGTCCGCGGCAGGCGGTCCCTCACGCACCGCTCAACTTTGAAGATCCACAAAACCAGCTCAGTTACGCCAAGCGCACGCTCAGCGCATACATTCTGGTCACCTGGTTGTTATTTCTGTTGTTGTCACTGATCAGATACAGAAGGTGTCTGCCTCGGTCCTTGCCCTTGGTCAGCTGCTTGCCCAGGGCCATCCCTTCCACATTGTCGAGCAGGGGGTTCGGTTGCGTTTGTCCGTCCGGAACCTGGAGGTCTCCGGCGGGGCACTTGGCCAGGTCGAGTACTGGCCTTTTCTTGAGGAAGATGTCGTCGTATTCGGACGAGAAGTACTTGATGCCTGCGACGTCGTGCGCGCCGGCCAGCGACACCTCGTAGACGCGGATGGTGTTGCCCAGGCCCTTCATGTATCCGCGTTCCAAGGTGAGCAGTCGATCACGGTCCACCGCCACTAGCTCCACGAGGTTGGCCCCCGCATCGGCTTTGTAGGCGTATTGCTCGTCGAGCGTGTACTTGCCGCCGGATGATCCCTTGTAGCGCTGGATGCGTAGCAGATCGCTTCCTGCGTCATCGCTGTCGCCGACCAGGGGGCCCTCCAGCCCCGTGAAGAGATGCGTGCCGTCCCGTGTCACGGCCAGTGACTTGAGATTGCGGTTTCTCTCGGCCCGCCCTTTGTCCCCTTTATCTTGTTTATCTTGCTTGTAGATTTTCCAGTCCGGCGGGACAGGCAGCGGTTTCCCCACTTCACGCCCGTTCTGGAGGGAGAACCGGTGGATAGTCGAGTCCTTCTCCGAGCTGACCAGCGCGGTGTTGCTGCCTTCCTCAACGACCAGGCCCTCAGCGTCGAATTTGCCGTAGGCGGCGCCGTCTGCGCGCCTCAGTGTCAGCGTCCTGTCAACGCGGGGACTGAGGCGCGCTGTGCCGCCGAGCGACACTTTAAACATCCGACCCGGCTCGTTGTCCGCGAGCACCCAGGCCCAGGCCCGGGTCGGTCCGGTCAGGGCGATAGCCGACAGCCCCTCCACACGCCCTCTGTTGTACTTCTCTCCTTCAAGCTTGTCCAGATTGTCGGAGATGCTCAGTAGGGACGCGTCCTTCGAGCAAGGACCGCCTGGTTCCCTGGGCCACTTCTCCACCCCAACTGCGACGGCGGCCGTGATCGCGATCACGGCCGCCGTGACCGTCAGCCCACGTCGGCACCGCCTGCGGGCGGAGACGTCCGGGGCCGCGTCCGGCTGCGGCGTTGAGCGGGCGGCAGGCTCGCGCCAGTGCCGGTTTCTGACGAAGGGCAACGAACCGATGCTGTTCTGGCCTTTCCATTCCGGCAACGGCCGCTTCTTTTTCCTCAGGACGGCACGGACCTCACGGAAGATCGCATCGAGGGTCAGCATTTCCGGATCGTCCGGCACACCGTGGGAAAGGACTCTCACCAATTCGCCGGTGAAAGCTGTGCAGTCCTCCCCGCGCGGCGACAAGGCCAGCCGGTTCCGGGCCGAGGACGACACCACGTACGAGCCTTCGACGTCTTCCATTCTCGCCGCGACCTGAAGGCTCTCCGCAACGGACATGCCCTCCAACGCCTGGCCGCTGTAGCAGCAGTCCAGAATCACCACACGGCGCTTGGCACCGCCGTTGTCGCGGATGGCACGGTGAACCCACTCATACGGCACGGCCCCGTCGATCTCCCCGGGCTCGGTCCCTGGAAGAGTCAAGTACAGACCGCCGTCGGTAGGGTCGATGAACCCATGTCCCGCGTAGTAGACGATCAGCGTGTCCTGGGCGGCAGCCGCCGCCTTGCGGATCGCGCCGATCAGTTCCCGCTGCGTCACCGGGTTGGACACGACCTGGCAGTGGTCCTCGGGAACACCCCAGATACCGGGGTCGGTCAGTGTCTCCTTGAACCGGGTGAGGTTGTTGCGCACGGCCCGCAGCGGGGCAAGGTCGGTATACGCGTCGACGCCGATGAGCACGCAGGCCGACAGCGCTGGATCCAACAGCGATTTTTCACTGCCCTGCTTCGCCTCCCGCAGCTCGCTCACCGGTCCGCACCCCGCTCCAGGGCACGAAGCAGGACATGGGCCTCATCGAGGCGGTCGTCAGGCAGGGTGATCCTTATGCCGTCCCGCTCGATGACCATGCGCGATCGTGGCCTGTGCGCATCCCTCCACGCAGCGATCGCCACAGCCAGACTGCTGAGCTGGAGCGCGCTGTTGAGCACGAGTGAAACGACATCGAGAGTGGTGCCCATGGCGCCTGCTCCCGGTTCCTCGGGCCCGGAACCGACCAACGCGATCCCGGTAACCGCCCGCAACTCCCGGTCGTCACGCAGCCATTTGTACAAGGAGCGCTGCTCGACATCGGCGCGAGCGCCCTCCATAGTGATCCGGATCTCCATGACATCCCCGTAGGTCCAGACAGCATTGACGTCCCGATGGGATCATGTGAACGCTGGGGACCGCGTGGGAATCTGAGGATATTCCTTCGTCTGGCTGGACAATAGCGGCGATAGACGGTGCTATTGCCCATATTGGGGTATCTTGTCCCCTCGCTCTCGGAGGGTTCCGTACGGGAATGCCGTAGGGAATGGCGACGGGAATGGCGTACGGGAATGGCGTACGGGAATGGCGTACGGGAATGGCGTACGGCGCTGGACGGATGAACCCCCTTACCACTCAGGCGAGTTGTGGGGGCAGCGGTGCCGTGTGTGTGACGATCAGGCCCGAGACCGCGCGGGTCAGTGCCACGTACAGGCGGCGCAGGCCGGTGCGTTCGTCGGGTTCGCCGTCGACGACCGCCGGGGCTCGTCCAGGACCACGTAGTCGTACTCCAGGCCCTTCGCCAGCGAGGCCGGGACCAGAGTCAGGCGGGTGTCGTGCGTCGTCTCCTCGCCCGGGGCGAGGTAGGCGAGCCCCGCCGCCGCTGAGCGCCTCGGCCAGGGCCGGGATGCGGGCGTCGGCGGCGATCAGGCCGACCGAGCCCTCGTGGCGCAGCAACTCCTCGCAGGCACGCGACGACTTGGGCGTCCGTTCCCGATCGTCCCGATCGCACGGACCGTACGAAGAAGCCCGGGTTCTCGCGGACCGACGCCACCGGCGTCAGGCCGGGCGCGATGTGCGGGGAGCAGCCGGGAGGCGTAGGCGATGACGTCCGTGCGGGACGCGGAAGCCGGCCGTCAGCTCCTCGACGACCGCGTCCGGCTTGCCGAGGTGAGCCAGCGCCTCCTCCCAACTCCGCGTCGCCCAGGGCGTGGTGCCCTGCGCGAGGTCGCCGAGGACCGTCGCCGAGCCGGTCGTGCAGCGGCGGCCCACCGCCCGGTACTGCATGGGGGAGAGGTCCTGCGCCTCGTCGAGCACGACGTGGCCGAGCGAGGGCGTGCGCTGGACGAGGTCGGTCGCCTCGTCGATCAGTACGGCGTCCGCCGCCGACCACGTGGCCGACTTCGACGCTCCGCGCCGGCTTCGCCCACAGGATCGTCTTCTGCTCGTCGTCGGTGAGGATCCCCTCCGCGTGCACGGCGAGGAAGTCCGCGTCGGACAGCAGCCGCAGCACGAGCTTCGCCGGGTCCACGGGCGGCCAGATCGCCTTGACGGCCGCCTTCACCGCGGGGTTGCGGGCCACCGCGTCCTGCACCCGGTCGTCCGGCGCCTCGCCCGACCTGCTCCATCTGCACCAGCACCGCGTGCGCGATGCGCTGCGGCAGGGCCTCGCGGGCGGCGCCGTACCGGATGTCGCGGTCGAGCAACTCCCGGACGATGCTCCTCCAGTTCGTACGCCGGGACGCGCCAGCGCCGCGAGCCGCGCACGACCACGACGGGCTCGGTGCGGCATGGTCACGTGCGAGCGGACGGCCCGGCGCAGCACCTCGGCCATCCGCGCGTCGCCCTTGACGACGCGCGGCCGGCGGCGTCGTCCGCTGCCGCGCACCTCGACATGCGCGACCAGGTCGTCGACCGTCGCCTGCTTGACCTCCAACTCGCCCAGCGCGGGCAGCACCTGCTCGATGTAGTGGAGGAAGGAACGGTTCGGGCCGATGACGAGGGTGCCGGTGCGGGCGAGCCGCTCGCGGTGGGCGTAGAGGAGGTAGGCGACCCGGTGCAGGCCGACGGCCGTCTTCCCGGTGCCGGGTCCGCCCTGCACGCAGACCGTGCCGCCGAGTCCGGACCGTACGATCTCGTCCTGCTCGGGCTGGATCGTCGCGACGATGTCGCGCATCGGGCCGACGCGCGGGCGCTCGATCTCCCGCTGGAGCAGCTTGCTGGTGGTGGCCGCCTCGGTGGGGTCGGAGAGGTGCTCGTCCTCGTACGCGGTGAGGTCGCCGCCCGTGTAGCCGAAGCGGCGGCGCAGGCCGACGTCCATGCGGGTCCTTCTTGGAGGCCCGGTAGAAGGGCTGGGAGACGGGGGCACGCCAGTCGATGACCATCGGGTCGCCGTCGGCGTCGTGCACGTGGCGGCGCCCGATGTAGAAGCGCTCGCCCTCCGCGCCCTCGGCCTGCTCGGCGCCGGGTGCGTGCAGGTAGTCGAGGCGGCCGAAGAAGAGCGGGGTGTCGGCGAGGTCGGCGAGGGCCTTGATGCGCTCGCTCGATCTGGCGCTGCGAGGACCTCGGCGTTGACCCAGTTCGCGGTGACGTCGCTGATGTCGAGCGACTCGACGTCCTCGCGCATGGCGCGCAGCGCGGCCCGGGAGGCGGCGAGGTGGGAGCGCTCGCGGGAGAGGGGGTCGTCGGTCGAGTCGTCGGTCGAGTTGTCGGCTGAGTCGTCGGCCGTGTCGTCGGCCGAACTGAACGAACTGGACAAGGGGGTGCCTCCGATCTTGGGGATACGGTGCCATAGCCCCAGGGACTTCCTCACCGGACTCCCTCGCTCCAGAGGCGTACGGGAGGGCGGAGCTGAGAGGGATCGCGGGGCGGCCGGAATTCCTCCCCTGGACCGAGGTCATCCGGGGGGTGCGGGGTTTCATCATGGAGACATGAGCGCAGCGACCTTCTCCCCCGTTCCCGGCCGGCACGGTCCGCCGCCAGGCGCGACCGCCCTCGACCCCGGCCACCACCGCCACCACTGGACAGGCGATGTCCTGCGCGCGATCAAGGTGTTCGCGGAGACCGCGTTCGAGGTGGTCGTGCTGGGTGAGTACGTGGAGGAAGCGAGCGTACGGCACCGGTAAGACGCCGTACGCCGTACGCCGGGCGCCGTACGCCCCCGCTCAGTTCTCCTCAGTTCTCCTCAGTTCTCCGCAAGCAGCTCGTCCGCGTCCACGATCCGGTACGCGTAGCCCTGCTCGGCGAGGAAGCGCTGGCGGTGCGCCGCGAAGTCCTGGTCGATGGTGTCGCGGGCGACCACCGAGTAGAAGCGCGCCTCGTGGCCGTCGGCCTTGGGCCGCAGCACCCGGCCGAGCCGCTGCGCCTCCTCCTGCCGCGAGCCGAAGGTGCCCGAGACCTGGATGGCGACCGTCGCCTCCGGCAGGTCGATGGAGAAGTTCGCGACCTTGGAGACGACCAGCACGCTCGATCTCGCCCTGCCGGAACGCGTCGAAGAGCTTCTCGCGCTGCGCGTTGCTGGTCTCGCCCTTGATGACGGGCGCGTCCAGGTGCTCGCCCAGCTCGTCGAGCTGGTCGATGTACTGGCCGATGACCAGCGTCTGCTCGCCCTGCGATGCCGCCGCACCAGCGCCTCGGTGACCTGCCGCTTGGTGTCGGTGGTCGCGCAGAAGCGGTACTTCTCCTCGGTCTCGGCCGTCGCGTACGCCAGCCGCTCGGAGTCGGTGAGGTTGACGCGGACCTCGACGCAGTCGGCGGGCGCGATGTAGCCCTGCGCCTCGATCTCCTTCCACGGCGCGTCGAACCGCTTCGGCCCGATGAGCGAGAAGACGTCCGACTCGCGGCCGTCCTCCCGTACGAGCGTCGCGGTCAGCCCGAGCCGGCGGCGGGCCTGCAGGTCCGCGGTGAACTTGAAGACCGGCGCGGGCAGCAGGTGCACCTCGTCGTAGACGATCAGGCCCCAGTCGCGGGAGTCGAACAGCTCCAGGTGCGGGTAGACGCCCTTCCGCTTCGTCGTCAGCACCTGGTACGTGGCGATGGTGACCGGGCGGATCTCCTTCCTCGTACCGCTGTACTCGCCGATCTCCTCCTCGGTCAGCGAGGTGCGCCGCACCAGCTCGTGCTTCCACTGCCGGGCCGAGACGGTGTTGGTGACGAGGATCAGCGTGGTCGCCTTGGCCTGGGCCATCGCGCCCGCGCCGACCAGCGTCTTGCCCGCGCCGCAGGGCAGCACGACCACTCCGCGAGCCGCCGTGCCAGAAGCTCTCCACGGCCTGCTTCTGGTACGGGCGCAGCGCCCAGCCGTCCTCGGCCAGCTCGATGGGGTGCGCCTCGCCGTCCACGTACCCGGCGAGGTCCTCGGCCGGCCAGCCCAGCTTCAGCAGCACCTGCTTGATCTGGCCGCGCTCGGAGGGGTGCACGGCCACGGTGTCCGGGTCGATCCGGGCGCCGACCAGCGGCTGGACCTTCTTGGAGCGCAGGATCTCCTCCAGCACGGGCCGGTCGGTGGTGTCCAGCACCAGCCCGTGCGCGGGGTGCTTGGTGAGGCGTGAGGCGCCCGTAGCGGGCCATCGTCTCGGCGACGTCGACGAGCAGCGCGTGCGGCACCGGATAGCGGCGTGTACTGCACCAGCGCGTCCACGACCTGCTCGGCGTCGTGCCCGGCGGCGCGCGCGTTCCACAGGCCGAGCGGGGTCAGGCGGTAGGTGTGGATGTGCTCCGGCGCCCGCTCCAGCTCCGCGAACGGCGCGATGGCCCGACGGCAGCCGTCGGCCTGCTCGTGGTCGACCTCGAGCAGCAGCGTCTTGTCGCTCTGGACGATGAGGGGACCATTCACGCGCGCCTGCCTTTCGGATGCCTTCCGGGATGGCTCTGCTCGAGGGCTCTGCTCGAGGGCTCTGCTCGGCCAAACGTCCAGTGTGCCTGATCGATGGGGCGCCGGACTCGCTGGGCTGCTGCGGCCTGTCGTCTTCCTTTTCCTTTTCCTCCCGGGGGTCCCAGCTGTCACGGCTGTCCCGACCGTCCCAGCCGTCCCAGCCGTCCCAGCCGTCCCAGCCGTCCTGGCTGTCCCGGCTGTCTCAGCTGTCCGATTCCGGGATCCGGTCGCCGCGGCTGTCGGCGATGCGGAGTGCGTCCCGCAGCGCCCAAGAGGTCTTCCGAAGCGCCACTCGCAGGGTGAGTGGTTCCGCCGCCGGATCGTCCAGGGCGGTCTCGGCCTCCGTCAGGGCCTCCGTGCCGAGGCACAGCTGCGCCTCCTCCAGGTCGTCGGCCAGCCGGGAGACCGGGCCTCCGCCGCTGTCGGTGCTCAGGAAACAGGGTTTGCCCTCCGGGCTCTCCCAAGGCAGAAGACGAAGGCCGGGCGCGGGGGCGGCCCAGGGGCGGCTGTCGCGGTCGTACCTCACCGGGCCGTCACCTCGATGCCGTGGATCCGGCGCGGTCCGGCGTCCACGCCGACTGCCGCCAGCCACAGGTGGCGTCGGCGCTGCCGCCGCAGCCGCCGTTCCCGGCATTCCCGGCGTGCTGCCCTGCCGACCGCCGGAGCGGCCTGCCCTGCCCGGTGACGGCCCGTCGCCGGCAGCAGTACCCACAACAGCGGTGCGAGGACTCTCGCGATAACGTGCATGTGTCGTCAACTCCTGGGAAATGTCGGGTTGATGGCCACGCCCCCGGACGTCCTGCAACGTCGCGGGGGTCTTGTGCGTGGCACGGCTTGTGCGGACATCCACCCGGTCCGGCGGTGTCCTTGACGAACGGCCTCCAGCTTGCCGCTCCTTCACCTACCGTGAACAGATAGTCACTGTTGGCTTATTGGGCGCTGGTGTTGGTCTACCGGAGCCCGCCGATCTACGACGGAGAGGTGTTCGATGCCGCCGCGGAAGCTGATCTCAGAAGAAGGTCAGCAATCGCCCCGCATGGTCCTGGCCGCCGAGCTGGTCCGACTGCGCACCGAAGCCCGCTGGTCCCTACGGGAGTTGGCCGACAAGGTCGGGTGGGACCACACGCACCTGCACGCAATGGAGCAGGGCAAGAGTCTCGGCGGCCCCGAGCTCATCGAGGCGCTCGACACGGTCTACGGAACAACGCCGCTGCTGATGCGGCTGTGGGAAATGGCCAAGCAAGGGGCCGTGTTCCGGGAGAAGTACGTGCGGTACATGGAGCTTGAGGCGGGCGCCGTGGTCCATCGAGCACTATGCGGGGAGCTTCCTTCACGGTGTGCTCCAGACCGAGGCGTACGCGCGGACGTTGCTCTGGTCGACACCGCACCTGCCGAACCAGGTTCCGGAGCTGGAGGAAGCAGCTTGCGGCCCGCATGAGCAGGCAAGAGCTCCTGCTTCGCGACCCGCCCCCGCATGTACGGGCGATCATCGACGAGGCGGTGTTGAGGCGGCCACTGCTGGACCCCGGAGAATGGCGGGGGCAGCTCGCCCACCTCCTGGAAATGGGCTCCCAGCCGCACGTGACCGTGCAAGTGCTGCCGTACTCGGTAGGGTTGCACGATCTCCTGGGCGGACTGTGCACCCTTCTTCGAGGCCCCGACGGGCGTACAACGGTCTGGTTGGAGAGCAGCAAGAGCGGCGAACTGTTCGAGGACAGCAAGGAAGTCGAACGGCTCAGATTGTCCTACGATGCACTCCGGGACGTGGCCCTTTCGCCCCGGGACTCTGTGGCGTTCGTTGAGCAAGTGATGGAGCAAGTGATGGAGGACAGCGCACTATGCGATCCCCCGACATCGACCTGAGAGTCGCTTCGTGGCGCAAGTCCACCTACAGCGACGGGGGTGCGGGCAACTGCGTCGAAGTGGCCGACAACTTCCCCACCGCCGCCCCCGTCCGCGACAGCAAGACCCCCCACGGCCCTGCCCTGCTCTTCCCCGTCGCTGGCTGGACCGCGTTCGTCGCCACACTCAAGGCAGGCACGCTCAACGGCTGAGGTAGGGAGACCTGGCCTGCGAAAGGTCTGTCTCTCCCCATCCGTCAAGAGACACCTGGGGCCCGCCCCTGAGGTAGTGGTTGAGGGCACGGGCAGTTGTCTCTACGAACGCCTCCGGGATGGCGTCGGCAGCGACCCAACGGACTTGAGCGTGCTTCCATGGTTCGCGGTTTTCGGGTTCGCCTGTCCATTCGTGGGCGGCGAAGACGACGGTGAGGAAGCCGCCCGGGGCTTCGACGCCCCAGGCGCCGTGAATGATATGGGCGACCCTGAGAGACTCCGGCTTCACCCTCAGACCGGTCTCCTCGTACAGCTCGCGCACGGCGGTTTCCGTGATGGGTTCGCCGGGTTCGCTCTTGCCGACGGGGAGGTCCCACATGCCCTGGGCGAACTTGGCGTTCTGGCTGCGCTGGAGGAGGACGACGCGGTTGGTGGCCTGGTCATGGACGATGACGGCGGCGACCAGCAGGGTCATGGATTCGAGGGCGGGCGGGAGGGCCTTGGGCTGGTCGTCGGATTGCGGTTGAGCCACGGCTTGTGTCCCTTCGTCGGTCGGTTGTGGGCAGCTTAGGTCAGCGCTTCGCGTGCGCGGCGGGCGAGTTCGGCGGCTCCGGGCACTTTGCGGCGCTGGTAGATGGCGAGGATGGAGCGGAGTGAGGTGATCGCCTTGCGGGTGCGGTCGGAGGTCATGCCCTCCATGAGGGTCAGGGCCTGGGACCAGGCGGCGACGGCCTCGTCGGCGCGGGCCTGGGCGGCGAGGCTGTCGCCGAGGTCGGCGTAGGTGAGGGCGTGGACGCGCTTGTACTTGTCAGGGTCCCAGCGGATCAAGGCGTCGCGGTGCTGCTGCTCGGTGCCGATGTGGTCGGCGAGGTCGGTGAGCGTGCGGGCGGTGTGGCTGGCCACGGTGCCGGCAGCGGGGCCGCTGACGCGGGAGTAGCTGGGCTGAGGGCCGTCGTCGCGCAGGAGGGCGTCTTCGGCGGCGAGCAGGGCGCGGGCCGCTGCAGGCTTCTCGCCGGTCGGCGGCGTAGGCGCGGGCGTGGGTGATGTGGAGCAGAGCCTCGGTCTGGCCGTCGACGTGACCAAGACCGCGGGTGAGGGCACCTTCGACGAGGTTGACGCAGTGGTGGGGCTGCTTGAGGCTGAGGGCTTGGTGGGCAAGGGTACGCATCATCCAGGCGGCGTGGCCGTGTGGGTCGGCTTCGCAGGCCAGCTGGTAACCGACCTGGTAGTAGCGCTGGGCGGCCCCTTCCTGGCCGAGGTCATGGTGCTTCCAGCCTGCCAGGTACGCGAGTTCGGCCACGGCGCCGAAGGCCGCACGCCGTAAGGCTTCACTGGGGAAGCGGCCCCGCAGTATGGGGGCGGCGGTGTCGGCCAGGTAGGCAGTGACCGTGGTCAGGCCATGCCCGCCGCCGAGGCGTTCGTCGGCCGCGCTGAAGGCCGCCGTGATCTGGCGTACGACGTCCACGTCCTCTGCCCCGACCACGGACGTGCCGGTGCGGGCGCGGAGCATGCGGGCGGTGACCTCGTGATCGTGAGCGAGGGGCATGGCGACGCCGGCGGTGGTGAAGGCGGCCACCGCGAGGAAGCGGCGGCGTTCGACGTCGGCGCGGCCGAGGTTGGTTACAGCCAGGACAGGATCCTGTTCGGCCAGCCCCTCGGTATCCGGTGTATCCGGTGCGTGTAGGCCGATCTCGGTCTGGGTGATGATGCGGCATGTCCGGCGGGACAGCGCTTCGGCGAGGTACTGCCCGGTCCGTCCGGTGGGCTGGCGAGTGCCGTTCACCCAGTGGGAGATGGCCGACTTGTTGGTCTGGAGGATCTCGCCGTTCTCGGCTGCGATGCGCCGGATGTCCTTCGCCAGGGCCTCGTACGTGCAGCCGATCGCTTCGATGATGTCGCGCAGGCGGTAGTTGGGTTCTCTCTGTGCTGCCACGCTCGCCTCCCGTCCGGGCTGTAAACCGCGTATACCGCTTCAACTGCCTCTCACCGTACCCACTGTGCGTGAGGGAGGGTTCACTAATCATCAGCTGCCCGGCCCCGGTCCGACACCGTGACCAGGCTCCCCCTTCGGCCGGGCGGCCCCCGAAGTTCCGTATGCCTACACCGGGTTCGGGCATTCCTGTGCCCGAACCCGGCCGATCAGAGACGGAGACACAGTGACCACCATCGACACCACGGCCATCACGGTCGTACTGCCCGAGGCGTTCGACGAGCGCTGGAGCCGCCTGCCCGGCATCCAGATCGACGGCCGGCGCATCACCATCGACCCGGCCGAGTACTTCTTCCGCTTCGAGTCCAGCACGTGGCTCGTCGCCGACTGGGAGCTGGTCAAAGCCGAGCTCCTGGACGTGGAGGAGACGACCGAGAGCGCGGTCGAGCAGCTCGCGCTGGAGTTCATCAAGATCCACGCCAAGTCCACCTCGGACGCCGCCCGGGTGCTCGCCACCGCCTACGAGGTGTACGCCTACCTCTTCCGCGACGAGCACCTCGCCGGCCTCGGCCTGCCGCAGATCACCGCCGACCACCTGCGGATGCTGCGCGAGGCGGCCACGCTGATGGCGCTCAACAAGGTCGAGCTGGACGGACACATCTCCAACGTCGGCCCCTGCTGGTTCTTCCCCGCCGCCACCTCCGTCGTCTTCGATCTGGACGACGAGATGGGCGGCCTGCTCGACGAGGTCTACCACGGCGGCTGGTTCAACGAACACCGCCGCATCGAGTCCATCAAGGCCCACGCCGCCCTCGGCGGACGGCTCGTGCACGGCTGCCAGTCCGTGCCGGACCAGTCCGGCGGCGTCGTGGCGCCCTACGGTGCCTCGATGGCCACCTTCCGCGACGACCTCGCCGCTTTCAAGGCCGGATGGATCGAGCAGGTCTACGCCCACCGCGTGAACCCTGCCGCGTAGCACCACAGTCCCGGCTCCGGGGCGGGCCGGCACCTCTCGCCCGCCCCGGACGCCGCCAACAGCACTGGAGCCCCTGATGGAAACGACCCTCAACGCCGATCTCCTGGACAACCTGCTGACCATTGTCGGCCGGTCCACCGCGGTGCGTGAGGAGGTGCGGGTGTGGTCGATGTCCGGCGTCGAGCGCCTGACCTTCCCCGACGGCACCACCGTCATCTTCAAGTACGCCAAGAAGCCGTTCGACAGGGAGGATCAGGCCCTCCGGCTGGCACGCACTCTTGGTGTCCCAGTACCTGTCGTTCACGCGTCCGCGGTCGTGGACGGCTGGCTCGGGATGCTGCATGGAGGACCTCGGCCCCGCCGCCCGCGAGGCCGACGACCTCGACGGCGCCACCGCGGCCGTCGTCCTGCACCGCACCCGCACCGCCGCCGCTCTGCCAGTCTTCGACCGGGAAGGGCTGCGCCGACTTCCGAGCCGGGCCCTGGAGCACCTCGGCCGGCTTCGTAAAGCCGAGCGGTGGCAGGACACGGACGACATTGAAGATGTCCTCGACCGCACCGCCCAGGCAGCTGAAGCACGCTCGGCCGGTACGACGGTGGCCCCGTTCGGTTGGGTGCACTCCGAATTCCACCCCACCAGCCTCCACATCGGCCGGTACGGCTGGCGGCTGCTGGACTTCGCCCGCGCTTTCACCGGCCCCGGCCTGCTCGACCTCGCCAGCTGGCACGGCACCCTCGATACCCCCGACCCCGTCCGCCTGCGCGTCTTCCTGGAGACCTACGTCACCGAGGGCGGCACCCCCGACGCCCTCGCCGAACGGGGCGGACTTCCCGCCGAGAAGTGGGCGCTGGGCTGGCACCGCATGTGGGCCGTGGAGTGGTTCATGGAGCAGTCCATCCGCTGGATCAACGACCCGGCCACCGACCCCGCCTACATCAAGGCCGTCCGCCGCCACCTCACCGATGTTCTCCACCTTCTGGAGGTCTGACGTGCTCGCCCAGGCGTCCCCCTGGTACGTCCATGCTCTTCAGCGCACAACGGCCAGCCCCGCCGAACCCCTGTCCGTACCCACGCGGATGGAATGGACCACACGGCCCGGCAGCGGGCCCGGCGCCGACATCCTCGGCCCGGATCTGCGCCACAAGCGACTGCTGGAACTCGGCTGCGGCCCCGGCCACAACGCCGCCCACCTCGCCACCCTTCCCCAAGCTCTCGGCTCCACTCGAGCAGGGGAGACCCCAATCGGCGCCCAGGTCACCGGCGTCGACCTCGTCGGCCTCCAGATCCGCCGAGCCCGCTCGCACTACGGCCGACTGAACAACCTCACCTTCGTCGCCGGCCACGCCCTGCACTACCTGCAAGCCTCCGATGAACCCTTCGACGCCATCTACTCCGTCTTCGGAGTTGTCGGCCTCGTAGCCCCCGAACTTCTGCTCCCGGCCATCGCCCAGCACCTCAAGCCCGGCTGCACTCTCGCCTTCTCCGTCCCCCACCCCCAACGCGGCGGCAGGCGCCCCTCAACCGACGACCGCCCCAGCCGCGACTACGTCACCCTCCCCGACCGCACCCGACTACCCATCGCACGCTGGGACTTCGACGCCCACCGCTGGGAGAAACACCTCGACCGCACCGGCCTCTGGCTCACCTCGGCCCAGGAGTTCCACGACGCCCGCCACAGCCGCTGGCCCACCACCCTGCTGATCACCGCGCACAAGCTCTGACCCCCGCCCCGGCTCCCCTGGGAGAAACCAATGCGCACGCCCTACCTGCTCCTCGACGTCGACGGCGTCCTCATACCCTTCCCAGACACTGAAGGGGCCAGTCCGGCCACCCACTACCGCCACGACGTCGCGCCCACGGACCGGAGCCCCGACGATCCGGTCACCATCTGGCTCAACCCTGCGCACGGAACCTTGCTCATGCACGTGATCCGAACCGGCCTGGTCACCCCCGTCTGGTGCACCAGCTGGCGCCAGGACGCCACCACTGTGATCGGCCCGCTCCTCGGCCTGCCGACCCTGCCGTACGTCGACCTCCCACGCCCGCAGATCACCACGAGCCACCCCAACGGGTACCTGTGGAAACGCGACCACATCGACACCTGGCTCGGTGACGTGCCCGTCATCTGGATCGACGACGATTTCACCAACCTCGACCACGAATGGGCCGCAGAGCGCACCGCCCGCGGCCAGGCGACCGCGCTTGTCCAGCCTGATCCCCACGTCGGGTTGCTGGCCGAGCACTTGGTCGAAGTTCTGGCGTGGGCCGCGCTGTTGCCCGTTGCACGGGCCGATGTCCCAGCTGTTCCACGGGGAGCCGAAGTCGCATAGCAGAGACAAGCCGCAGCCCTCCCAGCCGCACGTGACCGTGCAAGTGCTGCCGTACTCGGTACGGTTGCACGATCTCCTGGGCGGACTGTGCACCCTTCTTCGAGGCCCCGACGGGCGTACAACGGTCTGGTTGGAGAGCAGCAAGAGTGGTGAGCTGTTCGAGGATCCCACCCGGCCCGCAACCAGCGATACCTGAACCCACTTGCCAGCCCCCGACTGCCCTGCGCAGGTCGGGGGTTGGCATTCTTTCGCGCATGATCGCACCGCGCACCGCCACCGCTACTGCCATCGCCGCCGTCGCTGTCCTGGTCCTGGCCGCCGCCTTGACCGGCTGCACCCAGCAGCCCCCCAAGACCGACCCCGAAACCGGCCTGGCCCTTCCCCGGCCTGCCCCCAAGGACCGGCCCGCTGCGCCGAATCTGACCGCCCCCGACCTCATGAACGGTAAAACCCTCACCCTGAACACCTACCGGGGCAAGGTCGTCGTCCTCAACGGCTGGTCCTTCACCTGCGCCCCGTGCCGCGCCGAGACCCCCGGCCTCCAGCGCTTCCAGGACAAGAACGCGGCCAACGTCCAAGTCCTGGGTCTGACCCAGGACGCCAACGAAGGCAGCTCCCGTGCCTTCGTCCGCGAATACGCCCTGACCTACCCCACCTTCAAAGACCGGCGGGGCAAGCAGATCCTCAGGATGCCCCGGGGCCAGTTCAACCCCCAGTTCCTGCCCTACACCGTCTTCATCGACCGCGAAGGACGGATCGCGGCCACCGTCTCCGGCGCCCTCACCGAGGAACGACTGGCCGCCATCACCAAGCCCCTGATCGAAGAGAAGCCCTAACGGGGTGACATCCGCGGCACGTTGTGGACGCGGTGGGGTGACGTTCGCATCTTGTCCTATTGGATGTCTATCCACTCCAATGAGTGGCCGGAATTCAGATATGTGGCGGCGACCGCGAAGAATGGCGAACCGTACAGGTCACCTGCCCCAAGCTCTCGGCTTCTCCCGCTCTCGGCTTCGCACGAGGGGCCCTGAGCAGGGGGAACCCATGTGCCGTAGCCCTGGAGTGAGCCCTTGTCCGGTCTCAGCCCGTCCCTCACGTCCGCCTCGTCCTCGACGGTCGCGCCGCTCGGGTACGCCCTGTTCGCCACCCGCTGGCTCCAAGCGCCGTTGTACTTCGGTCTGGTGGCGGCGCAGGGGGTGTACGTCTACAAGTTCTTCAACGAGCTGTGGACTTTAATTCTGCGGTGCGTGACCGGGAAGGCCACCGAGACGTACGTGATGCTCGCGGTGCTCAAGCTGGTCGACGTCGTCATGATCGCGAACCTGCTGATCATGGTGATCGTCGGCGGCTACGAGACGTTCGTCTCGCGCATCGGTCTCCAGGGCCACCGCGACCAGCCCGAATGGCTCTCGCACGTCAACTCCAACGTACTGAAGGTGAAGCTCGCCACCGCCATCGTGGGCATCTCCTCCGTGCATCTGCTCCAGATGTTCGTGGACGTGCACCACACCCCGCGCCACTCCCTGCTGTGGGGCACGGTGATCCACATGGCCTTCATCCTCTCGGCGGCGATCCTGGCGTACATGTCGGGGCCGATGGCCCGGCACGCGAGGCTCCCGGCCCCGGCCCCGGCCCCGGCCTCGGCGGCAGCCAACAGCGGCACCTTCTCCCCGGCCGAGGCCCCGGCGACCACGGGCGCGACCACGGGCGCGGACGTGGGTACGGCCACGGGCGCGGCCATGGGTACGGCTATGGGTGCGACCGCGGGTGCGGTTCCCGCTCAGGCACAGCCCCTTTCCCCCGCGTACGAGACGGGTGCCGAGTCACGTATCCGCGCCGCCGGGTTCCCGTCCCGCAAGCTGCTGGAGGAGTTCGACGAGGACCACCCGCGCTCCTTCGACCGGGAGACCTTGGGTCGGCTCGGCAAGCTGGACTTCGCCGCCGCCCGGCGGAACGCGGTGTTCGTCGGCGCCCCCGGTACCGGCAAGACACATCTCGCGATCGGCCTCGGCGTACGCGCCTGCCAGGCCGGGCACCGGGTGTTGTTCGCGACCGCCGCCGAGTGGGCCGCCCGGCTGTCCGGCGCCCGTGCCGAGGGCAGGCTCGCCGAGGAACTGGCCGCGCTCGACCGTTACCCGGTGCTGATCGTCGACGAGGTCGGCTACCTCCCCTTCGACGCGGACACGGCCCAGCTGTTCTTCCAGCTGGTCGCGCACCGCTACGAGCGGGCCTCGCTGATCGTGACCAGCGACCGCCCGCTCGGCCGGTGGGACGAGATCTTCGGTGGGGGAATCGCACCGGCGATGGTCGACCGCCTGGAGCACCACGCCGAGATCGTCCGCCTCGAAGGGGACAGCTACCGGACGCGGCGGGCTACTTTTTCGTGAGGAGAGGGAGGTCGTGGAACAGCGGTCCCTCCACGTTGCCAACCTCGCTGACCAGCGGCCCGGCGCCCGTGGTCGGGAAGGGCTGCACCGGCACGAACGGCTGAGCCGCCGCGGCCTCGGGAGCGAGCGCGCCGAGGAAGACGGCCGCGAAGCCCAGGGTGGTGGCGGCGATGGCGGAGCGGGTGCGGACGGGGATCTTGGGACGCATAAGGACTTCCGGACCTTTCACATGGATACGGATGTATGAGGACGCATGAGGACGCATGCGGTTGCATGCGGTTGCATGCGGACAGTGCTGGAGCGGGCCGGCCCCAGAAGGACTGGGACCGGCCCGGAAGGGGGTGACCGGAAAGGGGTGAAGGGCGGTCAGACGGGCGGAGTTTCGAAGACGAACCCGCCGACATCGATGGCGACTGCCGCGGCCTGGGTGGCGAAGGCTCCGATCATCGCGGCGGTCGCTGTCAGGACGGTGGCGATACGACGAGCAGCACGCATGGAACAGCCTCTCTGTTGTGCCCGTTTGAGCGCGTTCAGGACACGGGGTGGCTGCCCGGCGGCCCGCGGCGCGATGCGGGGAGGCCCGTAAGGTCCCCCAAGAGGGGGAAGTGTTCGGCGTGTCGTGCATGAAATCGCGCCTACGCCCGGATGGGGGATCGCATGCACCCGGACGGGTGATCATGCGGGCTCGGGCGGGTGATCGTGCAGGGGTGGGCGCATGGCCGTACGGGGCCGGGCGGGTGATCGTGCGGGGGTGGGCGCGGGGCTGTACGGGGCCGGGCGCGGGGCCGTACGGGGCCGGGCAGGTGGCCGTGCGGGCCCGGGCGCGTGGTCGCCTCGTCGGCTTACATCGCGTCGTCGGCGAGTTCCGCCACGCCCGTGATCCGGTGCAGCGGATACGTGCGGACCTCGTCCGCCGTGTGGTCGTACGCCGTGACGAAGCCGCCCTCGACGCGGACGGGGGCGATGACGCGCTGGCTGGCGGTGCCCTCGGCGTTGACGTAGCCGATCCACAGGGTCTCGCCGGTGAGGACGGCGGCCTGCATGGTGGCGAGGGTCTCGGCGGAGCTCGTGCGCGGGAGGGTGCCGTGGGGGGCGGAGGCCGTGTTCTTGCGGGGAGCCGTCGAGGCGAGGTCGCCCGCGCGGATGGCCCGGAGCGCCGCCGCGAGGAGCGTGTCGTCAGGGGGCGGCGGGCCCTCGGGGACCGGTTCCGGGGCGGTGCGCGGCGGGGTGCGGTGGGCGCGGGCGCGGGTGATCAGGACGTCGCCCTCGGCGGACTCGGCGGCCGGGGCGATACCCCATGGAGCGCAGGCCGTCCAGCAGCGTCGCCGGGTCCGTCTGGGAGGCCAGGACGGTGGGGGCCAGTCGGCGCAGACGCAGGGGCTCGGACCGCTTGTCGGCGAGGATCTCGCTCAGCGGCCGCGTCGTCGTCGCAGCGTACGTACGCGGAGGCCGCGCCGACCCGGAGATGGCCGTGCCTGCGGGCCACGTCGTCGATCAGATACGCGAGCGGCTGCGGGACCGGCGTACGGGAGTGCTCGGCGAGGAAGGCATGCAGGTCGGAGGCGGTGCGGCCGGCGTCCAGGGCGCGGCGCACCGAGCCGGGGGTGAAGCGGTAGACGGTCGCGCCGCCCTTGGACTCCACGTCCGCGAGTACGCCGAGCGTGTCGGCCAGCGGGCGCTCGCAGGGGGCCGGGGGCCACCGCCGTCAGGTCCGCCTGGAGGAGGATGTGGTCCAGGGGTTCGGGGAGCAGCGGGGCGAGGACGCGGGCGGCGCGGGGGGCGGCCGCGGCCTGTTCGGCGGTGCCAGGGGCGCGAGGGGTGGGAGGGATGCGAGGGGTGCGAGGGGTGGTCCGGCAGGGGGCTCCGGGGGAGTGTGCTGGTGGTGGGCCTGGTGGTGGTGGGCCGGGAGCTTGTCGCCGGGCTGTGCGGGCAGGTCGTCGCCCGCCGGCGCCCTCGGGGGCAGCCCGAGCAGTGCCCGGCCGTGTGAGGAGAGCGCGCCGCGCCCGGTGACGCCGAGCAACTCCGCCTCGGACAGCGTCCACTGGGCCAGGCGGGAGCGCAGGTCGTCGTCCGTCCGGGAGCCCTGGGCGCCGCGTGGGCCCCGCAGTGGGCGCTCCCAGCGCAGCCGGGCGAGGACCGAGCCGGCCGTGGCCGCCGTGCCCTCGGGGAGCTCCGCCAGCAGGGCGAGCACCCGGTGGCGGACCTCCGGCGCGGCCGACCGGTCAAGGCCCGGGCCCAGCGCCGACAGCGTCCGGTCCTTCGTGTCCCGCCCGCCGACCAGGCCCGCCGTACGGGTCGCCGTCAGCCATGCCGTGGCCAGCCGGGTCCAGCGCTCGGCGGGGGGCAGCGCGAGCCACTCGTCGTACGCGGGCGTGGCGGCATACCGCTCGTCGGTCCTCGCCGTCGGACGCCAACAGGCCTGCCGTATAGGCGAGTTCGACCCAGAAGGCGGCGAGGGGTTCGGAGACGTCGAGGGCTGCCGCGGTCCGCTTCAGGTCGCGTACGCTCAGGCCGCCGGCCCGCAGTACGGACGGGCCGCCCTCGTCCCAGTCCTTCAGCAGCTCCTCGACGGTCGCGAGCGCCGTGTACGCCTGGCCGGCCGCCGCCGCGTCCACGGCCTGCGGGCGGTGCGTGGCGGCGGCCTCGACGGGCGGGGGCAGCGGTTCCGTGCGGCGGTGCGCCCGGCCGTCGCGCAGGTGGAGGGCGACCTCGCGCGGCAGTACGACCGTGCCGGGCGCCGTCGGCAGGAGCAGGCCCCGGTCCAGCAGCCAGCGCAGATGGGGGGCCGGGCTGGCGGTGACCTGGCCGTACGGCGGGCCCCACACGAGACGGGTGAGGACCTCCAGCGACTCGGCGGGGGCGGTGGCGAGCAGCGCGGCCATGCGGGTGCGGTCGGTGAACAGGGCGGTGAGGGACCGCACGGCCGAGACGGAGTCGTGGGTGCCGGGGAGCCCGGCCGCCGTGACGATCTCCTGGACGCGGCCGGGGGACATACCGGCCGCGGCTTCGGCGACGGTCGGGCCGAGGCCGGTGGGGGAGGGATGCTGCGGGGAGGGCACCAGCAGTTCACGGGCGGTACGGACCAGGCGGAGACGGTCGTCCGGACCCCAGACGAGGGCCTGCGTGCGGAGCGTGGCGAGGGCGCGGGGGAGCAGGGCGGCGGTCGTCTCGTCGGGTTCGTCGCCCGCCATCAGGCCGAGGAGTCCGCCGTACGACACCGGGTCGGCGGCCACGGCCAGCGCCTCGGCGGTCTGCAGGGCGAAGCGGTCCAGGTGCTCCAGGGCGCGGACCACCGAGGCGCGGGTACCGGCGCGGGTGGCGAGCTGGGTGAGGTCCGTGGGGACGGGAGTGAGGAGGTCCGGGCGGGCGCGCAGGAGCGCGGACAGGGAGGCGTCGTCCCGCGCGCGGAGCGCTTCCGCCAGGGAACGGGGGGCGGAGGCGGGGGCAGGGGCGCCTTCGGGTGTGCGTTCCGGATGCTCCTCGGTGTTCATCCGCTCCACGGTAGCGCGCCGGTCGGGGGGCTGGGGGGTCGTGAGGGGGCGGGGGGTCGGGGGCGGGGGCGAGGGGCGGGGGTCGTGGGCTCGGGGGGCGGGGGTTGTGAGGGTGCCCTGGCGTTGTGGGGGCGGCGTTGCGGGGCGGCTCATGTCGGACTGCTCGGGCGGGGGTGGATTGTCCGGGAAGACGGTCCGGGGGTGTTCGCAGGGGCCGGTCTCCGCGTCAGGCCAGGCGGCAGGTCAAGGGTCAGGCCAGGAGTCAGGCCAAGGGTCAGGTCAGGGAACGGTCGGCGATGTGAGAAAGACGCTCCTCGAAGACCTTCTGTGCATCCGGAGTCAACGTCGCCAACGCGACCATGGCCGTCAGGATGACGTCACACAGCTCCTCCTGCACGTCCTCCCACGTGTGGCTCGCGCCCTTGCGGGGATTGGACCCCATCACGCCGTGCACGGCCTCGGCGACTTCCCCGGCTTCCTCGCTGATCTTCAGCACGCGCAGCAGACGCGCGACGTCCGCGGACACCGGGCTTTCGGAGTCCAGCCACCCCACGAGTCGGTCAACGGTGCCCCAGGTGCTCTGATCCATGCGTGCGCTGCTCCGTGTGTCGGTCCTGCGTGAGGTCGGTCCTGCGTGCCAGGAACGCCGTACGGAGCAGCGATACCTAGAACAGCGTGTCCGGCTCCGGTGCGGCGGTCGGGTTCCCATGAGAAACCGCCAGATACTTCTTCCCCGGGACTCTGGCCAGGGATTCTTCATTGTCCTGAGTCCTTCGTTAGTCCTTCGTTCGGGTGAGAGAGATGGACACTGGTCGGCTGACCGAACGCGTCCCCTCGCTCACCTGCCTTGTCGCCTGGCCGCGCCGCTACGAGAACCCCTGCCGTGCTTGCTGGCCGCGTAAAGCAAAATGGCCCGCACACCACGAGGTGGTGTGCGGGCCAAAAAGAGAGGGGCAGTGGCCGAAGCGAGTGCCCCTTTAAGTCTGCTGCCAATTTAGCACGGCGCCCATGAGCCGGCTACCAGCCAGCGCCACGTCGATAGGGTGCGGTGATGACCACTGCTGTAGCCCCGGACTCCGACCCGTACGCGCGCCGCGTCCTGGCACGGATGGCGGACTTCTTCACCGACGAGGGAACGCCGTGGCCGCGCCGGCTCTGGGACATCGGGTCTGTGCTGGCCCTGGAGGAGCTATGGGAGGCCGGCCACTGGCAGGCCCACAACGTTCTTGCGTCTTCCGCGTGCGACTGGCAGCGCAACGAGCTGCGGGCACTGATCGGCCCTGATCAGGGACTGGGTGACCGGGAGCTCCGCAAGGAGATCAACCTGCTGCTCCAGAATTCGCTCGTGGATCCCAGCCCGGAGCGGCGGCGACTGAAGGAGATCATCGGTCATGTCCGCGCCGGGTATCTGGACCGTTGGGCGAGTGCTCTGAAGGTTGAGGAGGACAAGCGGGTCAAGCCGGAGCGCTTTTCCCGGACCGTGGCCGCGCACCTTCTCGACCTTGGCTTCAGCGCCAGCCACCTGAAGGTCTGGGCCAAGAGGCTCGACCGCGATCAAGCCACCTCCGTGGAGATCGCGGAGTCCGCCGCCGAGCTCGCCCGTACGCGCGCCCGGCCGCACGAGGTGCTGGTCGCGCTGGAGAAGGTACCAGGCCGCCGTGAGCTGGCGGAACCGCTCGACCACTGGCGTTCCAAGGGCGAGGTCATCACCTGGCTCAAGGACAACGGCCACGATCCGGCCGGTATCCGCACCGGCGGCGGCTTCGTCTACCGGCTCGACGCGCTCGACCCGTACGGCGCGGCCGAGCAGGCACGCCAGCTGCTGGACCGGATGGTCGCTCGATCCCACTACCTGCGTGCCCACCGCGGCGGCGTCGTCCCGGTGCCCCGCATCTGGGTCGCCGGTCATCCCCGGCCGGTACCGCTGGACCCTCCTGCCCGGGGCGCCGACGTCCTGTCCCTCGTGCACGAGGGACACCTGTACAAGGTCGACAGCCGACGCGGCCGCATCGATGACGCTCTCGAGCTCGCCGCTGCGGTCAACCGCGGAGCGCTCGCCCCCGCAGTCGCCGGCGGCTGGGCCGCCGTCGAGTCCCTCCTCGTCCACGCCGACGATCCAAAGGGCGACGGGGAGCGCTCCGGCAAGGCCATCGCCGCCGACCGGATGGCCACCATCATCGCCTGCTCTTGGCCCCGTGCCGAACTCACCACCCTGGCCCACCGCCACAACCCGAGCGAGCCCGACGACCTCTCCCGCGCGGTTGCCGCCTGTACCACGAACAGGGCAGCTGCCCGGCTGGTCGTCAACGCTCTCGAAGCCACCGGAGCTGAGGTCCTGGCGCTGACCAAGCCCACCGGCTACAGCGATCAAGCCGCTGCCCAGCGCATGGTCGCTCTCCTCACCAACCCCCGATCCCAACTCAACGACGTCACCAAGGCGTTCCGCATCGCCATGCGCCGCCTCTACCGGACCCGCAACATCATCCTGCACGGCGGAGCCACCCACGGCGTCGCCCTCGAAGCTGCCCTCCGCACCGCCGCCCCACTCCTCGGCGCCGGCCTCGACCGCATCGTCCACGCCTCTTACACCGAGAACCTCCACCCCCTCGATCTGGCTGCTCGCGCCGAAGTCGCTCTCCAGCTCGTCCACGGCGAGACCGGCCTGACCACGGTCGACCTGCTCGAACCCGTCAGGTGAACGAGGAGGCTGCTGACGACACCGTCCGCAACGCAGATAGCCTCACCATGCTGGGGATCACCGGTCACCGCGGACTGAGCACAGAGGTTGAGGGGCGCGTGCGGGCGCTGCTGGCCGAGGTGGTGAGCGGGTACGACGCGGCGGAGTTGGTGGCGGTCTCGTGTATCGCGGACGGCCCCGACGCTTGGTTCGCCGAGGCCGTGCTGTCTGTCGGTGGACGCTTTGAAGTCGTCGTCCCGGCCACCGGGTACCGCGACAGTCTGCCGGTGTGGCACCACTCCCCGTAGGGGCCGGACGGCTGGTGGGAAGGCTTCCTGGCGACGCAGAGCAGAGTCGGATAGGGACAGAGCATCTCGATGACATCCACCGGGACACCCGGGCCGACCGGGACACCCGGGCCGACCGGGACACCCGGGCCGACCGGGACACCCGGGCCGACCGGGACACCCGGATCCTGGCGCATGGCGCTGCGCGAACCGGCGTTCGTCCGGGTGTGGCTCAGTCAGCTGACGAGCTCGCTGGGTGACCAGATGTTTCCGTTCGCCCTCGCTGTCTCGGTGCTCGTCGAGGACGACAACGTCAGCGGGTTCGGGGCGGTGCTGGCCGCTCGGGCCCTTGGTATGGCACTGTGCGTGCTCATCGGTGGAGTAGTGGCCGACCGTTTCCCGCGCACCAGGATCATGGCGAGCGTCGATGTGCTGCGCGCCATGGTCGTCGCTGGTGCGGCGATGGCCGTACTCGGCGCGCCGACCTGGACGCTGGTGTTGCTGGTGTTGCTGGTCGGCGCCGGAGAAGCGTTCTTCGATCCGGCCTACGACTCGCTGCTGCCCCGGATCGTCCCCAAGCATCAGCTGGAGGCGGCGAATTCGCTGACCACGGTGACCGAGCGGACAGTCGGCATCCTCGGGCCTACTGTGGCGGGTGCGGTGGTCGCGCTGATCGGTGCCCGCAGTGCCCTGTTGTTCGACGCCGTCACCTTCGCGGCCAGCGCCCTGCTGCTGATCGGGGTGCGGGAGAAGACCGTGGGGGAGAAGACCGCGGGGAAGCGGAACGCGAACGCGGGAGAGCGGAACGCGGGGGACAAGCCCGCGAAGCCCGCTGGCCAGATCGCCTCGGTGGTCGGGGAGATAAGGGAGGGCTTTCGTGAGGCCCGTTCCCGGTCGTGGGTATGGGCGATCCTGCTGATGTCGTTGTTCCATGTGCTGACCACGGTCCCGGTCTGGTTCGTCCTGTTGCCGGAGCGGCTGCTGCGGTCGGAGTCGGACACGGTCGCCTATGGAGTGGTGCTGGCGGCCTTCTCGGCAGGCGCGCTGACGGGTGGGATTCTGGTACGTCAGGGAATGCGACGCGGCTCCGGCGCGGTAGCGCTGCTCTCGCTGCTGCCGTTCGGGCTGGCGGTGGGGCTTCTCGGGGTGACGAGTTCGGTTCCGGTGCTGGCCCTTGCGGCGATTCCCGCCGGTGCCGGGCTCGCATCGTTCCAGGTGCTGTGGATGAGCGCCCTGCAGCGGAACATTCCCGACGAACTCCTGGGCCGCATCATGTCGTTGGACTGGCTGTCCTCCACCGCTGCCGCACCGGTCGGCTACGCACTGGTGGGTCTCGCACTCACCAAGGTGCCCGTGTGGGCGATCACCCTGACCGGTGCCGCACTGTTCGTGCTGAGCACCCTCTCGCCGCTTCTCGTCTCTGGTGTGCGGGAGTTCGGCGGGCGCGACATGCCGGAGCCGGACGTGCCGGAGCCGGACGCCGAAATGCCCGTATGACTACGGCACCTCACTCCTCGCGCCTGGACGGGTCGCGCGCCGCAGGGTCATGGTCAGCGATCCGGCCCATCGGATCGTGCCCAGTTGGGGCGATGCGCGGTAGGGGCAACAAGCGGCCCCGGCACCTGTGGTCATGGTGCCGGGGTCGTCAGTATCGAATGTCGACGGGGTCAGTCCACCGTCACTGACCAGTCGCCGCGCGAGAGGGTCAGCGTGCCGTCGGGGGCGATCCGTACCCGTGCCCCATACACCGGCAGTCGGCCTTCGCGGTTGAGGCGGTGGCGGACGCGTTCCACCTCGTCCCACAGGCGGCGCGGGCCTGCCTGGTGCACGGTGGGTGGGTCGAGGAAGCCGGGCGCCTGAGCGCGGGCCCACGAGCCGTCGGGGTGCAGCAGCCACACCGTGCGGGTGTCCCCGTCGGACGCGGTGCGGTAGTCGATGCCGGGAACGAGGAGTTCGAGCAGCGACATCACGTCCCATGCGTCCGGCGGATACAGCAGCGGGTACCGGCTCGTCGTCACCTCCTCCCCTTCCGGTTCCCCTTCCCGTTCCCGTTCCCCTGTCTGTTCCCCTGTCTGTTCCCCTTCCAGGTCAACGCTGTTGATCTTCTCCCACAGGGCGTCGGTGGGCCGGTCGTAGTCGACGCCGGTCCGGGTCCTCATGAACCCGGCGCCGTCCCACTCGATACGTCCGGCCGCACCGCCGTCCTCCGTCTTGTCCGCCGTGACGATCAGTCCTGTCCCCGCGAGCGTCGTCACCAGACGGCCGCCCGGCCGCAGCGCGGCCAGCCACGACGCCGGTACGGGCCGCACGGACACGGTGGACACGATCCGGTCGTACGAGCCGGGCAGCGGCCCGGTGAGGTCACAGACGCCCATGGCCGGACGCAGCCCCCTCCCGTACAGCCGTTTCCCGGCGAGCATGACGAGGACGGAGTCGACGTCGACGCTCGTCACCCGCTCGGCCCCCAGTCGCCGGCAGGCGAGCGCGGTCCCGTACCCGGTGCCGGTGGTCACCAGCACATCCGTCTCGTCGGTGAGCATGGCGTGCCGGTACATCTGCACCACCAGGCCGGGCAGGGTCGAGGAGGAGGTGGGTTGTCCCTCGGTCACGGTGCCGGGTTCGGCGTAGTCGGCGTGCAGGGGGCCCACCCGGGTCACCAGGGTGCGGTCCGCGTAGGCGGCGCGCATCCACGCCTCGGTGTCGTCGGCGCCCTCGCGCAGCACCCACCGGCCGCCCTCGTTGGCGAACCAGCGCGGCACGAACTCATGCCGGGGGGTGGTGGCGAGAGGTTCGTACCAGCGAGACTCCGGGCGGACCACGTCCGCTGCCAGGTGCCGCGCGTGTGTTTCCCAGTCCATGTTTTCCCAGTCCATGTGCTGTGCTCCTAGCTGTACTTGGGGTTGCAGGCCGGGGTGCGGGACGGGTCGCAGTCGTTCGAGTCCGCCGGGGTACAGGCTCCCTCGGCCGCGCCGGGCGAGGGCATACAGGAGTCCTCATCCGGGGTGCATCCGCCGACGGTTCGCGGCGGGATCGCCGCGGCGACCTCGGCCCACTTCGGCGAGGCGAACACGGCCGCCAGGCCCTGGCGCTTGGCGTCCCCGGCCGGGAGGAACCGGCCGAGCACGCAGGGGGTGACCTGTCCGTCGGGCATGATCGCGGCCCGGCCGCGGGCGCAGTTCCCGCACAGCTCCGCCGTGGACGGGTCCGCCGTGGAGGGGTCTGCCGTGGACGGATCCGCTGTGGACAGGTCTGTCGTGGACGGGATCGGGGCCTTCGCGGCGCGGCCCACCCCGCGTACGTCATCGCTGTTGATCGCCTTCACGCCGAGCGCTGCCAGCTCCGCGTGCGCCTCGTCGACCCGTTGGCCGTCGAAGACGCGGACGATGCCGACCTGGAGGGGGATGTTCCGGCGCAGGGCTTCGACGATGTTCGCGCGGGTCGCCTCGTGGCTGCCCTTGCGGCCGGTCACGCGGTCGTGCTCGTCGGGGTCGTCGCTGTGGTAGCTGGTGGCGAGGCTGACGCGGGGGCGGGCGAATAGGCGCCAGTGCTCCAGCTTCACCCGGTACAGGTTGGAGTACACCTGAACGTCGAGCCCTTCGGTCAGGGCGTGGCTGACGAGTTCGGCGAACGCGGGGTGCCGGGTGGGCTCGCCGCCGATGAACTGCACCTTCTCGACGCCGAGTACGGCGGCCTCGCTGATGAGGCGCTTCCAGTCGGCGGCGCTCAAGGTGCCGTGGTCTTCGGTGGGACCGGCCTGCGCGTAGCACAGGGACGGGCAGGTGAGCTGGCAGTTCCGGGTGATCTCCAGCTCAAGGAACGTAGGCACCTTGGGTGTTGTGGGTGCCTCAGGTGCGATGGTCATGGGTCTGTCCCTTCCTCGGGTCCGGTGTCGGGTCCGGTGGTGGACCTTGCCGGGGCTCAGTGCGGGGAACGAGCCGGGCTCCGGCAGGGGGCTTGCGGGGCCGCCTGTAGCGCGGCCCATGTACTTGTGCGTTCCTTGTGTTTGGTCCCTGGCACGTCATGCCGGAGCTCCTATGGCGAGAGCTGGGCGGGCATCACGTGTGCGTCTCCGTCAGGTGTCGGCGCATCAACACGTTGAAGTCGGTTTCCGCGCTGCGATCCAACTCGGCTCGGGCCTTGGTTCGTTGGGCGGCCAGTTCGGTACATCGCGCGCAACCGGGGATCGGTACAGGTCGCGGAAGCCGGAAGTCGTTCGGCGGGGTGTAGGTCACTTGCAGGCCCTCTCTTCATGCAACAGGGCGAGATGTGCGTCGATCTGCGCGTGCAACGTCTGTTGCTTCGCGGCGAGTTCGTCAGGCTTCGGCAACATGTCGCTCTGCTGCGACGCCTGCTCGGGCTGCCCCGGCGTGGGAGTCGGACCGGTCATCGCTGGCTCGTCCAGCGCTTCCGGATCGGTGGTCCACTCCACGCCGCCGCCGACGGGGGCGAGCCATGCCACCAGGCGCGGCCGGTCGACATCCGGGGCGATGGCGCGCAGGATGCCCGTTCGGCCGGTCGCGGTGTCGGTGACGGTGCGACCGAGCCACGGATGCGACCTGTGCATCAGGCCGAGGCCCTTCCCGGCCTGGGCGTGTCTGCTGCTCGTGGTGGTGCGCTCACTCACTGGACCGCCCCCGCTCGGCGCCGCGGCCCTTGTAGGCGGCATCCGCGAGTGCGCGGCGCCGTGCGGTCTGGGCGGGGGTACGCCGCGGTGACGTCCGCGCGCTGGGAGCGTCGAGTCTGGCGGCGACGAGGAACGCGCCCCGCTCGCGGAGGAGCTCTCGAACTGCCTCGAACTCCTCGGCGGAAGCGGCGATCATGCCGGGGCTGTAGGTGATCACACCGTGCGCGGCCCGGCTGGACAGCAGTGCGAGGACCCGCTCCCAGCCGGGGCGCGACAGGAGCGGGGCCTGATGGTCAGTGTCCGTGATGGTCTCGACCGTAGGCCAGTCGCGGGCGTGCGCGTACCGGGTGCAGTAGTCCGTCAGCAGCGGCGCGGCGTCGACGTCACCGGTCACCACGTACAGGGCGACGGGGACGCGACGGGAAGTGAGGGGTTCCTCGGGCATCTCGGGCATACAGACACTGTCACCGAGTGATCACCGATGGTGAATCCACGGGCTGTAGTACTTCGAGGACCCGCCGCACGAGGATCACTACACGGCGTAGCACTGGCTTCCGTGCTGGTCTGTGCTACTGCTACGCCGTGGGGTAGTCATGCCGTCAACTCACAGCGCTCCAGCCCGAGAAGGGACCGGACCACACGGGCTGTCACCTCCGGGTCGGTGGCATGCACCACGGTCATCCCGAGCGCCTTGGCCGGGGTCAGGTTCTCCATCCGGTCGTCCACGAACACGCACGCCCTGGCAGGCACGTTCAGCCGGTCCACGGTGCGCCGGTAGATCAACGGGTCGGGCTTCGCCACGCCTTCACGCTCGCTGATCACATGGACGTCGAACAGGTCCCAAACACCCAGTCGCACATACGGGTTGTAGGGGTCCATGCCGTAACTGTTCGACAGCAGAGCCGTCTTGAGACCGGCCGCGCGCGCGTCGCGGGCGACGTCGACCATGGGAGTCGCGGCCCTCACGTGGGCGTGCGCCTGGCCCATCAGGTCGTCGGTGTCGTCCAGGCCGAGGAGCCGGCCGGTGCGGGTGTTCCACTCGGCCTGTGTCATCCGGCCGTGTTCGAGGTTGTGGTACCAGGCGCGGGCGTCGGGGTGATCGTGCAGGATGCGGCGCCATTGCCCGTCGGGCAGTCCGCGGGCGTGGTTGAACATGTCCCACGACGCGTTGAGCGGGGTGGTGAGGACTCCGGCGAAGTCGAGGACCAGGGCGTCGTACAACAGGGCTCCGTGCGGGGGAAGATGCGGACAGGGGCGAACGCCCCCGTCAGGCTACGACGGGGGCGTGGACAGCGGACAGGTGCGGGCAGGCGGGGTCAGCGGACGGCACCGGTGGGAGGCATGTGCAGGACGGCGGCGGCCTTCCGCAGCCGGGAGGTACTGCCGTGCCCGGCACGCTGCATGATCACTCCGGCCAGTGCCTGATGCCGTACCCACGAGGGGTTGTCGGCCGTGACCTCCAACAGCGTGTCCAAGGCAGCGTCCCACATGTTGGCGTCACACTGGGCGGCGGCGACGTCCAGGCCGACGCGTGAGCGGGAGGCGTGCGACAGCCCCGAACGGTCCTGGAACTGCTCGGCCAGAGCCAGGGCCTGCCCCGCGCGCCCGATCGCCACGTGTACCCCGATGGCCTGATGCGTGGCGTACGACGGCCCGAACTGCACCCCGTCGATCATCACGTCGCGGCCGAGGCGGGCGGCGGCGGCGTGCGCCTCGGCCAGCAGGTGTGCGGCCTGGTCGTCATCGCCGAGCCGGGAGGCAGCCACCGCGGCGAACACGATGCTCTTGCCATAGGCCACCCACACGGCCGGGTCACGCTCGGACATACGCGGCTCGGACATGCGCGCGGAACGCTCCGCGACCTGCTGCGCGTCAGCGACGCGGGAGTCCCGCAGCAGCACCCGCGCGCGGGCCGTCGCGGTTATCGCCGCCCGCACCGGATCGGAGGCCCGCTCGGCGTGCGCGGCGGCGTGCCCGACGGCCGCGTACGCCAGATCACGGGCGCCCAGGAAGTTCGCCGCGAGTGCGGCGGCCCGGTAGGCGTCCGACATGACCGCTTCGGCGCGCGCTTGCTCATCGGCTCCGGCCGCCTGCCGGTACAGGGCGGCCGTGCGCACCAGCGGCGCCGCCAGGGACGCAGTCTGCGAGTAGTCCCCGCCCCAGTACACCGACCACAGGTGAGCAACAGACCTGGTCAGCTCCTCGAACGTGGGCGCGGTCTCCTCGGCCGGCTCATCGATGATCCCGGCGGCGGTGTCGTGGACCGACGAGCGCAGTGCCCGCAGCGCGCGCCGGTCGTCGCCGCTCATCGCCCGGCGCGGCGCGGTCTGGCCGAGGATCACCGACACGTCCGCGTGCAGCGCGGACGACAGCGCGAGCAGCGTCGGAAGGCTCATACGTGCGTCTTGCTCGGCGTTCCGGACCGTCTGAATCGCCAGGCCGGCGGCCTCGGCCAGGTGCTCCTGAGTCATCTGGCCGCGCAGGAACTTGATGCGCTGACCGGTGGTGTAGTTGTCCCAACTGCCCATATTTTCAACCCGCCTTCCCGTGTACTGGTGTACTGGCGTACTGGGACGGTACCCCCGGTGTACGGGCCTCTGCCCGGAGGACAGGCGTTCGCGGCGGCGTTCCAGTCACTTCGTGCGCCGGTCAAGCTGAGATGACTTGCTGGGCCAGCAGGAGCGCCAGCGGGCCGCCCTGAAGCAGGAAGCGTCCTTCGGCGACGGCCTGGATCGCGTCGGCCATGGGCCACCACATCAGCTTGAAGTCCACTTCGCTGGGCGTGAGTTGCTGGGGGCCGCAGGTGAGTTCTTCAGCCAGGAAGAGGTGGATGCGGGCGGTGGAATCGAGGGTGATGGCGTACGAGCCCAGGGGACGCCAGGTGGCGGCGGTGACACTGTGCCCCCGGCGCTCACCCGGAGTGCCGGGAGAGTGCCTGGTCCAGCGAGAGGGCCGCGTTGATGAGGCCGAGGTGTGTGAACGCCTGCGGGAAGTTGCCGAGATAGCGCCCGGTGCCGTCCATCTCCTCGGCATGCAGACCGACGTGGTTGGAGTAGCTCTGCACCTTCTCGAAGAACAGCCGGGCTCGTTCCAGGTCCCCGCAGCGGGTCAGGCACTCGATAAACCAGTAGGAGCACATGCAGAACGTCCCCTCGGTGCCGGTCAACCCGTCCGGCGCCCCCTCCTGGGTGCGGTATCGGTAGACCAGCGAGTCCTCGACAAGCTCGCGTTCGAGTTCCCGCAGTGTGGCCAGCCACCGGGGTTCCCGGGGCGAGAGAAATCCGACCAGCGGCATGAGCAGGCTGGATGCGTCCACCGTCGTGACCCCCCGGTGCTGGACGAACGCCCCCCGTTCCTTGTGCCAGAACCCATCGTGGATGTCGGAATAGATCTCGTCCCGGGTTTCGCTCCAGCGCTCCAGAGGAGCCGGGAGCGAGCGCCGCCGGGCGATCCTGGCGGCCCGGTCGAGGGCGACCCAGCACATGAACCGGGAGTAGAGGAACTCCTGTTGGCCCCCGCGTACTTCCCAGATGCCGTCGTCCGGACGCCGCCAGTTGCTTGCCACCCAGTCGGCCGAATCCCGCAGGTGCTGCCACAGGTCGTGCGAAACGGGCTCGACATGCTCGTCGTAGAGGTTGACCAGGCGGAGGAACTCGCCATAGATGTCGAGTTGGAGCTGGTCGTACGCCCCGTTGCCGATGCGCACTGGCGCCGATTCCTGGTATCCGTGCAGGTGCTCCAGGACCCCCTCGCCAAGGTCGCGCCGGCCGTCGATGCCGTACATGATCTGCAGCCTTCCGCGCTCGTCTGCCTCTCGGTAGCGCTCCAGCACCCACTCGATGAACGCCCGGGGTTCCTTGGTGAATCCGAGCCGGAGGAGCGTAGCGGCCGTCAGTGACGCGTCCCGTATCCAGGTGTACCGGTAGTCCCAGTTGCGTTCGCCCCCGACGAGTTCCGGCAGCCCGAACGTGGCCGCGGCGGCGATCGACCCGTAGGTCTCCGAGGTGAGCAGTTTCAGCGCCAGCGCCGAACGGATGACGTCCTCCCGCCATCTGCCCTGGTAGGTGCAGTGACTCACCCAGTGCCGCCAGTACGCGACGGTGTGACGGAAGGCGTGTTTGACCCAGCCCGGTTCGGAGCTCGGCGACTTGTCGTTCGGAGAAGCGACCTCGATCACGAAGTCCAGCTCTTCGTTGGGCAGCAGAGCGAACTCCGCGACCGCCTCCCCGCCTTCTATGCGCAACTCGATCGGGCTCTGCAGCCGAAGGGCCGTCCCGTTGGCGTCTTTGGGGATGAAGAACACCGCCCCGTCCCGCTGCTCGGTCCGGTGCGGTGACCTCGCGTAGTCGAAGCGCGGCGCGCAGCGGAACCGGAAACCGAATCTGCCGCGTACTCCCTTCACCCTGCGGACGATGGCATGCGTGTGGCGTATCTCCCCGACCGGCATGAAGTCGGTCACCTCACCGACTCCGTCGGCCGAGAGGAAGCGGGTGAGGAGGACATTGGTCTCCGGCAGGTAGATCTGCCTGAGCCGTGCGCCGTCCGCCGCCGGGCTGATCTGGAAGGTGCCGCCCTCGGTGTCATCGAGCATGGCCCCGAACACCGTGGGGGAGTCGAATCGCGGCAGGCACAGGAAGTCGATCGACCCGTCGGTCGCCACCATCGCAACGGTGTGCATGTCGCCGATCACACCGTAGTCCTCGATTGGCCTGTAGCCCATGTCGTCGCCTCCCTGCCGGGGGTGCGGGTACGGAAAAGGTCGAAGTGCTGTCCTCAGTGGGTCTACCTGTGGTGGGGACCCGGCCGGTGCGCCGACTCGGTGAGCGTGACGATGAGCACGGGGCGCACGACCCCCCGCAGCAGATGGCCGCCCAGGGTGGATCCGTCCGGACGTCCCAGCACCGTGTGGATGTGCACGTTCGGGTCCTCGCCGTCACGGGTGATCTCCCCGGTGAGGCTGAGCACCTCGACCTGGTGCTCGGGTGTGGGGATCTCGTCGAAGGTCTTCGTCTCGATGTTGAAATAGGCAAGCGTCGTCTGCTGGAAGCCTCCGATGGCCTGGAACGAAGCCTGCGTGACCTCCTGCTCGCGTGCGAATGCCGCAAGCTGCTCCACGACCTCCTCCCCAGGATCGAGCACCGCGGAATAGCTGCGTTGCTCCGTGTCACCGGCGGGCTGCGGTGCTTCGCCGAGGAGACGGGTGCGCATGGTCTTGCCTCCTTGTCCTGAGGCCGGGTGTTCGCTGACTGTGGGGGCTCTGGCTGCGGGGGCTCTGTGCAGGGCCGGCGTGCGCTTGGCGCTACTCGCCCACCCGGGGTGAGCCGTTGGAGGTGGCGGCCTCCGCGGCCCGGATCTGGGTCTCGATGAAGCCGTGTGCGTGGCGGGCCAAGTCCTCGGAGTCGGTCCAAAGGTCCCGCCAGATGCACAGCGCGTTGGACAGCTCGGGTTCGACCACGGCGGAGGAGAACGCCTCGAACGTGATCGGCCCGGCGTAGCCCACGAGGGCCAGCGCCCGGAAGAAGGCGGCGAAGTCCGTTCTGCCGGATCCGGGATAGCCGCGGTGGTTCTCCCCGATGTGCACGTACCCGAGCAGATCACCGCTGGTGAGGACGGGGCGGACCATGTCCGGCTCCTCAATGCTCATGTGGTAGGTGTCGAGGTGCACACAGACGTTGGGCCGGTCGATCTCCTTGATCAGTTCCACCGCCTGTGCGGCGGTGTTGATCAAGTTGGTCTCGTACCGGTTGCAGATCTCGATGCCCAGACGGATACCGGCGTCGGCAGCGTGTTCCGCCACCCTTCCGAGCACCTCGACGCACTGCGCCCGTCCCCGGGGTGTGGCGGGGTCCGCATAGCGCCCGAGCTTGCTGTACACGGTGCCGGTCAAGTAGTCCCCGCCCAGGTGGCGGACCGTTTCGACGCCATGGCTGAGGCGCCGCTCCCCGGCTGCGACAGCGTCCGGGTCCTCGCTGGTGATGTCGGTCCCCTCGGTGAGGAACAGGTTTCCGGTCATCGCGAGTTCATGGTCATCGAGTGCGCGGCGGGTCTCCGCGGTGTCGACGTCCCAGGCGTCGAGCAGCGGGATCTCCAAACGGTCGTATCCACAAGCTCGGGCGTTGGCCGCGGTGCGCCTCGCGCTGTCCGCGCCCCAGGTGCCCGTCCATACCAGCGCGTGTACTCCAAGGGTCTGGGGTCGCATGGCTCTCCCTTCCCGGTCGGCATGTCAAGGCCCGGTCGTCCGTGACCAGGTGATTCACAGCCCGGTGACTTTCCGCAGATACTCGCGCGCTTTCCTGGCGTACGTCAGAGGGTGCGCCTTCGCAGGGTCCTGCTCGGCCTCGACCACGAGCCAGCCCTCATACCCTGCGTCGGCGAGCGCGCCCAGAAGGGGTTCAAAGTCGAGCATTCCGTCGCCGGGCACCGTGAAGATCCCGGCCAGGACCGCGTCATGGAAGCTCAGGTCTTCGCGGCGAGACCTTTCCAGAACCTCCGGGCGCAGGTCCTTGAGGTGGACGTGCTTGATGCGCGAGGCGTGTTCCTGGGCAAGTGCCACAGGGTCGTCACCCGCCCAGCGCAGGTGGCCGGTGTCGAGCAGCAGGTGCACCAGCGCGGGGTCGGTGCCGGCGAGGAGGCGATCCACCTCGGCCCGGTTCTGCACCGCGGTGCCCATGTGGTGGTGATAGCACAGCCGCATGCCCTGTTCCGCCGCCATCCGGCCGAGTTCCTCGAGACCGGACAGGAGCGTCCGCCAGGAGGTCTCGTCCAGAACGGGCTTGTTGGAGAACAGGGCGACCGGCTGCTGGTGTACGGCGTGGCCGAGTTCCGCTACGACGATCTTGGTGCCACCCATGGCCTTGATGAAGGCCAACTGGTGCTGGAATTCGCTGATCGTCCGCTCCCGCATGCCCTTGGCCGTGAAGTACGTACTGACCCACGGTTCAGTGATACGGAGGCCGCGCAGCTCAAGCGCGGCGCGCAGGGTCTCCGGGGCGGTGGGGAACTTGTGGCCGACGCTGCACCCCTGGAACCCCGCCAGCGCGATCTCACTGACGCACTGCTCGAAGGGGATGCTGTCTCCGATCGTCGGGAAGTCGTCGTTGGTCCAGCCTGTAGGCGTGATACCGAGGGACACCTTGTCGGGATCGAACATGACTTCTCCTCAGCGGGTACCCGAACGGTCGAGGATGTGCCGGGCCGACTTCAGTGCCATCGCGACGCTGGTCAGCGTCGGGTTGCTCGCGGCCCCTCGCGGGATGACGTTGTTGCCACCGAGGTACAGGTTGTCCACACCCCACACCTTGGAGTCGGTGTCCACGACGCTGGTCTCGGTGTTGTCGCCCATCCGCGTGGTCCCGGCGCTGTGCAGGGGAAGTCCGGGCTGCACGAACTGCGGTTCCGATCCCGGCAGGAACCCGCCCAGGGCGCTCGCCGCCCGCAGCATGTCGCGCATCATCGCATGCTGATTGACGCGGTCCTCTTTGCCGAGCGTGAAGGTGAAAGTGGGCTGGGGCATGCCGAAGAGGTCTTCGTGGGTGTCCGAGAAAGCCACCCGGTTGTCGTAGCTCGGCTCGACGATGCCGAACCAGCGCAGGTCGACGATGAGTCGGCTGTCGACGTTGGGGGCCACGTCACCGTAGTGGAAGGCGTCACGGTGGATCTGGCAGTGCCAGGGACGGCTCTCCGACACCGGGATCCACACATTGGGTTCCGGGTCGTCCGCAGGGATCGGAACCGGGTCCCGCGAGTAGCGCTTGCGGTGCTCGCGGACGACCTCGGCGAAGCGGGGGTCGGACTCGATGCGGTCGACAAAGGACTGGCGCAGCACGATCTGGCAGAAGGAGACCGGCTGCTCGGTCAGGTACCGACCCAGCGGCTCCGGGCGGATGTGCGAGGCGTACAGGAGCTGCGGGGTGAGGATGGCGCCGCAGGCGACGACGAAGTTCTCCGCCTCGATGCGGAGCGTCCGCCACTGCTTGAGGTCCTGCACTTCGGCGTACTCCACCCTGCTGCCGTCCGCACTGCGTACCAGGCGCCGGCACAGGTGCTCCGCGAGAAGGCTGAACGTCCCGTCGTGCCGTCCATCGGCGAGCGGGCCGAGCACGGTGTCCGCACCGGTCCAGTGGACGTACCGAGGGTTGTCGAGGCGCCGTTCAGCGGCGAGCGGCAGGTTCTGCACGTTGTAGGGCTCAGGCAGGTCGGTGTACTCCGAGCGCAGCACGTCGGCCACAATCTGGTGCCGGACCGAGTGCTCGAACACATCGGTGCGTGTGTTGAGCAGCCGCTCACCCGCCTGGTAGAGGGAGTCCCATTCCGCGGGCGGGATGAGGTCGCTCCGCTCGATGCTCGGGTGGTGGCGGGGAGTCGCACACGTCCAGTGGGTCGCCATCCCGCCCACCGCGTAGGTCGCCGCCGCGGCGGTCAGGTTCTTGGCGGGATCCTGCTCCGGGTTTTGGTTGTTCTGTACGAACCCCCGGTACTGGTTCAGGTCGACCTGGTAGGCGCTGGGGTCGAGGGTCACCACGGGAGCGTTGTTGGACGGTATCGACAGCATATGCAGGTGACCGCGGATGACCGAGGAGAAGAGGTCCAGGTTGCGCTGGTACAGGAAGCTGTTCTTGAGGTGCTCACCGGGGCGCTCGGAGAGCCTCGCCCCGGCGTCGATCATGCACACATGCTGGCCGCCTTCGACGAGTTCACGTGCGAACGAGGACCCTACGGGGCCGGATCCGATAATCAGCGTGTCCACTTGGATGACATTCTGACTCACCGTAATCACTCCTCGATCTCCTGGCCGTACTTGAGTCCGGTGCGGTTCGCCCTGGCGATGTACTCCGGTGTGACGGCAGGTCCCGCCTGCCCTTCGACCACCGGTTCCCCTACTTCCTCAAAGAACTTCTCGAAGCCGGCCGGGGTGAACAGGATGAGGATCTTGCTCTGCTCCTCTCCCGGGTTTCTGAACTGGTGCAGGACGCCCTGCGGGAAATGCACCAGGGAGCCGGCGCCGACTCTGACCATCTCGCCCTTGTCCAGCACGGCGAGTTCGCCTTCGAGTACGTAGATGGACTCGCTCTCCCTGTGGTGGACGTGGCGGGGGGTGCCACCCCCCGGGGGGACGAGCGTCTCGATGAGTGCCAGTCCGCCCTTGGTCTCCTCGGAGGCCAGTTTGATCGTGTCCACGTCGTCGTAGACCCAGTAGCGTGGGCCGGCACCCGCCGGAACGTGCAGGATCTTCAGCACTTGCTGGCCTTGTGTGCTCATGGTCCGTCCCTTCGCGCCCGGTGACAAGGTCAGGCCGACCTGGGCGGTGGGTTGCCCGCGGCCAAGAAGCCGTCCACTCCTCCGGCACTTCCAAGGAGGCAACCGGAGGCAACCACGGGGTCCCGGCAGGGAATACGCTCCCGCCAGGCGATGCCCGGGGAGCTGCCGACAAAGCGCGTTCAGGAAACGGGAGAAGCACAGGAGTGGTACGGAAATAAGAGCAACTCTCCAGTTTTGCCCTCTTTGTCCTGTCTAGCACGCCTACGTAGGATCGGCGACCGAGGAGGATGCCTCACAGAGCATCCGAGCGGGCCGGGCGAGGCGCGCCCGCCCCCACGGCCTGACCACCGCCCTCACCCTCACCCGCATCGTTCGCGCCGCCCTCGTCCTCCTCCGACTGGAACACGGACGCACCGCCTGAACGAAAATGTCAAACAGTCACAAGACATAGTGAGAAAGGTTCATTGAAGGGTGCCCCGTGCCTGGATTGCCTGGATCACCGTCTGCATCGACTTCGGTGACGCGGCCAACTCGCCCAAGAACGGATACGCCAGGTCCAGGATGAGGAACAGGTTGGCGGCAACGAGGACACTCATCGCCCCGACCATCCCGTAGTGCAGCCTGGTGTCCTCCAGGCCGAAGATGACGGAGAACCCGAGCGTCAGTGCGCTGGCCAGCAGGATCACTGCCCAGAGAGAGCTTGTCGGGCCGGTTTCCCGGAGGGCGCCGAGCACACGTTCAGTGCGTAGGATGCTCAACTCCCTGAGCCCGTCTTGGGACTTGTCGATGAACGCCCGCTGTGTGTCGTTGCCCGGCTCCAGTTCCTCGTACGTGGTGTGCAGCCCTTCAAGCGCGCGGTCGGCCTCGGCCGTGGTATGGCCTGTCGCGGCTGTGGGCCACTCGGCCACCACCGAGCGTGCGTACGTCAAGGCGCTCTGCCGAATCCGGCTGCTCGCGGTGTCATCGAACACAGCAGCGTCCTTGGCCAGTTGGAGCACCATGGAGGCCTCGTTCTGCGTCGCGTGGGACTCCGTTTCGACCTGCTCCCAGAGGCTGAAGGCGATGAAGCTGATGATGAAGGCGTAGACGACGCCGACGACGGCGAGCAGAAAGCCGGCGATGTCGTTGTGCTTGCCGTTCCGGAGGCTGGGGAAGTGGCGCCGGACATACGCCTGCACAAGCGCTGTCCCTCCGGTGATGACCACGACGAGCACGGTCAGCGTCAACCAGGGCGGTACGTTGACCACGATCCATCGGTTCACGGCTCCACACTCCTGAGATCATTCGCGGCCCGCAGCCACGGACGCGTTGCCCGACGAACACGAGGGAGTCCGGACACGAGCCGTTCCCCTTTGCCGGACGGACGGGGTCGACGCACGCCGTGATGTCCGTCCCGGTCCGCGGGACCCGAGCGGTTCACTCGGTGGGAGCGCGGTGTTCGGCCCGGGTGTAGTGGCAGTCGAGGAAGTGGCAGGCATGGGTGTCGTCGTGCATGAGCTTGGCGCAAGCGACGGTGTGTCGCTTCCGACGGTAGAGGACGGCCGCTGCGAGCGCCCCCACAGGCGGTGCGATCAGGTACACCCACAGATGGGACCAGATGCGGGAGACGAGTGCCGGGCCGAAGCTGCGCGCCGGATTGAGGCTGGTCCCGGAGACCGGCGCGCCGGCGAAGACCAGCCACAGCACCAACAACCCGACGACGGCCCCCGTGAACGGCATCAACAGCGGTCGGTCGACAAAGTTGAGGATCAACGTCACCAGCAGGAAAGTCATGGCGGCCTCAACCGCTACCGCCGCCCATGTACCTCCGACACCCGGCTCGGTGACTCCCAAGTCGATGCTGGTGGCGTGCCGTCCCCAGGCCAGAAAAACCACTACCGCCCCGAGTGCGGCTCCTGCGACCTGCGCCGCGATATACCCGGCGGCACCGCGCCAGGTGATCTTACCAAGCCGCAGAAACGCCAGGGTGACGGCCGGGTTGATGTGTCCCCCGCTGATCCGCCCGACCGGCGAGTAAACGATCCCTGCGATCACGCAGCCGACGAAGGCGCCGGTCAGCAGTCGGCGCAGATCAGCGCTGGGAATCGCCGTGACCACCGGCGAACCGGCCGCGAAGGCCGCCACCAGCGCGCTGAGCACGAGCCCGAGGAAGACCATGGTCCCCAGGAACTCGGCGGCGATTTCACGCCACGTGGGCATCGGAGATCCGTTCGACTGCGGGCGGTGCGGTGTTCCGCCACGTTGGCCGCCTATGCCCCCTGCCTCCTGATCCGGGCACGGAACGGGACAGCACACAGAGGGCGACTGATGTCGTATCCAAGCTTCCTCCTGCACAGCTGCGCCGACACGGTGCGTGCATCCCCTGAGCACGGTGTGTGCATCCCCTGGGAACGCAACGTGCGTCGTCGGGCCGTGGGGCACCCCGGATCTCCGCGCGCTCGCCCACAGCGGACGATTCCGCCACCGATCCTTCTCTGTCCGCCGTCGGCCGGGCGTGAGGCGCGCCGAGTGAGCCATGGGGTGCGGATGACGTCCGGCAGCGGTACATGCCCGGTGGGGCAGTCGAACTGCGCATGCCGCCCGTGCCGCTGTACACATCCGCCGCACGGCGGGGCGAGTGCCGTCCCGGTCCCGGCGGTGACCAGCACTCCGATGCCGGGTAGAGGGAGCAGCATGGCTGAAGTGGTACAGGCGGGACTGTGGGGACTGCTGGTCGGCTCGGCCCTGCTGCTCGGGGCGGTGCTCGGATACGCGCTGCGGGTACCGGCGCTCGTGATCGCGGCGGTGATGGCCTTCGGTGCCGGAGTGCTGTTGTCGGCGGTCTCCTTCGAGCTGGTGGCAGAGGCCTACGAGCGGGCGGGGCTGGCCCCCACGGCGGCCGGAGCGCTCGCGGGGGCGGCCGCCTACACGGTCGGCAACGTGTGGCTGGCACGCCGGGGCGCCCGGCACCGCAAGCGCTCCGGCCACCACGCGGCCCGGACCCAGCCCTCTGAGAACGAGCTGAGCGGCTCAGGACTGGCTCTGGCGCTGGGTGCACTGCTCGACGGCGTTCCGGAGTCGGCGGTCATCGGTGTCAGTCTGCTGGACGGCGGCGCGGTCAGCCTGGTGACCCTGGTGGCGGTGTTCATCAGCAACGTCCCGGAGGGACTGTCCAGCTCGGCGGGCATGAAGAGGGCCGGGCGCGGCAAGGCGTACGTGTTCGGCGTGTGGGGAGCGATCGCGGCGGCCGGTACGCTCTCGGCGGTCCTCGGTTACACCGTTGGCGAGTGGTTCTCCCCGGCCGTGGTGGCAGCCGTGACGGCCGTGGCCGCCGGTGCGATCCTCGCGATGATCGCCGACACGATGATCCCGGAGGCGTTCGAGGACGCCCATCTGGCCATCGGGCTGATCACCGTCAGTGGATTCCTGGTCTCCTTCGCCCTCTCCCACACCTGACGACCGTCGCCCTCCACACACGACGGAGCACCGGCTTCCGTGCTGGTCTGTGCTACTGCTACGTCGTGTAGTAGTCATGCCGTCAACTCACAGCGCTCCAGCCCGAGGTGGACAGCAGACAGGTGCGGGCGGGCGGGGTCAGCGGACGGTCCCCGGCTCCTCGCTGTACATGCTGGAGCGGCACAGACTGACAGTTTCCCAGGCTTCCTGGCGCGCCGCTGACCAGGAAGCCGGAGACGCGGGGAGAGAGAAGGGTGGTGGTCACGTCACAACGGCAAGTGCCGCGATGAGCGCCACTTCGGCCGCCGTGATGGCGCTCGTGAGCTGGTCCAAGAGCTCGGTGGGCATGATTCCTTTGCCCAGACCTGAGATATCCACGAGGTCGGTCAGCGCATCGATCGTTGAGGCGGGGACCTGAGAGGCGCACCCCGGGTGAGCGAGGACTTCCCGCGCTGCGTAGGCATCTTGGGACCGCAGTACGTCTGTCTCGATCACGGGGGTCAACTGTGAGGTGAGCTGCTTGTCGGTGAGGTCGAGAAGGGTCAGACCCAGGCGGGTGCGGAAGACTACCTGTGCGGGAGCGTCGCCGAGCGTGAGGTAACTGTCCACCATGGCGATGAGGTTGTCGGTGTGCTCACCCGTCAGGACCGCCAGGCAGGCTGCCACGGTTTGTTCCCATGGGGTCGAGGTGACGGTTTCAGCCAGAAGCCGTGCGGCTGTCTGGTGATCACCGGCTGCGTGGTGGGCGATGATCGCGATTTGGCGGCCGTCGAGGAGACTCTTGCTGATGCCGTGATGGTCTTGGACGTGTTGATGTGCCCTTTTCCATTGGCCTGCCTGGGTGAGAGCGCGGGTTCCGTCGGCGAGGAGCACGGTCCATAGCCAGGGGACGATTTGACGGTGGTCATCGGGGGTGCGGGTCAGGTTGCTGAGGTCGGCGATCGTGCCGTCGAGGGTGACGGCCGTCTAACGTCGGACGGCGGTGAACAGTGTTTCGATCAGGTGGTAGGCGGCGGTGTTGGTGCCCTCTCGGACGAGAAGGCGGCCAAGGTTGATGAGCGGTTGCAACGCGAGTTTCGCCGTCTCGGCGTGAAAGGGCCGGCTGTCGTGGAAGATCTCGAACTGTTTCCAGCACAGACTGCGGGCGAGGTCGGGCAGGCCGCAGTCGCTGGCGATGAGCGCGGCAAGGTTGTGGGCTTCGCAGGCGATCTTCGCGGTCTCGGCAGGGCACTGGAGTGCGGTGCCCACCAGATCGGTGACCTGGCGGACGCGCACGTCGAGCCGGTGGCAGGCGGGTCTGCCACGGGGCACGAGGGGGAAGCGGCGGGCGACATCCTCGCGAAGGGTCATCTGATCACCAGGTGACGGTCAGCAGAGTGTGGGGCTTGTCGAGGACAGGCATACCGCTGACCTGGCCGGGTTTGAGGTACGCGGTGATGCGTGGCGTTGTCTCCCGGTGCTCTTTGTCCCAGCGTCGCATCTGCTCAAGGAGCGAGGCTGTGAGGTCGTCGCGGCAAGGTCCGTGTGCGCGGACGCCCAGTTCGAAGACGGAGCCGTCATCGACAGGTTCGCCAGGCCGGATGGTGAGGTAAGCGAGGGAGTCGGTTTCGTTGGTGACCGCTGCGCCGCCCCACCGGAACGCTGGTGTCGCCAGGCCGGTCCCGACGGCCTGCGGTTGCGCGACGATCCGGCAGAACCCCTGACAGGTGGTCGCCAGCCACAGATCGAGGTTCTGGAATGGCTGACCTGACCGAATCGGGATGCCCGACCAGGAGCGGGTCTCGGGCTGGGTGAGGGCGTGGGCCAGATCCGGGGGCGGTGTGGGGCGTTTGTCGCCGAGGAGAAGTGTGACGCCGTCTGCGAGGACGACGACGGGTTCTGGCTGGGCATCGATGCCGCGCATGGCGAGGAAGCCCCAGGTCAGCATGGATCGGCTCACCAGATGGTCGTCGTGGCGGTCGAAGGCGATAGTGCGGGTTGTCCTGGCTGTGATCCGCAACGGCACGACGAGCCGTCCAGCGGGGGTGAGTTGCTGCCACCAGGCGGGAGGCAGATCTGATGAACCAGCGGTGACGATGATCCGGTCGTAGGGGCCGCAGGGCGCGTGGCCCTGCGCACCGTCGGCGCACACCACTTCCACGTGTCCGTACCCGGTGGAGGCGAGAGCCGCCTGGGCTCCGTCGACGACGTCCTGATCGATGTCGACGGTGACGACGCGACCTGTCGGCCCCGCCAGTTCTGAAAGGAGAGCGCTGTTGTAGCCCGTACCGGCACCGATCTCCAGGATGCGATCGCCGGGCTGGACATCGAGTTGCTCCAGCATCGAGGCGACGACTCCGGGAGCGGACGCCGAACTGAGTGCGGCACCGTCGATGTCCCGTTTGGTGACCACGGCGTCGTCGGGGGCGTAAGCCCTCTCCAGCGGGACGTCGGGGACGAAGAGGTGCCGGGGCACCGCTCGCAAAGCGGCCTCGACTCGGTCGGACGTGACGGTTTTGCGTGTGAGCAGGAGGTCGATGAGGTCCGCGTGGAGCCGGTCAGCGGTCTGGGGGGTGGCGGTGTTCACCGGGAGAACCTATCGGTCGTGACGTCGGCCAGGGTGGGAAACGGCTGGGGAAGCAGGAGGGCGGCGGTCCACGCGGTGGGCACTTGGGGAGCGTCCAGTCCGCTTCGGTCGGCCAGGGCCAGGGCGATTCCAGCCGCACCGACCAGGAGCCCGGGCTCGTCGGTGGACAGGCCGTGGTCGCGGTGCTGGAAGAAGAACGGGAGTTGAGGGTCGTACTGCGCGGTCAGGGCTTCGGCGGCAATATCCGCGGTGATGCTGCTGCCGACTGCTTCAGCGCACAGCAGCACCCCGGTACTTCCGTGGCAGATGGTCGGTCCCTCGGTGTCCCACCCGTCGGCGCGGGCGGAGAGGGCGTCGATCGCGGAGCGACCCGCCCCGATCAGGTCCGGATCAGCCAGCGCATAACCAGCGGCGATGAGGGTGGTGCCGATGCCTGGTGCGCCGTAGCACCAGGCATCGCGGCGGCCTCGGGTACTGGGGGCGCTTGTGGTTCCGGCGAGGTCGGCGGCGGTGATCTGCGGTGGCCAGCTGTCGTCGGCTCGCCACCGCAGCAGCCATTGTGCGGCGGTGTGGATCGCCGCTGCCTGTGCGGGGGATCCCCATCCAGTGAGCTGGCAAGCAGTCAGAAATGCCAGAGGCCCGGCGATTCCATGGGCGAGTCCTGTGTTTGCGGCGTCGCAGTTGTGGGGGTCCGCGAGTGCGGCGGGGTGGTGTGGGGTTGGTCTCCACCAGCCGGGCCTGCCCTCATGGGGTGTTTCGATCATGGCGGTGAGGGAGTTGCTGGCGGCGAGGACACCCTGTTCGGCGTCGGCGTGCCCGGCATGGACGGCGGCCAGGAGGATCCGGCCGATTCCCGAAAGTCCGTTGATGAGGTCGTAGGTCTGCCAGGGGGTGTTCGCGGGTGCCGGTCTCCGAGTCAGGCAGGGGTCAGGTCAGGGAACGGTCGGCGATGTGAGAAAGACGCTCCTCGAAGACCTTCTGTGCATCCGGGGTCAACGTCGCCAACGCCACCATGGCCGTCAGGATGACGTCACACAGCTCCTCCTGCACGTCCTCCCACGTGTGGCTCGCGCCCTTGCGGGGATTGGACCCCATCACGCCGTGCACGGCCTCGGCGACTTCTCCGGCTTCCTCGCTGATCTTCAGTACGCGCAGCAGACGCGCGACGTCCGCGGACACCGGGCTTTCGGAGTCCAGCCACCCCACGAGTCGGTCAACGGTGCCCCAGGTGCTCTGATCCATGCGTGCGCTGCTCCGTGTGTCGGTCCTGCGTGCCAGGAACGCCGTACGGAGCAGCGATGCCTAGAACAGCGTGTCCGGCTCCGGTGCGGCGGTCGGGTTGGAGACTAGCAACGGTGGCGCGCCAAGCAGCGCGAGTCGCAGCGACAGCCCGGAGTGGTCGGTGAGCCGCGTCTGGGTGCGTGGCTCGTGGACGTACGCGCACTCCCCGACTTCCCCCGTCAGAGCACTGGAGACGAACGCGTGGTCGTAGCGGTAGCCGTCCCCAGTGCGGCCCACCCAGGAGTATTCGGCGGCTGTGGGGTGCAGGAGCCGGAAGGCGTCGCGGTATCCGGCCTCACCCAGCCACCGGTAGAAGTCGTACTCGAACGGCCGGAAGAACGGATAGCGGGGCTGGTGGTCCGGTTCCAGGAGGTTGAAGTCCCCGATCACCAGCCGCGCGGTGGCCGCGTCCGCCGGGGGGAGGGCCGCCCGGCACTCCTCCAGGAAGCGGTGCTTGCGGTCGGTCTTGGCCGCCGTGGCATCCCGCGAGGGGATGTACAGGCCGATCACCTCCAACGGCCCCCGGGCGGTCCGCACTGAGGCGGACACGGCCCGGCACGGGAGATAGCCGACCTTGACCGGTGTGGCGTCTGCGGAGGGCAGACGGCTGACGATCATCACGCCGCGTTCTTTGGGCTCCGGCGCGGGAAAGGTGACGCCATACCCGGCGGCGGTGAACCGCTCGGCCAGGAAGGCACAGCCCCTGCTGTCGGCGGTCTCCGTCAGGACAAGGACGTGTTCCGGTCGTTCGGCGAGCCAGGCGAGTTGCCGTTCCGCGCGCTCGCGTGAGGGGTTGCCGATGTTGAACGTCAGCACGGACAGCGGTTCGGGTGTCGGCTCAGGCCTCATGGGCAGCCCCGGTGCGTAGTGCGGTGACCTCAACTGTGATGGTCTGGGCCAGGTGATCGGGTTCGGTGGCGGTGGCGTCCAGGACCAGCGTGCGAAAGCCTGCCGCCGTCAAGAAGGTAGCGGCTTCGGCGAACAGCGCATGCTCGGTCCGGCTGCTCTTGGGGAGGCGTTCATAGCGGCTGTGCGCGCCGCGCCGCTCCAGACGGCGGGCGATCACCTCGGGCTCGGCGGTGAGGATGACCGACAGGTCCGGCCGGTCCACTGACCGGTTCAGGCTCCACACGGTTTCGGTCGCCACGCCGTCGATGCGCTGGAGGACCAGTGAGGACGCGATGTACCGATCGCAGAGCACGACCGCGCCCCGGGCCAGGGCGGGCCGGATCTCGGTGGTGAGGTGCTGGTACCGGTCCGCAGCGATCAGACAGGCCATCGTCATGCCCTGGTACTCCTCCGTACCGTGGCGGGCCAGGTTGCCGAGGGCGGTGTCTGTTGGCTCCCGCGTCGGATGCACGGTCAGCCCTTGGTGCTGAAGCTGCCTGGCAACGGCCGCCGTCACCGTGGACTTCCCCACGCCGCCGGGGCCGTCCACGGTGACGAAGACGCCGCGCTTCGTGCCGGTCACGCGGACACCACCGGCAGCAGACGCCGCCCAGGGGCGGGCGTCACCGGACACAGCTCCGTGTCCACGGAACCGATGCGCTGGCCTGCGGAGACCACGGCGGCCGGGCAGCCCTTCCCGCACCCCTCCGACAGCGCGCACGCCCCGCAGGTGGGGTTGTCGCCGAGGGTGTACCGCTCGTGGAAGGTGTAGGCGTCCAGCCGGGCAGCGATATCCGGGTGTTCCCAGATGTTGCCGACGATGAATTCGCTGTCCTGGTGCTGGGACTGCGGAGTCCTGGCCGCGAAGACCAGATACGGGCAGACCGTCACCGCACCGGCCGTGAAGACGTAGATGATCGTCCCTGCCTCGCATCCGGCGAGCGGTTTGGAGTCGTTGGGGAAGCGGATGTGCACCATGTCCAGGTCGGTGCTGAACGGCTCGGTCAGCGTGTGAATGCGCCGTATGTGCTCCTCGGGGCTCGCCAGTTTCCGCTGGCTCTTGACTCCGCGCCCCATGCTGGAAAGCGGGTTCATCAGCACGTACCGTGCCCCCTGGTCCCGGGCGAAGACGCAGAGCTGTGCGTACTCCTCATCCTGGGCGAGGTTGTTGGGCGTGCACAGCAGCCCTTGCAGGATGCCCGCGGCGGCGAACTTCTTCACCGTCTCCACCGTGGTGTGGAACGACTCCCGGTTGCCCCGGAACTTGCCGTGCGACTCCGGCGCGAAGCCGTCGAGACTGACGTTGACATGCACGTCCATCCCCGCCAGGGCGGTGATCTGCTCATCGGTGGCGAGCGTCGCGTTCGTGCAGAGCCCTACACCGATACCGGCCGAGCGGAACGCTTCCACCACCGATAGGAGATCCGGGTGGACGAACGGCTCTCCGCCGGTGAGCGTCACGCGGGTGACACGGCTGTCCGACAGGCGCGGGACCACCTTGGTACGGATCTCCTCCAGCGGCATCGTGTCGCCGTACGGGCCTGCGGAGACGAAGCAGTGGGCGCAGGTCAGATTGCACCGCTCGGTGATCTGGACGAGGGCTTTGCGGTACGGATGCACGACGGAGGTGCGGAAGTAGCACGACGCCGTTTGCGTGCCGCTCACGATATTGCGTGCGTTCATGGCTGTGGCCTCCTTGGGCTTGGACAGTTCAGGGGTGGCGCTGTTCCCCGGTGGACTCGGCCGCGACTCCGGCCGCTGCTCACCGCGCTCCCTCGGCGTCGGCGGCGCTTTCTGCCAACTCGGTTTCTGATACCAGCGATTGACGTTCTGTCCCGTCGGTCAGGCGCGACCACGGGAACCCGTCCCGCCTTGCCAGGGGGAGCGACAGTTCCGCACCCGGCCGGGGCTCGGTGCGGGGAGCGAGCCGGGCCCCGGCAGGGGGCTTGTGGGGCCGCCCGCCTGCTCGAACAGGGCCGCGGGACGGGATCGGGTGCGAGAGAGCGACGGGTTCGGCGGTGAAGACGTAGCGAGTGCCGTCCTCGTCCGTCGCCCGGAAGACGTACGGGTCTCCAGCCGCCAGGAAGTCCAGTGCCCAGGCGTGTTCGTTGACATCCACCAGCCACGCCCACACCGGACGGGCGTACGGAGGGTCAAGTTGGTCCGCTACGTCCTGAACACGACCACGTAGCCATCGCAGCGCCAACCGCGGTGAATCGGCGCGGTGTTCGCCGAGTGAGAGTAAGACCTGAGAGCCATCCGGTTCTTGAGCGACAACGCGGGCGTGGTAGGCACCGCGGATGCGCCTCCACTCCGGGGCTTCTCGCGCTTGCGTCATGACACCGCACCTTCTGGCAGCGTCAAGAGGGCCCACACGACCTTGCCGACTACGTCGCGTGGTTCCACACCCCACTTGTCGGCCAAGGCATCCACCAGAGCCAGGCCCCGGCCGGATACGTCGTCGTCCTTCGCGTGCTTCAACGTCGGCTGGTCGTCACTTGTGTCGGACACCTCAAGTCGCAACTCCGCGCAGGACTCCGCGCCGGTCAGCTCGAACCGGACTGCGATGTCCCGGCCGTTCGTCGTCTTCGCGTTGACGGCATTGGTCGCCAGCTCGGAAAGCAACAGCGTTGCGGTCTCGACGACTTCGCCGCCCACATCCCATAGGGCGAGTTGGTGCCGGAGTGCTTCGCGGGCACGGCCGACGCTCCGGCGGTGTCGGGGGAACTGGTGCGTCACGGCCTGGCCGAGGCCGCGCGTGGGCGCGCTCACTGGATGCCTCCGAGGTTCGCGTAGGCGTCGAAGCGGGCGGCGGGCCAGCGTTGGAGGGCTTCACCGCAACCGGTGAGGACTGCGCGGGCCTCCGCGCTTATCGGACCGGGCGTGGTGACGGTCGGCGCCGTGCTCCTGAGGGTGGCGCTCGTGAGGTGTTGCTGCTCCTGGGGCTTTCTTGTGGTCATCACGGCCTCTGCTTGCCGAAGGGGTCTGGTTCGGCAGGCCCGTTTCCCCGGGGTCATGGGGACAGGCCGCCTGGCGCCGCCGACACAGGCTTTGGTGAACGACGCCCACCAAGGACAACGCCACGCAAGGGTCAACTGCGAGGAAAAACAGGGGCGGTACTGCCATCGGTCACCCGGAAATTTCCGGGTGCAGACATTCACTCCACACGATCACGTGACTACTGTGGGTGCGTGCCCGAAAATTTCCTCTTGCAGCAGGCGATGGATGAACTCGGCTTCACCCAGGGCGAATTAGCCGAGGCTGTGAACACCGAACTGAGCGCAGCCGGAGAGCGTGACAGCTTCGGCGAGCGGACCGTACGCACCTGGCTGACCGGAAAAACCCGCTGGCCCCACAGGGCCAAGAGGACCGCTCTAGAGGCAGTATTCGGACGTAGCGCTGAACAACTCGGCTTCACCCCTCCCGAACCACCACCGGAGGACGACGTGCACCGCCGTAGCTTCTGCACCGCCACCAGCGGCACCGCTGCCGCCCTCACCGTCCCCCTCCTCGCCGCACGACCGGCCGTAGGGACCTCAGACGTACGCCGGGCCCGCAAGGGCCTGGACACCCTCACCACCCTTGATCAGAGCCGGGGCGGACACACCGGACTGGAGAAGGCCGCACTCGCCGGCGCACGAGAAACACTCGCTTTGCAGAAGCGCGCCGCTACCCAGCGCATCCGGCAACGCCTGTTCAGCGTGGCCGCCGACTACACCGCGGCCGCCGCCTGGTCCTGCATCGACGACCGCCAGCTCGACCGCGCTCAAGAGCATCTGAACGAGGCCCTACAGCTGGCGGGGCTGGCACAGGACGCCACGGCTCAGATGCAGGTGTGGAACTTGACCGCGATACTCGCCCAGCAGCGCCGCGAATTCGGCGAAGCCGTCGCCGCCGCCCAAGCCGCACAAGCGACAGCGATCACCCGCCGCGACCCGCTGTTCGGCTCCCTCACCCACGCCCGAACCGCTGTCGCCCACGCCAACCGAGGCGACCAGCAAGCAGCGTTCCGCTCCCTCGGCTACGCCGAAGACGCCCTCACCAAAGCCACACACCAGCCCCGCCCTGGGTGGGTGGCCTTCTACGGCCCCGCCGAACTCAACGCCCTGGCCTCAATCGTTCATGACCGACTCGGCGCCCCGGTAGAAGCCGAAGCAGCCTCGCACCAGGCTCTGGCCGCGCTCCCCCAGCAGTACCGCCGCAACCGAGCCATGGCCACCGCGCGCCTCGCGCTCGCCCAGCTCCACCAAGGTGAGATCGACCGGGCGTGCGCCACCACAGCCGATATGTTCGCCCTCATGGCCGGGCACCCCCTGCCCGGACGCCTGCGCGTCGTGCTCGGCGACTTCCACCGCGACCTCCTCACCCTCGCGCCGAGCGCCCTCGTGGCGCGAGAGTGGGGCGACCGATACCGATCCGAATGGAGCACTACGTGACCACGGCCATCGACCTGCGCCACTACGGACACAACGATCTCGGGGAGATCCGGCAGACCCTCTTGGCCGTCCATGCCGACGCGTACGCCGACCGGATGGACGAGCCGTTCATCCAGCGCTTCCCCTGGTTCGTCGACCACTGGGGTGGGAAGCCGGACTTCTCCTGCATGATCGCCTACGACGGCGGCGAACCGGTCGGCTTCGCCTACGGAGCACCCTTGGAACCCGGCTACGAGTGGTGGCGCGAGTACCTGGACCCCGCGCCGGCGAAAACCTCCACTTTCGCGGTTTCCGAGTTGATGCTCCGGGTGAAGTGGCGCAAGCGAGGACTGTCCGAGCCCCTTCACGGGGCGTTGCTCAACTCGCGCAGCGAGGCCCTGGCCGTGCTCACCGTCGACACCAAGCGCCCCAAGCTGCAAGCCATGTACGAGTCATGGGGATACCGGAAGATCGGCGAGCGCCAGCCCTTCCCCGACAGCCCGCTGTACGCCGTCATGCTCCGCGAACTGCACGCCGTGTAGCCCGCGACGAGACCACCCGGCTCACGCCGGCGAGTTCGACCTGTAATCGGACACCCTAAACACGGGATCTCCTCAACCAGCACTTGGAGGACCTTCACTCATGACCACACCACCCGCCGACCTGACCGGAGCCGACTGGTTCAAGTCGTCGTACTCAGGCGACAACAGTCTGTGTGTGGAAGTCGCACGCGACATCCCCGGCTTCATCCCGGTTCGTGACTCGAAGGACCTCGGCGGCCCCGTCCTCGCCTTCACCCCCGAGGCATTTACCGCCTTCGTCCAGGATGCCGCCGCAGGCCGCTACGACATCGGCTGATCCCACCAGGTACAAAGACGGCGCCCGGTTCAGACACATTGAGCCGGGCGCCGTTCGTGTGTACGAGGGGACCGTACCCACCAGCACTGACGGCCCATCCCGACCGGCGCGCCGCGACGGCCCGGCGGCAGGGGCGGGCCGTCGGCCGGCCGGAGCGCAGCAGGCAGCGCCAACAGCGACTCCGAGCACGAGCAGCCGATCACAGCAGACGACTTCGACGAGCGGTTGCACGGCGTCTCTCTGTAGGAGGACGGGTATGTGGGTCGTGTGCCGGTCAAGCTGAGATGACGTGCTGGGCCAGCAGGAGCGCCAGCGGGCCGCCCTGAAGCAGGAAGCGTCCTTCGGTGACGGCCTGGAGTGCGTCGGCCATGGGCCACCACATCAGCTTGAAGTCCGCTTCGCTGGGCGTGAGTTGCTGGGGTCCGCAGGTGAGTCCTTCGGCCAGGAAGAGGTGGATGCGGGCGGTGGAGTCGAGGGTGAGGGCGTATGAGCCCAGGTGACGCCAGGTGGCGGCGGTGACACCGGCTTCCTCGCGCAGCTCACGCCTCGCGCACTCTTCCGCTGTCTCCTCGCCCTCCCGGCGCCCTCCGGGCAGGAACACGTACGCGCCGCCGTGCTGGGGAAAACCGGAGGTCAGGACGGCAACCTTGCCGTCCGCGTCACGGGCCACGATGACGGAGGCGTCGCACCGCGTTCCTCGGCCGGTTGCTACGTTCATGGCCCGTGAGCGTAGCCGCCTACGCTGACAACAGGGCCGCGTACGGCACGTTGAGCACGGTGGGGTGAGCGATGCCGCGGCCGTGGTAGCCGTCCTCGCCGAAGGCGTCGCCGTGGTCGGCACACATGATGATCAGCCATCTTTTCGTTCCGGTGAGCCCATCGACCAGGCGGCCGAGGTGTTCGTCCGCGTACGCGAGCGCGGCGGCCTGGGACTGCCAGCAGTCCTCGCTGTCGCTGATGTAGTGGCCGTGGGGCACGTGGGTGGCGGAGACGTTGACGAAAAGGAACAGCGGCCGACTGGCGCACTGCTCGGCGACGGCGACGGCGACGGCGAGGGCCTGGGCGACCTGGTGTCGCGTGGAGTCCAGCTCCGGAGAGCAGAACTCGGGCCGCCAGTGGTCCTCATGGAACATGTCCGGCAGAACCGACCCGAGCGGGGTCTCACGCGAGAAGTACGTCACGCCGCCGATGCACACAGTGCGGTAGCCGTACTGCGCGAGCCCGGTCAGGAGGTTCGGCGCGTCAAAGACGAACGTGCCCGCATCGACGGTCTTGAACGCAGGCGGGCGGCACTCCCACAGCCGCGGCGGCTGTACGGGCTGCGGGAGCTTGGGCAGGAAGCCGGAGAAGAAGGCGATGTGCGCGGGGAGGGTGAAGGTGCCGGGGGTACGACGTTCCTCCCATGCCCCGCCCGGCAGGAACTTGGCCAGGCGCGGTGTCTGACCGGCGTGCAGGGCGGCGCGAGCGACGTCGTAGCGCAGGGAGTCCAGGGTGACGAACAGGATGCTGGTGCCGCTGCGGATGACTTCGGCTGCGTCGATCACAGTGCCTCCACCAGGTCGCGGCGGTCGGTGATGCGGCCCTTGGCCTGGTCGTTCACCGGGACGGGAACCCGATCCTGGGCGATCTTCTTCCGCTCTCCGCCTGTGAAGTGCACCCGCTTCAGCCCCGCGCTGATCAACTCGCTCAGGACGTTCACGTAGTCGTCAGTGACCAGTTCCCGGGCACGGGGCTTGACGTCGCGGTTCAGGTGGGTGAAGGGCGGCGGCACGTTGCTCGCACTCGGGTTGGTCTACAGCCAGGGCGCCTCAGCTCAGTGGTGGCTCGCCCAAGGACCTTGCCCCCGGCCATCAGCAGTGCGAGCTTGGACAGGATAGTTACACTTTGCCGACCTGCTTGGTTACCAGGTTGCGAGGGGGATCGTGAAAGCGGATACGGCCTGGATGCGGAGCGCCGCGGACGAGATGGACTCCACGGCCTCGGCGATAATGCGTCAGCTTGCGAACGGCGATGAAGGGCTCGCCAACCTGCGGTCTGCCGCGCAAGGTTGGGCGTTTCTGGAGAGTCTCGGCCAGCTCGAGGAGCGTTGGGAGGGTCTCAACAACCTGCTGCGGGACGAGCTTGAGCAGGCAGCGGAGAATGTTCGATTCAACGCCAGCAAGCACGACGGCAACGAGAACTGGATCACTGAAACTTGGCACGACCTGTGGAACTGAAGGGGAAATCATGGAGCTCGGCACACTGCTGGGCCTGAACCTGGCGAAGCTCCAAGAGGCGGCTGACGACTGGAAGGCTGTCGCTACCAAGCTCGGTGATGCGGCAGGTGACGTCGAGGAGTGCGTCATCAAGCCCTTGGTTGGCGGACAACGCTGGGAGGGCAAGGATGCGGACGAAGCGACGAAGGCGTCACGCGGCATCCAGATGGATATCCGCGCTGTGGCCAAGGAGGCCGAAGCCGTCCAGAAGTACCTCGACTCGATGGCTACGGGCGACGGCGACGGATTCGGTAACGGGAACCTGAAGAAGGCGCAGGACCAGGCCCGTGACCTCGTCCAAGAGGCGATCGGCCACGGGCTGACCGTCGATCCTGACGGCACGGTCCGCTGGGAGGTCATGCGGGCCCCGGGCAAGCTGAGCCATGAGGAGCAGCAGCAGGAGAAGGCGAAGCAGGCCGAGTGCGACCGGCTCGGCAAGGAGGTCAAGAAGGTCCTCAAGACCGCCGAGGCCCTGGACATGCAGATCAAGGCCGCCCTCTTGGTGATCTTTGGCACCGAGGAGACTTTTCGCACGGAGAACCGCAGCCGCCGCGACGGCGATCCCGGCTTCGGGGACCGCCTCACCGAGGCCCAGATGTACGGCGTCGCGAAGTACATGGACGGCAAGGACTGGGACGACGCAGCCAACCTCCTCAACCACTACCTCGAAGGCAGTGGTGAGCCGTACGAGGTGGATACGGGGCGGATGCTCAACGATCTGCCGACCTTCCGGAAGGATGTCGACACCTCGCTCGCCGGGTTGAAGAAGCAGCCGGACGGCCCGGTCTCGACGAACTGGAAGTCCTCGAGTTCCGGCACCAAGGGCAACGAAAAGGTCATGAACTGGTACTACGGTCTGCACCACTTCGAGTACCGGGTTGTGGGCCACAAGACCGGCGACCAGGTGACGTATCAGGTGGAGGTCCGCAAGCGGTACGACTGGGGTGTCCCCAGCGAGCACCGAGGAGACCTTGTCGCTCCGGCAGGAGTCGTGGACGTCGAGCAGCCCGAGGTCGCTCGCCTCAACCAGACCCGGCAGGCCAAGGATTTCGACGTCCATGGCCGCACCGGCATGATGACCACTCGGTAGGGTCACACGCGATGAAGAATCTGAAGTGCTCTTTCCTGGCCGGCTTCCTGCTGACGCTTATCGTCTTCGCTGTGCTGTCGGTGATGATCCTGAACTGGCTGGAGGAGCCGATCCCAGGCTGGCTCAGTGACTCGGGGGCACCGTGATGTGGTGGAAGCACGTACTCGCATTCATCGCGGGCGCCGCCGTAGCGATGGGGTGCATCGTGCTGATCGTGTGGGCCTGGACCATCGACTAGAAGATCACGTCCATATGAGCCAAGCCCTGACCTTGCTCGGCGAGAGAAACCGCGCTTACGCCACCCAAGAACGGGCCCTGGAACTGTCTCGGGCCCCCTCGCTGATGACGCGGGCACTGATCGCCATTGACGGGGCATCGTGCCGGGCCCACGACGGGGAGCGCGAGGAGGCGGCACACATCGCGGGACAGGCGTACGCCGAACTGCCCGCCGCCTACCGAAACGGCCTCACCCATACCCGGGCCCTGGCCCTGTACCGGTCGCTGCCCGGGCAGACACACGGACTCGACGTGCTCGGCAGCGCGTTGGGGGGCCCGACCTGACCACCGCCTGTGTGCGCGGCATGGCTGCCTGCCTTGTGGCGCCCGCAGCGCCCGCAGCGTGCGCTGGTCGCTGACCACCAGCTCACCGCCCAAGGCGGTGCGCGAGTTCGACGAGCGGTTGCACGGCGTCTACTTGTAGGAGGACGGGCATGCGGGTGGGGATCACCGGTCATCGCGGACTGAGCAAAGAGGTTGAGGGGCGCGTGCGGGCGCTGCTGGCCGAGGTGGTGAGCGGGTACGACGCGGGGGAGTTGGTGGCGCTCTCGTGTATCGCGGACGGCCCCGACACATGGTTCGCCGAAGCCGTGCTGTCCGTCGGTGGACGCCTTGAGGTCGTCGTCCCGGCCACCGGGTACCGCGACAGCCTGCCGGTGTGGCACCACTTCACGTATGACGCGCTGATGTCCCGCGCGAGCGACGTGCACGGGACTGGCATGAGCGTGTCCGACTCCGAGGCGCACATGGCAGGTTCGGAAATCCTTGTCGGGCTCGCTGATGAGCTGGTCGCCGTGTGGGACGGGAAACCGGCATGGGGGCATGGCGGCACGGCGGACGTCGTGGCGTATGCCGAGCGGACCGGCGTCCCTGTCCGGGTGCTGTGGCCGGAGGGCGCCTCACGCTGACCGCGCCTTGAGCGATGCCCGCGCATTGCTGTGTCTGAATCAACGGGGACATGGCCTCCACCCGCAACGTTCGGCAACTCGCCCTTGTGCGAGGCAAGTTGTACCCGTATCCGAAGGCCGTCAGCGAGAGGCCGTCAGCGAGGCCCGCGACATATCGGTATGTCGGTGTTGTCGGCAGCGAAGGTTCACGAGGTGCTGGGAAGCCGTCGCCGGAGTAGCCGATGGGGAGTGGCCGAGGGGGAGTAACTGATGGTCCGTCAGGCGGCAGCGGGGAGATGCTCCCTGGGCTGTCGGCAGTCCCGGCAGCGTCCGGGTTCGGGGGCGCGGAAGGCCCGTTCACAGCCGTCGCAGGTCTGGAAGGGCGGTACGACCGGGCGGGCCGTCTTCTCGGCCTCGGCGAGGGGGCGTGGAGGTGGTGCGGGCAGGGGTGTCTGGCGGAGGCGGAAGGCGAGGATGCCCGCCGGACGGGTCAGGAAGTGGTCGGGGAGTCGTGTGGTGAGCAGGGCGGTGATCTGGGAGGGCGCGACACCGGCTGCGAGCCACTGGGTGACGGCCGGTGCGAGTCGTGCGGCCTCCTGCCCGGAGAGGATCAGACGCGGGTCGACCCGGCGCAGGGCGGCGAGTACGGCGACGGCCTGTGGGTCGGCGTCGGCGAGAGGGGGCGGCGCCTGCGCCTCCGCTTCGGCCTGCGTCTGCGTCTGCGTGGGCGCATGCGCCGTTTCCTGTGCGGGTGCGGGTGCGGGTGCGGGTGCGGGTGCGGGTGCGGGTGGGTGGGTGCGGGTGCGGTGGCGGGTGCGGTGGCGGGCGTGGGCGTGGGCGCGGTGGCGGTCGGGGCGGCGGTGGCGGTCGAGGGCGGTGGCGGGGGCGTGGGCGCCGCAGCAGCGGGCTGTTCCCGGGGCCGGGGCCGGGGCCGGGGCCGACGGGGCTTCGGCGGTTCGGGAGGCCCGTTCGGGTCCGCGTCCAGATCCGGCTCCGGCTCCGGGTTCGGAGCCGGGTTCGGAGCCGGATTCAGGTCGCGGCCGGGGAGGTCGTAGAAGTACGTCCGGGTGCGGATCTGTCCGGTGGGCAGGCGCTCGCGGCGGCGTTCCAGGTATCCGGCGGCTTCGAGTTCCCTGAGTGCGCGCGAGATGAGGATCTCGCCTTCGGTGAAGTGTGCGCACAGGGCGGCGATGCTTACGGGGGTGCCGGTGGGCAGGGAGAGGATGTACGCCGCGACGCCGACGGTGACGGCGCTGCCGCGTCGTTGGGCGAGGGCGTTGGAGAGGATGGTGAAGTCGGCGGTCAGCCGGGTGCGTACGTGGATCACGCCGGAGGTCGGTGCTCCGGGGGCGGCGCGCAAGTGCGCGTTAGACTGCGGGTTATCCATTGGGAAGGTTGGTGCTTCCTGATCGGTCAGGCCCTCGTTCGGGATTGCAGTCCCGGCGGGGGCCGTCGTCTGTGTGCGGCCGTCTGTGTGCGGTCGTCTGTGTGCGGTTCTCGCGGCGAACGTAACCGTCCGCATCCCGCGCCTGCAAGCCGTTCACTCGGACGGGTGACGGGGGGCTTTCTGGGCGGGGAGGGTGGGTGGGCGGGTAGTTCTTTCTCCCGGTTCTTTGGGGAGGTCAGTGGCCCGCCGGACCCTCGCGGACAAGGGCCCGGTGAGCCCGGAAGACAGCCGGAAGACAGGCCGTGACCGGGACCTGGTCGGCTCGGACGCGGTGTCGGCCGGTCTTCCACATGATCCAGCAAGGAATTCCGGCCCTTCGGGGCTCGGGAGGAATTGCTTCTCTGGGCTGCTCTGACCCGCGCTGGAGCACGGGTCTGCACTGTCTACCTCAGTCAGGGCGCACCTCCCTCGCAGGGGGATGGGAAATCTGCATCCCGGAAGTGCCTTGGAAGTGCCTTGCCGATCGTGCGCGCTGGAATCCCCAAGAATTCCCATCACCGCAGGTCACAAGGCACTTCCTTGTTTCTCCGGGTGCTCTCCACGATCCCCAATGGACCGGTCGGTGGATCAAGGCTGAACGTCCTTCGCCGCGACCTCATGTCCTGGGTCATTTCCTGCCATTCAGCTCGAGGTCGGTTCCAGGTCCGTTTTGGCAGGCCATTTCCATGGATGTGTGCTATTTCATAAAAGGTCGGCTCGCTGAGGGTGTCGCGGTCGTCGTCAAGCTGGCCGAATATGTCCGATAACCTGGCCGAATATGTCCGATGATGCCTTGACGTTCAAATAAGCAGCACGTAAATTGACGCCTCGTCGGTCAGTTCTTATCGAGAGAGTTGGTAAACCATATGTTTCGCCCCAAGCGCATGAACGCAACGTCTCGCCTCTCGCGCTCGCGCTCACGCAAAATCGCTCTGGCGACGCTCACCACAGTCGGCTTGAGCTTGCTGGTGATGCCTGGATCAGCTGAAGCCGCGTCCCCTCCAGCGGTAAAGGTACAAATCTGCCACAGTGATGCGTCTAGCGATATCAGCGTCAACATCTCCGGCTCGAATCAAGACGGGCAATGGGTTACTTCGCCGACCATGCAGATCCCACAAGGCACAGGCGGAGGCGGCATTTGCGGCACGTTGGAGGGTTGGTGGTGGAAGGCGGATGCCGATGTCCAGATAAAGTTCTTTGCCAACAAGTCGGGTCGTTTCGGAACCCGTATCTGCCACATTCCGTCAGAGAACCATGGCCCCACGTATGTCTGCTCGTTGTCGTAGCTATTCAACGGGCTCGACATGCGGCACCAAGCTGCATCGACGTCCTCCGGACGGGCACCAGCCCCGATTTTCCCGGCCACGGGGCGGGACCGACAGGGCCCGGGATGACTATTCACGGTTGCGGAAGCCTATGCCTTCGTGAGCATCCGGTTGTTCCCTTCGTCGGCGGCGTTGGTGCTGCCGGTTTCGCTCAGCCTCGATCTTTCGTGATGGGCCGTCAGCTTTTGCTGGCGGCCCCTCTGCGTTCGGCGTCTTCTTCGGGCGTGACGGTGGCCCGGCTGTCGTGTCGGGTGGGTGCCGGGTGCCGCGGCTCTGGTGGGGCGGTGCTCCTCGTGGGGACGGGAACGTGCTGGTCACCCGGGGTGCGGGAGGGCTGCGAGTCGCTGGATCGCCTCGGTGATCACCTCGGTCCAGGATGATCACATCGATCTAGGGCGATCACATCGGCCCAGGGCCAGTGGCGGGCGAACCTGAGGTGCCGGGAGACGCGCTCGTTCTTCAGGGCGCCGAAGAACGATTCGGCTGTGGTGTTGTCGAGACAGATCCCGGTGCGCCCGGCGGAACGCCGCAGTCCGAGTTCCCGCAGGACGCCGGCGTACTCGGCTGACGTGTAGTTACTTCCCCGGTCGGAGTGGAAGCTCGTGTCTAAGGCACTTCCTCTTTTCTCCGAGTGTTATCCACAATCCACAACGGACCAGTTGGTAGATCAAGGCTGAACTTCCTTCGCCGCGACCCCCTGCCCTGGGCTATTGCCTGCCATTCAGTCCGAGGTCGGTTCCAGGTCCGTTTTGGCAGGCCATTTCTATTGATGGGCGTTATCTCATAAAAGGTCGGCTCGCTGAGGGTGCTGTAGTCGTCGTCAAGCTGGCCGAATATGTCCGATAACCTGGCCGAAAATATCCGATGGCGCCTTGACGTTCAAATAAGCGGCACGTAAATTGACGCCTCGTCGGCTAGTTCCTATCGAGAGAGTTGGTAGACCATATGTTTCGCCCCAAGCGCATGAACGCAACGTCTCGCCTCTCGCGCTCGCGTTCACGCAAAGTCGCTCTGGCGACGCTCACCACGGTCGGCTTGAGCTTGTTGGTGGCGCCTGGATCGGCTGAAGCCGCGTCCTATCCATCGGTACAGCTGGAAATCTGCAACAACTCTGGGAGTTCCGATATCAAGGTCGACGTCTCCGGCCCGAATCAAGACGGGCAAGAGGTTTCTTTTCCGACCGTGCAGATCGGAATCTACAACGGCCGCGAAATCACGTGCACGACGTTGCAAAATTATTGGTGGAGGAGGGATGCCGATCTCAAGGTAAAATACTTCGAAAACATCGACAACACTTGGAAGGGCATAGCCCTTGCCTGCCGCATTCCGTCATCGGCCACGGACGGCTCCACGCGCAGGATGTATCCCGTCCTGGAAGCTTTTACCTATAACGACGGGACACGCTGTTGGTATGCTTAGTAACTGTTCAGGGGTTTCACTGAGTTTGAACTCGTGATGCCGCAGGCTCGTGACATTCCTGGATCCCTGCGATATGCCATCGCGGTATGCCATCGCTATGAGGTGCGCGCAGGGTGGCGGGTTGACCCTGAAGCGGCAGCAAGCCCGCGAGCAGGTGCGCATGGAGGCTGCGAGGTGCGCATGGAGGCCGCGAAGCGGTTCGATGCGGGTGAAGAGACCGCCGGGATCGCCGCTGATCTGCGGGTCGGGGTACGGCAGGTGGAGAAGTGGCGCAAGGCATGGCGCGAGGGCGGGACCGACGCGCGCTGCGCTCGAAGGGCCCGGTGGGCCAGGTGTCGGCCGAGCGGCTGTCCCTGGCCCAATAGGCGCACCTGGAAGCGGCGTTGCGGCAGAGTCCGGCCGTGCACGGCCGGGACGATGGCCATGCACGGCCGGGATGATGAGGGCCAGGGGCGGGACGACGAGGGCCAGGGGCGGGACGGCGAGGGCCAGGGGCAGGACGGCGAGGGCCAGGGGCGGACGCCGGCACGGGTCAAGACGCTGCTCGGCCGGATGTTCTACGTCGGCTGCACCTGAGGTGCCCTCTGGTGGGGCGCGGTAACGTCTGTCACCGCGGTGTATCCCGTTCCGCTGTAGGCAACGCACCGCCTGTAGGCAACGCACCCGCCCCGGAGGGGACTTCGTGGGGATTGAGAGTGATCAGGTCGTTTTCGAGTACCTGAGCCTGGTCGGTGACCTGGCCCAGCAGCGGCAGTTGCCGTCGGCGACGCGGATGCGGCTCGTGACGGAGCTGCGGAACGAGATCGACCGGCGCCGGGCGAAGGTGCCGGTGGACAGTCCGGTCGCGGTGCGTCGCATCCTCGCCCGCATCGGTACCCCCGACGAGGTCGTGGCCGCCGCGGCCACCCCCGGTGACGTACCGGCAGGAGAGGAGCCCCACACGGCCGTTCCCGTCCAGCGTGCGCGTGACGCGGAGGACCGGCCGAAGGGGCTGCGCCGGGTCGTGCCCCGCCCTCGCCCCACCAGGCCCAAGCCGGAACGGCCCCTCGGTGACGGGCCCTCCCCGCCCCACCTCGCCGGCATCGACGAGCTCGGCGGCAGCGCCGTACGGCCCGACTGGTGGCGGGGCGACGGCAACCCCCTGGCCCGCCCGCAGGGTGGTCTGGACGGGAGCAACTTCGACCTCGGGGACAGCGTGCCCGGCTTCGTCGGCGGCGTGGAGATCCCGGAGCTCCTCAAGCGCCCGCCGCAGAAGCCGGATCAGGAGGAGCGGGCGGAGCAGGGGGATCAGGCCGGGGAGGCCGGGCGGAAGGGGGCCGCGCCAACCCTCGAGAAAAAGCTCGAGGAGGAGGATGCGGATGCGGATGCGGATGCGGACAAGGCCGTTCCCCAGGCATTCGGCGGGCGCTCCCGCCGTCTCGTCCTTCCCCGGCTGTGTCCCGGTGGCGGCTGGATCAATCCCCTGCTCCTCCTCGCCGCCGCCCTTCTCGTCGCGGGCGCCGTCGTCGGCAGCCTCGTTCCGCTCGCCCTCGGCTGGCTCCTCGCCTACCTGTCCCGCCGCCTCACCCGTAACGAGGCCAAGTGGGCCGTCCTGGGCGTCCCCGGTACGGTCGCCGCCGCCGGGATCGTCTGGCTGTGGGGCCGTATGGAGGGCAGGTGGGGCGACCCCGTCGCCGAGGGACAGATGAGCGACGCGCTCGCCGGGACCTGGCCCTGGGTCCTGCGCGGCGCGGCCGTGGCCTCCGCGCTCTATCTGGTCTGGCGCTCCCAGCGCCTGCGCTGAGCACTCCGCTGAGAATGCGGTGAGAATGCGGAACCCGGGTCACCGTGGGGTGCGGAATCCCGGTCACTGGGGGGCGGAACCCGGGCCATCGTGGGGCGCGGAACTCGGGTCACCGTGGGGCATGGGTCTCGCGGGCCCGGCGGCGGCCCGCCGCGATCGACTGGAACACACCGGCCCCGGCGATGAGGAACCCGACGCCCATGAGCATGCTCAGCCCGAACATGTACGTCGGGAAAGGCGTCGTTCCGAGGAACAGCGGGGCCACGGTGACGAGGGTGGCCACGGCACCGGCGAAGAAGACGAGGGCACCGGCGCGGATCAGCCGGTCACCGGGTCCAGCGGAATGCGTTTGGGTTTTGTCAGGCACCGGACCAGGGTAGTTCCGGAGCTCCCCAGGGTAGTTCCGGAGGTCCGGGGAGGGGTCCGGGAGGCCGGGCAAGCCGAGCCGGTGAACCGTACGTCCCCGGAGTTTCCCGCCCATCCCTGCGCCCCTGTGCCCCTGTGCCCCTGTGCCCCTGTGCCCCCGCCCCGTCACCTGGACCGGCTCTGTCCCCGCAGCGTCTCTGATTGGCTTAGTGATCCCCAGTGTTGCTCAGGGAGGTAAGCCAATCGCCTTCGTGCCCTGGTACCGATGGACGAATCCGTCGGCCCGCGTGGCACGTCCCTCCGGACGCTGGCCGACCAGGCACACAGGTCCTGACCGGGGAGGGTGCCCGACGTCGCCTGGGCGCCGGGCGTGCACGTCACAATCTGCCACAGGATCACTACGACTAGCTAATCCGACTGGTGAGCCTCTTTCGGCCTCTGCCGACACTGGCAGGGGCTCTGTCGGTTTTCTGGGGTGATCAACGGGGGAGAGCCCCGGTAGTCTGGTCGAAACGAGCTGGCCTTGTGTAGCGGAAGTGGGTGTGTGCTTTGCCTACCGGCAAGGTCAAGTGGTTCAACAGCGAGAAGGGCTTCGGCTTTCTCTCCCGCGACGACGGCGGCGACGTCTTCGTCCATTCCTCGGTCCTGCCCGCCGGAGTCGACGCTCTGAAGCCGGGCCAGCGCGTGGAGTTCGGTGTCGTCGCGGGTCAGCGCGGTGACCAGGCGCTCTCGGTGATCGTCCTGGACCCGACGCCCGTCGGTGGCGGCCGCGCAGCGCCGCAAGCCGGACGAACTGGCGTCCATCGTCCAGGACCTGACGACCCTCCTGGAGAACATCACCCCGATGCTGGAGCGGGGCCGCTACCCCGACAAGGCCTCCGGCAAGAAGATCGCGGGCCTGCTGCGGGCGGTCGCCGACCAGCTGGACGTCTGATCGGACGTCCGCGTCGCTCAGGGGAATCGCGCCCCGCTCAGGGGAGGTCGACCCGGGGGGCCGACCAGGCGAAGGTCGACCAGGGGAGACCGACCCGCTTACGGGAAACACGGGAAATCGAGCGCGTTCGGGCCGAGGGGCGGCACCAGCCCCTCGGCCGCCGCCCGGGTCAGCAGCCCGCGGACCGCCGCGTAGCCGTCCTCGCCGAGGTCGGCGGTGAACTCGTTGACGTACAGGCCGATGTGCTGGTCGGCGACGGCCGGGTCCATCTCCTGGGCGTGCTCCAGGACGTACGGGCGGGAGGCCTCCGGGTCGTCCCAGGCCGCCCGTACGGATGCGCGGGCGGACGCGGCGAGCAGCTCGCAGCGTCCGGTCGCCCAGCGACCGCCTGGCGATGATCGCGCCCAGCGGGATCGGCAGCCCGGTCGTGCGTCTCCCAGTGCTCGCCCATGTCGGCGAGCTTGTGCAGCCCGTAGTCCTGGTACGTGAAGCGTGCCTCGTGGATGACGAGTCCCGCGTCCACCTTCGCCGTCCCGCACGGCCGGCATGATCTCGTGGAACGGCATGACCACGATCTCGCCGACGCCCGCCGGGCAGCGTGTCCGCGGCCCACAGCCGGAACAGCAGGTACGCCGTCGACCGCTCGCTCGGCACCGCGACCGTACGGCCCGTGAGGTGCGGTGCCCGGCTCCCGGGTGAGCACCAGCGGCCCGCAGCCCCGGCCCAGCGCGCCGCCGCAGGGCAGCAGCGCGTACTCGTCGAGGACGTACGGCAGCACCGCGTACGACACCTTCAGCACGTCGAGCTCGCCGCGCTCGGCCATGCCGTTGGTGAGGTCGATGTCCGCGAAGGTCACGTCGAGCGCGGGCGCGCCCGGGACCCGGCCGTGGGCCCAGGCGTCGAAGACGAAGGTGTCGTTCGGGCAGGGGGAGTACGCGATCCGCAGAGGCTTATCGGCCATCAGGGGTCCAGTGGTCATCAGTCCAGTGGTCATCAAGGGTCCACTGGCCATCTGGGGTCCAGTGGTCATCCGGGGTCCGCCGGTCATCCGGGGTCCGCCGGTCATGCTGGCCATGTGGCTTCCAACTCTCCAGTACGGGCGCGAGCTTCCCGAAGCCCTCGGTGAGCGCGGCCAGCGCGTTCCCGAGGCGCCAGGCTGCCCGGTCGCGGGGGCCCACGGGGTTGGAGACGGCCCGCAGCTCCAGGACGGGTATGCTGTGCGCGGCGGCTGCCTCGGCGACTCCGAAGCCCTCCATGGCCTCCGCGAGGGCGCGGGGGTGACGGGCGCGCAGCTCGGCCGCGCGCTCGGCGCTGCCGGTCACCGTCGACACGGTCAGTACGCTCCCGACGCGTGCCCCGGTGGCGGCCGCGACTTCTCGTACGAGTGATTCCGGCGGACGGTGGTGGACGGTGCCGAAGCCGAGCTCGGTGACGGGGAGGAAGCCGTCCGGTGTCTCGGCACCCAGGTCGGCGGCGGTGATCGGTGTCCGCGACGACGAGTGAGCCCACCGGGGCGTCCGGCGGGAAACCGCCCGCGATGCCGGTGGAGACGACGAGGCCGTACGGCGCGCCGCGCAGGGCCGCGGCGGTGAGTGCGGTGGCGGTGGCGGCGGCGGCCAGGGCGGGACCGACGCCGGCGACGAGGAGGTCGTACTGGCTGTTCCGCCTGTGCTGGTCGCTCCGGCTGCTCTGGTCGCTCTGGCTGTTCCAGTCGCTGTGGTCGCTCTGGTTGCCGACGCGGTGGAGGGTCACGCCGGGAAGCGGCACCTCATGAGCACGCGTCGCGAACGCCCCTGCCACCGCGTCCCTCTCCACGGGGACCGCGGTGACCACGAGCACCCGAAGCCCGGCGGCAGCGGTCAGATGTCCTTCTTGAGCTTGAAGGACCACAGCCCGGTGACCTCGTTCTCGCCCTGGCGGATGGAGACGACCGCGGTGTCGCCCCGGGCGCCGTACTGGGCGTCGAAGAACACGCTGCCCGGGATGGTGCGGTACGTCTTCTCGCTGGGTTCCAGCGGCAGCGGCTGACCGTTCACGAGGATCGTCCAGCCCCCGTCCGCGATCTCCGGGTCGACACCGAAGCGGACCGCCTCGTCCGGGTCGACGTCGAGGGATTTCATGTCCTTGGCACCCAGGCACTTCCCGAGGTCGGCGATGGGGACCTTCTTGCCGTCGCCGTAACAGTCGGTCTCGGAGCTCACCGAGTTGTCGCCGGCTGTGACGGTGGCCAGCGGGGTCGGCTTCTCACAGGCCGACAGGACGAGAAGGCCGGCGGACACGGCGCCGAGAGTGGCGGCGGCGCGACGTCGGCGCGCTTGAGAACGCGGGGAGGTCATGGCCGAAGGCTATAGGGCGTGTCCAGGGCCTTCTCCACGCGGGGTGCACGGCGTGCCGGACGTACGGCCTCCGTGCGGGGCGTGGGGCGTGCCGGACGTACGGCCTCCACGCGGGGTGCACGGCGTGCCGGACGTACGGCCTCCGTGCGGGGTGCACGGCGTGCCGGATGTACGGCCTCCGTGCGGGGCGTGGGGCGTGCTGCACGCGGCCTCTGTGCCCGCGCGCGGGCGGTGTCGTACGCGGCCTCCGTGTCCGCGCGCGGGGCGTGGTCGTACGCGGCCTCCGTGCGGGGGTGTACGGCGTGCCGTGCGTCCGGGTCCGCCTCACGCCACCCGTGTCCTGGTCACGCCTTTCTGCCGGGCGGAGGTGAGCAGTCCGCGTACGGTCGTGAGCCATCCGGTGGCGACGATCGCCGCGGCCACCGTGAGGCCGAGGACGCCGTTGAGGGGCAGGGCGATGCCGAGGGCGCCGCCGAGGACCCAGGCCATCTGGAGCAGCGTCTCGGAGCGTGCGAAGGCGGACGTACGGACCTGCTCCGGGACGTCCCGCTGGATCAGCGCGTCCAGGGACAGCTTGGCGAGGGCCTGCGCGAACCCGGCGACCGCACCGAGACAGGCGACCAGGACCACCGAGAAGAACACCGCCGCCGTGATCGCGACGCCCAGCTCGACCGCGACGACCGTGACGATGATGATCTCCGGCGCCCGTGACCTCAGCCCCGCTCCCACGGCCGTGCCCAGCGCGTTCCCGACGCCCGCCGCGACGCCCACTATGCCGAGCGACACCGCGGCGCTCTGCCCCGCGAGTGGATGCTCCCGCAGCAGGAACGCCAGGAAGAAGATCAGGAAGCCGGACAGACAGCGCAGCGCGGCGTTGGCGCCGAGAGCGTGGGTGACCGCGAGGCCGACGGTACGCAGGCCCGGCCGCTTCAGCGTTTTGCTGCGGTGCGGTCCGTGCAGGTGCTCGCTGTCCGCCGCGAGCAGCGCCATGGCCTCGCCTTTGGCCGAGTCGACCTTGTGCGGCAACGAGAAGGACAGGAACCGTCCCGGCAACGAAGATCACGAAGGCGCCGTACAGCGGCCATCTGGGCCCGAGGGCCTGCAACCAGATCCCGACCGGCGCGGCGACCCCGGTGGCGAGCAGCCCGCCGAGCGTGACGCGCGAGTTGGCCTTCACGAGGGAGAACCGGGGCGGCAGCAGCCGCGGCACCACGGCGCTTCTGACGACCCCGTACGCCTTGGAGGCGACGAGCACGCCGAGTGCGGCCGGATACAGCTCGATGCTGCCGGTGACGACGGCCCCGGACAGGATCAGGGCGAGCAGGGCCCGGGCGAGCATGGCCCCGGCCATGGCGGCGCGGCGGCCGTGCGGGAATCCGGTCGAGGAGCGGCCCGATGACGGGCGCGAGCAGCGTGAACGGCGCCATGGTGATGGCGAGGTAGAGGGCGACGCGCCCACGGGCTTCATCGGTGGGCACGGAGAAGAACACGGTGGAGGCGAGAGCGATGGTGATCATGACGTCTCCGGCGCCGTTCACGCCGTGCAGCTCGATGAGCTTGCCCAGCCCGGACTCCCCGGCGCCGTGCGCGTGTGTGGCCTTCCTGATGCCCCGGGCGGGTCCGGTCAGGGGGAAGTGCAGGGCGCGCCCGAGCGAGCGCCCGAGTGAGCGGACGGTGCCGGTCACACGGGCTGAGCTGCCGCTCCGGCTGGTCCTGTTGTTTCTGGGGTTTTCGTGGTTCTCGTGGTTCCTGTGGTTTTCGTTGTTTCTCTTGCTTCCCCTGTTTCCCTTGCCTTCCCTTGCTTCCTCTGATTCTCTTGCTTCCTTCGTTCCCTTTGTTTCTTTTGTTCCCCTTGGCTCCACCGATCCCGGTAGCGCCCTGGGATGACCTCGCGGCTGCCATTCCGCCATAGTGCCCCGATTTGTGGCTGTGTAGTGCGGTTCGGGTGCGGATGGGGGTTCGGCGGGTCGCTGCCGGGGTGCGGGCCGGACAGGTCCGCGGGGCGTCCCGTACGGTCACGTGGGCCGTGGACGTGCGGTCACGGGGCCGTGGACATGCGGTCACCGGGCCGTGGACGTGTGGTCACGGGGCCCTGGACCTACGGTCACTGTGTCCTGCACGTACACCGGTGCCGCACAGGGTTCCCGTATGACGCAGAATGGATGATGTAGGTGCGCCCGAGCGCGATCGGGTACGGACGTCGACGCGGTCCTCCGGTCCGCTCCGTCCGCGCCCCCGCCGAGGGACGGCGCACTCTGAGACGGCGTAGGAGAGAAGCGATACCTGTGAGCGCAGCGACAACGCGAAGCCGCACCCCCGACCGTCTGTGCGCCGAGGCCGTCGACCTCGCCCGCGCCGCCGCCGAGGAGGTTGCCGCACCAGGCGTCGTCGGTGAGCACACGGGGCTGGTCTCCGAAGGGGACCGCGTTGTCACGCACTTCTTCGCGTGCAAGGAGCTCGGGTATCGCGGCTGGCGCTGGGCGGTGACGGTCACGCGGGCGTCACGCGCGAAGATCGTCACCCTCGACGAGGCCGCGCTCCTGCCCGGCCCCGACGCCCTGCTCGCCCCCGAGTGGGTGCCGTGGAGCGAGCGCCTGCGCCCCGGTGACCTCGGGCCGGGGGACCTGCTGCCCACCGATGCCGAGGACCTGCGCCTGGAGCCCGGTTTCTCCGGCGCGGACGAGCCCGCGCCGAACTCCGCCGTCTCCCACGACATGGCCGAGCTGGTGGAGGCCGAGGACGCCGAGGTCACCGCCGGAGTGCCGGCGCACCTGCCCCTCGCTCCCTCACGCGGTTCGATCGCCGCAGTCGCCGAGGAACTCGGCATGCGCCGCGCCCGGGTCCTGTCCCGCTACGGGCTGCGCAGCGCCGCCGACCGCTGGGAGGAGGCGTACGGCCCTGAGACGGCCATGGCCCAGGCGGCCCCCGCCTCCTGTGTGACCTGCGGTTTCCTGACCCTCATCGGGGGCTCGCTGGGGCAGGCCTTCGGTGTCTGCGCGAACGAGTTCTCCCCGGCGGACGGCCACGTGGTGTCGCTGTCGTACGGCTGCGGGGGCCACTCGGAGGCCGCGGTCATGCCGAAGCCCCCCCAGCCGGCGCCACCGGTGATCGACGAGACCAAGGTCGACCCTTCCCTCTCCGCCCGTCGCCGGACTCGGGTTCGGTGCCGGTGACGGCGGACGAGTCGTCGGCGGAGCTGGGGCACTCCTAGCGGGCCACCGCCGCCGCGCGGCGGCTCCCACCGGTTCGAGAGCCTGGTCCGGCAGTCCGGTCCGGCAGTCCGCTCGGCAGTCCGGTCCGGCAGTCCGGTCGGCGTCCGCTTCGGCAGTCCGCTTCGGCAGTCGGTCCGACAGCCTGGTCCGGCAGTCCGCTTCCGCAGCATGACGCCCATACGACGTTGCCCTACGATCCCGAACTCGACCTCATCGTGACCTTTCCCGCCGAAGACCTCGCCGGAGAGCTCGCAAGCCCGCGCACGGTAGTTTCGTCCGGCGGCCGAGCGGAGCGCAGCCGTAAGAGGGAGAGTGAGACCGTGAGCAAGTTCGTGCGGCCGGCGGCCGAGGGCGCGGACCCGTTCGGGACGGCCCGGCTGCGGCGCGGGGTGCTGGACGCCTGGGCCACCAGCCCGGCCCGTTTCCGTGAGGACGCCAACGCCGAGGAGGACCTGGTACTCGGCGGGTACCGGGACCGGCTGGTCGTCGAGCTCGCCCAGAACGCCGCCGACGCCGCGGCCCGCGCCAAGGTACCCGGCCGTCTGAGGCTCACCCTCCGCGACGGCGTCCTCGTCGCCGCCAACACCGGCGCATCCCTCGACGCGGCCGGAGTCGAGTCCCTGTCCACCCTGCGTGCCTCCGCCAAGCGGGACCCGGAGCAGAGCCGGGACCTGGAGCAGAGCCGGGGCCCGCGGCAGGGCTGGGACCTGGAGCAGGGCCGGGGCCCGCGGCAGGGCTGGGACCTGGAGCAGGGCCGGGGCCCGCGGCGGGGCTGGGACCTGGAGCAGGGCCGGGGCCCGCGGCGGGGCTGGGACCTGGAGCAGGGCCGGGGCCCGCGGCGGGGCTGGGACCCGGAGCAGGGCCGGGGCCCGCGGCAGGGCTGGGGCCCGGAGCAGGGCCGGGACCCGCGGCAGGGCTGGGGCCCGGAGCAGGGCCGGGACCCGGAGCAGGGCGCCGTAGGGCGGTTCGGCGTCGGCTTCGCGGCCGTGCTCGCCGTCACCGACGAGCCCGCCGTCGTCGGGCGGCACGGCGGGGTGCGCTGGTCCCTCGCCGAGGCCCGCGACCTGGCCGTCGAGACCGCCCGGCACAGCCCGGGACTGGGCGACGAGATCCGGCGCCGCGACGGGCACGTACCCCTGCTCCGGCTGCCGTTCGCGGCCGAGGGCACCGCCCCGGAGTCGTACGACACCGTCGTGATCCTGCCGCTGCGGGACGCCGCCGCCGAGGACCTCGCCGAGCGGCTGCTCGCACGGTGTGGACGACGCGCTGCTCCTCGCCCTGCCCGGCCTGGAGGAGGTCGTCATCGAGGCCGGGGACAGTGTGCGTACGCTGCGCCGTCGCACCGCGGGAGCACGGCGTCGTCACCGTGGAGGACTCGCGTGACGGCACCACGCACTGGCGTACGGCCTCCGCAGCACGGTCCGACCGACCCGGCCCTGCTCGCCGACCGGCCCGTCGAGGAGCGGCTGCGCCCGCACTGGTCCGTCACCTGGGCCGTGCCCGTCGACGCCGACGGCCGCCCGCTCCGCCCCCGCACCGCCCCCGTCGTGCACGCGCCCACGCCCAGCGACGAGCCGCTCGGCGTGCCCGCGCTGCTCATCGCCTCGCTCCCGCTGGACACCACCCGCCGGCACGCCGCGCCCGGCCCGCTCACCGACTTCCTCGTGCAGCGCGCGGCCGACGCGTACGCCGAACTCCTCGCCGACTGGCGCCCGGTGACCGCGGCATCATCGACCTCGTGCCCGGCCCGCTGGGCAAGGGCGAGCTGGACGGGGCGCTGCGGCAGGCGATCCTGGACCGGCTGCCGCGTACCGCCTTCCTGCCGGCCGCGGGCGACACCGGAACCGGGCGGCGAGGGCACGGACCTCCCGGAAGCCCTCCGCCCGCGCGACGCCGAGGTCGTCGAGGGCGCCGGGCGCCGAGACCGTCCGCGTACTCGCCGAGGTGCTGCCCAGCCTCCTGCCCGCCGGGCTCGAACGCCGGGTGGAGCTGCGGACGCTGGGCGTCGCCCGGCTCCCGCTGACCGAGGCCATCGACCGGCTCGCCGGTCTGGAGAAGGCCCCCGGCTGGTGGCGGCGGCTGTACGACAGCCTCGCCGGAGTCGACCCGGACCGGCTGTCCGGGCTGCCCGTGCCGCTCGCCGGACGGGCGTACGACGATCGGCCCCCGGCAGATCCTGCTCCCCACCCCGGACACGGCACGCATCGAACCGGGGACGCTGGCCCGCCTCGGCCTCAAGGTCGCCCACCCGGACGCCGCCCATCCCCTCCTGGAGAAGCTGGGCGCGCTGCCCGGCCACCCCCCGCGCCGTACTCACCACCCCGCAGGTACGCGCCGCCGTCGCCGCCTCCCTCGACGGGGACGACGGGGGCATGGGAGGAGGACACCCCCGACGCCGAGGAACTGGCGGACATCGTCCTCGCGCTCGTCCGGGACGCGGGCCTCGAACCCGGCGACGAACCCTGGCTCGGCGCCCTCGCCCTCCCCGACGAGGACGGCGAACTCGCACCCGCCGGCGAACTGGTCCTCCCCGGCAGCCCCTTCGCCCAGATCATGCGCGAGGACGAACTCGCCTCCGTGGACGCCGAGTTGGCCGAACGATGGGGCGAACAGCCGCTGGCCGCCTGCGGGGTACTGGCCGGCTTCCTCCTCGTCCGCGCCACGGACGTCGTCCTCGACCCGGACGAACTGGAGCCCCGGGAAGGCGACTTCGCCGAACCCGACGACGTGGGCCTGCTGGACGCCGTGGACGTGTGGTGCGAGGACGTCCTCGACCGGCTCCCGGACACCCCCGTCCCCCCGGTCGCGACCGAGATCGTCGCCGTCCGCGACCTGGACCTCGTGGACGACGACCGCTGGCCGCAGGCCCTCGCCCTGCTCTCCCGGCCGCCCCTGCGCGACGCGCTCACCCAGCCCGTACGCGTCCTGCTGCCGGACGGCACGCACGAGATCGTCCGCCCGTACACGGCATGGTGGCTGCGCGACCACCCCGTCCTCGACGGCCGCCGCCCGGCGGGCCTGCGCGCGGCAGGCGGTGACCCGCTCCTGCACGGCCTGTACGACGAGGCCGACGCCACCGGCTTCGACGACGAACAGGTCCTGCGGGCGCTGGGCGTGCGCACCTCCGTGGCCGCCCTCCTGGACGAGCCCGGCGGCGCCGCCGAACTCCTCGACCGCCTCGCCGACCCCGGCGCGCCCCGTCTCGCCCTCCCAACTCCACGCGCTGTACGGCGTTGTTGGCGGACCTCGACCCGGAACAGGTGACGCTGCCGGACGACGCTGCGGGCGGTGCGTGGACGGGGAGGTCGTGGTCGTGGACGCGGCCGACGCGGTGGTCGTCGACTCACCCGACCTGCTGCCCTTCACAGCCGGGGTGCCCCTGCTGCCCGTACGGCCTTCACGGGCGGCGGAGCTGGCCGAGCTGTTCCAGGTGCGGCGGCTGAGCGAGTCGGTGCCGGGCGAGGTGGACGTCGAAGGCGACTTCAAGGGCGACTTCGAGGGCACGGAGCGCGACGTACCGGACCCGGTACGGGTGCTGCTGGGACCCTCGACCCCGGCCTCCTACATCGAGCACGAGGAACTCCTCGTCGAAGGCGTCGAGTTGGACTGGCGCCGCACCCGCGACGGCGTCCTGCACGCCTCCACCCTGGAGGGCGTCGCGGCGGGACTGGCCTGGGCCGCGGGCCAGTGGCCACGCCGCTTCGAGGTGGCGGCACTGCTGGAGGACCCGTCCAGAGCGGAGGAACTGGCCCGGGACCGCTGGTTCGACTGAACGGCTTCGACTGAACGGCTTCGACTGAGGGGCTTCGACTGAGGGGCTTCGACTGAGCGGCCCGGCAGCGTCGCTACGTCGCTAGCTGCCAGCGGTAGGGCCGGACCGTCTTCCTGGGCCGGAGGATGCGCGGTGGCCTCCATCGGGGGTGAACACGCGCGTCACCATCGCAGACTGGATGAGGTGGTCCGCGAGGGCGCGCGAGATGACCATCTTCGTAGCGGCCTGGACGAACCCGAACTGCCCGGACGGGTTCGCCTCCAGGAACCACCAGGTGCCGGCTGTGTCCACCGCGAAGTCCAGCGCGGCGTACTCCAGCCCCAGTTCCCGCATGAGTTTGAGGACTTTCGTGCTCAGCGGATTGCTTATCGCCGCGGGCGCGAAGGTCAGCTCTTCCTCGGGAACAGCCCGCCAATCCAGCGTTCTGTTCGCCTTGGTGATCTTGCACGGGAACAGGCGTTCACCGACCACCGTCAGCCGGATGTCGTACGCCTTCTCGATGGGCTGCTGAAAGTAGTGCACGGCCTTGCGCACGCTCCCAGCCTCGGACCCGATGTCCTCGGTGGTCACGATCCGGGCCGGGAGGAACCGCTCGGCAGGGCCGGTGAGGATCTTGCAGACGGCTCGGCCACCGTGCTCAGCAGCGAACGAGGCGGCCTCAGCAGGGTCGTTCGTATAGATCGTGTGGGGCGTTCGGAAGCCGACGTCGGCAGCATGCTTGAGCTGCGCCGGACCAGGCTTGGCCGCTGCTGCCTTGTGGGGGTGGTTGACCCACAAGACGCCTTCCAGGCCGAACAGAAGGCTCTCCAGGACGGCCCGCGACTCAGTTTGCGCCCAGCCGTCAGGCGCCTTGGGATGCCACCAGAAGACCGACACGATCGAGGCGGAGGCCGTGGTGCGGTGCTCGTCGGAGAGAAGGAACCTCAGCGGCTCGTCATCCGCGTAGCCAGTCACCCGCAGCGCGCCGGGCTCGACCAGATCAGCCAGGTTGATCCGGTGTACGTCCGTGCCGTGCTCTTCGAGTTCCCGGACCACGAGACCGGCGCTGAGGTCACCAGGGGCGGCGACGACGAGCACGGTGGGAGGCAAAGGCATTACTCGTCGTCCTTCCAGGTAGACAGTGTGAAGCGTAGCGCGGTAGCGCCCGCCCCGGCCGAGGGGAACGTGCGGCCGGGGCGAGTTCACAGCCCCCAGCGGGCGCGCCAGTTGGCCTCGGCCACGGCAGTGCTGAGCGCGGCTGTCTCCGTCGGCCCATCGGCGAGCCTGCCGTCATGGAAGCCCAGTGGGCACGCTGACGGCCCTCCGAGTGGCCACGCAGCGGTTCCTCACGCCTTGACCACTCGGATCAGGCTGATCACGGCGAGAAGACACGGAAGCGCGTACCACCACGACCGTAGCCACTGCGCCTTCACGAAGACCCAGGTCAGGGCGGCGACGAGGGCGCAACCGACGAGTACGCCCAGCGCCAGGTCGTGGTAGACGGCGAGCGCCGTGCTGTCCTCGGCCGGGATCCACGGGCCGATGGCAAGGGTCACGAAGGCCAGCACGGCGTTCGGGACGGTCAGCAACGCCCCGCAGAATGCCGCGCCCAGGCGCGCCCGCACCTGCGACTTCATCGCCCCAGTGCCCCTTTCGCATCGTCGAGGTGGCTGTCGAAGTCCCGGCCGTAACGCTGTGCCTGGTCGTTCTCGTAGTAGGGGCCACCGTTTTGACATGCTCCTCGGGCTGAAGCCCGAGGATTCTGGCCGTCCCTACCGGGTGCTGTGCCGCTACCCGGCACGATTTCCTGTAGGGATTCCGTGGCTTCCTGTTTCTTCGCGCTGTGCCAGGACGAGCCCTGGTCTTACCCGCGCTCCGCAGGCTGTCACCGCCAGTCCGGCGGCCTGTTTCACGTTTTTCGCGGCGTTCACGTCGCGGTCGTGGACGGCCCCGCAGGCGGTGCAGGTCCATTCGCGCACATCGAGGGGCTTGGGACCGTCGCGGTGGCCGCACCTGGAGCAGATCTGACTGGTCGGCTCGAACCGGCCGGTCTTGACGAAGGTGCGGCCGTACCGTTCGGCCTTGTACCCGAGCATGGCCGTGAACTGTGACCAGCCCGCGTCGTGCACGCTCTTGGCCATCCTCGTGCGCGCCAGCCCTTTGACCGCCAGGTCCTCCACCGCGACCGCTTGGTTCTCGCGGATCAGCTTCGTGGAGAGCTGGTGGTGGAACTCGCGGCGCGCGTCGGCGACCTTCGCATGGGCGCGGGCGACCCTCACTCTCGCCTTCTCGCGGTTCTTCGATCCCTTCCGCTTCCGGGCAAGGTCCTTCTGGGCCTTCTTCAGCTTCTTCTCCGCCCGGCGCAGAAACCGCGGGGAGTCGATCTTCGTACCGTCGGAGAGGACCGCAATGGGGGTCCCCCCGGACGGAGTCTGGGGGAGAGTCAGTCCCAGGTCGACACCGACGCTCTGGGTGGTGTCGGGCATCGCGGCGGCATCGGCGCCCGGATCAGTGTCGACGACGAAGGACGCGAAGTACCGTCCCGCCGCGTCCTTGATGACGGTGACCGAGGACGGCGCCGCGGGCAGGGCCCGGGACCACTTCACCGCCACAGCGCCGATCTTCGGCAGCAGCAGCTTCCCGCCCTCGGTGATCTTCCAGCGTGCGTTCGCGGTGAACCGCACCGCCTGACGGGCATCCCGGCGGGAGCGGAAACGCGGCTCGCCCACCCGTGCCCCGGCCCGCTCCCCCTTCAATGAGGCGAAGTAGTTCGCGTACGCCGCGTCCGCGTCCCGCAGCGCCTGCTGGAGCACGACCTGGGAGACCTCCGCGAGCCAGGCCCGCTCCGGACGTGCCTTGGCCTGAGTGATCAACGTCTTGGACAGCACCGCGGACGTCGGGTACTTCTCCCCGGCCGTGTGGGCGTCGCGCCGGGCGCGCACCGCGTCGTTGAACACGACGCGGGCGCACCCGAACGCCCTCGCCAACGCAATCTGCTGGCTGGGCTCCGGGTACATCCTGAAGACATACCGAAGCTGCATGCGAGCATCGTAGAAACGGCCGACTCACCAGCACCACAGAGAACATTCGTTCAGTGTGTCACCGTTACCGGCCCATGCTCCCTGTCCGGCTCTGCCGGAAGGTCACCGCGACGCTCCGCGTCGCGACTACCGGATTCGCTTCACCATCGGGCTGAAGCCCGATGCACTGCGAATGAATCCTGGTAGCGAGTCTGGTTCTGACCGGATGGTGACGACGCCGGTACAGGTGCCGATCGTCGCGAAGACTCTGCTGTACGCGGTGACGAGCGCGGTCACTTCCTCCAGTGGTGGGGCGCTGCCGTGCATCTGTGTACAGCGTTACGGCGTCGGCACCTCGGGCCGCACACCGTCTCACCCAGTCACACGCGCGACGGCGGCAGCGGTTCGACTTTGCCCCCTTCGAACATGCCGCGCAGCCCGCGAGAGAAGTTCTCCCAGTTGACCGCTTCCCGCGGTTCGGTCCAGTCGAAGGGGTCCTCCCTGAGGCCCACAGCCCACGCGAAGTGGTAAAGACCGGTCTCCTGCATGCGCTCGCACATGATCGCGGCTCTTTCGAAGTACGACGCGCCCGCGAAAACAGTGTCCGTCTCACCAGCGGCCACCGCGGGCACCCCCACAGGAACGGTGCTCTCCTCGGTCATCCCCATCACGAAGACGTAGGCCCGCCTCATGGTCTGCGGCAGCAACTTGCGCTCCTCGGCCTGGCGAAGGTCCTCTGCGACGCCGAACACCTCGTCTGCCCTGTTGTTGAGGTTCTTCCCCTCGCTGCCCTTCATCGATTTGTACTCGACCGCGAGTACGGGTTGTCCGTCCTGGAGGGTCAGCAGATCCCAGGCCTTCGTCGGACGGTAGTAGCCCGGCACTGTCGCGCCACGTCCGGTACGGAACTCCAGGGAATTCCCCCCAGCGGCCTGCAGTTCCTCCCGTACGAGCAGATCGATCCCATCGAGGTGCTTGCCGCCGGTCACCGCGGAACGGCTGCCTTCCTGGGCGTTACCGCCCTTCGTAGCCCGTGCCGCCTGAGCGAAACGTATGTCTCCCCAACTGCGCAGCGCACGGTCCAAACGCATGCGGGTGTGGCCGTCCATCCGTCTTCCTCTCCTCCTCTGTTCTTCTGTTCTTCTGTTCATGATCAGAACGGGAAGGAGGATCTTGCCATGCCAATCGCTGCCTGCCCGGACGGATCAGTCCGGCAGCGCGGTCAGGCCATAGGCGCACAGGGCGGCAGCGCTGGCACGCGCCCGGTCCCTGACGCGGAAGGCTTCCTTCAGTTCCTGGAGGACATCGCGGGGGATATCCGACAGAGCGGGCACTCGGACACGGCGAAGGTACTGCGCCTGGAACCGCATCGTCTTGCCGCGCATCTTGACGCAGTACGCCGATACCTGGCGCTCCACCGCTTCGCTCAGCAGAAGACCACCCAGGGCCTGCAGATCCCAGTCACGAGAGACGACGTAGTACAGGTTGTGATGGGGATAGAAACCTTCGGAGGCGAGCACCGGGTGGATATATGACTTCATATCCTGCAGCAGGAGCATCGGCCTCCCGGTGAGCGGCAGAGAGACGCGATCGATGGTGCGATACCAAGTATCTTCGTTTTTCCGCGCGATTGCCCTTTTCCTTACCGCAGCCTCATTTCTCGACAAGTAGCCCCGAAGCCGGGGCCACTCTCGCAGGTCGACCAGGCCCTCCGCCCCCCAGGGGTTGACAAGGTAATGTCCGCTCCAATGAAAAGTTCCGGACTTGATGTCGGCCGCCATGGACAGGGGAAGCATCCGTTCCTCCTCCGCCGCATCTCGGTCACGAGTCACATAAACGGCATCGGCGCCGGTGGCGACTCCGATACTGATACGAGTCCCCGTGGCGCTGTCCTCCAGTGGTTCGTATTGCTCTTCCAACTCTTCCAACCATGCGAGGAACCGCGGGGAACCCTCTGGCCAGGACTCACTCGTCGCATGCCAGTGGGGGAGTCGCGCTCCAGTGGCGGCACTGCTCACGTGATCGGATTGACTGGAGGACAGCGCCCAGTCACGAAAGCACCCCGCCGCTTCCTCTCCGAAGTCCTCGGTGGCGCTTCCGACCACCGCACCCTCCTGGAGGCCACGACGCAGCAGGATGACTGCCGGGTAGGCGCTCACCGCCTCCATGAAGGCAGGGGCATCATGCATGACCAGCGAGCAGTCCACGGCATAGCCCTGGGCGACGATCTTTTCGCGCAGGCGTTTTCCGTACTGGTTACGCATCCAACGGTCGGCGCAGATCAACCCAAGCCTTCCTTCCGGCTTCAGCAGATCGAGCCCCTTCTCAATGAATCCCACATAAATATCGGCCCGGCCTCCCATTGTCGGACATGCGGCCCGGTAAGCAGCCAACATGGCTGGCTCGACATCCTCAATCCGAATGTAGGGCGGATTCCCGAGGACAAAGTCCGCAGACTTCTCTTCGTGGTCGAGGAGGAGGAAATCGCCCTGCTGAACCCAACGCTCTGCCAGATCACGCGCAACCGTCTCCGGGCACCCCGAAGCCAGGAGAATCCGGAACGTCTTCTCCTGGCATTGCGCTACATGCCCTGCCTGAAGGTCCCAGGCACACACCGCGTCACCGAGGGACTCCCATGGAACGTCGTCGGCGTGCCGGGCGCGTGACTGCGCCAATCGCTCAACAATGACTTCAAGAAAAGCACCTTCGCCCGCCGCGGGCTCGATCACCCGAAGCCCGGTGAGGTCGCGCTCCGTGGAGTAACCACACAGATCAAGGATCAGTTCGACCACCCAGCGACGTGTGAAAACGGCACCGTAGTTGGGCTGGGTTACTCGGGCTGGAGAGACCGCTGCGGGAGAGCTCATGCGGCACAGGATAGAAGAGGGCACTGACAGTCAGTTGCCCGCTTCATCCGGCAGTCCGCCCCGGGCGGCGGCCACCCTGGAGGGCATCGCGGCGGGGCCGGCCTGAGTCGCGGGCCAGTGGCCGAGGGCGAGGGTCACGAAGGCCGGCACGGCGTTCGGGACAGTCAGCAACGCCCCGCAGAATGCCGCGCCCATGCGCACCCGCACCCGCATCCGCACCCGCGACTTCATCTCAAAGCCCCCAGCGGGCGCGCCAGTTGGCCTCGGCCACGGCAGGGCTGAGCGCGTCCGACTGGGAAGCCGGTTCCAGCGCTTCCGGGGCGGCGTCCCACTCACGGCCACCGTTCAGCGGGCGGAGTTGGTAGCGGGGGCCCTCATGACCCATGACGCGTCCCACTCGTCCCGTCGCGGTGTCTTTGACCGTCTCGCCCGGCTCCCAGTGCCGCGGGTGCTGCGGGTGCTGCGGGTGCTCGCGGGCCGGCTCAGGGGCGCTCACGTTGCCGCTCCCTTCGTGTCCGTCGTCGTGTCTGTTGGCGTGTCCGTTGTTGCGTCCGTTGGCGTGTCTGTTGTTGTGTCCGTTGTCCGGTGGTGCGGGTGCTGCCGGATCGTCTCGTTGGCGCTTCGGACGCTTACCGCCCTGCCGATCCGTCGCGCTGCTTCCCGGTTCATCGCGGCGGCCTCACAGACCAGGCAGCCGCGCATGGGCACGGGCTCAAGGTCCGGCGCGTGGAGTGCCGGGGCCGTCGCCGTCGTCTCGCTGGTCATCCTTGCGACCTCCTCTCTTGCGACCTCTTCTGCGCCCTCTTCTTCTGCGACCTCTTCTTGAGTCCGGCCTCAACGGCACGCAACAGAGCGGTAGTTGGGGACGCGTAGCCGGTGCGCGGTACCCAGTCCGGGGCCAGTCGCCAGAACCCGTCGGCGGCTATGAGGGCGATCCGTTCCCCTCCGCCACGTCCGCCACGTCCGCCACGTCCGCTACGTCTTCACCCGGGGCCGCCGGAACTGTCTTCTGATCGGACACGACCGCTCCTCTCCGTAGTGATACCGCTACCAAGGGAGTTCAGCGTGATCTAAAGTTGAGAGCCATTCAACGTTCCAGAGAGGGAGGGCACATTGGTAAACGTGAAGGAGTTGAATCCGGACGCCTCGCCCCAAGCGGCCTACGGTGCGCGTGTGCGTAGCTCGCGGGAGGCGCGCGGATGGAAGCAGGACGAGTTGGCCGAGCGGGTGGGCTACTCGGGAAGACATATCTCGTCGGTCGAAACAGGCCGGAAACCGCCAACCCTCCGTTTCTCACGGAGCTTGGACGCCGTTCTCGGACTCACCGGGACCACGGAGTCGTTCGAACGCGCGTGGGGGGAGATCCGAAACGGAAGCCTGCTGGAGGGCTTCCCGGAGTATCTGGGGCACGAGGCGCGCGCGGCGGAGATCCGGCTGTTCGATGTAGGGGTGATTCCCGGACTGCTCCAGACGCCGGAGTACGCAAGTGCCATTGAAGAGGGCTACGTGAGGCGGGGCACGCTCAGCCCCGAACAAGCCGATGAGCGCGTTACGTTCCTGGTGGAACGGCAAGCGGCTTTGACGCGGCGGCGCACCCCGCCCATGGTGATCGCGGTCCTGGACGAGAGCTGCATCCGGCGGCTGATCGGAGGGGCCGAGGTCATGGAGCGCCAGCTGGCCCATCTGATCGAGTTCGCCGACCAGCCGGACACCACGCTCCAGCTGGCCCCCTTTTCCATGGGCGAGCGCCACCCGTTCAAGCGGCTGGTGAATCTGCTGACCCTGCCCGACCGCTCCGTCATGTCCTACGTCGAGTCCGAGACCAACGGGCACTTGGACAGGGAGATCACATCCGTGCTGCCGCTGGTGAGGGCCTACCATCAACTACAGGCCGAAGCGCTGTCCCAGGCGGAATCCGTGGCCATGATCGAGCAGTTGAGAAAGGGCACCCCATGACGACCGAATCCCCCCGTTGGTTCAAGTCCTCCTACAGCGGCGGCGGCGGATCATGCATAGAGGTCGCCGCAAACCTCCTCGCCCCGCGCGGGGTGGTCCCCGTCCGTGACTCCAAGAACCCGAACGGTCCGGTTCTGGACTTCCCCGCCGATGTGTTCTCGTCCTTCGTGACGGGCGTCAAGGCCGGGGAGTTCGGCTCTGTCTGACCGCTCGGCCCGGCATCCGGCTTCCAGCCCGGCGCCTGGTCGTCGTTCGTCGCCGCTGTCCAGCGTGACGAGTTCTCCGGGTGAGTCTGACCGGACTACGTGAAGCCCCGCCACTCAGCCAAGGAGTAGCGGGGCTATCAACTGTTGTCTGATTCATCAGTGAATCTCAGCCTTTCTTATCTGCTATCTTGATCGATTGAAGCTTTCCGAGTGGGCGGCGCGCAACGGCGTGCATTACCAGACCGCGTGGGCGTGGGCGAAAGAGGGCCGCATGCCGGTCCCTGCCCGCCAGACGCCATCCGGCACATGGCTGGTCGACGAGCCCGCCTCAGAGACGTCCGGCCGCGTCGTGGCGTACTGCCGTGTGTCCTCGGCCGACCAGAAGCCGGACCTTGACCGGCAGGTCGCGCGCGTGGTCCAAGGAGCTACTGGGCTCGGCCTGCCGGTCGCGGAGGTGGTGACCGAGGTCGGTCCGGGACTGGGCGGGCGGCGCAAGCTGCACCGGATCCTGTCCGACCCAGCCGCGGCCGTGATCGTGGTCGAGCACCGTGACCGCCTCGCCCCATTCGGCGTCGAACACCTCGATGCCGTCCTGTCAGCATCCGGGCGGCGGCTGGTCGTCCTCGATCCCGCCGAGACCGCTGACGACCTGGTGCGGGACATCACCGAGATGCTGACCTCGATGTGTGCCCGCCGGTACGGGCGCCGGGTGGCGAAGATGCGTGCCGTCCGCGCGGTGGCCGTGGCGATGGGCGAGGCCGCCGAATGAAGAAGTTCCGGCCCCAGCCCGGTTTCGTGGTCCAGGCGTACCGGTTCGCGCTGGATGCGAACGTCGGCCAGGAACGGGCATTGCGTTCGCACTGCGGTGCGGCGCGGGCCGCCTACAACTGGGCGGTCGCGTGGGTCGAGGCGTCCTGGTGGCAGCGCCGCGCGGAGGAGTCCTACAACATCCCCGAGGAGCAGCTGACCGAGTGGCGGCCGTGGTCGCTGCCCGCACTGCGGAAGGCGTTCAACGAGGCCAAGCACACCGACCCGCGTTTCTCCTCCTGGTGGGAGGACAACTCCAAGGAGGCGTACTCCACCGGTCTCGCGAACGCCGCTGCCGCGTTCGACAACTACGCGAAGTCCAGGCAGGGCAAGCGCCGTGGCCGTGCGATGGGCATGCCGCGTTTCAAGGCGAAGCGGAAGGCACGCCTGTCCTGCCGGTTCACCACCGGCGTCCTCCGCGTCGAGCAGGACGGTCGGCACGTCATCCTGCCCCGCCTCGGCACGATCCGCGTCCACGAGCCCACGGTGAAGCTCCTTACGCGCGTCCAGGCCGGGACGGCCCGCATCCTGTCGGCCACTGTCCGGTTCGAGCGGGGGCGCTGGTTCGTGTCGTTCCAGACCGAGGTGAAGCGTGATCTGGTGCGTGTCGCCCGGCCCGGTGCGGCGGTCGGTATCGACCTCGGTGTGAAGACCCTCGCGGTGATGGCCGACAGCGCCGGAGAGATCCGCGAGGTCCCCAACCCGCGGCACCTGGACACGTCGCTGAAGCAGCTGCGCCGCGCCTCCCGCACGGTGTCCCGTCGGCAGGGCCCCGACCGGCGTACCGGACAGAAGCCCTCGAAGCGGTGGGAGAAAGCCAACGCGGCCCGCAACAAGGTCCACCACCGCGTCGCCAGTCTCCGCGAGGATGCCCTGCACAAGCTCACCACCGCCGTGGCGGCCGAGTACGGCACTGTCGTCGTCGAGGACCTCAACGTCGCCGGGATGCTCCGCAACCGGCGCCTGGCCCGCCGTATCGCCGACGCCGGGTTCGGGGAGATCCGCCGCCAGCTCACCTACAAAACCCAGCGCAATGGCTGCTGCATCCTGGCCGCGGACCGCTGGTTCCCCTCTTCCAAGACCTGTTCTGGGTGCGGCGCGGTGAAAGCCAAGCTGCCGCTGCACGTGCGGACTTATGAGTGCGACGCCTGTGGCCTGGTCCTCGACCGGGACGCCAATGCCGCGCTCAACCTCTCCGCGCTCGCGGCGGCCGTAGTGACTGGTACCGGAGTGGCCGGAGACCAGGACACCCCAGCGGTGTCGAAGCCTCGTGGAGCCGACCAGAAGACCCGCACCACCCGCCTCCGCCGCAAGGCGGAGGCGGGGCGGGCAGGTGGCGCAACCCTGCCACAGCAGCGGCAGACGGAAACGAGAGACCGTCCTCAAGCCGAGCTCCTGACGCTCTGGTGAGGTGACGGACCTTCCGGGCAGAAATGCCCGGAATGCTGAGAGCCGCTGAGGCTCTGAGTAACGGCTCACTCTTGCGTCGGCCTTGCGTCGGCGCCGTTGCGCCCTCTGCCTTCGGGGCCTTCGGGTCTTGCAGCGTCAACAGCGTCAACTACATGAACAGCGTCAACTACACGGCGACGAGGCGCACTCTGTCGCCGCAGAGTTTCGTCATGTCGTCGATGTCCGAGGTGAGCATGACGACCGGGCGGCGCTGACGCAGCGCCGTCTCGGCCACGACAGCGTCGATGGCGTATGTGTGACCATGCAGCCCGGCGTTGATCAGCAGGGCTGAGGCGGCCTTGGCCTCCTCGTCGCCGATGTGCACGATCCGCACACCGGACAGGACCCAGGCGAGCCGCGCCTTGTCGGTCCGGCGATGCACCGCTTCGATGAGGGTGAGTGCGCTGATGACCACCTCCATGCCCCGCTTGCGGGCTTCGGCGACGAGGGCGACGACGGGCTCGTGATCACTGACGAACTTCGACAGGCCTTCGCAGTCGAGAACGAGGGTGCCTTCGTGGCTCAGCTTGCGGCGGGCCACTGCCCCTCCTCGGCGAACACCTCGTCGAAGACCCGGCGTGCCCGCTCCCGTTCGTGCTCGGAGACCGGCCCCTGGCGGCGTTCGTACTCGGCCAGGTACTCATCCAGGATCTGACCGCGCAGCTCGCGCTCCACCGCTTCGGTGATGAACGCGGAGAACTCCCGCTTGCCGACCCGTCGGCGGATCGCCTCCGCAGTCCCCTCGGGGAGGGAGAGGCTGACCCTGGTGGCCGGCCCTTCGCCCACGCTGTAAGGAATCTCGCTCATGGGATCAACATTATCAAACAAGTAGGAATTCGGCCTGGTGCAGCACCCACCGAACGACGTGAGCCATCCACCCGTCTGGGGGTTCGAGGTAGGCCAGGGCCTCCTGGTTCACGGCATCGGCAGCGTCGAAATGTGCCGGCCCCGCGTCGCGGTGCGCCTGTGCGGCGAGCCATGCGGCCACACCGATGGCGTGCGGGTCCTCGGACTCCTGCGCGGCGACGAGGCCACGCTCGGCGACGCGCCAGAGCAGGGCGGCATCGGGCTGGTACGCCACGAAGAACTGGCAGAGGGAGGGCGCCCCACCAGCTATCCCACCGGCCTGGGCTCATCCTTTATTTTCGGACCAGACCCCACAACGCAGGTGCCTTCCCGTTGTATCTCGTTCGGGAAGGCACCTGCCGTCAGCGGGAGGCGCCGTGCGCCCGTGGCTGTAGGGACAAAATCAGGGGGTAAGCCGGCATTCCCAGATGCTGTGGTATTCGTTAGGGTTCGCCAGTTGAGAGTAGCCGAGCAGACGGACTGACTTTACGTCCTCTTCGTACGCCCCCTTGTACCACTCCCTGCAGGCGTCATATGCCCTGCTCCAGCCACTGAACCACACAGCGCGCCAAGAGTTTTCGGTCGGTTTGGTTATGAGCGCTACCGAAATGGGCAGCGGCGTATAATCCTCGGCGTGGGCGGGAGTGGCCAGGGCGATACCGCCCAGGGCGACGGCAGCGGCGAGGGCGAGTGAGGTGCCCGCCTTCTTTACCCTCTGGCTACGTATGGCCTTTGAGGGCGCGTGAGATGCGCTCATCTTCTGAATTCCCATCCGTGTGGTTCCGGGGACAGGACCGTGGTATCGCCTGAGCGGCGACAGTCCTGAATTTCGCAGAAGTGAAATCCTGCGCTGAAGGATCTTAGGGGTGCGCCGGAACTCACCGCAAGGGCTCTTGAGGAAAATTTGAGAATTGAATCATCGGGGGTGAGGGTGCGTCCCGGGGTTGTCGATAAATACGTCGATAAATAACTTCCTGGGTTTACTGGTCGTGCGGGACGGGTGGGGTGTGGCCGGCGATCGCGGCGAGTTGCTGTGCGGAGGTCACGGTGAGGCCGCCGGTGGGCACTGTGTGGCCGAGTGCGGCGTGTCCGTGCCTGGGGCCCTGTGGAGCCGGATGTGGAGCCGGATGTGGAGCAGCAGCTGGAGCGGTTGGGGGTGGGGCCGGACGAGGTGGGCGTGTGCGCGGTGGGCCCATATGGTGCGGCCGGGCCCGGAGTTGGTGTGCTCGTGGGCGACCTCGACGGCGTCGGCCGGGTCGGTGATCGGTGTGTCGCAGTGGCGGCACACGCGCACGCGGGGGTTCATCCGGGTTCCTCCGATTCCTCTCCCGCGTTCAGGCGGGACGGGGAATCGGACTCCTGCGGAGCAGGACAGGGAGCGGTCTTTCGCCCCCTGGGCGAAAGACCGTGCTCCGACCTGCGGACTTGAACTTAAACTACAGCCCCGCTAGTTTGTAAGCATGACCACGAACCAGGTGAAGCGGGCTTTCAAGTACCGCTTCTCTCCCACGGACGAGCAGGCAGCGGAGCTGTCACGCACGTTCGGCTGCGTTCGGAAGGTCTACAACCTCGCCCTCGCCGCCCGTACGCAAGCGTGGACGCGGCAGGAGCGGGTCAACTACAACCAGACCTCCGCCCTGCTCACCGCCTGGAAGAAGACCGAGGAACTGGCGTTCCTGAACGAGGTGTCGTCGGTGCCCTTGCAGCAGACACTGCGGCACTTGCAGAGCGCGTTCACGAACTTCTTCGCCAAGCGGGCCAGGTACCCGCGCTTCAAGGTGAAGAAGAAGTCACGCAAGTCCGCCGAGTACACCACGTCAGGCTTCCGCTTCCGTGACGGGAAACTGACCCTGGCGAAGATGACGGAACCGCTCGACATCGTGTGGTCCCGGCCCCTGCCCGAGAAGGCGGAGCCGTCCACCGTGACCGTCAGCCAGGACAGCGCCGGACGCTGGTTCGTGTCCCTGCTGTGCGAAGACCCGGCCGTAAAGCCGCTCCCCGCGAACCGGAACACGGTCGGCATCGACGTCGGTCTGGACCACCTGCTGACGCTCTCCACCGGCGAGAAGATCGCCAACCCCCGGCACGAGCGCCGCGACCGCACGCGTCTGGCCACGGCACAGCGGGAACTGTCCCGCAAGGCCAAGGGCAACGGCGCCAACCGGGCCAAGGCCCGGCGCAAGGTCGCCAAGGTCTATGCCCGGATCGCCGACCGCCGCCGTGACCTGCTCCACAAGCTGACCACTCGTCTCGTACGTGAAAACCAAACGTTCGTGATCGAGGACCTGACCGTGCGCAACATGGTCAGGAACCACACGCTCGCCCGATCGATCTCGGACGCGAGCTGGAGGGAGTTCCGCTCCCTGCTGGAGTACAAAGCCGCCTGGTACGGGCGCGAAGTCGTGGCCGTTGACCGCTTCTTCCCCTCGTCCAGGCTGTGCTCCCACTGCGGCACCCTGCAAGAGAAGATGCCGCTTTCCGTCCGTACCTGGACGTGCGACAGCTGTGGCACGACCCACGACCGGGACGTGAACGCGGCGAAGAACCTTCTGGCCGCCGGGCTGGCGGTGACAGTCTGTGGAGCTGGTGTAAGACCTCAACGGAGTTCTCCGGGCGGGCAGTCGGCGACGAAGCAGAAAGCATCACGGCGCGAGCCGTGAGAATCCCCCTCGTTCACGAGGGGGAGAAGTCAAGAGGCGACTACCTCGAACGACGCGCCCGCACCATCACAAGCGGTCGCCAGGGTGATCACACGGTGGCGGGTGCCATCGTCTCACCACCGTCTCCGCGCATGAGAGCACGACGGGGGAGAAACGCCAGGACGGCCCCCATAAGACCGCCTAGCGTGTTGAACAAGACGTCGTCCACGTCCACGGTGCGGCCAGCATTCATCACGTACTGCACTACTTCGATCATCACGAGGAAGCCGCGCGAAAGCACCGAAATCACTCTTTCCGTGCGTGCCTCAAGTGCGGCAGCTGCCCACGGAATAACCGCGCAGAAGAGCAGAAACCCCGCCACCGTGGCGAAATTGAGGTAGAGAACAATTTCCCACACGCCGGTACTTCCCTTGAAGGTTAGGCAGAGCTCCGGGTGCTGCACACATCGTGCAGCACCCGTGAGGCTACCGTCAGGGGCAACGCCACTTGATAACGTACATCGTGCCCTCATGCGCTCGCACATGATCGCGGCTCTTTCGAACAGGATCTAGCAAGGATTCCCGGGGCTTTAGCCCTCGGGAGGAATTGATAGATCCTGTTGACGAAAAGCACCTTCGCCCGCAGCGGGCTCGATCACCCGAAGCCCAGTGAGGTCGCGCTCCGTGGAGTAACCACACAGATCAAGGATCAGTTCGACCACCCAGCGACGTGTGAAAACGGCACCTTAGTTGGGTGGGGTTACTCGGGCTGGAGAGGCCGCTGCGGGGGAGCTCATGCGGCACAGGATAGAAGAGGGCACTGACAGTCAGTTGCCCGCTTCATCCGGAGTCCGCGCTACGACGTTCACGGGCGCCGCGACGGGGTGAGCCCCCCTGTCGGGGAACTAGGCAGGAAAACGGCGGTCCACCCCCTTCCAAAGGAGCTCCAGGGCAGCAGCCGCCACCACCGCGACCCCCACCGCCAGCCACGGCATGGCCGCACCCACCAGCTTCAGCGCGAAGAAGTCCTGGAGCGACGGCACGACGAGGACCAGCAGGAAGCCGAGGCCCATCGCCGCGACCAGGCACAGCCGCCACCAGGTGTACGGGCGGGCGACGATGGCCAGCACCCACATGGAGATCAGGAACAGGGTCAGGGTCGCCGCGCTGGTCTCCGCGTCCAGCGCGCCCGGGCCCGGTGTAGTGCTGCCGGGCGACAGGTACGTCGCGAAGGTCGCCAGTGCCGCGACCACGCCGCCCGGGATCGCGTACCGCATCACGCGCCGGACGAAGTGCGGTCTGCGCGCGCTCCTTGTTGGGCGCCAGGGCGAGGAAGAAGGCCGGGACGCCGATCGTCAGGGTGGAGAGCAGCGTCAGATGGCGGGGCAGGAACGGGTACTCCACCTGCGAGCAGACCACCAGGATCGCCAGCAGCACCGAGTAGACGGTCTTCACCAGGAACAGCGTCGCGACGCGCGTGATGTTGCCGATGACCCGCCGGCCCTCCGCGACCACCGACGGCAGCGTCGCGAAGCTGTTGTTGAGCAGCACGATCTGGGCGACGGCCCGGGTCGCCTCCGAGCCCGAGCCCATCGAGACGCCGATGTCGGCGTCCTTGAGGGCCAGCACGTCGTTCACGCCGTCGCCTGTCATCGCGACCGTGTGCCCGTGGGACTGCGAGCGCGCCCACCATGTCCCGCTTCTGCTGCGGGGTGACCCGCCCGAAGACGGTGCCCGCGTCGAGCGCGTCCGCCATGCCGGCGCGCTCGGCGGGCAGTCGGCGGGCGTCCACGACCTCTCCGCTGAGGCCCAGCTTTCCGGCGACCGCGCCCACCGACACCGCGTTGTCGCCGGAGATGACCTTCGCCCGTACGTTCTGCTCCTCGAAGTAGCGGAGCGTGTCGGCGGCGTCGGGGCGCAGCCGCTGTTCCAGGACGACGAGGGCGGTGGGCCGGGCGTTGCGGATGACCTCGGGCGACGTCCAGGTCACGTACCGCGTCGCGTACCGCCCGGGCCAGCAGCAGTACCCGCAGCCCCTCCTCGTTCAGCCGCTCGGTCTCGGCGAGCGCCGGGTCGCCGTCGGCCAGCAGCACATCGGGGGCGCCCAGCAGCCACGTACTCGACTCGCCGTTGCCCTCGCTGAAGGAGGCGCCGCTGTACTTGCGGGCCGAGGAGAAGGGCAGCGACTCGGTGCAGCGCCAGGCGTCGTCGCCGTCCGGGTAGGCGTCGTCGCCGTCGGGGCAGACGTCGATGATCGCCTGGAGCGAGGCGTTCGGGCGGGGGTCCGACTCACCGAGGGCGCCCAGGACCTTCCGTACGTACGACTCGTCCGCGCCGGTCAGCGGCCGCAGCTCCGTCACGTCCATGCCGCCCTCGGTGAGGGTGCCCGTCTTGTCCAGGCAGACCGTGTCGACGCGGGCGAGGCCCTCGATGGCGGGCAGCTCCTGGACCAGGCACTGCTTGCGGCCGAGCCGGATGACGCCGATCGCGAAGGCGACGGAGGTGAGCAGGACCAGCCCTTCCGGGACCATCGGCACGATGCCGCCGACGGTCCGCGCGACCGAGTCCTTGAAGTCGTTGTCCTTGACGACCAGCTGGCTGATGACGAGCCCGATCGCGGTCGGGATCATCATCCAGGTCACGTACTTGAGGATCGTGGAGATGCCGGAGCGCAGCTCGGAGTGGACCAGCGTGAAGCGGGTCGCCTCCTCGGCGAGCTGCGCCGCGTACGCCTCGCGCCCCACCTTCGTCGCGGTGAACGCGCCGCCGCCCGCGACCACGAAGCTGCCCGACATCACCTGGTCGCCGGGCTGTTTGACGACGGGGTCGGCCTCACCGGTGAGCAGCGACTCGTCGATCTCCAGGCCGTCGGCCTCGACGCACTCGCCGTCGACGACGATCTTGTCGCCGGGCCCGATCTCGATCAGGTCCCCGAGCACGATCTCGGAGGTGCCGACCTCGGCGGCGACCCCGTCCCGGCGTACGGTCGGCCGCGCCTCGCCGATCACCGCGAGCGAGTCCAGGGTCTTCTTGGCCCGCCACTCCTGGATGATGCCGATGCCGGTGTTGGCGAGGATCACGAAGCCGAACAGGCTGTCCTGGATCGGCGCCACGAACAGCATGATCACCCAGAGCACGCCGATGATCGCGTTGAACCGGGTGAAGACGTTCGCGCGGACGATGTCGACCATGGAGCGGCTGCTCCGTACGGGGACGTCGTTGACCTCGCCCCGGGCCACCCGCTCGGCGACCTCGGCGGCGGTCAGGCCGAACGCCCGCCCGGGGGTAGTCAGCCCGAGAGCCCGCCCGGGGGTGGGGGTGGGGGCAGGACCGGGGCTGGGGCCGGGGGCAGGGCTGGGGCCCGGACCGGAGGCGGGATGCACGGGATCGAGTTCGGCTTGGGCTTCAGCTTCGGCTTGGGCTTCAGCTTCGGCTTCGGTGCCCGCGTCGATGTGCGTCATGCATTCGACGGTACGGGCGGATGTGGGGCTTCACCCGCTGAGTGTGCGAAGGGTCCGGTTTGGGGCGGGGTCAGGGGCGGGGCCAGGGGCGGTGCCAGGGTCGGAGTCAGGGGCGGTGCCAGGGTCGGAGTCAGGGGCGGTGCCAGTGGGAGTGCTAGGGCTAGGGCTGCTCGGCTGCTTGCCCGGTTGTCTGCTCGGCTGCCTGTCCGGTCGTGTGCCCGGTTGTGTGCTCGGCTGTCTGTCTCTGGTCGTGTGCTCGGTCGTGTGCTCGGCTGTCTGTCTGGTCGTGTGCCCGGTCGTGTGCTCGGCTGTCTGCTCGGTCGTCTGCTCGGTCGTCGTCTTGAGGGCTGCCGCCTGTTTGAGGGCCGTGTCCCATCTGCGGACGTACCAGATACCCACCAGTCCGAGCCCGCCGCCGGCCAGGCAGGTCCACAGCCACCACGTGTGGCCGTGGTCGTCGAACCAGCCGTAGAAGGGGAGCTGGACGAGGAAGAGGACGAACCACACGACCGTGCCGCCGGTGATGGTCGCGACCACGGGCCCTTCCAGGGGCTCCGGCGCCTCGTGCTTGGGGGTCCACTTCGCCATAAGGACAGCTTACGAGGGCGGTTCCGCTACCTGGAGCGGGTGTCAGGGGCAGGGGCAGGGGCAGTGGCAGTGGCAGTGCCGGAGTCGGAGTCGGAATCAGAGCTGGTCCCCGTGCCGGAGCTGCCCCTGTGGGACCCGCCGTGGGTCTCGGGTGCCCCTGTGGCCTTGGGGTCGTCCCTGGAGTCGTCCCTGGAGTCGGCCTTGGAGTCGGCCCTGGAGTCGGCCTTGGAGTCGGCCCTGGAGTCCCGGGCGGCTCCGTAGAACTTCTCCGTCTCCTCGACGGCGGTGCTGGAACCGCTCGTCGAAGTCGTCGCGGACGAGCGTCTGGACCACATAGTCCTGGACGCTCATCCCGCGTTTGGCGGCGTGCCGACGGAGGCTTTCGAGCAGGTCATCGTCTATTCGCAGGCTGAGCACATGGGTTCCCATGAAAACCAGGGTCGGGCCTGTGCGGCGGCGGTGTATCACGTTCCCCTTACGGCTCACCCGTACGGGTGCAGCGTGGCGGATGTACGGGACGTACGGCATGCGCGGCATGCACGGCGACAGGTTTCATGGGCGCGATGTGGCGCCACAGTGGTCTTTAGCGAGGGTAATGAGTTACGCTAAAGAACATGCCTGACCTGACCCATGGCGACGACGCGACGAAGCCGCCGTGAACGCCCTCCGCTCCGCCGTGATGCGTCTGTCCCGGCGGCTCAAGCACCAGCGGGTCGACGAGTCGCTGAGCCCCACCGAGATGTCGGTGCTCGGCACCCTCGCCCGCTGCGGCTACCGCCACCCCGGGCGAGCTGGCCCGCAAGGAGCACGTGCAGCCGCCCGTCGATGACCCGCATCGTCGCGCTGCTGGAGAGCCAAGGGCCTGGTCCGGCTGGAGCCGCACCCCGAGGACCGCCGCCAGAAGGTCGTCACGCCAGACCGAGCGGGCCGAGGCGATGCTCGAGGAGAGCCGCCGCAAGCGGAACGCCTGGCTGGCCGCCCTGGTCCGAGGGCCTCGACGAGGACGAGTGGGCGAAGCTGCGCGCGGCCGCACCCGTCCTGGAGAAGCTCGCGCAACTGTAGCGGGATCGCATCCGCTCAAGGACCTATGACGTCCGGGGACTGCCGACGACGTCCGCGACCACCTACGCGACCACCAAGGAGGCGAACCCCTTTGAGTACGGGACCCGGAGCAGACTCCGCCCCCGCACCGACACCGATCGCCACGACACAGCCACCGACGACCGCCCCGCACGACCGCAGCCGTCCAGCCGCAGCCGCCGAGCCGTCCACCGCGTCCAGCCCGTCCAGCCCTCGATGTTCAGCTCGCTGAAGATCCGCAACTACCGGCTCTTCGCCGTCGGCCAGGTCGTCTCCAACACCGGCACCTGGATGCAGCGCATCGCCCAGGACTGGCTGGTGCTCAGCCTCACCGGATCGTCCACCGCCGTCGGCATCACCACGGCGCTGCAGTTCCTGCCGATGCTGCTCTTCGGCCTGTACGGCGGTGTCCTCGCCGACCGCTTCGCCAAGCGGCCGACTGCTGCTGGTCACCCAGTCCGCGATGGCGCGTCACCGGCCTCGCGCTCGCCGCGCTCACCCTCACCGGGCACGTCCAGGTCTGGCACGTCTACGTCGCCGCCTTCGCCGCTCGGCCTCGCCACCGTCGTCGACAACCCGGCCCGCCAGTCCTTCGTCTCCGAGATGGTCGGCCCCGAGCAGCTCCAGCAACGCGGTCAGCCTGAACTCCGCGAACTTCCAGTCCGCCCGCCTCGTCGGCCCCGCCGTCGCCGGTGTCCTGATCACCGCGGTCGGCACGCGGCTGGGCGTTCCTGCTCAACGGCCTGTCCTTCCTCGCCCCCCTCGCCGGCCTGCTGCTGATGCGGACCCGCGAACTGCACGCGCGTCGAGCGCGCGCCCGCGCGGCAAGGGCCAGCTGCGCGAGGGTCTGCGTTACGTCGCCGGCCGTCCCGAGCTGATCTGGCCGATCGTCCTCGTCGGCTTCATCGGCACCTTCGGCTTCAACTTCCCGATCTGGCTCATCGGCGTTCGCGGACGACGTCTTCCACGCGGGCGCGGGCACGTACGGCCTCTTCAACACCCTCATGGCGGTCGGCTCCGTCGCGGGCGCCCTGCTCGCCGCCCGCCGGGGCACGGCCCGGATGCGCGTCCTGATCGCGGGCGGCGGTGGCCTTCGGCGTCCTGGAGATCGTGGCCGCACTGGCACCGTCGTTCTGGCTCTTCGCGCTGCTCATGGCCCCGCTCGGGATGTTCGGCATGACGGTCAACGTCACCGCGAACACCAGCCGTCCAGATGGCCACCGACCCGGCCATGCGCGGGCGCGTCATGGCCTGTACATGATGGTCTTCCTGGGCGGTACGCCGCTGGGCGCGCCGATGGTGGGCTGGATCACGGACGCGTACGGCCCTCGCGTCGGCTTCGCGGTCGGCGGTCTCATCGCCACGGTCGCCGCGGTCGTGACCGGTCTGATCCTGGCCCGCGTGGGCGGCCTGCGCCTGTCGGTCGGCTGGCACCACGGGCATCCGCGGGCACGGTTCGTACCGAGGGAGCTGAAGGAGTCGGGAGCGGAGTCGAGGGAGTCGAGGGAGTCGGGGAGCCGAGGAAGAGGGAGCAGCATGAGCACCATGAACACCATGAGACTGTTCGCGGCGGTGCTGCCACCGGCTGAGGTGATCGATGAACTGGCGCTCGCCGTGGGCGGGTTGAGGAGTCTGCCGGAGGCCGGCCGGCTGCGCTGGACGGACCGGCCGGGGTGGCACTTCACGCTCGCCTTCTACGGCGAGGTCGACGAGGACGTCGTCCCTGGCCTGTCGGAGCGGCTGGAGAGGGCCGCGCGGCGCACCGAACCCTTCCCGCTGGCGCTGCGGGGCGGCGGGCAGTTCGGGCGCGGACGGGCGTTGTGGGCGGGCGCGGAGGGCGACCTGGAGGCCATCCGGCTGCTGGCCGACCGCACGGAGGCGGCGGCGCGGAAGGCGGGGGTGCCGATGGGGGAGCACCGCCGGTACACGCCCCACCTGACGGTGGCCCGCAGCCGGGAGCCGGTCGACGTACGGCCGTACGTCGCCGCGCTGGGCGCCTTCACCAGCCGTACGTGGACGGTGTCCGAGGTGCTGCTGGTGCGCAGCAACCTGCCGAGCTCGGGGTGGCCGGGGAGCAGCCGCGGTACGAGACGGTCGCCCGCTGGGCGCTCGGAACGGCCGGTTAACGGGGCTCGGAAGGGCCGGTTAACGGCGCCCGGAACGGCCGGTTAGCTTCGGCCGGTTAACCTCGACTGCGTGGACCCGAAGACCCGTAACCGGATCATGGCCGGTGTGCTTGTGCTGATGTTCGCAGTCGTGGCCGTGGCAGCCGCGTTGCGCTCCGCTGGGTGAGCCGGTGCGTTCCCCGGGGTGAGCTGTTGCGTTCCCCGGGGTGAGCCGTTGCGCTGCTTCGCGAGGGGCCTCCTACCAGGCGAACGCCTCCGGGGACGGCCCCGGACCCGGGAAGATCTCGTCCAGTGAGGCCAGGAGCTCCTCGGACAGCTCCAGCTCGACCGCCCGCAGCGCGGACTCCAGCTGCTCCGGCGGTGCGCGGGCCCGACGATCGGTCCCGTGACCCCGGGCCGGGTCAGCAGCCAGGCCAGGGCGGCCTCGCCGGGCTCGATGCCGTGCTTGTCCAGCAGGTCCTCGTACGCCTGGATCTGCGCGCGTACGGCGGTGTCGGCCAGCGAGTCGCGGACCGCCCGGAGGCACGCCGCCCGCCCTCGGTCTCCTTCCTGATCACACCGCCCAGCAGTCCGCCGTGCAGCGGCGACCAGGGGATGACCCCGAGCCCGTACTCCTGCGCGGCCGGGATGACCTCCATCTCGGCGCGGCGCTCGGCGAGGTTGTACAGGCACTGCTCGCTGACGAGGCCGTACGAGCCGCCGCCTGGCGGCGGTCTCGTTGGCCTGGGCGATCTTGTAGCCGGGGAAGTTGCTGGACCCGGCGTAGAGGATCTTGCCCTGCTGGACCAGGACGTCGATGGCCTGCCAGATCTCCTCGAAGGGAGTGGAGCGGTCGATGTGGTGGAACTGGTAGAGGTCGATGTAGTCGGTCTGCAGCCGCTTGAGGCTCGCCTCCACCGCCCGCCGGATGTTGAGCGCGGAGAGCTTGTCGTGGTTGGGCCAGACGGGGCGCCGGCGGCGGCCATGTTCCCGTACACCTTGGTGGCGAGTACGACCTTGTCGCGGCGTTGCCCTCGCCGCCCTTGGCGAACCAGTTGCCGATGATGCTCTCGGTGCGGCCCTTGTTCTCGCCCCAGCCGTAGACATTGGCGGTGTCGAAGAAGTTGATGCCCGCGTCCAGCGCCGCGTCCATGATCGCGTGACTGTCGGCTTCGTCGGTCTGCGGTCCGAAGTTCATGGTGCCGAGGACGAGTCGGCTGACCTTGAGTCCGGTGCGTCCGAGCTGCGTGTACTTCATGACTGCTCAGCCAACGGCGTGGAGTGCGCTCTACGCAAGGGAGTCGCTCTACTGGTCGGGTAGCCCGAGGGAATCTCACCCTCGGGCTACCCGACTGACTGCTGGGAAATCCAGCCCGGTGGGTTCGGTGGGGGCCGTCGGAAAGGACCTGTTCACAGGCACCTCGCTGGCGGCCTCCCCCACGCATGCACGGCTTGCAGCGGCGGGGACTGGAAGCGAGGCGTCAGCCACCGCACCACTCCCCGGCCCTGTCCGGCGTTGTACGCAACGGCACACGCGCGATTCAGCGTTCAAGAACAGCTGGAGACAGTGCGAAATGCCGGCGAACGGCCAGGCCAGTGGTTGACCTGCCAGCAGTAGCTCCTGTCCAGCTCCAGGTTCAGGTAATCGAGCTCCTGGAAAGGATCGAGTTTGATCCAGACGTGTGCCCGCCCGTTGTCACCGCAGTAGGTGAACTCCCACCACACCCTGCCGTTCTTGGGGTCCTTCCCCTCTTCCTGCCAGTGGTGGACATGCTGGCCATTACCGGCGACGAGGTCCCCATAAACGGACCACTTGTTCCCCGAATCGAACCCGTTGGTTTTCACCTCGATGTGGTTGCGCTGGCAGTTGGCGGCCTCGGCGGTTCCCGCCGAGGCGAACGTAAGGCACGAGGAGGCGAGAGCTGCGGAAAGTGCATATGTCGAAAATCGCTTGAACACAGGGCTACCTCGGGGATGTGCTCGGCACAGGATCGGACGACTCCAGGGCCCCCGGCGTGTGGACGACAGCGCGGCCCGGTGAGAAGAATGTTCGAACTTGAAGTACGTGTCAAGCTACTGCGGGGGAGCGGCTGTTCACCCTGCACGACGGCCTTGAGCGGTCCACGGCGTCGGTGAAGAAGTACCAAGAAGTACCAACTCACGGCGGAATTCGGTGAGTTGGCGGAACTGCTCGGCGAACCCGGCGCCGGCTTCCGTCCGGGCTGCCGGTGCGCACGCTGTTCGACCGCAACGTGTCCCTACGTGTCGCGGGGGAACTCGTCACTCGTCGCGGGGGAACTCATCGGTCCTGAGGGTGAGGCCGAGGAGGGTGGTGGTCATGTCGACCTCCCCGCCGTAGGTGACGGAGAGCTCACTCACGTAGTCGCCGTCCTTGGGCTGGGTGAACAGGTGGCACTTGCCGACGTAGGGGTCGGCGATGAGGTAGACGGGGACCTCGGCGAGGGCGTACGCGATCTTCTTGGGACCGTAGTCGTTCTTGGCCGTGTCCTTGGAGATGACCTCGGCGATGAACTCGACGTCCTGGCAGCGCCAGCGGCCATCCGAGTTCTTCTCGGAGCCATCACGCAGCTTTGCCACGTCCGGGGCAAGGCCGTTCAGATGGCCGGGGAAGTCGATACGGACGTCCGACATCACCTTCGTGCGCCTGCCGAAGCGGTCTTCGAGAGCCCAGTTGATCATGCGAATGGTTTCCCAGTGAACGTCCCGCTGCGGCGACATGTAGACGGTCCCCTCGACGATCTCGATTTTGTATCCCTCGGGGACGGGCATCTTCTCGAGCTGCTCGAACATCTCGTCGAGTTGGCGCGTGTTGTCGCTCTCGGCCATCGCGATCCTGTCGTCAAGGACGGTCATCCTGGCGCTCCTCCCCGGCTGCCTCGGACGAGCGCAGCCGCGCAGTACAACGATACGCACGGTGACCGGGACACGGCCTGCTCCGGGGCCGTCCGCAGTCCGCCGTCCGCAGTCCGCCGTCCGCAGTCCGCCGTCCGCAGTCCGCCGTCCGCAGTCCGCCGCCGCAGTGCGCCGCCGCTATCCGCAGTGCGCCGCTCGCTATCCGCCGTACGCCGCTCGCCGTCCGCAGTGCGCCGCTCGCTATCCGCAGCGTGCCGCTCTCCGTACGCCGCTCGCTGTCGCTTTCACCTGTTCCGCGGAGCGGGATGGCACGCTTGGGGGCATGCGCATGCGCCGTCGCTCGCTCCCCTTCCTCGCAGGCCCCTTCCTCGCAGGCCTCGCCGGGGTCCTCCTCGCCGCCGCCCCTGCCGCCCCCGCGGTCGCCGACAGCGGGTTCACCATCAAGGACCCGAGGATCACCGAGTCCAGCGGCCTCACCGCCTCCCGCCAGCACCCGGGGATCTACTGGACCCACAACGACAGCGACGACGGGGCCCACCTGTACGCGGTCGACAGCAAGACGGGGGAGACGGTCGCCACCCTCACCCTGACCGGCGTCGGCACCCCGCGTGACGTCGAGGCCGTCTCCCTCGGCCCCGGCAACCAGCTCTACGTCGGCGACATCGGCGACAACCTCGGCGGCATCTGGGACCACGTATGGATCTACCAGCTGCCCGAGCCGAGGCAGCTCAGGGACCAGACGATCCGCGCCACGCAGTACGTCGTGAAGTACGCCGACGGGGCCCGGGACGCGGAGGCGCTGATGGTGCACCCGAAGACCGGGCGGGTCTACCTCGCGGACAAGAACGAGAACGGCGGGTCCCTGTACGAGGGCCCGGCCAGGCTCTCCGCCGGTGGCACCAACGTCTTCAGGCGCGTCGCCGCCGTCGACCTCTGGGTCACCGACGGGGCCTTCTCGCCCGACGGTGAGCGGCTCGCCGTACGCGGGTACTTCGGCGGCATCCTGTACGACTGGAACGGCGGGAAGATCAAGCGGGTCGAACAACTCAGCGCGCCCCTGCAGGAACAGGGGGAGTCGATGACCTACACCCCCGACGGGTCCGAGATCATGTACGGCACTGAGGGGGCGGACAGCACGGTCGTACCGCGGGAGGTGCGGGGTGGGGGTGGCGGCTCCAACTCGTCCTCCAGCGAGGGGAGTTCGGGTTCCCCTCAGGGGGGCGGCGGGGACGGTGCGAACTCCGGGATCACGAGGGGCGTGCTGATCCTGGGCGCCGGGATCGCCCTCGTATGGGGGATGAAGCGGCTGTCGCGGAGGTCGTCGTAGCCCGACGTTCCCCATTTCACCCGACGTTCCCCGTCTCACCCGACGTTCCCCATTCCACCCGACGTTCCCCGTCTCACCCGACGTTCCCCGTCTCACCCGACGGACGACGTTTCGCCCGGGTTTCGCGGAGCGACTAGGCTCCCACCGTGGCTGAGATCCAGATTCCCGCTGACATCAAGCCCGCCGACGGACGATTCGGCGCGGGCCCCTCCAAGGTGCGTACGGAGGCGCTGGACGCGCTGGCCGCCACCGGTACCTCCCTGCTGGGCACCTCCCACCGCCAGGCCCCGGTCAAGAACCTGGTCGGCAAGGTGCGTGAGGGCATCACGCGAGCTGTTCCAGCTCCCGGAGGGCTACGAGGTCGTCCTCGGCAACGGCGGCTCCACCGCCTTCTGGGACATCGCGACCCACGGGCTGATCGAGAACAAGTCGCAGCACCTCTCCTTCGGCGAGTTCTCCTCCAAGTTCGCCAAGGCCGCGAAGCTCGCCCCCTGGCTGGCCGAGCCGACCGTCATCAGCCGCGACCCGGGCACCCACCCGGAGCCGGCGGCCGAGGCGGGCGTGGACGTGTACGCGCTTCACCCACAACGAGACCTCGACCGGTGTCGCCGATGCCCATCAAGCGCGTCGCGGGCGCCGACGAGGGCGCCCTCGTCCTGGTGGACGCCACCTCCGGCGCCGGCGGCCTGCCCGTCGACATCGCGCGAGACCGACGTCTACTACTTCGCCCCGCAGAAGTCCTTCGCCTCCGACGGCGGCCTGTGGATCGGCGTCTTCTCCCCGGCCGCCCTCGAGCGCGCCGAGCGCATCCACGCGTCCGGCCGCCACGTCCCGGAGTTCTTCGCCTGCCGACGGCGATCGACAACTCGCGCAAGAACCAGACGTACAACACCCCGGCCCTGGCCACCCTCTTCCTGCTCAACGAGCAGCTGGAGTGGATCAACGGCCAGGGCGGCCTGGACTGGGCGGTCCGCCGCACCGCCACCTCCTCGCGCACCCTCTACGGCTGGGCCGAGGACGTCAAGTACGCGACCCCGTTCGTCACCGACCCGGCCAAGCGCTCCCAGGTCATCGGCACGATCGACTTCGCGGACGAGGTCGACGCCGCCGCCGTCGCCAAGGTGCTGCGCGCCAACGGCATCGTCGACACCGAGCCGTACCGCAAGCTCGGCCGCAACCAGCTCCGCGTCGCGATGTTCCCGGCGGTCGACCCGGCGGACGTCGAGGCGCTGACGAAGTGCGTCGACTACGTGATCGAGCGGCTCTGACCACACGCGTACGTCACTGGCGCGTACGTCACTGAGGGGCGCCCGGCACTTCCCCCGTGCCGGGCGCCCCTGGCGTTCCCCCCTGGCGTTCCCCCTGGCGTTCCCCCCTGGCTTTCCACGGGAGTGACTGTCCTCTCTCCTTGAGGCAGGGAAGAGGGCGAAGCAGTCGGCTAGCGGTCAGCTGGAGGCCGTCCGTACGTGGCTGAAAAGTGAGCACGTGGCCGAAAAGTGAGGACGTTCAGGTGCCGAAGTGCAGATCCTGCCCAGGTGGCTGGTGGAGGGCACCGGAGCGTTCCTAGTCTCCTCGCCAGCGGTCTTCACCTGGGGAGATCCCAGGGCGGCAGTCTCAAAAGCGGCGTCTGCCCTGAAGGGGAACAGAGAGGTTCAGGTACATGAGTAAAGAACAAACCACCGCCCCGTCGCATGCGCGGCGTACCCGGAAGAAGCGGATAGTGGGTGCCGCGGTCGCCCTCGCCATCGCCACCGGAGGCGGTATCGCCGTGGTCTCCACTGCCAGCGCCGCCGACCTCGGATACGTGAGCTTCAAGGCCCACCGCGAGGCCGACTCGGCAAGATACACCTGGGGCACGGCATGGGAGCTGTGCAGGCAGAAATACCGGCGGACCAGGTCGCTCCGATACCTGGGGGCCGACCGCAGCAGGAGCGCCATGGAATCATGGGTCCATTGGATGTGCAGGGACACTCCCTGATCTGAGGTAGTGCCCCGAAACCCTCGGGGTTCCTCTTTCGTAGCTCCTGGCCCGTGCCGACGCGTCAGGCGGCGGGAACCCTTCGGGTTTCCGTGTTCCGTCAACGGCCGTTCGCGGCTGGACTTTGGCATGAGCCTGCGTAGCCGGTCTGCGGCTACTCTGCGGCTGGTCTTCGATTGCTTGAGCGTGCTTCGGCCGCGCTTCTCTGACGGCAGGTGCCCTGCAACCGTTGACCTCAATGGCTGCGGGGCGCCTGCCGTCAGTGCGCGTTCTCCCCCTCACGCGTCAGCCGAACTCAGCACTCGCCAGGCCCGTCCGACAGGCGAGTCGGGGCCGATACGACTTCGTGGACAGGTGGACGCCGCAGCCCCAGCTGCTCCGCCAGGCGGCACGATCACCAGCCCTCGGCCGCCCTCGTCCCGGTCGTCACCAGGCGGAGTGACGGAGGCCTGACGAAGTGGCGTCGAACACCTCGATGAGCGGCAGCGCCTGGACGGCGACGGTCACCTCGATCTGCGCGTACGTCACACGGCAGCGCCGCACGGCATTTCCCACGTGCCGGGCGCCACGATGGCGATTCCACGGGAGCGCTGCTCGCCTCCAGGCAGGGAGAGCTGGCGAAGCAGCGTACGGTCGGCTGGGCCGTGTTTCGTGGCTCGGAAAAGGGAACGTGGTGGAGCGCTGTGCGCTGAAGGAGGTTGAGGTGTGGGCGGTGCCCACTGGAGGGCGCCGGAGTGTTCCTAGCCTCCTCGCCAGCGGTCTTCGCCTGGGGAGATCCCAGGGCGGCAGTCTCAAAAGCGGCGTCTGCCCTGAAGGGGAACAGAGAGGTTCAGGTACATGAGTAAAGAACAAACCACCGCCCCGTCGCATGCGCGGCGTACCCGGAAGAAGCGGATAGTGGGTGCCGCGGTTGCCCTCGCCATCGCCACCGGAGGCGGTATCGCCGTGGTCTCCACTGCCAGCGCCGCCGACCTCGGATACGTGAGCTTCAAGGCCCACCGCGAGGCCGACTCGGCAAGATACACCTGGGGCACGGCATGGGAGCTGTGCAGGCAGAAATACCCGCAGACCAAGTCGCTCCGATACCTGGGGGCCGACCGCAGCAGGAGCGCCATGGAATCATGGGTCCATTGGATGTGCAAGGACACTCCCTGATCTGAGGTAGTGCCCCGAAACCCTCGGAGTCCCTCTTCGTATTCGTAGCTCCTGGCCCGTGCCGACGCGTCAGGCGGCGGGAACCCTTCGGGTCTCCCGTTCGGGTCTCTCGTCAACGGCCCTTCTGCGGCTGGTCTTCAGCCAGTCCGCAGCCAGTCCGTAGCCGGTCTGCGGCTGCTCTGCGGCTGGTCTTCGATTGCGCTTCGAGCGTGCTTCGGCCGCGCTTCTCTGACGGCAGGTGCCCCGCAGCCATTGACATCAATGGCTGCGGGGCACCTGCCGTCAGTGGGCGTTCTCCCCTTCACGCGTCAGCCGGAACACAGCACTCCTCAGGCAGGGGAAACGCAGCCCACACGCACTTGGTGAACTGGTGCACATCGCAGCCCCAACTGTCCGCCAGTTCCGCCACGATGACCAGCCCTCGTCCGCCCTCGTCCCGGTCGTCACCAGCGCGGAGTGCCGGAATCCTCACCGTGTCGGGGTCGGACACCTCGACGAGCAGGCAGCCGCTCTGGCAAGAGGGCGAATGTGACGGTGCAGGTGCTGCCGTTCACGGCGGGAGCCCTGGCAGGCTTGTCCGCCTTCTCCTCCTTCAGCTTCGATTCGGAACCGACCGTCGAAGCGGTGACGCTGGAGAACCTGAGGGGTACGTCGGTCCTTGAGGGGGCAGAGGATCTGACGGCTTACTCGAACGCGTTCGACCTACTACGATCGTCAGCACTGGCGCCGGACGCGAGCGCACGACTCATCCGGCGCGTCCTGCGGACCAACAAGGAAGACGCATCGTGACCGAACTCATAAGCCCCTTCCGGAAGTCCTCGTATTCCGGGCAGGAGGGCAACTGCGTAGAGGTCGCCGCCACGGTCGAAGGTGGTCGTGCCGTGCGGGACAGCAAGAACCAAGCAGGGCCGGTCCTCTTCTTCACCCACGGCGAGTGGCAGGCCTTCCTCGCGGGCACACAGGACGGTGCGTTCAGCAACGCCCCGCAGGGCTGGAAGAACAGGGCTAGAAGCAACAGGGCTAGAAGCAACGCGAAGTCCGCCCTGCTGGGCGTACCAGGCGTCGTTCGCTTTCGACGTCGTTCACTTCCGAATCACTCGCATTTTGGACTTTGTGTGCCCATCCATATCAATAACTGCTCTTTTGCCTACCAAAGGCGAATTCGCGTCCTGAGGGGAATGAACCTCGCCTTCGGCAAGGGGGCGACCGTGCTTCTCGGGCCTAACGGGGCCGGGAAATCAACGGTGTTGGGCCTGGCTGCTTCGGCGTTGCTGCCGGCGTCGGGCAGTGTGGTTCTGGACGGGCTCGACACTCGCAGTCGAAGAGAAGTGAAGCAGTACCGCCGGAAAGTCGGCTGGCTTCCCCAACGGGTGCGATCCATCCCGGGACTGCGAGTCCGGGAGCAGGTGGCCCATGCCGGTTGGCTGAAGGGCATGTCGCGGCGCGAGGCGTGGGACGCTTCGCTGGACTCTCTGCGGCGGGTGGATCTCGCTGAACTCGCTGATCGTGGCAGCTCCGAAGCTCTCCGGTGGACAACTGCGTCGACTGGGAATCGCACAGGCCCTCGTCCACGACGCGGAAATCGTCCTCATGGACGAGCCGACAGCAGGACTGGATCCTGTACAACGGCGCGTCTTCCGCGAACTGGTCGACGGTCTGGCTGGAATCACCCATGTGGTGATTTCCACCCACCAGACGGAAGACCTGGCAGACATCTATGACGAGGTCATCGTCATCGACGGCGGTCAGGTATGTCACCAGGGCCCGGTTTCCACCTTCTTCGCTCTGGCGCCGCCAGGTACGCCCCGGGAGCGCCAAGCCGAGGCTGCCTACGCCCGTATCGTGAGGGCCGAGGTGTGATCGTGCTCCTGCGTTACCCTGCGTACCTTGCTGCGTACCTCTACTGCTCCGCGTGCGGCAGTGGTTCTGCTTCCCTGGCTGGTTGCCTATGGCGGCCAGGTCAGTCAATGGATCACTTCGGGTTACTGGGAGTCGGTCACCGCACAGAGCAGCTTCCTGCTCGGTTTCACGGCCCCGGCCTGTGCCGCCTGCGCGGCATGGGAGGGCGCACGTGTCAAGCGGTCGCGCGTTCTCGAGGGAACGCCGGTTCGCTCTCCGGTGGTCATCGCTCGTTCCGCACTTCTGCCGGTCTTCGCTCTTGGCGCGTTCTCGATCGTGCTCGCCGTCCTCATGTTCCTGCCGCAGGCTTCGGGATATCCAGGACCGTCGTCCCTCGCCATCATCGGCATGGAACTCGTGGTCCTGGCGGCGCATGTGGCCGTGGGCTATGTCGCGGGCCTGGCGCTGCCGCGACTGTTGACCCCTCCAGCGGTTCTGGTGACGAGCTGGCTGTGGATGGCCTATCCGGCAGCCCTTACGCCTTTTTGGTTCCGGCAGTTGAACGGTCACAACCTCACCGAATGCTGCGCCCTGGACCAGGTGGTAGCACCGCGAGCACTGCTGGCGCCGATAGTCGTGGCCGTCGGCGGCATCACCGCGTCGTTGATCTGCATTCGGGCCCGCCGGGTGCGCAGCCGTTTGCTGGCGCCCGTTGCCCTTGCTGTTGTTGCTGTTGCCGTGGCCGCAGGGGCCTCCACCGCGATGCCGCTGGGTTATCAGGCTGCCCACCCGCGCGACCTCTCCTCGTTGGACTGTGACAATGGCGCACCCGTGGTGTGTATCTGGCCCGAACAGCGAAACTCCGCCGGAGACATCCGGAATTGGAGTTCCCGGGCCCAGCAACACCTGACGGCGATAGGGATTTCCGTCGCCCCCAGGATCACGGCCCATACCGCGACTCCGAGGCGGAGTGAAATCCTTACGCTCGTTGCGCTCAGTGCTCTCCCCCAACAGCCTCCGCGGTGCTCAGAGCAAGACCCTTGGCCCGGCGCTGAAGCACAGGGCCCCCTCATGACCTGGCTCATGCTGACTGCCGGGGTCGAGCCGGAGGCGGTGCGGGGCAGCTACACCGAGACGGACGTGCGGGTCGCCGAGCGCGTCAGGAAGCTGCCCAAGTCAGCGCAGCGCCGCTGGTTCCACCGCAATTCCGAGACGCTTCGGGCCTGTGAGCGACAGCCGGACCTGGACCCCGCTCACTACGACCCCGCTCACTACGACTCCGCCCACTACGCGTCGGCCCAGGCCGACTTGCGGGGGGCGTCATGAGCTTGGCTGTCGTGAGCTGGTGGCTCTCGTGAACTGGTGGCTGCGGATCCGTCTGATGCCGGCCGTTGTCCTTGGGCTGATCGTCTGCATGACCCTCGGCGCCGCAGCACCCTCTGCGGCCGTACCCGTCCCGGTTCTGGTGGGGCCGGTGTCCTTCGCCCTACCGGTGGCATTTCTCCTGCCCTTGATCCCCGCATGCCTGCTGATGCACGGTCAGGGAAGAGGTGACGCGGCAACCGAGCGTGTTGCCGTGCGCTCGATGCCGCGGTGGGATGCGCTGTCCACGGCACTCCTGGTGGCCGGGGCGACCTTCATCGGCCTGGCGGAGACGACCCTGGGTAACTGGCCCATGGGCATCGCGATGGCCAGGGATTTCGCCGGTTACGTCGGTCTGGCGCTCTTGGTGCGGTGGTTGGCGGGCCCGGGGATCTCCACCCTGACGGCAGCCCTCTTTCCCTTCGTTTGCGCATCCTTTGGTATCGGTCCGGGACGGCAGCCGAAAATCTGGGCGTGGCCGTTGCACGATTCCGGTTCGCTGACGGCGTCGGCAGCGGCACTCACCCTCTTCCTCGTGGGGCTCCTCGTCAGCCTGCGAGGCACCACGGCAGGACAAAGTGCGTCGACCACGTGATCGAGCGGCTCTGACCACACGCGTACGTCAGTGACGCGTACGTCACTGAGGGGCGCCCGACACTTCCCCGTGCCGGGCGCCCCTGGCGTTCCCCCCTGGCGTTCCACGGGAGTGACTGTCCTCCCTCCTTGAGGCAGTGAAGAGGTCGAAGCGGTCAGCTGGAGGCCGTCAGTACCTGGCTGAAAAGGGGATGGTGGAGGGCACCGGAGCGTTCCTAGTCTCCTCACCAGCGGTCTTCACCTAGGGAGATCCCAGGGCGGCAGTCCCGGAAGCGGCGCCTGCCCTGAAGGGGAACAGAGAGGTTCAGGTCCATGAGCAAAGAACAGACCACCGCCCCGTCGCATGCGCGGCGTACCCGGAAGAAGCGGATAGTGGGTGCCGCGGTCGCCCTCGCCATCGCCACCGGAGGCGGTATCGCCGTGGTCTCCACTGCCAGCGCCGGCGACCTCGGAACCGTGAGCTTCAAGACCCGCCCCGAAACCGATCGGCAAGATACACCTAGGGTCACGGCATGGGACCTGTGCAGGCGGAAGTACCCGCAGACCAGGTCGGTCGAACATCTGTGGAGCGTCCGCAGCGCGGGCAGCGACGAAGAGGCCACTTATAAGTGCCGGGAGATCCCTGATCTGACGTTAGTGCCCCGAAACCCTCGGGGTTCCTCTTCGTAGCTCCTGGCCCGTGCCGACGCGTCAGGCGGCGGGAACCCTTCGGGTTCCCGTCAACGGCCGGTCTGCGGCCGGTCTGCGGCCGGTCTGCGGCCGGTCTTCGATTGCGCTTCGGCCGCGCTTCTCTGACGGCAGGTGCCCTGCAACCGTTGATGTCAACGGTTGCAGGGCACCTGCCGTCAGACGTCCTGCCCGGTCTACGGGCTGACCCCGCCCGGTCTACGGGCCGAGCCGCGCTACGGGCCGAGCCGCGCTACGGGCTGAGCCGCTCCACCCGCCATGACCCGTCCGGCTCCGCCACGTACCGCAACCGGTCGTGCAGCCGGTTCCACCGCCCCTGCCAGAACTCCACCGTCTGCGGCACGACCCGGAAACCACCCCAGTGCGGCGGCACCGGCACCTGCTCGCCCTCCGGATAGCGGGCGCTCAACTCCTCGTACGCCGCGTCGAGTTCCGCACGTGAGGAGATCACCGAGGACTGCGCGCCGGCCCAGGCCCCGAGCTGGGAGCCGTGCGGCCGGGTGCGGAAGTACGCCGCCGTCTCGTCCCGGCCCGTACGGTGTGCCGGGCCGGTCACGGTCACCTGGCGGGCGATCGGGTACCAGGGGAACAGCAGCGAGACGTACGGGTTCACCGCGAGGTCGCGGCCCTTGCGGGAGTCGTAGTGGGTGTAGAAGACGAAGCCCTGCTCGTCGTACGCCTTCATCAGCACCGTACGGGAGGTCGGCCGGCCCTCGGCGTCCGCGGTCGACAGCACCATGGCGTTCGGCTCGAACACCGCGCCCCCGGCCGCGGCCTGCCGGAACCAGCGCGCGAACTGCGCCATCGGGTGGCCGGCCAGCTCGCCCTCGTCGAGCCCCTCGGCCCGGTACTGCTTGCGCATCGCGGCGGGGTCCGGAGCGGGGGCGGCGGAAGGGTCGTGCGGCCCGTGCGGCTCGTACAGCTCGTACGACTGTTCAAGCTGTTCAAGCTGTTCAAGCTGTTCAAGCTGTTCGGGCTGTTCGGGCTGTTCAGGGGCCTCGTCACGGTCGCTCACATTGGCCATCCTGCCGTATCGCCCTCGCGTGCGCGGCGCGTCTCCTTGCCCACGGCGCGCACCGCCTGAAGACAGGCGACGTCGAGGGGATTGTACGGTGACCGTGTCCTTGCGGCGCTGACCGCCCCGGTGGAATTGCTGTCCCGTACCGCTGGCGCTGCCTGGCCGTATCGTCATGTGGACGTTTCTGTCCCGTAGAGCGGAACATCGGTGACACCGTCCGGCCGCCTCCCTACGATCGTGACCATGAAGCGACAGGCGAAACTCACGAAGCGGCGGGTAATCGACCTGTGCCGTGTCGCCGCCATGCTCTGTCGTATGCCGTAGGGGCCCGCGCGCCGCTGTCCCGGCGTCCCTACCCGTATTTCCTTCCGTATTTCCTTTCTGTGACCGCGATTTCCTTTCTGTGACCGCGCCGCGCTATGCGATGCATGGCATGGCACGACACGGCATGGCACGGCACGCAGCGTCGCGCATCCGCAGTGCCGCCCCGAGCGCACCCATGTGCCCAGATGTCCGGCAATTGCTTCGGGGTGGACACCGACGCGTTCGCTGAGGCGGCCCCGAGATGTCGCGGCTTGCCCAACGCGTCCACAGGTAGCCGGCGCTCGGCGCCTGGCAGCCCCCAGTTCCTCTTTGGACAGGTTCCGGCACAGCATGAGTATTCAACTTCCCCCGGCGTTGGGCTGGGTGGCTTACCTGGCGGTCGGTGAGAGCTGGCCCCAGGGCGACGAGGACAAACTCCGCGAGCTGAGCGAGGTGTGGCAGGAGGCCGCCGAGGAACTGCGCGCGATCAGCCATGAGGTGGGTCCCTCGGTCAGCGGGGTGCTGGAGGGTGTGGCCGGGTCGGTGGCGGGGCAGTTCGGGGAGTTCGTCGCGGCGTTCCTGCGGAACCTGCCGCAGACGGCGAAGTCGGCGGAGCAGCTGGCGGAGCTGGCGCGGACGACGGCGGTGGAGCTGCAGTACGCCAAGTACATGATCCTCGTGCAGCTGGCCTGGATGGCGTTGGAGATCACGCAGTGGGCGCTGTACGCGCCGCAGGTGGTGCCGGGGATCGTGGCGGCGGGCCGGGCGGCGGTGAAGATGATCCTGCGCCGGCTGGCGGTGTCGATCGCGGCGGGCATCGGGTTGATGACCGGCATGGACGTGGTGGTGCAGAGCCTCCAGATGCTGATGGGTGACCGTACCCGGTGGAATGTGCGGAACACCCTGGGGATGGTCGCCTCGGGGGCGATCGGGGGAGTGATCGGGGGCGCGGTTCCGGTGCTGGGGGACCTGCTGGTGCCGAAGGCCGCCAATTCGCTGGTGGGCAAGCTCGCCCTGGGCGGGGTGACGGGGCTGGTCACCACGGTGGCGCAGGATGTGCTGCTGGGCGGGAAGTCTGCTCTGGCGGGGGCGTTCACCTCGGGTGCGGCGGAGGCGTTCAGCGGGGGCGGGCGGCGTTTTCGGTGGAAGAAGCCGACGGGGAGGGACATCAACTCGCTGGATGTGAGGATTCCCGATCTGCCGGATCCTGACCTGTCCCGGCTGGAGACCGGTACGCCGGGCCAGTTGGGCCAGTTGGGCCAGTTGGGCCAGTGGGCCAGGGCCTTCCCGGTTTCGAGACTGTGCTGGTTACTCCAGGTGGCAGCGATGTCACAGTCCCCCAGGCCGACAGCCACTCCGAGCCGGAGACGACTCAACGTCCGCCGGGGCGCAAGTCGTTGGCGGAGCTGCTCGCCGAGTCGCCGTTGCCCTCGCGGCGTGAGTCGTCGGTTGAGCCGCCCGAGCCGCTCCCTGCCGAGCCGCCCGAGCCGCTCCCTGCCGAGCCGCCCGAGCCGCTCCTCGCCCAGCCGCTCCTCACCGAGCCGCCCGAGCCGCTCCCCGCCAAGCCGCCCCAGCCGCTCCACGCCAAGCCGCTCCTCGCCGAGCACCCCTGGTACGTCGGCGAGGACGGCATGGACGCTCTCGGCGAGGTGGCCGTCACCGCCGCCGACCGCTGGCACGAGGCGCTGACCAGGCAGTGGGCCCACCGCATCGCGTACGAGGTGCGGCGGCCCGGCGACAGCGCCGGGCTGGAGGCGGGCATCCGCGCCGCGCTGGGGACCTTGCTCAAGGGCCGGCCGGTGCCGGACGCCCTGGCCGGTGAGCACGCCCGTATACCCGAGGCCGAGCGGGACCGGGAACTGGACTTCTGGGAGACGGCCCTCCAACGCGGCCACCTGAGCACGGCGGACGGCCACGTGCTGTGGCTGCGGCCGGTACTCCGGAACGTCGATCCTGTACCCCCAGTTGATCCTGTACCGCCAACTGAGGCGTCCAGCAAGGCGTCCACTGAGGCGTCCACCGGGGCGTCCAGCAAGGCGTCCCCGGTCCAGCGGTACAGGATCAACTGGGGCACCCTGATGACCACGGAGAAGTCGGAGTGGGACAAGGGCCTGACGGGCGACTCCACCCTGCTGGCGACCGTCTCCACGGGACTGCGGAGCGCTGCCTCGGTGACACCGGCGCCCGTGCTGCACGTGTCGGCGCACCGCACCGGCGGGGAGCAGAAGCAGCACTACGTCGTATTCGACCGCAAGGTCTCGAACCAGCACGGCACCGCGTTCCGCGGTGGCCTGCACGTGCGGGTGTTCGTCGACGGCGAGGAACGCCCCCACGACGTGGTGACATCTCCCCGGCTCACCGTGTCGCTCCCGAAGGCACTGACCACTCCGGGCGGCCCGCAGTTCACGGCCCATGCCGGTCCCCCCGTCGGCGGCAATGAGCAGGTCGGCGGCGACGAGCGGGCCAGCGGCGACGAACAGGTCGGCGGCAATGAGCAGCCGGCTGGCGGGCCGCACCGGGCGCGCGAGGTCGTCAACGCCGTCGATCTGATCCCGTCGGCCGCGGAGTTCCAGCGTCGGCTGCACGCCGCCGGGCTGCCCGCCGAGGGCGTACGGGCCCTCATGGACCGGACTCTCCCTCTGCTGAACGAGCGGGCTGCCATGAACCGCAGCCGGTACCTGCTGGGCAACGGCGTGGTGACGGACCGGGTGTCCTTCGCCACCGGCCCCGTAGGGTCGTTCAAGGGCCATGTCGCCTTCCGCGCGGAGATCGAAGGCCTGGAGTACCTCGGGGACAGCCGCAAGGTCCCGGTGCGTGAGGACCTGGGCGGCAAACTGAAACTGCACCGGGAGCTGGGCGGCAAGAGCACCGCCGGGGCGGGTGCGCGGGTCATCGTCGCGCCCCTGGAGTTCTTCTCGCTCACCGGCGAGGTCAGGCGCGGTACGGGCCACGGCCTCACCGAGGAGACCGCTCTCCACACCTTCATCACCACGAGCGAGGACCAGGCCCGCTACCGGGCATGGCTGAAGGTCACGATGGAGGTGCGGTCCACCACGCACCACATCGACCCGGTCACCCACATCGTGCCGTCCGAGATCGGGGTTCCCGCCCCTGAGGCGGCGGACTTCGAGCGGCGGATACTGGGCCAGGACGCCCCGCTGCTGCGGCAGGCGCTGCCTGGGCCGGACCGTTCGGATAGTTCGGACAGCGCGGACAGCGCGGACAGCGCGGACAGCGCGGATCGTTCAGGCCGTTCGGACCGTTCGGACAGCCCGGACCTTTCGGACGGCCCGGATCGCCCGGACAGCCCGGACAGCCCGGACAGCCCGGACGCCCGGACGGCCCGGTGACGGCGCGGCCGTATGTGCGGGCGCTGCTCGCCGAGGCGGCCGAACACGGCGTCGGCCTGCCGGAGGGGGCGTACCGGCGCCCGGAGCGGCTGGACGCGCCGCCGCCGGAACCGCACCCGCGCGAGCCCCTGGCGCTGGCGTCGCGGCGCGGCCCGGGCTTCGGCACCGGCATCGGCCTGCCGGGCGCCGAGCTGGTCCATGACCAGATCCGGACCGTGCTCGGTCAGATGCACCAGCGGTTGTCCGGACAGCGCCGGGACGACTGGTCCGGCGTCGACTGGTCCGGCGCGGACCGCGAACTGCTGACCTCGTTCGGGCGGCCCGCGCTCGAAGTCGACCTGCGGCAGCTGCTGTCGGGCATCGAGCACGCGGTGCGGCTGGGCGGCCGGACGTACCAGGTGTCGGTGACCGCCCGGCTGCTGGAGCGCGTCGGCGGCGTCACCGGCGACGCGGCGCGTCCGATGACGATCGACACGCGGGCCGCGCGGGTCATGACGGTCGGCGGGCACCGCGACAACAGCTGGCGCGTCCGGGGGTTCGTGGGCGTGCGCGCCCGGGTCCCGCTGCTCCCGGGGGTGCGGCTCCAGCTCGGGCAGGCGGGCCTGGCCGGTGACATCGGGGGCGGCACGAGGCACGGGTTCTCCGCGACGGCGAAGGCCGCCCAGCGTGCCGCCATGGGAGGCAAGGCCGACGAACACGTCTACAACGTCGTCTACGAGCTCTCCGTACGGAACGTACGCTCCGCACGGAACGTACTCTCCGGTGACCACCCGCCGAAGCGGTGGTGGATCGACAGGCCAGGTGAGGTCGTGGCCCGGGTGGCCGTTCCTCACCTGCACGTTCCGCGCGATCCGGTCGCGGCGGAGGTCCTGACCGAGACGGGCAGGGTCCGGCCGCTGGCCGCGCTGCCGGCCGGTCCGGCGGTGGACTTCCGCAGCAACGGCACGGGCCTGGTGTACCGGTCGTTCCTCGATGTGCCCACGGTGTCGTGGACGGCGGCGCGCATGTACCAGCAGGCCAACGGTCACCCGGACGAGTGGCTGGCGGACCGGGGCGCCTGGCCCGCCGAGCTCAAGAGGATGTTCTCGCTCACCGAACTGGCAACGCACTTACCGGCGTTGGCCGGTCCCGAAGGACGGCTGCTGGAACTGCCCGACGGCCCTGACAGGTGGCACCAGGCCCTTCGGGTACGGGTCATCGCCTCGGCGCCGCGCCATATGACGGCCCACGGCGACGGCCACCCCTTCCACCTGTGGCAGAACACCAGCGCCGCCGTCAGGTACGAACGCACCGACGAACGCGTCCGCACCCTCGGGCCGGAGGGCCGCATCGGTCCGCTCCTCGAGTTCGGCCACCAGGCAGAGGCGGAGGAAGACGAGGCACCGGCCCACGGCAGCGGGCAGGCGATACCGGCTCACGGCGGTGAGCAGGCGATACCGGCCCATGGCGGCGGGCAGGCGATACCGGCCCATGGCGGCGGGCAGGCGGCACTGGCCCATGGCGGCGGGCAGGCCGCGACCGGGCACTCCCTGACCGGCCGGCTCCTCGCCACCGTCGGCGGATCGTACGCATGGGGGTGGGGGGCCGAGCAGGGCACCGCGACGGGAGTCATCGGCATCACCCGCGGCGTGCACGGCGGGCCGATGCACACCTACCGCGCCGACGCGGTCTTCGAGGTCACCCTCCACCGGTGGCGTGGCCCGGCCATGACCGACCTGATGACCGGCCGCACGTCCGGCGCGACCAGCAGTACCCGGATACTGGAGGTCAGGCACGGTCTGGAGTTCGTGGTGACCCAGCGCCGGATCCCCGACCTGGGACTGCCGGTGCCCGACGGCGTCACCCCTGCCGAGCCGAAGGCGCCGGAGGGCCACATCGACCTGGCGATGCTGCCGGGAGGGACCCACCCCGAAGTGCTGCACGCCGACGGCGTGCTGGAGAAGATCAAGGGATGGCTGACCGAACAGGGCGTGCTGCGGCCCGGCGCGGACGGTGCGTACGGCACGGGCAGTACGTATGGTGCGGGCGGCAGGGCGGCAGGGCGGCACGGGCGGCACGGGCGGTGCGGGCGGTGCGGGCGGTACGGGCGGTACGGGCGGTACGGGCGGTACGGGCGGTACGGGCGGTACGGGCGGTACGGGCGGTACGCACGGCACGGGCAGCGCGGGCAGCGCGGGTGGCCTCGGGCACCGGCCCAGCTTGCTCCTGCGCGAACTTGAGGCATCGTTCTCCCCCGAGGCCCTGCTGAACCAGTTCACCCTGCTCACCACCACCGGTGTGATGCGGTGGCTGCCGATCCCGTCGGCGTTCGGCTCCACCCGGTACCTGTGGGCCCGGGTCACTGCCCAGACCCTGGAGCCGATGTCGCAGATGGACCGGCCCGAGACCACCCTGATGCTGCGCGGCAAGGCGATCACCGAGCAGAGCACCACCGTGTCGCGCTCGTCGGAGGTCAAAGCCGCCATCGACCTGCGCGGCAGCGCCGGCACCTCCGGCACCTCCGGGCACGGCGGCCTGGAGGCCACCGCGGGCTACCACCAGGGCGCGGGAACGTCCCACGAGCACATTGACAAGCACGTGGACGTCTACCAGGGCCAGCCCCGGAACCGGTCCGTGGAGCTCCAACTGCGCCAGCGGTTCCGGGTGGAGATGGGCATCACCCGGCAGCAGCCCGAGGTGCTCAGCGCTCCTGCCCGCGCCCTGCGGGGGGCCTCGCTCGCCGTCGCGGGCTGGACCGGGCACCGCCGTGACGCGGCGGCCTGGTGGCAGCGGCACAAGCCGTTCGTGAGCCGGTTTCCGCAGCGGCCGGAGGACGGGGTCGTCGAGGGCGACGTACGGGTGATCGTCCCCGCCCACCTGATCGTCCCCGGCCCCCCGCCTCCGCAGGTCGCCCCTCCGCCTCCCCAGGTCGCCGCGCAGGTCGCCGCGCGCTCCCACGGCACCGACCCGGTGTGGGAGTCCGAGAAGCAGCCTGCGAACCGCGAGCTGGGGGACCGGGTGGACCCGGTGAGCCTGGAGGACCGGGAGGACCGGGAGGACCGGGAGGACCGGGAGGACCTGGTGGACCTGGTGGACCTGGTGGACCTGGTGGACCTGGTGTCCGAGCACGGGCATCCGTGGGCGCTGCCCGCGGCAGCCATCGTCAACCGCTGGGCCGTACTGCCCGCGGCACCGTCCTCACCCTCACCCTCACCCTCACCCTCACCCTCACCCTCCTCCTCCCCGTCCTCGTCGCGTCCCGATCTGACGGCGCCGGACGCCTGGCGGGCGGACATCACCACGGTGGACGGCATGCTGTACGAGCACTTCACCAACGAGGTGCTCATGCGGCTCGCCATGGAGGACCTGCTGCGGCACAGGTACGTGGTCCCGGTCGGCGACGAGAAGGTGACCGTCGGCCTGCGGATCACCCGCCTCACACCCCTGTCTGCCCCCAACTCTGCTCCCGAGACGCAACTCCAGTCACGCCACTACCACCAGAACTGGGAGACGGAGGAGCACCTCCGTGGCGAAAGCCACGGCTGGTTCGCCGGATTCGGCCCCGAAGCCGGCGGAGAACCCAGCCACTGGGGGAGCGTGGAGGAGCGGCTCCCCTTCGAGTTCGAGTCGGCGACCTCCCACGAGCGGGCCGCCGAGTCCGAGGAGATCATGGAGCGGAACGCCGCCGTTGCCCGCCCGTTCCGCTACTACAAGGCCGACGTCGACGTAGTGCTCTCCGGCCGCCAGGGACGGCTACGGGTGTCGGCCCCCGAGGGCCTGTACCTCGCACTCCCCACGGAGGTCACCGAGACACGCGCGCTGCGCGAGATCCTCGCGGTCGAGAGCGAGAACGAGACCAACCCGTCCGGCAACGCCGCTCCGCCCCGCGAGAATCCGCCCCGCGAGAATCCGCCCGGCGAGAAGGGATCGTCGGAGACCGTCGCGCCGCCGCACGAGGTGGCGGGCACGCGAGCGGCCACGGAGTGGCGAGCTGGTTGACGATCTCCAGGGCCGAGTCCGCGCCGTCTGCCGTCGGGACGGCGCCGCGCGGTTCAACTCGATGACCGGGAAGGGGCTTGAGATGAGCAGGAGGTGCCCGCCGAATCGGCGGGCACCTCCTGCTCATCTCATCGCGCGGTGGTGGATTACTCGTCCAGATAGAGCAGCGCTGTGATCGTCTTCTTGCATACGTCGCAGTGCATCGGTGCCTCGATGGAGGCAAGGTCGCACTCGATGGACGTGATGCGGTCTACCTCACCGGTTGTGACTTCGGCGTCCCAGGCGGCGTGCCACCGCTCGGTGTTCTCCTGGAGGCGGGTGATGTAGCCGCGGGTCATCTCGTAGAACGCCCGGACGCCGTGCTCCTTCATGTAGCCCCAGTTGAATTCCAGGCTTTTGAGGACCACCGGGAACGGGTGCAGGGCTTGCGTGCGGCTCCAGGTCTCCACCACATCCGCGATGTCCAGCCGACCGGCCTTCTCGTCCAGGACAGTCCACATGCCCGACTCGTCGTAGTCGCTCAGGACCTGGTCGAGGATGCCACCGCAGCGCCGGATATTCGCTTCCTTGGCGACGAAGACCCGGTCGACCTCCGCGCGCGTCTCGCCCGATGGCTCCTTACGGGCCTTGGTGAGGGCGCGCGTCAGCTCCGTACTCAGTGCCGCCTCATCACAGAGTGAGTCCCCGAAGCTCAGCCACGGGTCAGGAAACCCGCGCTCGGCCGTGACCTCGAAGATGCGATCCCCTTGCGTTCCCATCCGCTCCTCCTCGGAACGAGTCAGTAGCGGAACCAGGGCCCGCTGCGCATCAACTGGATGGCGCGCACCGCCGCACAAGCTCCGCAGCGGCCTGTTCGAACGGGACCTGGACCTGCTCGCCGCTGTCCATGTCCCGCACGGTGACCATCCCGGCGTCGCGCTCCGCAGCGCCGTAGATCACGCAGAAGCGGGCCCCTTGATCATTGGCCCACTTCATCTGGGTGCGAAACTTCCCACTTGCTCCGAGATAAACACCCGTGCGAACCCCGGCGCGGCGAATTTCAGCCGCCAGCCGGAAGCTGTCGGCGGCCAGGTCCTCGCCCATGACCGTGACCGCCACATCGATTTGTGAATAGCGGTCCTCTCCGGTCTGTTCCAGCAGCGGCAGAATGCGCTCGATGCCGAGGGAGCCGCCGCACGCGGGAGCGTCCTTGCCGCCGAGATTGGCGATGAGGTTGTCGTACCGGCCGCCCGACGCGATGCTGCCTGGCATGCCGGGGGCGACGACCTCGAAGATGATGCCCGTGTAGTAGTCGAGCCCGCGTACCAGGTTTGGCGTGAACGCGATGCGCTCGGCGGGGATCGTGTCCTTGGTGAGCCGGAGCAGCTGGTCGACCTCCGCCAGCCCGGCCTGACCGGTCTCGCTGCCCTTCAGCTCTCCCCTGACGCGCTCGACAGCATCCGCCGATGTCAGGTCGTCCACCAGGCCTTGTGCTACCTCGGACGACAGCCCGCGGCTGGTGACCAGCTCGGCCACGACCTCATCCGGCGAGAGCTTGTCGAGCTTGTCGAGCGTGATCAGCGCACCGGGGCCGAGGCCGGCAGGGACGTGGTACGCCTCCAGCAGCCCGAACAGGGCGTGCCGGGAGTTCACCAGGAAACGGAACTCCGGCACACCGAGTGCGGCCAGGGCATCGTGCAGCGCCAGGACGACCTCCGCGTCGGACAGCGGCGAGGAGGAACCCACGATGTCCAGGTCGCACTGCACAAACTCGCGGAAACGCCCCTTCCCCGGCCGGTCGGCCCGCCATACGGGGGCGATGGCGTACCGCTTGTAGGGGGAGGGGAGCTGACTTCCGTACGCGGCGGCTGCGCGGGCGAGGGGGACGGTGAGGTCGTAGCGGAGAGCGAGGTCGGCTTCACCGGTGGCTTCGTGCTCACCACGCCGAAGGATCTTGAAGATCAGTTTGTCGCCTTCGTCGCCGTACTTGCCGGTGAGGACGTCCAGTCGCTCGAACGCGGGAGTCTGCAGGGGCTGGAAACCGTAACGGCCGAACACGGTACGGATGGTCGCGAAGGCGCGTTCGCGCCTCTCGTGCTCGGCGGCGAGGAAGTCACGCGTTCCGGAGGCGGGTTCGAACTGCTTTTGCGAGGCCATGAGCCAATAATCCCGGAAAGCGGCTGCCCGGAGCAAAGACCGACCGGCGGCGACCGAGAGGGGCCCACGGCATCTCCCGGGGCTGGATCTTCCACCCTCGCCCTGTGGCGGAACCCCATTCCGTAACGCACTGCGCCCCGCCCACGGCAACCAGCCGTTAACGGGGCGCAGTTGTGCGTGCCCGTGATGTCACCGTGGTGTCACCGGGACGTCAGTCGTCGAACTCTCCGCCCTTGACGCCGTCCAGAAACGCGGCCCACTCGGTCGGCGTGTAGAACTGGACGGCTTCGGGGTTCTTGCTGTCCCGGACTGCTCGGCCGCCGTCGGCGGTGCGGGCCACCTCGACGCAGTCCGCGCGTTCTGGCTGTGATGCGCTGGACTTTTTGAACTCGGTGACAATTTCCTGATTCTTCATTCCGGTCCTTTCTCGTCATTCGGGATGTCCTCGATTGCCTTCCGGAGGAAGGTCAGGCTTTGATCCGGGGACAGTGCGGCAGACCTCAGACATTCGAAGACCCGCGCGTGATAAGCCATGTCAGCCGCATCTTCGAGGATTACCGTATTTGTTGTGGTGTCGTACGCGGCAACTTCTGGCGCGGGTTCGGGGCCGAAGCTGAGCATCACGAAGTGGGACGTCATGTGTGCGGCATGCCATGCGGAGAGCGGAAGTACCTGGATACTCACGTTCTGCCGCTGCGCGACATGGAGAATATGGAGCAGCTGTTCACGATGAACCTTTGGAGACGGCATGGGTGCGGTGAGTGCGGGTTCCCAAATAACCGCGGCGTATTGCGTGCCACCCTCCTCGATGACCTGCCGCCGCGCCTGCCGAACGGCCACCATTTCGTTGATGGCGTCGGGAGTATGCACGGTCGGGCCGCCCGAACTCACCATGGCCCTGAGGTAGTCGCCCGTCTGTAGCAAACCGGGAATGAACACCGGCTGATACGTGCGGATGTAAGTGGCGTCCCCCTCCAGGGTGATGAAGTCGGCGTACCACTCCGTCTTCGACACCTCGGAGTGCTGGAGCCACCAACCTCGCTTGTTGGAGTCCCGTGCGAGTTGCTCAAGTTTCATATAGATGTTGCGGTCTTCGACCCCGTACAGGTCGAGCAGGACGCGCACGTCTCCCACGCGAGCCGAACTGATGCCCGTCTCGACTCGACTGATCTTTGCCTTGGAGCACCCCAACACCTTGGCGGCGTGGTCCTGGTCAAGTTGAGCCGCGAGCCGGTACCGCTTGAGTGCGGCACCAACGCGCCGACTACGCACTGTGGGCTTCCCACCTGCGGGCATGCTGCCTCCCCTTGACTCCATGTCCAGTCTGCACGGTAACAGGCCGTACATGCCAGGCCGTTGCCTCCCTGAGCCACTTGCAAAGTTACATCGCCAATCAGGTTGCAAGTTGCGGCCGTTCGGGTCTAGCTTCAGTTACGTCGCACTCCGTGCCCCGTCGAGGACGGTGAGTGACCTTGCTTCCGCCTGTCCACTAACCTTGGGGGACGTATGTCCGGGCGCACGAACGTGAAGAGATTCCGGATTCGCCGGGACTCAGTACCCGCAGCTCGCCATCACGTCGAAACGCTCTTGACGGAATGGAAACTCGGCAAACTCATCGAGGACGCCGCCCTCGTCACAAGCGAGTTGACGACCAACGTCATCAACCACGCCAAAGGAGCCGGAGAGTTCTTCGAAGTGGAATTGAGACGCCGAAGTGGCGTGCTGATCCTCGAAGTCTCCGACTCATTCCAATGGCAGATGCCGGAGCTCAAAAAACACGACGAGGACGACACCGACGGGCGAGGGCTGTTCATCGTGGACGCCCTCTCGGCGAAGTGGGGCGTTCGGCCACGCCAGCCCGGTAAGACGGTGTGGGTGCATCTGCCGATTCAGCGCGAGGGAACACCATGCTAGACGTGGAAATCGCGCTCACTGAGCTCACTGAGCTCACTGAGCTCACTGAGCCCACCGAGCCCACCGAGAACGAATCGGCCACAGCACTCGTATACCGGTACCGGTGTGACTGTGTCGCCTACTCCCTCGCCCACTCCCTCGACGCGGAACAGCGATACGCGGAACAGCAATACGCGGAACAGCCATACGTCGCATGGCTCGGCGACCACCTCGCCCCTTCGCCCTGGACGGCCATCGTGTGGCTGGCACTTCGCGCCGGTCACATCGCCGACCAGCTCGCCCCGCCGACGGCCCGCCCGGTGCGCGCCTGGCTGGAAGACGGCCACGAACACGCCCACGCCGTCGCCCGGCTCCTCCGGCAGGAGACCTACGCGTTCGTGATCCGCGACGGCCCGGTCCGCTTCGTACTGTCGGCGTCTCCGGCCGTCGTCGGCAGGGAAGTCGGCAGGGAACAGGGGGAGGAAGAGTGCGCGTGAGCCTGCTGCACCGCCCCGCGTCCCTGGGCCGCGTCGGCTGGTGGTGCGAGTTCACCACACGCACGACGACGGCCGACGGCAGCGAAGACGCGAGGGTCCGTACGCACGCGGCCGACAGCCCGGAACAGGCGCTGATGTGGATGCGGATGGCCGTGCGCGTGCTGCTGTCCGGGTTCGGCCCGGAAGACACCGAGCGGGCGTTGTGGTGGCTCAACCACGGCCAGTGGGAAGCGGTCATGCGGCTCCGGGCGGGCGAGCCGTACGCGTTCGTCGCGTCCGCGGGGGATGCACGCCTCGAGTGGTCCGCCCGCCCCGTGCTGTTCCTGCCCTTGGCCCTGAGATGCCCCGCGACTACGGACATTCACACAGGTCCGAGTGTCGGCAGATTGTCGTTTACTGAGCTTGGCCCACCAGGGTCTGAGCTCCGGTGCCGCCTCGGACCAAACGCGCGAGTCACCAGCCTCTTTTGACTGCGGCATGGTGTACCGGACTGCTCTAGGAGGAAGTTGTGAACAGCGAACCGGAGACGTGGGCGTGGTCGGTGGACGGACGCATCCCGGGCTTCTGCCTGACGTTCACCAGGGGACGGCCGCCCGAGGACGTGATCGCCGCCTACGGGGCGGATGCGCGCCGCGCGTCCCTCCTTACCCCGGCCGACGCGGTCGAGGCATTCCCCCTCACCGTTGGGGGTTCGCTACTGCGGGCAGGCGTTTTGGGGTCCTGGGTGTTCTGCTACGAGGACCGGGAGCCGGAAGGGTTCAAGGCGGGGGTGCTGCGGCGGCTGTCGGCCGGCACCGAGACCATCCAGGTATTCAAGGGCGGGGACGGCATGAACGTCTTTGAGTATCTCCGGGACGGGCGCAGGATCGAAGTTTTCGAACCGGCCTACCGCCCTACTCTGCGTGGCGAGGGGCCTTACCGGTTCTTCCCGGAAGTCGAGGAGGTCATCGAAGTCGAGGAGGTCATCGAGGCCCACTCCGGCCGGATGCTCGGCCTGCAGGCCGCTCTGTGCGTCGTGGGACGATACATCGGCCATGGACTCGACAGGGCGATGCTGGACGGCCCTTTGCTCACCGGGTTCCTCGCCGATGCCGACCGCGAATCCATCCGGCCCAGCCACGCGGCAGTACCCCCGTCCGCCAGGGCTGTCCTTGGACGTCGGCTGCCCTCCGTCGACCTCGATGGTGACTTCGATGGCGATCAGGGCTGACCTTCGGGTGTCTTCGTCGTAGGGAACAGCCGGGCGCCCTCGCACAGGGACTCCCGGTTGATAGCTGAATGGGTGCGGTTCTGGCAGGGGACGCAGGGTACGGCGACGGTCGCGGGCGGCCATGTCGGCATCCGATCCCGTCACCGCTGTAAGGCGGTTTGGGCTCTCCGAGGACCTGTCGCGGCCCTAGGCCACGGCAGCGGTGACCGGTACGGGACGGCTGGGGGCGTCGAGCCAGATGCGTTGGCCCTCGGCGGTCACCGTCACACCGAAGCGCTCCCGATCCGGCCGACCGTGCTCGACGTACAGCTCGTGTGCGGCCTCCATCGCGTCCCACAGCAGGCGCGGCCCGGCCTGTCGTACGGTCTCGCCCTCGGCCCGCGCCCATGCGCCATCAGCGCTCCACAGCTCCACGGCCGCTACGTGGCCCTCATCGTCGTGCTCCCAGGCGAGTGACGTCTCAGGCGCCACCAGGGAGAGCACGAAGCGGAACGCGTCGTCCTCGGCGACGGCCGCCAGGTCCAAGCCGGTCGGTCGGTCGCTCGTCGTGCTCGGCCTGCCCGGGTGCGCAGCTGTGCCGGTGGTACCCGTGTCGCGTACGGCCATGAAGTACGAGCCCTCTGGCAGGAACCGGCCCTCGGCGCGGCCGTCGTCGGCGACGACCAGGCGGACCGTGCCCCAGCCCAGTGGGCACACGATCAGGCCGGCGGGCCGTACCTGCTCCAGCCAGGCGGCCGGGATCGTGGTGAAGCCACAGGTAGCGATCAGCCGGTCGTACGGGGCCTGGGCGGGGTAGCCCTCGCGGCCGTCCCCGGTGATGACCAGCGGTGTGTATCCGCTGCGCCGCAGCCGTGAGCCCGCCCGCCGCGCCAGCACCGGGTCAACCTCCACGGTCATGACCTGGTGGCTGCCGAGCCGTTCCGACAGGAGCGCCGCGTTGTAGCCGGTGCCGGTCGCGATCTCCAGCACCCGGTGACCGTCGGCGACATCGAGGGCCTGGAGCATGGTGAGCATCAGGCCGGGCGCCGTCGAGGACGACGTGGCCACACCGTCGGTCAGCTGCGTGGCCAGCGCGTCATCCGTGTACACCAGGTCAAGCCAGTCCGGATCGGCGGTCGTCACACGCCGCTGCCCGTCGTCGGCCCGGGTCCAGAATTCCGGCACGAAGGGATGACGCGGGACGGTCTCGAACACCTTCCGCCATGTCGGGTCGGTCAGTTGGCCGCTGGCCTCGAGGGCGTCGGCCAGGGCTGCGCGCAGCTCCTCGGCGTGCTGTTCGGCGTGCTGTTCGGTGGGCGTCGTCATGGTCGTCCCTTGGTGAGGAGGTCAGAGATTGGCGAGTAGGTCAGCGAGGTGCGCGGCGATGGGCAGGCCCGTCTTGTTCTGGATCCAGGACCACTCTCCGGAGGGGTTGCACTCGAACATCACCCAGTCCCCGGAGGGGGTGACGGCGAAGTCGAATGCGCCGAAGTTGAGCCGGAAGTGCTCCAACCAGCCCAGCACGCCCGCCCGTACGTCGTCCGGCACTTTGCATACGTCATAGGTGAGTGCGTCGTAGTCGCTGCGCCAGTCCACTCGGGCCGCGTCGCTGCCCGCGTGGATCTCGGCCGCGAACATGTCCGTGCCCACGACAGGTCAGCCGCACTTCGTGGCTCTTGGGGATCCACTCCTGGAACAGGTGCGCCGTCAGCGTCACGGAGTCGTCGATGGTGTCGGGATCGACCAGGTGCGTGGGGACCCCGGTGCGGCGGCCGTCCTGGTACTCCAGCGGGCCGCCCATCAGCGGTTTGCAGATCACCGGGCCGCCCACCTCGTGGCAGAACTTCCGGGCCGCCTCCGGATCGGTGGTGATCAGCGAGCGGGGTGTGCGCAGCCCGTGGGCCGCCGCCACGGGGAGCTGTCCCGGTTTGTGGGAGGCGATGCCGTCGAGCTCGGGCCGGTTGACCCACGTCACCGGTAGCGCGTACAGCGTGCCGAGGAGGCCGGCGAGCGCCTGCTCGTTGGCCCATGTGCGGTGGGGCTCTGCCATCTGCTCGGAGACGGTGGGAAGGCGGGGCCGCCTGTAGTAGACGGCCCCCACCTCCTCCAGCCGCACGGAGCGGTGTTCGTCAGCCAGGACTCCCGCCCAGGGTGCTGCGGCGTGCTCGACGGACAGGGAGACCGACAGGGGGAAGTCCCCCATGTCGAACCGCATCACCGGTACGTGCCGGATCGTCAGCTCGTCGATCACCAGGTCCGCCGCGGGGTCCAGTTCCTTGGTGACGACCAGCACCGGGCCGCCGGACAGGTGCTGTGTCACCGCATCAGGTACGGGTCGGACGTGTCGTCGTTCTTGCTGTCCCAGTTCGTGTTCGTGCAGCTCCCGGCCAGGGACGTGGACCGGCTCCACAGGGCGCTGGAGCCATCGGTCAAGACGTTGACCTGCCGGGCTGGGTCGTACGCGAACGAGCCCGCCTCCAGGGTCACGGTGTACGGGGTGCGTTCGGCGCGGGCGCCGAACGGGACGAGCGCTGCCATGGGCATGCCTGCCTCCTTGCGGTTGATGGTGCTCGGACTGTTCTGTCGTCTCGTCCGTGCGCGGGGCCGCGGACGAGGGTCTTGCGGGCCACTCCGCCCTGGTGAGGAGCTGTTCGTGCCGAGGCGGAGTGGGTCGTGCACCGCCCGGCGCCGGGCGTTCGGTATCCGGCGTCAGGCGGCGGCTCAAGAGACGCCGCCTGCAGCGGGCGGCGGGCACTCGGGTGCGCAGATCTACAGCCGGAACAGCAGGCCCCGGTGGCGCACTTCGCCCCACACCCGGCCGACTGTCCCCAACCGGCGGGCGCAGCGCGCGCAGTCCATGGCCATCTGCTGCCGCGGCGTGAGCCGGTCGAGGCGCGGCAGGGTGGCCGTGGCCTGGCCGGTCACCGCGTGCCGTCCACGCGCAGTTCGGCCCACATCCGTTTCCCGCCGTGTACCAGCTCACTGCCCCAGGCGTGGGCGAGGGCGTCGACGAGGAGGAGGCCGCGGCCGTGCTCGTCGTCGGCGGCCGGTGCACCCGGGGCGGGTCTGGTGCGAGAGGTGTCCGTCACGACGATCCGCGCGGACTCCTCGCCGGTGCGGGTGAGGGAGATGCCGACCGTGGCCGCGTCCGTGTGCTCCACCGCGTTGGCCATCAGCTCGCTGACGATCTGCTCGGCGACGGCCACCAACTGAGGCAGGCCCCAGGTCTCCAGCGCCAGCGCTATGTCCCGACGCGCCTGAGCTGCGGCCTCCAGCCTTGCCGCATACCGCTCCTGGTAGCGCTGTGGTCCTACCGTTGCAGCCGACATGGTCATCGTCGCGTCCCTTGGGGTGCTCTCGTTCCGTGTAGTGCGACCACCGGCCGTCAGGGCTGCGTGCGCATCCAGAGTGAGCGGATGGAAGCCCACGGTGACAGCCTCCCTACTAGGCTCGTCTCTCGTCCGGTGATGCATACGACAGTAGAGAGCCGTGCTCACTGCTTGAAGTGACCGCGAGTACAAGTGGTTTGCTGTTAACGCACAGGAATGAGGCTTTTCGTGCGGTCTAGTTCGCCACAAACCCTGACTGTCAGTCAGGTGGCAGCCAGGCGCCCTCGCGCAGCGAACCGCAGGCGATGAGCATGCGGTTCCAGCAGCGGCAGTTCTGATCTCGCAGCAGTACTCGACAACCACGAGGACTGCATCCGCCGCCTCGAATCCAACCGATAGTCATGACCGCCCTCACGGCCCTCGCGGTTGTAGCCGCCGCCGTCATCGCGTCATGGCAGAACAGCTACTCGTAACGCACCGTGCCCCGCTCACGGCAACAAGCCGTGAGCGGGGCACATTCGGTGGGGAACTCAAAACGAGCAAGTGCCAGGTACCCACGGTGACAGTCAGAGTTCCGGCTTCTCCGCGCGGGCGCGGTGCATCCACTCCAGCGGTCCGCGTCGCAGGGCCTCTTCAGCGAGGCGCTTGGCGGATGCCGTCTTCAGCGCGGCGAGGGAGGTGTCGATCCACGCCTGGGTGTGCTGGTTGCCCTGCTCACGATATTCGACGGCCTGAAGGAGACACTCCAGCTTGTCCGCGTCCCGGGCACAGGCAGCTTCAGCCGACTCCCGCGCCTCGTACTCAGCCACGGCGCCGCCGACGACATCGGCCAGCGGCCCCGGCAGCCCCGCCACCTGGTCCCCGGTGACCTCGGTGTTGGCTGCTGCCTTCAGATATCGCTTGCCCAGGTGGGGGATGTCGGTGGTGCGGGACTCCTGACTGTCGTGAAAAAGCGCGAGAAACGCGGCGCGCTGCGGGTCGGCACCCTCCATCGCCGCGACGGCCGACGCGATCACAGCGGTCCGGTGGGAGTGATCGGCGATGCTCTCCGGATCGGACACCCCGGCAATCACCCACCCGGTGCGCTTGTAACGCTTCAGGAGGCCGATCTCGTAGAGAAAGTCCACAACCCGGACATCGTGCTCTGTCATGCAATCTCCTTGTCCCCGGCTTAACCCCGACGGTGGATGGTCCGAAGAGCGTAAAGCACTTCCTGCAACTCCCGCCGGGACTGGGAGGAGATGCTGCCCTCGTCGAAAAGCCGCTGTACTGCTGCGGTGAGGGCCTTGGCATGAAGCATGGTGACCGTGTCGCATTTCAGGCCCAGGAACGACCAGAGCGTGTGCGCCACCACATCGACATAGGGGTTGGCCGCATCGAGGCGGGCCACCAAGTGCTCAAGCAGGCGGTCGCCGCGCCAGGAGCTCAGACTTTGCTCGATCATGAACATGTCGGAAAGCTGTGGGTCGCTCAGCTCGCCGATCCAATAGGACCAGTAGTTGAGGTTCGCGACCTCGCACTCGTCTGCCGCGATGTGGTCTTTGATGAATTGAGGCAGTGCCTCGGCATCACCTTGGCGAGCCAGGGTATGCGCGCCGGAGCGCACCACGGCCCAGGAAGGGGACCACTTGTCCGACCGTAGCCGCCGCTGCTCACGTCGCAGCATCGCAGCGAGCCATTCCGTGGTTTCAGGTGTTGCGTCGAAGCCAGCCACGTAGTGCGCCTGACGCAGCAACAGTGCGCCGATGACCGAGTCCGGCGCCGCCTGTTCTGCGGCGGTGCGCAAGTGAACGACAACATGACGTCGTTCGTCAACGGCAAGCTGCGGACCGGACGGCGCAGGTCCCCGCCTGGTTCCCCGAACGACATCGGCAAGTACCGCAGGTGACTTTCCCGAAATCGCCCAGCCGACAAGGTCAGTGAAGGGGCGGGTGATGACCCACGTCGCCAGCGGGTGATTCTCGGTGTCGATCGGCCCGTCGGCGCCGAGCACGTAGCCAAGGAAACGGTCGGCCTCCAGAGCGACATCGAGCTGTCGCAACAGCCAGGGTGCAGCGCCCAGTCGGAGGAGCACCTGACGCAGACGCAGGTACCCCGCCATCGAGACGGCTATGAGGGGACGTCGCCCGCTTTCCCACCCCTGCACGGTTGTGGTGTCAACGCCAAGCCGTTCGGCAAGCCGGTCCTGGGTGAGGCCGGTGGTGCCCCGGACCACCTTCAGGACGTAGCCCGCGACACGTCCTTCTCGCTCGGCTTCGCCACGCTGAAGCGAATCCTGACCACGGGTCAGGGTTCGCTTGCCGGTACCCGTCATCTCGTTCCCCGTCCCTGCCGCCCGCACCAGCTGTACTCGTACCTGTACTCGTGCCAGCAGTCACTTCTGCGCAGTCACACGACTCCGTAGCGTCATAACCACCTTAGGGCGGCGACTGACCAAGAGGGCGATAACAGTGAAGAAATCCTCGGGCGAGAACCAGAGCAGCAAGAGCAACAGCTCTGCCATATGAGAAGACGCTCATCCGCCTCTCACGCTGGTCTCACCTGGGCGGCTCAACCTGAAGGCGACCTGAAGAAATCCTGAAGGTGAGCTGAAGTCCGGATGAAGTAGATCCAGATGAAGTGGATGAGGTGGATGAAGTAGGCGATTTTGTTTCTTCTCTTCGCCGTATGTTCACCAGCCCTACGTTCACCAGGAGGGCTTTATGTCGCGAATCCTGGTCGTCGAGGACGAGCCGCACATCGCCTCCCTCGTGGCGAAGGCGCTGCGCCGCGACGGGCACGACGTGGTGCTGTCGGAGGACGGGGAGGTTGGGCTGTTCATCGCTGTGGCGGACGGCATCGACTGTGTGGTTCTGGATCTCGGCCTGCCCGGGCTGCCGGGGACGGTGATGCTGGGGGTGCTGCGTGAGGAGCACCGGGAGCTGCCGGTCGTGGTGCTGACCGGGTACGACGATCCGGAGCGCCGGGCCGAGTGTCTGGCCGTCGGGGCGAACGCGTTCCTGACCAAGCCGTTCACCGTCGCCGCGCTGCGGGGCGCGGTCCGCGAGCAGCTCGCCGTGGCAGGGGCCACAGGGTGAGGGGCCGAGCAGTGAGCCGCGGGGTGCGGGGACGGCCGATGAACCATGTGCCGGTGAACAGTGTGTCGATAGACCGTGTGCCAGTGAATCGTGTGCCGATGGACCATGTGCCGATGGACCGTGTGGTGGTGCTTACCGACTCCCGGTATCTGGGGCAGCGTATGCCCGGCGCTCTGGTCGACGCGTTGCGCGCCCGGGGCGTGCCCGTTGTGTCGGCCCGGGCGGATCGGTCGGATCGGTCGGTCGTCGAGGTGCGAGCGGAGGAGCCAGGGGAGCGTACGGAGGAGCGAGGGGAGGAAGGCGCGGAGGAGCGTACCGAGGCGGGCGCGATGCCGGGGCCGGGGCCGGGGCTGGGGCCGGGGTCGGGGATGCCGGGGCGGGTGCTGCCCCCGTTGCGGCCGGGTGATCTCGTGGTGCCGCGGACCCGGAACGCGTTCGCCCTGTCGCTGCTGGCCCAGGCGCAGCTTCGCGGGGTGCGGACGATCAACCGCTGGGAGGCGATCCAGACGGTGCGGGACAAGCCGTACGCCGTGACGCTGCTGGCCCGGGCCGGGGTGCCTACGCCGCGCACGTTCCTCGCCGACCGGCCGGGCTCGCTGGCCGGTCTGCCGGGCGCGGCGTGGCCCCTGCTGCTGAAGCCCCCGTACGGCGACAACGGCCGCGGGATCGTGCGGGTGGACTCCCCGGGTGAACTGGCGCGGCTGCCCTGGTCCGAGGGCATGGTGCTCGCCCAGCAGTACGTCGATGTGGCGGGGGTCGACGTGAAGCTGTACGGGGCGGGGGAGGAGGTGTGGGCGGTGCGGCGGTCCTCGCCGCTGCTCGCTCCGGGGGAGTGGGACGAGCCGGTTTCGCTGCCGGTCACGGGGGAGTTGCGGTCGCTGGCGCTCGCCTGCCGGGACGCCTTCGGTCTTGAGCTGTACGGCGTGGACGTACTGCCGTCTCCTGAGGGGCCGTTGGTGGTCGACGTCAACGACTTCCCGAACTACACGGGCATCGCCGAGGCTCCCGACGCGGTCGCCGATCTCGTCGAGTCCCGGCTCACGGAGGTGGTTTCGTCATGACCGCTCCTCTGGCCGACGCGCGCGTCGTCCTCGTCCACGGCAAGAAGCCGACGCCCCACTCCCTCGTCTGGGAGCTGCTCGAAGGGCTGCGTGCCCAGGGCGCTCGTATCCAGGCGTGGCAGGACGCTCCGGACCTGTCCCCGGCCGTCTTCGCGGACGCCGACCTGGTCATGCTGCGCTCGGTTCACCCCACCACGGCGGAGCTGGCGAAGTCCGGTGCGCCACCGGGAGCCGCCTGGTGCAATCCGCCGGGAGCCACGAAGGTGGTCGCCGACCGGGTGGAGACCTGGCGACGGCTTCGGGCGGCGGGTCTTCCGGTGCCGTCGGCGCGGGTCGTGTACGAACCGCGGGAGGTGGCGGCCCTCGTCGCCGACGGGCCCGTGGTGGTGAAGACACCGCTGGGCAGTCGCGGGGAAGGGGTGACGATCCTTGAGCGGGGGGAGGGCCTGCCGGGTGGTGGCCGGGGTTCCTGGGTGGGTAGTGGCTGGGGTGCCTGGCTGGGTGGTGGCCGCGGTGCCTGGCTGGGTGGTGGCCAGGGGGCCTGGCTGGGTGGTGGCCAGGGGGCCTGGCTGGGGTGGTGGCGGGGTTCCTGGGCTGGGTGGTGGCCGCGGTGCCTGGCCGGGTGGTGGCCGGGGGCCCTGGCTGGTTCAGGAGCGGGTGCCTGGCGATGGCTGGGACCGCAAGCTGTTCGTGGTCGGGCGGTATGTCCACGGCACGCTGCGCCGCTGGCCGGCCCGGTCGCTGACGGAGAAACTGGGCCGCCCGCTGCACCCGGACGCGGAACTGACCGCACTGGCCCTGGCCGCGGGGCGCGTGTTCGGGCTGTGCGACTACGGGGTGGACGTGATCGACGGACCGGACGGCCCCGTGATCGTCGACGTCAACGCCTTCCCGGGGTTCAAGGGAGTACCCGCTGCTCTCGACCTCCTCTTCGACCACCTCCTGAGGCACCTGGAGCGGAGGCAACTGGATCTGAGGCACCTGGACTTGAGGCCATGGATTGAGGCACTGGACTTGAGGTCACTGGACCGGAAGCAGCCGGACCAGAGGCCACTGGACCGGAGGGAGCCGGACCGGAGGCAGCTGGACGGGAGGCACCTGGACCGGAGGGAGCCGGACTGGAGGGAGCCGGACCGGAGGCAGCTGGATGCTCCTGGGGTACCTGGATGAGAGGACGCGGCCATGCGCGTAGTGATCGTCGGTGCGGGAAAACTGGGGTGCGGCTACCTGGTGCCTCTGTTCCTGGGAGCGGGCCACGAGGTCCTGCTCGGCTGCCGTACCCGTGACACCGCCGACCGCATCCGCTCCGCCGGCGGCTGGCGGGTACGGATCACCGGCGAACCGCCCGAGAAGGCCGACAAGGTCGAGAAGGCAGGCAAGGTCGAGAAGGTCGACGGCGTCGCCACCGCGGCGGTGGGCACCACGGAACTGGACGAGGCCGTGGCAGCCGCGGACCTGGTCGTGCTCTGCGTCGGTGTGGCCAACGTCGCCGCAGCCGCACCGCACCTGGTGCCCGGGCTCGTCGCCCGTCGGGGGCGTCCGGTGGATGTGTGGGTGGTGGAGAACGCCGAATGCGCCCCCTGGGTGGGCGAGGCGCTCGCCGACACCGCCGCGGCCCGCGGGGTGCAACTCCCGCCGGTCGGTGTCGCCGGGGCAGTCGCCGGTGTGGCCGTGAGCCGCGGCAGCTGGCACGAGGCGGGAGCGCCCGGCGGCCGGCACGAGGCGGGAGCGCCCGGCAGCTGGCACGAGGCGGGAGCGCCCGGCGGCTGGCACGAGGCGGGAGCGCCCGGCGGCTGGCACGAGGCGGGAGCGCCCGGCGGCCGGCACGAGGCGGGAATGCCCGAATCCGCGAGGGGGCCCGAATCCGCGAGGGGGCCCGAATCCGCGAGGGGGCCCGAATCCGCGAGGGTGCCCGAATTCGTGGGAGCGCCCGAATCCGCGAAGGTGCCCGAATCCGCGGGAGTGCCCGAATTCGTCGGTGACTCCGCGCGACGGCTGACCGTCGACGTCCGTCCGCTGCGTCTGGCCCCGCCCACGCTGCCCGGCGTGCACACCACAGGCCAGTACCGTGCCCGGCTGCGCGAGAAGCTGTTCGTCTACAACGCCGGCCATGCGCTCGCCGCGTACCTCGGCTGGCTGCGCGGCCACCGCACCATCGACACGGCGATCAGCGACCCGTTCGTCCGGCCGGTCGTGGCCGGGGCCCTGCTGGAGGCACGGCGCGCGGTCCTCGCCGCGTATCCGGGCCTGCTGCTGGGACGCGGCGTGGACCACGGCAGCGACGTACACGGGCCGGTGGCTGACGCCCTCGCCCGCTACGGCAACACCGAACTCGCCGACCCGGTCACCCGCGTCGCCCGGGAACCGCTCCGCAAACTCGCTCCCGGCGACCGGCTGTTGGGCCCGGTCGCCCTGCTGCGCAGGACCGCCCACCGCGTCCCGGCGCACTTCGCGCTGGGTGTCGCCGCCGCGCTGCTGTACGGGTACGGCGACGAGACGGTGCCCGCGGCCGACGCCTCGGCGCACCGGCTGCGCAGGCTGCTGACCGAGCGGGGGGTGTTCGCCGTCCTGACCGGCGTGTGCGGCCTGGCGGCCGAGGACCCGTTCGCCGTCGCGGTCGCCGCCCGTTACCACGGCTTCGTCTTCACCGACGACGGCGTACGGTTCCCGCCGACGGCCCCAGCGACGGCCCCAGCGACGGCCCCAGCGACGGCCCCAGCGACGGCCCCAGCGACGGCCCCAGCGACGGCCCCAGCGACGGCCCCAGCGACGGCCCTCGCCGACCCGGCGGGCCCGCCCCCGGGCACCATGTCCCCGGGCACCATGTCCCCGGGCACCGTGTCTGCCTGGCGAGAAGGGCTCTCCGGCTGGCGGGAAGGGCTCCCCGAGCTCCCCGGCCTCTCCAGGTTCTCCGGGCAGGTGGTCCGGTGAGTCGGGCACGGGCCTGTGTCCTGGTCGAGGCCGGTTCGGACGCGGGCCGCAACCCGTTGCTGCGCCCCCTCCGCGCGGCGCTGGCCGCGCGCGGTGTGGGCTGTACGGCCTTCGACGCCACCGCGCCATGGGCGCCCGCGGACCTGCCGCAGGCCGACGTGTTCCTCATCAAGGGCGCCGCCCCGGAGGTGCTCTGCGCCGCCGGGGCCGCGGCCGACGCGGGAGGTGCCTGTTTCAACGACCTGGCCGCGACACTGCGGGCCGGCGACAAGGCCCGCGTACTGGCGCTGCTCGACCGGGCGGGCCTGCCGGTACCCGCGACGACCGTGGCGGCCGACGCCGACACGGTGGCGGACCTGCTCCGTACGGCCGGAACGCCCCGGTTCGTGAAACCGCTGCACGGACAGCACGGCCAGGGAGCGGGCCTGCTGCACCCGGGCGAACGCCCGGCGGGCGCCGGACCCTGGCTGGTGCAGGAGGTCGTCGACGGGCCCGGATTCGACTACAAGCTGTACGGGGTGGGCGACCGGGCCGCGGTACTGCGTGTCCACGTCGAGCCCGGCCGCGTCGACATGCCGCGCGTCCCCGTCCCCGACCCGGACCCGGAACTGCTGCGGCTGGGGCTGCGTACCGCCGAACTCTGCGGGCTGGTCGGCTGGGGCGTCGACATCGTCACCCACGCGGACGGCCCGGTCATCGTCGACGTCAACTCCTTCCCCGGCTACCGGGGTGTACCGGATGCCGCCGACTGGATCGCCGATGCCGCCCTCGCCACCACGGGCGCGGCCGGGCGGCCGGGATGAGCGGGCTGGAAGCGGGGCGGCGGGTATGCGCGGGCTGGAAGAGGGGCGGCCGGGATGCGCGGGCTGGAAGAGGGGCGGCTGGTATGCGCGGGCTGGAAGAGGGGCGGCGGGTATGAGCGGGCTGAAAGAGCTCCGCCCGAGCGGCGTCCTCGGGGCCCATCCGGTGCGGGCCGTGGTCGTGGAGGGCTTCACCACCCGGTTGGCGTTCGGCGTGGTGAGCTTCGCGATGCCGCTGTACGCCCTGCACCTGGGCATGTCGCTGACCGAGATCGGTGTGCTCGTCGCGATGAAGGCGCTGATCGAGCCGGCCGTCAAACCCTTCATGGGCCGGGCGGTGGACCGGTGGGGTGCCCGGCGCGGCTACCTGACCGCGGTGACGGTACGCCTGGTCGCGTCGGTGCTGCTGTTCACCGCCACGACGCCCGCCTCGCTCTACGCGGTGCGTCTGGTCCAGGGGGCGGCGTCGGCCGCGCGTGATCCGGCGTCGATCAGCGTGGTGGCCGGCTCCAAGGAGCAGAGGCTCGGCCGGGCCTTCTCCCTGTCCTTCGGCGCGAAGGACCTGGGCGCCGTGTCCGCGGGGGCGCTCGGCGGGTTCGTACTGTCCGGCAGCGGCAACGACTTCCGGCTGCTGTGGGCTGTCGTCGCGGCCATCTCCTTCGTACCGGTCATCGTGATCTGGCTCTGGGTTCCGCGTCCCGAACGGCACCCTGCGGGCGGAGCGGCGACCGCCGTACCGTCCACTGCCGTACCGTCCACTGCCGTACCGTCCACTGCTGAACCGTCCGCCAAGCTGTCCGCCGAGTCGTCCGCTGCCGAACCGGCCGACGCCGCACAGCTGGTGGAGCACGCGCGGAAAGACCGGCTCCCCGCCGGATCACGAGTGTTCCACGACCCCCGGCTGCGGCTGCTGTGTGTCCTGGGGCTGCTCGCCGGGGCGACCGCCCATATGACCCACGGCCTGTTCCCCGTGCTCGCCGCCGAGGTCGCGGGCCTGAGCCCCGGGCAGATCGGCGCCATCTACTCCGCGTCCGTCTTCGTACTGCTCCTCGTCGGGCCGCTGGCGGGCCTGGCCGCCGACCGGTTCGGCGCGGCGCCGCTCACCGGGGCGCGCGGGATCGCCAACACGCTGTCCTCCCTGCTGTACCTGGCCTTCCCGACGGCCGCCGGGATGCTGGCCGGCCGACTGATCGACGACGCGGGCAAGGCCGCGTTCCGGCCACCGTGGGGAAGCCTGCTGGCCCAGGCGGCGCGTGGCGCCGGGCCCCGGGCGGGCCGGGTCGCCGCGACCCTCGACACCGCGCTGTCGGTCGGCGAGGCCGCCGGGCCGATCATCGCCACGCTGCTGTGGGAGGTGTGGGGCCTGGCGGCGTTCCTGCTGGTCCGCGCCACTCTGGGCATCGCCACCGAACTGTTCGTCACCCGGCGCCTGCGCCGTACCGAGCCCGAGCGACCCGAGCGGTGAGCGGACCGGTGCGGCGCCGAGCACACGGTGCTGAACGCGCGGTGCTGAACGCGCGGTGCTGAACGCGCGGTGCTGAACGCGCGGTGCTGAACGCGCGGTGCCGACTCAGACCCTGACAGCCGTACCGGGAGTGCCGTAGGCGGCGGCACGGCGCACCCTGAGGACGATGAAGACGACAGCGCGCAACCGGGCGCGCACCTTCGCCGCGGTGCGGTCCGTCCGGGTACGTGTGCTCGCTTCGCTCCTGCTGCTCACCGCGCTGGGGATGACGCTCGCGGGAGTCGCGGTCTGTCGGGTGCAGAACTCCCGGATCGACCACCGGGTGCGGCTGCACGTGGAACGGGAGGCGGAGGAGTTCGAGAGGTTCCTCGCCACGGCTGTCGATCCGCGGACCGGCAAGCCCATCGCGTCCCTCGACCGGCTCCTGCTCCTCGCCATACAGCGCGACATCCCCGACAAGCACGAGGCGCTGCTCTCCGTGATCGACGGCGGAGTGCGCTACTCCTCCCCCGGCTCCTCCCCCGGCTCTTCCCCCGACTCCTCCCCCGACTCCAGGGCCGAACGGCTCAGCGCCGACCCGGCCTTCCTGCGCACGCTACGCACGATGATCACCGACGGAGAAGCCGGAGAAGCCGGAGAAGCCGGAGAAGCCGGAGAAGTCGGAAAAGACAGAGAAGCCGGAGGACCGGCGCTCAGGGCTGCCGACACGGCGACGGGACGGGTACGGATCGCCGTACGCCCCGTGACCCGCCAGGGCCGCACCGGGGCGTGGGTGATCGTGCACTGGACCGGCAGCGAGGAGGCCGAGTTCACCGCCGTCATACGGACCTTCGCTCTCACCGCACTCGGGGTCCTGCTGCTGGTGGCGATCGCCGGCTGGTTCGTGACCGGGCGGCTGCTCGCCCCCGTCCGGCACCTGCGGCGTACCGCCCTGCGGATCACCGGCACCGACCTCACCCAGCGGGTCGGTGTCAGCGGGCATGACGACCTGTCCGAGCTGGGGCGTACGTTCAACGCCATGCTCAGCCGCCTGGAGAGGGCGTTCACCAGCCAGCGGCAGTTCCTGGAGGACGTCGGACACGAGCTGCGCACCCCGATCACCGTCGTACGCGGCCACCTCGAACTCCTCGACAGCTTCGAACCGGCCGAGGTGGACGAGGCCAGGGCGCTCGCGATCGACGAGCTGAACCGCATGGCCCGCATGGTCGACGATCTGCTGGTACTGGCGAGAGCGGAGCGACCGGACTTCCTGCGCCTTGAGACGGTCGACGTCGGCAGCCTGATCGACGACGTCCTCGAGAAGGCGCGCGCGCTCGGCGACCGCCACTGGCGGGTGGACGCGCGGGCGGAGACCGAGCTGCACGGCGACCGCCAGCGACTCACCCAGGCCCTCCTGGAGCTCGCGCACAACGCGGTCGCGCTGACCGGGCAGAACGACACGGTCGCCCTGGGCTCCGCCGTCGACCACCCGGGCGGGACCGTGCGGCTGTGGGTCCGCGACACCGGCCCGGGAGTGGCGTCCGACGACGCGGACTGCATCTTCGACCGCTTCCAGCGGGGCGCCGCGGGCCGCCACGACGGCGCCGGACTCGGCCTGGCCATCGTCCGGGCGATCACCGAGGCGCACGGCGGCCACGTCGTGCTCGACTCCCACCCCCGGCACGGCGCCACGTTCACCCTCGTCATCCCGCGGGTACGCGCCGACCGGCGGACCCGCGTCCCGGGCCGGGCGCCGACGCGATGAGCCGCATCCTGATCGCCGAGGACGAAGCGCGCATCGCCGCCTTCATCGGGAAGGGGCTGCGGGCCCAGGGGTTCGCCACCACCGTGGTCGGCGACGGAGCCGCCGCGCTCGACCAGGCCGCGAGCGGAGAGTTCGACCTGCTCGTCCTCGACCTCGGGCTACCGGTGATGGACGGCTTCACCGTGCTGCGCCGGCTGCGCCAGCTCCACGCGGACCTGCCCGTTGTCATCCTCACGGCCCGCGGCTCGCCCGGCGACACGGTCTCCGGTCTCGAAGGGGGCGCCGACGACTACATGGTCAAACCGTTCCAGTTCGCGGAGCTGCTGGCCCGTATCCGGCTGCGGCTGCGCGACCACCGGACGGCGGAGCCGACCGTGCTGCGGCACGGCGACCTCTCCCTGGACCTGCACACCCGGCGGGCGTACGTCGACGAACGCGCCGTGGACCTCACGGCCAGGGAGTTCATCCTGGCGGAGTGCTTCCTGCGCAACCCCGGCCAGGTGCTCTCCCGCGAGCAACTGCTGTCCCATGTCTGGCGCTACGACTTCCACCCGGGGTCGAACATCGTGGACGTCTACGTCCGCTACCTGAGGAACAAGCTGGGCCACGACCGCATCGAGACCGTACGCGGCATGGGCTACCGCCTCGCCGACCCCCCGCCCCGAACCGAAGCCGAAGACCGCCCGACCCCGACCGCCCGACCCGCTGACCGGCTACTCCGCCAACCGGCTACGCCGTCCAACCGCGGCTACTCCGCTCCCCTCAACCACGCCCCACCGGCTTTTCCGCCCCACCGGCTTTTCCGCCCCACCGGCTTTTCCGCCCCACCGGCTTTTCCGCCCCACCGGCTTTTCCGCCCCACCGCGGCTACCCCGCCCCCCTCACCCCGCCCCCCATCAGCCCCGCCAGATCCAGCGCCCCCGCGATCCGTACTGCCACATCCTCCGCGTACGTCGCATCCGCTCGCTCGAACTGGGTGCGTCCCGGCCCCCGCAGGAACGTGACGACGCCGAGGGTACGGCCGCGGCTGCGGAGGACAGCGCACAGGGCGTGGACCGTGTCGGCGGGCCACTGGCGGGCGGTGGCCCACTCACGGGCGGCCTCGGGTGTGGCGGATGTGCCGGGGGTGCCGGGGGTGCCGGGGGTGGCGGTCTCCGCGCTGGCGCGTACGGAACCGACGCGCTCGACGCACTGGAGCGCGGGATGACCCTCGGGGTACCGGACGGGGAAGCCCGCGTGGCCGGTGAGGTCGCTGGGGCCGGGGGCACCGGAGGGGGTGGCGGCGGCGCGTACGAGTCGTACCGGAGCATCGGCGTCCTCCTCCGTCACCAGGTGCCCCAAGTGATCCAAGTGATTCAAGTGATCCGAGCGCCCTGAGTGCCCCGAGTGATCCGAGTGCCCCAAATGATCCAGGTTCCCCAGGTGCCCCGTGGTGCCCGGTCTCCCGGCCACCAGGTCGATGAGCGCGTGGTCGGCGAAGCCGGCGAGGGAGAAGTCGAGGTGGATCGTCGCCGCCTCCGCCGGGTCCTCGCACTCGGCGGAGGCGCGCGCGGCCCGGTGCAGCTGGTTGGTGCGGAAGCGGAGCAGCGCGGCTTCCTGTCCACTCCGCTTGGCTTCGGTGACGTCCTGGAAGAGCCAGCCGACGCCCAGGGGGACGGGTTCCTCGGCGAGCGGCGAGGTCAGGCGCAGGAAGCCGCTGCGCCAGCAGCGGTGCTTCTCGCCGTCGCGGGTGCGCACGCCCACCCAGATCTCGGCGGGCGCGGGCGGGGCGCCCTCGGCGAGTACGTGGGTGAGGGCGCTCTCGAGTTCCTCGATGCCCTGGGTGAGCAGTTCGCCCAAGGGGCGCCCGAGGACGGCCGTACGTCCGATGCCGAGCGCGCGGGCCGCGTACGCGTTGACGACGGTGGTCCGCAGATCGGCGTCGACGAGTACGACACCCCAGCCGGCCTCCTCGAGCAGCGCCTCACTCAGTGCGATGGACCGCTCCAGATCGATCTGGGTGTGCACCTCGTTGAAGGCGCAGTACACCCCGGCGGGCTTTCCGTCCGGCCCGTGTACGGCCGCGGACTGCATACGCACGAGGACCCGTCCGCCCTCCTTGGTGAGCAGCGCGAACTCGTGCACCTGCCGCCCGGGGGCCCGCATGGCGGACATCAGCCGCCCCTCGACCTCCTCGGCGTCCGCCGTCCGTACGGCCCATCCGGCGAACCCCTGCCGCCCGACCGCCTCGGCGGCGGTCCAGCCGAGGATGCGCTCGGCCTCCCGGTTCCAGTGCGTGACGACTCCGGCGGCGTCGAAGGCGCACAGCGCGGCGTCCATCCCGTCGAGCAGCGCGGCGAGCAGGTCCGAGCTGTCGCGCTCGGGCTCGCCCGTCCCGGCCGCGGCCTTGTCTCCGGCCCTGTCTCCGGTCTCGTCTCCGGTCTCGTCTCCGGTCTTGTCTCCGCCCACGGGCTCGTCTCCACCGTGCTCGGGCTCGTCCGGCCCCAGCTCACCTGTGGTTCTTCTATGCCGGGAAGCACTCACCTGGACCCCCTGCAGGCGCGCCCGCACGTACGGCGCGTCGGTTCGCTACTGGCTACTGGCTACTGGCTACTCATCGCTACGGGCTACTCGCTGGTCATCAATGGTCATTGAACTCGAACGTGACCCAGCCCACACCGAGTTCCCACAAAATGGAGGGAAATCGTTGTACGCCGGATTTCCGGGTCCACGGCATGCCTCCGGGGTGACGGCAGGGCGCCGGCGTGACGGCATGCGCCGGGATGACGGCATGCGCCGGGGTGACGGCAGGGCGCCGGCGTGACGGCAGGCGTCGGCGCGGCCGTGGCTCCTGCCGTCACCGCGTGGTTTCCTGTGGTTTCCCGTGGATTCACGTGGTTTCCCATGGTTTCACTGTGGGGCACAGTCGTCCGTGGTATCCGGCAGAATTGAAACCCAGAGCCGGCATACACGCCGGGAGCAGCCAAGCCTTCGGCAGATCTCATCGAGGGGCACGAATGTCCGGACTGATCGACACCACGGAGATGTATCTCCGCACCATCCTCGAGCTGGAGGAGGAAGGTGTGGTCCCTATGCGCGCCAGGATCGCCGAGCGGCTCGACCAGAGCGGCCCGACGGTGAGTCAGACGGTCGCGCGCATGGAGCGCGACGGTCTGGTGTCGGTTGCCCCGGACCGTCACCTGGAGTTCACGGACGAGGGCCGCCGTCTGGCCACGCGCGTGATGCGCAAGCACCGCCTCGCGGAGTGCCTGCTCGTCGACGTGATCGGTCTGGAGTGGGAGCAGGTGCACGCGGAGGCATGCCGCTGGGAGCATGTGATGAGCGAGGCCGTGGAGCGCCGCGTGCTCGAGCTGCTGCGCCACCCGACCGAGTCGCCGTATGGGAACCCGATCCCGGGCCTGGAGGAGCTGGGCGAGAAGGACAGCGCGGACCCCTTCCTGGACGAGGGCATGGTGTCGCTGGCCGATCTCGCTCCGGGGGTGGAGGGCAAGACCGTCGTCGTGCGGCGTATCGGCGAGCCGATCCAGACGGACGCGCAGCTGATGTACACGCTGCGGCGGGCGGGCGTGCAGCCCGGTTCTGTGGTGAGCGTGACGGAGGCGGCGGGCGGTGTGCTCGTGGGCAGCGGTGGCGAGGCCGCGGAGCTGGGGGCGGACATCGCCTCCCACGTCTTCGTCGCGAAGCGCTGAACTGCGGTACAGGGAACTGCCGTACCGGGAAGTGCGGTACCGGGAAGTGCGGTACAGGGAACTGCCGTACCGGGAGCATCTTTACGCGGAGGGCCCCGGCGCCTTGTGGCGCCGGGGCCTGTTCTCCCCTGTGCTGACCCGGAGCCCCGAGCTCTCAGGGTCATTCCCCTCGGACCGTCTTTCCCCGAGCGGTCCGCCTCCCGCTGTAGATCTCCCCACGGTGGCGGCGGGCAATCCTTGAGAGAGGTCACTCAAACGAGGGGTGTTGCCGCCAGAAACAGCAATCACGAATGCCTATTCGATTTTGGGGCCGGGTCTTTGGGGCCAGGTCTCCGGCCCGCGCGGCGAGAGCGGTGCAACCACGCGCCCCTCACGGGGCACGACTCACTTTTTCCTGACCGCCGACAAGCTCTCCGCAAGCTCGCCAGCGGTCTCGCGGCCGTTACCGGCGGCCCTCCCGACCGCACGCATACGCAAGCGGCGAGATCAACTCCTCCGCATCCGGCAGCCACCGGTTCGCGGGCGTGGGCCGCCGGGCCCATTGCACCGCCCCCCGGGACCCGTACCGAGTCGGCGGAGCCGCCACGTACTCGTCCTCGCCGAGCGCCGTCAGATCGAGGGACCGCGGGGACCAGCCCAGGTTCCGTACGAGATCGGGGACCTTCACCGAGGCGCCGGGCAGCACGAAGAACTGCATGCGCCGGTCCGGAGTCCAGGTCACCGGCCCGAGCGTGAGGTCCATCCGCTCCATGCGGGCCAGCGCGAGCAGCCCCGCGCTCTCGGGCACGTCGATCGCGTCGAACGAGTGCCCTGTCGGCAGCAGGATCGACGCGGTCGGCTGCTCGGACCACATCCGGCGCGCGGCGCTCGCACTGCCTGTGGCCTCGGCCGTCCAGTCCTCATGCGCCGGGTGCGCGCCGGGGCGGGGACACGCGGGCTGGCCGCAGGAGCAGTGCTGCACCCCGTCGACGGCTTCCAGCCAGGTGCCGGGGCACACGTCCCAGTGGCGTTCTTCGGTGTAACGAATGGCGGCTTCCAGGAGCGATTCGCCGCGTTGCTTGGGGATTTGGGCAGCTTCGGGGCCCGCGATGGTCTTTTCCACGATGAACACAACTCTAGCCGCCATCAGGGGTTACGGAGATCACATGCACGGAGGAGGAACATCGCCTCCGTCTCCGGGGCGCATGGATGCACAAGTGGGGGCGCGCAGGAGGAACGGCAGCGGGGGGTGGGTAGCCATGTGCGGGGGCGGAGGCTGTCTCCTGGGGGAACGAGGGCTGTCTCTTGAGGGAGTTGGGGCTGTCTTCTGAGGGAGTTGGGGGCTGTCTCCACCGCTGGCTTTACTCCGGCAATCCTCGCATGTCTCGCATTTTCGTCATGTTTGTGGGGCATTGATCTTCAAAGCCGGATCCTTTCGGTGGTCCAGTCACTGAGAACACGTCAACTCGGTGCATGGGCAGGCATCCGAGCCATGAGACAGGGGGCACGCATGGCCGCAAGGCCTCTCGTCGCCAGGCAGCCGAACGAACGGCTCCAGGCGCTCATTCAGGAAGCGGGCTGCTCGAACGCGGGGCTCGCCCGCCGGGTCAATATGTGCGGCGCGGAACACGGTCTGGATCTGCGCTACGACAAGACGTCGGTGGCGCGCTGGCTGCGCGGACAGCAACCGCGGGGCCGGGCAGCCGCCATCATCGCCGAGGCGCTCGGCCGCAAGCTGGGCCGTACGGTCACGATCGACGAGATCGGCATGGCCAACGGCAAGGACCTCGCCTCAGGCGTGGGCCTGCGGTTCTCGCCGACCGTGGTGGGCGCCATCGAGCAGGTCTGTGAGCTGTGGCGCAGCGACGTGGGCCGCCGGGACTTCCTCTCGGGCTCGTCCGTCGCGGCGTCCGCGCTGGTCGAGCCGAGCCGTGACTGGCTGATCTCCACGCCCGACTCGCAGGTGTCGCGCTCGGCCGGGCCGCGGGTCGGGCGGTCCGACGTGGCCGCCGTGAAGGCGATGACCCAGGCGCTGGTGGACCTGGACCACCAGCACGGCAGCGGGCATGTGCGCCCGGTCGTCGTGCACTACCTCAACAGCGTGGTCTCCGGGCTGCTGGCGGGCTCGTACCGGGAGGCCGTCGGGCGTGAACTCTTCGCGACTGTCGCACGGTTGACGGAGCTCGCGGGCTACATGGCCGTCGACACCGGGCAGCCGGGCCTCGCCCAGCGCTACTACATCCAGGCGCTACGGCTCGCACAGGCGGCGGGCGACCGCGGGTACGGCGGGTACGTGCTGGCCGCGTCCATGAGCCACCTCGCGGCGCAGCTCGGGAACCCGAGGGAGATCGCGCAACTGGCGCGCGCGGCGCAAGAAGGAGCCCGGGGGCGTGCGACACCGCGCGCGGAGGCCATGTTCCACGCCGCCGAGGCGCGGGGGCACGCGCTGATGGGCGACGCGCAGGCGGCCCAGCTGTCGTCCGGGCGGGCGGTCACGGCCCTGGAGGCGGCCGACCCGGCGTCCGGGGACGACCCGGTGTGGATCGCGCACTTCGACGAGGCGTACCTGGCCGACGAGTTGGCGCACTGTCACCGCGACCTGGGGCAGGCCGAGGCGGCGGCGCGGTGCGCGCGGGAGTCCCTCGCCGGGCACCCCGAGTCCCGTGCCCGGCGCCGCGCGATAGGCCTTGTCCTGCTGGCCACCGCGCAGGTGCAGCAGCGTGAGGTGGAGCAGGGCTGCCACACGGCCTCGCAGGCGGTCGACCTCCTCGGCACGCTGCGCTCGAACCGGGGTGCCGAGTACCTGGAGGACTTCCAGCAACGGCTCGAACCGTTCCAGGACGAGCCGGTGGTACGGGAGTTCGGCGCGCGGCTGGAGCCACAGGCGGCGTAGCTCCGCCGGTGGTGCCGTTTTCGGGTGGTGCCGTGGGGGCCGGGTTCGTTGCGGAGTGCTGGTCGTCCGTGGCTGGTCCCCTGCGGCGAAGCCGCATATCCCATGCGGCCCCGCGTCCCTTTGGGGCGCGGGGCTCCCCTATGAAGCGCCCAGGGGAGCCGTTTCGTTACACCTGACACCTGGGTGGTAGTCGTGATGTATGCCGCTCCTGTGCCGCATGGCACAGGGTTGTGCTGACGGGTAGCGTGAGCCGACGATTCCGAAGGTCCCCCATTCGTAGGAGTCCCGGTGACGCAGAGCGGACAGGGCGAGGAGCCCTCGGCGCGGGTCCCGCGCGAAGGCATCGTGCTGCCCTCCGACGGCAGCGCGCCCCTCCTCCCCGGCGCCCAGGCGATCCCGGTCGCCGGCCGTTCCTGGAACGAGCCCTGGGGCCCCGCCCCCGCTGACGAGGCGGCCACCCAGTATCTGCCGCCGGTCGGCCCGGGTGCCCTCCCCCCCGAGGTGTCAGGCACCCCCGAGCCACCCTCCGACGAGACGCGCTACCTGGGGCTCCCGAGACAGGGCACCGACCCCACACCCGCACCGGGAGCCAGCCCCCTACCCATGCCGGACTCCATACCCATGCCGGGCCCTGGCCCCATGCCCGGCCCCGGCCCGCTCCCGCCCGAGGCGGCTCCCGGGACTCAGGGGAACCCCGACGCCGAGGTCACCCAGTACCTCGCCGCGCCGCCCGTACCCCCGCAGCAGCAGCCGCCCGTACCCCCGCAGCGGCCCGTACTCCCGCGGCAGCGGCTCCCCGTATCTCCACAGCAGCCGCTCCCCGTACCCCCGCAGTCGTACGGGCACGGCGGGCACCCCGGGGCGCCCGGGGAACGGCGGGAGCCGGACGTCTTCGACAGCCTCTTCCGGAGCGCGCCGGGCGGTGACGGGGCGGCGGAGACCCAGCAACTGCCCCGCTTCCCGCACCCGCACGCGGCCGCGCGGCTCTCGCAGTACCAGCAGCCCGCGCAGGACCCGCACCCGTCGTACGAGGCGCGGTACGAGGCACGGCATGAGGCGCGGCATGAGGCGCCGTACGAGACGCGGCATGAGGCGTCGTACGAGGTGCCGTACGGGACCGGTGGGCGGGCTGTGGCCCGGCGTGACGGGGGCGGCGAGCGCGGCGGTACAGGCTCCCGCGCCCCCCTGCTCGCGGCCGTCGGCATCGGTATCGCCGTGCTCGGCGTCGGCACGGGCGCCCTGCTCGGCAGTAGTGGGGGCGACGACCAGGAGGACGGCGACAAGCCCGTCGTGGCCGCCTCCGACGCCGCCGAGTCGCCGTCCGCGTCCACGTCCGCGTCCACTGATCCGGCCAAGGAACAGGCTGTCGCCCTGGACAGGCTCCTGGCGGACAGCGGCGCCAGCCGCACCACCGTGATCAAGGCCGTCGCGGACATCAAAAAGTGCGCCAACCTCCCCCAGGCGGCCACCGACCTGCGCAACGCGGCCAAGCAGCGCACCGACCTCGTCACGGGCCTGTCGACACTCTCCCTCGACGAACTGCCGGACCACGCGGCGCTGACCACCGCGCTCACCAACGCCTGGAAGGCCTCCGCCTCAGCCGACACCCACTACGCCGCCTGGGCTGACCAGAGCGCCGGCAAGAGGGGGTGCCGTAAGGGCAAGGCCCGCCCCACGGGTCAGACCCAGGCCGGCAACCGGGCCAGCGTCACGGCGAGCACCGAGAAGACCAAGGCCGCCCGGCTGTGGAACTCCCTCGCCTCCACCTACGGCCTGACCCAGCGTCAGCCCCCCCAGCTGTAGCCCTCAGCTGCACCCCCCGCTGCACCCCTTCAGCTGCACCCCCCGCTGTAGCCCCGAGGCCGGCGCCTCACCCCGCGGTGCTCTCCAGCGTCTTCCGCACGCTCACGAACCCCCGCCGTGCGGCTACGAGCCGCCCCTCCCGTACGACCTGGAACGTGACGTTGGCATTGACCAGGCGCGGGAAGCCGCCCGCCGCGACGAGGTCCTCGAAGTGCCAGCGCAGCGTCGGCGTCAGCCCGCCCGTGGTCACCTTCAGTCCGCTGTCGAGGGTCTTGCGGACGGTGTGCGCGTTCACCTGGCCGCCGCCCAGTTCCTCGATGACCCGCTTCAGCACGGTGTAGGCGATCCACGTGGTCTGCACGCCCGGGTCCGCGGCGTCGATCCGGTTGTCACCGAAGGCGTGCTCGCGGATCACCTTGTTCATCGTGTTCCAGCGCTTGTCGGTCTCCTGCGGGTACCAGCCGGTGACGTACGAGCCCTCGTACGGCCCCGACCTGCCGCCGGACGCGTTGATCAGCGACTGGTCGATGCTGCCGAGCGCCGCAGCGGTGCGTACCTCCGGGAAGTCCTCGCGGGCGCGCCGGAAGGAGTCCATGAACGTGTCGGTGCGGTCCCCGAGGGCGGGTACCACGCAGCCGGTCCGCCCGGGGGCGACGGTGGCTCGCCGCAGCGCCTGCCGGGCCTGGCCCGCGTACTGGGTCGCGTCCTCGGGGGCCAGGTCGTCCGCCGCGCCCGCGTGTTTCCCGCTGCGCAGGCTGGCGTTGAGGAGCACCAGCATGGTGTCGCCGACGATCGAGTCGGGGCGAACGAGGACGACCGGGCCGCAGTCCTGGGCGAGTTGTTCGCCGAGGCCCGCCAGGAGCGCGGCCTGGCCGCCGTTGACGGGGTAGGACAGCGGGCTGGTGAACTCGTCGTCGGTGATGCCGTAGCCGCCGATGTACGGGATGCCCGCGGCCTCCAGCGGAGAGAGGAAGGACCGGCCGTGCTGGCTGTAGGAGCCGACGACCGCGATGACGTCCTCCTCGACCGCGCGGCTGGCGCACTGCGTGGCGGCCTCGGAGTCGTTCTTTTCGTTACAGGTGAGGACCCGGAGCTCGCGGCCGTTGATGCCGCCCTGGGAGTTGACCCAGCGGGCGTAGGCCTGGGCCATGGCCGGCATGCCCGGCTTGTTGGTGGCTGTGGTCCCCTCGGGCGCCCATGTCATCACGGTGAGGGAGCCGGTCCCGGCACCCTCCGTGATGCCGGGTAAGGCCCCGCAGCCGACGGTGAGCGACACACATGCCAGCAGCGCGCCCGCGAACAGTACGACGGACCTCGCACGCGCGCGGATCTCTCTCCCGCGGATCTCTCTCCCGCGGATACCTCTCACAATGCTGCGGAACGGCTGGACGGGCCGGGTAGGGGCGGACCGGGTAAGGGCGGGGAGTGAGCTGAGTGTGCGTCGCTTGCCGATCATGGACATGCACGCTTCCGTTACATCTTCAACATTGATATATCATCGGGTTGACATTGGGTGACGTAGAGGTGAATTACGGGGGCGGCTGGGGAGTATGCGGGGGAAATATTCGGGGGAGTAGGGGAGTGTCCGGGGGCGTACCCGGGGGAGCGCCCGAGGGAGTATCCAGGGGAGTACCCGGGGGCGATGACCGTATTTTCTGAAGGAACGTACGATCGGTGACCGTGCAGGACTTGGAGAACCCTTCCCGTCGTGGCCGTCGCTCCCCCACCATGGGCGGCATGCCACTCAACGACATGCCGTGGTGGCGCTGGCGCAGCAATGTGCGCTCCGCGCTGCACATGCTCTCCGACCCGGTGTTCCAGCGGGACGTCTGGCTGGCCGGTGTCGAGGGGTATGGGGACGTCACCGACGCCGTGTACCGCTTGGTCGAGGACACCTGGCTGGACAACTGGTCCGCGGAGAAGTACGTGGGCACGATCTTCCGTGACCCGCAGGAAGCGGCCCTTGTCGACACCGCCGTACTGCGTGTGCTGCGGATCATGCACCAGGTGGGCCCCGACGCGCCAGTGTCCGCGTACATGGAGAACCCCGGGTGGCCGGAGGCGGTGCGGGAGGCGCGGGAGGCGCATGCACGGCTGGCGATGAACGACGGGGAGGACCCGGACGCGCCGCCGCAGACGCTGGAGGTGCTGCGGCTCCTGACGCGGTTGGCGTAGAGGCACACGGGGCACGCGTAGGCGCGGGGCACCCGGAGGCAGGCGCGGGGCACCCGGCGGCAGGCGCGGGGCACCCGGCGGCAGGCGCGGGGCACCGGTACGCGCGGGGCACCCGTACGTACGCGCGGGGCACCGGCGTGCCGCGCGTGTGGGACCCTGTCCCGCATGAACGAGCAGTCCACCCGAGCCGCCGCGGCTTCCGCCGACCAGTACGTCCTCACCCTCTCCTGCCCGGACAAGCCGGGCATCGTGCACGCCGTGTCGAGCTACCTCTTCATGACGGGCTGCGACATCGAGGACAGCCAGCAGTTCGGCGACCACGACACGGGTCTGTTCTTCATGCGGGTCCACTTCTCGGCAGGGGCCCCGGTGACCGTGGAGAAGCTGCGGGCGAGCTTCGCGGCGATCGGTGACTCCTTCCAGATGGACTGGCAGATCCACCGGGCCGAGGAGCGGATGCGGGTCGTCCTCATGGTCAGCAGGTTCGGCCACTGCCTGAACGACCTGCTGTTCCGCGCGCGGATCGGCGCGCTGCCGGTGGAGATCGCGGCCGTGGTCTCCAACCACACGGACTTCGCCGAGCTCGTGAGGTCGTACGACATCCCCTTCCACCACATCCCGGTGACGAAGGACGCGAAGTCGCAGGCCGAGGCGAGGCTGCTGGAGATCGTGCGCGAGAAGAACGTGGAACTGGTCGTCCTCGCCCGCTATATGCAGGTCCTCTCCGACGACCTGTGCAAGCAGCTCAGCGGCCGGATCATCAACATCCACCACTCCTTCCTGCCGAGCTTCAAGGGCGCGAAGCCGTACCACCAGGCACATGTGCGCGGAGTAAAGCTGATCGGCGCCACCGCGCACTACGTCACCGCCGACCTCGACGAGGGCCCGATCATCGAGCAGGAAGTCGAACGCGTCAGCCACGGCGTCACCCCCGACCAGCTGGTCGCCGTCGGCCGTGACGTGGAGTGCCAGGCGCTGGCGCGCGCGGTGAAGTGGCACGCGGAGCGAAGGATCCTGCTGAACGGGCGGCGGACGGTCGTTTTCGCGTAAGCGGACGGTCGTTTTCGCGTAAGACGGGTGCCGCGCGTAGAGGGACCGCGCGTAGTAGGGAGCGCGCGTAGAGGGACGGTGAGCTCCACGCCGGTCACCCGCACCACCCGCACCACCCGCGGCAACCTACATCCGGCTCAAAGAGGCGGCCGCGAACAGTACGTCCCTGATCGCTTCCCGGTCTCCCTCCTGGCCGGCCGCGGCCTCCTCCGGAGACACACGCCCCGCGGCCAGCCGGGCGAACTCCACGCTGTCGAGGGCGACATGGGCCACCGCGTGCTCGGCGGAGCCCAGCGCGGCGGGGGAGTCGAGGGGGATGAGCCACTCGCCGCCGCCGGGCCCCTCGATCTCCAGGAGCAGAGTGCGGCCGGGCGAACCGGCGGGCACCAGGTGGCGGCCCTGCCGGGGCGGCGGGGCGAGCCCGGCGCGGCGGCGTTCGGCGAGGGCCGCCGGCAGCATACGGGCGGCCAGGCCGATCATGCCATGCAGATGGCGCGGGGCGGGCGGCTTGTACGGGTAGTCCACCGCCTTCGCGATGTCCTCCGCGTGGATCCAGCACGCGAAGGCACGATCCAGCATCGCGTCGGGCAACGGCAGTGCGAAGTCGCCGTACGACACGTCGCTGTACGACACGTCGCCGTACGACACGGAGAGGTCCTCCGGGCCGCCGGAGCCTTTGCCCGTGAACGAGACCGTGCGGACCAGGGCGTGGCTCTGCGCGCGCCACAGTGCGCGTACGCCGCGGGAGAGCGGGAAAGGGGAGGCCCGCCAGTACGCCTCGGTGCGTGCCTGGGGCGTCGGGTCGTCCGCCTTCAGGGCGAGCGGGTCGTCGAGCTTTACGTCGAGTTCGTCGAGTTCGTCGAGTTTCACGTCGAGCGGGTCGTCGAGGCCGAGAGCCACCGCGACGAGCCCGTCGACGGTGAGCAGGTGGGCGATGACCCCGGCGACGGTCGTACGGCGGCTCACCGGACCGTCGCCACCGTCGCCCCCGAACCAGTGCAGCCGGAGCGGCGTGTGCCACTCCGCGTCCTCGATGTCCTGCAGCAGGGCATCGAGCCGCGCGGCCTCCGCGTCGTACGGAACTGCCCACTCCGGTACGGGAATCCGGGGCGGCCGGCGGTCGAGGCAGCCCTTCAGGACGCGGGTGCGCAGGCCCGGGGCGAGGTCGAGGGGCTCCTCCTCGTGCAGCAGTCCCACGGCCTCGCGCAGCCGCAGTGCCTCGTCCGCGCAGGAGCCGCACGTCCCCAGGTGCTCCTCGACGGCGGCCGTCTCCGCCGCCGAACACGCCGTCAACGCCCACGCCCCGAGCAGCGCCTGGAGCACCCGGTGCTCCAGCACCAGGGCCCCGGGCGCGACTTCGGGCAACGACAGCTCACTGCCCTCGACGAACACGCGCGGCAGCGGTACCCGCAGCGCGTCCTCGCGCTCTTCGAACTCTGCGAACTCGTCCTCGCGCTCTTCGAACTCCTCGAATTCCTCGAATCCCCCGGGGAATTCCTCGAATCCCCCGGGCTGTTCCCCATCCCCGTTCACACCGCACCCCCGTGTTCGGGCGGCACTCCGGAGGGCCCCGTGTCGTGGGCCGTGGAGAGGAGCTGGAGGCCGAGGCGGAGGCGGCGGCGGGCCTCGTCCTCGGTGACGCCGAGGTCGGCGGCGGTCTGGCGGTAGTCGCGGCGCTGGAAGTAGGCGAGCTCCAGGGCGGCCCGCAGCGGCGTGGGCATGGACGTGACGATGTAGTCGGCGCGGGCGGCCACCGAGGCGCGGTGCACCTTGCGCTCCAGCTCCTCCGTACTGCCTCTCGCCGCCCCGGGCCAGCGCGGCGGTCTCCGTGGCCCGCAGCCGCTGTACGGCGAGGCGGTGGGTCAGCGTGGCCACCCAGGAACGCAGCGGGCCTTGCTCTGGGGTCGTACGCGTCCGGGTTCTCCCAGACGTGGGCGAAGACGTCGCGTGTGAGGCGGTCAGCCGCCCGGTCGTCTGCCGAGCACGCGGTAGGCGAGTCCGTGCACGAGCGAAGCGAACCGGTCGTACAGCTCACCGAGCGCCGCCGCCTCGCCGCGCGCCAGCCGCTGCTGCATCCTGCGGTCCCAGCGGGGTGGCGCGTCGTTCGTCGCCATGCGGCCCTCATCCCTGCTCATCCCTGCTCGTGCCTGCGCCGTTCGCCAAGTCCGGCCTGCGTTTTGCGCCCCTTCGAATGTAGTGGGCACGCCCAAGGGCACACGTCCCTTTGCGGCAATATGCGCCCACGGGAGGGCCGCGGGTGATATGGAGCGCAAGCTGATTGCTGTCACGTTGCTGTCATGTCCGGTCACATCCTGCGCGGCACTCACTCGCGCTCACCCCGCACCCACTCCGCACCCACTCCGCACCCACCCCGCACTTGCCCCGTTCGAAACCGATCAAGTATGGCTATATGCGGTTGCATGGGACGATTCGGGATCATTCTGGATTGCTTGGGACTGTTAAAGACTGAAATGGCTCGTCTTGGCCCACACTTTCGGTCACCCTTCGGTGTTTCATTGGATGGGGGCGGGGCAGCCGCGCAGAAGGAAGCGAAACAGCGGCTTCCTTTTCCGGTGCTGATGGCCGGTCCTGATGCCGGTCCTGATGCCGGTCCCGATTCCGGTGCTGTTCCCGGGAGGGTTCCAGCGATTTCACGGCGGTATCTGGCGGTATCCGGCGGAGTCCAGTGGTATTCGGCGGTATCTGGCGATATCCGTCGGTATCTAGCGGTATTCAGCGGTATCCGGCAATTTTCAGCAACTTCCGGCGAATGAGAGGCGTGGCGGTGACGCTCAAGGTGACCGACGGCGAACAGGGAGAGTGGGCCATGCTCCATGTGTCGGGCGAGATGGATCTGGTGACGTCCCCGGTGCTGCGGCAACGGGTGCACGACGCGGTGGCCGACGGCCGCCGCAGCCTCGTCGTCGATCTCTCCGGTGTCGTCTTCTGTGACTCCAGCGGTGTCGGTGTGCTCATTGCCACCCGCAGGCTCATCCGTTCCTGCCGGGGCAGGCTGCGCCTGGTCCTCCCTGCCGGCGGGGCCGACGAAGTCACCGCGCGCGGGGCCATGACCGGCCGCACCCAGGGCGCCCACGTCAACCGCGTCCTCGGCGCCCTCGGCCTCCGCCGCCTCTTCGACGTCTACCCGACTCTCGCGGCAGCGGTCGACGAGGAAGCGGAGCCGCTGTCGGCGTGACGTCCGTGACATCCGTGACGTAGGGGGACAGCCGTGACGTAGGGGGACGCCGGTCGCTACGTCCGTGACGTCCGTGACGTCCGTGACGTCCGTACGTAGGGGGACGGTCGGTCGCTCGCCCCCGCCAGTCGGCGCTGTGAGCCACGAACCGTGAGCCACGCCACCCTCGGGCTACGCTGTTGTCGCAGAAATTCAGCGGTCTTGGCACAAGCGTTGTCTTCCCGTTCCAGCACGCCCTCTGACGTCGTACGCTCCGTCCGAGACGACCCACGTGACGACGTAAGGCGGGCCCGAACAGACATGGTCAGCACCGAGTACGAGCGCAGGATCGCCGCCCGGTTCGCCACCTTTGACCAGGACGGCAACGGCTACATCGACCGGGAGGACTTCAGCGGGGCGGCCAAGGCGGTCCTCGCCGAGTTCGCCACCACGGCACGGTCCGACAAGGGTCAGGCCCTGTACGGCGGCGCCGAGGCCTTCTGGCAGGGCATGGCCGGGATGGCGGACCGGGACGGCGACCAGCGCGTCACTCGGGACGAGTTCGTGAACGGCGCGGTCAAGCGGCTGCGCGACAACCCCGACCGGTTCGCCGAGATCGCCCGCCCCTTCCTGCACGCGGCCCTCGCCGTCGCGGACGCCGACGGGGACGGCTCGGCCACGGTCGAGGAGACCGCCCGCGTCCTCAAGGCCCTCGGCGTACCCGAGGACATCGCCACCGCGACTGCCGCCGGTCTCGACACCGACGCCGACGGCAAGGTGGGCGAGACGGAGATCGTGACGGCGTTCGCGCGCTACTTCACCGTGCCCCAGTAGCCCGTCACGAGTTCACGAGTAGCGCGCCCGTGCCTGTGCGCCCGTGCCTGTGCGCCCGTGCCTGTGCGCCCGTGCCTGTGCGCCCGTGCCTGTGCGCCGACCGTGCAACACGCCCGGACCGGCGAGTAGTTCGGACGGCCGAGCAGTTCGGAGGGTCGAGCGGGTCCCTTCAGGCGGTCACGTACCTGTGCACGGGGATGCTGGAGCGGGCCGGGACGGCGCGAGCGGCGGTGCCCGCGACGGACGTTACGGATTGTGGCATATCGGAATTACCGAGCGTTGATATCGGCTTGTTTCCCTAGCGTGACTTGTCACAGCCTGGAGTCGGAGGTTTGCTCCGGTACCTTGTGGCAGATGCGAGTGGTTCCGAAGCCGAGCTGTCCCGGAGCCGTCCCTGGGGCGGCCCCGTCGCCGGCGACGCCCGCCATTCGCACAGGTGAGCGGGGGTACGCCTCCGCCTGTTCGACTCCCCGCGGCGAGCGTCGCACAGTATGCCGTACGCGTACTCCTTCGCGCTGGAATATGCCCGAAGTGCTTGTTGGGGTGACTGTACGTCAACCATGCTGTCTTGTTAGGGGGATCACATTCGGTGATCCCTGTCCCGGCCATGCGGTCGATGGCCGGTCGAAGATGACCACGATCGTGGCCTTACCGAGGCGCGAGGCGATGTGTCCGCCGGTTCGGATGGTGTGAGCGGTGCAGGTGCTTCAAGTGCAGCTGGAGATCCGGCCCGACCCCGCGGAGGTGGGGCGTGCCCGGAGATGGGCCCGTTCGCGGCTCGCCGGGTCCGGGATGGGGGTCGACGAGCCACTGGCGGAGACGCTGATCCTGCTCGTCTCCGAACTGGTCACCAACGCGGTGGTGCACACCGGATGTCCGGCGGTCCTGCGGCTGTTGCTGTCCGGCGTGTGTGACGGCTCGGCAGGTGCACCGTCCGCCTGGAGGTGGCCGACGCCAGCGTCCGGCCTCCCGTGCCCCGGTGCGCGGAAGGCGACGAGACCAACGGGCGCGGTCTGGCCCTGGTCGACGGGCTCGCCGACCGCTGGGGCTGGAGCCCCGAGGGCGTCGGCAAGCGCATCTGGTGCGAACTGGACCAGTGCGAACCCGGCGTGCGGCGCTCGAGCGTGGCCAGCGCGCCTGTCTCGGCTCCCGCGGGGCGCGAGGGGGTCGTGTACGAGGCGGTGTAGGGGCCTGGCCCCTGGAGTAGGGGAGGCCGGTCCCAGGGGAGGCCGGTCCTGCGGGCTGCGGCTCGGGGCGGCTGGTCTCCGCGTATGTGGCGCGATGCCGTGTCGTACGGCGCTAGGACCGTGACGGACCGTGACGGACGCGGCAGGTGGCACGCCATGGGGCGTGGCGTGTGCCGTCTGCGGGACAGGACTCGCGTCCGAACGGGCTCAGGGCACCTGGGTGTTACGTGTGTTACGTGTGTTGCGTGAGTTATGTGATCGATTACTTGGGCCGCCAGCCGGTCGATTGCCTAATCGGTTACCTGGTCCATCGCCCGGTCTGTCACCTGGCCGATCACCTGGCCGATCACTTGGTCTATCAACCGGCCGATCACCTGGTCGGTTTCTTGCCGGTGACGCCGAGGTGCACCAGCAGGGCGAGGTTCGGCTTCAGTTCGGCCTGCTTGACGCCCCAGCTCTGGAAGCCCTTCTGGTGCGAGGCGACCGCGGCGAGCATCGCGACCAGGGAGCCCGCCATCGCCGCCGGGTTCACGTCCTTGTCGACCTTGCCCTTGGCCTGGAGCTCTGGCGACCGAGTCGGCGAGGGAGTTGTTGACGGAGTTCAGGATCTTCATGCGGATCTTGTAGAACCGTTTGTCGCCCTCGGCCGCGCCCAGGTCGACGACGCGCAGGATCGCGTCGTTCCTGCGCCAGAAGTCCAGGAAGCCGTCGACGAGCTCCTGGGCGGTCTGCCAGCCGGCCTTGCCGACCCAGGAGCGGCCTTCGACCAGCTCGGTCAACTCGGCGCCCTCCGTGGCCATTTGCTCGGCGATCTCCAGGACGGCGCCCTCGACGTCCGGGAAGTACTGGTAGAAGGTCGCGGGTGAAGTGCCCGCCTTCCGGGCCACGTCGATGACTTTGACGTCCCGGTAGGGCGAGGAGCTGAGCATCTCGCTGAGGCAGTCGAGCAGCTTCTGCCGCGTCGCCTGCCCGCGGCGGCCGGCCACGCGGCCGTCGACGGTGCGCACTTGTCCTGTCATGCCGTCAGCTTACCGAGGGGTGATCGGAGCGCGATTCGGCCGCATGCAAATGGGGCGCGCGGCTCTCACCAAGGGGTTTGCGTGACGGGGGTGTACATGAATGGCGTGTTTCTTTCGCCCCGCTGTTCCTGCCCGCCCCGCTGTCCCTTCCTTCCCCCCTCTCCCCGCTGTCCCTCTCTTTCCCCTTCTCCCCACAGTCCCTGCCTTCCCCGAAGCTCCCGGCTTGGGGAGGACGGGGGACAGGGGCGGCAGAGGCGGCAGGGGCGGCGAAACCGGGCCGCCCACGCCGTGGGTCCCCCCGTACACAGTCGTTACACCACTGATACCGACCCCCAGTACCGCCGGTATCAGCCACCCGAACCGCACCGGACCACCACGATCTGCCACGCGCCGCCACTCCGCGTGTTTGCGCACTCTTGAGAACTGCCAGAAATCACCAGAACCCGTCCCGCGGTCCGGGCGGCGGCTTCCCCCGAGGATGTATGCCGTGGTTTTGTCCTGAGACACCCCAATCCGCCCCCGGGTTCGCAACCGGGCGCCCGGGCAGGAAGAATCGGGGTGCGTGCCGCCATGGCGGTGCCGGTGGTGAGACGCTGCACGGGGTCGTGTGCATACGGAGGTCGACGCGGCCCGTACGGGGAGGTGGCAGGCAAGTGGTGGAGCAGCTGACGCAGCACGATCCGCGGCGGATCGGGCCGTTCGAGGTGCTGGGACGGCTCGGTGCCGGCGGCATGGGGCTGGTCTATCTCGCGCGGTCGGCGTCCGGCCGGCGGGTGGCGATCAAGACGGTGCGTACCGAGCTCGCCGAGGACCAGCTGTTCCGGGTCCGCTTCACGCGCGAGGTGGAGGCGGCCCGCGCCGTCAGCGGCTTCTACACGGCGGCCGTGGTGGACGCCGACCCGCGCGCGGCCGTGCCGTGGCTGGCCACCGCGTACGTGCCCGCGCCCTCCCTCGAGGAGATAGTGAACGAGTGCGGGCCGCTGCCGGCCCAGGCGGTGCGCTGGCTGGCGGCGGGCGTCGCCGAGGCGCTCCAGTCCATCCACGGCGCCGGGCTCGTCCACCGCGACCTCAAGCCGTCCAACGTCCTCGTCGTCGAGGACGGGCCGCGCGTCATCGACTTCGGCATCGCGTCCGGTGTCTCCAACACCCGGCTGACCATGACCAACGTCGCCGTCGGCACGCCCGCCTACATGTCGCCCGAGCAGGCGAAGGACTCGCGCAGCGTGACCGGCGCGAGCGATGTCTTCTCGCTCGGCTCCACGCTCGTCTTCGCCGCCACCGGGCACGCGCCCTTCCACGGCGCGAACCCGGTCGAGACCGTCTTCATGCTGCTGCGCGAGGGCCCGGACCTGGAGGGCCTGCCGGACGAGCTGCGGCCGCTGATCGAGTCCTGTATGCAGATGGAGGCCGACGGCGCGCCCCAACCCGGCCGACCTCCAGGCCCAGCTCGCCCCGCATCTCTTCGGCTCCGGCTGCGACGACAGCGGTACGGCCTCCGCGTGGCTGCCCGAGCGGGCCGTCGGCCTGATCGAGACGCGCCGCGGCGGCCGCCCGGCGGCGAAGCCGCAGCGCCACTGCGGGCCGCCGGCGGTCGGCAGCCGGCGCCGGCGCCCGCCGCCCGCCGCCGCCCGTACCGCCGCCGCCCGCCGCCGGCACGACCCGCGCCGGCCCGCGCCCCGCGTCCCGCCGTCGCGCCGGCGCTCCCGACAACGGGCCCGTACGGCTCGCCGGGCGCCCGGGTGCCCATCGGGCCCGGCCCGCGCGTCGCCGACGCCCGCGCCGCCGCCGGTGCCGGCGCCGAGGCCGGTCCGGCGGCCGGCCTGGTCGCGCCCGCGCGCCGGCGTGAACGGCGCCGTGCCGGCGCCAGCGCGCGCCCGCGACCCCGGCGCGCCGTCCGTGACCCCGGCGCCGCAGCGCGGCGGCGCCCCGGACGGGCGCCGGCGGCGGCGCTGGCGGCCGTGGCGTTTCCGGATGTCGAACGACGTCTGGGGCACCCCGGCCGTCGCCGGCGATCTGCTGTACGTCACCTCCTTCGAGGTGCACGCGCTGGACGTGGCCACCGGCCGCCGCCAGTTCAAGACCCGGGACGTGGCCTGGTCGATGGCGGTCGCGGACGGCCGTATCCACGCCTCCGACGGCCCGACCCTGTTCGCCCTGGACGCCCGCGAGGGCACCGAGCTGTGGCGGCTGCCGACCGACGCCTGGGTGTACTCCCTCAAGGCCGACCGCGGCACCGTCGTCACCGGCACGCGCGGCGGCGGCGTCCAGGCGCTGGGAGGCGTCCAGCGGCCAGAAGCTGTGGGAGCTCACCGGCGCCCAGACCGACTTCGAGACCCCCGAGGCGGGCCCTGTCGTCCACGACGGCACGGTGTACGTGTGGCAGGACGCCCGGCTGCGCGCCCTGGACGCCCGTACGGGCGACGAGCGCTGGTCGTACCCGATCGGCGACGCGGCGTCCTGCGGCGGCGTCCCGGTCCGGCTGCACCCGGGCCGCGGACGGCTATGTGTACGTCTGCGCCGGCACCCGTGTCCTGGCCCTCGACGTCGGCGAGCGGCCGGGTGCGCTGGCACTTCGAGGCCCCGGCGGTGTTCCTGTGCGCCGCCGGCCTTCGCGCCGGGGCCCGCCGTCACGGGCGGCGGCATCTACCTCGCCGACTACCTCGGCACGGTCTACGCCCTCGACGCGGCCGACGGCCGTGACCGCTGGCGTATCGCCACGGAGTCCCGCGCGTCGATCGAGCCGGTGCTGGTGGCGGCCGGGCACGTGCACGTGGGCAGCGGCAAGGGCCTGTACACGCTGGACGCGGTCACCGGCACCCCGAAGTGGCGCTTCCAGGCGGGCGGCGACCTCGTCGGGCTCGCCCGTGGTCGCCGACGGCCGCATCCACTTCGGCTCCACCGACCACCTCCTGTACACCCTCAAGGCCGACGACGGCCGGCTGCGCTGGAAGCTGGCCACGGGCGGTGAGATCACGGGCTCCCCGGTGGTGAAGGACGGGGTGGTGTACGCGTGCAGCAAGGACCGGTGCGTGTACGCGCTGGACGCGGAGAAGGGGACGGGGACGGCGCGGGCGGGGTAGGGGGGCGCCTGGGGGGCGCGCCTGGAGGGTTGTTGAGGGTGGCGGAGGGTTGTGGAGGGTTGCTTCGTCTCGGATAAGGTGACCTCATGCAACTACGGGGACGCGGACTCAAGTTCACAGTGGTAACGGCGATGGTGGTACTCGCCCTGACCGGGTTCGCCACGGGACGCAGTCGCGGCGGTGGAGGCCACGGCGGAAGCGACAGCGACGGGAGCGGCTGCAGCAACTCCAGGCAGGACCACGACAGTTCGTCGAGTTCGTCGGCGACATCGGGGGCGACATCGGGCGGAAGCTCGTCCGGCTCCGGCTCTACGACCTCCGGTTCGGACGACGACTACTGACCCAAGCGCCCGAGCGGCGGGGGCGGGCAGCGGGGGCGGGTGGTGAACAGGTCCGCCTGCCGCCCGGTCGGCAGATTGCCGGGCGTCCCCGGGGCCTTGCCGCTCAGCTCCCCTCGGTCCAATACCGCTGAAGCTGCGCCACCGCCTCGTCCTTGGTCATCCCGGTGATGGCTTCCTCGGCGACGCCCACGCGGTGGATGAGCTGATGGCGAGGTGTACACGCTCTGCCGTCCACCTTGAGATGCGGGACCAGTACGGCGTCAGTGACGAGGCCGAGGGCTTCGGCATCTGGCTCCGCACCGGCCAACAGGACACCGATCCCGCGTCGGGGTACTGGGCGCCCTGGGTCGACCTGATCTCCGGGGCCGTCGCCCGAGGTGTCATGGTGCGCCGTGCTCGCATCATCTCCGAACCAGTCAGTGACTACATCCGGTACGAACACGCTTCGACCGACGTCAACGTCCACGCGGGGGAACAGGTGCGCTGGCTGCCACGACGCCTGGCGTCGGACGTCGCCCTGCCAGGCAACGACTTCTGGTTGTTCGACGACCGTGTGATCCGTTGGGGCTACTTCAGCGGCGACGGCGCCTTGGCCGGTCACGAGATCTCCGACGACCCGACGGCCGCCAAGCTGTGCGCACAGTCCTTCGAGGCCGTGTGGGAGCGCGCCGTTCCGCACGACCAGTACGACATCCGCTGAACAGCCAAAAGCACCGGTAGGCCAGCTCTCATGCCCGTCTCCCCGTCCTCGTCCGCCCGGGCCGCGCGCGAAGCCGTCGCCGGACGACTCCGCGACCTGCGTAAAGAGGCCGGGCTGACGATCAAAGAGCTGGCCGCCGCGTGCGACTGGCACTACTCGAAGACCTCCCGCATCGAGAACGCCCTCACCGGGCCCACCGCGAAGGACATCCGCCACTGGTGCACCGCCACGAACAGTGAGAACCAGGCGCAGGACCTCATCGTCCAGTCCCTCAACGCCGAATCGATGTACCGGGAATGGCGGCATCAGCTCCGCCGCGGTCTGCAACAACTGCAGGACAGCCGTGTGCAGTTCTACCGCGATACCGAGCTGTTCCGCGTGTACTCGTCCACGCTGGTCCCCGGCCTGCTGCAGACCGAGGGCTACGCGGCTGCCGTGCTCGGCATCGCCGCGCGCGCTGATGACCTCCCTGTCGACGACAGTGCGGCAGCCGCACGCGCCCGAGTCGAACGCTCCCGCATCATTCACGAATCAGGGCGCCGCTTTGCCCTCCTCATCGAGGAGACCGTGCTCCACTACCAGATCGGCGGCACGGAGGCGATGGCCGCCCAGCTCGGTTACTTGCTGACCGCAGGCGCGCTACCGGCTGTCTCGCTCGGCATCATCCCCATGGCGACGCGCGAGCGGACGCGATGGCCCGAAGAGACCTTCCACATCTACGACGAGAGACTCGTTGCCGTGGAGCTGGTGTCGGCGCAGGGGAACATGGCACAGCCGGGCGAGATCGCCCAGTACATGAAGGCATTCGAGCAGCTTCGCGGCATGGCCGTGTACGGCGCCGCAGCACGGGCACTGATCGTCAAGGCCATCGACGCGCTCGGCTGAAGCAGGAGACCCCTGGGGGCAGCGCCGGTGCTACGGCGTGTCCCAGGGGTGCGTCATCCGTGGTTCGGGCTCGCCCTCAAGGTGCGGAGGAGGGCGGTGAAGGCGCTGGGGGCGGCCGAGAGGATGGCTTGGGTGGGGTCGGCGCTTTCGGTGAGGTGGATGGTTTGGGGGGCGGCGGATATGTGGACGCAGGATTCGCCTTCCTGGCAGTGGGACGACTTCTGCGCGGCGGCAAGGACATGGACGCAGGCTTCGCCCTGGGCGCAGTAGGACGACTTCTGCCAGGTGCTGGCTATGTGCAGACAGGATTCGCCTTGGGCGCAGTAGGACGACTTCTGCCATGCGTAGGCGGTCATGCGGGTCCTCTCACAGTTCGGTGGCCAGGTTGTGGATGAAGCCGCGGGTCTTCTCTGGGGGAAGCGCCACGGATTCCATACGCCGGAGCAGATTGCGGTACGTGTCCAGCTCGGCTTCGGCGTCGACCAGCGCGGGTCCGTGCGACTGGTCCAAGGAGACCGTGTCGAGCCGGGGCACGGTGCCGTGGATGTAGAGGAGCGTCTGCCCGGAGCCCGGATAGGCGCCGATGGCGAAGGGGATCACCTGGATGGTGATCTCGTCGCGCTCGCTCTGAGTCAGCAGGTGCTTCAGTTGCCGCTTGGCAACCGACGGGCCGCCCACGGGTACGCGGAGGGCGGCCTCGTGGATGATCGCCTGGTACGGCACCGGATCGGCCTGGTCCAGGAGCGCCTGGCGCTGGAGCCGGTGGTTCACGCGGTGCTCGATGTCGCGGCGGCTGAACTCGGGTACGGCCTGCTCGTAGATGGCGCGGGCATGGTCGGCGAGCTGGAGCAGGCCGGGGATGTGCGCCGTGTTGGCCGCCTGGAGCCGGACCGAGTGGTGCTCGATTTCCGCGAGGTCCAGCAGACCGGCTGGGAGCACCTCCCGAAACGTCTCCCACCAGCCGCTCTTCCGTTCCGTGGCCAGCTCGATCAGGCCGTCGATATAGGCGGTGTCGGAACAGCGGTAGATGCGGGCCAGGGCACGCAGGCGGTCGGGGCTGACGCCGAAGCGGCTGGCCTCGATATTGCTGAGCTGTGCCTGGCTGACGCCGAGTTGACGGGCTCCCTCGGTCACGGACAGCCCCGCCCGTTCACGCAGTCTCCGCAGCTCCGTGCCGAGACGGAGGCGGCGGGCGGACGTGGCGGTCTTGGGAGCCATGGCTCAACTTTCCTTGCGAAGCGGCGCGTTGATGTCACCCACACGAGGGAAAACCTCACGTGATTGCCGTTATGGGAAATGTATTACGTCGCGAGCCGCTAGCGTACTGACTCAGGCGCCCCGCCCAGAAGTGCCCCACTCGACGGAGCGGCGACGGCCACTGGGCAACCCCTGCATGCAACCCACACACGTACACAACGCAGGCAAACCGTCCAACTCCCTTCTGTGATCGGAGACTTCCATGGCAACCGTATCCCCGTCCGTGAACTACACCCTGCACCTCCCCCGCGACCCCCGGGCCCCCGGCATCGCCCGGGGGACCCTCAGGCTCGTTCTGGCCGCGCACGGAATGGCCGAACACACGCCCACCGCCGAGCTGTTGGCCTCCGAGCTGCTCACCAACGCCCACGCCCACACCACCGGACCGTACGCCCTGCGCCTCTGCTCCACGGAGCCCGAGCGGCTCATGGTCGCCGTCTGGGACACCGACCCGAGGGTGCCGGACGCCTTCAGGGAGGGCGCCCCCGTCGTCGTACCCGGGCAGGACGCCGAAAACGGGCGCGGGCTGCATCTCGTGCGGGCGTGTGCGGAGTCGTTGGGGGTGTCCGTATTCCGCCAGTGGGGGGCCTCCTGGGGCGGGAAGCTGCTGTGGGCCGAGTGCGGGGGCGGACAGGCGTGGTGAGCGGCGCCGATGGAAACAGCTGATCGAACGCCCTCAGGTGCCCTCAGGTGCCCTCACTTGCCCTCAGTTCGGGGCCTTCTCCTCGGTTCGGGGCTTTGATGGTGAGCGGTGCAGCCCGGTGTCGGTGTCTGCCTGCGGGGCCTTGTCTCGTGAGGGTGTGACACTTCAGCTGTGACACTTCAGCGCGGAGTGTCACAGCCTCATGAGACATCCCCGGGGGCGCTGGTGTTCCTCGCGCACCCGCTCACTTCGAACATCGCTCACATCGCCCGCGCGAACGACCGCTATCGGGACCACCCGCCGACGCGCTCCACCTACTCGGTCTCGCCATGTGAGACCCCCTACCCGCTGACTTGTCAGCTGGGCTGGTTTGGTTTACTGCTGCGCAACCCCCTGGACCGCGGCAGCGTAAGAAGCGCGCTGCCTGCCCGGGCGGGCAGAGAGCGCTGGCTGGTACCCGATGAGCATCCTTCTTCCCCCCGCGCTGGGCTGGGTGGCCTACCTGGCGGTCGGTGAGAACTGGCCTCAGGGCGACGAGGACAAACTCCGCGAGCTCAGCGAGGCCTGGGAAGAGGCCGCCGGGGAGCTGCTGGCGATCAGTCGTGAGGTGGGTCCCTCGGTCGCCGGGGTGCTGGAGAGCATGGCCGGGCCGGTGGTGGGGCAGTTCCGGGAGTTCGTCGAAACGTTCCTGCGCCACCTGCCGCAGACGGCGAAGTCGGCGGAGCAGCTGGCGAGGCTGGCGGAGACGACGGCGGTGGAGCTGCAGTACGCCAAGTACATGATCCTCGTGCAGCTGGCCTGGATGGCGTTAGAGATTGCGCAGTTCGCGGTGTATGCGCCGCAGGTGGTGCCCGCGATTGTGGCGGCGGGCCGGGCGGCGGTGCGGATGATCCTGCGCCGGCTGCTGGTGTCCATGGTGGCGGGTGTCGGGCTGATGGTCGGTATGGATGTGGCGGTGCAGACGTTCCAGATGATGCTGGGGGACCGTACCCGGTGGAATGCGCAGAACACCCTGGGGATGGTCAAGGCGGGGGCGATCGGTGGGGCGATCGGGGGGCTGTTTCCGGTGCTGGGGGACCTGTGGGTGCCGAAGTTCGCCGACTCGCTGGTGGGCAAGCTCGCCGTGGGTGGGGTGACGGGGCTGGTCACCACGGTGGCGCAGGATGCGCTGCTGGGTGGGAGTTCGGCTCTGGCGGGGGCGTTCACCTCGGGGATGACCGAGGCGCTCAGCGGGGGCGGGCGGCGTTTTCGGTGGCAGAAGCCAGCGGGGATGGACGTCAACTCGCTGGATGTGAAGCTTCCTGATCTGCCGGATCTTGACCTGTCCCGGCTGGAGAGCGATGCGTTGCCGCTGCTGCTGGACCAGTCGGGCGGGGGCAGGGGGCCAGGCGGGGGCGGACAGGCCACGGCGTCCGAGGGGCCGCCCGGTACCCTCGCCGGCGGCACGGCTTCTGCCGCGTCCGGTACCGCTCCGGTCGCGTCCGGGAACAGCGGTCAGCGCCACGCGTCCGCGCCCACGACCCCTGCGCGTACGGGCAGTTCGGCCGACGCTCCAAAGTCGGCGAGCACCCCGGGCACGCGGGGCCCGGCCCCGGGCCGGGCCTCCCGGGAGCAGGCTCCGCGGGAGCAGGCTCCGGCCGGGGTGCGCCCGGTGCCTGTCACCGTCAGCGAGGGCGCCGGCGCTCCAACCACCGGGACGCAGACCGGTACAGACACCACCGGGACCCGTACCGCTCCGGTCGGCACCACCGGCACCACCGGCACCACCGGCACCACCGGCACCACCGGCACCACCGGCACCACCGGCACTGGCGCCACGGCTGTGGCGCAGCCGGTACGCGAGGGTGCGCAGGACACTGAGGCTGGGGCGCAGCCGGTGCGTGACGCTGCGCAGGGTGCGGGGGGCCCGGCGGACGTGGGGGTCCCGGCCGGGGAGCGTGCCGGTGCCGGGAAGGCGGCGCCGGACAGTCTGTGGGAGGTCGCGGCGTGGTTCGGGCTGGATGAGGCCGGGGCGCGGGCGTTGTGGGTGGAGGCGGCGAGGATCACCTGGCGGTACAACCCGTTCCCGCTGACGGTCAGTGAGCAGGCTTCCTCGCTGCGGCAGCGTGATCCGGAGCAGTTCTGGCAGATCCTGCGGGTGGCGCAGGAACTGCATGACCATGGGGGTCCGGTCCAGGGGCGGGAGCAGGGGGTGGCGGCCGCCTTGGACCTGGCCCGGCAGCGGGGCCTGCAGAGTGCGCCCGGTCCGCAGGGTCCGCGGGGGGTACTGGTGGGTGGTGCCGGGCCGTCCGGGTCCGGGGCCGGGCCGTCCACCCGGCCCGGGTCCGCGTCCGGGTCCACGTCTGCGCCCGGGTCCGCGCCTACGTCCACGCCCGGGTTCGCGTCCGAGTCCGGGTCCACGCCCACGTCCACGCCCGGGTCCGTACCCGTACCCGGGTCCGCGCCCACGTCCACGCCAGGGTCCGGGTCCGCACCTGCGTCCGGGTCCGGGTCCGGGCCGGTTTCCGAGGTGACGGTGGGGGGTCGTCCCCGGACCGCCTCCCAGGCCTTCCCCACCGACCCGGGCCCGCCGGCCCAGCGTCTCCGTACCGGCACCGGTCCGCCCGGCACCGGGACACCACCGGCACAAGCCCCACCACCGGGGCACCCGCAGCCGGAGCAGGCGTCCGCTGCCTTGCTCCAGGACGCCTTGCTCCAGGACGCCTTGCTCCAGGACGTCCTGCTCCAGGACGCCTTGCTCCAGGAGGTCCCGCTCCCGGGCGTCCCGGAGCTGGCCGGCTACCGGCTGTCCTGGCCCGACACCCTCAGTGGGCACCCCGCTGCCGCCGCCCCGCCGGGCCTGCTGGACACCGACGGCCGACTGGTACCCGACGCCCGGATCCACCTCGATCCCGCCGGCGGGCAGCTGGTGGTCGAGCTGCCGGTGCCGGATGTTCCCGGGGCGGGAGCCCGGTGGGTGTTCGACACCGCGGCCCACCCGCTGCGGCGGCTGGTCCCGCTGACCGGAGACGACCTCGGCCCGCTGCACGGCATGCTGGTGGAGACCACCTACCACCCCACCCCGCTGCCCGGCGGCTACCACCGCCGCCACTACCTGCTCGGGGACCTGTGGCAGCCCGGCAGCGACCTGCCCTTGCGGGAACCGCCGCGGGAGCTGCCGCCGTCGCTGGCCGGCCGGCTGCCCGGCGGTTTCACCCTCCCCGACCACGGCGGTGCCCGGCACTTCGACGCCACGGGACGGCTGCGCTACCAGGACACCTTCACCACCCCGGACACCACCGCCGCCCTGCGCCAGGACACCCGCGAGCCGGACCTGCCCGCCGGGCTCCTCCTCGACGGCTCACTGCTGGGCCACTGGCCCGACCCTTCCTACCTCCTGCACCTCCCGGTCACCGACTCCCTGGGGATCCGCGCCCTGGGCCACCTGGGCGACGGCTCCACCCCCGCGAGCTGGGAACTGCACCTGGTCGATGCCTTCGGGCAACCGGTCCCCGGGCACACCCCGTACTTCGACGGCACCCACCTGTACTTCACCGACCCCACCGGCCAGCCGCACCTGATCACCGCCGACCTCACCGCCCTGGTCCCCACCGCCCTGGTGCCCCCCGCCGTGCCCGGAACGGTCACCGCGGCGCAGCCGTCCGCCCTGCCCGCACCGGCCGACCCCCGGCTGTACCGGGAACCCGCCGAAGCCGGCCCGGGCCGACATCGGCAGGGGGCGGGGGGTGCGGTGTCGGGTGTGGCGCGTGCGGAGTGGGAGCTGTGGCTGGACAGCCCGGCGGGCAGTGTCGACCAGCCGAGCCAGGACCCCCAGGGGCCGGGCAGCCCGGCGGGCAGCGTCGACCTCTTCGGCGGGGACCTGGCCTGGTTGGGCAGCCCGGCGGGCAGCGTCGACCTCTCCGGCGGGGACCCGGCCTGGCTGGGCAGCCCCCGGCCCGACAGCCCCCAACCGGCGCAGGACACTTCGGCCGTTCCCGGGGAAGCAGAGCCGTCCACGCCCGCCCCGCCCAGCACACCCGTGGCACCGGCCATGTCCGGCCCGAGCCAGGAGCACGGAACGGCTGTCGCCCGCAGGCTCCGGAGCAGGATCCCGCAGGCGCCAGGGACGGGAACAAACCAGCTCTCCCCGGGCAGGGAGGGGATGCCGGAGTGGCAGCTGCGGCCGGAGCAGTTGCCCCCGCCACTCGCGGCGCGCCACGTCCCGGGCGGCGGAGCCGATCTGGCACGCCAGCTGCTGCGCTGGTGGCTGGAGGACCCGGACAGACCCGTCCCGGAGACGTGGCGGGACTCCCTGACCCACCTGGAAACGGAGCACCAGGCGAAAACCCAGCAGGACAAGGCCAGGCTCCTGGGCATGAGTACGCAAAACCTGGGCTCTGTCGTCCGGGGGAAGCACGAGGCGTCTGTGGGCTTCAAGTGGCGGGTGCTCCTCGCGGCCCATCTGGCCGACTCCGAAGGCACCGGGACCGGCTCCGAAGGCACCAGGAACTGGCAGATTAAGACGGACTGGAAACAGGGCGACTATTTCCATGTGGTCTTCGGCGAGACCACGATGTTGGAGTTTCGTGGTGGGAAGGTGGAGGGCTGGAGCGTCATCCGGCCGGGCCACGACATGCGGGTGCGCTTCGGCTCCGGGTCGGCTTCGGGATGGGGCGAGCCGGAGTTGACGACGCTGAAGGGCGACAAGGAGCCGGTGGGCGCGTGGGAGTTGAGGGTCGGGGCGGATCGCCGCGGCATAACGGTCAGTGATCTCTCCCCGGGCGGGGAGGGGACGCCGCAGTGGCAGCTGAGCCCGGAGCAGCTGCCCCAGCGTTTCACTGTGTCCCCTCCGGTTCCGGGGGACCACGGCCTGTTCCGCCGGTGGTTCGGGACCGGGCTCAAGGGCGTGTCCTGGACCGGTACGGGGGTGTCGGGGCAGGCCCCCCCTGCCGGACCGGACCCGAGAGACGCCATCCCCGCAGGGCTGCCTGCGGTACCTGTCCCGGGCGGCGGGGCGGATCCGGCCCACCGGCTGCTGCGCTGGTGGCTGGAGAACCCGGCCGGACCCGAACTGGAGGCCAAACTGGGGGCGTGGCGGGACTCCCTGGCCCTGCTGGAAACGAAGCACCAGGCGAAATCCCAGCAGGACAAGGCCAGGCTCCTGGGCATGAGTACACAAAACCTGGGCACTGTCGTCCGGGGGAAGCACGAGGCGCCTGTGGGCTTCAAGTGGCGGGTACGCCTCGCGGCCCATCTGGCCGACTCCGAAGGCACCGGGACCGAAGGCACCAGGAACTGGCAGATCAAGACGGACCGGAAACGGGGCGACTATTTCCATGTGGTCTTCGGCGAGACCACGGTGCTGGAGTTTCACGGCGGGAATCTCCTGGGCTGGAGCGTCCTCCGGCCGGGCCACGACATGCGGGTGCGCTTCGGCTCCGGGTCGGCTTCGGGATGGGGCGAGCCGGAGTTGACGACGCGGGAGGGCGACAAGGAGCCGGTGGGCGCGTGGGAGTTGAGGGTCGGGGCGGATCGCCGCAGCGTGACGGTCAGTGATCTCTCCCCGGGCGGGGAGAGGAGGCCGCAGTGGCAGCTGCCGCCGGAGTCGGTCCCCGCGTCTTTCGCTCTGCCCCCTGCGGTCCCGGGGGACATCAACCTGTTCGGCCGGCGGTTCGGGACCGGGGTCGGGGGCGTGTCCCGGACCGGTACGGGGGTGTCGGGGCAGGCCTCCCCCGCCGGGCCTGACCCTATGGACGCCACCCCCGCGGGCATGCCCCCCGTACCCCTCCCGGGCGGCGGGGCGGATCCGGCCCACCGGCTGCTGCGCTGGTGGCTGGAGGACCCGGACAGACCCGTCCCGGAGACGTGGTGGGACTCCCTGACCCACCTGGAAACGGAGCACCAGGCGAAAACCCAGCAGGACAAGGCCAGCCTTCTTGGCATGAAGAAGCAAACCCTGAGCCTTGTCCTGCAGGGGAAGCAGGAGGCGTCCGTGGGCCTCAAGTGGCGGGCGCTCCTCGCGGCCTATCTGGCCGACTCCGAAGGCATCAGGACCGACTCCGAAGGCACCAGGAACTGGCACATCGAGACAGACCGGAAAAGCCACAACCATTTCCATGTGGTCTTCGGCGAGACCACGGTGCTGGAGTTTCACGGCGGGAATCTCCTGGGCTGGAGCGTCATCCGGCCGGGGGGCCAGGACATGCGGGTGCGCTTCGGCTACGTGTCGGCTGAGGGCTGGGGCGAGCCGGAGTTGACGACGCGGGAGGGCGACAAGGAGCCGGTGGGCGCGTGGGAGTTGAGGGTCGGGGCGGATCGCCGCGGCATAACGGTCAGTGATCTCTCCCCGGGCGGGGAGGGGACGCCGCAGTGGCAGCTGAGCCCGGAGCAGCTGCCCCAGCTATTCGCTCTGCCCCCTGCGGTCCCGGGGGACATCAACCTGTTCGGCCGGCGGTTCGGGACCGGGGTCGAGAGCGTGTCCCGGGCCGGTACGGGGGTGTCGGGGCAGGCCCCCCCTGCCGGACCGGACCCGAGAGACGCCATCCCCGCAGGGCTGCCTGCGGTACCTGTCCCGGGCGGCGGGGCGGATCTGGCCCACCGGCTGCTGCGCTGGTGGCTGGAGAACCCGGCCGGACCCGAACTGGAGGCCAAACTGGGGGCGTGGCGGGACTCCCTGGCCCTGCTGGGAACGGAGCACCAGGCGAAAAACCTGGCGGCCAAGGCCAGGCTCCTGGGCATGATGAGGCAAAACCTGGGCCCTATTGTCCGGGGGAAGCACAAGGCGTCTGTGGGCTTCAAGTGGCGGGTGCTCCTCGCGGCCCATCTGGCCGACTCCGAAGGCATCGGGGAAGGCATCGGGAGCTGGCACATCGAGACGGACCGGAAACGGGGCGACTATTTCCATGTGGTCTTCGGCGAGACCACGGTGCTGGAGTTTCACGGCGGGAATCTCCTGAGCTGGAGCGTCATCCGGCCGGGGGGCCAGGACATGCGGGTGCGCTTCGGCTACGTGCCGACTGAGGGCTGGGGCGAGCCGGAGTTGACGACGCGGGAGGGCGACAAGGAGCCGGTGGGCGCGTGGGAGTTGAGGGTCGGGGCGGATCGCCGCGGCATAACGGTCAGTGATCTCTCCCCGGGCGGGGAGGGGACGCCGCAGTGGCAGCTGAGCCCGGAGCAGCTGCCCCAGCTATTCGCTCTGCCCCCTGCGGTCCCGGGGGACATCAACCTGTTCGGCCGGCGGTTCGGGACCGGGGTCGAGAGCGTGTCCCGGACCGGTACGGGGCAGGAGTGGCGGGTGCCCCCCGCCGGAACGCTGGAATCCTTTACTCCTCCGCCTTCTGGCATGGCGGGCGGGAGCGCGGTCAGCGGGCCGGCCGGCGCCGGGGTGCCGGACCCTTCCCCGCGTGCGGCATCCCCCCCGGCACGGGAGGCCGCCACCGCCCACCCGCAGCCGGGCGGCCCCCGGCTGTACCTGGAACACACCGAAGCCGACCCGGGTCGGGATCGGGAGGGGCGGGGTGGTGCGGTGTCGAGTGTGGCTCGTTCGGAGTGGGAGCTCTGGCTGGACAGTCCGGCGCGCAGTGTCAACCAGCCGGACCGGGATCCCGAGGGGCCAGGCAGCCCGACAGGCAGCATCGACCTCTTCGGCTGGGACCCCACCTGGCTGGACAGCCCGGCAGGCAGCATCGACCTCTCCGGCTGGGACCCCACCTGGCCAGGCAGCCCGGCAGGCAGCATCGACCACTCCGGCTGGGACCTGGCCTGGCTGGACAGCCTCCGGCCCGACAACCCCCGGTCGGTGCAGGACACTTCGGCCGTTCCCGGGGAAGCAGGACCGTCCACGCCCGCCCCGCCCAGCGCACCCGCAACACCGGCCGTGTCCGGCCAGAGGCATGAGTACGGAGAGGCTGTCGCCCGCAGGCTCAAGGACAGGCTCCTCCAGGTGCAAGGGACGGGAACAAACCAGAGAACCGGCGCCTCCGAGCTCGCGAGACGGCTGGGAGTCCCGCCAAACCGGATGGCCAACTGGCTTCGTCGGAACGCGCGGTCGGAGCGCTGGCGGGTGCCGCTGTCGGTACTGGACAAGATCTCGGCGGTGGAAGAGAACTGGCACCTCAAACCCCTCGGGTACAGCTTCGCTGTCACCGTGGGGTGGCGTGAGGCCACCGTCCTCTTCCGGCTCGACGGCGCGTTCCAGCAGTGGGCGACGGTGCTGCCCGGCAGCGGACACTTCCTGCGGTTTCAGGAGACAGCCGAGACAGCGGGGACAGCGGGGACCGGGGACCTTCCGCAGCTGGTGACCCGGGACGGCCGCCCGGTTCCCGGAGGGCACGTCACCCGCGACCCTGACGGAACCCTGCGGGTGAGCGTGGCAGGCCAGGACATCTGGCGGGTCGGCCCGGACCGTGCGGTGCACGCCTACCAGCGGCCCGCCGACAGCGGCCCCGACCCCGCCCACCAGCTGTACACCTGGTCCCAGGCCCCCGACGGACCCGACGCCCCCGCCGGACCCGGCCGGGACACCTGGAAAGCGTCCCTGGCCTTCGTCCAGGACACCTACCCCCTGCTGCGGGAGGACCCCCTGCTGCTGGCGGAAACCCTCGGCAGCAGCCCCGAACAGCTGGGCGCGCTGCTGGACACGGAAAGCCCCGGTGACCCGGGTGACCTGGTGTGGTGGCGGGTGCGGGTACTGCACCACCTCGCCACCCAGGAAGTCCAGGAACAGAAAGTCCAGGAACAGGAAGTCCAGGAACAGGAAGTCCAGACCCAGGAAGTCCAGGAACAGGAAGTCCAGGAACAGGAAGTCCAGGAACAGGAAGTCCAGACCCAGGAAGTCCAGGAACAGAAAGTCCAGGGATGGCGCATCACCTCGGCTTCCACCACCGAGTTCGATGTCGTCTTCGACACCGGGACCTCGCTCCGGTTCGGTGCCGGCGGGCAGGTGGTGTCCCGCAGGACCGACCTGCCGGGCTCTGAGCTGCATCTGCTCTCCCGGCCGCCGGGGGCACGGCCGGCGCTGAGGACTGCGTCCGGCAGGCCGGCGCCGCAGCGGTGGCAGCTGGTGTTCGGGGACGATGGCGGGGTGCGGGTCGGCTTGCGGTCCCCGGAGGGCGGGGGCGGGCCGGTGTGGCAGGTGTCCGCCGGGGGCACCCTGGAGTCCTTCAACCGGCCTGCCGGTGCGGCGGAGGGGGGCCTGTTCGGCCGGATTGCCGGTAGTGGGGTGCTGGGCGGTGCGGCGGGTGGCGGGAACGCCGGGCACGGGAACGCCGGGCGCGGGCAGGGTACGGCGGCGGAGGTCGCCCGGCGGCTGCTGGTCCCGGTACGGAGCGGTGCGCGAAATCCCTCCGTTCCCCGGTCTGTCGGCCGGGCGGGGGGCAGGGTGCCCAGCCGGCTGGCCCCGGCCGGGGCACCGGACACCGGCTCGTCCGGTCAGGTGGCGGCTGGTGCCGCTGCCGGGGTCGGTGCGGGGGTGTCGGGGCAGGCCTCCCCTGCCGGGCCGGACCCTATGGACGCCGCCCCCGCAGACCTGCTCCCCGCAGGCATGCCCCCCACACTCGTCCCGGGCGGCGGGGCTGATCCGGCGCACCGGCTGCTGGACTGGCTGAAGAACCCGGCCGGGCCCGCCCTGGAGGCGTGGCGGGACTCCCTGAACCTGCTGGAAACGAAGCACCAGGCGAAAACCCTGGCGGCCAAGGCCAGCCTCCTGGGCGTGGTCGATCAGCGGCTGGGCTCTGTCCTTCAGGGGAAGCCGGAGGCGTCTGTGGGCCTCAAGTGGCGGGCGCGCCTCGCGGTCCGTCTGGCCGACTCCGAAGGCACCGGGACCGACTCCGAAGGCACCAGGAACTGGCAGATCAAGACGGACTGGAAAAGCTACGACTATTTCAATGTGGTCTTCTCCACGGGCACGGTGCTGGAGTTTCGTGGCGGGGAGGTGCAGGGCTGGAGCGTCATCCGGCCGGACCACGATACGCGGGTGCGCTTCGGCTACGTACCGGCTGCGGGCTGGGAGGCGCCAAAGTTGACGACGTTGGAGGGCGACAGGGAGCCGGTGGGCGTGTGGGAGTTGAGGGTCGGGGCGGATCACCGCAGCGTGACGGTCAGCGATCTCTCCCAGGGCGGGGAGAGGATGCCGCAGTGGCAGCTGCGCCCGGAGCAACTGCCCCCGCCATTCGCCGCGCGCCACGTCCCGGGCGGCGGAGCCGATCTGGCACGCCGCCTGCTGAGCTGGCTGGAGAACCCGGACGAACCCGCCCCGGAGACGTGGCAGGCCTCCCTGACTCTGCTGGAAACGAATCACCAGGCGAAATCCCTGTCGGCCAAGGCCGGGCTCCTGGGCATGAACAAAAATGCCCTGAACCATATTCTCCTGGGGAAGTACAAGGCGTCTGAGGGATTCAAGTGGCGGGCGCGCCTCGCGGCCCATCTGGCCGACTCCGAAGGCACCGGGGAAGGCACCAGGAACTGGCACATCGAGACAGACCGGAAAGGCAACGACTATTTCCATGTGGTCTTCGGCGAGACCACGGTGCTGGAGTTTCGTGGCGGGGAGGTGGAGGGCTGGAGCGTCATCCGGCTGGGTCAGGACATGCGGGTGCGCTTCGGCTACGTACCGGCTGAGGAGTGGGGTGAGCCGGAGTTGACGACGCTGAAGGGCGAGAAGCCGGTGGGCGTGTGGGAGTTGAGGGTCGGGGCGGATCGCCGCGGCATAACGGTCAGTGATCTCTCCCCGGGCGGGGAGGGGAGGTCGCAGTGGCAGCTGAGCCCGGAGCAGCTGCCCGAGTCTTTCGCTCTGCCCCCTGCGGTCCCGGGGGACATGGACCTGTTCGGCCGGTGGTTCGGGACCGGGGTCGAGGGCGTGTCCCGGACCGGTACGGGGGTGTCGGGGCAGGCTCCCCCTGCCGGGCCGGACCCGAGGGATGCCCTCCCCGCAGGGCTGCCCCCCGCGGGCATGCCTGCGGTACCCGTGCCGGGCGGCGGGGCGGATCCGGTACACCGCCTGCTGCGCTGGCTGGCGAACCCGGCCGGGCCCGCCCTGGAGGCGTGGCGGGACTCCTTGACCTTGCTGGAAACGAAGCACCAGGCGAAAACCCTGGCGGCCAAGGCCAGACTCCTGGGCATGAGGGACCAGGGCCTGGGCGAGGTCCTCCGGGGGAAGCGCGAGGCGTCTGAGGGATTCAAGTGGCGGGCGCGCCTCGCGGTCCGTCTGGCCGACTCCGAAGGCACCGGGACCGACTCCGAAGGCACCAGGAACTGGCAGATCAAGAAGGACCGGAAACGGGGCGACTATTTCAATGGCGACTATTTCCATGTGGTCTTCGGCGAGACCACGGTGCTGGAGTTTCGTGGCGGGGAGGTGGAGGGCTGGAGCGTCATCCGGCTGGGTCAGGACATGCGGGTGCGCTTCGGCTACGTGTCGGCTGAGGAGTGGGGCGAGCCGGAGTTGACGACGCTGAAGGGCGAGAAGCCAGCGGGCGTGTGGGAGTTGAGGGTCGGGGCGGATCGCCGCGGCATAACGGTCAGCGATCTCTCCCCGGGCGGGGAGAGGACGCCGCAGTGGCAGCTGAGCCCGGAGCAGCTGCCCCAGCCATTCGCTCTGCCCCCTGCCGTCCCGGGGAAGACGGACCTGTTCGGCCGGCGGTTCGGGACCGGGGTGGAGATCGTGTCCCGGGCCGGTACGGGGCCGCAGTGGCGTGGGTCCCCCGCCGGAACGCTGGAATCTTTTCCTCCTCCGCCTTCCGGCACGGCGGGCGGGAGCGCGGTCAGCGGGCCGGCCGGCGCCGGGGTGCCGGACCTTTCCCCGGGTGCGGCCTCCACTCCGGCGTGGGAGGCCGCCGCCGACAACCCGCAGCCGGGCGGCCTTGCGGGCACCGGCCTTCCCGGCAGGGACCCGGGCCTGGACCCGTTCCACCTGAGTGAGCCCCCCGCCTCGGCCGAGACGGACACAGCTCCCAGCTACCTCCACACCATCAACTGGGCGGACACATCACCGCCGTGACCGCCGTGACCGCCGTGACCGGGCTGGCCCCCTTCCGTCGCCGTCAGCGGAAACCCGCACCTGCAACCGCGTATCGCCCGGCGCAGGATGGCCAAGGGCGTCGTACAACTACCGCCCCCGCCCACGATCTGCCCGTTCCTGTTTGTCCTGATCACCCCAAACGTATGCTCTGAGAATGACGACCTCCGGGATCTCCGGGATCCCCGCGACCTCTGCGACCTCTGCGACCTCCGCGACCTCCGGGACCGGCCCGCCGACCGAGAACTCCCTGCGTCGTGCCCTCAAACGTGCCCGCGACGGCGTCGCCCTCGACGTCACCGAGGCGGCCGTCCTGCTCCAGGCCCGCGGCGCGGACCTGGACGACCTCGCCGCGTCGGCGGCCCGCGTACGCGACGCGGGCCTCGCGGCGGCGGGCCGCCCCGGCGTCCTCACGTACTCGAAGAGCGTCTTCCTCCCCCTGACCCGCCTGTGCCGGGACACGTGCCACTACTGCACCTTCGTCACCGTCCCGGGGAAGCTGCGCCGCGCCGGGCACGGCATGTTCATGTCCCCGGACGAGGTGCTCGGCATCGCACGTCGCGGGGCTGAACTCGGCTGCAAGGAAGCCCTGATCACCCTCGGCGACAAGCCCGAGGACCGCTGGCCCGAGGCCCGCGAGTGGCTGGACGCGCACGGCTACGACGACACCCTCGCGTACGTCCGGGCCCTCTCCATCCGCATCCTGGAGGAGACGGGACTCCTGCCCCACCTCAACCCGGGCGTCATGACCTGGACCGACTTCCAGCGCCTGAAGCCCGTCGCGCCGAGCATGGGCATGATGCTGGAGACGACCGCGACCCGGCTCTGGTCCGAGCCGGGCGGCCCCCACCACGGCTCCCCGGACAAGGAACCGGCCCGGCGCCTGCGCGTCCTTGAGGACGCCGGCCGTTCCTCCGTCCCCTTCACCAGCGGCATCCTCGTCGGCATCGGCGAGACGTACGAGGAGAGGGCCGAGTCCCTCTTCGCGCTGCGCCGCGTATCCCGCGCGTACCACGGCATCCAGGAACTGATCATCCAGAACTTCCGCGCCAAGCCGGACACCGCGATGCGCGCCATGCCCGACGCGGAGCTGGACGACCTCGTCGCGGCGGTCGCCGTGGCCCGGCACATCCTGGGGCCTTCGGCCTGTCTGCAGGCGCCGCCGAACCTGGTCGACAGCGAGTACGGGCGCCTCATCGGCGCGGGTATCGACGACTGGGGCGGAATCTCCCCGCTGACGATCGACCATGTGAACCCCGAACGCCCCTGGCCGCGGATCGAGCTGTTGCGTGAGCGGTCGGCGGCCGTCGGCTTCGCACTGCGCGAACGCCTCTGCGTCTACCCGGAGTTCGTGACCCGCGGCGAACCCTGGCTGGACCCGCGGCTCCTGCCGCACGTACGGGCGCTGGCGGACCCCCGGACGGGCCTGGCCCGCCCCGACGCCCTCCCTCGAGGGCTGCCCTGGCAGGAACCGGAGGAGGTGTTCACGGCGAGCGGCCGTACCGACCTGCACCACAGCATCGACACCGAGGGCCGTACGTCCGACCGGCGCGACGACTTCGACGAGGTGTACGGCGACTGGGGCGCCCTCCGTGAGGCGGCGGCCCCCGGCATGGCGCCGGAGCGCATCGGCACGGACGTACGCCAGGCCCTCGCGACCGCGGCCGACGACCCGACGCGGCTGACGGACGCCGAGGCCCTGGCCCTGCTGCACGCGGACGGCCCGGCACTGGACGTGCTGTGCCGGATCGCCGACGACGTCCGCAGGTCGGCGGTCGGCGACGACGTCACGTACCTCGTCAACCGCAACATCAACTTCACCAACGTCTGCTACACCGGCTGCCGTTTCTGTGCCTTCGCGCAACGCCGCACGGACGCCGACGCGTACACGCTGTCGTTGGACCAGGTCGCGGACCGGGCGGCGCAGGCGTGGGACGTGGGCGCGGTCGAGGTCTGCATGCAGGGCGGCATCCACCCCGACCTGCCCGGCACGGCGTACTTCGACCTCGCGAAGGCGGTCAAGTCCCGCGTCCCCGGGATACACGTGCACGCCTTCTCCCCGATGGAGGTGGTGAACGGCGCGACCCGCACCGGCATGCCGGTCCGCGAGTGGCTGACCGCCGCCAAGGAAGCGGGCCTGGACTCGATCCCGGGCACGGCGGGGGAGATCCTGGACGACGAGGTCCGCTGGATCCTGACGAAGGGCAAGCTGCCGACGGCGACATGGATCGAGGTGGTGACGACGGCCCACGAGCTGGGCATCCGGTCGTCGTCGACGATGATGTACGGGCATGTGGACCAGCCCCGCCATTGGCTCGGCCACCTGCGCACCCTGTCCCGGGTCCAGCAACAGACGGGCGGCTTCACGGAGTTCGTGACCCTGCCGTTCATCCACACGAACGCGCCGGTGTACCTGGCGGGAATCGCGCGGCCCGGCCCCTCCTCGCGGGACAACAGGGCGGTCACGGCGATGGCCCGCCTCCTCCTCCACCCGCACATCCCCCACATCCAGACCAGCTGGGTGAAGCTGGGCCCCGAGGGCGCGGCGGAGATGCTCCGCTCGGGCGCCGACGACCTGGGCGGCACCCTGATGGAGGAGACGATCTCCCGGATGGCGGGGTCGGGTTACGGCTCGTACAAGTCCGTGAAGGACCTGGTCGCGGTGGCGGCGGCGGCGGGGCGCCCGGCCCGGCCGCGGACGACGCTGTACGGGGAGGTGCCGGAGGAACGGCAGCGGGCGGCGGCCGTATCGGACGGGCATCTGCCCAAGTTGCTGCCGGTGCTGGAGTGAACGCGGGGGAGGGGGAGGGGGAGTGAACGCGGGGGGAGGGGACGAGGGGCGAGGAGAAGAGGGGAAGAGGGAGGGGGTGAGGGGGTGGGCAAAAGCCGAGCCCCCTCGGCAAGGACGGCGGGCTTGTCGAGAGGGCTCATTCGGTGATGGGTGATGCGTAGGAAGTCGGTGTGGCCGGTGTTACTTGACCGAGGCCACGAAGGTGCTCCACGCCTCCGTCGGGAAAGTCAGCGCGGGGCCGTCGGGGGCCTTGGAGTCCCGAACGTCCAGTGCCGACATGGTGGGCGACTTGACCTCGACGCATGCGCTGTTGGGCGCCGAGTACGAGGATTTCGTCCACGTTTCCGTGGCGCCCTGAAGGATTGCCATGTTCGCTCCGGTAGCAAGTTGTCGATGCGGTACCCCCGTGCTGCGGGTTCCGGACGGAATGCACACGCACGGTTTGCGCCAACGTTTGATTACTGTTGGCTTGATCTGGCTTGATCGACGCTACTCGCCAGCCCCTCCCTCCGGAGGGGCTGTTCACTCGACTGGATGGAATATTCCAGCGGGTTCTTCCGGGTGGGCGCGCCAGGGGTATACGATCCGCCCCCTCACTCAGGAGGGCTTCGGGAGGGCTTGGGGAGGGCTTCGGGAGGGCTTACGGCGCTACGGTGCGTACTCCTTCGCGAGGTCCACAATGAACTGGCGCGACTGGTCCGGGTTCAGCGCCTGGGCCCGCAGGTGCTCGTACATCACGCTGTACTTCTGCACGTCGTGGGACTTCTCCAGGTACAGGTCGCTGGTCACGCCCTCGATGTAGACCACGCTCGAGTCGGACGCGTCGGGGAACTCCAGGATCGCGTACTGGCCGTTGACGCCCGGGTGCGCGCCCATCGTCGAACGGCATCACCTGCACGGTGACATGCGGCAGCTGGGACATCTCGGCGAGGTACTCCAACTGCTCGCGCATCACCTGTCGGCTCGCCCACGGCCCGCCGCAGCGCGCCTCGTCCAGCACCACCCACAGCCGCAGCGGGCTGCTTCTCGTCGGTGATGCGCTCCTGCCGGCGCAGCCGGACCTGGACGCGCTTTTCGATGTCCGTCGTCCGGCGTCTCGGGCAATCGCGCCCGCGGATGAGGGCCTCGGCGTACGGCCGGGTCTGCAACAGGCCCGGGACGACCTGCGGCTCGTACACGCGCAGCGACTGCCGCGTCCGTCTCCAGGCCGATGTAGACGCTGTAGGGGATGTCGCCGAACGCGTGCCACCAGCCCTGCTGGCGCGAGTCCTTGGCCATCTGCATCAGCGAGTCGACGATGCGCTGGTCCTCGACCTCGTAGACCCCGCACAGATCGCGGACGTCGCGCTGGCTGATGCTGCGGCGGCCGTTCTCCAGGCGGCTGATCTTCGACTGGGAGACCAGCAGCCGCTCGGCGACCTCCTCGGCCGTCATGTCCTTGTGCTCGCGGAGCCGGCGCAGCTCCTGGCCCAGCCGGCGCCGCCTGACGGTGGGGTTGACATTGGACGCCACGGGACGTGCACCTCCGGCTGCGTGCCTGAAATTTTGCGTATCCGCTCATGAGCAGATTGCCACCAAGGTGCTTGCTACCGCTGGGAAACGGCCGAATATGCGCCGCGCACACGCCGAGTTCGGAGGCGGTGTTGCTCCACCGGTCGGATCTGGCCGCTCGGATACGGCCGGGCGGATACGGCCGGTCATTGCACCGGCCGTATCGCGCCTGCGACATCCCTCGAGCGTCCGCCAACCGTCCGCTGGCCCGTGGGTCCGTGCGGTCGTGGCTGCAGCGGGCCACGGCGGCGCGCCATCGCGCTCCTAGCGAGCGGGACCACCGGCTGTCAGCCGGTGGCGGCGAATCGGCTTCGCTGCCGTGCGGTACGTTGTTTCCGCCGTGAACGGGGCCGGTTCGGGCTGGACCTGCGACCTGTCGGGTCGGACGCCCTGCTCCTGTCGGCGTGGGCGACGCGGAGTCACGGAACTCCGGCGCGGCTGCGTCGGAACGCCCCGGCGGGTTCCGCCGCGCGTCCTGCTGCCGGCGCTGGCCTGGCGGCCGGCCGGTGCCGGGCTGCGGCGCGGCTGCGCGGCCACACCGTTCTGGACGTCCATCACGGCGTGCGCCACGAGGCCGCCCATCGGGTCGTGCCTGATCAGATCCCGCAGCCGGGAGCGGGACGAGCGCCCCTCGTTCCCGGGATAGAGGTGCTTGCCGAGGCCGACCGCGTGGGCCAGCGCGGCGAGCGCCGCGGTCCGCGGGTCCGGCGGTACGCCGGTGCGGATCGCGCTGTCCAGCCGGGCCCTGATCTCCCGGCTGATCGCCGTGTCCGTCGCCTGGTAGCGAGTCGTCGGCAGCACCCCGCACATCTGGCCCGCCACGGCATGCACCATGCCGCACCGCTCCAGATGCGAGAGATAGGTCTGGCGCAGCCCCAGTCGGGGCCCGCCGATCCAGTGGACCGCCCGTACCGGAGCTGCCGCGCCTGCGCAGCAGCTCCAGTGCGGAGTCCAGAGTCGGATCTCCGGTCGGCCGTGGCATCACCACGGCGATACGATCCCCGTCAGGGGCTATCCGTCCTGCCAGAGCCAGCTCCACTAGCTGTGCTCCGGCCAGGCCGAGGTCGAGCGACTGCGGCTGTGCGGTGGTACCCGTGGTCGGGTCCAAGCGCCAGCAGCAGAAGCTCCTCCGGAATTGTTCTGCGGCTCCTGCCCATCCATGCCTCCCCGCGTGGATGAATGACAGGGTGACCCCTCTCACATTGGTCTGTCGAGAGTGCGTGACCGGTTCGTAGGGAACCAGTAGGTATGTCGTTCTCGTCTACGGCAGGGGTCAGGCCCGCACACAGGACACTGGTACATGGTTCGGACAGCTGCGCGCGTCGGTGGTGTCCGGGCGGCGGTTACACGGTTCGGTAGGGCGCGGACGTCCCGACGGCGGGCGGCGCATGGAGGAGGCATCGGTGGCGGGCGAGTCCCCCGACAAGTCGAAGCGGTACGAGTCGTCGACGCCGGGGTCGACGTCGGGGTCGACGCTGGGGTCGGCCCCGGGGAACCGGTCTGCGGTTCCGGAGCCGGGAGCCACGTCAGCGCCGGGCGGGAGCGCGGGGGCCACGTCAGCGCCGGGCGGGAGCGCGGGGGCGGCGTCCGCTTCGGGCGCGGAGGCGCCGTCGGTGTCCGCCTCGGGTTCGGGGGCGGGGGCTCCGGACACGGGGGCGGGGGCTCCGGGTTCGGGGGCGTCTCCGGACGTGGGGGCGTCAGTCTCGGCCTCCGCCTCGGTTCCTGCCTCGGCGAGGGTGTCGACCTCGGCTTCGGCCGCGCCGGATCCGCGGTTGGCGCTGGCCAGGGAGAAGGTTTCCGCACCGGGCGAGTCCGGGGGGGCGGTCGGCTCGGCTTCGGTGACTGCCTCGGCTTCGGTGTCTTCCTCGTCTTCCTCGGCCACTTCGGGCTCCTCTTCGGTTTCCCCGACTTCGGTTTCCTCGACGGCTGAGGCACGGGAGGCTGCTCCTGCCGCGTCGGGTGTGGACCAGGCCACTGCGGTGTTTTCGCGCCGGACGCTGGCGGAAGTGGAGCCCGCGCCGGAGGCAGAGGCAGAGGCGGAGGCGGATGCCGACAAGCCCGGCGACAAGGCGGAGCCCCAGCCGACCCCTGCCACCGAGCTGTCTGACAAGGCCACCGAAGAGGTCAAGGACAGGACCACCGACAAGGCCGCCGACGAGGCCGTTGGCGAGGTCGCCGACGAGGTCCCTGGCGAGACCGCCGACAAAGCCCCGGCGCCCGACAAGCTCGCGCCCGCAGGATCCGAGCCCGAGCCCGAGCCCGACCCCGGGCCTGGATCCGAGCGCACCAGCAAATTCGTAGCCCTCAAGCCACTCGACAAGCCGAAGTCCCCGGCACCCCCGACGGCGCCCCCGGCACCCCCGACGGCGCCCCTGGCACCCCCGACGGCCCCCGCCGCCCGACGGCATTCCCTCCGGCCCCTCCGGCACCCCCGACGGCGCCCCCTCCGGCCGACCCCACCGCAGTCACCCCGCAGATCGGCCCCGAGCGCACCGCGCAGCAGCCCCTGCCGCCCAAACCGCCGCTCGACCTGCTGGCCGAACTGACGAACACCCCGCCGCCCCCGCCCACCCCGCTCCGTATGCTCGTCCGGCGGGTCAAGATCTGGACGCCCCTGGCGGTCCTGCTGGTGATCATCTTTGCGGTCGTACAGGCCGTACGCCCCCTCCCGACGCCCACCCTCGCCCTCACCGCAGACGAGTCGTACGCCTTCGAGGGCGACAAGCTCTCTCTGCCGTGGCCCGGCGAGGGCCAGGGCTGGATGGACGTGAACGGCATCGGCACGATGGACGGCTTCGGCGAGCAGAAGGCCGTACCGATCGGCTCGGTCGCCAAGGCGATGACCGCGTACGTCGTCCTCAAGAACCACTCGCTGAAGGCGGGCGAGAAGGGCCCGTCCCTCACGGTCGACGCCCTCGCCGAGAAGGAGGGCGGCTACGACGCCGACGGCGAGTCCACGCTCAACACCATCAAGGAGGGCGACAAGCTCTCCCTGCAGGACGCCCTCGCGGCCATCATGATTCCGTCCGCGAACAACGTCGCGCGGCTGCTCGCGCGCTGGGACACAGGGGGTTCCGAGGCGGAGTTCGTCAAGAAGATGAACGCCGCCGCCAAGGACCTCGGTATGACCAACACCACCTACACCGACCCCTCCGGCCTGCAGGAGTCGACCGTCTCCACCGCCGAGGACCAGGTCAAGCTCGGCAACCAACTGGTGAGGATGCGGGCCCTGACGGACATCACCAAGCTGCCGAGCTGGAAGGACCCGTCCGGCAAGGAGTGGCGCAACTACAACACGCTCGTCCCCTACGACAACGCGATCGGCATCAAGACCGGCTCCACCACCAAGGCCGGCGGCAACCTGCTCTTCGCGGCCACAAAGGACACGGCGGCGGCGAGACGGTGACCGTCGTCGGCGCGATTCTCGGCCAGCACACGGCGCCGATCATCGACACCGTCAACGCGGTCAGCAAGACCGCGATGCTCGCCGCCCAGGACGCGCTGACCTCCGAAAAGATCCTGAAGAAGGGCGACGTCGTCGGGTACGTCGATGACGGGCTCGGCGGTCACACACCGGTCGTCGTCACCGAGGACGTCTTCGCGGTGGGCTGGGCCGGACAGACCGTCAAGCTGACGCTGTCAAAGGACGGTAAGGACGGTAAGGACGGTAAGGACGGTAAGCGACCGTAAGGCCCTCCCGAACGAGGCGAAAGCCGGAACCAAGGTCGGTACCCTCACCGTCGGAGACGGTACGGGCGGCGCCGTCGAGGTGCCCGTCGCGCTCCAGTCGGACCTCACCGAGCCGGGCTTCGGGTCGAAGCTGACCCGGATCGGCTGACCGCCGCCGAGACAGGGCAGCCGTGCCAGGGGCAGCCGAGACAGGGCAGCCGTGCCAGGGGCAGCCGAGACAGGGCAGCCGAGACAGGGCAGCCGCGCCAGGGCAGGCTCACTGCTCCCCGGATCGGCTGCCCCTCACCTCTTCTCCTCCCGGTTCTTCTCCTCCCGGTTCTCCGCGTCCTCGCATGCCAGCGCGGTCTTGCGGGACGGGCCGCCGTACGCGGAGCTGATGCGGACGTCGCCCGCCTCGCGGACCGTAAGCCGGGTGAACTCGCCCTCGGCGGTCAGACATCCGTTGCCCGCCCACAGCCACGGCGAGTAAGCGATCCGTACGGTGACCGCGCCGGGCTCCGGCATACGGACGACCAGGCCGGCGCCGTCGGAGCTCATCACCGAGGCGGGCCTGTCGACCAGCGGGGTCGCGTCCCGCACCCGGTAGATCTTCCAGTTGGCGTCCTCCCACAACTTCTCCAGGTACTCCGGTTCGCTGGTCACCAGGGCGTGTTCGAGCTTCGCGGGGCCGTCCGGTTCGCCGTTGACGAGGACGACGAAGCCCACGGCCCACTGGGAGAGCCAGGCCCGGTAGGCCTGCGGGGAGAAGCTGCCCTCGGGCACCTTGGTCCCGCTGTACCCCTCGTAGAACAGGCGCCCGCGCTCGACGTCGGCCTGGCGGTTCCAGCCGCGGGCCATGTTGACGTAGGGCGCGAGGATGGCGGCTTCCCGGTGGCCGCGGGCAGGCACCACCTCGACGCGCGTCTGCTCGGCGCCCAGCCGCTTGAGCTCGGCCACGACACCTTCGGTCTTGACGGCCCACTCGGGCACCTTGGTGTTGGTGACGATGTCGGCGATGGTCTTGCCGGACAGCCAGACCAGGGAGAGGCCCATGGCCACCACGCAGGCCCCCTTGCGCAGCCGGGGCGTGAACCAGGCCGGGCGTGAACCAGGACGGGGCGTGAACCAGGCCGGGAAGCGGCCGGGCGTGCGCCGTACCGTCCCGGCGCCGACCGTCGTCTGCGCGGCCCTCGCCCTGGTCCGCATGGCGCCGACGGTCGTCCGCGCGGCTCTCGTCCTGGTCCGTACGGCGCCGACCGTCGTCCGCGTGGCCCTGCTCGCCCTGGTACATCGCGAGGGCGAGCAGGGCCGCGGGGGCGGCCAGTTCCGTGAGCCGTTCGACGTTGGTGCCGATGGGCGTGGGGATCAGATAGCAGAGGACCACGCCGGACCCGTACACGGCGGCGCCGGACCGCAACACCCGCCAGGCGCGCGGTGCCGTCAGCACGACCACCGCGGACAGGAGGAGCGGAGGCCATATCCGGCCGAACGGCATGGGCTGTTCGCCCTCGAACGGGAACAGCAGCGTGGTGACGGCGACGACGGTGACCGGCGGCACGACGAGCGCGGCAGCCCGGCCCCACTCACGCGACAGCAGGTACGCGGCGCCGACCACGAGGAGGAACAGCCCGGAGACGGGGCTCCCCATCGTGGACAGCGTCGCGCACACGGCCACCACCGGCAGGTACCGCCCGCTGACCACCGCCAGCACGGCCCCCAGGGCGAAGACCGTGCCCAGCATGAACGTCGAGCGCCCCGACACCACCTGACACCACAGCGAGAACGTCACCGCCAGCGCGGGCCACACGGGTCCGCGTAGGCCCGTGCGCACCACGAGCTGACTGGCCAGCCACGACGCCGTGAGTCCCGACAGCATCGTGACGGGTACCACACCGAGCGCCGCCATGACGTACGGCGACAGCACGCTGTAGTTCACCGCGTGCAGACCGCCGTACCAGAACAGGGTGTAGGCGGAGTCCGGGTGCATCTTCGCGAACTCGGACCATGCCACCTGTGCCGCCAGATCCCCGCCTCCGGTCGCGATGAACGCCCACCACACGAAGTACAGCGGCAGCGCGCAGACGGCGGCCGTGAACGGCACGCGGTGGCGTTCATGCCACGGCGTTCGCGTCCGCGCCGGGTCGCCGCCGCTCAGGACGGGGCGGCGTGGGGTCAGCTCGGCAAAGGCCACTGCGGCTCTTCCGTTCGGCTTGTACGGGCGTTCGGCTTGTACGGGCGTTCGGCTCGTACGGGCGGGTGTCTGATCGGACAGACGCTAGACGCTAGTCACCCGCCGACCGTTGGCCGACAGCACCCGCACAGGACGGCGGGTGCCGGTCCGCACGTCTCACGTGACACCTCTCACACCCATTCCGCACTCGACCTCCGTACTCTCCTTTCCTCTCTTCCGTCCCTCATGAGTATGTTCGGCAACCGTGTCACTCCGGGCGCGGTGGCCGGAGTTCTGACGCTTGATTGGAGTCCCCATGTCAGAAAACGTAGGAAACGCAGAAAACGCAGAGATCACAGCGCACGCGGAGAGCGCAGAGGGCGCGGAGGGCAAACACAAGCGCCGTCCTCCCACCAGGCGCCGCTTCATAGGCATAGCCACGGGAGTCGTCGGTGGCGGGGCGCTGGGAGGCGGAGCGATAGCCTTCGGAGACGAGTTCATGGACGCCAGGACCTACGCGGCACCATGGGAGTTGAGGGCGCGGAGAAGGGCCATGGCGAGGATCGTGTGGTCCGCCGATCCGGCAGAGATATCGGCCTGGATCGTCGGCAGGGGAGAAGCTCCGGCCGAGATCAAGACGGAGCTGGACCAGCAGGTGGAGGGCCTGGCCCGGGCAGCCGCGACCGGCACCGGCGCCTCGGACGCCGACTCCATAGTGGTCTCCCGGCTCCGCGATGCGGCAACGCAGCGCACCATTTGGGACCGAAAGTATGACTTTCTACGCACAAGTGAAGGCGGCGCCGGAACCTTCGGCATCATCACGGAAGAGTCCCGCCGCACGTACGGAGACAAGCTCGGATCAGGAACGCAGTGGGACCCGGACAACGAGGCGCATCGCGAGGTCTGGTCAAGCCTGACGTCCGAGAAACGCCAGATGGAGATCCTGCAGACTTCGACAGCTCCCGGCGTTTCTCGTCACCACACAGGCGCTGACATCGACCTGTTCAGCACCACGCCGGCCGACTGGAGCGACAGCGGGCCCATGGCCGGGCAGTACGCCTGGCTGCTCCAGAACGCGGCACATTACGGTTTCACACAGCCGTACACAGCCGAATCGACCCAGGAGAAGCCAGCCATCAGCGAAGAGCGCTGGCACTGGTCCTACTATCCCGTGTCCCAGGTGCTCCTGGATTTCGTCCGCGCGGATCCCGGCAGGATCCAAGGCCAGTTGGAAGAGCTCTGGAGCTACGATCCCGCGCGGTACACGTACATCCACGAGAACTGGCCGAACTACATGTTCCACGTCAGCGAAAGCGTCGACTTCTCCTACTCCTAGTACTCCGCCCGGCTGGCCCGGTTCGTACGGTTAGTAGGCTTCGTACGCTTCATACGCGAGGAAGCTCCGGTTGGTGCCGGTGACCGCTCAAGTCGCCCGCACTGCCCGGAGCTTCGCCGCACTGCCCGGAGCTTCGCCGCGTCGCGCTGATCGCCTGCTCAGCGGTCCTCGTCCGGAGCCTCGCCACGCTGCTGCTGGGCCCGCTCCTTGACCGAACCGATCGCCGTCCCTATTCCCATGCCGAGCGTGAGCCCGAAAGGCATGTAGACCATGCGCCACCCGTCCATGAGCATCCCGAGGCACATGGCCACGAGCAGGCCCATGCACATGCCCAAGCACATCCAGGTCACGAGCGTATTGTCGGCGGCCGAGCTGCTGTGCCCGTCCCCTTCTCCCTGTTCTTCTCCCCGTTTCGTCATGCGGCCATGATGCACGACCTGGCGCGGTGCGTCGGTCTCGGTGGTCTCGGTGGCGGTGAACTTGGCTTCCTCCCCCTCGTGGAGGAGCGTGGACGAGTGGGGACGAGTGGGGATTCCTACGGCTCGCGCCGTGGGGTTTTCTGCTTCATGCCGCCACCTCCACGCGGACCGTGCGGCTGCCCGCTCCGATGTGGACGCCGTGGATCACGGAGGGGCCTACGTCGATTCCGCGTGTGGCCATGTCGAGAATCCACAGCCGCTCCGCCTGGGCCTGCTGCTTGGGGGTGTGCTCCTTGGGCGGCATGTCGAGATAGGGGCGTACGGAGCTGATCGTGGGGATGATGGGCCGGTTGGCGGCTGCCTCGGCGGCGTACGGGCTCTTGTGGGGCAGCAGTGGCCTGCGGTGGGGCTTCGCGGCTGGTGTGGTGGCGGTGGGCGGCGTGGTGGCGCGGGTGGTGGTGGGCGGTGTGGTGGCGCGGTGGGTGCCGGTGGCGGGGAACAGCCAGGCACAGACGGCGTGAAGTACTCGCGCGATAAGGTCGGCCATGTTCGTCAGCTCCTTACAGCTGATGGGCTCCGCCCCGGTGACGACCTTGCCCGTCGTCACCGGGGCTTTCTTGTAGACGAAGGTATACCAGTGGTCTCTAGACGTACAGCATGAGGACTGTACGTACAGTGGGGGGCAGGCTGGAACCTAGCGCCCTACCCTCTGAGACATGAGCGACTACGGGCCGGATGACGAGATCGTCCACGGCGGGCCAGTGCCGGTATATGTGCAGATCGCCGGGGTACTGCGGGCCCGTATCAAGCGCGGTGACTGGCAACCCCTGCGCCCTCTGCCGGGCGAGCAGCGCATCGCCGACGAGTTCGGCGTCGCCCGTATGACCGCCCGGAAAGCCGTTCGCGTACTCGCCGACGAGGGGACTGTGTTCGTCGTCCCGCAGCGCGGCGCGTTCGTCTCCGCTCCCGAACAGCCCGGCAGCGAGGGCGCGGGCGCATAGCCGGAAGCCCCGTCCCGGCCGTCACGAGGGAACGACAGACGGACAACGACAGACGGACGGGGCGGTCTGGTGGTCGCTGGGACGGCTGCACGGCGGGCCCAAGGGCTGAGGAGAGCTCCTGGTCAGAGCAGCAGGAAGCCCCGCCCATGCGCCACGGGGGAGGACGCTACAGACGGGGCCGTCAGGGGCCGTGCTGGTCAGCGTGGGGCGTGCACGGGGGCACTCTGTGCCCGAAGCTCAGCCAGCCGCCGCTGGTACAGAGGTCCGGCAGCGTGCGCCCCCCTTGCCTCACTGGGGGTAGCTTGCTCGATCAGGTGATGGGTCACGGCCTTGAGGTGAGCGGCCCACGCCAATACGTGCTGCTGAGCGGTCCGCCCGCATTCCTGGGGCTCACCAGGAAGGCACAGCGGGAGTTGCGGACCAAGCTTGTTCGCCGCGTGCCGAACGTAGCGAGCAATCGTGGCCCATTCCTCGTCGGTCCGCTGTATGGCGTTGTTCGCGCTCTCCCACCCCCACGGGCCGAAGTCATCCCCATGATCGTGCATGCGTGCGCTCCCTGGTGATCTCAGCGGTTTAAGCCGGTGAGCCGATCGTAGCCGCGCTGTCCGCCTCTTCGGGGTCGCAGTGCCCGACCGAGGGAACGCACGGGCCGCACATGGGCAGGAACTGAGGCGGAGTACACGACAGGGCGTCAGCTATGGCTTCAACCAATGGAATTCCAGCCTTTACGGCTATCCAATGCCACTGGCCGTTGGGTTGATTTCGTATTTTCCGCCCCGTCGGCCTCCCAGCGTGGGGAGCCTGACGAGCCCGGCTTCCACGGTGACGCGGGGGAAGACGTCTCCCTTCGAGTGAGGCCAGGGGCTGGGGGGACGGACTCGCTAGTAGGCGCGTCGGCTGCGGTCACACGCACTACTGTGGGGGGCTTCCTCAAGCGTCCTTCGGAGGTGCCCTCCCGGTGGGAAAACAGTTCGTTCACCTGCACAATCACACCACCTACTCGCTCCTTGACGGCGCTCAGAAGATCAAGCCCATGTTCGCCGAGGTCGAGCGCCTGGGGATGCCCGCCATCGCCATGTCCGACCACGGCAACATCTTTGGGGCCTACGACTTCTACAAGACATCCACCGCGACATCGGTCAAACCGATCATCGGCATTGAGGCATACATCGCCCCCTCCTCTCGCCGCAACCGTCGGCCCGAGTTCTGGGGCCCCGGCGGGCAGCGCGCACGCTCCGAGGACGGCGAGTTCGGCAAGGACGTCTCCGGCGGTGGCAAGTACACCCACATGACCATGTGGGCACGCAACGCCCAGGGACTGCGGAACCTCTTCTACCTGTCCACCGAGGCGTCCTACACCGGGCAGTTCCCCAAAGGAACAGCACGCATGGACCGCGAACTGATCTCCGAGCACGCCGAAGGCATCATCGCCACCACCGGCTGCCCCTCCGGCGAGATTCAGACCCGTCTCCGCCTGCGCCAGTACGACAAGGCTCGTGAGGCTGCCGCCGAGTACCAGGACATTCTCGGCAAGGAAAACTATTTCCTGGAGCTGATGGACCACGGTATCCCCATCGAGCGCGACGTCCGTGCCGATCTGCTGCGTCTGGCCGAAGACCTCGATATCCCGCTGCTCGCGACCAATGACGCGCACTACATCACCGCGGACCAGGCTGATTCCCACGACAGCCTGCTGTGTATCGGCACGGGAAAGAACAAGGCCGACACCCAGCGGCTGAAGTTCAGCGGTGGCGGTTACTACCTGAAGTCCGCCGACGAAATGTACGCACTGTTCTCGGAGCTGCCTGAAGCATGCGACAACACGCTCCTCATCGCCGAGCGTGTCGAGTCGTACGAGGAAGTATTCGCCTACAACGACGAAATGCCGCAGTTCCCTGACGTCCCGGAAGGTGAGACGCAGGAATCCTGGCTGCGCAAGCAGACTCTCAAGGGTCTCGCCATGCGCTACGGCGACCCGATTCCCGAGCACGTCCTGGATCGGTTCGAGACCGAAATGAAGGTCATCGGACCGATGGGGTTCTCTTCCTACTTCCTCGTCGTCGCCGACATCTGCAAATATGCCCGGGACAATAAAATCCCTGTCGGTCCAGGGCGAGGCTCGGCAACCGGCTCCATCGTCGCCTACGCGACCCGTATCACCGAACTGTGCCCGCTGGAACACCAGCTTCTGTTCGAGCGATTCCTCAACCCGGAGCGTATCAACCCGCCGGATGTCGACCTCGATTTCGATGACCGCAGGCGTGACCAAATGGTCCGCTACGTCACTGAAAAATACGGCGAAGAATATACCGCGATGGTCAATACCTTTGGCTAATCAAAGCCAAGAATGCCATCAAGGACTCGTCCCGGATTCTCGGCTACCCCTATGCCCACGGGGAGCGGATCACGAAGGCCCTGCCCGGCGACATCATGGGCAAGTCCATCCCCCTCAGCGGCATCTTCGACGAGAGCCACCCCCGCTACGGCGAGGCCGCCGAAGTCCGTCAGATGTATGAGAACGAGGCCGACGTCAGAACGGTCTTCGACACCGCACGAGGCGTGGAAGGGCTGATCCGCAACACCGGCGTGCACGCAGCGGCCGTCATCCTGTCCAAGACCAAGCTCACCGACCGTATTCCGCTCCATCTCCGGGCCGACGACGGTACCAAAATCACCGGTTTCGACTACCCGTCCTGTGAAGAGATGGGTCTGGTCAAGATGGACTTCCTGGGGCTGAGGAACCTCGGAGTCATCGACCAGGCCATCGCGAACGTCCGCGAGAACCGGGGCATCGAGCTGTCCACCGAAACCATCCCGCTGGACGACAAGGCCACCTACGAACTCCTCGCCCGGGGAGACACCTTCGGTGTCTTTCAGCTCGACGGCGGTGGCATGCGCGCCCTCCTCAAGCTCATGGAACCCAGCCGGTTCGAAGACATCGCAGCAGCCCTCGCCCTCTACCGCCCCGGCCCCATGGCCGCCAACGCCCACACCAATTACGCTCACCGCAAGACCGGCCGGCAAGAGATCGAGCCCATCCACCCGGAGCTGAAGGACGCCCTGGAGCCGATCCTGGGCAACACATTCCACCTCCTGATCTACCAAGAGCAGATCATGGCCATCGCCCGTCAACTCGCCGGTTACACCCTCGGGGGCGCCGACCTGCTTCGCCGGGCCATGGGCAAGAAGAAACCCGAGGTGCTGGCAGCCGAATGGGAGAAATTCCACGGCGGCATGAAGGACAACGGCTATTCCGAGGAAGCCATCAAGGCCCTGTGGGACGTCATGCTCCCCTTCTCCGGGTATGCGTTCAACAAGTCCCACACCGCCGGCTACGGTCTCGTCTCGCTCTGGACTTCCTATCTCAAGGCCAACTACCCCGCCGAATACACCGCCGCCCTGCTCACCTCCGTCGGCGACGACAAGGACAAGGCCGCCGTCTACCTTGCTGATGCCCGTAAGCTCGGCGTCACCGTTCTCCCGCCCGACGTGAACGAATCCGTCGCCGAATTCACCGCCGTCGGCGATCACGTCCGCTTCGGCCTGCTGTCCGTGCGAAACGTCGGAACCGGCGTCATCGAGGCCATCGTCGAAGGCCGCAAGTCCCGTGGAAAATACGCCGATTTCGAAGACTTCCTCGACAAGGTCGACCTGCCGGCTCTCAACAAGCGGGCCGTCGAATCCCTCGTCAAGGGCGGGGCATTCGACTCCCTCGGCCACACCCGCAAGGGCCTGTCCGCCGTCCACGAGGACGCTATCGACGCGATGGTCCCCGTCAAGAAGGCCGCGGCCTTCGGCCAGGACGACCTCTTCGCGGACCTGACGGAACAGACCGGCGAGCGCGCGTTCTCCTTCCAGATGCAGATCAGCGACACCGAGTGGCCTCGCAAGCAACTCCTGTCCAGCGAACGCGAGATGCTCGGCCTCTATGTCTCCGCTCACCCCCTCGACGGTGCGGAACACATTCTGAGCAACCACCGTGACGTCACCATCGCCGAACTCCTCGGTTCAGGCCGCAACGGCGGAGAGGTCCAGCTCGCCGGCCTCATCACCGGCCTCACCCGCAAGCAGACCAAACAGGGAAACGCGTGGGCGATCGTCGAACTCGCCGACCGGGACGGCTCGATCGAAGTACTGTTCTTCCCCGCCTCCTACCAGCTCGTGCAACACGCCTTGGTGGAAGACGCCGTCGTCGCCATCCGGGGCAAGGTCGAGGACCGCGACGGCACACTCCAGATCTTCGGACAGAAGCTGGAGGTGCTCGACGTGTCAGCAGCCGAGCATGGAGGACGCCCGCCTGTGCGGCTGTTCTTCCCCTATCACAAGATCAACCAGGAGACAGTCGCGAAGATCAAGCGCATCATCGGCTCCCACCCCGGCGAAACACCTGTGCACATCCACGTACGCGGCCCCGGGAAGACCACCGTGTACGCACTCCCGACCTCTGTGAGCGCCGACTCCGTCGCCTCCGACATCAAGGGCACCTTCGGCCCTGACGCCTGGCTCGGCGTCGCCTAGCAGGGCACTCCTCTTCTCCCCCGCACCGTCACCGGGGGCACCAAGAGAGGGCCCCGGGATTCGGGCAAGGCAATCGCGAGACGGGCCATCAGCTCCTCGGGCAGTGGATCACTCGTGCCCTTCCGCGCGGCTGGATGATGTCGCGTAGCGGGATGGCGGACCCGGTGGCCTCGGTGCGCCGCACGGGCAGGAGCAGACGTGGAGGGCGGGAGTGGTTGGGGGTGTTCATGCCGCCACCCCCACGCGGACTGTGCGGCTGCCCGCCCCGATGTGGACGCCGTGGATTACGGAGGGGCCTACGTCGATTCCGCGTGTGGCCATGTCGAGAATCCACAGCCGCTCCGCCTGAGCCTGCTGCTTGGTGGTGCGCTCCTTGTGCGACATGTCGAGATAGGGGCGTACGGAGCTGGTCGTGTCGACGAGGGGCCGGTTGGCGGCTGCCTCGGCGGCGTACGGGCTCTTGTGGGGCAGCAGTGGCCTGCGGTGGGGCCGCGGAGACGTGACGGGTGCCGTGTGCGGCGTGGCGGCGCGGGTTGCGGTGGGCGGCGTGGCGGCGCGGTGGGTGCCGGTGGCGGGGAACAGCCAGGCGCAGACGGCGTGAAGTACTCGCGCGATAAGGTCGGCCATGTTTGTCAGCTCCTTATTAGCTGATGGGCTCCGCCCCGGCGATGGTTGCCTCCATCGTCGGGGTCTTTTCGTGGGCGACTCTAGCCCCACCTGAAAAGGCCTGTAAAGTCCTGCGTGAGCTTGCAAGGGCCAGTATTGGCCTGTCTATGTGTGTCGTCGGATGTCGGCCGGATATCTTCGACTCATGACGTACGGGCCTGACGACCTGGTGGAACGCGATGCGCCCGAGGCGCCGTTTGCGCAACTGGCGGGGATTTTGCGGGCGCGCTTGAAGCGGGGCGACTGGAAGACCAACCGGGCCATCCCGAGTGAGAACGCGCTCGCCGATCACTACGGGCTGTCCCGTCCCACAGTCCGCCGGGCCATCGCGGCGCTGGTCGAAGAGGGGGCGGTCTACGCCGTTTCTGGGCGCGGCACCTACGTTGCGGAGCGCAAGCCGGAGCAGCGGCCTGCCAACGAGTCCGACACGGCTGGCTGACGGCTGCGGAAAGCCCCGCCCATCCGCCACGGGGGAACGACAGACAGGCGGGGCGGTCATGTGGCGGGCGGGCTCAGAGGGAGAACGTCCATGCGCCGTCCGGGGCGGTCAGCTTGCCGCCGTCCGGGCTGAGCTCGACGCTCAGCGAGTGCAGAGGGAATTGGTTCCCTTCTTCCCACTTGCGCCGGACGCGCTCCAGGTCGTCCCAGAGTCGGCGCACTCCGTCTTGGTGAACGGTGCGCTTTGACCCGTGCTTTGACCCGTCTTCGCTCTCCTCCGCGCGTGCCCATGAGCCGTCCGCAGCGAGTAGCCAGACCACGCGTCGTCCGTCCGGCATGGTGGCCGCGCGGGTCTCTACGCCGGGCGTGTCCAGCTCGTACAGCCACCGAAGCGGCCATTCCTGCCAGAGGTCCGGGATCGGGCCGTCAGTGGCCCGTACGTCCGTCCCCTCAGCGATTCGCGCGGAGGCGAATACCTCGTTCAGCTTGGGCGGGTAGTCGGCGCTCTGCCGGGTCTCCATGAATGTCGCCGGGTCCGGCTGGACGCTCCCCCGTGCGATGCCGTCCTCTCCCATGTCGGCCGTGATCAATAGGGCCGTGTGGGCAATGGTCGTCACGATTCTGCCGCCCGGACGCAGCGCGCGGAGCCACGATTTTGGAACGGGGCGGACAGAGACCGTAGCCATGATGCGGTCATAGGAGGGCTCGGGAAGTTCTCCCGTCGCGTCGATTGCCTCAATGCGCGGAGTCCGGTCGAATTCGGCAAGACGAGCGCGGGCGGCCTCCACCAGGTACGGGTCCACGTCCACGCTTGTCACGTGCTCGTCTCCGAGACGACGAGCGAAGAGAGCGAGGGCGTAGCCGGAGCCGGTACCCACGTCCAAAATCTTGTGCCCCGGCTTTGCGTTCAACCGGTGCATCATGGAGACGATCAGACCCGGCAGCGTTGATGACGATGTTGGGCTCCCGGTCGCCCTCTCGCTCGGCTTCGCGTGGTCGGCGTGCAACGGGCCGACGCGGGTAACGAGGGTCTCGTCACTGTAGGCCGCCGCGATCCGGGCCTTGGAGTCTTCGGAGTCTTCGGCTTGGGCTACCAACTCCCATTCTTCAGCGGGGCTGTTCGGAATGCGTTCCCACCAGCGGGGAACGAGCCGATGACGGGGAGTTGCGCTGATGGCTTCATGCCATTCCGGGGCGTTGGCGGTTACCTTGTCGGCCAGTGCCCTGGCCGCCTCGGTCCACGGTCTGTATACGGTCATTCGGTCTCTCCTTGCAGGGCGTCGGCCATGGCTTCAACCAAGGGGATTCCAGCCTTTACGGCTATCCAATGCCACTGGCCGTTGGGATTGATTTCCAAGAACTTCCACTGGCCGTCCGGGGTTACGGCGAAATCCAGCGCTCCGAAGAACAAGCCCAGTTCTTCCATGAGCCGCCGGACACCCTTCCCGACTTGCGAGGGAAGTTTAACGGGCTTGTAGGTGAGGGACCGGTAATCGGTGCGCCAATCGAGTTTGGCCGCTTCGCTGCTCGCGTAAATGGCGACAGGGAACATGCGCTCACCGATGACGGTAAGGCGTACCTCAAATTCCTTCTCTACGTTCTCCTGGAAGAGGTGCGCGGTACCGGTGATCCGGTCGGTGATCTGGTCTGCCGTGATGAGCTTGACCGGAAGAAACTTGCGCTCACCGGCCGGTCCGAGAACGCCCCCGCCCAGCCCCTTGTAGATGACGCGCTGTGTTCCGATGAATTCGCGTGCGTGGTCGGGGTCGGAGGTGATGACGGTCTTGGGTACGTCCAGCCCGACGCGAGCGGCTATGGCCAGTTGCCGGGGCTTGTAGTTCGCGGCGGCATCGTTCGCCGGATGGTTGATCCAGCGGACAGGCAGCGAGCCGAGAACGCCGAGAAGGCCGGACCGTGCTTCGGACACTGCGAATGCCCGCGCGTGGTCCGGCCATTCCTCCGGCGTGACGAATTCATTCGGGCGACGCCACCAAACAGACTTGACCGATTGGAAGTCCAGCGTCCGGGAGTTGGCCAAGGTTCCCATCCAGCCATCCCCTGTGAGGGAGACGGCCAGACGGGAAGCGGTAGGAAAGTCGGCCGTGTCGAAGCGGACGACATTCTCACCACGCTTGTCCAGCTCCTCAACCACAGCGTCGGCCGTCAGGTCGTCCCGGCCGGTGAGGATGAGGATTGCGTCCATGTCAGTACAGATCAGTTCCGCTGTCAGAGCCCGGGTTCTGGCCGTCGCCGTTGCTGGTCTCCGTCTGTGTCTCCGGCTGGCTCGCGGCCTCCGCGTGCCACGGATTGCCCTCAGCCGAGACGTTGAGTTGAAGGGTCTCGCTGTAGGTAATGACGGGTGCGTCCGTGCTCGTGCTCGGCGGAGAGATCAGGTGATCTACGCCGAAGGGCACCGGGGGTGTTGCCGTTCCGTTCAACATTCCTCCTACGTGTATGTGTCGATTACTGGTATTGCGCTTGCTGACCCGCCCCGGACCGCTTGGCCTGTCCAGGGTTGGAGACCCGGAGCGGGAGTCTGTCAGCCTGCCGTTGTGAAACAGGGGGCGCGTACTTTCCGGTTGGTCACGAGGGGGACGGGGAGGGGGTGTGCGGAGAGGGAATAGAAGACGTCCGTGGCGGTGAGGCCGAAGATTCGGTCCGGGCCTCCGGCGTGAATGCTGATGAGGTGGCCGTCTGCCAGGGTCTCCATTTGCTTTTCCTGGTAGCGGAAGTCCTCTGCCCACTTTCGGAAGATCCTTCCGGGGTTGGGGGCGTTCGCGCTGACTTCGTGGAGGCAGTGGGGTGGCAGGGGGCCGGAGCCGGGTTTCGGGTCGAGTGCGTTCGCCAGGCGTTCCGCTTGTCCGCGTAGCCAGCGGAGGGCGAGGCGTGGGGTGGGGGCCCGGTAGTCGCCGAGGAACCATTGTCCGGTGGCTGGGCTTGTGGCGATGGTCTGGCACCAGTAGTGGCCGTCGATGGATTTCGTCGTCATTGCCATGCTCCGGGGGTGATGCGGTACGGCAGGGTGACCAGGGAGCGGTAGGTGAAGTGTTCTGGGTGTTCTTTGAGGTGGCGGAACGTCCAGTGGGAGGCCGTGTCGGGTTTCGTGTCGGTGGGGCCGTTCGCGTCGCATACGGCGCACTGGAAGGTGTAGGTGGGGGGTTCTGCGTCGGGTTCCTTGTCGGGGGTGAGGGTGTGGTCCCGGAAGCGGTAGTTGGCGCGGGTCACGGTGTTTCAGTCCTTCCCTCACGGTGTCCCCGTCCTTCCAGCCCTTCCAGGTGTTCCTTGATCAGTTGGGCCAGTTCGTCGGCGCGTTGGCTCAACTCGCCTTCCAGGTGTGACCTGATCTGTAGGCCCCGCCCCTCGTCGACGCTCTGGCTCAACCTCAACTCGACTGTGTTTGGCTGCTGTTGATGCTCCTGCTGTTGTCCTTGTTGGTCGCTCACCGTTCCTGCTCCCCGGACGTGGCGGATGTACCGGACGTACCGGACGTGTTGGTGCGCAGGGCGGCGGTGAGTGCGCGGGCCGTTGCGATGTTGCAGCGTCCCAGTTCGATCAGGGCGAGCGGAGCGGGGCCGACACAGGAGGCGATGTCGAGCCCGAGGGAGGGGAGTTGCACCCCTGCCTCCTTGAGCGCGTCGCGCAGTTCGTCGCGTGCCCGCTCGGCGTCTTTGACCTTCTCTGTGGCCGTGGCTGTCTGTCGCCTGCCTGCTGTCGTCATGTCTGTCACTCCGTACATTTCGTACATTCGCCTGCCGCCCCCGCCGGGGATCCACTACGTTGCGTGTTCCAAGCGTTGCCCTGAATGACGGCGACCAACAGGTGTTCATGTCTCCAGTTACCTCTGGGGAGAGGGGAGTTGCACAGTGCCCGCACGTCCACGCGAACTGACACCCGACCGAAGCGCCCGGCATCTGTTCGGGGCGAAGATGCGTGCTCACAGGGAGCAGGCGGGGATGAGCCTTGAGGCGTTGTCAGACGTCGTGAGGATCAGCCGCAGCCACCTGGCCCGCATCGAGACGGCCGAAGCCATGCCGCCCCCGTCGCTCCCGGCCATGCTGGACGCGGCCTTCGGGACGGACGGGATCTTCGAGGAGTTGTACCGGCTTGCCCGCCGGGAGATCCACCCCGACAAGTACCGGCGTTGGATGGGGCTTGAGGCGCGGGCCCGGGTCATCGACGAGTACTCCGGTCAGCTCGTGACGGGGCTGGTGCAGACCGAGGACTACGCCCGTGCGCTGTTCCAGACCTACGACCCGAGGCGGAGCCCGGAAAAGATCGAGGAGCTGTGGACGGCCCGTCTGAGTCGGCAGGCTCACCTGCGGGACAACCCTCCGCCGGATCACTCAGTGATCCTTGACGAGGCGGCGCTACGGCGGTCCTTCGGCGGGCCGGCCGTCATGCGGGCCCAACTGGCCCGTCTCATCGACCTGACACTGACTCCCACGAGCACCTTGCAGGTTGTCCCGTTCGAGCACGGGGGACATCCCCTGGCCGGGGGCTCACTGGAGTTGTTGACCCTCGAAGACGGGACTCAGGTCGTCTGGGAGGAGGGCTTCGCGAGCGGGACTTTGCTGGAGGATCCGGAGCGCGTCAGGCACCGTCGGTGGGCCTACGATCGGCTCAGGGCGTGCGCCCTGTCGCCGCGTGACTCGGCGGCGTTCATCCGGTCCGTCATGGAGGCACTACCCACATGAGCACCACCCCGGACCTCTCCCGCGCGGAGTGGGTTAGGTCGAGCTACACCGGTGACGGAGGCGTCAACTGCGTTGAGTGGGCACCGACTTACATCAACTCAAACATCGTCCCTGTCCGGGACAGCAAGGACCCGCACGGCCCGGCGCTCCTCTTCGCGCCTTCCGTGTGGGCGTCGTTCGTGTCGGCCGTTCAGCGTGATGAGGTCGGCCCTCACTGACATCCCCCGCCGGGATGCCCCGCGAGAATGCCCCGCCACTCCGTCGCAGGAGTCGCGGGGCATTTCTCTGACGGTGGGGCTCACCGTGCCCGCGACAGCGTCGTACGTCTGAGTACGTCTGGGTACATCCAGGTACGTCCGCTCGCAGGCGGTGGGGCTTACCGGGCCTGTGACAGTGCCTGGTCCAGGTCCTCGATGACGGCCTGGGTGTCGTTGCTGTAGCCGAGCGCCAGGCGGACGGTGCCGCGCGGGACGCCGATGCTCTTGAGGTCCTCCTCGGAGTACTCGAAGTAGGTGAAGAAGGTGCTCTGCTCGACCAGGGTGTGCGGGGCGCCGAAGTTCGAGGCCATGAAGGGCACCTTCAGCCGGTCCACGACCTGCGCGGTCTGCGCCTCGGTCATGTTCAGCTCGAAGGTGATGACACCGCCGTAGCCGTGGAGGTACTGCTGCGCCAGCTTGAAGTGCGGGTGGCTCTCCAGCCCGTTGTAGTAGACGCGGTCCACGCTCGGGTGGCCTTCCAGGTACTGCGCGACCTCCAGCCCCATCGCGTTCACGCGCTCCATGCGCAACTTCAGCGTGTACAGGCTGCGGCGCAGGAGGAAGGCGGTGTTGCCGTCCATGATCGGCCCGGTGGTGTCGCGGTACCAGCGCAGTTTGTCGATGAGGTCCTGTCGGCCCGACGCGACGCCCGCGACGATGTCGCCGTGCCCGCCGAGGTACTTGGTCGCGCTGAAGAGGACCAGGTCCACGCCCCACTGGAGCGCGTAGAAGTTCGGGGGCGGCGAGAAGGAGCTGTCGAGGGTGATGATCACGTCGGGGCCGAGGGCCTCGCGCACCTGGGCCACGTCGATGAGGTACATGTGCGGAGAGGACGGCATCTCCAGGTGGACGAGCTTTATTCGGCCCTTGAGCGCCCGCACGTTGTCGATGAACTGTTCCGGGTCCCGTATGGAGAACTCGTGAACCGTGACCCCGAACTTCGGCAGGATGTGGTGGAACACATTGCGCACCTGCCGGTACGACTCGGACGGCAGGACCACCTCGTCGCCGGCTTCGAGCAGGGCGAGGAAGGCCGTCATGTGCGCGGCCATACCGGAGGCGAACACCAGGGAGTCGTCGGCCCCGCTCAGCTCGGTGAGCCGGTTCTCCACCTCTATCCAGGTGGGGTTGGAGTAGCGGCCGTAGCGCCCGGCCGGTGCCGACCGGTCGTGCAGTCCGGCCTTCACATGCTCGGCGTCGTTGAAGTAGTAGGAGGCGCTCTGGTACGTGGGCGACTCGATGCTGTTGTGGTAGGCGTCGTCGGCGCGCAGCTTTGTCACTCTTTGCTCCTTGACTGGTTTCGGCCGATGCGGGACTGGTTTCGGCCATCGGGGAAACGGCGAGGGGGTGGTGCCGTGCTGGTCATTACGTGGGGTCGTACCGGGCTGCTCAGTCCACGTCGTCAGTCCACGTCGTCAGTACACGTCGTCAGTACGTGTCGTCAGTTCACGGCGTCAGTTCAGGTCGTCAGTTCACGGCGTCAGTCCACGTCGAGGCGCAGGAGATCGTCGATGGTCTCCCGGCGGACGATCACACGGGACTCGCCGTCGACGACGGCGACGACGGGCGGCCGGGGGATGTGGTTGTAGTTGTGCGCCAGGCTGCGGCAGTAGGCGCCGGTGCCCGGTACGGCGAGCAGGTCGCCGGGGCGGACGTCCTCGGGCAGGTGGTCGTCGCGTACGACGACGTCGCCGGCGTCACAGTGCTTGCCCACGACCCGTACCAGCCGGGGCGGGGCGCTGGAGGCGCGCCCGGCGAGGCGGACCGAGTAGGTGGCGTCGTAGAGAGCGGTGCGCACGTTGTCGCTCATGCCGCCGTCGACGGCGACGAACGTACGGATGCCCTCGCGGTGCTTGACCGTGCCCACGGTGTACAGCGTGACGCCGCTGGGGCCGGCGATGGCCCGTCCCGGTTCGATCGCCAGACGGGGCACGTCGACTCCGAGGGCGGCGCACTCCTTGGCCACCACGGTGCGCAGGATGTCGGCCATCTCCTCCGGCTCGGTGGGCTCGTCCTCGGGGGTGTAGGCGATGCCGAAGCCGCCGCCCAGGTCGAGTTCGGGCAGCCGGGCGCCCTCGCGGACGAACTGCGCCCGCAGCTCCAGCAGCCGCTTGGCGGCGGCCTCGAAACCGGCGGTGCCGAGGATCTGCGAGCCGATGTGGCTGTGCAGTCCGCGCAGTTCCAGCAGGCCGTCGTCGAGGACGCGCCGGACCGCGGCCGCTGCCTCGCCGCTGACCAGGGAGAACCCGAACTTCTGGTCCTCGTGTGCGGTGGCGATGTACGCGTGGGTGTCGGCGCGCACGCCGACCGTGACCCGCAGCAGGACGCTGGGCCGGACGCCGGGGAAACGGGGCAACAGATCCTGTAGCCGGTCGAGTTCCGCGAAGGAATCGACGACGATGCGGCCGACGCCGTAGTCGAGCGCGGCGGCGAGTTCCTCCGTGGACTTGTTGTTGCCGTGCATCAGGATACGTTCGGCGGGAAAACCGACGGCCTTGGCGAAGGCGAGTTCGCCTTCGGTGCAGACGTCGAGACTCAGCCCCTCCTCCTTGGCGAGCCGGGCCGTGGTACGGCTCAGAAACGCCTTTCCGGCGTAGTAGACGTCGAAGCCGTCGAACGCCGTGCGGAATCGGGCACACCGCGACCGGAAGTCCGTCTCGTCGAACACGTAGACCGGTGTGCCATGACGCTCGGCTATTTCCGTGACCGGCGTTCCACCGATAGTGAGAACGCCCTGTGTGTTCACGGCGGCGGTCGTCGGCCACATACGGGAGGAGAGGGAAAAGGGGTCGGCGGGCGGGGGAGTCGGTGACTCGTGGGCGGGCACAGTGCTCCTCTGGTTGGGTTACGTGGTCTGGTTGGGTTACGTGGTCTGGTTGGGTTACATGGCCTGATTGGGTTACGTGGCGTCGGTGCTCAGATGTTCCGATGCCTCAGATGTCCCGATGTCTCGATGTCTCGATGCCTCAGACGTCTCGATGTCTCAGATATCTCGATGTCTCAGATGTCGAGGGCGAGTACGCCGGCCAGGAGGAACATCACGATGCCGCAGCTGATGTTGACCTTGCGGGTGAGGTTCTGGTCCTTGGCGAAGCGTTCGGCGAGCGCACCGCTGGCCACCCCCACGGCCGCGTCCGCGGCGAAGCCGATGGCCACGAAGATCCCCCCGAGGGAGATGAGTTGGGCGGGGACGGGCCAGCCGGAGGATGAGGTGAACTGGGGCAGGAAGGCCACGTAGAAGACGATCACCTTGGGATTGGCCAGGTTCACGAGCATCGCGCGGTAGGCGATGCGCCTGTGGGCCTGGTGCGCTCTGCCCGTGCTCACGGCCATGTCGGACCTGTCGCGGACGATCGAGATACCCAGGTAGATCAGGTAGCAAATCCCGACGATTTTGAAAGCGGAGAGAAGCGCCGGGTAACGGGAGACGATAAGGGACACGCCGAAAGCGCAGAGCACCGCGTGCGCGAACATCCCCGCGGCGACGCCCGCAGCCGCCGAGACCCCACCGCGGCGGCCTTGTGACACCCCGTAGGACATGACGTAGAGCATGTCGGGCCCGGGAGTGACGCACACGATCGTGGCTGCCAGGAGGAAGGAAATGAATGATGTGCCTTGAATGTCCATGGCGGGTATCTGTACCGCTCCTTTCATAAGCGGCATCAGTTCGCCGCAGGACTCCCGTAGTTACGCCTTCAGTGTGGCACTCCGGATCATGGCTCAAGATCGGAGGGGGCGTACTTATTGCTCATGTGCAAATGGGGAGGGGTGGACGAAATGGACATCTCATGTGATATAGACCTTTCCTCCCTCTCGGAAGGGGAACTCGCTCTGCATGCCTTTGCTGTGGAGCATGTGGATGCGCGCCCTGACGAGTTGCCTCAGACCGACGGCATTGCCGTGAAGAATGTCACGGCGGCTTTTCGAACCATCACACAATGTCGGCTTCTGATTTCGGTGAGTGAGGGGGAGGGGCGTTATGCCGCCGCTCCGCCCGATGCCGCCTGCGGGGCCCTTCTGGCCGGTCAGTGCCGCGTGTGTCCGGTCAGGGCCGCGCGGCATGACCGGACAGCCGGTGCAGGACGGCTCCTGCCATGGCGGCGAAGCCCGCCGGGCCGCCACCGACTGCCATCGCCGTACAGGACGCCGTACGCTCGGTGGGGGACGTGGTGTGCAACCGTGCCAGTGCCCAGTGCGGGGAGCCCTCGCATGACTTATCAGTACACCGTCGCATTCGATTCCGGTGCCGATCCGTCCACCGCCCGGGTCGGCGGTAAGTGCGCGGGTCTGCTGACGATGACCGCCTGCGGGGTACCGGTGCCGCCCGGGTTCGCGGTGACCACCGATGCCTTCGGCGCCGTGCTCGACGGCGGCGGCCTTCGCGCGGAGATCGGCTCCGTCCTCGCCGGGCTCGACCTTTCCGACACGGCCGACATCGACAGGCGCGCCGCCGAGGTCCGCCGACTGGTCACCGAGCGGCCCGTGCCGCCCCTGGTCACGACGGCCGTCACCGCGGCCTACCAGCTCCTCGGGGACGCCGGAGCCGTTGGGGACGCCAGAGACACCGGAGACGCCGGGGACGCCGGGGACGTCCCGGTGGCCATACGGTCGAGCGCCGAAAGGGAAGACCTGCTGACCGTGAGCTTCGCCGGGCAGCACGACACCTACCTGGGAGTACGGGGGGCCGACGCCGTCGTCGACGCCGTACGCCGCTGCTGGGCGAGCCTGTGGACCGCGCGCGCGATCACCTACCGCGCCGCGGGCGGTGTGCCCGAGCGGGGGCTGAGCATGGCAGTCGGCGTGCAGACAATGGTCGACGCCCGCACGGCAGGTGTGGCCCTGACCGTGAACCCGGTCGACGGCGACCCGTCGAAGATCGTCATCGACGCCGCCTGGGGACTCGGCGGACCGGTGGTGTCCGGTGAGCTGACCCCCGACAACTACCTCGTGGACAAGGTACTGCTGCTCCCCGTACGGACGACCGTGGCGGCGAAACACCACGAGCTGGTCGCCGCTGCGGACGGGCACGGTCTCGTCCGGCGCGCGGTCGAGGACGCCCGCCAGAGGAGGGCCTGCCTGGGGCCCGCCGAGATCATCGCGGTCGCCGGGCTGGCCAAGGACATCGAACGCCACTACGGCTGCCCGCAGGACATCGAGTGGGCCATCGCCCGTACCCCGACTGCCCGTACCCCGACTGCCCGTGCCCTGACCGCCCGTACCCCGGCGGCGGACGAGGACGGCGGCCCCCAGGTGCTGCTGCTCCAGGCGCGGCCCGAGACGGTCTGGAGTCGCAGACCACGCGCGAGAGCCGAGGTGGTGCCCGGGGCGGGCGTCTCCAGCATCGCCGACACCCTGCTCGGCCTCGGGAGGCTTCCGACCTGAGCGATCCGAGCCCCATGTCTGGTCAGTACGGGCCCGACGAGAGGAAAGGACCGCGCATGGCGACCCAGCCGCGCACGACGTCCGGAGTGCCTACGACGTCCGGAGTGCCCACGACGTCCGGAGCGCGTACGACCTTCGTCAACCCCTACGAGCACCCGGCGCCCGAGGGGGCTGAGGACTGGCGGAGCCTGTACCCGTACCACGTGCTCTTCCAGCCCGAGCGGCGTGCCGTGGAGGAGGCGAGGTTCTGGTTCTGCGACAGCCAGCACTGGCCCACGGTGCTCAAACCGTTCGAGACGATCGGCCCGGAAGTGACGGCGAAGTGCCTGGGGCAGTTCAACACCCGGCACTTCCGTGTGCCGCCCGCCAACGGCCTGGAATGCCGCATCCACCAGGGCTACGTCTATCTCAGCCCGATCGTGGTGCCGCCGGACGAGGCCGCGGCGCGGGTGCCGGAGTTCCTCCGGCGCGCCGGATACTACTTCGAGCACTGGGACGCGCTGCTGGACAACTGGAAACGCAAGGTCCTCGCCACGATCCGGGAGCTGGAGGCGCTCCGGTTCACCGAGCTGCCCGAAGTCCAGCCGTACGAGGAGATCGAGCGCGGTGTCGGGCTGGACGCGGCCGACGCCCTGCTCGGCGGGTACGACCGGCTTCTGGCGCTGTGCCACCGGGCCTGGCAGTACCACTTCGAGTTCCTCAACCTCGGCTACACGGCCTACCTGGACCTCTTCCAGGCGTGCAGACAGTGGTTCCCCGGTATCCCCGACCAGGCCGTCGCGGCCATGGTCCAGGGCGTGGACATGGAACTGTTCCGCCCGGACGACGAACTGAAGCGGCTGGCGAAGCTCGCCGTCGAACTGGGCCTGGACCACCTGCTGACCGTCCCCGGCCCCGGCCAGGACACCCTCGACACCGTCGCGTCGGCGCCAAAGGGACGGGACTGGCTGGATGCCTGGGAGACGGCCCGCGACCCGTGGTTCAACTTCACCTCCGGCAACGGCTTCTACGCCGACGACCGGTACTGGCGGGACGACCCCGCACTGCCCCTGGGCTACCTCCGCGACCACGTCCTGCGGCTGCGCCGGGGCGAGAACATCGACCGGCGCGTGAGCGAGCTCGTCGCCGAACGGGACCGGATCACCGGCGAGTACGCCGCCCTGCTCCGCCCGGACGACCGCGTGGACTTCGAGGCGAAACTGCGGCTCGCCCGGCAGGTCTACCCGTATGTGGAGAACCACAACTTCTACATCGAGCACTGGTCCATGGGCGTCTTCTGGCGCAAGACCCGGCAGCTGTCGGCGCTGCTGCACCGGGCGGGCTTCTGGCCCGGCGAGAACGACATGCTGTACCTCACGCGCGACGAGGCCCGCAGCGCACTGTTCGACTTCGCGTCCGGCTGGGCGCGGGGCAGCACGCCCATCGGCCCCGACTACTGGCCGCCCGAGGTGGACCGAAGGCGGCGGATCGTGCGCGCCCTGGCGGCCCGGCGCCCGGAACCGGCGCTGAACCGGCCGCCGACGGCCATCACGGAACCGTTCAGCGTCATGTTGTGGGGCATCACCAGCGAACGGCTCCGGTACTGGCTGGCCGACTTGGCCGACCGCGCCACCACCGGCGAACTGACCGGCCTGGCCGCCTCGCCCGGACACGCGGAAGGCCTGGCCCGGATCGTCCACAGTCCCGCCGAGCTGGACCTCGTACAGGAGGGGGAGATCCTCGTCGCACCGGTCACCGCCCCCAGCTGGGTCCCGGTGTTCGGCCGGATACGGGCCACGGTGACCGACATCGGCGGGGTGATGTCGCACGCCGCCATCGTCTGCCGCGAGTACTCCCTGCCCGCTGTCACGGGAACCGGATCTGCGTCCACCCGTATCAGGACGGGGCAGCGGATCCGGGTGGACGGCACGGCCGGCACCGTCACCCTCCTTGACTGAGCGTGCTTGTGCCTTGTACTGACTTGTGCCTCGTGCTGACTTGTACTCTCCGACTGACTTGTGCCTTGTGCTGACTTGTATCTTGATACTGACTTGTACCTCGTACTGAGTCGCCTGCGCGGGGCTCGACCACAGCCCGCAGCGGCTGACGATCAGCGGTCGGGCCCCCAGGCAAGCGGTGAGCATTCAGGTTGATTATGGGCATACCGCGCACGACGCTGGACGCTATGGACACCTCGCATCTCCTCGGACTGGTCGTGACCGACCGGCGGGGTCTGATCACCGGGTGGAGCCCGGGGGCGGAACGCCTGCTGGGCCACACGGCCGCGGAGGCCGTGGGGCATCCGGTCGCGGAGCTGCTGGGGGTGGAGGACGCGGAGCTGTTGGGGCAGCCGGTCGCGGAACTGCGGGGGCTGGAGGACACGGAGCTGCGGGGGCGGGAGGCCGCCGATAGCCCCGGGGAACGGCACATAGCGCTCCCGGTGCGGCACAGGGACGGCAGCCTGCTGACACTGCCGGTCTCCCTCTATCCCTTGGCCACCTCTCCCTTGGCCACATCTCCCTTGGCTGTCTCTCCCCTGTCTGCCTCTCCCTTGGCCGCCGGCCTGGCCGGGGGCGAAACCGGGCCCGGTTCGGTCCTGGTGGTCGGCCCGCCGCCGACCGGGTCCGCGCTCCGGGAGCGGGAGGCGTTGTCCGCCTGGGCCCTCGAAGCCTCGCCGATCGCGTTCACGGTCTACGACACCGACCTGCGGTGCGTGTGGCAGAGCGAGCGGATGCGCCGCCTCAGCGGCGTCTCCGACGAGCAACGGCGCGGACACCGCCTCACCGATGTCCTGACCGGCCCGGACGCCGTTCAGTGGGAGGAACGGATGCGGCTGGCCCTGCTGACGGGCGAGGAGCAGGCCGACGAGGTCAAGGGCAGCATCCCGGCGGCGTCCTCCCGGGTTTTCCACGCCTCCGTGACACCGCTGCGGGACAGCCGGGGCCAGACGCTCGGTGTCTGCACCACCGTGATGGACGTGACCCGGGCCAGCCGCGACCGCGAGCGCCTGGCCCTGCTGAACGACGCGAGCGTCCGCATCGGCAGCACCCTGGACGTGACCCGGACCGGCCGGGAGCTGACCGAGGTGGCGGTGCCCCGGTTCGCCGACTTCGCCCGCGTCGACCTGCTGGAGGTCCTGCTCAGGGGCGACGAGCCCGCCCCCGGGCCGATCGCCGGGGCCGTCCGGCTGCGGCGGATCGCGGAGCTGAACCTGTTCGAGGGTGTCCTGGAGGCGCGGACCACCGCCGACGACTCCGACGTCTATCTCGCCAACTCACCCGCGGCGCTGTGCCTGGCCAGCGGACGTTCGACGATGTACCGGACGGAGGACCCGGTGATCCAGGCGTGGATGGCCGAGAGCCCGGCCCGCCGGGCGAAGGTGGCCCGCCTCGGCAGTCACTCGTGGATCCTGGTGCCGGTCAGGGCCCGGGGGACGACGCTGGGTGTGGTGATGTTCGCCCGGACCCGCGAGACCCCCGAGCCTTTCGACCCCGAGGACCTCGCCCTGGCCGAGGATCTGGTGGCCCGGGCGGCGGTGTGTCTGGACAATGCGCGGCGGTTCACCCGCGAGCGCATGGCGGCACTCGCGCTGCAGCGCAGTCTGCTTCCGCAGCGGCTGCCGCACCAGTCGGCGGTGGAGGCGGCCTCGTGTTATCTGCCCGCGTCACCGAGCACGGGGGTGGGGGGCGACTGGTTCGACGTGATCCGGCTGTCGGGTGAGCGGGTGGCCCTGGTGGTCGGGGACGTGGTGGGGCACGGGATCCACGCGGCGGCGGCGATGGGGCGGCTGCGGATCGCCGTACGGACGCTCGCGGACGTCGACCCGACGCCGGACGAACTGCTGACCCGGCTGGACGACCTGGTGATCCAGCTGTCCGCGGAGTCGGGGGACGACCTGGGCGGCGGCGAGCCGGGGGCGGACATCGGTGCGACGTGTCTGTATGCCGTGTACGACCCGGTGACGAGGCGGTGTTCACTGGCCCGGGCCGGTCATCCGGCCCCTGTTCTGGTGGCACCGGACGGGGCGGCCGAGTTCGTGGGGGTCCCGGCCGGGCCGCCGCTCGGCCTGGGCGGTGTGCCGTTCGAGACGATGGAGATGACGCTGCCGCCGGGGAGCCTGCTGGCGCTGTACACCGACGGCCTGGTCGAGTCCCGTCATCACGATCTCGATGTGGGCCTGGAGAGCTTGCGCAAGGCACTGACCGTGCCTGCCGACTACTCGCTGGAGCACCTGACGGAGCACGTGGTGAAGACGCTGCTCCCGGACGGCCCCGCCGATGACGCGGCGCTGTTGCTGGTGCGGACCCGGGCACTGGACGGGCGGCGGGTCGCGGCGTGGGAGGTGGCGGCGGACGCGGCGGCTGTGTCGCGGGTGCGTTCGGAGAGCGTACGCAGGCTGGCGTCCTGGGGCCTGGAGGAGGCCGCGTTCGTGACCGAACTGGTGGTCAGTGAGCTGGTGACGAACGCCATCCGGTACGGCGGTTCCCCGATCCAGTTGCGGCTGATCCATGACGACGTGCTGACCTGCGAGGTCTCGGACGCGAACAGTGCCTCGCCGCACATGCGGCGGGCGCGGGCGTTCGACGAGGGCGGCCGGGGTCTGCTGCTGGTCGCCCAACTGACGCAGCGGTGGGGATCACGGCAGACCTCGACAGGCAAGACGATCTGGTGCGAGCAGGCCCTGCCGACCGGGACAGGGCCGGAACGGACCAACGAGCCGCAGTCGGTGGAGGCGGCATGACCATGGCCGCGACTGAGGACGACAGCACTGAGGGCGACAGCACTGAGGTGACCGCCCAGGTGCAGGCCGCGCGCGATTCGGTCACCGGCACCCTCCGCGACATGAACGACGGATTCCTGATGGTCGCCGACGACTGGCGGATCATCTTCGTCAACAAAGAAGCCGAGCGTCTCCTCGACCCTGGCCCTGGCTCTGGCCCCGGCCCGGGGCTGCTCGGCAGTGTCCTGTGGGATATCCCCGCAGTCCGGGTATCCGGTCTGGAAGGCCAGTGCCGGCTGGCGACCGCCAAGGGCAGAGCGATCGGTTTCGATCTCCACTGGCCGACTGATCAGCGTCTTTATCAGGCGCGGCTTGTCCCCGTACCGGGCAGAGGGCTGACGATCTACTTCGTAGACGTCACCGACCAGCGGCGGCGGATAGCTGAGCGTACGGCCGAGTGGATCGCGGTGGAGCGGGCCACCCGGATAGGCGAGCTGACCTCGGCGCTCGCCGAAGCCCTCACGTCGAAGGACGTCGTACAGGTCGTCGCGGAGCGCGTCCTGCCGCCCTTCGGTGCCGACGGGCTGGTGGTCCAAGTGCTCGAAGGTGACCGGGTGTACGCGATCGACGCTGTCGGATACTCACAGGAATTCCTGAACCAGATCTACGAGCTCCCGCTTGCCTCCGAGGTCGTGCTCCTTGACGTGCTGGGCAACCGCGTCCCCAGATTCGTCGAATCGACCGCCGAGTTCATCCGGATCTATCCGATGATGGAGGAGCTGACGTCCACGTCGACCAAGAACGCATGGGCGTTCCTGCCTCTCATCGCCTCCGGACACGCCATCGGCTGCTGCACGGTCTCCTTCACCCAGCCGCGCTCCTTCAGCGACGAGGAACGCACCTTGCTGACAGCCCTCAGCGGTCTGGTCGCCCAGGCACTGGAACGGGCCCGGCTGTACGACAGGGAACACCTCCGCGCACAGGAACTCCAGCGCGGCCTGCTCCCCAGGACACTGCCCTCTCTGCCCGCCGTGTCCGCAGCCGCCCGCTACCTGCCCGCGGGCAAAGGCGAAGAGGTGGGCGGCGACTGGTACGACCTGATCCCCCTGTCCGCGGACCGGGTCGCCATGGTGGTCGGCGACGTCATGGGGCACGGCATCGCCGAAGCCGCCACCATGGGGCAGCTGCGTACGGCGGTCCGTACGCTGGCCGACCTCGAAATGGACCCGGGCGAGGTACTCGGCCATCTCAACGACCTCGTCAGCGACCTCGGCGACGACTACTACGCCACCTGCCTGTATGCCGTGTTCGACCCGGTCACCCGGATATGCTCGTTCGCCCTGGCCGGGCATCCCCCGCCCCTCGTCGTCCATGCCGATGGCACGATCCACTGCCCGCATCCGGCCGCCGACCCGCCGCTGGGCGCCGCCGAACCACCTTTCGGCACCCACGAGCTGCACCTGCCGGAGGAGAGCCTTCTCGTGTTCTGCACGGATGGTCTCGTCGAATCCGCCACCCGGGACATCGAGCAGGGACTGGACCAGCTCAAGCAGACCCTGAGCCAAGCCGTGGTTCTGAACTCGTATTTCCCGGCCGGCCCCCAGGACAGCGGTGCCGGGGGTATCGGGCGCCTTGAGGACCTGTGCGAGATCATCCTCTCCGCCTTGCTGCCCGACCGTGAGCAGACCAACGATGACGCGGCTCTGCTCATCGCCCGCATCCGGTGCACCGCCACCGCCGACATCGCCTCGTGCAGCCTTCCGGAGGATCCCAGGGCAGCTGGCCAGGCCCGGGAATACGTCCGCAAACAGCTGGCCGTCTGGGGGCTGGACGATCTCGTGCTCACCACCGAGCTCCTGGTGAGCGAGCTGGTCGGCAACGTGATCCGGCATGCCAAAGGCCCCATTCGCCTGCGCCTGCTGCGGAGCCGGTCACTGACCTGCGAGGTCTACGACAGCAGCCTCACCACCCCGCGCATCCGGCGCGCCGAGTACACCGACGAAGGCGGCCGGGGCCTGCACCTGGTGGCCGCCCTCTCCCAGCGTTGGGGCACCCGCTATCTCGACACCGGCAAATGCATCTGGACCGAGCAGGAGGCGCTGATCCGGGAATGACGTGGGGTGCGTACTCCCGATTGCCCTGAAGCCATGAGTGCTTCAGCCTGGTTGTCAGTCGGCCTGGTTGTCAGTCGGCCTGGCTGTCAGTCGGCCTGGACGCCGGCGGCCTTCGCCGCCGCGGAATCCGCCACGACCGTATCTCCGGCCTCGTCGACGGTGAGCGCACCGGTCATGATGGCGACGACCTCCGCCATGGAGTAGTCGGAGGGCTTGATCACGGCGGCACGCCGGCCCAGCCGGTGGACGTGGATCCGGTCGGCGATCTCGAACACGTGCGGCATGTTGTGGCTGATCAGGACGACCGGCATGCCCTTGTCGCGGACCCGGCGGATGAGGTCGAGGACCTGTCCGGACTCCTTGACGCCGAGGGCGGCGGTGGGTTCGTCCATGACGACGACGCAGCGGGCCCAGGCGACGGCACGGGCGACCGCCACGGCCTGCCGTTGGCCGCCGGAGAGCGTCTCGACCGCCTGCGTGAGAGAGCGCAGACCGATCTTCAGGTCGGCCATGTGCTCGGCGGCTTCCTGACGCATCCGCTTCTTGTCGAGCATGCGGAAGACGCCGCCGAGGATGCCGGGGCGGCGCAGTTCACGGCCGAGGAACATGTTCGAGGCGATGTCCATGGAGGCGGCCACGGCGAGGTCCTGATACACCGTCTCGATGCCGTGGGCGCGGGCGCTCTGCGGACCGGAGAAGGTGAGGGGCTCGCCGCCCAGGCGGATCTCGCCCGCGTCCGGGGTCACCGCGCCGGTGAGGGCCTTGATGAGGCTGGTCTTGCCGGCGCCGTTGTCGCCGATGACGGCGAGGACCTCGCCGGGCATCAGGTCGAAGTCGGCGCCGTCGATGGCGGTGACCTGGCCGTAGCGCTTGACCAGGCCGCGAGCCTGCAGGACAGGGGGGGGGTGGGGGTGGGGGTGCCGGTGGCGGTCATCGGGCCTTCTTCCGGGAGAGCTGGTCGACGGTCACCGCGAGGATCACCAGGACGCCGGTGATCAGGGTCTGGTAGATGGAGGCGACGCCCATCAACTGCAGGCCGTTGCGGAAGACACCGACGATGAGGACGCCGAGGAACGTGCCCAGGACCGAGCCGCGCCCGCCGAAGAGGCTGGTGCCGCCGAGGACCACGGCGGTGATGCTGTCGAGGTTGTCGGTCTGGCCCGCCTGGGGGTCGCCGACGCCGGTGCGGGAGATGAGCAGCAGGGCGGCGATGCCGTAGAGGACACCGGCCGCGGTGTAGACGCCGATGGTCAGGCGGGAGGTGCGGATGCCGTTCAGCCGGGCCGCTTCCGGGCTGTTGCCCAGGGCGTAGACGTGCCTGCCCCAGCCGGTGTTGCTCAGCGCGTAGGCGAGGAGGAGGAAGAGGGCGATGGTGACCAGCGAGCCGTACGTGATGTCCGTGTTGCCGAGCGGGAAGGTCTGCCCGAGCGCGGTCAGCGGGCCCGGCAGGCTGGTGACGGTCTGCTCCTCGGAGTAGATGTGGGTCAGCGCGAACGCCACGTTGAGCATGCCGAGGGTCACGATGAACGGCGGCAGCGGGATCTTCCGCACCAACGCCCCGTTGAGCAGGCCGAAACCGCCGCAGACGACCAGGCCCAGCGCGATCGCGGCCAGCGGGGGCAGGGAACCCTCGGCCGCCATCTTGGCGATCACGATGCTGCCGAACGCCATCACCGCACCGCACGACAGGTCGATGCCCGCCGTGAGGATGATCAGGGTCTGCCCGATGGCGAGGGTGCCGACGACCATGACCTGCTGCACGATCAGCGAGAAGTTCCCGCCGGTGAGGAACTGGTCGGTCGAGAGGGAGAAGAAGACACAGGCCAGGAGGAGGGCGACCAGGGGGCCGGTGGTCGGTGCCGTGAGCAGTCTGCGGGCCGTGGTCGGTGCTTTGAGCTCCGAGTACGGCGGGGACGCGCCGGGGGGCGTGGCCGTGGCTGTCATACGAGGTCCTTCATGCGAGGTGGTCCTTGTCGGAAGACAGAAGTCGTTGTTCGCCCTGGTCGGAGGCGAAGAGGCGAAGAGGCGAAGAGGCCAAGAGGACAAGCGGGCGGCCGTCCCCCGGTCAGGGAGGAAGGGACGGCCGCCCCGCTGAGAGGACAGCTGAGAGGACAGCTGAGAGGACAGCTGAGAGGACAGCTGAGAGGACAGGCGGAGTCGTACGGTCCTCAAAAGCCGGCTCAGCCCCAGCAGTTCTCCAGGCCGTACGCGGTGTCCTTCGACGTGACCCCGTCCTGCGTCTTGTCGGTGATCAGCGTGACGCCGGTGTCGGTGTAACCGGACGCCTTCTTGCCGTCCTTGGCGTACGTGACGACGGCCTTGACACCCTCGGAGGCCATCTTCAGCGGGTACTGCTGCGAGGTCGCGGCGAGCGTGCCGTCCTTGACGGCCTCGGTCCCGGTGCAGCCGCCGTCGACGGAGACGATCAGGACGTCTTTCTCCCGGTCCTTGGCCTTCAGCGCGGTGTACGCGCCCAGCGCGGCGGGTTCGTTGATGGTGTAGACGACGTTGATATCGGGCGATTTCTGGAGGCAGTTCTCCATCGCGGTCTGGCCCTTGGCCTGGTCGCCGCCTGTGTCCTGGGAACAGACGAGGGAGGAGTCGCCCTCCTTGATGCCGAAGCCCTTGAGGAAACCGTTGTGCCGTCGCACGCCGACGGAGACGCCCGGCGCGAGGTCGAGGGTGGCTATCTTCGCCTCCTTCCCCCGCATGGCGGCCTTGGCGTACTCGCCGATCAGCTCGCCGGCCTTGAGGTTGTCGGTGGCGAAGAGGGCGTCGACCGCGCTCTCCGGCTCGGTCGGGGTGTCCAGGGCGATGACCAGCACGCCCTTGGCCTTGGCCTTCTCGATCGCGGGCACGATGGCCTTGGAGTCGCTCGGGGTGATCAGGATGCCTTTCACGCCGGCGGCGACCATGTTCTCGATGGCGGTGACCTGACCGGCGTTGTCACCGTCGAACTTGCCGGCCGCGGTCATGAGCTTGACGCCCTCGGCCTCGGCGGCCTTCTCCGCGCCCTCCTTCATCTTCACGAAGAACGGGTTGGTGTCGGTCTTGGTGATCAGACCGACCTTGACGTCACCCGATCCGGCGCTCGCGGTGCCCGGTCCGGATCCGGATCCGGATCCGGGGCCACAGGCGGTCAGAGCGAGGACTGCGACGCCCGTGCAGGCAGCGGCTCTGAGTAAGGAGGAAGGCAGAAAGGAGGAAGGCAGACGAGAGATGCGCGACATGAACGACTCCTGCGGGATTGCGGGATTGCGGGATTGCGGGCGAGCGGCCGGCATCGGGGCATGCCGTCCTGAGATGTCCTCGCTGACTTATGTCATCGTTAACACTGCTTGGCAACACTGCTTGGCTGACACTGCTTGGCTGACACTGCTTGGCGAGGATGATGAACTCCCGTCCCTGGCAACGTCAATGCCTCGGCAACGTCAATGCCTCGCACTCGTCGCACATCGGCAACGCCCGTGGCCGTCGCTCGCCCGAAACCATTCAGCACCATTCAGCGGCTGCCCGCTACGTGCCCGTGACCCGCAGGACAGCAGGGCCGCCGGAGATGCGCGTCTTGTGTCGGCACGCGCACAACACCCTGTCAAAGTTGAGGTGTTCAGATCTTTCGCGAACGCCTGAGGCTGTTGCGTGGGGGCGGCAACAGACCTCGAGGGGGCCTGGCCTGGCCGTGACGGACGGGCGCTCTGTCAGCGCTGGCGGTCGGCTGCCGAGGTGGCCAGTTCGGCGAGCTGGGTGGAGTGTGGCAGGCCGGTGAGTTCGGCGCGTGCCTGTTCGGCGCAGGAGGATGCCATCCGGGCCGCCTTGGGGAGAGCACCAGTGCGTGTCAGCACAGCGAGGACGTCTCGGTGTGCGGTGACAGGGTCGGTGCCGTCGCGGAATACGGTGGTCAGGCGCTTGCGGTCGGCTTCGTCGGCGGCTTCGTAGGCGAGCAGGACAGGGAGGGTGGGCTGGAGGTTGGCGACGTCGCTGGTGGCTGTCTTGCCGGTGACCTGGTCCTCGGCGGTGTAGGGGAGCAGGTCGTCACGGATCTGGAAGGCCATGCCGAGCTGTTCGCCGTACTGGCGTAGGGCCTGGTACTGCTGCGGGGTCGCTCCGGCCAGGATCGCCCCGGCCTGGCAGGCGGCGCCGGTCAGCGCGGCGGTCTTGGCCTGCATGACGTTCAGGACGGTCGGCACTCCGCAGGTCAGGTCGCCGCGGATCTCGGTTTCGCGCATGATGCCCTGGCACATGTGGCGCAGGGCCTCGATGGTGACCCGTGCCGCGTGCAGTACGCGCTCGGCGGGGCCGCCGCTGAGCATGGCCGCCATTCCGGCCATCGACAGTCCGTCGCCTGCTACCAGGGCTTCGGCGAGGCCGTACTGCTCCGCGGTGGAGGCCCGCCCCCGGCGTACCGGGTCCTGGTCGATGATGTCGTCGTGGACGAGGCTGGCGACGTGCAGGCATTCGATGCCGGCTGCGAAAGTCAGCACCTGGTCGGCGGTGCCGCCGACGGCTTTGGCCGACTCCATGCACAGCACGGGGCGCAGGAGCTTGCCCGGGGGGAACAGTGCGTCCAGGCAGGCGAGTTCCAGCAGGCTGTCACCGCTGCCCACCCAGCGCAGCAGCTCGGCCTGCAGGAGCGGAATGTGGGTGCCGTCGGCGGGGTTCACGGCTATGGACATGACAGCCTTTCGATGGTCAGCAGGGGATGACGGCGCGCATGAGGGGGCTCCACGCGTTGAGGTAGTCGCCCATGGGTGGGTGGACCGGCCGGTGCAGCACGTCCTGACCTGCGGCCAGCACGCCGGCCACGCGCAGCCTGACACACTCGCCCAGTGCGTGGATCAGGGGGCCGCCGGGGGTGTGTGCCAGTTCGGCGGCCAGGGCGGAGCTCCGGTCAGTGACGCGCGCGGCCTCGAAGGCGATGAGGTCAGCCATGGCCGGTGTCCACCGTCTGGCCTCGATGTCCTCGGGGTGTACCCCGAACTGGTGGAGATCCTCCAGAGGGAGGTAGAGGCGGCCGTCGTCGAGATCCTCCGACAGATCGCACAGCACGTCAGCCAACTGGCCAGGTTCGGCGAACTCACGTATCAGCGGCTGTGCTTCCGTGGGTTCGATGCCGGCCATGGCCCACAAGCACCCGTAGAGCCAGTTGAAGTTCATCTGCGTGGCCCACTGGCACAGTTCCGCGTAGGTGGCGAAGTGGCGGAAGTCGACGTCGCGCCGCATCGCGGTGAACATGTCCTCGATCAGTGACAGCGGCATGCCGAAGGTCCGGTAGGTGTGCACCGTGGCATGCAGGACGGGGTCGGGGGAGCCGCCGGCGTCGAATGCCGCCCAGGTGGCCTCCTCGAATGCGGCGAGCCGACGCTGACGGGTCTCTGCCGGCCCGCTGTCCGCACAGGCGTCGGCACGGCACCCGTGTGCTCCCAGCGCCGCCGTGTGAGGCCGTGTCGCTGCGGGCACGATGCGCAGGGCAGCCCAGCGGCCGTGCCCCCTCTCGAAACCGGATATCTCGCGTGCGCACACCGTGTAGCAGTGCCGAAGGACGGGATCTGTGATACCCGCCGCGTCCAGCCATCGCCTTACCAGCATCTGTGAACTCTTTCTGCTCAGCGAACTCCCTCTGCGCAACCGGCTCCCTTTTCGGGGCCGGCTCCCTTTTCAGGGCCAGGGTTTCGCTCTGCGATGAGGGCGTGACACGTCCCTCGTAGGGCTCTTGTGAGCCGTCGCACCGGAGCGCCGCTCAGCGGGGTGTCGACGTGGCCCGGGCCGATTGCGCAGGTGGTCGGTGCCTGGACGGCCAGGGCAGACGGAGGGGTGGCTTGGCGGTCAGGGCGTCTTTGGTGCGGTGGTGGAAGGTGAGCAGCCCCAGGAGTGCGGCGCCGGCGAACCACAGGGACTGGACGGCGAGAGCGCCGGGCAGCCACTTGTGGGTGAAGCCCGCGGCCGAGGCGGCCTGCATGGTGCCGTAGGTGGGCAGGAACCGAACGGCCGAGTTTCCGGAACCGCTGCTGGCCAGAGGGCTTTGCAGCCCGACATCAATCAGGCTGATCATGAACAGGGCGAACATGCCCTCCACCTCACGGCGCAGCAGCGAGCCGAAGACGACACCGAGCGCCCCATAGGTCATGGCCCCGCAGAACAGGGCCGCGGCGAGCAGCAGGGGCTGGCGGGGGTTCCAGGCAGCGCAGATCACCGCAGTGGCATAAGCGGTGATGGTGCCGGAGGTCAGGGTCAGAGAGGTGGTCTTGGCCAGGACCAGGTGGGTGCGTGGGTAGCCGGCCATGGCCAGGCGGCGGTCGAAGCGTCCGCCGTTGAACGTGACGGCGAACATCATGAACCCGGTGATCAGGGTGACAGCGTTGAGGGCACCGGTGATCTGCGTGATCTGGTCGCCGGCCGGGGCCAGGACCTGACCGGTCGAGCGCAGCCGGAACGTCAGGTGCCTGCTGGGAATGACGGCGTAAGCCATGCTGATCCAGCAGGGAATGAACACGGCGACCAGGACCATGGCGAGCCTGTTGCGGGCATGCTCGACCAGGTCGAAGCGGACTGCTGTGACGAACAGGTTCAGGTGCCGTCTCACCCTGGTACCCCCTCAACAGGGCGCAGCACGCCACCCTCCAGGCGCCATAACTCGTCCAGGCGCTCAGCGTCATAGGCCAGGTGGGAGACGACGAGGACTGAGCGGTCGGCGTCGCGCAGTTGGGCGGCCAGGTCCCAGAAGCGCTGGTAGGTGTCCCAGTCGAAACCCTGGTACGGCTCGTCCAGCAGCAGCACCTGCGGGTCGTGCATCAGTGCCAGGGTCAGGTTCAGCTTCTGACGGGTTCCGCCGCTGAGCAGGCCGGCACGCTCATCGACGTACTCCGACAGTCGCAACGCCTCCATGACCTGCCCGGCGTGCCGCAGATCCGGCAGCCCTCGCGCGACGCGGAAGAACTCCAGGTGCTGGCGCACCGTCAGAGCCTCATTGACTACCACGTCCTGCGGGCAGTAGCCGAAACGGCCCTCATGGCGGACCGTGCCACCCAGTGGGCGCAGCTCACCAGACAGGATCTTCAACAGTGTCGACTTACCCGCGCCGTTCTCCCCGACGATCCCGGCCAGCACACCAGGCCGCAGATCAAGGTCGAGGCCCCGCAGGACCTCACGATGCCCGTACGCGTGACGCACATCCCGAACCTCCACCGCACCCCCCGGCCCACGAACGCGGTGACATCCGCTGTTGACCACTCGCTGCCCCGGAGAAGCTAGTCATCACGCATGATGAAGATCAAGTCGCATAACGTGACTTAACCCGTACGAGTGAAGACCGCGTCGTAAACGTCGCCGACTCCTGAGCGCTGACCCAGAGGTAGGCCCCCAGCGCGGAGACGCCTCGATCCAGTTCTGCGACGCCCGATCCAGTTTTGCGACGCTTTCCGGAGCACTTCCTTGGGAGTTTTCCCGGGGCGCGGCTGTGACCTGCGTAGATGCGGGTCGCAGGATGTCTGACCAAGGAAAATACTCCTCCGCGGTTCTCACGTGTTCACGGTGCTTCCCGTTCTCGTGTGTGCTGAATATGTGCCGGTGGATGCGGTCTGACGGCGGCATGGATTGCTCGGGGGAGCCGGCGAGTGGCCGGAGTGAGGCAGGGGCGGCGTCCCGTCAGACCTTCTCAATTCGCACGGAATGCCCGGAGTATCCGGAGTATCCGGAGTCTCCCGCGAGGAGTTGATTCATGTCGTCGGTGTCGGAGGTGAAGACGGTTACCTGAGCTCCCTGCACGGCTTCCCGCCCGGCCACGGCCGCCAGAACGGCGTCGATGGCGTACTTGTGCCCCTGCAGGCCGGCTGCTTTCAGCATGTCGCGGGCCATGGCGATCACCTGGTCGTCCGTGTGCACGATGCGGATCCGGGACAGCGTCCAGTTCCACAGGGCCTGCCTCGACGTTTCGCGAGGGTCCCATGCCTCCAAGGTCGTGAGCGCCGAGGTGACGATCGGGATGTCCAGCCGCGGAGCCGTCTTGATCAGCGCGGCCATCTCCCGATCTCCCTGAACCGCCTTGGAGAGAGCCTCGCAGTCGAACACGAAGACGCGCTGTCGCGGCCGGTGCGGCTTCACTCGGGCGGTGCGGCTCACGCGGCTTCGTCCGAACTCGCGCGGCCTCGTCCCGGACCCGATCGCTGCTCGTCATGCCAGCCGTCGATGGCGGCGATGCGGTCCAGCGCTGCTTGCTGCTCGTCGTCCGTCACGGCGCCGTGCTCTTCTTCGAGGCGTTCGGCCAGTTCGCGCAGTCGGTCCATGGCGTCCTGATGAGCGGCGGCGGCGGCGATGTAGCCGGACACCCCGCGTGCGTCGACGCGCTCCTTGATCGATTCCACCAGCTCTTCCGGCACGGTGATGGTGATCTTCCGAGTTGCCATACTTCAAGTATGCCATGGTCTGTGTGCTCCGCGCCTGGTCACCTCCTGCAGGATGCGCATGACGCCCGCTTCAGGAGCGGGATCGAGGGGATCGAGGGGCTCGTCCCTGGAGGACGAGCCGCGCGTCCGAACTCGTCGCGCCCGCTGAGGAGTTCGTGCAGCACACAGCCCAGCGCGTACAGATCGGTCTGCGGGGTGATACGTCCGCCGCGGACCTGCTCGGGCGACATGTACTGGTGGGTGCCGAGGGGGCAGCGGTGGCGACGGTAGCGACGGTGGGCGAGAGGTGCTGTGGCCGGGTCAGCCTCCGGTCGGCGGGGCGTACTCCGCGTAGACGTGTGGCTCCGGAGGGGCTCAGAGATCGTCCGGCCACAGACGGAACGCCGTGTGCCCGGTCAGTGGGCGCATCATCCGGAAGTGCCGAGGATCCAGGGTCAGGATCAAATCCGTGAGGTACTCCGACGCCATGATCGCGTTCATGGCGTCGGTGATGCCGATCTGCGGATACCGCAGCATGGTCACCAGAGCGGTGGAAAGGTGCGGTTCGATCTCGGGCACCGCATACCGCCGTGCGGCGACACGGTCGCGAATGTGGGCCAGTGCCCCGTGCGCGGCCTTGGGGCCGATCCGGGAACTCAGCAGATAGTCGAGCTCCGCCAGCACCAGCGGCGACACCACCACATGGGCGGCGGAGGCCACTGCTTCGCGGCACCGCCGGTGCTTCGGTTCGCTTCGGTCGTAGTACGCGTACAACCCTGAGGTGTCGGCGATCAGCACGCTCACGCGCCGAACCCCTTGAGGTAGTCGTTGCGTCCCGCCTCCCAGTCCATGGCTGAACCGCTGTGAAACACCGGAGCCTCATCGTCTGGCCCCATGGGGTCCGTCGGGTACGGGAGGACGGCGCCCTGGTCGCCCACCGGGGCCAGTATGGCCACGGGCCGTCCGTTCTTGGTCACCGTGATGCGCTCGCCGCGTTCGGCAGCGGCGAGGATCCTTGAGGCGTTCTGATTGAACTCACGCGCGGTCGTCTCCATGTACTACACAGTACTACTTCTGATCGGTGAACGCTGCGGCGAAGCTTGGGGCGGGTGACAGGGGGGAGGGTTCTGCGGCTGGTCAACTTCTGCCCGAGGGGACGTACTTCGCCCACACCGTCTTGCCGGGGCCGGGCCTTCACCCCGAAACGTGTCCACTTTTCGGGTTTTCGGGGTGAAGGCCCAAGGTCACCGGTGGGTGAAGCGGAGTGGGGAGAGCGCCTCGGCGACGGCCGGGAGGCGGTGCTGGGTGAGGGCCTCGGTGATGATCTCGGCGGTCGCGGGGGCCAGGGTGAGGCCCAGCATGCCGTGGCCCGAGGCGATGTAGACGTTGGGCAGCGGGTGCAGCCGGCCGATGACGGGCAGGCCGTCCGGGGTCATGGGCCGCAGGCCCGCCCAGGGGGCGGCCTCTCCCGGTGGGTTGTCCCAGCCGGTGAAGGCATCGGCCGCGGCCTTCTTGATGGCGGCGACGCGCCTGGGGTTGATGGTCTCTTCCAGGCCGCCGAACTCCATGGTGCCCGCCAGCCGCAGGAAGCCGTTCAGCGGGGTCACCGCGACACGGGCGTCCTCCAGGGTGAGGGAGGTACGCAACCGCACTGGCGAGGGGGAGTAGTCGACGCTGTAACCCTTGCCGGGGCGGATGGGCACAGAGGCGCCCAGAGCACGGGTCATACGGCCGGTCCACACACCGGCCGCCAGGAGCAGGGTGCCGCCGGTGAACTCGCCCCTGTCGGTCAGTACACCGGTGACGGTGTCGCCCCGGTGCAGGAAGCGGCGTACCGGGGCGTGCTCGTGGATCTCCACGCCCAGTTCCTGACAGCGCTTGAGCAGGCCCCGGGTGAGGGAGTCGGGCTCGACCTGCCGGTCGTCCGGGAAGAACAGGCCGTGGCGCATCTGCCTGCTCAGCGCCGGTTCCCGGTCCTGGACGGCGTCCTCGTGCAGGTGCTCGGGAACCATGCCGAACCGCTCGAAGACGTCGAGGGAGGCGCATTGCTCCTCGTATCTCTCCCGGGTCCCGAAGGCCAGCAGGACGCCGGCCTTGTGCATCTCGAAGGAGATGCCGTCCCGGGTCCAGTCGTCGAGGAGGTCCATGGTGCCCTCGGCCAGACGCAGCTGGGTGTGCAGCCCGTGGCGGAAGTCCCGGGAGGTGCAGTGCCGGGCCATGGCCAGCATGAACTTCACGAAGGACGGGGCAAGCGAGGGCTTGACGTACAACGGGCTGTCCGGCTTCAGCATCCACTTCAGGGCCTGCAGGATGACTCCGGGGGCCGGTACCGGGCCGCTCTTCGCCAGCGCGATCTTGGCCGCGTTGCCGTGCGTGGCGGCGGAACCCGCGCGCCGGGCGTCCAGTACCACCACCTCGCAGCCGCTCTTGGCCAGCCGGTAGGCGCTCGCCAGGCCGATGGCTCCGGCACCCACAACGATGATCCGCATGGCGTTGTGTATCTCCTGGCGTCGTGTATCTCCTGAGGTCGTGTATCTCCTGAGGTCGTGTACCTCTTGAGGTCGTGTACCTCCTGACCGGGGCGCGACACGGGCGCCTCTTGCAGTGGGGCGGCAACCTCGCCTTGCTCGCTTTGTCGCAGATTGTCAAACAATCTGCGATGCGCGTCTGACGCCAGGCTCGCCGCCCGTTCAGCGGGTGAGGCGGGACTCCAGGCCGTCGAGGACGCGGGCCAGGCCGTACTCGAAGTCCTCCTCGCGGGCCTGGGCGGGGTCCTTGCCGCGTTGTTCGGTGCGTTGCGCGGTGCGTTGCGCGGTGCGTTGTGGGGCACGTTGGGCGGTGCGTTGTTCGGCGTGGTCTTCGCGCAGGTGGGGGTGGTCCCGGGCGGCCTGTTCTGCGGCGAGAGAGAGGCGTTCCAGCCCTTCCTGTTCTTCCTGTTCTTCCTGTTCCGTCTGGCCGGTGCGGGCCAGCGCGGTGAGCCAGGCGGCCTCTGTCGTGGCCATGCCGGTGACGTACGAGACGACCGTTGAACCGGCCTGTCCGGCCTCGTGCGGGGGGAAGCCCGCGCGGACGAACGTCATGAGCATGGCCTCGGACAGCCGCATCGCGTTCGGGCCCAGGTGCGACAAGCCCGTTTCGCCGAAGGCGGAGGGGGAGGCGGAGGCGGAGGCGATCCAGGTGTGGTGCAGGGAGGCGTTCCAGATGTGGCGCAGGGAGGCGATCCAGGTGTGGCGCAGGATCGTCCGGCGCAGGCTGTGGGCGCAGCGTGCGGTCTCGGTACGCCAGTTCGCTCCGTCATCGGTGTCGTCGGAGTCGCTGGAGCCGCCGGAGCCGCCGGGGACGCCGGAGCCGCCGGAGGGGGACGGGAGCTCGACCTCGCCGTAGATCTTGTCCACGGCCAGCTCGATCAGTTCGTCCTTGTTGGCCACGTGCCGGTAGAGCGAGGTGGCGCCGGCGCCGAGGCTGTTGCCCAGCTTGCGCATGCTCAGTGCGTCGATGCCGTCGGCGTCGAGCAGTCGCAAGGCCCCGGAAACGATCTGTTCCCGGCTCAGCACGGGCTGCTCCCGACCGCCTCGGGGGCGTGTCCACACCGATGGTGAGGGGGCCGCCTTTCCCTGGGCTGACATGGGGTTCCTCACGGTGATCCCGCGCATGAGGGGAGCGATGGCCTCGGAGGGTGTGCCGGTGTCGATGCCGGTGCCGGGGGTGGAGGGGGCGCTCGGGGAGTCGGGGAGCATGAAGTCACCGTAATGTGGGCGACGACCCTGCTGGCGGGTGAGGAGTGACGAGTCCCGCCGCTTCCCCTACCGCCGCGTCACCCGTACCCGGTAGTTCCCCTCCGGATCCGTCCCCGTCACTTTGATCACGATCCCCGACCGCGTGTCCTTGAAGGACTGGCCGGGGGTGAAGGTCGCGTCGGAGAGTTCCCCGTGGACGTTGGGGCTGCGGGTGCAGCCGCCGCTGTCGCGCAGGGAGTCGTACACCCGCACCGGCCCGTTCCCGGTATCCACGGTCGTGTCGACGCGGTAGACGAGGATGCCGGGGCGGCAGACGGCCGTGTCGTTGCCCTCGGGGACGCGCAGCTCCATCCCGTACCCCGTACGGGAGTTGAGGGGCAGGAAGACCAGTTTGCGGCCGCCGCGCCGGGGCAGCGGGGTGAGGGTGTACTCGGTGGTGCCGGGCGCGGAAGCGCAGCTCACCTGGGTGTCGTCCAGCCAGCGCAGCTTCCACTTGTGCCAGGCGAGCAGGTCATTGCCCGCCCCCCAGTCCTCGCTCATGATGTCCCAGTGCCCGACAGCGCCCCCGCCCTCCTGGGTGTAGAGGTCGGGCAGCCCGAAGGCGTGGTTGTTCTCGTGGGGGAGTACGCGGTAGCCGGTCCGCGTGTACGAGCCGGAGCCGTCGTCCTGGCGGCTGTAGACGAAGGACGTGTTGGCGACCAGGACGCCGTCCGCGACCGGTGCCTCGCGGTTGCCGGCGAAGGTCACCGACAGGACGGCGTCGAGGGCGGAAGGGCCCGCGTTCGGGGTGACCAGCACGTTCACGAGGTCGTACACGCGGAAGTCGACGTCCGGGTCGGCCATGGCCACGATGTCCTCGACCAGTTCGCGGTAGCCGGGGTCGAAGGGGGCGCCGCGCTCTATGCCGTAGTCGTGGAAGGACCTGGGCATGCGCAGCCACTCGCCGATCGGGGCCTCGGGGCGGTAGTCGAGCCTGCCGTACGAGCTGGTGGTGAACCAGGCGCGGGTCTGCGGGGCGAACTCCGCGAGACGCTCCAGAGCGGTGCCCTCACCGGGGGCGTCCGAGAAGTCGATCATCAGGTTGAGGGCGCGGACCGTACCGGTGGAGCGGGAGTAGCCGTGCGGGGTCGGTATGCCCTCCGACATCTGTACGGCGGGCGGGCCGCTGATCCTGCAGGGAGCGAGCGCCGAACGGTGGATCTGCGCGGTGGCGCCCGAGACCGTCTTGGGGTCCGACGTCAGAGGGCCGATGCCCGCGGTGGTGCCGACCGCGAGTGTGAGAGCGGTGACGGAGGCGAGCGCGGCCAGGCGACCGGGGTGGGCACGGCCGAGGCGGGTACGGCCGGGGCGTATGCGACCGGGGCAGGTGCGGCCGGGGCGTGTACGCCGGTCCGGGCCCCGAGCGGCGGGGCGTATCCGGCGGTCAGCCGGACGGGTCGAACCCGGGCTGCTCGAACCCGGGCTATTTGAACCCGTACCGGGCGAACCCGGGCTGCTCGAACCTGCACCGGGCGAACCCGTACCGGGCGAACCCGTACCGGGCGAACCCGTACCGGGCGAACCCGTACCGGGCGAACCCGGGCTGGGCAAGCCCGGACTGGTCGGCTGCATGCACGGATCCTTCGCTCCACGGCAGCCGCCGGGCTCTGGCTGCGCTCCTGTGACCACCCTGGGAGGAGGGACGCGCGGGCGCGCGCTGGAAGAGGCCGATCGGGGGTTTCTCGCGAGTAGGGGTGTGATGTAGGTCACGGAAATGGGGCCGGGGAGCAAAACGGCCGGGGGTGTTTCCCGTTTCGCCATGCCTCCGAATTAGCCATGTGTCCGAGCGGAACGAGCCCCACACGACCCGCAGCAGAGCGCTCGGCGCAGAGTGCTCAGCGCAACCAAGGAAGGGCAGAGTGCTCAGCGCAACCAAGGAAGGTCCGCCCCCGCCTCCTTGGGCTGCAACCCCTCCGCGATGGTCGCCATGATCTCGCCGAGGGACTTCTGCTGCTCGGGCGAGAGCCGGTCGAAGATCGCCTGTCGTACGGCGTGAACATGCTCGGGCGCGGTCTGCGCCAGGACCTCGTATCCCTGGTTCGTCAGCACCGCGAACTGCCCCCGCTTGTCGAACGTACAGTCCTCGCGCCGCATCCAGCCGTTCTTCTCCAGCCGGGCCACGGCATGGGAGAGCCGCGACCGCGTGATCTTGGCCCGCATGGCCAGCTCGGTCATCCGCAACCGCCTGTGCGGTGCACCGCAGAGCACCGCGAGCAGGTGGTAGTAGAGGTGCGGCATGCCCGCGTCACGCTGCAGCTGGCGGTCGAGATGATCCTCCAGGAGCGTGGAGGCCTGAATGTACGCGTGCCACGTGCGCTGTTCCTCATCGGTGAGCCATCGGGGCTCTTCAGTGACTGCCGTATTCATGTGTCTACTGTACGTGAGGCATTCTTGAAATTTGAACAAATAAGAAGCAATGTGTGCGACATGAAGGTTGAGTCTTCAAGAATGCTTTCAAGTCTCGTCGAGGCTCGTCGAGTCTCGCCAAGTCCGAAGCTGGAGGCCGAAGTTTGAGTCTGGACGGGCCGGTGCCGACCGCCGGACGGGCCGGTGCCGACCACCGGACAGGCCGGTGCCGACCAGTGGAGGGGGCGCGGTCAGGGCGGGGGTGCGGTCAAGGTGAGAGTGCGGTCAGGGACGGCGGGCGCTCTTCCGGGGTGGAGGCGGGGTGAAGACGGCGATGTCGAATGTGAGGGGCGTCTCACGTACGGAGGTGTTGTAGTGGGCGGTGAGGGCGTCGAGATCGGCCTCGGTCCCCGCCTTGATCTGGCCTTGACCTGCATCTTTGTACGCTCCTGCGGCATCCTTCCTCTCGTGGCGCGGCAGGATACTGCAAGATCAGAAAAATTGAGGTGAGGGTTGGGAATTCTGTCCTGATTCCAGTCGTTGTTTCCCTCGGATGCCGGGCACCCGAGAGGGTGTTCCCAGCGTCACAGGACCATCCGCTAGCCCACCATCGCAAGGGAGCCCGCATGGCAACCCGTGCCGTCGCCGCCCGTCGTCCATCCGCCTCCGGCGGAGACGACGCGGCACTCAGCGTTCGCGCCTCGGCCGGCGAGATCGCCGACCGCGACCTGGTCGGCATGTACCTCGACGAGATCGCGCGTACGCCGTTGCTCGACGCCGCCAAGGAAGTCGAGCTGTCCCAGGTCATCGAGGCGGGTGTGTTCGCACAGCAGCTCCTCGCCGGTGAAGAGGAAGCCAGAGCGGATGCGACCCGTGAGGAACTGGAGACGCTGGTCCGCGAGGGCGAGCGCGCGAAGGACATCTTCATCCGCTCGAACCTGCGGCTGGTCGTGGCGGTGGCCCGGCGCTATCCGCGCAGCGGCCTGCCCCTGCTGGACCTGGTCCAGGAGGGGAACGCCGGCCTGGTGCGCGCGGTCGAGAAGTTCGACTACCGCAAGGGCTTCAAGTTCTCCACGTACGCCACCTGGTGGATCCGCCAGGCCATCACCCGGTCCATAGCGGACCAGTCACGGACCATCCGGCTGCCCGTTCACCTGGTCGAGGAACTGGGCCGCATCCGCCGCGTGCAGCGCGAGTTCAACCGCGAGCACGGCCGCGAGCCGGAGCCGGCCGAGATCGCTGCCGAGCTCGGCTCCAGCGCTGAGCGCGTGTCGGACGTGCTGGACTGGGCGCGCGACCCGGTCTCGCTCAACATGTCGGTGGACGAGGAGGGCGAGACTCAGTTCGGCGACCTGCTGGAGGACACCTCCGCGGTCTCGCCCGAGCAGTCGGTGCTCACCCTGCTGCGCAGCGAGGAACTCGACGGCCTGATAGGGCGGCTCGATCAGCGCACTGCCTCGATCATCAAGATGCGGTACGGCATCGAGGACGGCCGCGAGCGCACACTGACCGAGGTCGGCAAGGAACACGGCCTCACCCGTGAGCGCATCCGCCAGATCGAGAAGCACGCACTGCTGGAACTGAAGAAGCTGGCGCGGGACACAGGGTTCGAACCGGCCGCATGATGGAACCGGCCGCATGAGGTGACGGTCGGTGTCGGCCGGGCGGTCGGCGAGGAAACGGGAAGTCTCACGGCGCGATCCATCGGTCTCCTAGCGAGGGGACCACCGGCTTCAGCCGGTGGGGGAATCGCTTCCCTGGCCTGTGGTACGTTCTTTCCGCCCTGAAAGGGGCCGGTTCGGGCTGGACCGCAACCCTCGGGTTGGAAGCCCCCCTCCTTCAGGTGGGGGAGCGGAGTCACGAGTATCCCCTCCCTGCAAAGAGGGGAACATCAATTGTTGGCTTTACATCCACTGTGGGCTATTCGCCGTATCTGCGAGATACGTCACGGTCCGGGCTTAAAGGCGCGGACCGTGATGTCTACTGGGGCGCATGCCTGAGCACGTGTCGATCCTCCACCTGATGGGCGTGACCGCCCTCGCCCTGGCGGCGGTCATCTGGGTCGCCGTGCTGGTCCGCATCTTGCGCCGGGACCTGCTCCTGCACCGACGGCAGTTCGCCGCCTTGGCCCGTCGCCGCGGCGGCATCCTCCGAGGGCTGCCCCACCAGCGCCGCTCCGCCCCTGAAATCGAGCACGTCGAACTGACCCCGGCGGAACGGGACGCCTTCGCACTCCTGGTACGCCGACTGGGCGACGGTCGCTCGTAGCTCCCGTCGCAGCCACCCTCGCAGCTCCTGTCGTACTTCCCGTCGCAGTTCCCGCGGACCGCTGTAGAGTCCCCGGTCCCCGGTCCCCCGGTCCCCCGGTCCCCCGGGTCCCCGGGTCCCCCGGGTTGCCCCGACCGCCCGCCCGGTCACCCGCCCGCCCGGTCACCCCAGGCTTGCTGCCCGCCGCTCCATCGCGTCCCGGGCCGCGTCCTCTGTCACGTAGACCTCGCACATGTGGCGCCCGTCCGGAGTCGCCGTGTGCTCGACCTCCCACAGGGAGATCTCCCGCCCGTCGAGGAGCAAGAACGCGTGCTCATACAGTGAGAAGTTCGGCCCCGGCCGACCCGCGCGGCCCGGGAGACCGAACGCCTGTGTGATCTCGTGTGCGAACGCGGTCCGCAGCAGCAGCGTGGCGAGCTCGTCCCCCGGCGGGTCCGGGTTCTCCGCGCGCCGCAGCAGCCGCCGGGCGTGGTCCGCAGAGTCGTCCGCAACGTACTCGTGCCGGGGCTCGGGGACCGGCGTCAGCTCCACCGTGACCGGCAGCTCGAACTCCGGTGCGTCCGGCGGTAGCGGCAGCCGCGCGGTGGCGGCCCGCAGCTCCTCCTCGTCCACGTACACCTCATGCTGCGGCTCGCCGTCCGGCGCGGTGTTGTGCGCCAGCTCCCACAGCGTCAGCGCGGAGCCGTCGGCCAGCAGCCATGTATGCCGGTACGTGGCCCGGTACAGCCCCGCGCTGTAGTGCGCGGAGTGCAGCGAACTGTCGTGCGCGAGCGCGCACTCGAGCCGCCGTATCGTCTCGTCGGGCAGCTCGAAGGAGTTCAGAGCACGGCCGAGGAGTCGCGCGAGATGCTCCTCGGGAGACTCGGGTGGCTCGTACGCTGCCGCGTCGTACGGAACGCTCAAGGTTTCTCCCGGCGTTGCTGCATGTCACCTTGTGGGTGCATACCGTAGCTCCTCGGTCGGACATCATGTCCGGGAACCGAGAAAACGTACGTCCGGAACAACCCGCGGGCCGCGCGGGAAGTTCCTGAACGACCCGGCCGATCGCCGAAGATTTTAGCGTCCTCTCCCGAAAGATCCCTTGTCAGGGTCCTGCTTCCCCTGCTTCCCGCACTTCGCTGTGACATCCCGTCATCGGCGCGAAATCGTCGGTACGGCTCGCCCACACGAATGGCCCACACGACTGGTCCGTGCGACTGGTCCACACGACCGGTCCGTGCGACCGGTCTCTGCGACTCTGCGACTAGGGACTCAGGGACTCAGGGACTCAGGGACTCAGGGGATTCCGGCCTACCTTGCGGTGGTCGGCTTGACACCATCTCGATCTCGGCGCCTGACGGCTGCCCTCCCGGCGGCCAGGATGAGTGCGAGGCCCATCCGGTACAGGTGCAGGATGTTCCGTGTGGTGCTCCAGTCGGCATTGCCCGACCAGCCGCAGTCCGAGTTCTTACACCCGAACACGGCCTGGCTCTCCCGGCTGCCTGGCGGGGTGAAACCACAGGGCGGGGTAGAAACCACGGGCTGAGCAGCTCTGGAAGATTCCGGGGGCGAGGACCTTGTGCAGGGTGCCGCCGCGGCGGGCGGCCTTGTACGTCAGCCGGGTGACGGTCCGGCCCCGCCCTCCCGCCCTGGATCTCGAAGACCCCTCCACTACCGATCGCCTTCCCACCCCCCGTACAGCTCCCCATACGCCGGCCACACCCCACCCGGTCCCGCCACCGACGCGGCTGCCCGCACCGCTCGTACGATCGCCTGCGTCACCATGTCCGCGCCCGCTGCGAGTATCTCGTTCAGGGCGAGGGGGCTGTCCGAGGCCAGCGGGTGGGTGCCGGTGGCCAAGGTGAAGACCGTGTCGCCATCGTTGAGGAGGTGGACCGGGCGTACGGCGCGGGCGATGCCGTCGTGTGCTGTGCCTGCCAGTTTCTGCGCCTGGGCGCGGGTGAGGTCGGCGTTGGTGGCCACCACGGCGAGGGTCGTGTTCAGCGGGGGAGGGGTGTTCTTGGCGGCTGCCTCCGTGAGTCGCTGCCGCGCGGCAGCGTGGACCTCGGCCGGCGGACGCCTCATACGGCTGCCCTCCGTGAACAACTCCCCATACAGCACGCCCGTTTCCGGATCCATCGCCGACCCCGCCGCGTTCGCCACCACCAGCGCGGCCACCGTGATGCCCGAGCCGAGCTCGGTGCTCGCGGTGCCTACGCCGCCCTTGAGCTGCCCGACCGCCGCCCCCGTACCGGCGCCCACACAGCCCTCCTCGACTGGGGCGACCAGGGCGCCTGCGGCGGCAGCCTCGACCGCGGCCCGGCCGGTGGCCGCGTCGGGCCTGGCCCGGAAGTCGCCGCCCCGGCCCAGGTCGAAGACACAGGCCGCGGGCACGACCGGCACGACACGCCCCAGGTCGGAACCTACCCGCACCCCGCGCCCCTGCTCCTCCAGCCAGGCCATCACCCCCGACGCCGAGTCCAGCCCGTACGCACTGCCCCCGGTCAGCACGATCGCCTCAACCTTCTGCACCACGTTCCGCGGATCGAGCGCGTCGGTCTCCTTGGTCCCCGGCCCACCGCCGCGTACGTCCACGGCTGCCACCGTGCCGCCTTCCGGGGCGAGCACGACCGTCGTCCCGGTGAGCCAGCCGTCGACGGTCCGGGTGGCATGCCCGACCCGCAGGCCCACGACATCTGTCAGTGCGTCAACTGTCATGAAGCCAGTGTGCTCCGCAGACGTGCAGGCGGCGCTGCCCGACGTCGAGCGCACCCGCAACTCGCCTGCGCGTCGCTCTCCTCAACGCCCGGCCCAGCTGCGCCAATGCCACGGCTATCGCACGTCTTACCGAGCGCGATGATCGTGGGCCGGCGTCCTGCTCCCCCGCAGCAGGTCCGGCATGTTCGGCAGGGCCGGTACGTTCGGCAGGTCCGGTACGTCCGGCACGTCGTCGTTGTCGTGCGCCGAGGCAAACCAAGGTGCAGATCATCCATGCCCACCAGACCGCCAAGAAGACCATCGTGCGGTCGAGAAGGCCCTCACTTGCCTGGTTCTGGGCCACCGCCTGGACCAGCTGGGTGCCCGCCAGGGCGATCGCGATGACGAAGCACAGGTCGATGACGAAGCACAGGTCAAAGAAGAGCGCGAGCGGCGACGCGACCCGCTGCCCCCCGTCGCGCCCTCCGCTGGTGCCTGTGCCTTGCCCGCACCCAGCGCCGTACCCTGGATCCATGAGTACCTCTCCCGTCCCCGAACTGCGCAAGTCGGTGAGGGCCGCGCTGGTCTTCGACGACCCGCTGGACCAGCAGTCGTCGGACGACACGGACGGTGGGTGGGGTGAGCGGTCCGGCGAGGGCGAAAGCGCGGCCGACCTGAAGCGCTTCCTCGACGAGAAGCCGCCCCACCACCTCTGAACGCGAGCGGTGAGTTGCGCTACTTGCGGCTGTGCTCCGAGCCGTGCTGGGCGACCGAGCCATGCTGGGTGACCAGGGCGTCGCGGATCTCCTTCAGAACTTCCAACTCGGTCACGTCGATCGCTTCGTGAGTGCCCTCCTTGGCCTTGCGGCCGGCCTCCTGACGGGCGAGGTACTTGGCCATCGGCAGCACCATCAGGAAGTAGACGACGGCCGCCGTGATGACGAAGCTGAGGGTCGCGCCCAGGACGGAGCCCCACAGGATCCGGATGCCCGTCGCGCTCTCGCCGCTGCCCGTGCAGGGGGCCCTGAGGCAAGAGCTGTAACTTTCCAGGTCCTTCGTGCCGAACGCCCCCACCAAGGGATTGATGATCCCCTTCACCACCGAGTTCACGATGTTGGTGAAGGCCGCGCCGATGACCACGGCCACCGCCAGGTCGACGACGTTCCCCCGCATCAGGAAGGCCCTGAAGCCCTCCCAGACGCCCGGCTCCTTCTTCTCGCTCACCACGAGACCCCTCTGCACATGTCGCGGAACAAATGACTCCGCAACCTACGGCAGAGCGTCCCGGATGTGTCCAGCAGCCCCCCTCGAACGAGACGCTTGACGAGCGCTTGGCCAACTGGTCAGCGGTAGCTTTCGCCAAGGCCAGCAAGGCCAGCAAGGCCGCCAAGGCCAGCAAGGCCGCCAAGGCCAGCCCCGTGTCCGTCACCACACTGTCACCGCCAGCCGTGACGTCGCACCCGCGCCTGCCAGCCGTGCCGCTGCGGGCCGGGGCATGGCCAGGACCACCAGCGCTCCGCTCTCGGTGGCGCTCGCCACCGGCACTCTCGTCACCCGGGCCCCGCGAGCGACCACCCTCGCGTCACCGCCGCCCGCCGCTGACTCCTCGGCCGCGATCACGTCGACCCGGTCGCCGGGGCGTAGCAGCCGTACCGTGGCGCCGTCGGCGATGCGCACTGGCGCCGCCACCGTCTCGACGGCTCGCTGCCGCTCCTGCACGGATTCGGCCACCGGGTGCCCACGAGCTCGCTCGGTCTCTCGCGCCGGTTCCGGTTCCCGCGGGCCCGCCGCCACCAGCGCCGCCGCGGTCACGGCGAGTCCTGCGGCCACGGCCCGCCTCCGGCACCGCGCGAGCCGCCGCAACTGATAGCGGGCACCACCCACCCGCAAGGGCGTGAAGTGGGGGACCTCGCAGGTCGGGGGAGCACCGGTAGCGGGAATGCCGGTGCCGGGCGGGTCGTAGACGGACGCGGAAGGGAACGTGGACCGCGGTGTCGCGGGCGCGGACGTGAATGTGGACCGCGGTGTCGCGGACGTGGGCGCGGATACGGAAGTAGACGTGGGCAAGGAACGGAAAGGAAGGGACATGAGTCACCACCTGCTGCGTGAAATCGGCTTGCGGTCCCACGATGAGGCTTCGCGGCGGAGTCCGCCGACACCCGTGGACAACCCACGAGGTGTGGATAACTCCCTCACTCGAACGGGAAGTTCCGCCTCGCCACGCCTGCCCTCCCTGCCCTCCCAGCCCTCCCAGCCCTCCCAGCCCTCCCAGCCCTCACGGCATCTCGAACCCCGGGTCCATCCCGTCCAGCGCCTGCGTGCACAGACAGTCGCGCTTCTCGTTCGGCGGCAGCGCGGCGACCGCGTCGAACAGGACACCCCGCAGCCGGTCGACATTGGCCGCGAACACCTGAAGTACCTCCTCGTGCGAGACGCCCTCGCCGGTCCCGGCGCCCGCGTCGAGGTCGGTGACGAGGGTCAACGACGTGTAGCAGAGCTCCAGTTCACGGGCGAGCGCAGCCTCGGGATGGCCGGTCATGCCGACCACGGACCAGCCCTGCGCCTGGTGCCAGAGCGACTCGGCGCGCGTCGAGAACCGTGGCCCCTCGACCACGACCAGCGTGCCGCCGTCGACTGGCTCCCAGTCCCGCCCGCGCGCCGCCTCCAGCGTGATCTTGCGGCCGGTGGGGCAGTACGGGTCGGCCAGCGAGATGTGCACGACGTTCGGCATGTTGCCGCTGGGTAGCGGCAGCCCGTCGAAGTACGTCTGGGCCCGCGTCTTCGTACGGTCCACCAGCTGGTCCGGTATGAGCAGCGTGCCCGGTCCGTACTCCGGCCGTAGTCCGCCCACGGCACAGGGCCCCAGCACCTGGCGCACCCCGACCGACCGCAGCGCCCACAGGTTGGCGCGGTAGTTGACGCGGTGCGGCGGCAGGTGGTGTCTGCGTCCGTGGCGGGGCAGGAAGGCGACCCGCCGTCCGGCGACCTTGCCGAGGAAGAGGGAGTCGCTGGGCGGCCCGTACGGGGTGTCGACCTGGATCTCGGTCACGTCGTCGAGGAAGGAGGAGAAGCCCGAACCGCCGATGACACCGATCTCGGCCGCGCCCTGCGCCCGCGTACCCTCGGCCGCGCCCTGCGCTTTATCCGCTTTATCTGCCTTATCCGCCTTATCTGTTTTCTCCGCGTTCTCCGTGTTCGCCATGCCCGCACCCTAGCCGGGTCCGGAAAGCCGAAGACCCCGCCGCCGTATGACGACAGGGTCCCGTAAGGAAATGCCTTACGCGGCTGAGCTGCTGCTGGAGGAGGAAGAACTCGTGGACGACGACGTCGAGTCGGACGAAGACGAAGAAGACTTCGAGTCCGACGACGAGGTTGAAGTCGAGGTCGAGGACTTCGCGGACGATGCAGGGCTTCCGCTCGATGACGAACCACGGCTGTCGTTCCGGTAGAAGCCGGAGCCCTTGAAGACGATGCCGACCGCGGAGAACACCTTCTTGAGGCGGCCATCGCAGCTGGGGCAGTCGGTCAGGGCGTCGTCGGTGAACTTCTGCACCGCTTCGAGGCCCTCACAGCACTCGGTGCACTGGTACTGGTACGTCGGCACTGGTCTTCCTCCTGGCACTCTCACTCGATGAGTGCTAACGATCGTCCATTCTAGCCCGTTGCAACAAGGTCCTCGGGTAACGTTCGTCACTTGCTCATGAGCGGCGATCAGGGCTTGCCCGCCATGAAGGCCCTGCCCGCCATCAGGTGTCGGACCTGGGGTTGCGGAGTAACGGGCGCTACGGGTGCGCCCCGCCGTTCTCCGTCCCCAGCCAGTCGGCCAGCTTGCCGCCCTGGCCGACTGCCCGCAGGCGGCGTTCCGCCGCGTCCCGGACGGGGTCCGTGGCCACCACGAGCAGTTCGTCGCCGCGCTGCAGCACTGTCGTCGGCAGGGGGGCGAACGACGTGCCGTTCCGGACGATGAGCGTGACGGCCGCGCCCGCGGGCAGTCGCAGTTCGTTGATCTCGACGCCGTGCATTTTCGACCCCTCGGGGATGGCGACGGACAGCAGATGTCCGCGCAGCCGCTCCAGGGGCGCCGACTCGATGCCGAGGTCGGCGGCCTCGGGGCCCTCGCTCAGCCGGAGTTTCCGGGCGAGCCAGGGCAGTGTGGGCCCCTGGACGAGGGTGTAGACGACGACGAGCACGAAGACGATGTTGAAGATCCGGTGGCTTCCCTCGACCTCGCTCACCATGGGGATGGTGGCCAGGATGATGGGCACGGCGCCGCGCAGCCCGGCCCAGGACAGCAGGGCCCGCTCCCGCCACGGCACCCGGAACGGCAGCAGGCCGACCACGACGCTCAGCGGCCTGGCCACCATGGTCAGTACCAGCCCGATGACAATCGCGGGCACGATGTCGTCGCCCATCTCGTGCGGGGTGACCTGCAGCCCGAGCAGCACGAACATGCCGATCTGGGCGATCCAGCCGACCCCCTCGGCGAAGCCGCGTGTGGCGGGCCAGTGGGGCAGCCGGGCGTTGCCGAGGACCATGGAGGCCAGGTAGACGGCGAGGAAGCCGCTGCCGTGGGCGAGCGCCCCGGCCGCGTACGCCGCGACGGCGATGGCCATGACGGCGATCGGGTAGAGGCCGGAGGCGGGCAGGGCCACGTGCCGCAGCCCGAACGAGCCGAGCCAGCCCACCGCGAGGCCGATGGCGGCGCCGATGGTCAGCTCCAGGGCCATCTTCCCGAGCAGGACGTACCAGTGGTCCACCGGTCCGGTCGTGGAGAAGGAGACGACGAGGATGACCACCGGGGCGTCGTTGAAGCCGGACTCGGCCTCCAGAACGCCCCTCACGCGCGCGGGGAGGGGGAGTTTCCGCAGTACGGAGAAGACTGCCGCCGCGTCTGTGGAGGACACCACCGCGCCGATGATGAGCGACTGCCGCCATTCCAGCCCGACCAGGTAGTGCGCGCCCGCGGCCGTGACGCCGACGCTCACCGCGACGCCGGCCAGTGCCAGTGAGCTGGCGGCCGGAAGGGCCGGTTTGATCTCCTTCCATTTCGTGCCGAGGCCGCCCTCCGCCAGGATCACGACGAGGGCCGCGTAGCCGATGACCTGGGTCAGTTCGGCGTTGTCGAAGTGGATGCCCCCGATGCCGTCCTCGCCCATGGCGACGCCGAGGCCCAGGTAGAAGAGCAGGCTGGGGAGCCCGCTGCGCGAAGAGATCCGAACCGCTGCCACCGCGACGAGCAGAACGAGCGAGCATACGAGCAGGAGTTGGTTGAGGTGGTGGAGAGTCAGCGGCCGTTCCCTTCTCACCGGTCCGGGCATGGGGTTTCGAGCACACGAAGCCGGCAGTCGGCACGCGCTTCAGTAAACAAGTCTAAGTACTTCGTTAACTTACCTAACTCTTGACACTTTCTTGACATTCCGAGGGCGAGATCGAAGGTTTGTCCGGTTTGCTCACTGGTTGCTCACCGGCTCCGCGTCGGGTCTCACCAGGCCCTGCGCCTATGGTTGCCTCAGCGTTCAGTCAGAAGCACAGCCCGGCTTGCCGCTCGCATGAGGACAGCAAGGACAGCAAGGACAGCGATGCCCCCGAACACCACCGCCTCTTCCGGTCAGAAGCCCGGCAAGTCCGGCAGGAAGAAGGGGCGCAGAGCCCGTCTGCTCGTGATCGTCCTGGTCCTGGCCCTCATCGGAGGTGTGGCCTACGGCGCGTTCTGGTCGGTCAGTACCGTGCGTGCCTCGTTCCCGCAGGTCAAGGGGTCGATCGCACTCGAGGGTCTCTCCGGGCCTGTCGACGTCAAGCGGGACAGCTATGGCATCCCGCAGATCTACGCTTCCTCTGACGAGGACCTGTTCATGGCGCAGGGTTATGTCCAGGCGCAGGACCGGTTCTACGAGATGGACGTGCGCCGGCACATGACCGCGGGCCGCCTCTCCGAGATGTTCGGCGAGGGCCAGGTCGACAACGACGAGTTCCTGCGCACCCTGGGCTGGCACCGCGTGGCGCAGGAGGAATACGACACGAAACTGTCGGACGAGACGAAGAAGTACCTCCAGGCGTACACCAAGGGGGTCAACGCCTACCTGCGGGGCAAGGAGGGCGGAGATATCTCCCTGGAGTACGCGGCCCTTGGCTTCAGCAACGACTACAAGCCTGAGGAGTGGGACCCGGTCGACTCGATCGCGTGGCTGAAGGCGATGGCCTGGGACCTGCGGGGCAACATGCAGGACGAGATCGACCGCGCCCTGATGACCAGCCGCCTGGACGCGAAGCAGATCGCCGAGCTGTATCCGGAGTATCCGTACGGCCGGAACAAGCCGGTCATCCAAGAGGGCCGGTATGACGAGTCCACCCAAACATGGACTCGGGGAGGTCAGGGCGCTCAGGGCGCTCAGGGGACTCAGGGGTCGGGCGCCTCCCCGCAGAGCGGTACGGGCACGGGGACCGCCGGAGCCGCCGTAGGGGCGTCCGACGCTTCCTCGGCCCTCCACACCCAGCTCTCGGGCCTCTACGACGTGCTGGAGGACGTGCCCGACGCCGTCGGTGTGAACGGCAACGGTATCGGCTCCAACTCCTGGGTCGTCTCCGGTGAGCACACCATCAGCGGCAAGCCTCTGCTCGCCAACGACCCGCACCTGTCGGCCTCGCTGCCGTCCGTCTGGTACCAGATGGGCCTGCACTGCAAGGCGGTCTCCGACAAGTGCCAGTACGACGTCTCCGGCTACACCTTCGCGGGCATGCCCGGCGTGATAATCGGCCACAACGCGAACATCGCCTGGGGCATGAGCAACTCCGGCGTCGACGTCACGGACCTGTACCTGGAGAAGCTCAACGGGGACGGCTACGAGTACGGCGGCGAGGTGGTGCCCTTCGACGACCGCAACACCCGCGAGGAGACCATCGAGGTCGCCGGCGGCGAGTCCAAGAAGATCGTCGTCCGTACGACCAACAACGGCCCCCTGCTGTCCGACCGTGACAGCGAGCTCGTGAAGGTCGGCAAGAAGGCCACCGTCGACAACGCCGCCCCCGACCGCGGCGACGGCTATGCCGTCGCGCTGCGGTGGACCGCGCTCGAAGCGGGCACCTCCATGGACGCCGTGTTCGCGATGGACAAGGCCAAGGACTGGAACGCCTTCCGCCAGGCCGCCGCCCTGCTCGACGCGCCCTCGCAGAACCTGATCTACGCCGACACCGAGGGCAACATCGGCTACCAGCTGCCCGGCAGGATCCCGACCCGAGGTGAGGGCGACGGCTCGCTCCCGGCTCCGGGCTGGGACCGCGGGTACCGCTGGACCGGGTACATCGACGAGGGCGAGCTGCCGTACGAGTACAACCCGGACCGCGGCTACATCGTCGCCGCCAACCAGGCCGTCGTCGACAAGGGCAGGTACGAGGACTCGTACACGCTCACCACGGACTGGGGGTACGGCACACGCAGCCAGCGGATCGCCGACCTGATCGAGGCGAAGACCCAGGGCGGCGGGAAGGTCTCCACCGAGGACATGCGGCAGACGCAGCTGGACAACAGCAGCGAGATCGCCCGGCTGCTGGTGCCCAGGCTGCTGAAGATCGACATCGCGGACAAGAACGTCCGTGAGGTACAGAAGCTGCTGGAGGGCTGGGACTACACCCAGGATGCCGACTCGGCGGCGGCCGCGTACTTCAACGCGGTCTGGCGCAACATCCTCAAGCTCGCTTTCGGTAACAAGCTCCCCAAGGAACTGCGTGTCAAGGGGCAGTGCCTGCTGGTCGAGCCAACCGACACGACCGGCCCGGCCGACGAGGACCGGAGGGTGCGCGAGTGCGGTGAGCGCGACGCGGACCAGGCGCAGCCGGACGGCGGCGACCGCTGGTTCGAGGTGGTCCGCAGGATCATCGACGACGAGGACAACGACTGGTGGTCGGCGCCCGGTTCGCGTACCGAGCAGGCGGCCGACACCCGTGACGAGCTGTTCGGGCGGGCCATGGAGGACGCCCGCTGGGAGCTGACCGCCAAGCTCGGCAAGGACATCGACACCTGGAACTGGGGCCGGCTGCACCGCCTGTTCCTGAAGAACCAGACCCTGGGCACCGAAGGTCCCGGCCTCCTGCAGTACATGCTCAACCGCGGCCCCTGGAACCTCGGCGGCGGCGAGGCGACGGTCAACGCGACCGGCTGGAACGCGGCGGGCGGCTACCACGTCGTCTGGGTGCCGTCGATGCGGATGGTGGTCAACCTCGGGAACCTCGACAAGTCCCGGTGGATCAACCTCACCGGCGCCTCCGGGCACGCCTACAACGCCCACTACGCCGACCAGACGAGCAAGTGGGTCAAGGGGGAGCTGCTGAACTGGTCCTTCTCGGAGAAGGCAGTTGAAGACAGCACGAGCGACACGCTGCTCCTGAAGCCATGACGCCCCTCACCTGATGTTCCCTGGCTTCCCCTGAGGTTCCCTGACTTCCCCTGGCGTTCCTTGGCATTTCTCGCTGACGAAAGGGCCCTCCACGCGCGCGTGGAGGGCCCTTTCGCTTACGGGGCCTCTCGCTTACGGGGTCTCTCCTGGCGGGGTCCTTCCTTGACGGACGCTTCGCAAGCGTCGTACTCCCGAAGGGGTAACCACCGCATGCACCGGGCGGTCGTGGGGTTCCCCGGGGACGCGGTCGATGACTTCCGGGTCGTACAGGAGCACCACCAGCACCGGATCGGCCCCCGTGTGCTCCAGGCGGGCGAGGACACGGTCGTACGAGCCGCCGCCGCGTCCCAGCCGCATCCCGCGGGCGTCGACGGCGAGGCCGGGCAGCAGGACGGCGTCGGCCTCGATGACGGCATCTGGGCCGAGCCTCTCGCCCGCGGGTTCCAAGAGGGCCATTTTTCCGCCGTGCCGGACGCGCGTGAGGGAGGCCTCGCCCCCGTACGTGCCCCAGTCCAGGTCGTTGTCCTGCAGGAGCACGGGCAGTAGGACGCGTACCCCGCGCGCGTGGAGTGCGTCGAGGAGGGCGAGGGTGCCGGGCTCCTTGCCGACGGAGACGTACGCCGCGACCGTGCGCGCGTGGGTCAGTTCGGGCAGGCCGAGGGCCTGTCCGGCAAGGACGCCCGCCGTTTTCCGGACGTCATCCGCCGTCCACCCGTTTCTTGCCTTGAGGAGCTCTCGCCGCAACATGCGCTTGTCAGGGTCGCTACCGTGCCTCGCCTGGACCACAGGTTGTTCCCGTCCTGTTCCGTATTGGCTCATACCGTATTGGCTCATAAGAGAGCGAATTGACCGGAGCCGCAGTTTCCGCACAAAGGCACCGGATAAGGTTGCGCGCATGACTGAGTCGAACTCCAGGATCACCAAGGCTGTCATCCCCGCAGCCGGTCTCGGCACCCGGTTCCTTCCGGCCACCAAAGCCACTCCCAAGGAGATGCTGCCGGTCGTCGACAAGCCGGCGATCCAGTACGTGGTGGAGGAGGCGGCATCGGCGGGCCTCGACGACGTCCTCATGATCACCGGTCGTAACAAGCGTCCCCTGGAGGACCACTTCGACCGGAACCACGAGCTTGAGTCCGCCCTCCAGAAGAAAGGCGACGCCGGCCGGCTCGCCAAGGTCCAGGAGTCCAGCGACCTCGCCACCATGCACTACGTCCGCCAGGGCGACCCCAAGGGCCTCGGCCACGCTGTCCTCTGCGCGGCCCCGCACGTCGGCCACGAGCCTTTCGCCGTCCTCCTCGGCGACGACCTCATCGACCCGCGCGACCCGCTGCTCCCCCGCATGGTCGAGGTCCAGGAGCAGCACGGCGGCAGCGTCGTCGCCCTCCTGGAGGTCGCGCCCGAGCAGATCCACCTCTACGGGTGCGCGGCCATCGAGACCACCGAGGACAGCGATGTCGTCAAGGTGACGGGCATGGTCGAGAAACCCGACTCGGCCAACGCCCCCTCGAACTACGCGATTATCGGCCGTTACGTCCTCGACCCGCACATCTTCGACATACTCCGCAAGACCGAGCCGGGCCGCGGCGGCGAGATCCAGCTCACCGATGCCCTCCAGCAGCTCGCCGCCGATGAGAAGGTGGGCGGTCCCGTCCACGGCGTCGTCTTCAAGGGCCGCCGTTACGACACCGGCGACCGCGGCGACTACCTGCGTGCCATTGTCCGACTCGCATGCGAACGTGAAGACCTGGGCCCGGATTTTCGGACCTGGCTTCGCAGTTACGTAGCCGAGGAGATGGAGCGACGTTGAGCCCCGCCCCGCCCCGCGACACCGGCCAGGACCACCTCTGGACGGTGGCCGAGCACATGGAGGACATCCTCACCACCGTCCGCCCCCTGGACCCCATCGAACTGAAGCTCCTCGACGCCCAGGGCTGCGTCCTGGTCGAAGATGTCACGGTGCCGCTGTCACTGCCGCCGTTCGACAACAGCTCGATGGACGGGTACGCGGTGCGGGTCGCGGACGTGGCGGGTGCCAGCGAGGAGTACCCGGCCGTCCTGACGGTGATCGGCGACGTGGCGGCGGGCACGGACGAGCAACTGTACGTGGGCCCCGGCGAGGCCGCCCGCATCATGACCGGCGCCCCGCTGCCGCCCGGCGCCGAGACGGTCGTCCCTGTGGAGTGGACCGACGGCGGTCTCGGCCAGGGGCCCGTCTCCCGGATGCGCGCCCACAGCGCGAACCCCGAGGGCGCCTGCGGGGAGGTGGCCGTCCAACGCGCGGCCGAGACACGCGCGCACGTGCGCGCCAAGGGCAGCGACGTGAAGGCCGGAGACCGCGCCCTCGCGGCGGGTACCGTCCTCGGCCCGCCGCAGCTCGCGCTGCTCGCCGCGATCGGCCGCGGCACGGTCCATGTGCGCCCGCGCCCGCGCGTGGTCGTCCTGTCCACCGGCAGCGAACTCGTCCAGCCCGGCGAGCAGTTGGGCACCGGCCAGATCTACGACTCCAACAGCTTCGCCCTGACGGCCGCCGCCCGCGACGCCGGAGCGATCGCCTACCGTGTCGGCGCCGTCACCGACGACGCCGACACGCTCCGCGCCACCATCGAGGACCAGCTCGTCCGCGCCGACCTTCTGGTCACCACGGGCGGGGTGAGCGTCGGGGCGTACGACGTCGTCAAGGAAGCCCTCCAGTCCGTCGGCGACGAGGACGAGGCGGGCAGCGGCGTCGAGTTCCGCAAGCTCGCCATGCAGCCCGGCAAGCCCCAGGGCTTCGGCTCCATCGGCCCCGACCACATCCCGCTGCTCGCGTTGCCGGGCAACCCGGTGTCGTCGTATGTCTCCTTCGAACTGTTCGTACGGCCCGCCATCCGTGCCCTGAGGGGGCTGACAGACCTCCACCGGCCGACGACGACCGCGGTGCTCCAGACGGACAAGGCGCTGACCTCGCCCGCCGGGCGCCGGCAGTTCCTGCGCGGGGCGTACGCCGACGGCAAGGTCACCCCCGTAGGGGGAGCCGCATCGCACCTGGTCGCGGCCCTCGCCCAGGCCGACGCACTGATCGTGGTCCCCGAGGACGCCGAGTCGGTCGAGCCCGGCACCGAGGTGGACGTCGTACTGCTGGGCTGACCTCTTGGCCCCCTCTGCCCTCGGCCGTGAGGTTGGCGGTAGCGTGTCGCGCACAAAAGGCCGTGCGCCGCACCGCGACGGCCCTGACCGGGAGCGCCGAGCACATGACTGTGTCCTCCCGGAACCCCCCCCCCCCCTCACCACCAAAAACCCCAAATATGGGAAAGCGGGTACGGACCGCAGGACGGACCGCAGGACCGACTGACGCACATCGACGAGGCGGGAGCCGCCCGCATGGTCGACGTGTCTGGGAAGGACGTGACCGCGCGCACCGCCCGCGCCAGCGGCCGCGTCCTGGTCTCGCCGCGCGTGGTCGAACTACTGCGTGGCGGTGGCGTTCCCAAAGGCGACGCTCTCGCCACCGCGCGCATCGCGGGCATCATGGGCGCCAAGCGCACCCCGGATCTCATACCGCTCTGCCACCCGTTGTCAGTGTCGGGTGTCAAGCTTGATCTGTCGGTCGCGGACGACGCCGTCGAGATCCAGGCCACCGTGAAGACGACTGATCGCACGGGCGTGGAGATGGAGGCCCTCACCGCGGTCAGCGTGGCGGCGCTCACCGTGATCGACATGGTCAAGGCGGTCGACGAGGGGGCGGTTATCACGGACGTACGCGTGGAGGAGAAGACCGGCGGGAAGTCGGGCCACTGGAGCCGGACATGACCGGTTCCCTGGACCCGTCGGCCGGGGCGCCCTGCTCGTGCCGTACACCGCCCTGGTCGTGACCGCCTCCAACCGCGCCGCGGCCGGTGTGTACGAGGACACGGGCGGGCCCCTGATCACGGCGGGGCTCAGAAAGCTCGGCTTCGCCGTCGACGGCCCCCAGGTCGTCCCCGACGGTGACCCCGTGGCGGCCGCGCTGAGGGCCGGGATCGAGGCCGGGTACGACGCCATCGTGACCACTGGCGGCACCGGCGTCTCGCCCACCGACCGGACCCCCGAGGCCACCCGGAGCGTACTCGACCACGAGGTACCGGGCATTGCCGAGGCCATCAGAGCGTTCGGCAGGGAGAAGGTACCGACGGCTGCGCTGTCCCGGGGCCTGGCGGGCGTCGCACGCGGGACACTGATCGTGAACCTGCCGGGCTCCACCGGCGGTGTGAAGGACGGGCTGGCCGTCCTGGAGCCACTGCTGGTCCACGCCGTCGACCAGATCCGCGGCGGCGACCACCCCAGACCGGAACCGGGCGGAGCCACCGGTACGGTCGAGAACAGAACCGGCGGACCTACGGGTACCGTCGAGAACAGGCCTGGCGGGGCCGCGGGTACCGTCGAGGACAGGCCTGGCGGGGCCGCGGGTACCGTCGAGAACAGACCCCGGCGGGGCCGCGGGTACCGTCGAGAACAGACCCGGCGGAGTCACGGATGCTGCCGAGGACAGGCCCGGCGTGGCCGCCGAGGAGTGCCCCGGCCCCGAAGCGGTCCGCCCCGGTCCCGAAGCGGTCCGTCCCGGCTTCGGAGCGGACCGCCCCGCACCGAGTGGGGGTGTGAGCTGAACAGTCCTTCCTGGCCCGTCGTGCTGGCGGACGGCGATATCGTCCTCCGGCCGATAAGGCTGCGCGACCAGCGGGCCTGGCGTGAGGTCAACCGGCGCAACCGGGACTGGCTGCAGCCCTGGGAAGCGACCATTCCGCCGCCTGCGCCCGGCGGACCCACAGCGCACCGGCCGACATACCGCCAGATGGTCCGCCGCCTGCGCGCGGAGGCGAACGCGGGCCGGATGCTGCCCTTCGTGATCGAGTACCAGGGACGGCTCGTAGGGCAGTTGACGGTCGCCGGGATCACCTGGGGATCGATGTGCTCCGGCCACGTCGGTTACTGGGTGGACGAGGCGGTCGCCGGGCAAGGCGTGATGCCGACCGCGGTGGCGCTCGTGGTCGACTACTGCTTCCGCGCCGTCGGACTGCACCGCATCGAAGTCTGTATTCGCCCCGAGAACGCTCCCAGCCGCCGCGTCGTGGAGAAACTCGGATTCCGTGAGGAAGGACTTCGTCTCCGTTATCTTCACATCGATGGGGCCTGGCGCGACCATCTCGTCTTTGTGCTCACCGCCGAAGAGGTCCCTGACGGTCTCCTGAGCCGCTGGCATCGGGCACGCGCGCGGAACGCTCCGCGCGACACTCCGCAGAACACCCAATCGTGGAACGCCCCTTCGCAGAACACCCCATAGGGCACGCCGCAGAACGCGTCACGGAGTACGCCCGGTGAGAGGCCCTGGAACATGGCGTAACCGCAGGTGACCCAGGGGTCGGCGTACGGCGAGGCGATTCGGCCTTAGTGAATGGAATAAGTGTTCGAAATTGATCGGTCGTCGATCGCCTCGGGGCGTTCATTCCGCGCTCCAGGTGGCTCTCCAGGTGGCTGCTGATCACGTCGGTCATAAAAAAGTTCGGAATACCAGCCGGATCGTGCGACACACCGGCTCAATTGGCAGATGGCCTCACGCAAACCCCTCTACCGTGTGAGACGTGAGCAGCAGCGGCCTCATCTACGCAGTCATTGTCGGGGCTTGGGCCGCCTACTTGGTGCCGATGTGGCTCCGTAGGCAGGACGAGCTGAACGAGGCACGTCCGACGGAACGCTTCAGCACCGCCATCCGGCTGCTGTCCGGACGGGCGGGCATGGAGCGCCGGTACACCAAGGACCTCCAGGAGCGCTCCACCGAAGAGGAGGAGCGCGATGCTGACCCGGATGCCGTCACCGACTCGGTGGACGTCCGGGCCTTCGCCATGCCTCCGTATCGGCCCCGGACGAAGGCACAGCTGCCGACGGATCGGGTGCCGATGGATCGGGGCGATACCCCTGCGCCTGCGAAGCCCGGCGGGCGGCCCGGAGTTTCGGCGGGATTCTCAGCGGGATTCTCAGCGGGGGCCTCGGCAGGGGCGTCCGCGGGTGCCGGCGGGCAAGTGCCCCAACAAGCGGGCGAGACGCAGCCGCCGTCGCCGAAGCCCGCGTCGGGGCCGTCGCTCAAGGGCGCGTCGGGGCCGTCGCCCAAGGGCGCGGCGAAGTCGGCGCTGGGATCGGGGTCGGGGTCGGTGTCGGTGTCGGTGTCGGGGTCGGGATCTGTGTCAGGAGCGGCACTCGGAGTGCATGGGCGGCGCGGGGTGTCGGCGGAGGCGGCCGCGCGCGCCCAGCGCTCGAAGGCGCTGGCGCGCCGACGGCGTACGACCATGATGCTCTTCCTCGCCTTCACGCTCGGGGCGATCGTCGCGGCGGTCGGAGGGCTCGCGTTCCTGTGGGCGCCTGGGGGGCCGGCGGTGCTGCTGAGCGCGTACATCGCGTACCTGCGGACACAGGAGCGGCGGAGGTTCGCGTACACGATGGACCGGCGGCGGGCCGAGGTGGCGGCACAGCGACTGCGTGAGCGGCAGCCCCGGCGTCGGCCGACGCCCGACGTGGACACCGACGAGCCGGAGGACGGGCCGGAGGCGGAGAGCAACCCCGGCCTGTCCGCACTCGCGGCCGACCGTCGCGCCCTCGTCGAGCAGACCGACCACGCGGAGTGGATCGACCAGCAGCGCGAGCGGCAGCGGCGGCCCGGCCACGGGGAGAGCTGGGACCCGGTTCCGGTCCCGCTCCCCACGTACGTGACCGCGCCGGTCGCTCCGCGGGCCACGCCGAGTGTCGACCTGGGAACACCGGACGCGTGGAGCTCGGCTCGGTCGAGCACGGTCGGGACGGCGGGCGCCGACGGCGGCACCGCCGCAGCGCGGGCCCCGGAGTCCTCCGCGCCCGCGCCTACGTCTTCGCCCGCGCCTGCGTCTTCGTCGTCTTCAGCCGAGACGCGCCCGGAACGCTCGGACGGTGCCGACGCCTCCGACGACAGCCGCTCCGACGCCCGCCGTGCCGCCTCCGCCCGCCGCGCGCGGGAACGGGGGCGGACCCCGCTGTTCGACCAGTACGAGGACGGGGACCGGCCGCGAGCGGCCAACGAGTAGCTCCCGCGTAGCTCCGCCGGGATGCCGGGAGACCGGGAATACGTCATCGGGGGGCGCGAGCGGGGCCGCTTTGACCAGCGCGGAACGGATTTCCAAGCAGTCGGACGGGGATGCTAGAGTTTTCCTCGTTGCAGGGGCCTGTGGCGCAGTCCGGTAGCGCACCTCGTTCGCATCGAGGGGGCCAGGGGTTCAAATCCCCTCAGGTCCACGCACGGCCGTTCTTGAGTTAGCTCAGGGGCGGTTGACGAGATCCCGACGATCATGATGATCGTGCGGGATCTTCGTCGTTTCCGGGGTCTGTTCGAGGTTGTCCGGGGTGATGGAGGGCGGCGATCCTTGAGGGTGGCCGCGCCGCCGCGCTGTATTTCTCTGCCGATTTCTCTGTCGCGCCCCTCACTGTCAGCCCCGGGCTGCCGGGCCGACTGAGGTCCTGTGTGATGTGAATAGTGTGCATCGTGAAGTTGCAGGTCATGGGTCTGGTGTGAGGGGCGGTAGGGGGACTCGTACTGATCGGCGGCCGGTGTCCACGGCGAAGATCGTCCGACCGGTCAGCTGGAGTGGTTCATGGGTTCCGCTGTGCTTGCCGCAGGGGTCTGGCGAGCACTCTGGATCATTCCCTGCATCATTCCCTGCGCCAGGCGGCTGACCGGCCACCAGGGCACACCGCAGCGAGTGGCGCCGATGCGCGCAGAAGGGACTGCACGTCATGATCCTCCCGAAGGTCCGGGACTCTCGCTTCGTGACGGTCCGCCGTGGTGGGACTCTCACTGATGCGGATCATCGCCTCCTTGCTCTATGGGCTGCCTCGTGTGCAGAGCACGTCCTTGGCCTCTTCGAGTCGACCCAGCCTGGGGACCCGCGGCCACGCCAGGCGATCGAGCATGCCCGGGCTTGGGTGCGTGGCGAGGTCAAGATGATGCAGGCTCGCGCGGCGGGCGGCCATGCGATGGGGGCAGCCAGAGACCTGCGGGGGGCAGCACGACATGCCGCATACGCCGCCGGCCAGGCCGGGGCCGTCGCCCACGTCGCCGCTCACGAGCTCGGCGCGGCCGCCTACGCGATCAAGGCCGCACGTGCAGCGGCACCGGAAAGCGAGAGCGAGACCGCGGGACGACTCGAGTGCCAGTGGCAGCGCAATCAGCTCCCGGAGGCGATCCGCGAGCTCGTACTTGATGACCAGCGGCTGCGCAACGACATCTGCTGGTCGGTGTTCGACTGTTGAAGCCGAACCTTGCACGGCCCCTCATAGTTGGCCCAACGAGCGTGATGCATCGTGAAGTTGCTGATCGCGCCTACGGCGATGACCGGGAAGTCTGTGTCGATTGGGTTCCAGGCGTCGGAGGCCGTCTGTCGGCGCTTGGCTCGGACGGAGAGTGCGATCGAGGTGATCAGGGAGGCTGCGGCGACCGCAGTCCACAACAGTGCCGGGGCGACCAGGGGGGTGGGTAAGTCCATGGGGAACTTCCTCATCAGCCGCTCCGGCCGGGAGCGGTCCCGGCCGAGCGAGCTGTGGTAGCAAGGGATCCGACGCCCGAGAGCGGTACACCACATAGGTGGCGTTGGTGAACACCAGGTAGCGGTTGGCGAAGCCCATGATCTGGACGTTGATGTAGTAGCCCATGTAGCGGTAGCCGTTCTTCGCGATACCGCCGCCGCGTCGCTGGACGATAATGCGCATGCCGTAGCCGTTCTTGATCCGGCGCTTGCCGCATTTCGGGCTCATGCCGTCGGTGTCGGTGGCGTTGCACGGGTCCGCGTTGGAGTAGTCGTACGCGTTGGCGGAACCGCCCGGCACCGGGTCGGGCTGCAGGAAGCGTCCGCGAGCGGGATCATAGAGGCGCACGCCCATCAGGGTGAGGACGGTCAGGGTCTCCGCCGAGCGCTGCTTCTCACCGAGTCAGCCGTACCGGGTTGCGGCCGTCCGGTCTGCGGGTTGCCGTATTCCTCTGGGCGAGGCTCTCCCACCCTTTGGCCGAGGCCGCGTCCGCAAAGCGGACTTCCCAGTGGTCTTCCGGTGCCGGTGCCGGTGCCGGTGGTGCGACGCGGTCGCCGCGACCTGCGGTCATGCGGCATCCCGCGGGTCCGGTACCGGGCCGTAGTCTTCGCTGTGGTCCCTGGTCAGTGCGGCCAGCAGTTCGGGGTCGGAGTAGACCTCGGCTGTGTGCTGCCAGGCGATGAGCAGTTGGGCGACGGAGGCGCTGTTGCCGAGGGAGTCGGCGGCGCGCATGGTGTCGACCAGTTCGACGGCGAAGGCGTGGAGGTCGGGCTCGGGAAGGAAGCGGACCCATGGGAACGCGTCCGGCAGTATGTCGAGGAGTAGTTCCCTGCTGCCGGGCTCCCGGCGGGCCATCGCGGCCAGCATCCGGGTGGCGGCTGATACCACGGTCTGGTCCTGCTCTGCCCGCGCTGCGGTGGTGAGGACCAGATCCTCGCCGTCTCTGCGGTGCAGGAGCAGTCTTGGCGATTCCTGAAGCCGGGCAAGCGTCTTCTTGTTCTTGTTCACCAGCTCGGAGAAGTTCACGGCGGCGCTCTCGGTAGCCATGACTTTGAAACTACTTCGAAACTCTCCTCCGTGCCATCACCCAAAAGAGGGGCAGGGACGCTCACAACCGCTTCGCGAAGCAGAGGCACAGCTCATGGAAGCGGTAATAGCCGAACTTGGCGCACGGCTCGTAACCGCTGGAGGTGTACAGGCCCACGGCCTCGGGCTGCTTGGGGCCCGTCGCCAGCACCATGCGGGTACGGCCCGCCGCGCGGGCGTCGTCCTCCAGGGCGGCCAGGATGCGGCGGGCCAGTCCCTTGCCGCGCGCCTCCTCGACGACGTACATCCGCTTGAGCTCGGCGTCCCCGTCCGAGTACCCCTCGTCGTTCTCGTCCTGGGTGCGCCAACCGCCCGTGGCGACGGGCCTGTTCAGCTCGTCGTACGCGATGAGGTACAGGCCCCGGGGCGGCTCGAACATCGTCGGGTCGAGCGGGGTGGCGTCGCCGCCGTCGCCGTAGCGGGTGGCGTACTCGGCCTGCACCTGGTCGTTGAGCTTGACTGCGTCCAGGTGGCCGAAGGGGACACGGCGGATATCCATGCGGGTGATGGTACAACTATGCGACTCTTGGGGGTGGCTCCTTGGGCGCAGCCGTTTCCTCTTCCCGTGCCCGGTAGGGGCCCCGGGTGCTGACTGTGACCTCGGTCAACGGTCAACGTGGGTAAAACACTCTCTGCCTGACCTGCCTGACCTGCCTGACCTGCGGGAAGACCGCAAGACGTCCCCGCCCCCGCCCTCGCGCTGAGGACGGGGGCGCCGCTGGTTCTGCCTCAGTCTGCCTCAGTGCGGGATGCCCTCGATGATGTCGCGGGCCCCCTGGCGGAGCAGTTCAGCGCAGACGCGTGAGCCGAGTACGGCCGGGTCGTTCAGCTCAGACGTGGTCAGACGTGGTACGTCGTTCCCCAGCGCATTGCGCCGCGGGCGAAGCATGTGTGTACGTGTGCGGCGGTTTCTTCCTGTCCGGCCCCGGCGGTGAGGGGGTCGAACAGGACGCAGAGGCGGAGAGGACCGCCGGCGGCGACCAACCGCACCCATGACTGAGCCGCAGGTACGCACAGGCGGTACTCGTCGTCGCCGTAGTCGAGCCACGGCTGGCCGTGCCGTATCCGGATGCGGTGGCCGATGTACGGCGGGGGCGCGTCGTGGGGGCCGAGGCGCAGTGAGGCAGCGAACTCCCGCATGCCCTCGCCGATGCGCTCGACGCTCTCCTGGGCGAGGCGGGGCGGCACGGGGTAAGCGAGCAGCTGGGCGAGGTTAAACGTCTCGGTTTTGAGTACGCCAGTCGCGAGGCGAATACCGGCGACGAATCCGGGGCCGGGCGGCGCCACGGTCGCGGGCGTGGTCATGGGGCCTTCACCTTCGCCCATACGGCCTTGCCGAACGGGATGTCGTTGATTCCCCAGGCGCCGGGGCATAGGGCGTCAAGGATGATCAGGCCGCGCCCGCGGTCACGTTGTGCGGATTCGGGGCGGGGGCGCGGGTGGCGTCTGACGGGGTCGTGAACTTCGACTCGTGCCCGGGAGTCGTCGGCATCGAGCACGACGCGTACGAAGTCCCCGGATTCGGTGCCGTAGCGGATTGAGTTGGTGACTAGCTCGCACGCGACCAGGAGGACCGTTTCGACGTAGTCCTCGGATGTGCCCGGAACGTGGTACCCGATGTACTCACGTACGAACTCACGGGCCGCTTTGGCGGACTGGGGCATGCTTGCCAGTAACAGAACTGGTGGGGCGCCGACTTGAGATGCAAGGCAGGCGGGCGCGGTGTCCCGTCGTCGTTCGATCATGCATGTCCCCTAACGAGCAAGTCCCAACGCGCGCATGGCTGTTCGGCCCGTACGGTTGAGCAGAGTGGCATTTCTCTCCTGAAGATTGCTCTCCTGGATTGGTATATCGCAACGCAGCCACTTGTGCATAGAAAATTGCACAATCCCCTGGAGGGAGGGGTAGCATGACAAGAGATCAGATGACAAGTGACGACAGGCGCGGCAGACTGTTGGACGAGATGGCGGACAGGAGGGGGATCACTCGTGAGTGTGCCTACAGTGCGCCGTCGGCGACTTGGCGCGAAGTTACGCGATCTGCGTGGCGACCTCACTCTCGACGAGGTCGCGGAGCGGTCTGACGGAAGACTCGTCTCCTCGAAGCTGTCAAGGATAGAGACGGCCAAGAGCGCAACCAAGGCGAAGGACGTCGATGCGCTGCTTGACCTGTACGCCGAACTGGGCCGCGAGGTGAGCGACGAACTACGCGCCGCGCTGGTCACACTCACGAAGGAGGGGCGGGAACGGGGTTGGTGGCATTCGTACCGGGACGTTCTCACGCCTGTGTACGAGGACCTGATCAGTCTTGAGGCCGAGGCCGAATCGGTCTTCACGTGGCAGCCTGGCCTGGTCCCAGGGCTTCTTCAAACGGCTGAGTACACACGCGAGATCGTCCGGGCGACGGCCCTGACTGAGTCGGTCGCGGCACAGATCGACGCTTTGGTCGAGGTGCGGCTTGCACGTCAGGCTGTGCTCACGCGCGAGAAACCGCTCGTGCTGCGGGCGATCATCGCTGAACAGGCTCTCCGCTCAACCATCGCAGACGAGAACCTGATGGTAGATCAACTGGGGCGACTGCTGACGATGGGCAAGCGGCCGAACATCACCGTCCAGGTAGTACGGTCGGATGCCCCTTTGCACATCGGGCAGTTGGGCACCTTCAACATCATGAGTTTCGGTCAGCACATGGACCTCGACGTCGCCTACACCGAGGGGGTGGCCTCGGCCCTCTACTTCATCGAGGACCGGGACAAGATCGACATGCACCGGAAAGCATGGCAGCGAATCGAAGCCGTAGCCGAGTCAGCCGAGGCATCGGCGGAACTGATCACACAGATGAGGAAGAGCCTATGAGCTATGTTGACGACGCTTCGACCCTGCCCGGGACGTGGTGGAAGTCATCAGCTCTGGCGCGCGGTTCGACTGTGTCGAGTGCGGCATAGTCGATGTCGAGACGATCGCCGTTCGGGACAGCAAGAACTCCCACGGCCCCGCGCTGCTGCTCACTTGTGAGCAGCTGACCGCCTTCGTTGCCGCTGCGGCCCCGGGCCGGTTTGGTGATTTTGAGTAAGGAACCACACACGCAACGGCGGCCCGCTCCTGCGGCACTCAGGGGCGGGCCGCCCGCATGCGGGCTGGTTTTCCTGTGGGAACCGGACCCGTGGGAGGTGGGCGACGCCAGGTAGCGTGCTGCTCGATCGAGAAAGGGGAGTGTTGTGCTGACTGTGACCTCTGTGAACGTGAACGGGCTCCGGGCCGCCGCGAAGAAGGGCTTCGTGGAGTGGCTCGCGGGCACCTCCGCGGACGTACTGTGCCTGCAGGAGGTGCGCGCCGAGCCCCCGCAGCTGCCGGCGGAGGTCCGGGAGCCGGACGGCTGGTACGTCGTGCACGCGCCCGCGGCGGCCAAGGGCCGGGCCGGGGTGTCCCTCTACACCCGTCGTGCGCCCGACCGCGTCCAAGTCGGCTTCGGGTCGGCCGAGTTCGACGGCAGTGGGCGGTACGTGGAGGCCGACCTGCCCAGTGTCACCGTGGCCAGCCTCTACCTGCCCTCGGGCGAGGTCGGCACCGCGCGGCAGGACGAGAAGGTGCGGTTCATGGGGGAGTTCCTCGCCTACCTGAAGGGCCTGCGTGAGCGATGTGCCGCCGAGGGACGCGAGGTCGTCGTCTGCGGCGACTGGAACATCGCCCACCAGCAGGCCGACCTGAAGAACTGGCGCGCCAACCAGAAGAACTCCGGGTTCCTGCCCGAGGAGCGCGAGTGGCTCGGGCGTGTCCTCGCTCCGGGCGAGGGCGGCTATGTCGATGTCGTACGCGCTCTGCATCCGGATGCCGAGGGGCCGTATACGTGGTGGTCGTACCGGGGGCGCGCATTTGACAATGATTCAGGTTGGAGGATCGACCTCGCCGTCGCGACTCCTGGGCTCGCCGACCGGGCCGTCAAGACGTACGTGGAGCGGGCGGCCACGCACACCGAGCGCTGGTCGGACCACGCCCCGGTGACGGTGGTTTACGACCTCTGAGTGCCTCAGCCACGCCGGTCTGAGCGCCTCTGAGTGCCTCAGCCACGCCGGTCTGAGCGCCTCTGAGTGCCTCAGTCACGCCGGAAGGTGCCTCCGCCACACCGGAAGATGAGGGCGTACCGCTGGTAACCGCGTTCGTCTCCCCTCTACCCATAGGTACGGTCCTGGCCTACCCTCCTCCCCCATGCGCCAGTGTTCACCGGCGCAGGGGGGGAGGCCGGACGAGGCAAGGAGGCGTCGGGATGGCCGAGCGCGAGCACGGGCCTGAGCATGAGCATGAGCAGGAAAGGGGGGCCGGAGCGTGACCCGACTGACGCATGTGAGGAGCGGCCCGTACGCCCCGCCCGTGCCCGTACGAGAGCTGACCGCGGTCTCGGCCGACGGCGCCCGGCTGCACGTCGAGGTGCACGGACCCGAGGGAGCCCCGGCCGTGGTGCTGGTCCACGGCTGGACCTGCTCGACGGCCTTCTGGGCGGCGCAGATACGGGCCCTGGCGGCCGACCACCGGGTGATCGCGTACGACCAGCGCGGCCACGGACGCAGCCCGGCCGGCCTCACCTGCGGTACGGACGCGCTCGCCGACGACCTGGAGGCGGTGCTGGAGGCCACCCTCGCGCCCGGCGAACAGGCCGTGATCACGGGTCACTCCATGGGCGGCATGACGGTGCTGGCGGCCTCCGCGCGGCCGGCGTTCCGGGAGCGCGCGGTGGCGGCCCTGCTGCTCAGTACGGGCAGTTCGCACCTTGTCGCCGAGTCGCTCGTCGTGCCGATCCGCGCCGGGGGCCTGCGTACCTGGCTCACCCGGAAGATCCTCGGGGCGCGGCCCTCGCTGGGGCCGGTCACGCCGGTCGCCAAGTGGTTCCTCAGGTACGGGACGATGGGCGCCGGTTCGTCGCCGGTGATGGTGGAGGTATGCGCACGGATCGTGCACGCGTGTCCGCGGAAGGTGCGCTACACCTGGGCGGCGGTGCTCGATCTGCTGGATCTCGACCATGGCGTACGGGAGTTGAGGGTGCCCACGGCTGTCGTCGTCGGCACGGCGGACCGGCTGACCCCGCCCGTGCAGTCCCGCGCGATCGAGGCCGCCCTGCCCGAGTGCGTCGGCCTCACCGAGCTGCCGGGCATCGGGCACATGACGCCGGTGGAGGCGCCCGGGCCGGTCTCGTCGCGGATCCGGGAACTCGCCGCTCTGTATCTCGCGGGCACGGGTGGCGCAGGCACGGCTGGCGCGGGCACGGCTGGCGGGGGCACGGGTGGCGAGTGGGGGGAGGCAGAGCGGGAGGCGAGCGCGTGAGCGTCGGCGTGAACGACCGTAACGGCCACTGGCCGGGACCGGTCCCGGCAGGTCACGAGCCGGCAGGTCATGAGCCGGCAGGTCATGAGCCGGCCGGGCGCCGCGTCACCGCCTCACCGGCGCCCCCGCCATGTACGTCCGCCGCAGAAAGCGGATCAGGGCCTTCGAGTCGAACTGCATGACCTCCACGCCCTCGGACGAGTGGAACTCCATCACCGCCTGGACGCGGCCGCAGGGCCAGATGTGTACGGCGCCACTGCTCGCCGGGGTGCGCAGGCCGCGTTCTATGAGGTCGCGGGAGATCTCCCAGTCGTGGGGGCCCTCGTGGTGGAGACCGGCATGGAGGTCGGGGAGGTTGACGTGAACGGCGCGGGGGTCGGCCTCGGAGTCGTACCGCAGGAGGACCGGGACGGTGTCCTCGGCCTCCGGCGAGTCCGTGATGACATGGGCTCGCGCATACTGTTCGACGACGGACATCGGACGGCTCCTCACGCTGCGTGACCTAAGCGGAACCTGCGGAGAGGCTGGGAATCCACTTTTATTGTCCAATGTCGCATATTTTCTGGGTTGCGGCTTAGGTGAGGTGCCGGGCGCCCCTGGGTGCCCGGCAGTGCGCCCCCACTCTCGGCTTCTCTGCGGTCAACTGCCCGGAGCCAGCCGTCCCTTGGCGTTTTCCTTGGTGTTTCCTTGGCACTCAGAGTGCGATCGGGTGGGACGTCCTGCCGGACGCCTCGTCGATCTCCTCGTGCGCTTTGGTGAGCAGCTTCATCGCCAACTCGTTGAGGGCCCGCGCCCCCGCGATCTCCTCCCCGACCCGTGGCTGATTCGGGTCGGTGCGGTGGCGGGTGGCGTACCCGTGGGACCGTACTTCCTTCCCGTCGGGAAGCCGCAGGAGCGCCACCGCCCGGGTGCGATGGTCATCCTCGTCGAATTCCAGCTCGACGTGCCATCCGACAACAGTGCGTGCCATCACGATCACCTCCAGAACCCCTGCTTCCAGGGTGCTACTCCGCGCCCGCGGACGCACGGGCAGGGGCCTCGTGGATGCGGGGGCGGGGGCCCCGTGGATGCGCGGGCAGGGGCCTTGTGGATGCAGGGGCAGGGGCAGGGGCAGGGGCAGGGGCGGTGGGCGCACCCCCTCACGAACCGCCGCACAACACCCTCAGCTTCCCGCCCGCAGCAGCGCCGCCACGATCGGTCCCGCCGACTCGCTGCCGTGGCCGCCCTGTTGGACGACGCCGGCCGACGCGAGGTCACCCTTCCAGGCGGTGAACCAGCCGTTGGGCTCCTTCTGGCCGTCGACCTCCGCGGAGCCGGTCTTGGCACCGAAATCGGGGCCCAGGCCGGCCATGGCCTCGGCCGCCGTACCCGCCTGCGCCGTGTACCGCAGGAGCTCCTTCAACTGGGAGCGGACGGTGGACGACATCGGGCGCGAGGCCGTGGCGAGCGTACGGTCGTCCACCGACGGGGACACCAGGTACGGCTGCTTGAAGACGCCCGTCTTGGCGGTGGAGACCACCGACGCCATGTTCAGCGGGTTCATGCGTACCCCGCCCTGGCCGATCAGTGAGGCGGCCATCTGCGCGTCGCTCTGTACCGGCACCGCGCCGTCGAAGGTGGGCACGCCGATGGTCCAGTTGTTCCTGCCGAGGCCGAAGACCTCCTGGGCCTCCTTCGTCAGCGAGTCGTTCTCCAGCTTCTTGGCCCGCGAGATGAAGGCCGTGTTGCAGGAGCGGGCGAAGCTCGCCTTGAACGTGCCCCCGTGGATCTTGAACTTGTCGTCGTTCTGGAACTTCCAGCCCCCGTGCGGCGCGTACTTGGGGCAGGGATGGACCTTGTCCGCCGACGCCAGGCCCTTCTCGATGAGCAGCGCCGACGTCACGATCTTCATCGTGGAGCCGGGGGCGAGGGAGCCCTGGAAGGCCACGTTGAAGTCCGGTCTGGAGTTCGCCACGGCCAGGATCTCGCCGGTCGACGGGCGTATCACCACCACCGAGGCCCGTTTCTCCGCCGCCACCTGCTGCTCGGCGGCCTTCTGCAGGCTCGGGCTCAGGGTGGTCTTCACCGTCCCGGGCGTGCCTTTGCTCAGCTCCAGGAGTGTTTTGTCCACGGCCTTCCGGGCGGTGCCCTCCGAGGCCTCCGAGTCCTCCGACGACTTCGATGACCCCACCCACTTCGCGCGGACCACCCGCAGCTCGATTCCCGCCTTGCCGCCCGCCTTCTTGCCGTACTTCTCCCGCAGACCGTCCAGCACCGTCCCGAGCGACGGATACGTCCTGGCCGTCAGCTCACCGCCGTCCCGGTCGAGCGCCTTCACCGGCGGTGTGCCCACCTCACCGGTCACCAGCCGGTCGCCCACGCCGAGCTCCGGATGGATCACCGACGGCTCCCAGCCCACCACCGGCTCCCCGTCCTTCGCCCCGCGCACGACCGTCAGCGACGACTCGTACGCGAGCGGTTTGCTGGTGCCCTTGTACGACACCGTGCCCTTCAGGGAGAAGGGGACCTCGTCGCCCGAGCGTTTGCCGGGGATGAGCGTCATGCCGGTGAGGTGGGCGTCCTTGCCGAACCCGGTCAGCACCGTCCGCGCGGCCGTCGCGTCGTCCGTCGCGGCTGCCGCCTTCGCGACCGCGCCGTCCTGCCAGGCGGTGAGGAACGTCGTGGCGGCCGTGCGGACCTCGGCCGCCGACAGCGGGCCGGTCTTCACCGCCTCGGCGCCGCCGGTCGCGGACGATCCGTCCTCCGCCGCCGTTCCCCCACCGAACGCCGCCGCGCCACCACCGAACAGGGCGTACGCGCCGCCCGCACCGCCGCCGACGACAAGTACGGCGATCAGCCCGCCCACCACCACCGGGCGGTGGTTGCTTTTCTCCTCGGCGACATGCTTTCTTCTGCCCACTTGCCTTCGAACCTCCATCGGCCCAGATCCCCCGCTGTCCTCACGCTCCTCACACAGAACGAGAGCCCCACCCTAGAGTCCCGGTATGACAGCGGTGAATGCCGGCCGCCCGCTCCGTAGCTCAGCTGCGACAATCGGGCCGGCCGTGTCCCCGCCGTGACCGCCTTGCCGGTGCCGGCCCCCTTCCGTCGCCGTCAGCGGAAGCCGCACCCGGTCCAGCCAGTCGGACCCAGGTTCGGATCCAGGTTCAGACCCAGGTTCAGACCTCGCTTCGGATCCAGGTTCGGATCCAGGTTCAGACCCACGTGTCGAACCACATCCGCGCCCGCCACGAGTTGATCGGAATCGCGGTGCCGGTGTAGAGCGGCCAGAAGAAAACAAAGTTCCAGGCGATCAGGAGGACCAGGATTCCCGCACCCGCCGCGCCCGTGACGCGGCGGCGTTCCGTGGAGCCGGCGGGGCCCAGGATCGCGCCGGTCATCATCGCGACGGCCAGGCAGAGGAAGGGGAGGAAAACGATCGCGTAGAAGAAGAAGATCGTGCGCTCCTGGTACAGGAACCAGGGCAGATAACCGGCCGCGATGCCGCACGCGAGGGCGCCCGCGCGCCAGTCACGGCGGAAGAACCAGCGCCACAGGACGTAGAGGACGGCGAAGACCGCGGTCCACCACAGGGCCGGGGTGCCGAGGGCCAGGATATGGCGGGCGCACTTCTCGCCCGCGTCCGCCGGGCAGCCGCTCTCGCCCGGCAACGGCGACTCGTAGAAGTACGAGACCGGGCGGCCGACGACGATCCAGCTCCACGGGTTGGACTCGTACGTGTGCGGGGACGACAGGTCCACGTGGAACGTGTAGACCGCCTGCTCGTAGTGCCACAGGCTGCGCAGCCAGTCGGGCAGGAAGGTCCAGTTGCCGCCTTTTCCGGCAGTCGCCGCCCAGTCGCGCAAGTAGCCGCCGGAGCCGTCGTCGGGGGAGAGGATCCAGCCGGTCCAGGAGGCCAGGTAGGTGGCGAGGGCCATCGGGACCGTGGCCAGGAACGTGTAGCCCGTGTCGCGCCGGAGGACCGCCCGGTACGGGTGGTGGGCGCCCGCGACCCTGCGGGAGCCGACGTCCCACACCACCGCCATCAGGCAGAACGCGACGAGCACGTAGAGCCCGCTCCACTTGGTGCCGATGGCCAGGCCCAGACACAGGCCGGCCAGCCAGCGCCAGGGACGCGGGCCGAAGCGGGTGGTCTCCGCCACGTGCGCGTTCGGGCGGAGAATCCCGTCGCTGTCCGGGGGGAGCGCGGCGGCGAGCCGTTCGCGCGTCTTGTCGCGGTCGATCACCAGGCAGCAGAACGCGGCCAGCACGAAGAACATCAGCATCTGGTCGAGCAGTGCCGTACGGCTCATCACGAAGTGCAGCCCGTCCACCGCCATCAGCGCCCCCGCGAGACAGCCGAGGAAGGTGGAGCGGAAGAGGCGCCGTCCGATCCGGCACAGCATCAGCACGGAGAGCGTGCCGAGCAGCGCCGGCATGAAGCGCCAGCCGAACGGCGTGAAGCCGAACAGCCACTCGCCGATACCGATGACGTACTTGCCGACCGGCGGGTGCACCACGTACGCGGCGTCCGTCGGGACCGGCACGTCGCCGTTGTTCCGCAGGATGAGATCGTTGGCGTTCTTGGCCCAGTTGACCTCGTATCCGCGGTGGATGAGCGCCCAGGCGTCCTTCGCGTAGTACGTCTCGTCGAACATCACCGCTTTCGGGCTGCCCAGGTTCCAGAACCGCAGCAATCCGGCCACCAGCGTCACCAGCAGCGGCCCGCCCCACGCCGACCAGCGCGTCACGCGCACGGCGACCGCCTGGGGCACCCCGAGCACGGCCCACAGGTGCGGGCCGGGCCGGGTGTACGGGGGCACCAGGCGGTCGCGGATGCCGCCTCCCGGCTTCGCCGTGTAGCCGAACCGGCGCAGCCGCTGCTGCCACGACAGTCGCTGCTCTTCGGCGGCCTCGCCCTGCCGGGTGTCCGTGGAGGACGCGGTAGTGGTCACCGCGCCATCGTAGGGAACGGGCTCTGGGAGAGTCCTGTGCACGGCGCGTCCTCGTGCTCCGGGTGCTCCGGCGAGTCCCTGGTCAGGGCGAGTCCCTGGTCGCGGCGAGTCCCTGGTCACGGTGGGGCGTGGGGGCCCGCGTGAGGCCCTGCGAGACTGGGCGTGTGACAGGAACCCTTGTGTTGGCAGGCACCCCCATCGGTGACATCGCGGACGCCCCGCCCCGGCTCGCCGAGGAACTGGCCGACGCGGACGTGGTCGCCGCGGAGGACACCCGGCGGCTGCGGCGGCTCACCCAGGCACTGGGCGTGCAGCTGACCGGGCGTGTCGTGTCGTACTTCGAGGGCAACGAGGCGGGGCGTACGCCGGCGCTGGTCGCGGCGTTGGTGGGGGGCGCCCGGGTGCTGCTCGTCACCGATGCCGGGATGCCGTCCGTGTCCGATCCGGGGTACCGGCTGGTCGCCGCCGCAGTCGAGAAGGACATCCGCGTCACCGCTGTCCCGGGCCCGTCCGCCGTGCTCACCGCGCTCGCGCTGTCCGGGCTGCCCGTGGACCGGTTCTGCTTCGAGGGGTTCCTGCCCCGCAAGGCGGGCGAACGGCTGTCGCGGCTGCGGGAGGTCGCCGGGGAGCGGCGCACGCTCGTGTACTTCGAGTCTCCGCACCGGCTCGACGACACGCTCGCCGCGATGGCCGAGGTGTTCGGCGCGGGGCGGCGGGCCGCCGTGTGCCGTGAGCTGACCAAGACGTACGAGGAGGTCAAGCGCGGGCCGCTCGGCGAGTTGGCCGAGTGGGCGGCGGAGGGCGTACGCGGGGAGATCACCGTCGTGGTGGAGGGGGAGCCCGAGAAGGGGGCCGAGGACATCGACGCCGGGGAACTGGTGCGGAGGGTGCGGGTGCGGGAGGAAGCGGGGGAGGGGCGCAAGGAGGCGATTGCCGCGGTGGCTGTGGAGGCGGGGGTGCCGAAGCGGGTGGTTTTCGATGCCGTGGTCGCGGCCAAGCGCTCTGGGGGGTGAGCGCCGTTTCGGGGAACGCCGTGGGGGCTTGGGTCTGATGCGGGCTGCCGGTTGCGGGTGGCTGCTCGCGCAGTTCCTCGCGCCACTCTTCAGGGGCGCGTCTTCAGGGGCGCGTCTTCAGGCGCGCCCCATGCAGGGGTAAATGCGCCTCCCTGAAAGCAAAGCGCGGACCTCGTCCCGGGGGATTTGGGACAAGGGAAGGCCAAAACCGCTCCAATACTCCGACAGGGCTACTGCGTTCGCGTCGGTGGAGGAGTCCACTGGATGCCGGGGACGGACCCGTTCCCCGCTCCCACCGGGATTCGAGGGGGAACCCCTCGTCGGGGGTGCTTGTCCGGCGGACAACAGGAGCTGGCATGAGCGAGAGCACAGGGCAGACCGGCCACCGCGCAACGGCGACCGAGGTCGTCCACGAGTCCTATTCCTTCGCCTGCATGCGCTGCGGGCACGGCTGGGAGCAGTCGTACAAGATCGAGCACCACATCGACGGCGGGGGCCGGGAGTTCGTGAGGTATGTGGCGGACGGTGAGGTCGTCCCGTCGCCGCTGAGCCGGCCCACCTGCCAGAACTGCGACGGCCACGTGGTGCGCATCATGCGGGCGGGGCAGGTGTCCTCCGTGCAGAGCCAGCTGCACCGGCGTCCCCGGCCGGTGCCGCGGCAGCGCTCGGCGGACGAGCTGTCCCGGCTTCCGGCGGGTGAGGAGCCCAAGAAGCACCACCACTGGCACCTGTCCGATCTGCTGCACCCGTTCCAGCGCAAGGCGATCTGACGGGCCCCGTCCACCGTGCGCACGCTGAGGTGACTGACTCCGGAGCCGGGAAGGCACACCTCCCTTCGTAGGATCGGGGCATGCCTTCCCGCACCTCCGCCAAGTACGACACGAGCGCCAAGAGCGATAAGAGCGCCGAGAGCGACAAGAGCGCCGAGATCGATAAGCACGACAAGAGCGCGGCGCCCCCGCTCCCCGAGCCCCTCCGGGTGCCCGTCGCCGACTCGCACACCCACCTCGACATGCAGTCCGACACGGTGGAGGAGGCGCTCGCCAAGGCCGTTTCGGTGGGTGTGACGAGAGTCGTGCAGGTCGGCTGCGACGTGAACGGCTCCCGTTGGGCGGCCGGGACGGCGGCGGCGTACGACAACGTCCACGCGGCCGTCGCCCTCCACCCCAACGAGGCGCCCCGCCTCGTGCACGGCGATCCCGACGGATGGTCGAGGCAGGGTGCCCGCGCGCCCGGCGGGGACGCGGCCCTGGACGAGGCGCTCACCGAGATCGACCGGCTGGCCGGGCTGCCCCAGGTGAAGGCCGTGGGCGAGACGGGCCTCGACTACTTCCGCACCGGTCCCGAGGGCAAGGCGGCGCAGGAGCGGTCCTTCCGCGCCCACATCGAGATCGCCAAGCGGCACAGCAAGACCCTGGTCATCCACGACCGCGACGCCCACGCCGACGTGCTGCGCGTCCTGAAGGAGGAGGGCGCGCCCGAGCGGACCGTCTTTCACTGCTACTCGGGCGACGCGGAGATGGCCCACGTGTGCGCCGAGCACGGCTACTTCATGTCCTTCGCGGGCAACGTGACCTTCAAGAACGCCCAGCCGCTCCGCGACGCCCTCGCCGTGGCCCCGCTCGGTCTCGTCCTCGTCGAGACCGACGCGCCCTTTCTGACTCCGGCGCCGTACCGCGGACGGCCCAACGCGCCGTATCTCATTCCGGTCACGGTGCGGGCCATGGCCGCGGTGCGGGGCATCGACGAGGACGCGCTGGCGACGGCGATCGGAGTGAATACCGCGCGGGCGTTTGATTACTGAGAGATAACGCTTTCGGTACGGCCGCGGGGCCGGTCGAGTGGCCTGTCCCGCGGATCACCGTCCGCGTCGCGACACTACGCAGTCGCCTTGCTTTGGAGAGTGACGGTCGTCGGCTAGTTTCTGGTCGCCCTGTCCGGCCCTTCTGGCCCCGCTGCCCCTCTCTGGAGCGTGTCGTCGTGAGCACATCGCAGCCGTCGCCGCAGTACGAGAGCCTCCCCACCCTCCTGCCCCTCCCGTACGGGACGCACGAGGACACATACCGCCCCGCCTACGAGAGCCAGGACCGCCCGGCGTCCGGGAGCCAGGACCGCCCCGCCTACGAGAGCCGGGACCGCCCCGCGTCCGGGAGCCCTGGCCTCCGGGACTTGGCCCGGCGGGTCGCGCGTCGGGGACGTATCGCCGGACGTACCGCCGGGCGGCCCGTGTCGTTGCGCCGCCTGGTCCCGCAGGCCCTGGTGGTGGCCTTCCTCGCGGGCGGTACGTCCGCCTTCGTCGTCCAGGACAAGGCGATCGAGCTGAGCGTCGACGGCAAGCCGCGCACCCTGCACACGTTCGCGGACGACGTGACCGAGCTGCTCGCCGACGAGGGCATCGAGGTGGGCGCCCACGACATGGTGGCCCCCGCGCCGGGCACCGCCCTGGCCGGCGGCGACGAGGTGGCGGTCCGCTACGGGCGGCCCATACACCTCACCCTCGACGGGCACCGGCGCAGGGTGTGGACGACGGCGCACACCGTGGACGGGGCGCTCGACCAGCTGGGAGTGCGCGCAGAGGGGGCGTACGTGTCTGCCTCACGCTCCCGGCGGATCGGGCGCACAGGGCTGGCGCTGGACATCCGTACTGAGCGCACGGTCACGATCATGGCGGACGGCCGGGCGCGGACGATCCGTACGAACGCGGCGACCGTGCGGGAGGCCGTGGAACAGGCCGGGATCACGCTGCGGGGGCAGGACACGACGTCGGCCCCGCAGCACGGCTTCCCCCGGGACGGGCAGACGGTCACCGTGCTGCGGATCACCAGGACGCGGGAGGTACGCGAGGAGCCGATCTCCTTCGCCGTGCGGCGGACCGACGACGCGTCCCTCTTCCGGGGCACGGAGGTTGTTGAGCAGGCCGGGCAGCCGGGCACGCGCCGCGCCACGTACTCCCGGCGCACCGTCAACGGCGTCGGACAGAAGCCGCGCCGCCTGCGCTCCGAGGTGATCCGCGAGCCGCGGACACGGATCGTGAAGGTGGGCACGAGGCCCATGCCGAGGTCCGGCGGGGACACGGACGACCTGAACTGGGATGCTCTCGCGGAGTGCGAGTCCAGTGGCCGTATCGACGCGGTGGACCCCTCCGGGACGTACGGCGGCCTCTACCAGTTCGACACCCGCACCTGGGAGAGCATCGGCGGCAGCGGCCGTCCCCAGGACGCCTCGGAGGAGGAGCAGACGTACCGCGCGAAGCAGCTGTACCTGCGGCGGGGGACGAGCCCGTGGCCGCACTGCGGGTCGCGGCTGCACACATGAGGACGGGGGCGGCGGGCGGACGCGGGCGGACGCGGGCGGCGGGCGGACGGCGGCGGGCGGACGGGGGCGGCGGGGCGAGGCCGGGAACAACTGGGGTGACCACCCCCCGGCACCCACCCACCCGTACCCTTGGTGCGTGAGTACCCCCGCCCCTGACGCCCTCCTGGGCCCCGCCGACGTCCGTGAACTCGCGGCTGTCCTCGGCGTACGCCCCACCAAGCAGCGCGGCCAGAACTTCGTGATCGACGCCAACACCGTGCGCCGTATCGTCCGCACCGCCGAAGTGCGACCCGACGATGTGGTGGTCGAGGTCGGCCCGGGACTGGGCTCCCTCACGCTCGCGCTCCTGGAGGTTGCCGAGCGGGTCACAGCCGTCGAGATCGACGACGTACTCGCCGCCGCGCTGCCCGCCACCATCGCCGCCCGTATGCCCGAGCGGGCCGGGCGTTTCGCGCTGGTGCACTCCGACGCGATGCGCGTCCGCGAACTGCCGGGCCCCGCACCCACGGCCCTGGTCGCCAACCTGCCCTACAACGTGGCTGTTCCGGTGCTGCTGCACATGCTCGACACGTTCCCGGGTATCGAGCGGACGCTCGTGATGGTGCAGTCGGAGGTCGCCGACCGGCTCGCCGCCGCCCCCGGTTCCAAGGTGTACGGAGTGCCGTCCGTGAAGGCCAACTGGTACGCCGAGGTCAAGCGTGCCGGAGGCATCGGCCGTACCGTCTTCTGGCCCGCGCCGAACGTCGACAGCGGGCTCGTCTCCCTCGTCCGCCGGACCGAGCCCGTCAGGACCACGGCCTCCAGGGAGGAGGTCTTCACGGTGGTCGACGCCGCCTTCGCCCAGCGCCGCAAGACACTGCGCGCCGCCCTCGCCGGGTGGGCGGGGTCGGCCGCGGCAGCCGAGGCCGCCCTCACGGCCGCCGGGATCTCGCCGCAGGCGCGCGGGGAGTCCCTGACGGTCGAGGAGTTCGCCCGTATCGCGGAGCACCGTTCCGCGAAAAAGCACCCAGGGCATCCAGAGAACCCAGGGCATCCAGGGCACGCAGAACGCTCAGGGCACGCAGAACGCTCGAGCACGCAGAGAACCCAGGGCATCCAGGGCATCCAGGGCACCCAGAGCACAAGGAGCCGGTCCAGCCGTGAGCGTGAGCGTCACCGTACGCGTCCCCGCCAAGGTCAACGTCCAGTTGGCGGTGGGCGGTGCCCGCCCCGACGGCTTCCATGACCTGGCCAACGTCTTCCTGGCGGTCGGCCTGTACGACGAGGTCACCGCGACCCCGGCCGACGAGCTCCGCATCACCTGCGCGGGAGCGGACGCAGGCCAGGTCCCCCTGGACCGTACGAACCTGGCGGCCCGTGCCGCCTTCGCTCTCGCCGCGCACCATGGCCTCGAACCCGCCCCCGCCGTGCACCTGCACATCGCCAAGGACATCCCCGTCGCGGGCGGCATGGCGGGCGGCAGCGCGGACGCGGCGGGCGCGCTGGCGGCCTGTGACGCGCTGTGGGGCCTGAACACACCTCGTGCCGAACTCCTCGACATCTGCGCCGAGTTGGGCAGCGACGTGCCGTTCGCTCTGGTGGGTGGCGCCGCGCTCGGCACCGGCCGGGGCGAACGGCTCCGCCTTCTCGATGTCGGCGGCACCTTCTCCTGGGTGTTCGCGGTCGCGGACGGCGGCCTCTCGACTCCCGCCGTCTACAGGGAGTTCGACCGGCTCAACGAGGGACGGACCGTTCCCAAGTCCGTTCCCGAGCCCGTCTCCGAGTCCGTTCCCGAGCCCGTCGCCGCACAGGAGTTGCTGGACGCGCTCGCCAAGGGGGACGCCACCGCGCTCGCGGACACGCTCTCCAACGACCTTCAGCCCGCCGCTCTTTCGCTCTTCCCGTCCCTCGCCGACACGCTCGCCGCAGGCCGCTCGGCGGGCGCCCTCGCCGCCCTCGTCTCCGGTTCCGGCCCGACGACCGCGTTCCTTGTGCGGGACGCGGAGTCGGCGCGTACCGTCGCCGAGGCGCTGATGCTGTCCGGGACCTGCCGGTCGGTCCGCGTCGCCGGGTCGCCCGCGCCCGGCGCGACGGTGGTCCGCTGACCTCGCCGACGGCGGTCTACTGACCTCGCCGTCGCTCCGACGGAGCGACGGGGTCGGAGAGGTGTCGGGCAGGTGAACGACCGTCAATGCCTCCCGGAATCCACGTCGAAGCAGCGTCAACCGGCCAGTGTCAACCGGCGTGCGTGAACTTGTGATCTTTGTCTCTTACTCGTGAGTTGCCTTTTGTGGGCCGTGGGATTCGTGTGACCACTTGTGCGGTGCCCGATCATTTCCCGTCATTTTCGCCATAGGGCCCCCGTCGCATACCCCACACGCGTCGGCCGTCCTTCTGCCGGCGCACGTCACGGAAAGTTCCCCCCATGAACCACAGAACCGAAGTCGTGCCCCCGCTCACCTTCACCCCGGGCGGGTCCCACCGGCACCGCAAGAAGCCGAAGCAGTTCGGTGTGGGCGCCCGCCGGGCCCTCGTTCTCGCCATGGCCGTGCCCGTCGCGTCGGCGGCGCTCGCCGGCCCCTCGGCCTTCGCCGCCAACGGGAACACCACCGCGACGAACCCCGACGCGGCTCCCGACACGGCCCCTGACACGGCCCCGGACAGGGCCCCGGACACGGCCCCGCACACGAACGAAGGCCTCAGCGCCGTCGACCAGGCGATCGCCACGAACCTCAACACCCGCGTCCTCGACAAGAGCCTGGGCGACAACGTCAGTGGCGTGGTGCTGGACGCCGATTCGGACAGCACTGTCTGGGACCACAACGGCGACACCGCGCTGATGCCGGCGTCCAACACCAAGCTCGCCACCGCGACCGCTGCCCTGACCGTGCTCGGCCCGAACCACCGGTTCAAGACGAGGGTCGTCTACGGCGACGGCACCCTCACCCTCGTCGGCGGCGGTGACCGGACCCTGACCAGCGCCGACCTCGGCGAAATGGCCAAGGACGCGGTGGCCGGGCTGAAGGCCGCGGGCCTCACCGGCGTGAAGGTCGCCGTGGACGACAGTCTCTTCCCCGAACCGACCCTGGCCCGCGGCTGGAAGGCCGACTACTACCCCGGCGACATCGCTCCGGTCCGCGCCCTCGTCGTCGACGGACACGCCGTCAACGACACCTCGATCGACGCCGGACAGGTCTTCGCCAAGCAACTCGCCGCCGACGGCATCACCGTGGACGGCGAGGTCACGCGCCGGACGGCGGACTTCACCGATGTACCGGTGGCCCGCCACAAGTCCGCCAGGCTGTCGGACATCGTCCACCACATGATGAAGGTCAGCGACAGCAATATCGCCGAGACCCTGCTGCGGATGACCGCGCTGGGCGCCGGGCAGCCCGCCACGTTCGAGGGCGGCACGGCGGTCGTACGCGAGGTGCTGAGCCAGCGGTACGGAGTGTCGCTGGAGAACTTCGAGATGTACGACGGCAGCGGCCTCTCCCGTGACACCCGCATGCCGGCCCGGACCCTGGCGGAGATCCTCGACCTGCTGACGGAGAAGCGCTACGAGCACCGGCTGAGCTCGATCCGCGACGGCCTCCCGGTCGCGGGCGAGGCCGGCGGCACGCTCGGCCCGGAGTGGGGCCGCTTCGACGACGTGAACTCGAAGTGCGCCGTCGGCAAGGTGCACGCGAAGACCGGCACCCTCACCGGCGCCATCGCCCTGAGCGGCCTGACGCAGGGCAAGGACGGCCGGTGGAAGGTCTTCTCCTTCGTGGAGAACGGCTCCACGGCCAGCAGCAACGCCATCAGGGACGCGATGGACGGCCTCGCCGCGACCGTGAACGGCTGCTGGGCGTAACGGCTGCTGAACGAATAGTGGCTGGGCGTAACGGCGGCTGGGTGTAACGGCTGCCGGACCCGACATGAACGTGCGCCCTGGGTGCGGATGCCCCGGGGCGCACGTTTCGTCCCGTTTGACCCAGTCATCCCGGTTGCTCCAGTCATCCCGGTCACCGGCCCAAGCCCTTACGGTCCCCCGCGCCGCCCACCCGTTCCTCTCCGGCCGTTCCCCTCCGGCAGAGCCGCGTACCCTGGAGGATCGATCGTCCCCCGCACGCAGGAGAACAATGGCCGTCAACCTGATCAATGCCGAGAACGTCAGCAAGGTGTACGGCACCCGCCCCCTGCTCGACGGAGTCTCCCTCGGTGTCTCCGAAGGAGACCGCATCGGCGTGGTCGGACGTAACGGCGACGGTAAGACGACCCTCATCCGCATGCTCGCCAAGCGGGAGGAGGCCGACACCGGGCGCGTCACCCACTCCGGCGGCCTCCGCCTCGGCATCCTCACCCAGCACGACTCCCTCGACCCCCGGGCCACCGTCCGCCACGAGGTCATCCGGGACATGGCGGACCACGAGTGGGCGGGCAACGCCAGGGTCAGGGACGTGCTCACCGGTCTGTTCGGCGGCCTTGACCTCCCCGGCTTCCCGCAGGGGCTGGACACCGTGATCGGTCCTCTCTCCGGCGGCGAGCGGCGCCGTATCGCGCTCGCCAAGCTGCTCATCGAGGAACAGGACCTCCTCGTCCTCGACGAGCCCACGAACCACCTCGACGTCGAGGGCATCTCCTGGCTGGCGAACCACCTGCGCGAGCGCCGTTCCGCCCTCGTCTGCGTCACGCACGACCGCTGGTTCCTCGACCAGGTCTGCACCCGCATGTGGGACGTCCAGCGCGGCGCGGTCCACGAGTACGAGGGCGGCTACTCCGACTACGTCTTCGCCCGCGCCGAACGCGAGCGCATCGCGGCCACCGGGGAGGTCAAGCGGCAGAACCTCGTCCGCAAGGAGCTGGCCTGGCTGCGGCGCGGCGCCCCCGCCCGTACGTCCAAGCCGCGCTTCCGCGTCGAGGCCGCCAACGAACTGATCAAGGACGTACCGCCGCCGCGCGACACCAGCGAGCTGATGAGGTTCGCGAGCTCCCGGCTCGGCAGGACCGTCTTCGACCTGGAGAACGTGACGGTCCAGGCCGGACCCAAGGTGCTGCTCAAGCACCTGACCTGGCAGCTCGGCCCCGGTGACCGCTTCGGCCTCGTCGGCGTGAACGGATCGGGCAAGACCTCACTGCTGCGCGCCCTCGCGGACGCGGCGCGCTCCGGGGGCGAGGAGCAGCCCGCCACCGGCCGGGTCGCCGTCGGCAAGACCGTCAAGCTCGCCTACCTCTCCCAGGAGGTGGCCGAAATCGACCCGAACCGGCGTGTGCTGGAGGCCGTGCAGCAGGTCCGTGAGCGGGTCGACCTCGGCAAGGGCCGCGAGATGACCGCGGGTCAGCTGTGCGAGATGTTCGGCTTCGGCAAGGAGAAGCAGTGGACGCCGGTCGGTGATCTGTCGGGCGGTGAGCGCCGCCGCCTCCAGCTGCTGCGCCTCCTCATGGACGAGCCGAACGTCCTCTTCCTCGACGAGCCCACGAACGACCTCGACATCGAGACCCTCACCCAGCTCGAGGACCTCCTCGACGGCTGGCCCGGCTCGATGGTGGTGATCTCGCACGACCGGTTCTTCATCGAGCGGACGACGGACCGGGTGTACGCGCTGCTCGGGGACGGGGCGCTGCGGATGTTGCCGCGGGGGATCGACGAGTACATCGAGCGGCGCCACACCATGGAGGCGGCGGTGGCGGCCCCACCACCAGAAGGCCACGCAGAAGGCCACGCAGAAGGCCACACAGAGGGCTGCAGCCGCGCCGCAGACCGCCGAGAAGGCCGTACCCGAGAAGAGCGCGGCCGGTCTACGGGCCGCCAAGAAGGAACTCCAGAAGATCGAGCGGCACTTGGACAAGCTCTCCGAGAAGGAGACCGCGCTGCACGCGCGGATCGCCGAGCATGCGACGGACTTCACCAAAGTGGCCGAACTAGACGCGGAACTACGGGACTTGACGGGGCAGCGGGAGGAACTGGAGCTGCGCTGGCTGGAACTCGCGGAGGAGGCGTGAGCGCTCCGCTTGCGCACACGGGAGAGGCGTGAGCACTCTAGGGGCGCGTTCCCTGGAAGGACCGGGGACAGCCATAGGGGTGCGTCCGCTGGGAGACCAGGGGGACAGCCATAGGGGTGCGTCCGCTGGGAGACCGGGGGACTGGGGGTTGCTCAATGGGAGTGCGGCTCGTGGTGGTCGACGACCACCGATTGCTCGCCGAGGCGCTGGCCTCGGCACTGAAGCTGCGCGGGCACAGGGTGCTCGCCGCGACGGCGCCCGCCGCGGGGGCGGCGGAGCTGGTGATCACCCGGGCACCGGAGGTGTGCCTGTTCGGTACGGCGGTACCCGCCGAGCCGGGGATCTTCGATCCGGTGGTGCGGATCAAACGGGAGCGTCCGCAGGTGGCGATGCTGGTCCTCGGGCCGGTGCCGAACCCACGCGGCATAGCGGCCGCGTTCGCCGCGGGCGCCTCGGGTTACGTACGGCACGACGAGTGCGTCGAGAGCGTCGAGCGCGCCATCATGAAGGCGCGGGCGGGCGAGGCGGCAGTCGCCCCGGCCCTGCTCCAGGGCGCCTTCAGCGAACTGCTCAACCCGGCCGCCCAGCCCGACGACGAGGGCCGGCGCCTGCTCCAGATGCTCACCCCGAGGGAGATCGAGGTCCTGGTCCGCGTCGCCGAGGGCGAGGCCACCGGCCTGATCGCGGCCGGCATGGGCATCGCCCCGTCCACGGCCCGCACCCACGTCCAGCGGGTCCTGATGAAGCTGGGCGTCGGCTCACGCCTGGAGGCAGCGGCACTGGCGGCACGTACGGGACTGCTGGACCGGGCGGGGCGTACGGGACGGCCGGACAGGGCGGGGCGTACGGGGCTGCCGGACGGGGCGGGGCCGGTGTCGCGCCCTGGGGGAGGCCTGGACGTGGCACCGAAGTGACCGGAACCGTTCAGCGGCACGGCGCGAGGACTGGCGTCCTCAGTGGCGTCGGGCTGGTGCTGGCCGGGGCGGTGTCCGTTCAGTTCGGGTCGGCCTTCGCCGCGCTGCTGTTTCCCCGGGCCGGGGCGCTCGGCGTGGTCGCGCTGCGGGTGACGTTCGCCGCGGTGTTGCTGCTGGTCCTCACCCGGCCCCGGCTGCGCGGTTACTCTCGCGCCGACTGGGCGGTGGTCTGTGGGTTCGGCCTGGCTCTCGGCGGCATGAACATCCTCTTCTATCAGGCGATCGACCGTATCCCGCTGGGGGCAGCGGTCACCCTCGAGGTGCTCGGGCCGCTGCTGCTGTCGGTCGTCGCCTCGCGCCGTGCCGCCAGCCTGCTGTGGGCCGCTCTCGCGCTGGCCGGGGTCTACCTGCTGGGCCGCGGCGGCTTCGGCCAGCTCAACCTCGCGGGCGTGGCCTTCGCACTGGGTGCCGGGGCGCTGTGGGCGGCGTACATCGTGCAGGGCGCCCGCGCGGGCGCCCGCTTCCCGCGGCTGGACGGTCTCGCGATCGCGATGGCTGTCGCCGCGCTGGTCAGCCTGCCGCTGGGCATCGGGGAATCGGGCGGGACACTGCTGGAACCGGGGGTGCTCGGCCTGGGCCTGGCGATCGCGGTGATGAGCTCGGGGGTGCCCTACACCCTGGAACTGCTCGCCCTGCGACGGCTGCCCGCAGCGACGTTCGCGGTGCTGACGAGTCTGGCGCCGGCCTTTGCCGCGATGGCGGGCTATCTGGTGCTGGACCAGGGGCTGTCGCTGCCGCAATGCGCCGCGATCACGATGGTGATCACGGCGAGCGCGGGCGCGGTACGTACGGGCAACCGCTGAGTCGAAGCCCTGTCCCCGGTGAACGGCTCTGGCGGCCGGTGACCGAGATGACCGAGGGGTGCGCGGCCTTCCCCACCCTGTGCGCGAGCCATGGGCCTCAGATGGGTGAGGCGCGGAAGCGTGACACTCGGCGCCGAACGGTCACATTTCCCTGAGGAAGCCCCCGTGAGGAAGCCCCCGCCGACAGGCACGCCAACACCGATCGGAGGGCCGCACCGCTCAACGTCGAGGACCCGATTTCAGGCTGAGGGCGCGGGTGGGGTGAGGGTCCCGGAGCGTATGCCCTTCAGTAGGTGGGCGAGGGGGGCGCGGGCGGTGGTGAGTTCGGTGGTGGGGATGTCGCTTTCGCGGAGGTGGACGGTTTCGGCGGTGGTGGCGAGTTCGACGCAAGCGTTGCCGTCGCCGGGGCCCGAGAAGGATGACTTCTGCCAGTTGCCGGGAGTGGTCATGGTGCGCCTCACAGTTCTTTCGCCAGCCTGTGGATGAAGTCACGCGACCGTTCGGGCACGAGTGACACATCCTCCACTTTACGGAAGAGCGTTCGAAACGCTCCGAGTTGAGCTTCGGAATCGATGAAGCCTGCGCCGTGCGGTGCATCCCGTACGACCGTGTCCAGTCTGGGTACGGCGCCTCCCGCGTACCCCATGGCGCTTGCGGCACCGGCGAAGCCGTCCAGGTCGAAGGGGATGATGCGCACGGTGATGTGGTCCGCTTCCGAGAGTTCCAGGATCTGGCCGAGCTGAGCCCGTGAGGCGGCGCGGTCGCCGACTCTGATGCGCAGGGCCGCCTCATGGATCACCGCTTCGTAGGGGAGGAGGGCGGAGCCTTCGATGATCACCTTGCGCCGCATCCGGTGGAGGACGCGCAAATCGAGTTCGTTGTCCGGGAGTTCGGGGACTCTGTAGGAGAAGACGGCGCGGGCGTAGTCCTCCGTCTGGAGAAGGCCGGGGACGTACAGGAAGTCCACGTCCCACCGGAACTTGGCATGGTGCTCCAGCTCGGAAAGGTCGAGGAATGGCGTGGGTAGCAAGCCCCGGTACTCCTCCCACCAGCCACGTGTCCGGCCGGTCGCCATCGCCACCAGTGCCGCGATCAACTCCTCGTCTGTACAGGAGTAATGAGCGGCAAGGCGTCGCACGCGCCCCTCGCTCACACCCGCGACGCCGAATTCGATCTGGCTCATCTGAACGGAGTCAGCCCCAAGTAGCACTGCGGCTTCGCGCGCCTTGAGCCCAGCTGCTTCACGCAGTTTTCGCAGCTCAGTGCCCAGGCGTACCTGGCGTGCGGTGGGTTGCCGTCGGCGCGGCATGGCTTCCTCCTCGCCCCCAAGTGCGGGGAAACGGTGACTCGTTCATGGGGAAGATTACGGCAGCGGCTTGCGGAGTCTTAATTTGAGGTCCTACTGTCAGTGGCGCGACGCACACGCTGCGGAACGCCGGGACCCCCGGAAGCGCACCACTCCGTCACGCCATGACGGCTGCGGCACTGCCACCGCCCGCGACCGCCGCGATCCGCCAACCACCCTTCCTCCGACTGGAGTTCACCCATGCCCGAAACCGAAGCCCCCACGGACGAAGCCCTCCCGGACGAAGTCCCCACGAGCGACGCCTCCACGAGCGAAGCCCTCACGGACGACGCCCCCTGGGAGTACTGGCTCCATATCCCCCACGACCCCCGAGCCGTCACCGTCAGCCGTCGCACCCTCCGCCTGATCCTCACCCTGCATGGCCTGGCCCACCTCGCCGAGACCGCCGAACTCCTCGCGACCGAGCTGGTTTCCAACGCCGTATGTCACACCAAGGGCCCCGCTGCCCTGCGGGTGCGCTGGTCGGCGGGTGTTCTGCGGATCGGTGCCTGGGACGCCAGTCTCGAACCGCCCGCGCCTCCGGCCCCGTTGGACCGGTTCGCCGACGCGGACGGCGCGGAGGAGGGCCGCGGCCTCGCCCTCGTCAAGGCCTGCGCCGCCGAGTGGGGCTGGCAGCCGCTGGCAGGAACGGCCACCGGGGCAAGTACGTGTGGTGTGACCTGATGGCCGCGTAGCGCGTTGTTGATGTCGGACGGAAAGGAGAGCTGATGGTCAGCTCGTCGCACGAGGGGTTGCACCGGGTCTTCCAGAAGGACCCGGCGTTCCTGACACGTGCCTGCCAGAACCTGCTGGACATCCCGTTTCCCGAGCCGCGCGAGTTCGCGGTCCTCAACGCGGATCTCACCGAGATCGAGCCGGTCGAGAGACGGGTGGACACCCTGCTCCGGGTGGACACCGATGAGGGGAACTACCTGCTGGTCGTCGAGGCGCAGGGCAGAAAGGACGAGAGCAAGCGGGGTAGTTGGCCTTACTACCTCTCGTATCTCTACGCGAAGTACGGCCTGGAGCCTGTGCTGATCGTGGTGACGCAGAGCAGTGCCACGGCGCGCTGGGCCTCCCGGCCCATCCGGCTCGGGGTGCCCGGGTGTTACTCGGTGACGGTCCAGCCGTTCGTCCTCGGCCCGGACAATGTGCCGGTGATCACGGAGGTGGACGAGGCTGCCCGTGATGTGCCTCTTGCCGCGTTCTCGGCGATGACGCATGGCAGGGGGGCCAGGGCCGCCGCCATACTGGAACCTCTGGCGAAGGCGTTGGAGACCATTGATACCGGGAGCGCGGGCGTGTTCGCGCAGCTTGTCGAATCATGCCTGGTGGATCCCCAGGCGAAGCAGATGTGGAGGGACCTGATGGCGCCAGTGAACTACTTCTTCCGGCACGCGGTCGCCGAAGAGGTCCGGGAGCAGGGCCGGGAGCAGGGCCGGGAGCAGGGCGTCGAGCAGGGTATGGAGAAGGAGCGTGCCGCGATGGTCCTCCGGATCCTCCAGTGGCGCGGCATCGAAGTGCCCGGTCTCGTTCGCGAGAGGGTGACGGCCTGCACCGACCTGCAGCAGCTCGAAACCTGGGCCGAGCGAGCGGTGCACGCGACGAACGCGGAGGATCTGTTCGGTGACGAACAGCCCACGCGGCCCGCACAGCCGTACGGGGGCTGAAGCCGCAGAACCGGCTTCTGGGTGGGCGGGCCTGTGGTTCTCGTGGGGAGAGCCGCAGGCCCGTATCCATGCCGATGCCCAGGAGGGCGACAGGGCGTAGCGGTGTCGGTCACCGCGCCTGAACTCCTCCCCGCCCTCTGTGTCCGAGATGCTCAACGGGGGAGTGGCCGGTGCTGCGGGCGTGCCGCACATGTGCCGGCACTCGTCGAAGCTTTCGACCAGGGTGGGCTGTTGGGGCTGCCCGTGCCACCGTTCGGCGGTGAGGACGGCTTCGTGGGCTTCGGTGAGGTGCTGGTCAACGGCGAGGCGCCGTACGCCATGGGACTCGTATCCGAACTTCTCCGAGACGCGGCGGGAGGCTGCGTTGTCCGCGAAAGCGGTGGAGATGACGCGATCGGCGCCGAGGCAGGCGAAGGCGAGGTGGAGGGCGGCGGCGCGCATCTGGGTGCCGAAGCCGCGGCCCTGGAAACGTCGGCCGAGCCAGAAGCCGGTGCGGGCCTCACGGGTGATGCGGAAGTCGCGGGCGGAGAGGTTCTGCTGTCCGGTACGCGCCACAGTCAGCAGGTGCGGTCCGTGCCGGGCGATACGCGGTATCCAGGTGCGGCTTGCGCTGACGGCGACGGAAGGGGCCCGGCACCGGCCCGGCACCGGCAAGGCGGTCACGGCGGTGATATGTCCGCCCAGTTGATGGTGTGGAAGTAGCTGGGAGCGGCGTCCGCCTCGGCCGAGGCGGGGGGCTCACTCAGGAAAAGCAGGTCCAGGCCGGGAAGGCCGGTGGCCGCAAGGCCGCCCGGGACGGGTACGGGGGGCATGCCTGCGGGGGGCAGGTCTGCGGGGGTGGCGTCCATAGGGTCCGGCCCGGCAGGGGAAACCTGCCCTGACGCCCCCGTACCGGTCCGGGACACGCCCCCGGCCCCGGTCCCGAACCGCCGGCTGAACAGGTTGGTGTCCCCTGGGACGGCAGGGGGCAGGGTGAAAGACGCGGGGACCGACTCCGGGCGCAGCTGCCACTGCGGCGTCCTCTCCCCGCCCGGGGAGAGATCGCTGACCGTTATGCCGCGGTGATCCGCCCCGACCCTCAACTCCCACACGCCCGCTGGCTTCTTGCCCTTCAACGTCGTCAACTCCGGCTCGCCCCAGCCCTCAGCCGGCACGTAGCCGAAGCGCACCCGCATGTCGTGGCCCGGCCGGAGGACGCTCCAGTCCAGGACATTCCCGCCGCGAAACTCCAGCATCGTGGTCTCGCCGAAGACCACATGGAGATAGTCGGGGCCTTTCCGGTTCGTCTTGATCTGCCAGTTCCCGGTGTCTTCGGAGTCGGCCAGATGGGCCGCGAGGCGCACCCGCCACTTGAAGCTCACAGTCGCCTCGCGCTTCCCCAGGACGACCGAGCCCAGCTGTCGATCGGATATGCCCAGGAAGCTGGCCTTGGCCGGCAGCGATCTCGCCTGGTGCTTCGTTTCCAGCAGGGTCAGGGAGTCCCGCCACGCCTCCAGTTCGGGTCCATCCGGGTCCTCCAGCCAGCGCAGCAGCCGGTGTGCCGAATCCGCCTCGCCGCCCGGGACGGGTACGGGGGGCATGCCCGCGGGGGTGGCGTCCCTGGGGGCCGGCCCGGCGGGGGAGGCCTGCCCCGACGCCCCCGTACCGGTCCGGGACACGCCCCCGGCCCCGGTCCCGAACCGTCGGCTGAACAGGTCGGTGTCCCCTGGGACGGCAGGGGGCAGGGTGAAAGACGCGGGGACCGACTCCGGGCGCAGTTGCCACTGCGGCGTCCTCTCCCCGCCCGGGGAGAGATCGCTGACCGTGATGCCGCGGTGATCCGCCCCGACCCTCAACTCCCACACGCCCGTCGGCTTCTTGCCCTTCAGCGTCGTCAACTTTGGCTCGTCCCACCCCGAAGCCGGCACGTAGGCGAAGCGCACCTGCATGTCGTGGCCCAGCCGGGCGACCTTCCAGCCGACGACATCGCCCTTTCTGAGCTCCAGTACCACGCCCGTGCCGAAGACCACATGGAAATAATCGTGGCCGTGCGGGTCTGTCTCGATGTGCCAGTTCCCGGTGTCTTCGGAGTCGGCCAGATGGGCCGCGAGGCGCGCCCGCCACTTGAAGCCCTCAGACGCCTCGCGCTTCCCCTGGACAGTAAGGTCCAGGGCCTCTTCGCCCATGCCCAGGAGTCTGGTCTTGGCCTTCCGGGATGTCGCCTGGTGCTTCGTTTCCAGCAGGGTCAGGGAGTCCCGCCACGCCTCCAGTTCGGGTCCATCCGGGTTCTCCAGCCAGCGCAGCAGCCGGTGTGCCGGATCCTCCCCGCCCGCCGGGAGGTGCGCGCTCCCGGACGCGCCCTCAGCCCCGGTCCCGAACGACCGGCTGAACAGGTCGGTGGCCCCCGGGACGGCAGGGGGCAGAGCGAAAGGCTGGGGCAGCTGCTCCGGGCGCAGCTGCCACTGCGGCGTCCCCTCCCCGCCCGGGGAGAGATCGCTGACCGTGATGCCGCGGTGATCCGCCCCGACCCTCAACTCCCACACGCCCACCGGCTTCTTGCCCTTCAGCGTCGTCAACTCCGGCTCGCCCCAGCCCTCAGCCGGCACGTAGCCGAAGCGCACCCGCATGTCGTGGCCCGGCCGGAGGACGCTCCAGCCCAGGACATTCCCGCCGCGAAACTCCAGCATCGTGGTCTTGTCGAAGACCACATGGAAACGGTCGTGGCTTTTCCGGTCTGTCTCGATGTGCCAGTTCCTGGTGCCTTCGGTCCCGGTGTCTTCGGAGTCGGCCAGATGGGCCGCGAGGCGTACCCGCCACTTGAAGCCCGCAGACGCCTCGGTCTTCCCGTGGAGGGCATCGCGCAGGCTCTGCATCCTTATGCCCAGGAGTCTGGCCTTGGCCTCCTGGGATTTCGCCTGGTGCTTCGTTTCCAGCAGGGTCAGGGAGTCCCGCCACGCCTCCAGTTCGGGTCCGGCCGGGTTCTCCAGCCACCAGCGCAGCAGCCGGTGCGCCGAATCCGCCCCGCCCGCCGGGACAGGTACGGCAGGCAGCCCGGCGGGGGGCATGCCTGCGGGGGGCAGCCCGGCGGGGGGCATGCCTGCGGGAGGCAGCCCGGCGGGAGGCAGCCCGGCGGGGGGCATGCCTGCGGGAGGCAGCCCGGCGGGAGGCAGCCCTGCGGGGATGGTGTCCCTGGGGGCCGGCCCGGCAGGGGAAACCTGCCCCGGCACCCCCGCACCCACCCCAGCAGCGGCACCAGCCGCCACGGGACGGGACGGGCCGGTGTCCGCTGCCCCGGCCCGGGCCAGCCGGCTGGGCACCCTGCCCCCCGCCCGGCCCACGGACGGGGGAACGGAGGGATTGCGCGTACCCCTCCGTACCGGGTCCAGCAGCCGCCGGGCGACCTCCGCCGCCGTACCCTGCCCGCGCCCGGCGTTCCCGTGCTCGGCGTTCCCGCCACCCGCCGTACCGCCCAGCACCCCACTGCCGGCGATCCGGCCGAACAGGCCCCCCTCCGCCGCACCGGCGGGCCGGTTGAAGAACTCCAGCGTGCCCTCGGCGGACACCTGCCACACCGGCCCGCCCCCACCCTCCGGTGACCGCAAGCCGACACTCACCCCGCCGTCCTCCCCGACCACCAGCTGCCACCGCTGCGGCGCCGGCCTGCCGGAGGCGGTCCTCAGCACCGGAGGGTCCTCCGGCGGCCGGTAGCGCAGATGCAGCTCAGAGCCCAGCAGGTCGGTCCTGCGGGACACCACCTGCCCGCCGGCAGTGAACCGGAGCGAGCTGCCGGTGTCGAAGACGACATCGAACCCGGTGGCCGAAGGCGAAGGCGAGGTGATTCTCCATCCCCCGACTTTGTGTGCGGCGAGGTGGTGCAGTACCCGCACCCGCGACCACAACCGGTCATCCGGGCTTTCCGTGTCCAGCAGCGCGCGCAGCTTTCCGGGGCTGCTGCCGAGCATTTCCGCCAGCCGCCGGCGGTCCTCCTTCAGCCGGGGGTAGGTGTCCAGGACGAATGCCAGGGACGCTTTCCATGCCTCCCGGCCGGGTCCATCGGGGTCCTGGGACCAGGTGTACAGCTGGTGTGCCGGGTCGGGGCCGCTGTCGGCGGGCCGCTGGTAGGTGTGCACCGCACGGTCCGGGCCGACCCGCCAGATGTCCTGGCCTGCCACGCTCACGTGCAGGGTTCCCTCGGCGTCGCGGGTGACGTGCCCTGGGGGGACCGGGCTGCCGTCCCGGGCCACCAGCCGCGGAAGGTCCGCTGTCCGCGGGAACCGCAGGAAGTGGCCGCTGCCGGGCAGCACCGTCGCCCACTCCGTGAATGCGCCGTCGGGCCGGAAGAGGACGGTGGCCTCATGCCACCCCACGGTGACCGCGAAGCCGGGCCCGGCGGGTTCGAGGTGCCAGTTCTCTTCCACCGCCGCGATCTTGTCCAGTACCGACAGCCGCACCCGCCAGGCGTCCAACCACGCGTTCCGACGGAGCCACTCGGCTATCTGTCTTGGCGGGACTCTCAGCCGTCTCGCGAGCTCGAAGGTGCCGGTCCTCTGGTTTGTTCCCGTCCCTTGCGCCTTCAGGAGCCTGGCCCTGAGCCTGAGGACGACAGCCACTCCGTGCTCATGTCTCTGGTCGTACACGGCCGGTGCTGTGGGTGTGCGGGGCGGGGCGGGCGTGGACGGTCCCGCTTCCCCGGTAACGGCCGGAGTGCCCTGTGCCGGTCGGGGGCTGTCCAGCCAGGTGGGGTCCCAGCCGGAGAAGCCGGTGCTGTCTGCCGGGCTGCCCGGCCCCTCGGGGTCCTGGCCCGGCTGGTTGACACTGCCCGCCGGGCTGCCCAGCCAGAGCTCCCACTCCGCACGCGCCACACTCGACACCGCACCCCCCACCCCCTCGGGGTCCTGGCCCGGCTGGTTGACACTGCGCGCCGGGCTGTCCAGCCAGGCCGGGTCCCAGCCGGAGAAGTCGGTGCTGCCTGTCGGGCTGTCCAGCCAGGTGGGGTCCCAGCCGGAGAAGTCGGTGCTGCCTGTCGGGCTGTCCAGCCAGGTGGGGTCCCAGCCGGAGAAGTCGGTGCTGTCTGCCGGGCTGCCTGGCCCCTCGGGGTCCTGGCCCGGCTGGTTGACACTGCCCGCCGGGCTGCCCAGCCAGAGCTCCCACTCCGCACGCGCCACACTCGACACCGCACCCCCCACCCCCTCGGGAGCCTGGCCCGGCTGGTTGACACTGCCCGCCGGGCTGTTCAGCCAGAGCTCCCACTCCGCACGCGCCACACTCGATACCGCACCCCCCACCCCCTCCCGGTCCCGGCCCGGGCCGGGATCGGCGGGTTCCCGGTACAGCCGCGGGTCGGCCGGTGCGGGCAGGGCGGACGGCTGCGCCGCGGTGACCGTCCCGGGCACGGCGGGGGGCACCCGGGCGGCGGGGACCAGGGCGGTGGGGACCAAGGTGGTGAGGTCGGCGGTGATGAGGTGAAGCTGGCCGGTGGGATCGGTGAAGTACAGGTGGGTGCCGTCGAAGTACGGGGTGTGGCCGTGGAGCAGTTGCCCGAAGGCGTCGACCAGGTGCAGTTCCCAGCTCGCGGGGGTAACGCCGTCGCCCAGGTGGCCCAGGGCGCGGATCCCCATGGAGTCGGTGACCGGGAGGTACAGGAGGTAGGAAGGATCGGGCCAGTGGCCCAGCAGGGAGCCGTCGAGGAGGAGCCCGGCCGGCAGGTACCCCTCGCGGGCATCCTGGCGCAGGGCGGCGGTGGCGTCCGGGGTGGTGAAGGTGTCCTGGTAGCGCAGCCGTCCCGCGGCGTCGAAGTGCCGGGCACCGCCGTGGTCGGGGAGAGTGAAACCGCCGGGCAGCCGGCCGACCAGCGACGGCGGCAGCTCCCGCGGCAGTTCCCGCAAGGACAGGTCGCTGCCGGGCTGCCACAGGCCCCCGACCAGGTAGTGGCGGCGGTGGTAGCCGCCGGGCAGCGGGGTGGGGTGGTAGGTGGTCTCCACCAGCATGCCGTGCAGCGGGCCGAGGTCGTCTCCGGTCAGCGGGACCAGCCGCCACAGCGGGCGGGCCAGCGGGTGGGCCGCGGTGTCGAACACCCACCGGGCTCCCGCGCCGGGAACGTCCGGTACCGGCAGCTCGACCACCAGCTGCCCGCCGACGGGATCGAGGTGGAGCCGGGCGTCGGGCACCAGCCAGCCGTCGGCGTCCAGCAGGCCCGGCGGGACGGCAGGAGGGGGCCCGCTGGGGGTGTTGGGCCAGAACAGCTGGTAGCCGGCCAGCTCCGGGACGCCTTGGAGCGGGATGCCCGGGAGCGGGATGCCCGGGAGCGGGACGCCCTGGAACGGGGCACCGGACGCCTGCTCCGGCTGCGGGTGCCCCGGTGGCGGGGCTTGGGCCGGCGGTGTCCCGGTGCCGGGCGAGCCGGTGCTGGGCGGACCGGTGCTGGGCGGACCGGTGCCGGGCAGACCGGTGCCGGTACGGGGGCGCTTGGCTGGTGGGGCCGGGTCGGTGGGGAACGCCTGGGAGGCGGCCCGGAGACGACCCCCCACCGTCGCATCGGAAACCGGCCCGGACCCGGACGCAGGAGCGGACCTGGGTGTGGGCGCGGACGTAGGCGTGGGTGCAGGTGCGGATCCCGGCCGGGTGGACGGCCCGGCTTCGGACCCGGACGGCCCGGCGCCCCCCACCAATACCCCGCGCGGGCCCTGCAGGCCCTGCGGACCGTACGCACCCGGCAGGCCCCGCTGCCGGGCCAGGTCCTGGGCGGCCCTCACCCCATGGTCCCGACCCAGGTCCGGGCCCCCGTGCGTATGCAGTTCCTGTGCCACCCGCAGGATGTGCCAGAACTGCTCCGGATCACGCTGCAGCAGCGAGGAAGCCTGCTCACTGACCGTCAGCGGGAACGGGTTGTACCGCCAGGTGATCCTCGCCGCCTCCGCCCACAACGCCCGCGCCCCGGCCTCATCCAGCCCGAACCGTGCCGCGACCTCCCACAGACCGCCCGATCCCGTCTCCCCGGCACCGGTACGCTCCCCGGCCGGGGCCCCCACCTCCGCCACGACCACCACGTCCGCCGGGACTATCACATCCGCCGGGACTATCACGTCCTGCACACCCTCACCCGCCAGCTGCCCCACAACCTCCGTATCCTGCGCAGCGTCACGCACTGGCTGCGCCACGGCCTCGGTGCCCTGCGCAGCGTCGCGTACCGGCTGGTCCACGGACCCGGTCGCCGGGTGCGTGTCGCCGGCCTGCCCCACGGGCGCCGCCGCCCTCTCCCCGGCCTGCTCCACCGGCAGCCGCTGCGGCATGCCGTCGCCGGGCCCCGCCCCCGCGGTGTCTCTCTCCTTCTCCAGCCCGGCGAGTGTGCTCTCCAGATCCTCCACCCGCGGGATCCGGGCGGGCATGGTGGCCCGGTCCCCGCGCGAGGTACCGGACGGTGCCTTGGGCAGCGCGGTGTCGTCCGGGTCGGCTGCGGGGCGGGAGCGTTCGGGCTGCAGCTGGGCGGTCTCGGAACCCGGCTGGGCGGGCTCCTGCCTGCCCGGCGGGGGCCCCGGCTGCACGGGCGTCTTTGCCGGGTGCGGGCCGGCCACGTCACCGAACTGCGCCAGCGGGCTCAGCGGGGCGCCGGGCAGGTCCTCCAGCGCGGCCAGGAGACTGGCCGCCGCGTCGTCCTCGCTGAGCGCGGGCCTGCCCTCAGGTGAGGTGACCGTGTCCTCAGGTGAGGTGACCGTGTCCTCAGCGAAGGTCGTGCTCTCAGGCGAGGTGGTCGTGTCGCCGGGGGATGTGGTGGTGTCCTCGGGCCTGGTGGCGGGCGCGTCCGGCTGCCCGTCGGGCCGGGCACCGGGCACACCCGGCAACGCATCCAGCTCGTCCAGGGACCAGTCACCGGCATCGCGGGGCGCGATATCCCCGGTCGGCTCCTGCCTGCCTTCGGCCTCCCCGGTCGGCTCCTGTGCATCCCCGGTCGGTCCTGCCTGCCTTCGGCCTCCCCGGTCGGCTCCTGTGCATCCCCGGCCGGCTCCCGGCGCAGCTCCTCCAGCTGCCCCCGGCCACGCTCCGCCTCCTGCCCGGCCCGCCGGGCAAGACCCTCCTGGACCAGCCGCTCCAGCCGCCCCCCCGAACCCGAACCCGGCCGGTCCGAGCCCAGCTCCCCGGCCTCCACCTCCTGCCGCAGCTCACCGCGCAGCGCGGCAGTGTGCTCGTCATCGGTACGCAGACCGGCCAGCCGCTGCCGGGCCTCCTCCAGCCACCGCTCGGTCCGTCCGGCGTCGTCCCCCGCACCGGTCCGCCGCTGCCGGGTCCACTCCTCCCGCAGCAAAGTCACTTCCTGCTCCTGGCTGCGGACCCGCGCCAGTCGGAGCTGTTCCCGCTGCTGCTCCTGCTGCTGTCTGCCGGCCAGATACTCCCGCAGTGCCTGCTCCGCCCGGCGGGCCTGCTCGGGGCTGGTGGCCGTCTCCATCCGCCGGAGCAGAGCCGTCTCGGCCGGATCCAGCTGCGTCCCCTTCCCGCGCAGTGCCGCGAACCGTTCCAGCAGCGGATCACCAGCGGCCGGCAGCGGATCGCCGGCGGCCGGTGCGGCCTGCTTGTCCTCGCCGCGCAGTGCCGCAAGCCGCTGGACGAGGTCGTCGTGGACCGCCGCGGTCTCCTGCCGCTGCGCCAGGTGCTGCTGCTGTGCGCGGATCCGGCGGTCGGTGTGCTCCTTCAGCGCCTGCTCAGCCCGGTGGGACTCCTGGGGGGTCCTGGCGTTTTCGATCTGCCGCAGCAGCTGTGCGTGGCGGGCGTCCGCCTCCGGCGCACGGCCCGGCCCCAGTGCCGCCCGCAGCTCGGCCAGCCGCCGCTCGGCCGACGTCCAGTTGTTGAAGGCGGCCTGCGCGTCCAGCGCCTGCGCCCGTTCCTGGCCGGCCGGTGCCGCCTCGACCCGCTGCTGCAGCTGGGCCTGCTGGTGCACGGCCAGCTCGCCCAGCGCCCGGCTCTGCTGCTGGGGGGTGGTGGCCTCCTCCAGCCGCTGCCGCAGCTGCGCCTCGCGCGGGTCCTGCGCCACCCCGCCGTTCACCGCGTCGATCCGCCGCCGCAGCTCGGCGTTTTCCGCCTGGGTGCGGGCATCTGCGGCGGTGTGCAGCCGCTCGGTGAGCTGCTGCTGCTGTGCGCGGATCTGGCGGTCGGTGTAGTCCTTCAGTTCCTGGGACGCCTGGCGCGCCTCCTGCGGGGTTTGGGCGTTGACGACCTGCTGGATCAGCTGCTCTTGGTGCACATCCGGCGTCGGCCTGCCGCCCTCGGGTGCAAGCACCTCGCGCAAGGCGTCCAGCCGCCGTTCGTCCGCCGTCCGCTGGTTGTGCCCGGCCAGCTCGCCAAGCGCCCGCTCCCGCTCCTTTGGTGTCGCCGCCTCCTCCACCCGCTGCCGCAGCTCCTGCCCACGTGGGTCCGGGGCGGCCGCCTCGCGCAGCGCCTCGAACCGCCGGTCTCGGTCCACGTGGGCGGTGCCCTCCCGCACGGCGTCCAACTGCCGCTGCCTTTCCCGGTGCTGCTGGTCCTCCTGAAGCGTCTGCCGGGCCTGCGCCTCCTCGTCGGCGCTGCGCGCCGCCTCCTGCTGCCCCAGCGCCTGCCGCAGCCTCCAGGACGCCTCCGGGTCGCCCTGGGCCAGCCGGTCCAGCCGTCGGCGCAGCTCGCGGTGCAGGGCCAGCTCGTCCTGCAGCCGCTGCCGCCCGGCCGGGTCACCGGCTGCGGTCAGCTCCCGGCGCAGCTGCTCCACGCCCGCGTCGAACGACCGCGGGGTGTCCGTCCCGGTGAGCATCTCCACCGGTAGGTGCCGCTCCACGAACGCGGTGTACTCCCGCAGCGCGCTGTCGATCAGCACCACCTGGCTGGTGGCCGCGGCCCGCTCCACCGCGTCCACCTGGGCCTGCCAGTCATCCGGGCGGATGCCCAGCGGTTCCAGGCGGGCGAACCCGCCTTGCACATGGGCGCGGAAGTCCTCCAGCCGCCGGTCCAGCAGCCCGTGTTCCACCGTGGTGCGCAGCTCGGCCAGGTGCTGGGCGGTCTGCCCCCAGTTACCGGTGCCGGCCGCCTGGCGGGCCGCGTCGGTCGGCGGCTGCCAGCTGGCCTCGGCCAGCTGGGCGGACCGGGCGATGCCGGTGAGCGCGTCGATGCTGCGCCGCACCTGCGGGCCCATTGCGGTGATCGCCTCGCTGGGTGCCGAGGGGAGGTCTGTGACCAGGGCCTTGGGGGAGGAGTCCGGCAGCTGGGCGGGGTCGAACGCGGCGGGTGCCGGGGGCAGGTCGAGGAGGGCTTGCAGGCCGGCCTGGTCATCCCCGGCCGGGGGTGTTCCGCTCTCCTGCGCGGCAGGGTCCACGGCGGCGGCGGCGTTCCCGCCGGCCGGCACCTGCCCGTCGGCATCGGCCGGCACTTGCCCGTCGGCATCGGCCGGCACTTGCCCCGTCGGCATCGGCCGGCACCTGCCCGTCGGGGCGGGTCTCGTCCTGGGGCAGCGCCGACTCCAGGTGTGTGCCCTCACCGGCCTTCTCCCCCCGGGAGCCGGAACCGGGCCCCGTTGCGGTGACCGGCCTTTGGTCACCGGGCGGACGCGCGTCGGCGGCGGACCCCGCACCGGCGCCCTCGGGAACCGCGATCCTGTGCCGCCCGGCACCCTCGCTGCCTCCCACCGGGACCCTGCCCTGCACCGGGGCCGGGCTGCTGGCCGGCACCGGGACCGGGACCCTGTTCTCCGCCGGGACCGGGCCGCTGTCGGTCCCGGGGGCTGTGCCCTGGCCGCTGCCCGGGACCGTCAGCGTGGTCCCGAAACCGGGAAGGCCCCGGGCCGGGCGGGCCGGCGCGGTGCCGGGCACCTGATCCGCCGAGGTTCCGGGCGGCGCCGGGGTCCCGGGCGGCAGTGTCACGGTGCCGCCCGGCTGCTCGTGGACCGGCCCCCGGGCGAACCGCCCGTCCCGCCCGTCCCGCTCGTCTTGCCGCCGCTCCGTGCGGTCTTGCCGCCGCTCCGTACGGTCCGTTTGCCGCTCCGTGCGGTCCGTGCCGTTGCCGTCGCCCCGACGGTTGCCGGTGCTCCGGTCCGCACCCGGGGCAGGCGGCGTATCCGCCCCGGATACCGGCGCCGGGACCACACCCGCACCCGTGCCCCCGCCCGTCTGCTGCGTACCGGAGGCCCCGCCATTGGTGCCCGTGCTGCCCGTGCTGCCCGTGCGGCCCGTGCTGCCCGTGCTGCCCGTGCTGCCCGTGGTGGATGCGGTGCCAGTCGGCCCGTCGGACGGAGCGGCCTGCCCACCCCCGCCCGGCCTCCCGCCCCCGCCCGGCTGGTCCAGCAGCGGCGTGGTCTCCAGCTGGGACAGGTCGAAGTCCGCCGGGTCGGGGATCTTCACATCGATGGGGTTGACCTTCATTCCCTGCGGCTTCTGCCACCGAAAACGCCGCCCGCCCCCACTGAACGCCTCCGCCGCACCCGAGGTGAACGCCCCTGCCAGACCCGATTTCCCGCCCAGCAGCGTGTCCTGCGCCACCGTGGTGACCAGCCCCGTGGCCCCACCCACGACGAGCTTGCCCACCAGCGAGTCGGCGAACTTCGGCACCACCGCGCCCGCCACCATGGGGAGCGCGCCCCCGATCGCCCCACCGATCGCGCCCGCCTTGAGCATCGAGAGGGTGTTCTGGGCGTTCCACCGGGTGCGGTCGCCCATCATCATCTGGAAGGTCTGCACGGCCACGTCCATGCCGACCATCAGCCCGACACCCGCCACCATGGATATCAGCAGCCGGCGCAGGATCATCCGCACCGCCGCCCGGCCCGCCGCCACGATCGCGGGCACCACCTGCGGCGCGTACAGGGCGAACTGCGTGATCTCGAACGCCATCCAGGCCAGCTGCACGAGGATCATGTACTTGGCGTACTGCAGCTCCACCGCCGTCACCCGCGCCAGCCGCGCCAGCTGATCCGCCGACTTCGCCGTCTGCGGCAGGTTCTTCAGGAACGTCCCGACGAACTCCCGGAACTGCCCCACCACCGGCCCGGCCATGCTCTCCAGCACCCCGCTGACCGAGGGACCCACCTCACGGCTGATCGCCAGCAGCTCCCCGGCTGCCTCTTCCCAGGCCTCGCTGAGTTCGCGGAGTTTGTCCTCGTCGCCCTGGGGCCAGTTCTCCCCGACCGCCAGGTAGGCCACCCAGGCCAACGCGGGGGGAAGAAGGATGCTCATCGGGTACCAGCCAGCGCTCTCTGCCCGCCCGGGCAGGCAGCGCGCTTCTTGCGCTGCCGCAGTCCGTGGGGGTGCGCAGCAGTAAACCAAACCGGCCCAGCCGACGAGTCGGGGGAATGAGTGGGTCTTACGTTGCTTTTGTAAAGGAGGTGTGGGCTACCCGGCCTTCGAGCACGACCTGGACCTGGCCGTGCCGGCGGCGCTCGCCGCCATGAAACTCCCGGTGCCCGGCCAACGAAGGCAGGATGGACAGCCATGACCCACCCCCGGCACACCCACCCCCGGGACACCGACCCCGCACACATCCTGGCCGGAGCCAAGGAAGACCACGACAGTGTCCTGGAACTCACCCAGGCCCTCGTCCGTATCCCCAGCCGTGCGGGCATCGACCCCTATGAACCTGTCCTCCACGCTCTCACCGACTGGATGCACGCCCACGGCCTGACGCCCAGCGTGCTGCATGACCCCACCGGTGCGCCGGTCGCCCTCACCGCCGATCTCCCCGGCACACGCCCGCTGGCCCGCCTACGCCCTCTCCCCGGACTCGCTCCTGCGCGCTCCGCCCTGCTCGACGCCGCCCGCGCCCACCAGCAGCACCCGGAGCCGAAAATCGCCGGACCGTCCAACATCGGCAACTACCTCGCGGGCCTCGGCATCCCCGCCACCGCCGGCTTCGGCGTCGACTACACAGGCCTCCACGCCACCGACGAACGCTTCCGCACCGACACCGTCCCCACCATCCAGGCCATCTACCACACCGCCCTGGCCACTCTCCTCAGCTGAACCGCGCGACCGACCGCCCGACAGCCAACGCGAACGCGATCCCCCCGGGCAGGGGCGGCCTTCCGTGAGGGCGCCACGCTGGTGTACCTCAGCGCGGGCAGTACCGCCCTCGGGCCCCACTACCGCCTTCGGGCCCCACTACGGCGAGGACTTCGCCTTCCCGGCCGACCTCGTGGACGCGCAGGCCGCCAAGCCGGAGTGAAGGGTCAAGCCGGCGGCGCGGGTGGGGTGAGGGCCCCGGAGCGTATGCCCTTCAGCAGGTGGGCGAGGGGGGCGGGGGTGGTGGTGAGGTGGACCGGGGGGTTGTCGCTTTCGCGGAGGTGGAGGGTGGTGAGGGCCGCCGCCAGTTCGATACAGGTGTCGCCCTCGCCGCCGCCCGAGAAAGTGGACTTTTGCCAGCGCAGGGCCTCGGTCATGACTCGCCTCACAATTCCTTCGTCAAGCGGTGGATGAAGTCCCGCGACGCGGTGGGGTCCAGCGACGCGTCCTCCACCTTACGGAACAGTGTTCGAAGCCGCCTCAGTTGGGCTTCCGCGTCGATGAATACGACACCTGTGGGGCCGTCCCTGAGCCAGGTGTCCAGTTGGGGCACCGGACCACCCAGGTACATCATCGAAGCCCCGGCCCCGGCGAAGCCGTCCTGGTCGGTGGGGATGACGCGTACGGTGACGTGCCCCTGCTCGATGTGGTCCAGAAAATGCCGGAGTTGAGCGCGGGAGACCTCGCGGTCGGCCACACGGATACGCAGGGCCATCTCATGGACGATCGATGTCGTACGGGGTGGGGCTGTCGCCCTCGATGACAGCGCGGCGCCTCATCCGGTGGTCCACACGGAGGTTCACCTCGCTCTGGGGGAACTCCGGGTTCATGTACTGGAAGAGGGCGCGGGCGTAGTCGGGGGTCTGGAGGAGCCCGGGAACATGGGCGATGACGACGTCGCGCACGAACGTCGCGTGGTGCTCCGCCTCGGCCACGTCGAGGTACACCTGGGGCAGGACTCCCCGGTACTCCTCCCACCAGCCGCGTGTGCGGTCGGTTGCCATCGCGACGAGAGCTTCGATCAACGCCTCGTCCGCGCAGGCGTAATGCGTTGCCAGGCTGCGGATACGCTTCGCGCTCGCAGCCGCGATGCCTGCTTCCACCTGACTCATCTGCGTTGACGTCGAGTTCAGGAATGCCGCCGCGTCCCGAGCCTTCAAACCCGCGGTTTCGCGCAGCTTGCGCAGTTCGGCACCCAGGCGCATCTGTCGCGCGGTGGGATGACTCCTCGGCGGCACGCCGTCTCCCGTTCTCAACACCCATGTTTTCTTGCCTCGTTCGGATGTCAGATTACGCCAGTGGGTTGCAGTGGAACAAATTCATGCCATACCTTCAGTGACGCGACGCACACGCTGCGGAACGCCGGGACCCCCGGAAGCGCACCACTCCGTCACGCCATGACGGCTGCGGCACTGCCACCGCCCGCGACCGCCGCGATCCGCCAACCACCCTTCCTCCGCCTGGAGTTCACCCATGCCCGAAACCGAAGCCTTCACGGGCAAAGCCCTCACGAGCGAAGCTCTCCCGGACGAAACCCCCACAAGCGGAACCCTCACCGACGAAGCCCCCACGGACGAAGCCCCCACGGACGAAGCCCCCACGGACGAAGCCCCCACGAGCGAACCCCTCACGGACGAAGCCCCCCACGAACAGCGAGCCCTGGGAGTACTGGCTCCACATCCCCCACGACCTCCGAGCCGTCACCGTCAGCCGCCGCACCCTCCGCCTGATCCTCACCCTGCACGGCCTGAGCCACCTCGCCGACACCGCCGAACTCCTCGCCACCGACCTGGTCGCCAACGCCGTATGTCACACCAAGGGCCCTGCCGCCCTGCGGGTGCGCTGGTCGGCCGGCGTCCTGCGGATCGGTGCCTGGGACGCCAGCCTCGAACCGCCCGCGCCTCCGGCCCCGTTGGACCGGTTCGCCGACGTGGACGACGCGGAGGAGGGCCGTGGTCTCGCTCTCGTCAAGGCGTGTGCCGCCGAGTGGGGCTGGCAGCCACTGGGCAGGAACGGTCACCGGGGCAAGTACGTGTGGTGTGACCTGGTGGGCGTGTAGCGCGTTGTTGACGTCAGACGGAAAGGAGAGCTGATGGTCAGCTCATCGCACGAGGCGCTGCACCGGATCTTCCAGAAGGATCCCGCGCTCCTGACGCGTGCACTGCAACAGGTGCTCCATGTTCCTTTTCCCGAACCGCGCGAAATCGCCGGTATGAACGTGGACCTCACCGAGATCGAGCCGATCGAGCGTCGCGTGGACACGCTGCTCCGGGTGGAGACGGACGAGGGGACCTATCTCCTGGTCGTGGAGTCCCAGGGGAGGCCGGACGAGGGTAAGCGCGGGAGCTGGGCGTATTACCTCTCGTACTTGTACGAGAAGTACCGCTGCGAACCCGTCCTCATCGTCATCACCCAGAGCCGTGCCACCGCTCGCTGGGCGGCTCAGCCCATCCGCCGGGGCCTGCCCGGCTGGCACTCGCTCACGGTACGACCGCTCGTGCTGGGCCCGGACAACGTGCCGGTGATCGTGGACGAACACGAGGCCGAACGGGACGTACCCCTCGCGGTGCTCTCGGCGATGACCCATGGCAAGGGTCCGCAATCCGCCGCCATACTGGATTCTCTGGCGGCGGCCCTGCGGACCATCGATTCCGACAGTGCCGCGGTCTTCGTGCAGTTTGTTGACTCATGCCTGGCTGATCCCCGAGCGAAGCAGATCTGGAGGGACCTGATGACGGCGATCCAGTACTTCTGGCGGCACCCGCTGGCCGAGCAGGTGCGTGAAGAAGGCCGTGAAGAGGGCCGTGAAGAGGGCCGTGAAGAGGGCCGGGCCGAGGAGCGTGCCGGCATGGTGCTGTTCATCCTGCGGAACAGGGACATCCCGGTGCCGGACTCCGTGCGCAGGCGGGTCGAGGCCTGCTCCGATCCGGACCGGCTCAAAGGCTGGGTGGAACGGGCGTTGCGTGTGTCCAGCGCGGAGGAGCTGTTCGATGACGACGATGACGACGGAGCCTGACCGCATCGCCGACTGCCAGGACCTGTTCGGAGGGACCTGATGGCGCCAGTGAACTACTTCTTCCGGCACGAGGTCGCCGAGAAGGTGCGGGATGAAGGGCGGGTCGAAGATCGCGTTCAGATGACCCTGAACATCCTCAGGTGGCGCGGCATCGAGGTGCCCGTTGCCGTCCGTGCGCGTGTGGAAGCCTGCTCCGAGCTGGCCCAGTTGGAGATCTGGGCGGAACGGGCGGTGCGCGTGAGCGACCCGGCCGACCTGTTCGCCGACGAACAGCCCACGCGGCCCGCACAGCCGTACGGGGGTTGAAGCCGCAGAACTACTGGTTTGTGGGTGGGGGGGCCTGCGGTTCTCATGGGGAGAGCCGCAGGCCCGTATCTGTGGGGTGAGGTGATCGGGTGCGGAGGGAGAGCCCGTCGCGAAGAAGACCTCGACCCGGCTGGCCGACGGTCGTGAACGGAGTTCGGGGAGTTCGGCGGGGTCGTCCGCGAGGACTTCGCGCTTCACCGCGCTTCACCTTGAGCTTTTCACCATTCGCCGTACTTTCGGCAAGCTGAAGTTTCTCGCGGGTTCCGGGTCCGGCATGAATGTGTTCATCCATGACGTGCCGCCGGAGCGCGCGGCTGAGCGACTGCGAGAGGGAGCGAGTTCATGAGCGGCAAGTACCTGGTCACCGGTGGCGCGGGCTATGTCGGCAGCGTGGTCGCCCAGCATCTGCTGGAGGCGGGCCACGAGGTCGTCGTGCTCGACAACCTCTCGACGGGCTTTCGCGAGGGCGTACCGGCGGGTGCCGCGTTCCTCGAGGGCGACATCCGCGACGCGGCCAAGTGGCTCGACTCCTCGTACGACGCCGTGCTCCACTTCGCCGCGTGCTCGCAGGTCGGCGAGTCGGTCGCGAAGCCGGAGAAGTACTGGGACAACAACGTCGGCGGCACGATGGAACTGCTCGCCGCGATGCGCTCGGCAGGCGTCCGCAAGCTCGTCTTCTCCTCCACGGCCGCGACGTACGGCGAACCGGAGACGACCCCGATCGTGGAGTCCGCGCCCACCTCCCCGACCAACCCCTACGGCGCCTCGAAGCTCGCCGTCGACCACATGATCACGGGCGAGGCGGCGGCACACGGCCTGGGCGCGGTGTCGCTGCGCTACTTCAACGTGGCGGGCGCGTACGGCACGCCTTCCCAGGGCATGTTCGGTGAGCGCCACGACCCCGAGTCGCACCTCATCCCGCTGGTGCTGCGGGTGGCGCAGGGCAAGCGCGACGCGATCTCCGTGTTCGGTGACGACTATCCGACGCCGGACGGCACGTGTGTCCGGGACTACCTCCACGTGGCGGACCTGGCGGAGGCCCACCTGCTGGCGCTGGACGCGGCCGTCGCCGGCGAGCACCTGATCTGCAACCTCGGCAACGGCAACGGCTTCTCGGTCCGTGAGGTCATCGAGACGGTGCGCCAGGTCACCGGGCACCCGATCCCGGAGGTCGCCGCCCCGCGCCGGGGTGGCGACCCGGCGGTTCTCGTCGCCTCGGCGCGGACGGCGCGCGAGCGGCTGGGCTGGAACCCCTCGCGCGCGGACCTCGCGGGGATCGTGGCGGACGCGTGGGAGTTCGCGCAGCGCGAGCAGTAGTCCGCGAGCAGTAGTCCGCGAGCAGTAGTCCGCGAGCAGGAGGAGAGGTTGCGCGGCAAGATCTGCTAATTCGAGGGCTGGGCGCTTCACCCCCTACGAAAAGTCAGGGGTCAGGGGTCAGGGGTGAGCGACGCTGTCGCCGGGACGGGCGCTGATGCCGCGGCGGGAGCCCGAAGGTCCGGAAGGCCGGGGAGTAGGTCAGGTGTCGGTCCAGTTGAGGGTGTGGAGGTAGCTGGGACCCGCCTCGTCTTCGGCCACCGTGTCCGGCATCTCAAGGTCGGGGAAGCCCATGGCAGGGAGGCCCCTGTCGAAGTCCATGTCAGGGAAGCCCACGCCGGGGAGGGCGCCGCCCGGGAGGCCGCTGTCCAGGGCCATGGGGGCGGCCCCTTCCGGGACTGGTTCCGGGTGGGGGGCGGGGTGGTTCAGCACCCCGGGCTGGGGCAGCCGGGCGAAGACACTGGGGTCCGCCGGATTGGCAGGCGGCAGCGTGAAGGACTCCAGCTCCGGGACTGGTTCCGGGTGGGGGGCGGGGTGGTTCAGCGCCCCGGGCTGGGGCAGCCGGGCGAAGACGCCGGGGTCCGCCGGATAGGCAGGCGGCAGCCTGAAGGATTCCAGCGTCCCCCCGGCGGACACCCGCCACCACGGGCCCTCCTCCCCGGCCGCCGGATCCTGGACGACCGTCACCCTGCCGCCCTCCTCCTCCTGCGGCTTCCAGCCGTCCGGCGCTCTCCCGCCGTTCCGTGTCTCCAGCTGCACCGAGCGCACCGGGCGCCTCTCGTCGTAGTGCACCTGGAGGTCGCTGCCCGGCAGGTCGACCCTCCAGCCCACGAGCTGCCCCTCCTGGAACGTAAGCGCGGTACCCATACCGAAGACGACATGGAAAAGCTGACGATCCAGGTCTGTTTCGATGCGCCAGTTCCTGATGTCCTGCGCCGTCAGGAAGGCCGCAATACGCGCCCGCCACAGGAATCCCGGACTCGGGTCTCTTCCCGAGGCCGTCAGCCTTGTAGGGTGAATTCCCAGAAGTCTCGCCATCTCGTACTCTACGGTTATGCCGTGGGCCTTCTTCAGGGTTTCCAGGGAGTTCTCCCGGTCCCACAGGGCCAGTTTGCCCGGGGTGTGGGACCAGTCGGAGAGCTGCCGCAAGAGCCGCTGCGCCGGGTCCGGCCCGCTGTCGGCTGCCCGCTGGTAGTCGCGCACCGCCCGGTGGGCGTCGAGTGTCCATTCCCCCTCGCCAGGGAGGAGCACCCGCAGACCACCGTCGGCCCTGACGACAACGCCGGGGAGGCTGCTCACCCCGTCGGCGCTCACCAGCCGCGGAAGGCCCTGCGGGGTGTCGAACCGCAGCTGGTGCCCGTGTCCGGGCAGGGTCAGCCTCCAGTGCGAGAGTGCGCCGTCGGGCCGGAAGTGAGCGATGCTTCCACTCTGCCGCACCGCGACGGCGAACCCCTCGGCACCGGCGGACTCCAGCCGCCAGTCGGCCTCCTTCTCCGCGATCTCCCGCAGCACCCTCAATCGCGGCAGCCAGACACCCTTGTCGCCACCTCCAGCGAGCAGGAGCTTCAGGTTTGAAATGTGGGTCAGCAGGAGCCGTGCCAGCTTCGACTTCTTGTCGTTCACCTGGGTCAGGAGCTCACGGGTGATCTCCTTGGTCCGGTCCCCGTCGGACATGTCCGACGGGGCAGGGGGAGCGGGCCGGGCGGGTACCGACGGCCCGGCACGGGACGGACCGGGAGTCCGGCTGCCTGACCCGGTGTCCGACGGCCGGAGGGAGGGACGGCCAGGACCGACGCCGAGCCGGGCCCCAGGAGAGGCAAGGGGGACGGGGTGGTCCAGCATCCCGGCCCGGGGCAGCCGGGCGAAAGCACCCGGGTCCGCCGGATTGGCAGGCGGCAGCCTGAAGGATTCCAGCGTCCCCCCGGTGAAGGATTCCAGCGTCCCCCCGGCGGACACCCGCCACCACGGGCCCTCCTCCCCGGCCGCCGGATCCTGGACGACCGTCACCCTGCCGCCCTCCTCCTCCTGCGGCTTCCAGCCGTCCGGCGCTCTCCCGCCGTTCCGTGTCTCCAGCTGCACCGAGCGCACCGGGCGCCTCTCGTCGTAGTGCACCTGGAGGTCGCTGCCCGGCAGGTCGACCCTCCAGCCCACGAGCTGCCCCTCCTGGAACGTAAGCGCGGTACCCATACCGAAGACGACATGGAAAAGGTGATGATCCGAGGCTGTTTCGATGCGCCAGTTCCTGATTTTCTGCGACGTCAGGAAGGCCGCAATACGCACCCGCCACAGGAAGGCCGGAGGCAAGCTTGTCATCTGTTTTGGTAGGCTTGCATTGGCAATTCCCAGGATTCTCTCCATCTCGTGCTGTTTGGTTATGTCGTGGGTCGCCTCTATGGCTTCCAGGGAGTTCCGCCAGTCCTCCAGGGCCGGTTCGCCCGGGGTGTGGGACCAGTCGGAGAGCTGCCGCAAGAGCCGCTGCGCCGGGTCCGGCCCGCTGTCGGCTGCCCGCTGGTAGTCGCGCACCGCCCGGTGGGCGTCGAGTGTCCACTTCCCCTCGCCAGGGAGGAGCACCCGCAGACCACCGTCGGCCCTGACGACAACGCCGGGGAGGCTGCTCACCCTGTCGGCGCCCACCAGCCGCGGAAGGCCCTGCGGGGTGTCGAACCGCAGCTGGTGCCCGGTTCCGGGCAGGACCATCACCCAGTGCGAGGAGGTGCCGTCGGGCCGGAAATGAGCGATGTCCCGGCCCTGCCGCACCGCGACGGCGAACCCCTCAGCACCGGCGGACTCCAGCCGCCAGTTGGCCACCCCCGCCGGGATCTTCTCCAGCGCCCTCAATCGCGGCAGCCAGACACCCTTGTCGCCATCTCCAGCGAGCAGGGACGTCAGGTTTCCCTCGTCGGTCAGCAGGCGCCGTGCCAGCTCCGCCTTGTTGTGGTTCAGCCGGGCAAGGAGGTCACGGGTGATTTCCTTGGTCCGGTCCCCGCCGGGCAGGTCCGCTGCGGCAGGGGGAGCGGGCCGGGCGGGTGCCGGTGACCCGGCGGGTGCCGAGGGCCCGGCGGGTGCCGATGACCCGGCCCCCTCGCCGGCTATGCCGGGAGTCTGGCTGCCTGACCCGGTGTCCGGCAGTGGGGGGTACGGACCGGCGGGAGCAGCGGCAGGCTCCGCCCCCACGTCGGCAAGCGGGACACCCGGCTGCCCCTCCGCAGGCCCCGGACTGTCGGGCCAAGCGGGATCGTACGGGATGAAATCAAACTCCAGATCCGGGGAATCCACCTCCCGCGCAGGCGGCACCACAGCGGCCGGACCGGCTTGAGGGAGCACGCCAAAAGCCCCCGGAGCGGTGGCCGGACCGACCTGGGGGAGCACGCCGGAAGCCTCGGCACCGGCCCCCGCAAGTACCCCGGGGGCCGCGGGGGCTGCGGGTATCGCGGGGGCCGCGGAGGCGGCGGGGGCTGCAGGGCGGCGGGGGCTGCAGAGGCGGCGGAGGCGGCGGGGGCTGCAGAGGCGGCGGAGGCGGCGGGGGCTGCGGGTATCGCGGGGGCTGCGGGGCCGGAGGGCAGCGGCTGGGGCCGGCCGGTGAAGTCGGTGAAGTCGGTGAGGAGCAGCTGGCTGCCGTCGAACAGCAAGCCGTGGTCCCGGACCGGCTGCCCTTGGACGTCGAGCAGGTCCAGGGCCCAGGTGGCGGGGGTGGAGGCGTCGCCGGGGTAGCCGGTGGCCCGCCCCCACAGACCGTCGCCGGCCGGGAAGAAGTGGTGCCCGGCGGGAGCGTGCCGGGGCCAGTGCGGCATCAGCTCCGCAGCGAGGAGGAGCTGCAGCGGCAGGTCCGGCGCGCGGGTGTTCCTGCGGAAGGTGACACCGGCGGCGGTGGGGGTGTCGTGGTAGTGCAGGCGGCCCCAGGCATCGAAGTGCCCGGCACCGTCGGGGCTGCCGGTGGGACCGGTCACGGTGAAACCGTCAGGGAGGTGGCCGGCCAGGGAGGGCGGCAACGGCCGGGCGACGGCAGGGGTGGCGGGGGCGGTCCGGCCGTCGGTCCGGCCGTCGGCCTGGTGGTCGGTCAGCCGGTGGACGGCGCCATAGCCGCCGGTGGAGGCCGGGTCGTAGCTGGTGTGGACGTACCTGCCCCGCAGCGGCCCGGGCAGCTCTCCGGTCAGCGGGACCAGCCGGGCGTGCGGGTGGGCGGGCGTGTGGAGCGGGAACGCCCAGGAGGCGACCGCGCCGGGCGCCTGCGGCACCGGCAGGGCGAGGAGGAGGTGCTGGCCGGTGGAGTCGGGGCGCAGGACGGTGCCGGGTACCGGGGTGCGGTGGTGGTCGGTGGCCACCCCGGCGAAGCCCTGCCAGCCGGTGGGGGTGTGGAACAGCAGGGTGTGTCCGGTGCCGGGCAGTTCCACTCTGCGGTACGGCAACTGCCCGTGGCCGGATGGGTGGAGGGTTCCTTGCGGGCCGCCGGTGAGGGCCATCCCCACCGCGCTGGGGTCCTGTTCCTGATACGCCGCGGTCCGGTCCGGTACCGCTGTGCCGCCGGTGTCGGGCAGGTGCGTCACGGGTCCGGCGGCAAAGGAGCTGCTGCCGGGTGGCGGGCCGGGGTGCGGCCGGTGTCCGGCCGGTTCCCCGATGCCCTGGCCGGGGCGCGGTTCGCCGGATGCCTGCGTACCGGACGCCTGGCCCGCCTCCCACACCGGCGCCCGCGACGGCTCGTGCACCGGTCCGTCGCCGTACGCCACTGCGTCGCTGTACGCCACTGCGTCGCCGTACGCCACTGCGTCGCTGTACGCCACTGCGTCGCCGTATGCCGCCACTGCGTCGCCGTACGCCACTGCGTCGCCGTGACCGGGCCGCACCGTGGCGCCGCCACCGACAGCACGCATGCCGACCGGGGCGGAGGAGGAGGAGGCGGAGGTGGTGGAGGTGGAGGAGGCGGTCGGCAGCGGGTGATCGTAGATAACCGGGCCCGAGTCGGTGGTGTCCTCGATCTGGGCCAGATACTCCAGCGGGAACCTGCCCTGCGGCAGCACCCCCACCTCCGCCATCACCCCCGTTGCCTCGCCCCGGCCGGGACCCCTGCGGAACAGCGCCTCGCTGTCGTGGTAGCGGTCGCTCAGCCCGGTGTAGTGCAGCACCTCGTGCAGCAGCGCCGCGTCCTGCCCGGCCCGCTGGGCGGGGGCGGCGGTGGGCGGGTGCAGCGGGAAGTTCAGCTGGTCGAAACGGCCCGGCTCGGGTGAGACGCTGACTTGCACCGCGTACGGGTTGCTGTCCGCGGCCGGGGTCAGCCGCACCTCGATGTGCAGCTGGTCCCCGGAGCGGGGCAGGCGGTAGCCGGTGTTGAGGTGGGTGTCGAGCAGGTCCTGGAGGTGCTGCCGCAGGGCCGGAAACCCACTGGCGGAAAAGCCGGTGCCCGCCTTCACCGGGAGGTCCACGGTCAGGTCGCGTATCCAGGTGCCGTTGTCCGCCTGGATACGGCGGATGTCGGTACGGATCAGGGTGCTCCAGCCGTCCAGCAGCCCCGGCCGCCGTGCCTGGGGACGCGTCAACGCCAGGGGATCCGCCCGGGGGTCGAAACGCTCGGTGTGCAGGCGGGCGGGTGTCGCGTGGTCCTTGCGGGACTGCCACTGCGCGGGGGTGACGGCATCCGGGGACGGCGACAGGGTGGCACCATGGTCGGTGTCTGCTGTGGGGGGGCGTCTTCGTGCCGTCGTGCGTGCCGGTGCCGGTGCCGGTTCCTGTGGTCCCGGTGCCGTGTGGTGCCGGTGCCGGTGCCGGTGCCGGTGCCGGTGGGGGACGGGGTGACGGGTGCAGTGGTGGATACGGTGCCGGCCGGCCCGTCGGACTCGGTGAGCTGTCCGTCCCCGCCCGGCCTCCCGCCCCCACCCCGCTGGTCCAGCAGCAGCGGCAACGATCGCTCTCCAGCTGGGACAGGTCGATGTCCGGCAGATCAGGGAGCTTCACATCCAGCGAGTTGACGTCCACCCCCGCCGGCTTCTGCCACCGAAAACGCCGCCCGCCCCCACTGAGCGCCTCGGTCATCCCCGAGGTGAACGCCCCCGCCAGAGCAGAACTCCCGCCCAGCAGCACATCCTGCGCCACCGTGGTGACCAGCCCCGTCACCCCACCCGTGGCGAGCTTGCCCACCAGCGTGTCGGCGTACTTCGGCACCACCTTGCCCGCCACCATGGGGAGCGCCCCCCCGATCGCCCCCCCGATCGCGCCCGCCTTGACCATCCCCAGAGTGTTCTGCGCGTTCCACCGGGTACGGTCGCCCAGCATCATCTGGAACGTCTGCACCGCCACGTCCATGCCGACCATCAGCCCGACACCCGCCACCATGGACACCGCCAGCCGGCGCAGGATCATCCGTACCGCCGCCCGGCCCGCCGCCACGATCGCCGGCACCACCTGCGGCGCGTACACCGCGAACTGCGTGATCTCGAACGCCATCCAGGCCAACTGCACGAGGATCATGTACTTGGCGTACTGCAGCTCCACCGCCGTGGTCCGCGCCAGCTGCGCCAGTTGATCCGCCGACTTCGCCGTCTGCGGCAGGTTCTTCAGGAACGTTTCGACGAACTCCCGGAACTGCCCCGCCACCGGCCCGGCGATGCTCTCCAGCACCCCGGTGACCGAGGGACCCACCTCATGGCTGATCGCGAGTAATTCCTCGGCGGCCTCCTGCCAGGCCTCGCCCAGCTCGCGGAGTTTGTCCTCGTCGCCCTTAGGCCAGTCCTCGCCGACCGCCAGGTAGGCCACCCAGCCCAGCGCCGGGGGAAGGAGGATGCTCATGGGGTGCGTACATCGCCTTCGTCGTTCACCGCGCTTCGCAGCCGGTCAGCGTGATGCCCTCGGCCTGGGTGATGCCCTCGCCCCAGGGGCCGACCGACCGGCTGTTGGATCAACAACTCATGCACCATGGCCAGCACCTCCTTGACCGACTTGACCGACTTGACCGAGTGGACTTCCCTCACCGCTTCTGTGGAGAAGATCGCGGCGTTCCTTATGTGTTCTTCCTTGACCAGGAGTCACATGGATGATATTCGCACAGTCATGCGGTATCGCTGGGGCCTGGTACTTCCGTTCGCACAGCGGGATATGAACCCGCGTCGGCCGTGGCGACGAACAGGTCGCCCCGGGGCACCCCCAAGGTCTTGCCGCACAGCCACGGCAGCTGTAGTTCTTGATCGTTGACGTGTGTGCTGGTCAGTGGCCGGGCGGGGTGGGTGTGGGTACGAGAACGCCCACCACGACGATGATCGTTTGTGACGACGCATCAGGACGCGGTGGCCGTGGAGGCCACGACAGCCGGAGATGAGTGATACGAGTGTTTCGGGACGGTGAGGGCGGCGGTGGCCGGTTGCTTCCCGCGCAGGGAACCGCGGCTGCCGGCAAGGCAGATGACCGAAGCGATCACGTTCTCGTAGCCCTTGTGCGAGGTCAGGACCGCGATGCTCAGGCCCTCGATGGAGTCGGAGAGCAGCGTGGAGAGTTTCTCCAACTCCGAGATCACCGTTTCGTACGAGGCGAAGGGGTCGGTTGCCTCGGCCCAGCCGCCGGATCTGCCACCGAAGTGGGCCCGCGACATCGCGTCCTGCTATGTGCGCGAGACCGCCCGCGCGTGGGGCCTGCCTCCCGGCGTGACGGATGACCTGGAGACGATCGCCGGAAAGCAGGAGTAAGCAGGACTAGGCAGGAGTAAGCAGGACTAGGCAGGAGCGGCAGGACTAGGCAGGAGCGGCAGGACGAGGCAGGAGCGGCAGGACTCGTAGCCCGGCTCGCTCCAGCCGCTTCGTCAGCGTGTATTCCGTGTCAGAACTCGGCGTCGCCGCCCGCGAAGCGCACGGGGGACGCAAGGGCGATGCGGATCAGGCCGGGTCCGGGCGGAGGGGCGTCGTAGACGTAGGTGACGGTGAGGGCCGGACGCGTGTCCGTGCCTTCGAGGCGGGTCGTGTAGATCTTCATGTCCCCGACGGTGCTGCGGGCGCGGCGGCCGAGGGCCGGGGTCTTCTCCAGTTCGGCGCGCAGAGCCTCGACGGCTTCAAGGGCTCCTGCTCCGATGGCCTGGCAGCGCGCGCGGGCTTCCTGCGTGATCTCGGCGATGACCTGGTGCTGTTCGTCGGTCACCGGGCGCTCCCTCGGGCCGCGTGGATCTCGGCGACGGCCGCGGCGACAGCGGTGTCGAAATCGGGATCCTGGCGGGCGATGACCCGGCCGCGGAACTCTTCGACCAGGCGGACGATGCCGGTGAGATCAGCGGGGTCGGAGTGGTTGATCTCACGGGCCAGTTCGGCCTCGAAGTCGTCGGCATCGCCGGGGAAGCCGTAGCCCATGGTGAGGGCGGCGCGGAGCTCGCCGATAGTGCGCATGGGGGGGAGGGAGGACGGTCCGGAGTCTGCCGGGTGCGTGGTCATGGCGGTGGTGGCTCCTTCTTCGCGAGGTCGGTTTCACGCTACCCGGCGTGTGCTGTGCCGAGCTCCCGATCTGCCGTTCTGTCCATGCTCACTCCAGCGCTCACTCCAGCCGTTTCGTCAGCGTGTACTCCGTGATCCCCGGGGGATAGTCGGGGATCACGCACACCACCTCGTATCCCTGCCTCGTGTAGAAGTCCGGAGCCTGGAAGTCCCAGGTCTCCAGGCGGGAGTTACGGCAGCCGTGCCTCTCCCGGGCCACCCGCTCCGCCTCCGCCAGAAGCCGCGAACCCAGCCCCGCCCCCCGGCACCCCTCCTCGACCCACAGATACGTGACGTGGAGCCAGGTCGCCCAGGTGTGCCCGACGAGCCCGCCGGCCAGGGCGCCTGCCGTGTCCAGTGCCCACACATGGAGCGGAAGGTGTCGTTCACCCGGTGTTCCGCGCAGTGAGCGCAGTACCGGGGAAGCCGAGGTGTTCGTCTCCCGTAGTCGTGAACGCAGCAATTGGCTACGTTCTTTGTCGACATCTGTCTCCATACGAAACATACGGCTCACCATAAACGCGCTGGCCAACCAGTTCGGTAAATCACCTCCCGCTCCCCGTCCCCGGCCTTACCCTGATGATCAGCGCCGGTGGGGGCCGGTGCTGATCAGGGGGCGAGACAGTCGGGTACGACGCCCGGAGTGGGGGCAGCAGTGGGGGCAGCGGTTGCGGCACGGCGGCGGCCGGGCGGTTGCGGTGGCCCCGTCCCCGACGCATGAGCGGGAGCACTTCGGGCGCCGTACCCGCGCCGTTCGTCCCCCGCCGATGGGGTATTCCCTGCTCTTCAGGAGCGTGGGGAAGGGGGGTTTCAGTGGTTCGCATCCGCGTCCTGGTCGTCGACGACCATCGCATCTTCGCCGAGTCGCTCGCGGCGGCCCTCGCCGCCGAGCCCGACGTCGACGTGTCCGCGGCCGGCAGCGGCCCCGCCGCGCTGCGCTGCCTGGAACGCGCGGCGGCGGAAGGCCGCACGTTCGATGTCCTGCTGGTCGACGCCGACCTCGGCGGCAACGTCCCTGGCGGCAACGTCCCTGGCGGTGACGTCCCCGGCGGCAGGGCCCCTGGCGGCAGGGCCCCTGGCGGCAGCGTCCCCGGGGCGCGTCCGGCAGCCGCGCCCGTGCGGGACGGCCATGAGGACGGGCAGCTCGACGGGCAGCTCGACGGGCTGGCCGCCGGGGTGGCCGCCGGGCTAGTCGACGGCATCTCGCTCGTCGCCGGTGTGCGGTCCGGGCAGCCGGGCGTACGGATCATCGTCCTCGCCGAGAAGGACGATCCGCAGCGCGCCGCGCTCGCGCTGCAGGCGGGGGCCTCGGGGTGGGTCGCCAAGGACTGCTCCCTGTCCCGGCTGCTCACCGTCATCCGGGGCGTGCTGCGGGACGAGACGCATCTGCCGCCCGCCCTGCTGACCGGGGTGCTGAGGGAACTCACCGCTGCCCGCAAGCACCGCACCGAGAGCGAGCAACTGGTGGAGTCCCTCACGCCGCGGGAGCGGGAAGTGCTGCGGTGCATGGTGGCGGGGCTCGGGCGCAAGGCCGTCGCCGAGAGGCTGTACCTGTCCCCGCACACCGTCCGGACCCATATGCAGAACGTCCTCGGGAAGCTGGGAGTGCACTCGACCCTCGCCGCCGTCGCACTCGCGCGGCGCGCCGGGGTGGGGCCCGTGGACCTAACCGGGGACGTTGTCGAACGGGGCGGTCAACTGGCGTAGCAGCGCGGCCAGTTCACTGCACTGGGCGTGGGACAGCTCCGCGAGGATCGCCTGCTCCTGGTCCAGCAGGCCCGCCAGCGCCTGGTCGGCGCGGTCCCTGCCCTCGTCGGTGAGGCGGACCAGGACGCCGCGCCGGTCACTGGGGTCGGGCAGGCGCTCCACCAGACCCTTCTTCGCCAGGCGGTCGATACGGTTCGTCATCGTGCCCGAGGTGACCAGGGTCTGGGTCAGCAGTTGTCCGGGGGAGAGCTGGTACGGGGTGCCTGCGCGGCGCAGAGCTGTCAGGACGTCGAACTCCCAGGGCTCCAGGTGGTGTTCGGAGAACGCCAGACGGCGCGCGCGGTCCAGGTGCCGGGCGAGTCGGCTCACCCGGCTGAGTACTTCCAGCGGCTCCACATCGAGGTCCGGGCGCTCCCGGCGCCACGCTGCGACCAGCCGATCGACCTCGTCCTCCATGGCGGTCAGTGTAGTGGTTGTGTCGATGTGAAGTCTCTTGATGTCAAGGTATCTAAGGTGCTCAAAAGGTATCTAAAGCATCTATGGTATTTAAGGCGCCTAAGGTGCCTCGGGGGTGAGGTAGCAGGGTGTTCGGCCCAGGTGGGGAGGAGGGACGCGGATGACCTCGGGTGGAGAGGAAGGACGCGGACGGCCTCAGGCGGAGAGGGAGGACGCGGATGACCTCGGGTGGAGAGGAAGGACGCGGATGACCTCGGGCGGAGAGCGAGGACGCGGATGACCTCGGGTGGAGAGGAAGGACGCGGACGGCCTCAGGCGGAGAGGGAGGACGCGGATGACCTCGACGTCGATCAGCTCTTCCGATGCCCGATCAACCGCGGCTTCTGCTCCAGCCCATCCAGCCCGTGCCACGCCAGATTCACCAGATGCGCCGCCACCTCGGCCTTCTTCGGGCGGCGTACGTCCAGCCACCACTGCCCGGTCAGGGCGACCATCCCGACCAGGGCCTGGGCATACAGGGGAGCGAGCTTGGGGTCGAAGCCGCGGCTCTTGAACTCGCGGCCCAGGATGTCCTCCACCTGCGTCGCGATGTCGGAGATCAACGAAGCGAAGGTACCCGTCGACTGCGGGATCGGCGAGTCACGGACCAGGATGCGGAACCCGTCCGTGTACTCCTCGATGTAGTCCAGCAACGCGAAAGCCGCCTGCTCGCACAGCTCCCGCGGATGGCCCGCGGTCAGGGAGCTGGTCACCATGTCCAGCAGGCACCGCATCTCGCGGTCCACCACCACCGCGTACAGGCCTTCCTTGCCGCCGAAGTGCTCGTACACCACCGGCTTGGAGACTCCGGCCTTCGCCGCGATCTCCTCCACCGACGTGCCCTCGAAGCCCTTCGTGGCGAACAGCGTGCGACCGATCTCGAGAAGCTGCTGCCGTCTCTCGGCGCCCGTCATCCGGGTACGGCGAGCACGCCGCGGCTGGTCGCTGCTGGAGGTACTGCTCGACTCGGTCGCCACGCGTCAATCATGCCGCCTCGGCGGACTCCTTCTTACGCCGAGTACCGTCCTGACCGGTGTTCCGGCGGGAATCGATACGCGAGCGTGACGGCCAGCGCACGTCATACGCCCAGCCGAGCCGCTCGAACCAGCGGATGACGCGCGCCGAGGAGTCCAGCTGGCCCCGCTCCACACCATGCCGCGCCGAGGTCGGATCGGCATGGTGGAGGTTGTGCCAGGACTCCCCGCACGACAGGACCGCCAGCCACCACACATTGCCCGAGCGGTCGCGCGACCTGAACGGGCGCTTGCCGACCGCGTGGCAGATCGAGTTGATCGACCAGGTCACGTGATGGAGCAGCGCCACCCGCACCAGCGAACCCCAGAAGAACGCCGTGAACGCGCCCCACCAGGACATCGTCACCAGCCCGCCGATCAGCGCGGGAAGCAGCAGCGACAGCACCGTCCACAGCACGAACTGACGGGAGATCGCACGGATCGCCCCGTCCTTGACCAGGTCCGGCGCGTACTTGTCCTGCGGAGTCTGCTCCTCGTCGAACATCCACCCGACATGGGCCCACCACAGGCCCTTCATCAGCGCCGGAACCGTCTCGCCGAACCGCCACGGCGAGTGCGGGTCACCCTCGGCATCCGAGAACCTGTGGTGCTTACGGTGATCGGCCACCCAGCGCACCAGCGGGCCCTCGACCGCCATCGAGCCCGCGACCGCCAGCGCGATCCTGAGCGGACGCCTGGCCTTGAACGCACCATGCGTGAAGTAGCGGTGGAAGCCGATCGTGATGCCGTGGCAGCCCAGGTAGTAGAAGGAGACGAGCAGGCCGATGTCCAGCCAGCTCACGCCCCAGCCCCAGGCCAGCGGCACCGCCGCGAGCAGCGCGAGGAACGGGACGATGATGAAGAGGAGCAGCGCAAGCTGCTCGATCGAACGCTTCCGCTCGCCGCCCAGCGTGGCCGAGGACCGGGCCGTGCCGGTCGCCTCGGTTCCCTGGGAATCATTGGTTCCTTGGGAATCGTTCGCCTTCGGGGGGTCGTCGATCACATCGGAGCTTGTGGTCATGGGGCGTCCCCTGTGGGGTCGAGAAGGTGGAAGCAGCTGCCCGCGGCAACAGCTTGTGGGGACTGACACGTTCCCTACGCTTCCGTAACTTACGGCATCGTAAGTATGGCAGCGCGGCGAGTGGCGGCAAGAGCCCGTCAGCCTGCGCTTCCGCAGGGACACCTATCCTTGGACTCCTCGGTCGGACAGCGCGGTCCGCTCTGATTTCCTGCCCGGATGACCCGTCACCGAAGCGGCCCCGACCCCTTTGCGGTCCAGCCACCCGGCGACCATCCAGGTTCCCTCCAGACGAGCTTCACCACCGCAAGGAGCCGCACCTGTGAGCAGTGCCGACGACCGGACGATCACGATGAGCAGTACCGGCGACCAGCCGAGCCCAGTGAGCGGCACTGACGACCAGCCGAGCACAGTGAGCAGCGATCTGCGCGCCGACATCCGGCGCCTGGGTGACCTGCTGGGCGAGACCCTCGTACGGCAGGAGGGCCCCGAGCTGCTGGAACTCGTCGAACGGGTCCGCCGCCTGACCCGCGAGGACGGCGAAGCCGCCGCCGTACTGCTGCGCGGCACCGAACTGCGGACCGCGGCCAAACTGGTCCGCGCCTTCTCCACCTACTTCCACCTGGCGAACGTCACCGAACAGGTCCACCGCGGCCGCGAACTGCGCGCCAAGCGCTCCGCCGAGGGCGGCCTCCTCGCCCGCACGGCCGACCACCTGAAGGACGCCGACCCCCAGCACCTGCGCGAGACGGTCCAGCACCTCAACGTACGACCCGTCTTCACCGCCCACCCGACGGAGGCCGCACGCCGCTCGGTGCTGACCAAGCTGCGCCGGATCGCCGCACTGCTGGAAACCCCCGTCATCGCGTCCGACCGGCGCCGCCACGACACCCGCCTCGCCGAGAACATCGACCTCGTCTGGCAGACCGACGAACTCCGCGTCGTACGCCCCGAACCCACCGACGAGGCCCGCAACGCCATCTACTACCTCGACGAACTCCACGCCGGCGCCGTCGGCGACGTCCTGGAAGACCTCACCGCCGAACTCGAACGCGTCGGCTTCCCCCTCCCGGACAACGCCCGCCCCCTCACCTTCGGCACCTGGATCGGCGGCGACCGCGACGGCAACCCCAACGTCACCCCCCAGGTCACCTGGGACGTCCTCATCCTCCAGCACGAACACGGCATCAACGACGCCCTCGACCTCATCGACGAACTGCGCGGCTTCCTCTCCAACTCCCTCCGCTACACCGGCGCCACCGACGAACTCCTCTCCTCCCTCCAGACCGACCTCGCGGACCTCCCCGAGATCAGCCCCCGCTACAAGCGCCTCAACGCCGAAGAGCCCTACCGCCTGAAAGCCACCTGCGTCCGGCAGAAGCTCAAGAACACCAAACAGCGCCTCGCCAAGGGAACACCTCACGAGCCCGGCCGCGACTACCTCGGCACCAGCGAACTGCTCCACGACCTCACCCTCATCCAGACCTCTCTGCGCGCACACCGCGGCGGCCTCTTCGCCGACGGCCGTATGAACCGCACCCTGCGCACCCTGTCCGCCTTCGGCCTCCAGCTCGCCACCATGGACGTACGCGAACACGCGGACGCCCACCACCACGCCCTCGGCCAGCTCTTCGACCGGCTCGGCGAGGAATCCCGGCGGTACGAGGACATGCCCCGCGCACACCGGCGCAAGCTGCTCGCCAAGGAGCTCAGGTCCCGGCGCCCCCTCGCCCCGGCCCCCGCCCCCCTGGACGAGGCCGGCACCAGGACCCTCGGCGTGTTCAGGACCGTCAAGCGCGCCCTCGCCGTCTTCGGACCCGAAGTCATCGAGTCGTACATCATCTCGATGTGCCAGGGCGCCGACGACGTGTTCGCCGCGACCGTCCTCGCCCGCGAAGCCGGCCTCATCGACCTCCACTCCGGCTGGGCCAAGATCGGCATCGTGCCGCTGCTGGAGACCACCGACGAACTCAAGGCCGCCGACACGATCCTCCAGGACATGCTCGCCGACCCCTCCTACCGCCGTCTGGTGGCACTGCGCGGCGACGTCCAGGAGGTCATGCTCGGCTACTCCGACTCCTCGAAGTTCGGCGGCATCACCACCTCGCAGTGGGAGATCCATCGGGCGCAGCGCCGGCTGCGCGACGTCGCCCACCGCTACGGCGTACGGCTCCGCCTCTTCCACGGCCGCGGAGGAACCGTAGGACGCGGCGGCGGCCCCTCCCACGACGCCATCCTCGCCCAGCCCTGGGGCACCCTCGAGGGCGAGATCAAGGTCACCGAACAGGGCGAGGTCATCTCCGACAAGTACCTGGTGCCGTCGCTGGCCAGGGAGAACCTGGAACTGACGGTCGCCGCCACCCTCCAGGCCTCCGCCCTGCACACCGCCCCCCGCCAGCCGGGGGAGACCCTGGCCCGCTGGGACGCCGCCATGGACATGGCCAGCGACGCCGCCCACGCGGCGTACCGCGGACTCGTCGAGGACCCCGACCTGCCCGCGTACTTCTTCGCCGCCACACCCGTGGACCAGCTCGCCGACCTGCACCTCGGCTCCCGGCCCTCGCGCCGCCCCGACTCCGGTGCCGGACTGGACGGACTGCGGGCCATCCCGTGGGTGTTCGGCTGGACCCAGTCACGGCAGATCGTGCCCGGCTGGTTCGGCGTCGGCTCGGGCCTCAAGGCCCTGCGCGAGGCCGGCCTCGACACCGTGCTGGACGAGATGCACGAACAGTGGCACTTCTTCCGCAACTTCCTCTCCAACGTCGAGATGACGCTGGCCAAGACGGACCTGCGGATCGCCCGCCACTACGTCGACACCCTCGTCCCCGACCACCTCAAGCACGTCTTCGCCACCATCGAGGCCGAGCACGAACTGACCGTCCGCGAGGTTCTGCGGATCACCGGCGAGGAAAAGCTCCTGGACGCCAACCCCGTACTCCAGCAGACCTTCGCCATCCGCGACGCCTACCTCGACCCGATCTCCTACCTCCAGGTCGCGCTGCTGGGGCGCCAGCGCGAGGCAGCCGCCGCGGGCCGGACACCGGACCCGCTGCTGTCCCGGGCCCTGCTGCTGACCGTCAACGGCGTCGCGGCCGGGCTGCGCAACACCGGCTGACCGGCTGACCGGCTGACCTTGTGACGCGACGCCATGGCACGAAGGGTGCTCCGAGGCCGTACGGCTCTGGGGCACCCTTCGCCGTACGACTCTGGGGGCAGAATGCTGGGAGCATCCTTCGCGCCGGACGCAAGGCGCTCACAGCGTCACGAACGCCCCCGTGATCAGCGCCAGCCCGCAACCACCCATCACCCACGCCAGCCGACTCGTACGCAGCCCGCCCGCCGCCACCACCGAAGCGAGGAGCAGAGCACCGCCGAAAGGCACCCAGGCGTAGAGGAGTCCTGAAGTGCCGGTGCGGACCACATCACTGCTGCCGGGCTTCACGGCGACCGCGTACGTCTGCCCCTCGTCCACCGCGACCGACCGCTTGATCTCGACCCGGTCACGCGCCCTCGAACCCTCGGAGGCCGGCGTATACGGACCCGTGCAGACCTCCTCCGCGCACCGCGTCACCGTTATCGCGCCCTGCTCGCGCCCCTTGGTGAGCATCACATGCTGAGCCGTGCCCCACGACGCCCACACCCCCGCGATCAGGATCAGCGCCACAACCATGACCATCGCCGCGATACGCCCGAACCGCAGCGCGGGGTGCGTGTCTTCACGGGACGTACGGGAAACGGAGGGGACAGACATGACGGCGATCCTTGGCCATGGCCCCGCGTTCAGTCAACTCCGATGGGTGGCAAGTCGGCAGTTGTACGCGTATATCGACCAGCCTGACAAGATCAGCAGGCCGACAACCAGCAAGCTGACCAAGCTGACAACTGGCAGTCGACAAGCGTCAGTCGACAAGCGTCAGTCGACAAGCGTCAGTCGACAACTGGCAGCCGATAACCGGCAGTCGACGACCGGCAGCCGATAACCGGCGGACAGAAGAGCCGTATACGCCCTCAGGAGTTGTACGCGCTCTGCGCCCGCTCCAGGCCCTCCGTGACGAGACACTCCACCGAGTCCGCCGCACGGTCCACGAAAAAGTCGAGCTCCTTGCGCTCGGCCGACGAGAAATCCTTCAGCACGAAATCAGCGACCTGCATACGCCCCGGAGGACGACCGATCCCGAACCTCACCCGGTGATAGTCCGCCCCCATCGCCTTCGTCAGCGACTTCAGGCCGTTATGACCGTTGTCACCGCCACCCAGCTTCAGCCGCAGCGTCCCGTAATCGATGTCCAACTCGTCATGGACGGCGACGATATGGGCGACGGGCACCTTGTAGAACTCACGCAAGGCGTTCACCGGGCCACCCGACAGATTCATGTACGACATCGGCTTCGCCACGATCACCCGGAGGCTCGCCGGACCCGGGGCACCGATCCGGCCCTCGACCACCTGCGCCTGCGCCTTCTGAGCCCGCTTGAACCTCCCACCGATCCGCTCCGCCAGCAGATCGGCCACCATGAACCCCACGTTGTGCCGGTTCCTCGCATATTCGGGACCTGGGTTGCCCAGACCCACGATCAGCCAGGGGGCGGGGGCATCGGTCGTCACGTTCATGTCTCCTTCACACGGACCGCACAGGCCACACCGGCCACACTGGACACACACTGGCCATATCAGCCACACTGGCCATATCAGCCACACTGGCCATATCAGCCACACCGGCTATATCAGCCACACCGGCCAGACAGGCGCCAGCCGCCGGCCCCACACCTCGCGGCGCGGACCCGACGGCTGGATCAAGGAATTCTGCCGAAACAGGGAACCCGAAGAGCCCGAAGAGAGGGCGGGGAGGGTCAGGCCCCCGCCGACTCCTCACCCTCCGCCGTCGGCTCCTCCGCCTGAGCGGCCAGAACCTGGAGGACGACCGTGTCCTCCTCGACAGCCAGCGAGACACCGGACGGCAGAGCGATGTCCTTGGCGAGAACGGAGGCGCCCGCCCCCAGACCCTCGATGGACACCGTGACCGCCTCGGGGATGTGTGTGGCCTCGGCCTCGACCGGCAGCGCGTTCAGCACGTGCTCCAGCAGGTTGCCACCCGGCGCCAGCTCACCCTCGGTGTGGACCGGGATCTCGACGTTCACCTTCTCGCCGCGCTTCACCAGCAGCAGGTCCACATGCTCCAGGTAACCCTTCACCGGGTTACGCTGCACAGCCTTCGGGATCGCCAGCTCGTTGGTCTTGCCGTCGATGCTCAGGGAGATCAGAACGTTCGACGTACGCAGCGCCAGCTGCAGCTCGTGGCCCGGCAGCGTCAGGTGCCGCGTGTCCGAGCCGTGGCCGTACAGAACACCCGGAACCTTGCTGTCACGGCGGATACGGCGGGCAGCGCCCTTACCGAACTCGGTACGCGTCTCGGCGGCGAGCTTCACCTCGGACATGATCACTCCTCGTGGAAATCCAGGAACGGACGTGGTCACCCGGCCACGAACGGCCTGCTACGAAGAGCGCGTCGATAACGGACCACCGCCTCCCCGAACGGGAACGGCCTCCCTCGCCGAGCAACTGAAGCAGTCTACTCGGAGGGGAGGCCGCACCCAAAAGGATCTTCAACCGACAGGATCTTCAACCGACGAGCGGACGAGCGGACGAGCGTGCGGGACTCCTCCCGCTCGTCTGCCACTTGCCTACTGTTCGTACTTGCCTACTGCTCGTACTTGCCTACTGCTCGTCGAACAGGCTCGTCACCGAACCGTCCTCGAACACCTCACGCACCGCATTCGCGATCGTCGGCGCGATCGACAACACCTTGATCTTGTCCAGCTCCAGCTCACCCGGCGTCGGCAGCGTGTTCGTGAACACGAACTCACTCACCTTCGAGTTCTTCAGCCGGTCAGCCGCCGGACCGGACAACACCCCGTGCGTCGCCGTCACGATCACATCCTCCGCACCGTGCGCGAACAACGCGTCCGCCGCCGCACAGATCGTGCCACCCGTGTCGATCATGTCGTCGACCAGCACACACACCCGGCCCCGCACATCACCGACCACCTCATGCACAGTGACCTGGTTCGCCACGTCCTTGTCACGGCGCTTGTGCACGATCGCCAGCGGCGCCCCCAGGCGATCGCAGTACCGGTCGGCCACCCGCACACGACCGGCGTCCGGAGACACCACCGTCAGCTTCTCCCGGTCCACCTTGCCGCTCACGTAGTCCGCCAGCAGCGGCAACGCGAACAAGTGATCCACCGGCCCGTCGAAGAACCCCTGAATCTGATCCGTGTGCAGATCCACGGTCAGGATGCGATCCGCACCCGCCGTCTTCATCAGATCCGCGACCAGACGCGCCGAGATCGGCTCACGCCCACGGTGCTTCTTGTCCTGACGCGCGTAACCGTAGAACGGCACAATCACCGTGATGCTCCGAGCGGACGCCCGCTTCAGAGCATCGATCATGATCAACTGCTCCATGATCCACTTATTGATCGGAGCCGTATGGCTCTGCATCAGGAAACAGTCCGCACCACGCGCCGACTCCTGATAACGGATATAGATCTCGCCGTTCGCGAAGTCGAAGGCCTTCGTCGGGACAACCCCGATACCCAGCACATGGGCGACCTCCTCGGCAAGCTCAGGGTGGGCGCGGCCGGAAAAGAACATCAACTTCTTCTCGCCGGTCGTCTTGATCCCGGTCACAGCACTGTCTCCTCGAGGTGTCTCAGCCGGGTAAAAAAGGCCGAAAAGCCGTCCCAGCCGCAGGGTGCGGATGTGCACTTATCCACCGTACGCCTCACCGTACGCCGTGTTCGACGCACCCCGTTTGCCGGTCAGCTCCCGCCCTCCGCCTGCCGAGACGCCGCCTCAGCAGCCGCAGCCGCAGCCGCCTTCGCCGCCGCACTCCCCGGACGCCTACGGGGCACCCAGCCCTCGATATTCCGCTGCTGACCACGCGCCACCGCCAACGAACCAGGCGGCACATCCTTCGTGATCACCGAACCCGCCGCCGTGTACGCACCGTCCCCGACCGTGACAGGCGCCACGAACATGTTGTCCGAACCCGTCCTGCAGTGTGACCCGACGGTGGTGTGGTGCTTGCTCTGACCGTCGTAGTTCACAAAGACACTCGCCGCACCGATGTTCGTGTACGCGCCGATCGTCGCATCCCCGACATAGGAGAGATGCGGAACCTTCGTCCCCTCCCCGACGGACGCGTTCTTCGTCTCGACATACGTCCCGATCTTGGACCTGAGACCGAGCCGGGTACCAGGACGAAGATACGCGTACGGCCCGACAGTGGCCTCCGGCCCGATATCGGCACCATCGGACACACTGCTGTCGACCCGCGCCCCCGCCCCCACCCGGGTATCGGTGAGCCGCGCATGAGGCCCGACCTCGGCACCCTCACCGATATGCGTGGACCCGTGCAGCTGGGTGCCCGGGTGGAGGAGGGCGTCCCGCTCGAACGTCACGGTGACATCGACCCAGGTGGTAGCGGGATCGACGACGGTGACACCCGCGAACATCGCCTCCGTGAGCAGCCGCTCGTTCAGAATCCGGCGGGCCTCGGCGAGCTGCACCCGGTTGTTGATACCGGCGATCTCACGATGATCAGCAGCCATGGAGGCCCCGACCCGATGCCCCGCCTCACGCAGGATGCCGAGCACATCGGTGAGGTACTCCTCGCCCTGACTGTTGTCCGTACGGACCTTGCCCAGAGCATCGGCGAGAAGCTGCCCGTCGAAAGCGAAAACCCCCGAGTTGACCTCCCGGATCGCCCGCTGGGAGTCAGAGGCGTCCTTGTGCTCGACGATCGCGGTGACAGCACCGGACGCCCCGTCGCGCACGATCCGCCCGTACCCCGCGGCATCCGGGACCTCAGCGGTGAGCACAGTCACGGCATTGCCGTCAGCGGTGTGCGTCGCGGCGAGATTCTGGAGAGTCCCGGCAGTGAGGAGAGGCGTGTCCCCGCACACCACGACCACAGTGCCGTCGACACTCCCGCCCAGCTCCTCGAGAGCCATCCGTACGGCATGTCCGGTGCCGTTCTGCTCCGCCTGCACGGCCGTCCGTACACCCGGGTCGATCCCGGCGAGGTGCGCGGCGACCTCCTCGCGCGCGTGCCCCACGACGACGACCAGGTTCTCGGGCTCCAACTCGCGCGCGGCGGCGAGTACATGACCGACAAGAGAACGGCCACAGATGCTGTGCAGGACCTTCGGAGTGGCCGACTTCATACGGGTGCCCTCACCCGCTGCGAGGACGACGACGGCTGCCGGGCGGTTGACGCTCACGGGGGTGCCCTTCGGCTTTGGATGTGGGGGGCGGACATCCGCAGGATACCGGGAGGGTGTGGGGGCGAAATGTGAACGGGGCCTGACCCTGGGGGTCAGGCCCCGAACCGAGCAGGGCTCCCCCGCCAGGACTCGAACCCGGACATATGGCACCAAAAGCCACAGTGCTGCCAATTACACCACAGGGGAATGGACTCGACTAAACCGGACATTTAGCCGGGTTGCCGAGCGGCGCCTCCTACTATGCCGTACCAGACACCCTCCACGCGACGATACAAGTCGGCGCTCTTGAGTACGGAGATGACGGGCAGCCGCGATATGCGGCTCCGCTGCGGCTGCGCCCCGAGGCGGAGCCCTTTGTCAGCCGGTCGTGAGGCGTGTCGGGGGGACGCCCATGAGGAGTGTGGTGAGGGTCTGGTTGATGGTGGGGCCGAGGTACCAGTCGCCGGTGTGGTCGAGGGCGTAGCCGTGGCCCTGGGTGTCGATGGCGAGGAGGGTGTGGGTGTCGGGTTCGAGGCCGAGGGGGCTGACCTGGGTGTCGAGGGCGCGGCCGAGGTCGCCGAGGGTGCGGGCCATGTGGAGGCCGTGGAGGGGGTCCAGGTGGAGGGTTGCGGGGGTGAGTTCGCGGCCGGGGCTGTGGGGGGTGATGTGGAGGCCGCCGAATTCCGCCCATGCTTCGACTGCCGCTGGGAAGACGGCGTGGCGGTGGCCTGCGGGTGAGGTGTGTTCGCGCAGGGTGTCGGCCCAGATTTCGGCTTGTTTTATGTCCCAGCGGCCTGGTTGCCAGCCTGCGGCGCGTAGGGCGGCGTTGACGGGTGCGGAGAAGCGTGAGGGGGGTCTTCCCTGCTCGGGTGGGGTCGAGAGCTGGGTCGAGGGCTGGGGGGAGGGGGAGCGGTCGGCTTGCATCTGCCCTTCGTTCGTTTCGTTTCGTTTCGTTCGTCTCTTTGGTTGCCGCGTTCGCCGCGTTCGTTGTGTTGTGTTCGTTGGGGGCTTGGCGGTCAGGGTTTCTGGGTGGGGTCGATGATGCGTACGCCGAAGTGGGCGCTGAGGGCTTCGCAGGCGCGGCAGGGTGTGGCGAAGGTGCCGTGCAGGGGGTGGCCGTCTTCGAGGATGCGGCGGGCGGTGAGTTTGGCTTGTTTGAGGGCTTTGCGGGCTTCGCTGTTGGTCATGGGTTTGCGGGCGGCGCGTTTGCTGCGGGCCGTGTCCGCTGCGGTGATGCGGCGGGAGATGAGGATGGCTTCGGCGCAGCGGCCGGTGAAGCGGTTGCGTTGGGCTGTGGCGAGGGAGTCCAGGAAGTCCTGGACGAGGGGGTGGAGTGGGGGTGGCTGGTCGCCGCGGGCGGCGGTGCCGGTGAGGGTTTCGCCGCATACGGAGAGGGCGGCGGCGACGGTGGGGAGGATGCCGTCGCGGCGGTGGCGGAGGGTGGGTGTGTGGGGCGTCGCGGCGTTGCTCCAGCCGACGCGGGGGTCACCTGAGGTGCCGGTTCGCGTCATGTTCATGGTCGTCATCCCCTCCAGGCACATCCCCCACAACGGACACAGACTGCCAAACTCCGAAGCTGGTGCGGAAGCTGGGGCGGTGTGACGCGCCCGGTCTTGCCGCACCGTCACGGCGGGGTAACGGCTGGTCACGGAGCCGTGGGCGCGGTGACCGGTGTTCGCGTACCACTTAGGCTGTCAGAGGCGAGAGCGATCCGTACGGTAATCGCGTCGCAGACAGGCAGGACAGGCTATACGGGCCGTGCAGGCCATACAGAGTGCCGCAGGGGGCAACCGCCATGACGACAGGTCGGCTCGGGCAGCGAGCCGCGCCGCCGAACGCGGCCTATGCCGGGCAGGTGGTGCAGTTTCCGGACCCGGTCCGGGCTGGGCGTCATCCGAGGGGTGTGCGGGTGGATGCTCATGGATATCCCGATTTTTCGCCTTATGCGCGTGCTGTCGCGGAGATCGCGGATCCCCCGGAGGGGTTCGGTGTGGATGAGCTGAGGTTGACGGACTACGTGTCCGCGAATGCCGTGCTCGCCGCTTCCGGGCATGAGTTGTGGGACACGATTCGTCCGGTGGCGACTCCGCACGGCTGGACCTGGCATCACGTACCGGGCAGTCGGCGGCTGGAGTTGGTTCCGGTGGAGGTCAAGGCGTTGCTGCGGCATCACGGGGGTGTCACGACCGCTGCGGTTGATCAGGGCAAGCGGGGGACGCGGCCGTTGCGGGAGGTGCGGCCGGTGCATTTCGGGTTGCCGAAGTCGTCGGTGGCGGTGACGGAGCAGCAGGTGCTGGGGGTTGAGGAGGATCTCGGGTACCGGTTGCCGGGGGCATATCGGTCGTTCCTGAAGGCCGCGGGTGGGTGTGCGCCGGTGGGGACGGCGTTGGACGCGGAGTGGGGGCTGCTGGTCGATCAGCCGTTTTTCACGGTGCGGGACGAGGCCGGTGTCAATGACCTTGTGTATGTCAACAAGTGCCTTCGGGACCATCTGACCAAGGATTACTTGGGGGTTGCGTTCGTGCAGGGCGGTTTGCTGGCTGTGAAGGTGAGGGGGGAGCGGGCCGGGTCGGTCTGGTTCTGCGCGTACGACGACGCCCGTGATGTGGATGCCTCATGGTCGCCCGCTGAGCGTGCGGAGCGGTTGCTGTTGCCGTGCGGGGATGACTTCGACGGGTTTCTGGCGCGGCTGGCGGGTAATCCGCCGGAGTTGGAGGCGGTGGCGAACCTGATGGTGGACGGCGGCTTCGCGTCTGCGGTGCCGGGGTCGGGGTTGGGGTCGGCGGTTGCGTCGGGGTCGGAGTCGGCGGCTGCGTCGTCTGTGTCATCGGTGTCGGCCTCTGCGTCTTCGGCGTCTTCGGCCTCGGCGTCTGCGGTGGGGGAGTGAGCTTTCGATGGTGACCTTTGCGCAGGCGCAGAAGCGCGCCGAGGAGTGGATCAACGGGGACGTGCCCGGCTATCAGCACCGTGAGGTGCGGGTGCGGGAGTTCGAGCTGGGGTTCGTGGTGTGGGCGGAGGACCGGGCCGACGGTCCGCGTTCGGACGGCGGCACCCAGCGGCTCGTCATCGCGCGGGACAGTGGTGAGGCCACACTGTGGCCCGGGCTGCCGGTGGGTGAGGTGATCCGGCGGTACGAGGAGGAGTACGGCCGCATGGACGCCGCGCCCGAGTCGGCGCCCGCGCCTTTGGCCAGGGCGGACATGAACCAGACATCGTTCCTGCTCAGCCCGCCGCAGTGGCTGCAGGAGGCGGCCGACAAGCTGGGGCTTCCGGATCGGCGGTCGGGGGCTGGTACGCCGCCGGGGGCGACCCCCTGGACGGGTACCGACACCAGTGCCGGTACCGAAGAGGACCGTTTGGTTCCGCTGCCGGAGACCGTGTTCGCGTCGCCGCTGAGTGAGGAGGACGGCGCGGAGGACGAGGGCGACAGTGACTCCCCGCTGTCCGGCGCGGTGCCCGACACCAGGACCGCGCGGATCTCCGGGAGTCCCCGACCGCCGCGGGCGACGGCCGCTCCGGCGGCGCTGAACGATGCCGGTTCCGGGGCGCCGTCGGAGGCGCCGTCCGGGGCGCCGTTGGGGGCGTCTGGTTCGGCGGGTGTGCCGAACGCTCCGGGTGGTAGGCCCGCGGGCGGTATCGACCACGCGGCGACGGTGCTGGCCGGTACTCCGGTGAGTGGTCCGGGGGTGCCTCCGTCTCCGGGGCCTCCTGGTGTTCCGGGGCGGGCAGGTGGTCCGGGGGTGCCTCCGTCTCCGGGGCCTCCTGGTGTTCCGGGGCGGGCAGGTGGTCCGGGGGTGCCTCCGTCTCCGGGGCCTCCTGGTGTTCCGGGGCGGGCAGGTGGTCCGGGGGTGCCCCCGCCTCCGGGGCCTCCTGGTGTCCCCGGTGCTCCTGGTGCCCCCGGTGCTCCCAGCGCCGTACACCACGCCGAGACTGTACTGTCCGGACCTCCGGTGGGCGGCCTGGGCGCCTCCCGCCCCCCGGCCCCGCCCGGCATGCCCCCGGGTCCCCCTCCGCCGACCCCCGCTCCTCCGCCGACCCCCGCCCCTCAGCCCCTCGGCCCACCGGCGCCCGGCCAGCCCCCCGCCCCCACCTCTGTCCCCGCCCCCGCCCCCACTCCCACCCCCGTCCCCACCCCTGCCCCCGGCCACCAACTTCCGGCACCCGGCAGTCCTCCGGCGGCATACGGCTACCCTCAACCACCCTCCGGCCGGCCGACTGTGGGCCCCGGTTACCAGGCCGTGCTCCGCTACCGTGCCCCGGACGGTTCCGAGCAGCAGGTGATCCGCCGCTCGGCGCCCGGCACCCCGCACCCGGAGTGGCAGATCTTCCACGAGCTGCGTGGGATGAACATCCCGTCGGACCAGGTGCTGGAGTTGCACACGGAGCTGGAGTCGTGCGAGCTGCCGGGTGCGTACTGTGCGCGGATGATCCGTGAGCAGTGGCCGAATGCGCGGATCACGTCCATCGCCCCGTACGGCACCGATCACGCTTCCCGCCAGCAGGGCATGGCGCAACTCTTCGCGCATCAGGGGGAGTTGCACGAGGTGGCCGATGGTCCCGCACGCCCCTCGCCGGTGCGGGTGCCGGTGCCGCCGGTGCCGCCGGTGCCGCCGGTCCCGCCGGAGGCCATCGGGCAGGAGCTGGCGGCGGCGTTCGGGCCGGGGGTGTTCCGGTTCGACCAGCATGCGGTGTCCCGGCAGGGTGTGCCGCCGATCGTGGCGCACGCGCTGGTGGCGGCCGGGCTGCCGGTCGACCTGGGCCCGTTCTTCTGGGCGCGGGCACAGCCGGGCCGCCCGGTGCCGACGCTCGCGGAACTCGCCCAGGAGCGTGGCATCCAGCCGGCGTCGGACGCGGGGTCGTACCTCGTCATGGGCAGCGACTTCGGCAAGGCGCTCTGCGTGCAGTACGGCACGGCGCACATCGTGGCGGTGCCGGTGGAGGCCGGGCCGGGCGGTGCGCCGGTGCCACCGCAGTTCGTGAACACGGGGCTGCCCGAGTTCCAGCGCTGCCTGGCACTGCTGGGCCGTATGTGGCGGCTGCGCTACGGCCTGAACCAGGAGCAGGCGGGCCGCTGGACCGTCGACTTCCAGGCCCAGCTGGCCGCTCTCGACCCGGCGGCGCTCGGCTCGCCGGAGAGCTGGTGGTCGGTACTGCTGGAGCAGATGTGGGACGGCCTGCTGTGACGCGCCCCTGATCGGCAGAGCCGTACGAACCGTACATGCCGTATGAGTCATGCAAGCCGTACGAGTCATGCAAGCCGTACGAGCCGTACGAGCCCTACGAAGCGCCGGGCCAGGTCGTGTGACCGGGCCCGGCGCTTTCATGTGCGCGTAGCGGCCGTTACTCACGAGTGGAGTGTCGCGTTATGAGCCCTTCCGTCTGATCGATCAAGATATGCGCGAAATCATTCGAGAGGGGTTCCAGGATGAGCAGCGCATGGGTGTCGCCGTACGGGTTCGCGGTCGTACGGCGTGGCTACCGTCCCGACCAGGTCGACGCGCACGCGGCGGCCCTCTCGCAGGACCGCGACGCGGCGTGGGAGCGGGCCGCGCGGCTGACCGTGCTGGCCAGGGAGATGGAGGCGGACGTGGAGCGGCTGCGGGAGAGGGTGGCGCAACTGACCCCGCAGACGTACGAGGCGCTCGGCGAGCGGGCCCGGCAGCTCTTCGCGCTCGGTGTGGAGGAGGCCGAGGCGGTCAGCGTGAACGGCCGCGAGGACGCGCGGCGGATCGTCGCCGAGGCGGAGGCGGAGGGGCGCCGGATGTGCGAGGCGGCGCAGGCGTACGCCGACGAGGTGAGCGGGGAGGCGGAGGAACGGGCCCGGCAGCGGCTGCTGGCGGCGGGCGCCGAGGCGGACGGCGCACGGCTGGAGGCCCGGCTGGAGGTCAGGGAGTGCTGTGGGGAGGCGGTGGACGCGCTGCGGGAGGTGCGGCAGCGGTCCGAGGGCGTCCTCGCTGAACGGGAGAAGGAATACGCCGAGCGGTGCGCGGAGGTGGACCGCTCGGCGGCCGAACGGCAGGCCGCGCTCGACGCCCAGCACGCCGAACGGGTGGGCCGCGCGGAGGCCGCCCTCTCCGCGGCCCGGCGTGCCTTCGCCGAGGCCGAGGAGTCCGTCGCCCACATCCAGGCGGACGCCGAGGCCCGCGCCGCCGAACTGCTCGCGGAGGCCCGGGTACGCGAGGACCGCATCAGCCGCGAGACGGACCGGGTCCTGCGCGAACACGCCGAGCAGGGCGAGAACATGCGGGCCCACATGGACCACGTACGCGACAGCCTGGCCACCCTGACCGGCCACGGCCCGGCGGAGTAGCCGGTACGGAGAGGTCCGTACGGGCGGTACGCGCCCCGGGCCTGCGACGTGTTCCGTACGGCGGTACGCGCCCCGGGCCTGCGACGTGTTCCGTACGGCGGTACGCGCCCCGGGCCTGCGACGTGTTCCGTACGGCGGTACGCGCCCCGGGCCTGCGACTAGAAGCCGCCTGGCCTGAGAAGCCGCCTGGTCCGAGAAGCTGCCCGGTCCGAGAAGCTGCCTGGTCCGAGAAGCTGCCCGGTCCGAGAAGCCGCCCGGTCCGAGAAGCTGCCTGGTCCGAGAAGCCGCCCGGTCCGAGAAGCCGCCCGGCCCGCTCGGCTGGAAAAACCTCGGCCGCTGTCCCTCCTTCGGGTCACGCCGTTCACTCCGGTGGGTGACGCAGCCCCCGTGGACGTACCCTGGGAACCCCCCGGCCCGCAGCGCGTGTCGGGCGGTTCGCGTTGCCCACTGCGGCCCGCTGAACCACCGGCAACCTCAGCGAGCCACAAGCACAGCCCACTGAGCCAAGCCAACCGAGCCACAGCCGCAATCACCACAGCCGCAATCACCGCAGCCACCACAGCCGCAATCACCACAGCCAACTGAGCCGGGATGGAAGCCCCTTCATGAGCCTGCACGGTCTGCTCGACCTCGTCGTCAAGGACGTGGCCCTCGCGGAAGCGATCACGGCAGCCACTGACGGCAACCGCATGCACGTCGACCTGGTGGGGCCGCCCGCGGCCCGCCCCTTCGCGGTGGCGGCTCTGGCCCGGGGCGCGGGCAGGCCCGTACTCGCCGTGACGGCGACCGGTCGCGAGGCCGAGGACCTGGCGGCGGCCCTCAGGTCGCTGCTGCCGCCGGACCACGTCGTGGAGTACCCCTCCTGGGAGACCCTTCCGCACGAGCGGCTGAGCCCGCGCAGCGACACCGTGGGGCGGCGTCTGGCCGTACTGCGGCGGCTGGCTCACCCCAGCCCCGACGACCCCGGGACCGGCCCGGTCTCCGTGGTCGTCGCGCCCGTACGCTCCGTGCTCCAGCCGCAGGTCAAGGGGCTCGGTGACCTGGAGCCCGTCGCCCTGCGCAGGGGGCGGACGGCCGATCTGGACGACATTGTGGACGCGCTCGCGGCAGCCGCGTACGCACGGGTCGAACTCGTCGAGAAGCGGGGTGAGTTCGCTGTGCGAGGCGGCATCCTCGATGTGTTCCCGCCCACCGAGGAGCACCCCCTCCGCGTCGAGTTCTGGGGCGACGAGGTCGAGGAGATCCGGTACTTCAAGGTCGCCGACCAGAGGTCGCTGGAGGTCGCCGAGCACGGCCTGTGGGCGCCGCCCTGCCGTGAGCTGTTGCTGACGGAGGACGTACGCACGCGCGCGCGTGCCCTCGCCGAGCTCCATCCCGAGCTGGGCGAGCTGCTCGGCAAGATCGCTGAGGGTATCGCCGTGGAAGGGATGGAGTCCCTCGCTCCGGTCCTCGTCGACGACATGGAGCTGCTGCTGGACATCCTGCCCAAGGGCGCCATGGCCGTCGTATGCGATCCGGAGCGGGTGCGGAGGCGGGCCGCCGACCTGGTGGCCACCAGCCAGGAGTTCCTGCAGGCGTCCTGGGCCGCCACAGCGGAATCGTGGCGTGGGGGGGAAGCCCGTTCGGCTGAGGGCGGTGGGGGGCGAGGAGCGGGCGGCGAGGCGCCCATCGATGTCGGCGCGGCCTCTTTGTGGTCCCTCGCCGACGTGCGTGACCGGGCCCGTGAGCTGGGCATGATGTGGTGGTCGGTGTCGCCGTTCGCGGCCGACGGGACGTTGACTTCCGCTGCTGACGCGGCGGGCGGTGACGAGGCGTTGACCTCCGCTGCTGACGTGTCGGGCGTGTTGGGCGTATCGGGCGTGTCGGGTGACGCGGACATGCTGAAGCTCGGCATGCACGCGCCCGAGACGTACCGCGGCGACACCGCGAAGGCCCTCGCCGACACCAAGGGCTGGCTCGCCGACGGATGGCGCACCGTCTTCGTGACCGAGGGGCACGGGCCTGCCGCCCGTACGGTCGAGGTACTGGGCGGTGAGGGTGTCGCGGCCCGCCTCGACGCGGACCTCGACGGGATCAGCCCGTCCGTGGTGCACGTGGCCTGCGGCTCGATCGAGTACGGCTTCGTCGACCCGGTGCTGAAGCTGGCGGTCCTGACGGAGACCGACCTCTCCGGGCAGAAGGCGGCCGGCAAGGACGGCGCCCGGATGCCGGCCCGCCGCCGCAAGAGCATCGACCCGCTGACCCTGGAGTCCGGCGACTACATCGTCCACGAGCAGCACGGCGTCGGGCGGTACCTCAAGATGGTCCAGCGGACCGTGCAGGGCGCGACCCGGGAGTACCTGGTCGTCGAGTACGCCCCCGCCAAGCGGGGCCAGCCCGGCGACCGGCTCTACATCCCCACCGACCAGCTGGAACAGATCACCAAGTACGTCGGCGGGGAGGCGCCCACGCTGCACCGGCTGGGCGGCGCCGACTGGACGAAGACCAAGGCACGGGCCAAGAAGGCGGTCAAGGAGATCGCGGCCGACCTGATCAAGCTGTACAGCGCGCGGATGGCGGCCCCCGGACACGCCTTCGGCGCGGACACACCCTGGCAGCGCGAACTGGAGGACGCCTTCCCGTACGTGGAGACTCCCGACCAGCTGACGACGATCGCCGAGGTCAAGGAGGACATGGAGAAGTCGGTTCCCATGGACCGGCTCATCTGCGGCGACGTCGGCTACGGCAAGACCGAGATCGCGGTCCGCGCCGCCTTCAAGGCCGTACAGGACGGCAAACAGGCAGCGGTCCTCGTACCGACGACGCTGCTGGTGCAGCAGCACTTCGGGACGTTCAGCGAGCGTTACGCGCAGTTCCCCGTGAAGGTGAGGGCACTGTCCCGCTTCCAGAGCGACACCGAGGCGAAGGCTGTCCTGGAGGGGCTGCGGGAGGGGTCGGTGGACCTCGTCATCGGTACGCACCGGCTGTTCTCGGCCGAGACCAGGTTCAAGGACCTGGGGCTGGTGATCGTGGACGAGGAGCAGCGTTTCGGCGTCGAGCACAAGGAGCAGCTGAAGAAGCTGCGCGCCAACGTGGACGTGCTGACCATGTCCGCGACGCCGATTCCCCGGACGCTGGAAATGGCGGTGACGGGGATCAGGGAGATGTCGACGATCACCACGCCACCGGAGGAACGGCACCCGGTGCTGACCTTCGTCGGCCCGTACGAGGAGAAGCAGATCGGCGCCGCGATCCGCCGCGAACTGCTGCGTGAGGGCCAGGTCTTCTACATCCACAACCGGGTCGAGTCGATCGACCGGGCCGCGGCCCGGCTGCGGCAGATCGTGCCCGAGGCGCGCATCGCGACGGCGCACGGTCAGATGTCGGAGTCCGTGCTGGAGCAGGTGGTCGTCGACTTCTGGGAGAAGAAGTTCGATGTGCTGGTCTCCACGACGATCGTGGAGTCGGGCATCGACATCTCGAACGCGAACACGCTGATCGTGGAGCGAGGCGACAACTTCGGCCTCTCCCAGCTGCACCAGCTGCGCGGCCGGGTCGGCCGGGGCAGGGAGCGCGGCTACGCGTACTTCCTCTACCCGCCGGAGAAGCCCCTCACCGAGACCGCCCACGAGCGGCTGGCCACCATCGCCCAGCACACGGAGATGGGCGCCGGCATGTACGTCGCCATGAAGGACCTCGAGATCCGCGGCGCGGGCAACCTGCTCGGCGGCGAACAGTCCGGCCACATCGCGGGCGTGGGCTTCGACCTGTACGTCCGGATGGTCGGCGAGGCGGTCGCCGATTACCGTGCCTCCCTGGAGGGCGGCGTGCGGGAGGAGCCGCCGCTGGAGGTCAAGATCGAGCTCCCGGTCGACGCCCACGTCCCGCACGACTACGCGCCGGGCGAGCGGCTCCGCCTCCAGGCGTACCGGGCGATCGCGTCCGTGAACTGCGAGGACGACATCACGTCCGTACGCGAAGAACTCGCCGACCGCTACGGCAAGTTGCCCGAGCCGGTGGAGAACCTGCTGCTGGTGGCCGGTCTGCGGATGCTCGCCCGCGCGTGTGGGGTGGGCGAGATCCTGCTGCAGGGCAACAACATCCGCTTCGCACCGGTGGAGTTGAGGGAGTCCCAGGAGCTGCGGCTCAAGCGCCTGTACCCGGGCGTGATGCTCAGGCCCACCGCCCACCAGGTCCTGGTGCCGCGTCCGAAGACGGCGAAGGTGGGGGGCAAGCCGCTGGCCGGACGGGAGTTGCTGGGGTGGACCGGGGAGTTCCTCACGTCGGTTCTGGGGGCGTAGGCGGTCGGTTCTGGGGCGCGTAGGCAGGAGGGACAGGCACGAGCAGGACAGGCAAGGGGACCGGGAAAGGGGCGTGGCGTGGTGCGTCTGAGAGTTGGGGACGTGAGTCACAGGGCTGTGGGGGCTGTGGGGAACGCGCGTTTCTTCCGTGCGGTGACGGTGGGGGCAGCTGCCATGCTCCTGGTCTCCGGATGCGAGGGTCTCGGCGAAGGCGGCTCCTCCACGGGATCCGGGCCGGCCGCGCCGGACGAGCGGGCGGTCAGTCCACTGAAGAATCCGGACGGTACGAAGCCAGGGCTCGCGCCCGTGACGACGGACGCGGACAAGGCCGCGGCCCGCGACCTCCTCGGGGAGCTCTCCACCAAGGGGCGGGGGCCGCAGACGGGCTACGACCGCGACGAGTTCGGCTACGCGTGGATGGACACGGCCGACGGAGTGCCGCTCGCGAGGAACGGGTGTGACACTCGGAATGATCTCCTTCGTCGTGATGGCCAGAACCTCCGTTTCCGAACCGGCTCCGACTGCGTGGTCATTGCCATGACGCTGGACGACCCGTACACCGGGACGATCATCGAGTGGCGCAAGCAGAAGGCCACCGAAGTACAGATAGATCACGTCGTGCCGCTGTCCTACAGCTGGCAGATGGGCTCCTCGCGCTGGTCGGAGAGCAAGCGCGAGCAACTCGCCAACGACGTGCTCAATTTGATGCCGGTCGAGGGGCGAGCCAACTCGGCCAAGGGCGATTCCGGCCCCGCGTCCTGGCTGCCGCCCAGCAAACAGGTCAGGTGCGCCTACGCTGTCCGATTCGCCCAGGTCGCCCTCAAGTACGAGATGCCGGTCACCGAACCGGACAAGCAGATGATGGTGAAGCAGTGCGGTGGCTGACGAAGGCGGAGACAGCAGACAGACGGCGCGGAACCGGAGGAACTCGCAGACGGCGGTGAGAGCGGCGGTGAGAACGGCGTTGACCGTCTTTCCCGACGTCAGCGGCCCCCGCCGGACTGTCCCCTGCCGGACTGTCCCCCGCCGGACTGTCCCCTGCCGGACTGTCCCCTGCCGGACTGTCCCCTGCCGGACTGTCCCCTGCCGGACCGGCCCCCGCCGGACCGGTGTCCGCTCGAGGGGGAAGCGGACGGCTCAGTGACGACTCAGTGCGGCAACGGTTGTCCACAACCCTGGACCGGTTGTCGTTGTCGACCTATACGCTCAACAAGACATCGGACGTCCGCCCTCATCAGGCCCCTCAGGAGCAGCTATGCATGGCCCCGGCCACACGCCGCCACCGCCTCACCGCCCCTCGCAGGGCGTGCTGATCACGCTGCGTGTGATCTTCGTGGCGCTGGCCGTGCTGAGCTGCGGCCTCCTCGCGTGGGTGAGCCTGCTGAGGCTCGCCCTCGTGACCCGCAGGCAGCTCGACTGGGTGTTGTTCGGGCTGGGGATCGTGCACTTCGTCGTCGTCCTCCTCCTGTTCGGCGGCACGGACTCGGGCGTGGAGGGATCCACCACCCGGCGCGAGGACGTCGGACTGTGGCTGCTGCTCATGGGCGTAATGGCGAGCGTCGGGTACTACCTGACCGCGGAGATACGCCACTTCAGCTCCCCTCCCTCCCTGCCTTACGCACAGACGACGGGCTACGCCCAGACCACGCAGACGGGATACGGCTACCCGGGCCCCCAGCCCTTCCCCCCGACTCCACCGGCCCCGTCGGCCCCACCCCGGCCCCACCGGTTCAGCAGCAGCCCGCGCCCCAACAGCCGGTAGTGCAGCCGCAGCCGGTAGTGCAGCCGCAACCGCAGCGCCCGGCACCCGCGCGCATCGACCAGGTGCGCGCCGAGCTCGACGAGCTCAGTGACTACCTGCGCAAGCACGAGGACGGCAAGTGAGCGGCGGGACAGGACGCGTCGTCGCCTCCCGGTACGAACTGTCCACGCTCATCGGCCAGGGCGGCATGGGCCAGGTCTGGGCGGCCTACGACCAGCGCCTCGACCGGCGCGTGGCCGTCAAGCTGCTGCGTCCGGACAAGGTCGCGGGCCAGGAGGCCGACGAGCTGCGCAGCCGCTTCGTCCGTGAGTGCCGGGTCACCGCGCAGGTCGACCACCCCGGCCTGGTCACGGTCCACGACGCGGGCAGCGAGGGCGAGGAGCTGTTCCTCGTCATGCAGTACATCGACGGGGTCGACCTCTCCGGCCACCTCGCCGAGCACGACCCGTACCCGTGGCAGTGGACCGTCGCGGTCGCCGCCCAGCTGTGCGCCGTGCTGTCCGCGGTGCACGCGGTGCCGATCGTCCACCGCGACCTGAAGCCGCGGAACGTCATGGTCAAGCAGGACGGCACGGTCACCGTCCTCGACCTGGGCGTCGCCTCGGTGATGGACACGGACACGACCCGCCTCACCCACACCGGCTCACCCATCGGCAGCCCCGCCTACATGGCCCCCGAGCAGGCCATGGGCGGCGCGATCGGCCCGTACACGGACCTGTACGCCCTGGGCGTACTCATACACGAACTGCTCAGCGGGAACGTCCCGTTCGCGGGCTCCACGGCCCTCGGCGTCCTCCACCGCCACCTCTACGAGTCCCCCGTCCCGGTCCGCCGACTGCGCCCCGAGGCGCCCGAGCCTCTGGAGGCGCTGGTGCTGCGCCTGCTCGCCAAGGACCCGCAGCACCGCCCGGCATCCGCGCAGGAGACATACGAGCAGCTCCTCCCGTTGCTCCCCGCGCCCGGGATCCCCACCGGCGCCCCGCTCGATCCCACCCGCCCCTTCCTGCGCCCGCATGCCCCCTGGCCGGACCGCGCCCGCACTCCCGCGCCGCAGCCCCAGGCCGCACCCGCGGTCGAGAGACCCGACGTCGCGGGCGCCGTCGACGAGGTCAAGCGGCTGCTCGGCGAGGGCCGTATCACCCAGGCCGTCGACATCCTCGGCCAGATCCTCCCGGCCGCCGCGGCCCAGCACGGCGAGCACTCACCCGTCGTCCGGACCCTGCGCAAGCAGTACGCGGCCACGCTCCTGGACGACGGCCAGTACCGCCGTGCCCTGCCCGAGCTGCGCCGCCTCGCCGACGAGCGGGCCAAGGAGGCGGGCCAGGCCGACCCGCAGTCCCTGCGCTTCCGCTACGAGGCCGCCCAGTGCCTGGAGCAGCTCGGCGAGGCGGCCGCCGCACTCGCCGAGTACCGCTCCCTGCTGCCGTACTACGAAAACCAGTACGTGGCCGGCGATCCCGAGCTTTCCCTGGACGTCCGCCGCCGCATCGGCCACCTCCTCCTCGCCCTGGGCGACCGCCCCGCCGCCCACGACAGCCTGGCCCGCCTCCTGCTCGATGTGGAACGCTTCCGGGGCCCCGCCCACCCCTTGGCGACGGAGGTACGGCGCACCTTGCAGTGGCTGGGGCAGATGCGCGGGTAAGGGCCCCCGCGGGTAAGGACCCCAGAGGGCAGCCGCCGAGCGGCGGGCGGGAAGCCCGCATGGCGCAGCGGTACCCGACGCCGTGGTGAATCGTTGGTCGAATGGCTGGCCGAGGGCAAGGTCACTGCTTACCATCGATCACCGCAAGACCTTGTGTGCCCGCCCGTCGCCCGACCACTACCCCTCATCGAGGCTCCCCCAGAGCTGAACGCCTGGGGGACCCCCAGCGCGCCGCACCTGTCTGCACCATCTCCTCGGGAGGCCAACTTGCACCGCCGCCGTCGCACCGCGCTCGTCCTCTCCGCCGCAATCGTCGCCGCGGCGCCCGTCCTCACCGCCTGCGGAAACGACGCCCATCCCGGCGCGGCGGCCGTCGTGGGCGACCAGCGGATCACGGTCGAGCAGCTGGAGAACCGGGTGAACGAGGTACGCGTGGCACAGCAGGCCGCCACCGCCGACCAGGCCCAGTACCAGCAGGTTCTCGCGCAGACCGGCGGCCTCACCCGCGCCATGCTGGAGACCATGGTCTTCGACAAGGTCCTCGACCGCGCCCTCAAGGACGCCGGTGTGACCGTCACCCGCCGGCAGGTTCAGGAGCACCGCGACAAGCTGGTGAAGCGGCCCGGCATGGGAGGGACGAAGGGACTGGAAATGGCCGCGCTCCAGCAGTCCTACGTGGCTCCCGGGCGACTCGACGACAGCCTCCGCAGCAACGTCGAGCTCCAGGAGCTCGCCGTAGCGTTCGGCGCCGACCTCACCGACGAGGGCGAGGTCAGGTTCCGGACCGCCGAGGACGAGGCCACGTTCCAAAGGGCCCTGTCCGAGGCGTCGAAGGAGCTGGGCGTCGGCCTGAACCCGCGATACGGCACCTGGAACGTCCAGCAGGTTCTCCTGGGAGCCGCCAAGACGCCGTGGGTGCGGGAGGTCTCGAGGACAGGGACTCAGCAGACGACGTAGCCGACCGCCGCTCGGCCCGCACCATGGCGCCCGCACTATGGCGGTTCGCCGTGGACTGCGGCCCGGGTACGGGGCGCTCGCCCGGCTTGTGGACAACCGCCCGCACAGGGGGGCCGCCCAGCCTGTGGACAACCGCCCGCACAGGGGCGCCACCCGGCCTGTGGATAACTTCCGGGGGTGTCCGGGGCGTGGGTTACGTTCAATGCGTGAACACCACCAGCCTCGACGGCGCCCCCGACACCGCGGTCTCCGACCCCGGCCGCATCGTCCTGCTCACCACCAGCCACCGTGTCGCACCCGGCCTGTTGTCCTGGCCGGCCTGGCAGGCACTGCACGGCGCCGACCGCGTCCTGTGTGCGGATGGCGCGCACCCGCAGCTGCCGTATCTGCGGGAGGCGGGCATAGCGGTCGAGGAGTGGACCCCCACCGCCGAGGAGCTGGTCGACGCCTGCGCCGACGGCCGCACCCTGGTCGTGGTCGCGACGAGCGAGGGCGAGCCGCACCTCACCGACGGCCTCGCACGCCTCGCCGGCTCCGGCCGCGTACGGATGCCGGAGCTGGAGCTGCTCCCCGCCTCGTACGACCTCCCGGGCGCCCGCCTCCTCGACCTCGTCCAGGTCATGGACCGTATCCGTGCCGAGTGCCCCTGGTCGTCCCAGCAGACTCACAAGGGGCTGGCGAAGTACGGCATCGAGGAGGCCTACGAGCTGGTGGAGGCGATCGAAGAAGGCGACAGGGACGAACTGCGGGAGGAACTGGGCGATGTCCTTCTCCAGGTCGTCTTCCACGCCCGTATCGCCGAGGAAGGCCGACCGGAAGACGGGGCCGAACCCTTCTCCATCGACGACGTCGCGGGCGGCATCGTCACCAAGCTCATCCATCGCCACCCCCACGTCTTCGGCGACGAGACGGCCACCACCCCCGAGGAGGTGAAGGAGCACTGGCTGCGCAGGAAGGCGGTCGAGAAGGGGCGCGAGTCGGTGACGGACGGAATACCCCTGGGCCAGCCGGGTTTGGCCCTCGCGGCCAAGCTCTCGGCCCGCGTCCGCACGGGCGGCCTTGAGGTGCCGATACCGGAGGGCGAGGGCGTGGGTTACGAGCTGCTGGCACTGGCGGCGCACGCGGAGGCCCAGGGCGTGGACCCCGAGACGGCACTGCGGGCGGCGGCCCGGGCGTACCGGGCTGCGATCAGAGCGGCTGAGAGCTGAGAGCTGAAACTGATCAGCCGACAGCGAACTGTAGGGAGGGTCCGTGTGGCGGTGGACTGTAGGGAGGGTTCGTGTGGCGGTGGACTGTAGGGAGGGTCCGTGCGGCGGTGGACTGTACGGGAGGCTCAGGCCGTGGTGAACCGCACCGGAAGGTCCCGTAGGCCACGCATGATGAGCCCACCCCGCCAGCGCAGGTCGCCGGGGTCGGCGGCAAGCTGGAGATCGGGCAGGCGGCGTAGCAGTGTCCCGATGGCGGTTCGGCCTTCGAGGCGGGCCAGGGGCGCGCCGATGCAGTAGTGGATGCCGTGGCCGTATCCGAGGTGTGGGTTGTCACGGCGGGAGAGATCGAGCGTGTCCGGCTGGGCGAAACGTGCGGGGTCGCGGTCCGCGGCAGCGAGGACGACCAGCACCGGGTCGCCGGTGGAAATGTGCTGCCCGCCGAGGGTGAGGGGTTCGATGGCGAAGCGCCAGGTGGCCAGTTCCACGGGGCCGTCGTAGCGGAGCAACTCCTCGATACCGGTGTCGAGGAGTCCGGTCTCACCGCGTTCGATCGACTCCTGGAGCAGGACCCGCTGTCCGGGGTTGCGCAGGAGGGTGTATACGCCATTGCCGATGAGGTTGATGGTGGTCTCGAAACCTGCGAACAGCAGCACGAAGCACATCGCGGCGGCTTCGTTCTCGGTGAGGTGTTCGCCGTGGTCGGATGCGCGGATGAGGCCTGAGATCAGGTCGTCGCCGAGATTGTCGCGCTTGCGGTGGATGAGTTCGGCGAGATAGCCCCGGATCTTCTTGACGGAACGGGCGACACCGCCACGCGGTCCTCCGCCGTGCCGGATCATCATGCCTGCCCAGTCGCGCAGGTCGTCCTGATCCTCGCGCGGGACCCCGAGCAGGTCGCAGATCGCGTAGATGGGGAGGGGGAAGGCGAAGTCGTGGATGAGGTCGGCCGTGCCCTGGGGCGCGAAACGGTCTATGAGATCGTCTGTCAGTCCCTGGACGCGAGGCGCGAATTCCGCGACACGGCGCGGGGTGAACGCCTTGGAGACGAGCCGGCGCAGCCTGGTGTGGTCCGGTGGGTCGATATTGAGCAAATGGCTCATGAGATTGGCGCTGCGTTCCCCCGGAATGCCGGTCCGGCTCTTGCCGTGTGCGTCCTCGGCATGATGATCGGGGTTCTTCGAAAGCCGCCCGTCCGCGAGAGCTTGACGTGCGTCGGCATAGCGGGTCACCAGCCAGGCCTCGACCCCGCTGGGAAGCCGTGTCCAATGGACGGGGGAGTGCTCGCGCAGCCAGGCGTACACGGGGTACGGGTCGGTGGCGAACTCCCAGGTGAAAAGTTCGGGGGTGGTGTTCGGGACGTGCACAGACCGACCGTACCGGGAGCCGGTTCACGCGGGACGTCTGCTCGCGCGCGGTGCGGTCCTCCGGACAGCGGACGGGGTTCACGCGGGCTGCAGGAGGGCTTCGGGAGGGACTTCATACCTGGCCTAGTAAGTGATCTTAACTTCTGTGCGGGGCAGGCCGGTTCGGCGGGAGTGTTCGTCTTCCCCTTGTCGATGCCTTGGGGAGTTAGCGGAAGATCACCAGGCGGATCGCACCGATACTGATCGAATCTGACGAATTCTCAGGTCTGTGATCTTCGCGTGATCTATGTTTCCTTGACTTGTGACAAGCGTTCGATTGCCGATACGTTCACGCATCAGTGCGACGGCTCGACACGTCCGTCGTGCTGCCCCCTGCTGTCGCGTGAAAGGCAACCGCATGCTCTCCGGGAACGGTCGTCATCGTCGCCCCCGCCAAGCTCCGGCCCTCCTCGTCACGGCGGGAGTGACCGGATCCGCCATCGCCATCCCGCTCCTCGGCGCCACCGGTGCGAGCGCGGCCGACGGGGCGACCTGGGACAAGATCGCGGAATGTGAGAGCGGCGGCTTTTGGAGCGCCAACACCGGCAACGGCCGCTACGGCGGGCTCCAGTTCTCCCAGAAGGACTGGGAGAAGCACGGCGGTCTTCGAGTACGCGGCCAGCCCTGACCGGGCCAGCCGCTCCCAGCAGATCGCCCTCGCCGAGAAGATCCTCGCCGACGAGGGCGTCGGCGCCTGGTCCACTTGTGGGCTCCTTCACGGGCTGGGTCTGGGTGACGATTCCCCTTCCGGTCTCGTGGACACCGACGAGGCGAGTGGTTCCTCCGGTTCCTCCGGTTCGTCGGAGCGATCTGACTCACCTGACTCGCCCGACTCACCTGACTCGCCCGACTCACCTGACTCGCCGGACTCACCTGAATCCCCCGCGTCCTCCTCCGATGCCGCCGAAGAGCCCACCGAACGCGACCGCAGGTCGAGTGGTCTCAGCGAGAGCATCTCCCGGGGCTCCGGCCGCTCGGACGCGGGTACGGCGAAGGGTGACGGTTCGGACAGCTCCGGGCGGGGCGGGGACTCTTCGGGCAGCGGCCAGGGGAATGGCAGCACCGGTTCCGGTTCTGGTTCCGGCTCCAATTCCGGTCCCGGGGCCGGGTCTGGAGCCGGGGCCGCCTCTGGTCCCGGGGCCGGGTCTGGGTCCGGATCCGACTCCGATTCCGGTTCTCAGGAGGCGGCTTCCGGGACCGGTCGTCACCGCGGCGGCAGCGCCGACGAGAGCGCCGGAAGGGGGACGGGTGAATTCACCGGCTCCACGGGGCGGCATGCCTCCAGTAGCGGCAGCTCGGCCCGGGGTGCGGAGGGGACGGGCAAAACGTACATCGTCCGCGAAGGGGACAATCTGTGGTCCATCGCCAACTTCCTTGATCTGGAAGACGGATGGACCGAGCTGTACGCCGAGAACAGGGAGACGGTCGGTGCCGACCCGAACCTTATTCTTCCCGGTCAGAGGCTGTACATCGGTGTCGAATCAGGCGAAAAGTAGCGGGAGTTCACCCTGCTTGTCGCCCGGGTTTCCGGTTGGCCGCCTGCCCGTGTTCCTGCCCGTGTTCCTGCCCGGTTTTCCGGCTGGGCGTCTGCCGTGTTCCTGTCCGGTGGTCTGTCTGGCGTGGCTGTCTGCGTGGCTGTCTGGCGTGGCTGTCCGGCTTACTTCCGCCCGGCTGGTTTTCGTCCGGCTGGTTTTCGTCTGGCATTTTGTTCAGTTCAGAAACAATTTACTCTCGGTTTCGTCCACGGGGTGGGCGACGGACTGGCCGATCGACCGGAGCCGGTTAGGCTCATCCCGCAGGGCTCCCCAGTCCTCGTACCCACGTCCCATCCCAGAAGGAGATGCTCGTGCCGTCCATCGACGTCGTCGTAGCCCGGGAAATCCTGGACTCCCGAGGTAATCCCACGGTCGAGGTCGAGGTCGGCCTCGACGACGGCAGCACCGGTCGTGCCGCCGTCCCGTCCGGCGCCTCCACGGGCGCCTTCGAGGCCGTCGAGCTCCGCGACGGCGATCCGAACCGCTACCTCGGCAAGGGCGTGGAGAAGGCCGTCCTCGCCGTGATCGAGCAGATCGGCCCGGAGCTGGTCGGTTACGACGCCACCGAGCAGCGCCTGATCGACCAGGCGATGTTCGATCTGGACGCCACCGACAACAAGGGCTCGCTCGGCGCCAACGCCATCCTCGGCGTCTCACTCGCCGTCGCGCACGCCGCCTCCGAGGCGTCCGACCTCCCGCTCTTCCGCTACCTGGGCGGCCCGAACGCGCACCTGCTGCCGGTGCCGATGATGAACATCCTGAACGGCGGCTCGCACGCCGACTCCAACGTGGACATCCAGGAGTTCATGATCGCCCCCATCGGAGCGGAGTCCTTCTCCGAGGCCCTGCGCTGGGGCGCCGAGGTCTACCACACCCTGAAGAAGGTCCTGAAGCGCAAGGGCCTGGCCACCGGCCTCGGCGACGAGGGCGGCTTCGCCCCGAACCTCGGCTCCAACCGAGAGGCCCTCGACCTCATCCTCGAGGCGGTCAAGGAGGCCGGCTACGCCCCCGGCGAGCAGATCGCCCTCGCGCTCGACGTCGCCGCCTCGGAGTTCTACAAGGACGGCGTCTACCTCTTCGAGGGCAAGGAGCGCTCCGCCGTCGAGATGACGGAGTACTACGCCGAGCTGGTCGAGGCGTACCCGCTGGTTTCCCTCGAGGACCCGCTGTTCGAGGACGACTGGGAGGGCTGGAAGACCCTCACCGCCAAGCTCGGCGACAAGGTCCAGATTGTTGGCGATGACCTGTTCGTCACCAACCCGGAGCGCCTGGCCCGCGGTATCGAGGAGGGCTCCGCCAACGCGCTGCTCGTCAAGGTGAACCAGATCGGCTCGCTGACGGAGACCCTGGACGCCGTCGAGATGGCCCAGCGCAACGGCTTCAAGTGCATGATCTCCCACCGCTCCGGTGAGACCGAGGACGTCACCATCGCCGACCTCGCCGTCGCCGTGAACTGCGGTCAGATCAAGACCGGCGCCCCGGCTCGCTCGGACCGCGTCGCCAAGTACAACCAGCTGCTGCGCATCGAGGAGATCCTCGACGACGCGGCGGTGTACGCGGGGCACAGCGCGTTCCCGCGGTTCCGCTCTGCGGACCAGTAGGCACAGCGCTCTGCGGCCAGAGCACGCGCTCTGCGGACCAGTAGGCACAGCGCTCTGCGGACCAATACGCACAGCAAGGGCTGAGCCGTATGCACAGCAAGGGCTGAGCCGTATGCACAGCAAGGGCTGAGCCGTACGAGGGTCAGCTCGTAGCCAGTCAAACGTACGTCCCCGTACTCGGTCCCGTACCGTGTCCGGGGACGTACGCGCGTGTGAACGGGAGCTGGGACATGGCCGTGAGGGACCGGGACCGTTTCTCCACCGCGACCAGGCTGCGGCTGCTCGGTGAGCAGACGGCGGCCCGTGTCTACCGCTCCCAGACCCGGCGTCAGGCCCGCCGCTCCCGGCTGACCGGGCGGGCCGCCGTGCTCGTGCTCGTGCTCTGTTCGCTGATCGTGGCGCTGGCGTATCCGATAAGGCAGTGCGTATCCCAGCGCGCCGAGATCGCTGACCTGGATCGGCAGCGGGAGGAGGCCCGTGAGCGGGTCGAGCAACTGCGCGACCTCAAGGCACGCTGGCAGGACGACGCGTACGCCACGCAGCGGATCCGGGAGCGGCTGCACTATGTGATGCCCGGCGAGACCGGCTACGTCGTGATCGACCCGGACACGGCGGAGCAGCCGCGTACGACGCAGGGAGCGGCCGACCGTCCCTGGTACGCCACCCTCTGGGACGGGGCTGACGGGGCTGACGGGGCTGACGGGGCTGACGGGGCCGCCAAGGCCGACGCCGCCCAGTGAACTTGAACCGACCAGCGAACTGATGAGAGAGACGCAAGCAGCAAGCATGGAAACTCCCGCCCCCCGCCCGGCCACCACCCCTCAAGGGCAGCGCTCCGCGCTGACGTTGTTTGATCTTCCTCCCACCCCGCCCACCGAGCCCACCGACGCGGATGTCGAGGCCTTCAAGCAGCAGCTCGGGCGCCCGCCGCGCGGGTTGCGCGCGATCGCGCACCGCTGTCCGTGCGGGCAGCCGGACGTGGTCGAGACGGCGCCGCGGCTGCCGGACGGTACGCCGTTCCCGACGCTGTACTACCTGACGTGCCCGAAGGCCGCCTCGGCGATCGGGACGCTGGAGGCGAACGGCGTGATGAAGGAGATGACGGCGCGGCTGGCGGAGGATGCGGAGCTGGCTGCCGCGTATCGCTCCGCGCATGAGGACTACATCCGGCGGCGGGACGAGATCGAGGAGCTGAAGGGGTTCCCGAGCGCCGGGGGGATGCCGGATCGGGTGAAGTGTCTGCACGTACTGGTGGCGCACTCGCTGGCGGCCGGGCCCGGTGTGAACCCGTTGGGAGACGAGGCGCTCGCGATGCTGCCCGAGTGGTGGCGCAAGGGGACGTGCGTCGTGGCTCCGCCCGAGGAGGACGTCGTGGCTCCGCCCGAGGAGGAGTGAGCGCCCTCGCCACCCCGCGACTCCGCCACCCCGCCACGATCAGGCTCATCCCGACGATCAGGAGACCACAGGCCATGCCCAGAGTCGCTGCCATCGACTGCGGCACCAACTCCATCCGCCTGCTCGTCGCCGATGCCACCCCGAAGACCGGTGAACTCGTCGACCTGGACCGGAGGATGACCATCGTCCGGCTCGGCCAGGGAGTCGACCGTACTGGGCGGCTCGCGCCCGAGGCGCTGGAGCGCACCTTCGCCGCCTGCCGGGAGTACGCGGCCGTCATCAAGGAGCACGGCGCGGAGCGGGTCCGGTTCGTCGCCACCTCCGCCTCCCGTGACGCCGAGAACCGGGACGAGTTCGTACACGGGGTGATGGACATCCTCGGGGTCGAGCCTGAGGTCATCAGCGGTGACGAGGAGGCCGAGTTCTCGTACACCGGGGCGACCGAGGAGCTGAGGGGGCGGGAGGATTTCGACACGCCTTATCTGGTTGTCGACATCGGCGGCGGGTCGACCGAGTTCGTCGTCGGTGACGGCCATGTGCGCGGAGCGCTGTCCGTGGACATCGGATGCGTACGGATGACCGAGCGGCATCTTGTGAGGGACGGAGCCGTCGTCGACCCGCCCGAGCGGGAGCGGATCGCCGCAGTCCGGGCCGATATCGAGGCCGCACTCGACCTCGTGGAGCGGACCGTGCCGTTGCGGGAGGCGCGGACGCTCGTCGGGCTCGCGGGATCCGTGACAACCGTGTCGGCGATCGCGCAGGAGCTGCCCGAGTACGACTCCGCCGCCATCCACCACTCGCGGATCCCGTACGAGCGCGTGCGGGAGATCACCGAGTGGCTGCTCGCCTCCACGCACGCCGAGCGCGCCGCCGTGCCCTCCCTGCACCCGGGGCGGGTGGACGTCATCGGGGCCGGTGCGCTCGTACTGCTGTCGATCATGGAGCGGATCGGGGCGAGTGAGGTCGTGGTGAGCGAGCACGACATTCTGGACGGCATTGCCTGGTCCGTGGCACTCGAGCCGCGTTGAGAGACCGCACGACCGGTGAACGGCGGCGAGGGGTCCGGGGCGGGGCGGTCCGGGGCGTCTCACGTGCTACAGGTTGCGGTAGACGTCCCGCCGGTCGCCCACCTTGACGACGAGGATGATGCCGGTGGGCCGCGAGCCGGTCGACGTGCGGGCGGTCCGCGTGATCCTCAAGCGGGACACTGGGCATGCCGCTGGAAAACTTCGTGAAGTTCTTCACAAGGAAATCGGTCCGGCGGAGGGGTGAATCGCCCCGCGAGGACGGATCCGGGGGCTCTGGAGGGTTCGCGAAGTGCCCGTGCGGGGGTTCCGGTGGGGCGCGAGGGGCCGGCGAAGGGAGTGCGGTTCAGCGGTGCCGTAGGGCCGGAAGGGCAGTTCACGGGGCATGGGCAACGCTCCGCCCTGCATGGTGGTTCCCCTGCGGTGTCATGATCTATGTCACGTGGGCCGCGTAGTGTAACAGAGAGGGTGCCGAAGCTTGTGAAGGGGCGCACGAGCACCCCCCTGAAGGCGGGTACATACTCGATGGCATGAGCACCACGGAGCGTCCCAGGATCCTCGTAGTAGGCGGTGGGTACGTAGGCCTGTACGCAGCTCGGCGCATCCTGAAGAAGATGTGCTACGGGGAGGCGACCGTCACGGTCGTCGACCCCCGGTCGTACATGACCTACCAGCCTTTCCTTCCCGAAGCCGCCGCCGGAAGTATTTCGCCCCGCCACGTCGTCGTTCCGCTGCGACGCGTGCTGCCGAAGGCGGAAGTTCTCACCGGCCGGGTCACCACCGTCGACCACGACCGCAAGGTCGCCACCGTCGCGCCGCTGGTCGGCGAGGCGTACGAGCTGCCCTTCGACTACCTGGTCATCGCCATGGGGGCGGTCTCTCGGACCTTCCCGATCCCCGGCCTCGCCGAGCAGGGCATCGGCATGAAGGGCATCGAGGAGTCCATCGGCCTGCGCAACCACGTTCTCGAGCAGCTCGACAAGGCCGACTCCACCACCGACGAGGACGTCCGCCGCAAGGCGCTCACCTTCGTTTTCATAGGCGGCGGCTTCGCCGGTGCGGAGACCATCGGCGAGGTCGAGGACATGGCCCGGGACGCGGCCAAGTACTACAACAACGTGTCCCGTGAAGACATGCGGTTCCTCCTCGTCGACGCCGCCGACAAGATCCTCCCCGAGGTCGGCCCCAAGCTCGGCCAGTACGGCAAGGAGCACCTGGAGAGCCGCGGGGTCGAGATCTACCTGTCCACCTCCATGGACTCCTGCGTCGACGGTCATGTGGTGCTGAAGAACGGGCTCGAGGTCGACTCCAGCACGCTCGTGTGGACGGCGGGCGTCAAGCCGAACCCGGTGCTCTCCCGCTTCGGTCTCCCCCTCGGCCCGCGCGGTCACGTGGACTGCGAGCCCACCCTCCAGGTCAAGGGCACCGACTACATCTGGGCCGCCGGCGACAACGCCCAGGTGCCGGACGTCGCCGCCCGCAAGGCCGGTGTGGAGAACGCCTGGTGCCCGCCGAACGCCCAGCACGCGCTGCGCCAGGCCAAGCTCCTCGGCGACAACGTGGTCTCCGGCATGCGGGGCTTCCCGCAGCAGGAGTACAGCCACGCCAACAAGGGCGCGGTGGCCGGGCTCGGCCTCCACAAGGGCGTCGCGATGATCGTCGTGGGCAAGACGAAGATCAAGCTCAAGGGCCGTCTCGCCTGGTACATGCACCGTGGCTACCACGGTCTGGCGATGCCGACCTGGAACCGCAAGATCCGCGTCTTCGCCGACTGGACGCTTGGCATGTTCCTCAAGCGCGAGGTCGTCTCGCTCGGCGCCATGGAGAACCCGCGCGAGGAGTTCTACGAGGCCGCCAAGCCGGCACCGGTCGCTGCCGCGAGCAAGCCCGAGAAGCCCGGGGAGCCCGGGAAGACCCAGAAGACCGAGGAGAAGGCCAAGGCCTCCTGACCTCCAGGGCCTCCTGACCTCCAAGGCCTCCTGACCTCCAAGGCCTCCTGACCTCCGGTCACTTCAGCGCCCGAAGGGGCCGCCCGCCATCCGTGGTGCGGGCGGCCCCTTCGGGCGTTTACGCAGTCGTCACGCTGAGGGGGAACTGCGGCAGGACCCCGCAGGTGTTTACGGGGTGGTGTTTACGGGGTGCTGGATGTTCCGGACTCCTTCGTCACGGAGGTGTGCGCCATGGCCGACGCCGTGTCGCGGCTCAACGGAATTGCCGAACAGTTGCTGGAGGTTCCGCTTCCGGTGCGTATCCGCGCCTGGGACGGCTCGCAGGCAGGACCGCCCGGCGCGCCGACGCTCGTCGTACGCCACCACCGCGCCCTGCGCCGACTGATGTGGAAACCGGGTGAATTGGGCGAATTGGGCCTCGCGCGGGCCTGGGTAGCCGGAGACCTGGACATCGAAGGGGGCCTGGACATCGAAGGGGACAGGTTCGGCGCGCTCGACCTGCTGGCCGGACTCGTGGGGGAGCGCGGGGAGCGCGGGGAGGGCGCCGCGGTCTCGCGGAGGCCTTGCGTTACCCCGTGGGGCGTGCCGCCCCACGTCCGGGGCGAGTGCCGCACTTGAATTCAGCCGGTATTCAGTCGCTGCTCCGGTTTCCGGGGACCGCCCTGCGTCGGGCAGGCCGGGCGGATCGGATGAATTGACGGTATGTCATATCCGGGGATGGCCGGGAGTGCTGCGGGAGGCGTGCGGCGGTGAGTTGGCGACACGAGTCACCGCGTCGGCCTGTGGAGCCTTGTGCAGACCCCTCGTTTGGGCGGTGAATTTCCCTCATTCTGCTTACCTGGTTGAGGGTCGTCCGAAAGGCTTTTGGCACGTGCGGACGGTTGCGCGTACCCGGTGCTGAGCCCTCATCAAGCGTCAATAAAATAAGACAACCTCGGTCCGCTCTTCCGCTGTTCGGGGGATGGGTCCCGATAGGCTCGGAACCTCGATGAAGAGCCTCACGGCCTGCCCGGATGGTGGAATGCAGACACGGCGAGCTTAAACCTCGCTGCCCCTCGCGGGCGTACCGGTTCAAGTCCGGTTCCGGGCACCATTACTGTCCGCACCGGACAGTAATCCCCCAGTCCCACACCCCCCATGAGGGCCTCCGGTGCTGTTTCGGGGGTATCTCGGCGTATCTCGGGGCCTGACGGCCGACCCAGGGAGGACGACCCGGTCGACGCGGAGACGATCCGGTCGACGCGGAGACGATCCGGAAGACGTACACGTCCGATCCGACCTCGACGTGTGGGGCACTTCCTGCCCTGCCGGGTGTGGGGCACTTGCCCGCCGGGTGTGAGGCACCTGCCCGTCGGCGCCCGCCGGGTCATCGCACCGGCCGTTCCTCCCATGAGCGGGAGCGGTGTCCGGTCCCGTCCCGCCGGGAGCGGTTGATCTCCGGATGGTTCCGGGCACGTACCGGGTTGGTCATGGATGAGAGGGGCTTGTGGGGGGGAATCACGGAGGCGCGTAGCGTGTTCGGGGTACAACGAGGGAAAGATCCTTCCCAAGCATGGGGTCAATCCTTTGCCCACCTATTACTCTTGAGCCAAGGCCACGCAGGGTGGCCATGGAGGAGTGAAATGAGGAGCAGCAACCCGGTCTTCTCGCGACGGGGGTTCAGCCGCGACAACGGCTACGCGGGCTTCAACACCGTGCCGCAGGCCGGGGGAGCAGCTGTCGGCACCCAGGGCACCCCGTACGCCCAGCAGAGCGGCAACCCGTACGCCCAGCAGAGCGGCAACCCGTACGCGACGAACCCTTACGCCCAGCATGCCCCGCAGCAGTATGGCGTTCCGCCGCAGGCCCCGGTCTCCACCGGCCGTATGACGATGGACGACGTCGTCGTCCGCTCGGCCATGACGCTCGGCACGGTCGTCGTCGGCGCCGTCCTGGCGTGGGCGCTCCTGCCGGTGTCGCCCACCAGTTACGGTCTGGCCATCGGCGCCGCGCTCATCGCGATGGTCTTCGCCCTGATCCAGAGCTTCAAGCGCAAGGCCTCGCCCGCGCTGATCCTGACGTACGCCGCCCTCGAGGGCGTCTTCCTCGGCGTGATCAGCGAGATGTTCAACTCGCGGTGGTCCGGCGCGCCCCTCCAGGCGGTGCTCGGCACGATGGCGGTCAGCGGTGCCACGCTGCTCGTCTACAAGGCGGGGTGGATCCGCGTCACCGCGCGGTATGCGCGCGTCGGCATCGCCATCGCCATCGCGTTCGTGCTGGTCATGGCGGTCAATCTGCTGCTGGTCGTGTTCGGCGTCGCTCCGGACGGCGGTCTGCGCAGCATGGGTCCGCTCGGCGCGATCGTGGGCATTTTCGCGATCCTGCTCGGTGCGTTCTTCCTGACCCTCGACTTCAAGCAGATCGAGGACGGCATCGCCTATGGTGCCCCGCGCGAGGAGGCATGGCTGGCCGCGTTCGGCCTGACCCTGACCCTTGTGTGGATCTACCTCGAGATGCTGCGGCTGGTCGCCATCTTCAGCGGGGACGACTGAGCCCACACCAGTGCGGTGATCCAGTGAAGGGCCCCGGGAGCGGTGACTCCCGGGGCCCTTGCCTTTGTCCGATGCCCGGCGTGCTGGTGGAGCACGCTCAGAGCAGTTTGCGCGCGGCCCTCCTCAGGTCGTACTCGTGGATGATTGCCTTGGCGTGGCCGTACGCGAGGTTGTGCTCGTGCCGGAGCCAGCTGACCTTCTCCTCGAAATTGAAGAGAGCGGGGCCTTCGTCGACAGCGTGAAGCCAGTCGGAGACTTCACGACCAGTGCAGTGGGGGATGCGAGCGAGCAGATTGCGATGGGTCTCCTCGGAGAAGACTTGGGACATCGGCGCCTCCGGACGCATGGAATGTAAGCCGGTCCTTCAGGTCACGGTGCCTGAGGGTTGGCGTATTGGCAACACTCCTGTCGGGGGGCGTAGTCTCGCCGCGTGTGTGATACGACGCCTCTGACCCGTGCGGTGGAGCACTTCGCTGATCGTTTGAGGGCCGCTCCCCAGAGCCGGTTGCAGCGGGGCGCTGCGGCCGAAGCGCTGCGGCTGGCCAGGGAGTTGGCACTGCGTGCCCAGTGGTTGGAGGACGCGGAGCGCGAGCCCCGGGAGATGCCGGACGCCGGGATGTTCGCCGCAGCGGATCAGATCATGGTCGCCGGGAACGATCTTGCGCTCGTGCTGAGAAACGAGGCCGAGCTGGGGGAGGCGCTGGCGCTGGTGGAGGAGGCGCAACGGCGCGCGGGGGTTTAGCGCGCGGGGATTTAGCCGGGGGATTTAGCCGGGGGTTGTCGGCGGGTGTCCCCCTACAGCGACGCGATCACCCTGTCCGCCAGGATGTACACGTTTTCCTCGCTGTTCTCCCCGCTGAACTGGAACGTCAGCGTGTACGCGCCCGAGACGCGGGAGCCTCCCAGGAGGACAGGGAGCTGGCCGGTACGCAGGGCTGTGGCCAGGCGTTCGGCGCTCTCGCGGTAGCCAGGCGTGATGCACAGGGCCGTACCGTCGGCGAAGACGTACACGTCGAGGGTGCCGAGCGGGCCCGGGCGGATGTCGGCCAGGGCGGTGCGGGACGTGGCGAGCTTGTCGAGGCAGGCGACGGTGCGCTCGTGGTCGTTCACGACCGGCGACGAGGCCGGCGCGAAGTCCGGGTGCGAGGGGTGACGGCGGCGAGCGGCGGCCAGCTCCGCCGACTCTCCTGCGAGGGCCGCGTCCAGGGCGCTACCCCCGGCGAACTCGTCGCCCTCCGCGCCCTCCGCGCCCTCCGCGCTCGGCACGCTCGGCGCGCTCGGCTCGGCCACCGGCTCCAGCTGCTCCAGGGCCGCGAAGTCGGACTGGCGTGGCAGGGAGAACTCGCTGTCGGGGAGGCCCAGCGGGGAGGAGGGCGCCTCGGAGGCCTCACGTGCCTCCTGGGCGGCCCAGAAAGCCCGCGCCTCGGCCAGTTCCCGCTCCCGCTCCTCCGCGAGCGCCTCGGCCACGGCAGCGCGTATCTCCTCCACGTCGGCGGCACGGCGGGCAGCCGGTATGACGGCACGCGTGCCCGCGCAGGGACTCTCGGTGTGCTCGACGTGCTCGACGTGCTCGGTGAGCTTGATGTGCTCGGTGTGCGGGGTGAGTTCGGTGTGCAGGGCCGCGACCTGTCGTTGCAGCCCCCGCAGGATGCGCAGCACGGCGATGCCCACGGCCGTGGCGGCGGCCGTGGCGAGCAGCAGGGCAAGCAGAGCAACAAGCAGAGCAATGGGAATGGCGCTCACTGGGGTACTCCCGGTTCAAAGTCGACCCCCGACTTCCTCTCTCAGCTTGAAGGCCCGACTGACCAGCTGTCAGTGCGTAGCGTCACAAAACGGACAAGATTCTTGGCTTGATGTAGGGGAGCGAAACGGTCCGACCTGCTGAATCCCTTTTCGGAAGGAGTTCGGAAGGAGTTGGGTCACATCCTGGGAGAGAGGGGGGCACAGAACGGCCCGGGACCCCGTGGTGTCGGGGTCCCGGGCAGGAGTGTCACGCTGGGCTCGGCAGTGGTGACGGAACGCTTGGCCCCGGCCCTGCCTGAGGCGGCTTCAGTCTTCGGGCGAGTTGGCTTTGGTCTTCGGGCGAGCCGGCTTCAGCTGAGGCGCTCGATGACCATCGCCATGCCCTGGCCGCCGCCGACGCACATCGTCTCCAGGCCGAACTGCTTGTCGTGGAACTGGAGCGAATTGATCAGCGTGGCGGTGATACGGGCGCCGGTCATGCCGAAGGGGTGGCCCACGGCGATGGCGCCGCCGTTCACGTTCAGCTTGTCCAGCGGGATGTCCAGGTCGCGGTAGGAGGGGATCACCTGGGCGGCGAACGCCTCGTTGATCTCGACCAGATCGATGTCGCCGATGGTCAGGCCGGCGCGGGACAGGGCCTGCCGGGACGCCTCGACGGGGCCGTACCCCATGATCTCGGGAGACAGCCCGCAGACGCCGGTGGAGACGATCCGGGCGAGGGGGGTCAGGCCCAGCTCGCGCGCCTTGGTGTCGCTCATGATGACGAGGGCCGCGGCGCCGTCGTTGAGGGGGCAGCAGTTGCCGGCGGTGACGAGCCCGTCCGGGCGGAAGACCGGCTTGAGGCTCGCCACGCCCTCCATGGTGACGCCGGGTCGCGGACCGTCGTCCTTGCTGACCACCGTGCCGTCGGGGAGCGTGACCGGGGTGATCTCGCGTTCCCAGAAGCCCTGCTTGATGGCCTCCTCGGCGAGGTTCTGCGAGCGGACGCCGAACTCGTCCATCTCCTGGCGGGTGATGCCCTTGAGGCGGGCGAGGTTCTCGGCGGTCTGGCCCATCGCGATGTACGGGTCGGGGAGCAGGCCCGTGGCGGAGCCGCTGTCGGAGCCGCTGTCGGACACGGTTTCGCGCGGGTCGTGCCAGGTGGCGCCCTCCGACTCGGCGACCCGCGCGGTGCGGGCCTCGGCGTCGGCGAAGAGCGGGTTGTGAGTGTCGGGCATGCCGTCGCTCGTCCCCTTGACGCTCCGGGACACCATCTCCACACCCGCCGAGAGGAACACGTCGCCCTCGCCCGCCTTGATGGCGTGCAGGGCCATACGGGAGGTCTGGAGGGACGAGGAACAGTAACGGGTGAGGGTGCAGCCCGGGAGGTGGTCCATGCCCATCTGTACGGCGACGATACGGCCGAGGTTGTGGCCCTGTTCGCCGCCGGGGAGGCCGCAGCCGAGCATCAGGTCGTCGATGTCCGTCCGGTCCAGCTCCGGGACCTTGGCGAGCGCGGCCTCGATGATCGTGGCGGTGAGGTCGTCGGGGCGCAGGTCCTTCAGGGAGCCCTTGAAAGCGCGGCCGATGGGGGAACGGGCGGCTGAGACGATCACGGCTTCGGGCATCACGGCTCCATTGACGTCGGTGCGGGTGCGGGTGCGGGTGCGGGTGCGGGTGTGGGTGCGGGAACGGGTGCGGGTGCGGGAACGGGTGCGTGTGTGGGTGTGGGACGGGTGCGGGTGCGGGTGAGGTGGCGGAGCGGGCAGGGCTGTGGGGGAAGTTACCCGTACGTACAGGGGAGGTCACGGGTGCCGCGGTGTGAGTCGGGCCGCATTTCTCCAAGCGCTTGCTTTCTTTCTCACGGGCCACGAGCTCACGAGGCTCACGAGGCTCACGAGCGGGAGGACGGTTCCGAGGCCGGTTCCGGTTCCGGGTCCGGGGGCGGCGTCGGGTCCGTGGCCGGGACGCGGCGTCGGCGGCGGCGCTTCAATATGGCCCACGGGCCCCGCGGCCCTGTGGGCATGGCCGCCGTGACCTCCGTGCCCGCCTCGGACGCGGCCTCCGCCGCCGCCCGCGCCACCGGCAGGAAGCCCTCACGGCGGGACACGTCCGGCCGCTCCTCCTCGGCCGGCCACAGGCCCAGCGCCGCGCAGACCGTGGGCAGGAGCGCCATGGCCGCCGTGGCGTAACCCTCGGCGGACGGATGGTAGTTGTCCGGGCCGAACAGCTCGCGCGGGTTCGCCGCGAACTCCGGCCCCAGCAGGTCACCGAGCGAAACAGTGCGCCCGCCCTGCTCGACCGTACCGATCGTCTGGGCCGCGGCCAGTTGGCGCGAGGCCCGCCGGGCCAGCCAGCGCAACGGCTGCTGCACCCGCTCGATCGTGCCCAGATCCGGGCACGTGCCGACCACGACCTCCGCCCCGGCCGTACGCAACTGCCGTACCGCCGCCGAGAGATGGCGGACCGAACGGGTCGGGGGCATCCGGTGGGTGACATCGTTCGCGCCGATCATGATGACGCACACGTCGGGAAGCCGCTCCGGCTCCGCGAGGACCAGGCTCACCTGGCGGTCCAGGTCGTCCGACTGAGCGCCCGGCAGCGCCACGTTCCGCAGCTCCACCGGGCGCTCCGCCACCGCCGAGAGCCCCGAGGCAAGCCGGGCGCCCGGAGTCTGCCGGGCCCGGCGCACGCCCTGTCCGGCGGCCGTGGAGTCACCGAGCATGGCCAGGCGGAGCGGGGGTTCACCAGGAGTCTCGTAGGTGCGTCCGTACACACCCTCCGCGCTGGGCGGGTACGGACTGTGGCCGTTGCCCACCTGCCGCCTGGCCATCTCCACCTCGGCCAGCAGCAGCCCCACGGCTGCCGCGCCCAGCAGTCCGATCCCACCGCCGCCGTATGCCGCGCCCGCAGCGATGCGCCGGGCCACCCGTGCCCTCGACATGTTCGTCATACGTCGCCGCCACCTCCTCGTAGTCGTACAACCACTCCTTGCCCCGCACGTGCCGTCGGCCAATCTCGGCCAATCTCGACAGTGCGGGAACGCCTGGGAGGAGCCTTAGGCTGGCGGCACATCACGACCCTCTTTTCACGACCCTCTTTTCACGACCCTCCCTTTCCACGACCCTCCCTTTCCACGACCCTCCCTTTCCACGGCCCTCCCTTCGCAGGGCCGTCCCTTTCGCAGCTCCGGAGACAACGGTGCACTTCCACGACTCGATGATCAGCCTCGTCGGCAACACCCCGCTGGTGAGGCTCAACAGCGTGACCACGGGCATCCAGGCGACCGTCCTGGCCAAGGTGGAGTACTTCAACCCCGGCGGTTCCGTGAAGGACCGTATCGCCCTGCGCATGATCGAGGCGGCGGAGGAGAGCGGCGCGCTCGAGCCCGGCGGCACGATCGTCGAGCCGACCAGCGGCAACACCGGCGTCGGGCTCGCCATCGTCGCCCAGCAGAAGGGGTACAAGTGCATCTTCGTGTGCCCCGACAAGGTGAGCACCGACAAGATCAACGTGCTGCGGGCGTACGGGGCCGAGGTCGTCGTATGCCCGACCGCCGTGGATCCGGAGCACCCCGACTCGTACTACAACGTCTCCGACCGGCTGGTGCGCGAGACGCCGGGTGCGTGGAAGCCGGACCAGTACTCCAACCCCCACAACCCCCTCTCCCACTACCACTCCACCGGGCCCGAGCTGTGGGAGCAGACAGAGGGGAAGATCACGCACTTCGTGGCGGGGGTGGGGACCGGTGGCACCATCTCCGGCACCGGGCGGTATCTGAAGGACGTGAGTGACGGCGGGGTGCAGGTCATCGGCGCCGACCCCGAGGGGTCCGTGTACTCCGGCGGCTCCGGGCGGCCGTACCTCGTGGAGGGCGTCGGCGAGGACTTCTGGCCGACCGCGTACGACCGGAGCGTCGCCGACGAGATCGTCGCCGTGTCCGACAAGGACTCCTTCCAGATGACGCGGCGGCTGGCGAAGGAGGAGGGCCTGCTGGTGGGGGGCTCCTGCGGGATGGCCGTCGTGGCCGCGCTGCGGGTCGCCGAGCGGCTGGGGCCTGACGATGTGGTGGTCGTGCTGCTGCCGGACAGTGGACGTGGGTACCTCAGCAAGATCTTTAACGACGAGTGGCTGGCGTCCTACGGGTTCCTGGAGGACGAGGGTCCGAGCGCGCGCGTCGGTGACGTCCTGGACTTCAAGGAGGGCGGGTCCATCCCCTCGCTGGTCCATATGCACCCGGAGGAGACGGTCGGGCAGGCGATCGACGTACTGCGCGAGTACGGCGTCTCGCAGATGCCGATCGTGAAGCCGGGGGCCGGACACCCCGATGTGATGGCCGCGGAGGTCGTGGGCTCCGTGGTCGAACGGGAGCTGCTCGACGCGCTGTTCGCGAAGCGGGCCTCGCTCGAGGACCCGCTGGAGAAGCACATGTCGGCGCCGCTGCCCCAGGTGGGGTCCGGTGAGCCGGTGGCGGACCTGATGTCCGTGCTGGGGGCCGCCGACGCGGCGATCGTGCTGGTCGAGGGCAAGCCGACCGGAGTCGTGAGCCGACAGGACCTGCTCGCGTTCCTCGCCACGGGGGGCGTAGGCAAGTAGTAAGCGCGCAGGGTGACGGGTCTGTGCTTGTGGTAGGGGTCTGTGCTTGTGGTGCGGGGCTGTGCTTGTAGTACGGGGCCGTGCTCGCTGTCGGTGTCTGCCCGCGCGCTGTCGGTGTCTGCCCGCGCTGTCGGTGTCTGCCGGCGCGGAACTTCGCGGAATGTGGTACGAGCACGTCACGTCCGCGCAGCACCCGCTTAACACGGGTCTGGCACATTAGTGGCTGTCGGCAGGGCGATGGGGGCGCCTCCCAGGCGTTGAGCACCGGTTGAGCACCAAGGGAGGCTCCCCGCCCGGGCCGACAACCGAAACGGCGCCAAGGACCTCCGGAGCGGCTCCCGGACCTCCATGGACGCCACGGACGCGCAAGCCCGGCCCTGACCTGGCCCGCGTCCCGCGCGGGGACCGCCGTCGTCCCGCCTCCCGGCAACGGGGGTGCGGCGGTCCCCGCGCGCAGGCTTTTGCGGCCCTTTGTCCGCCGCTGCTCTCAGGCCACTCCGGCGGACAAAGGGCCGCATTCACCTCACACCCGGAAGCCGTAGCGGGAGACCCCTCGACCCCTGTCAGTGCGATCAGTTACGGTCGGATTCGCTCAGGCGATGATCAGCTGAGGTGACATCGCGGGCACCGTGCCACAGGGGGAGGGTGACGGGGGATGGGCTACGTGCTGCCCGGCTGGCTGGACGAGATCCTCGACTTCATCGGGATCAACTGGCCGAACGTCAACGAGGACGACTACCGCGAGATGGCCGACGCGCTGCGCGAACTCGCCGACGCCTTCGACGACCACACAGGCGAAGCCCACCGCGCGGTGAACCGTCTGCTGTCCTCCAGCGAAGGCTGGGCGGTGGACGCCCTGCAAGAACACTGGAGCAAGGTGAAAGCCTCGCACCTGGAGCAACTTCCGGAAGCGGCCCGTCTGTTCGCGGACGCGATGGATGTGGTCGCGGATGTGATCTACGGCATGAAGGTCAAGGCCGAGATCGAACTCGGGGTGATGGCCGCCTCCCTCGGCATCGCCATCGGCCTGTCCTTCGTCACCGGCGGTCTGTCGGCACTGATCGGCGCGGCGGAGATGGCGGCGATGCGGGAGGTGGTGCGCCGGCTCGTCAAGGAGGCCGCCGAGCAGATCGTCGAGCGGGTGCTGGCGATGGTGACCGAACCGGTCGCCGCCCGGCTGGAGCACATGGTCGCGGACGCGGTGCTCGACCTGGCGGCAGGGGCTGTCTCCCCGGCCGGCGGCTCCGCGGGCGGCGGCTCCCCGGGCGGCGAAGGCGGCGGGGGCGGGGGCGTCACGGGGATGCGCCTGAACTCGGCCGGCGGTCCCGGCGGCGGTACGGGCGACGGCGGTGGCGGTGGCGGTAATGGCGGCGCAGGCCGGATGCGTATCGACCACGCCGAGTACGACAAGGCCGCAGCCGACCTGGGCCGCCTCAGCGAGAATTCCCTGACCCGCCTGACGGGCTCCCTGGACCGCGCGCACAGCGCCAACGACCGCACCCGCGGCAGGGATCCCTTCACCCAGGGCATCGACGCGTGGTGGACGGTGCCGCCAAGGGCATGAAGAAGGCCGTCCAGCGGATCATCAAGCACACCGGCGAGACCCTCCCGAAGACCCTCCGTACCACCTCGGAGAACCACAAGCGCAACGAACAGGCCACCGCAGACACCCTGAACAAGATCACAGGCGGCCAGGACGGCACCGGACCCAAATCCCCGGCGCGGGGCCCGGCCGGCACCGGCAGCCCCTCCGGGACCAAGCCCGATCTGCTGTACAAAGCGCTCGACAACCCGCGCCACCACAGCGTGGAACCGCACAACCGCACCTGCAAAGAAGACCCCATCGACGTCGCCAGCGGCCAGATGCTGCTGGAACAGACCGACCTGACCCTGCCCGGCGTGCTGCCCCTGATCCTCAAGCGCACGCATCTGTCGGACTACACGTTCGGGATGTGGTTCGGCCGGTCCTGGGCCTCCACCCTGGACGAGCGCATCGAGGTCGACATCCGCAACAAGGCCGTCTGGGCCCGCGAGGACGGCACCCTGCTGGTCTACGACCAGCTGCCCACCCCGCGGCAGCCGGAGGTGCTGCCGCTGGAAGGCCCCCGCATCCCTCTGCGCCGTACCAGCGAGTTCGGCGCGCAGCACCTGGAGTTCTCCGCCACCGATCCGCGTACCGGCTGGACGAAGTACTTCACCCGCCCGCGCGGGCGAGGGCTGGCAGCTGTGGCTGACCGCGATCGAGGACCGCCACGGCAACCAGATCGACTTCCACCGCGACGGCACCGGCCTGCCCCTGTCGGTCACCCACAGCGGCGGCTACGACGTCCGCCTCACCGCCGACCGCGACCTGGGCCGCATCACCCGCCTCGTCCCTGCACACCGGCGAGGCGCCTGCCGGCATGGTGCAGGTCCTGGCCTACGGCTACTACCCCGCCACCGGCGATCTCACCGAGGCTCGTCAACTCCTCCGGCCAGCCCCTGCGGTTCGACTACGACGCCCAGGGCCGGATCACCTCCTGGACCGACCGCAACGACTCCACCTACCGCTACGTCCACGACGCCGCCGGACGCGTCGTGGAGACCGTCGGCCCGGACGGCTACCTGTCCGGCACGTTCGTCTACGACACCGAGAACGGCACCACCCGCTGGACCGACGCGCTCGGCCACACCACGCTCTACCAGCTCAGCGACCGCGGCCAGATCATCGCCGAGACCGACCCGCTCGGCCACACCACCCGGCAGACCTTCGACGCCCGCGACCAACTGCTGACCCGCACCGACCCCCTGGGCCGCACCACCACCTGCACCTGGGACGACGAGGGCAATCTCCTCGCCCTCCAACGCCCCGACGGCTCACGGACGACCTTCACCTACAACGAGTTCGGCGTGCCCGTCTCGATCCAACGGCCGGACGGCACCGTCACGGTCCAGGAGTTCGACGAGTACGGCAACCGCACATCGGTCACCCACCCCACCGGCGCGACCACCCGCTTCACCTACGACGACCGGGGCCACCTCACCTCCGTCGTAGACGCCCTTGGCGCAACGACATGTGCGCGCTGCGACGCCGCCGGTCTCCCGGTCGAGATCACCGACCCGCTGGGCGCGGTCACCCGGTGCGAGCGGGACGCCTTCGGGCGCCAGACAACGGTCATCGATCCGCTCGGCGCGACCACCCGCCTGGAATGGACCGTTGAGGGCCGGTCGGCCCGTCGTACCCACCCGGACGGCACGGTCGAATCCTGGACGTACGACGGCGAGGGCAACTGCCTGACCCATACGGACGCCATGGGCGCCATCTCCCGCTACGAGTACACCCACTTCGACCTGCTCACCGCCCGCACCGGCCCGGACGGCGTGCGCCACATCTTCGAGCACGACACCGAGCTGCGCCTGACGAAGGTCACCAACCCGCAGGGCCTGACCTGGAGTTACCAATACGACCCGGCGGGACACCTCGTCGCGGAGACGGACTTCGACGACCGCACCCTCACCTACGAACACGATGCGGCAGGCCAACTGACCGCAACCACCACGGCCTGCGGCCAGACCATCCGCTTCGAGCGGGACGCGGCGGGCCGCGTGGTGCGCAAGGACGCGGCCGGAGCGGCCACCACCTACACGTACGACGCGACGGGTGGCCTGGCCCAGGCAACCAGCCCGCATGCGGTCCTGACGCTGCGGCGGGACGCCATGGGCCGCCTGATATCCGAGACGGTCAACGGCCGCACCTTCACCTACACGTACGACGTCCTGGGCCGCCGCACCGGCCGCACCACCCCGGCGGGCGCGAGGAGCACCTGGACCTACGACGCGGCGGGCAACCGCACCACACTGACCACCGCCGGCCGCACGATCACCTTCGCCCACGACGCGGCAGGCCGCGAAACCACCCGCCACATCGGCGAAAACCTCACCCTCACCAACCTCTTCGACCCCGCAGGCCGCCTGACCGAGCAGGAACTCACCGGCCCGGCCGACAGGCGCCTGCAGTACCGCGCCTACGCCTACCGCGCCGACGGCCACCTGACCGGCATCGACGACCACTTGGGCGGCAGCCGCCGCTTCGATGTGGACGCGGCGGGCCGGGTCACCGCGGTCCACGCCGCGAACTGGACGGAGTCCTACGCCTACGACGCGGCGGGCAACCAGACCCACGCCGCCTGGCCGACCCCGATGCCGGGCCAGGAAGCCACCGGTGACCGTACCTACACCGGCACCCGCCTCACCCGCGCGGGCAGCGTCCGCTACGCACACGACGCGGCGGGCCGCATCACCCTGCGCCAGAAGACCCGCCTGTCCCGCAAACCCGACACCTGGCGCTACACGTGGGACGCCGAAGACCGCCTGACGTCCGTGGTCACCCCCGACGGCACGACGTGGCGCTACCGCTATGACCCCCTGGGTCGCCGCATCGCCAAACAACGCCTGGGCCCGGACGGCGAAACGGTCCTGGAACAGACCAACTTCGCCTGGGACGGCACCACCCTCGCCGAACAGACCACCCACACTCCCGGCACCACCCAGCCCGCCGTCACCCTCACCTGGGACCACCAGGGCCTGCGCCCGCTGACCCAGACCGAACGCAAGACGATGGCCGACGCACCCCAGGAAGACATCGACCAGCGCTTCTACGCCATCATCACCGACCTCGTCGGCACCCCGACCGAACTCGTCGACGAACACGGCGACATCGCCTGGCGCACCCGCGCCACCCTGTGGGGCACCACCGTCTGGAACCGCACCGCCACCGCCCACACCCCGCTGCGTTTCCCGGGCCAGTACCACGACCCGGAGACTGGCCTGCACCACAACTACTTCCGCTATTACGACCCGGAAACCGCCCGATACCTCACCCCCGATCCTCTCGGCCTCGCCCCCGCGCCCAACCCCGCCACTTATGTTCACAACCCGCATACATGGGCAGACCCGTTGGGTTTGGCCCCGGACGAGTGCGTCGAACGAGTAACCAGAAATCAATGGCCTCAGGGGACAATCAGCCCTAATCTGGTGAGATTTTCGCAGGACTCGGTCGGGAGAAGCTTCAGCGACGGGCTCACTATCGAACATGTTGCCGCTGGCTTGAGGTCTGGGTGGATCAAGCCAGGAGAAATCCCTGAGATTCGCCTCACCGTCAAGGATGGGAACCTGTTCACTCTCGACAACAGGCGACTCGTGGCGTTCCAGAAGGCCGACATGCCGGTACCATTCAGGATGGCCACATCCGAAGAAGCTGCAAACGAAGCCTGGAAATTCACAACAGTTACGGACGGGAAATCAATTCTCGTTCGTGGGATAGATGAGGTATGGACTCCGTGAAGAGACTGAACCCCGACCCGTCGGCCGTGAGCTCACGTGAAGATTTGTCAAATTTCCTTTTGGAGTTGGCGCGAGAGGTGGAGGCGGGTCGCTTTCCCATGGAAAATGCGACATCGGTTGATTATGTGAAGGCGGCCGCTTATTGGGTGCGATCAATGCATGGATTCTTCGCAAATCGGGGCGAGGATACGCCGGAGACTCCCGACTGGAAAACTATCGCAATGATCTTCTCGGCCGCTTTTGTTTATGAGTGAATCGCGAGGATGTCATCGTTGCGATCCAGGAACTCTTGGTGGGAAGTTCAGCGACCGGAATTCGGACTGCTGGAGCCGGAAGGCGAAAATGTGGACCGGTGTGATGACTTGCGGAGGGAGTGTCGACGAACCAGAAGTCGAGCGAGTGATCCCCCTATCCATCTGCTCGCTCTGGTGAAAGTCCATCCTGTTCAGGGAAATGCGGAATATGCAGAGCGCCTCCGTTCTCTCATCTGTGAAGCAGTCAAGATCGCCCAGCTTGCGGACTACGATGCGGATGAAGATGTTCAAGCGGAGTCGCTCCCAGAATGGTTTCGCATAATCTCCGATGGGCAAGCGGAAAGGCCCACGGAGGACTCTCCGGAAGGTATAGGAAAGCTGAATTATTCAGAGCAAAGGGACGGTGATGCATGGGATTATGTAGAATGGATCTACTGTTTCGATCCCGATCTCAGAAAATGGTCATGGTGGGATATAACTCAAGATGGTCTGGGAAATGTGTGCGTTTGGGTAGACACTAAAGGGGAAGCCCATGTCCCTTGCGAAGAACTCTGGTGGGCCGTGTATGCAGCAGGGGCCGAATCAGCGGAACCGCTGACCCTTGAATTCTCCACCGAGTGGCAGGAGCAACCGAGCATCGGAACCTCTGGCCTCAGCTGACGGGCGTGGTTGTCATGACAGAACCCACATATCAGATCCGAGCCTTTTACACAGCCTCAACGGTCACGGTATACCAGGCATATCCGTCGGCGATCGGCTTGCCTGCAGCTCGTGACGGCCGCTTCCCCATGGTCTGGCGACGGGACCGCATGACGTGGATCAAGCCGTCGTTCCTCTGGATGATGTACCGGTCCGGTTGGGCCACCAAGGAAGGCCAGGAAATCATTCTGGCTGTCGAGATCCTCCGTGAAGGCTTTGAGTGGGCACTGGCGCACGCCTGTCTGACACACTACGAGCACGGGCTGCACCCGGACCGCGCCACGTGGAAACGCCAGTTGAAGGGCGCCGCGGCGCGGGTGCAATGGGATCCCGAACGTGATCTGCGCCTGCAGCCGCTCCCCTACCGCTCCCTGCAACTTGGTCTTGCAGATGATGCGGTACGCCGTTATGCCGACGAGTGGACGGTCTCTATCAATGACGTAACCGAGCTTGCCCGCGAGGTTCACGCCCATGTACAGGCGGAGGAACTGGACGCTGCACGGCAGCTCTTGCCTCACGAATGCCCCTATCCCGAGCGTGATGGCCTCCTGGGCCATCTGCACCGATAGGTCTGACCTGATCCCAGCGGAGAGCAGAATCAAATACCTTGCCGACGGGGGAGGCGGCATCGATGCCTTCGCGCTCTGGGACGACAGCATAAGACAGATAGGGCGTGTCCGTGTCCTGCCCTCAATGCCAATTCCTCAGGGGTGACGATGAAGATTTATGTCACGTCGCGGCGCCAACAGACACTCGATCTCTGGGAGAGACTCCTACCGGAGTCGCCATTTATCGAGTTTGTCAACGAGAACGATTCCGATATCTTACCTGACGCGCTCGTCATGTCTGGCATCTGGGCTTTCGAACGCTACGGCGGACATCCCCGCAGGGATGCCGCTCAGATCCTGGAAAATACGCGAGGGGACGGTCTACCTGAATGGATCATCATTCCACCATTTCGGCCAGTGACTGAAAAACAAGGGCGAGTGGAGATCCGGGAAGATTTCAAGGAAGTCAGCCCTGCATATTACGCCGTCATCGAATCTCTCTGGGCAGTCAAGGAAGAATTTGGAGATTCCTGCACTGTCGCACTTGACCTCCCGCTGCTGGGTATGAATGACCCCAACGATGAGGAAGCCCCGCGATCTGCATCCCGGGCACTCGAGACATTCTGGGAGGCATCCGAAGCAAGCGATTGCTGAGCCCGAATCCACCGAGAACCCTGCATATCAGGGAAAGGGTGACTTCTTGATCGCCTTCCAAAAGCCCGAAGGGGCAGAATTCTCCCCAGGAGAACAGCCCAACGAATACATCCATCGAGGTGGACTGAAAATCCCAGAAGACGCCATCCTCTACCGCGGAAGAAACCCTTTCTCATGTTCAATGTCAACCTGAGAGACAGAAGCTCGGCCGAAGCCCTTCTTCGCGCATCAGTGCTCTTCAAATTCGAGAGCCCCGGGGAAGCCGATCCATTTTTCGGCAGCCCTCAGTTTTCCGAGGCCCTTACAGCACTGCTCGAGTCGATCGTCCATAGTTACGCCGAGTCGGGCCTCAAGGGGAAGTCTGACGGCTGGCGTGACACGTACCGGCTCTCGGTCCGAAGCGACCGCTGGCAGTACGTCGCGGAATACGCGTCACGGCACCCCCGCTGGTCGTCACTGTCCAGCGAGGAACGTGCGAACTGGATCGCCACGGTAGCGGCACCCTACTGGCTGGATGCCAACGAGGACATTCAGATGTCCGAGCAAGTCGCCGGTCTGATCAGGGCTCGCGGCACCGACTGAGCCAGCGCGAGGACAGCGCAGCCGCGAGGACAGCGCAGCCTCGAACGGGAGGATCATGGGTACACCTAGCGCTAACCCAGGGCAGATTGATGCGCTGCTACCGCTGCTACAGAGAGAGCAGCGCGGAGAACGGATCAAGTATCTGTTCTTCTGGGGTCACCAGCCCCCCAGAGGGGCGGGAATCGGCCCCAGTTGTCTCAGCCAATGGTGGCCAAGTCGCTTCGAGATCGACGGAGTTATTTATCCCACCGCCGAGCATTACATGATGTCGGAGAAGGGGCGCCTCTTCGGTGACGAGGCCAGCGTAGCCAAGATCTTGAGAGCGCGACATCCCGGTGAGGCCAAGGCGTTGGGCCGTCAGGTCGCTCGCTTTGACGAGGATGTGTGGGCCGCTTCCCGTTACGGCATCGTGGTCCGCGCCAGTATCGCCAAGTTTGAACAGAACCAGCAGCTATGCGAGTTCCTTCTCGGCACCTCGAATCGGGTACTGGTAGAAGCAAGTCCCTTGGACCGGGTCTGGGGCATCGGACTTACCGCCGACGACGAACGCGCCCAGAATCCCGCGCAGTGGCAGGGACTTAATCTCCTGGGTTTCGCGCTCATGGATGCCCGGTCCGAGCTGAGTGGATAGCAGTTGGCCGAGCTGTTTCGCCGGCGGTCTCGAGGCCTTCCCTCAACGGACGGAAGCACCGTGATCCAGGCCGGTGGCGTGCCCACAGCGCGCCACCACGGCATCGCACACTCAGACAGCGACGTCTCCCGCCAAGGGGCGACGGGGCGGGCTGTCCGGACCGGGCTCAGAGGAGGTGGTCCGCCTTGCCGGCCTTGATGTCGAGGATGAGCGCGCGGAGCGCTTCGCGGGTGTCGGTGAGGTGAGTGTCCTCGGCGCCGGCTATGGCGATGTAGGCGTTGCCTTCGGGATCGGTGCCGAGGCGGAAACAGGCCGAGCCCTCGGCGCAGAACGGGTCTTCCCACGTGATGTCGGCCATGGTCGTCTCCTCAGAGTCCTCAGAGTTGGCTGGCGATGTCCTGGATGAGGTCGCGTGACTCCCCCGGCGACAGGGAACGCCGTTCCATCCAGTCCAGTTGGGCCCGGTATTTCGACAACTGGGCTTCCTTGTACAGGAATTCCGGACCATGGGTGCTGTCGATCTGCACGGTGTCGAGCTTCGGCACAGGGCCCTCCAAGTAGATCACTGTCTGTCCCGCGCCGGGGAACGAGCCCGCGTCGAACGGAATGACATGAAGTGACACATTGGTCCGCTCCGACATGGCGAGCAAGTGTTCCAGTTGTGCTCGGGCCACCTTGCGTCCGCCGAACTGCATCCGCAGCGCCGCTTCGTGGAGTATCCCGACGTACTTGGCGGGAGCGTCATCCTCGAGGGCCCGCTGGCGCTCCAGGCGGTGCGCGAGTCGCAGGGCGACCTCGTGCTCGGGCAATGGCGGCAACGCGGCCTCGAAGACAGCCCGGGCGTGGCCGGTGGACTGCAGGAGCCCGGGCATGTGGATCAGGTGAACGCTGCGCATCCGTACCGCATGGTGTTCCAGTTCGGCAATGTCGAGCAGGCCGGGCGGAAGACTGCCCCGGTACTTCTCCCACCAGCCTCGCTCTACTGGTTGGGCCATCTCGACCAGGGCGTTGACGTACGCCTCGTCGTCACAGTCGCAGTTGCAGGCCAAGGTGCGCAGCCGCTCGGCGCTGATGGCACGTGTACCCGTCTCGATGTTGGAGATCTTGCCCCGGTCCACACCGAGCAGCCCAGCGGCGTACTCCCCGGTCATGCCAGCGGAGGTACGCATCCTCCGTACCTCTGCCCCGAGCCTCTTCTGACGCTCCGTCGGGGTTGTCCTCGCCGCCATGCCATTCCTTCCTCGCAGTAGACGACACCTTAAGAGATGCTTGTGTTGCCAAATTTGAGGGCAACATAACCCCCACATGCCCTACAGTCGGTGATGCGCAAGCTACACACGGCAGTGGGAAGCGCATCGCGCGAGCCTGCCCGCACTCTCCTTCCCTGGGAGGGGTGGGCCGCGTCAGGGAGACGGACCACCAACTGCCGTTCGCCGTCCACTCATCGAATCCCACCTCACCGAGACGGAGAATCCGATGCCTGAACCCTCCAACTGGCAGTGTCACCTCCACCTCACCAACGATCCCCGCGCCCCCCACATCGCCTGCCGCACCCTCCGCACAGCACTCCTCGGCCACGCCCACACACCCGAACCTGCCGACACAGCTGAGCTGTTGACCTCGGAGCTTGTCTCCAGCAGCGGAAACGGGCACGACGGCGTGCGCTGGTGCGCGCGATGTACGGCATCGACACCGGCCCGTGCCGGATTCACGGCGCGCCGGATTCACGGCGTGGAGGTGACGGCCTGATGGGCTACGACCGTAACGCCGTTCCCGCGCCACCCCTGGGCCTGCGGTTGCTGCCCTGGGAGAACGACAGCGGCAAGCCGTGCTTCCTGTCCACGAACGGCGACCGGAGTAGGCTGTCCCGGCTCGCGGACGAGATCGAGGTGGACCAGTTGCACGACGGAGCCGATGTCCTCAAAGGCGCACAGGCAGTACTGAACGACGACAAGGCCGGGGAATACGCACTACGGCTCGCTCTGCGGGCGGCCACGCAGTCCCTCGGCGACGTGCTGCGCATTGCCGACAGCCGGGGTGCGCGCCTGCCCCAGCCGGACGACGACGAAGACGCCGACGACAGTGACGACGACCAAGAGGACAGCGCCGACGGCCACAGGACCGGCCACGGGACGCAGCTTCCGGACGGGGCCTCCGGCATCGAGCCGCACACCCCATAGACCGAAGTGAGGCAAGTAACACCAGAGCCCCGATTCTCGCCTCCGAAGAGTCGGGGCTCTGCTGCGTCCGGCAGGCTCTACCGCTCAACCTCATGTGTTCAGCTGCGGCCGTGATCTGACGCCTCGATAAGAGAAGGGTGCCTCCCACCTGCGATGATATCGAACAGAAGCATTCAACGCGTAACTGTTCAGGATCCCCGCCCGGGTGATGCGACGAGCGAAGCTGCACGTCAGGCGGGCCGTACGTGAAGGTCGCACAAACCAGGGCGTTGCCGAAAAAGGCGGATCAACCGGCACGCGCGCTTCGGAATCAGGAGTTGCCGTCGAGCACCACGACCGGCGAACTGCCTGGTCAGCGGCTCGCATCACCCGATTCAGTGATCCTGAACAGCTACCTCGGCGAGGGGTAACAATGCGAATGAATCAAAGGATGTCTGAACTTCTCACCGAATTCCCCATTTCGGGCCTTAAGGATGAAGACATTCCGCCCATGTTCTTGGATGTCATGAGACAGGGGTGGTCATGGCTGGTCAATTCCGAACTCGTAAGCCACTTCCCAGCGAATGTCCGGAACGACGATGTTCGCGGTCTCCACAGGTCGCCCGTCGGTGTCGTAATAGGTTCGCTCGATCTGCAGCACGAGATCACCCCTGCTGATGCCCAGCAAATTCGCCTGTGTCTGGGTGGCCCGGGCGGGGCGCGGCACTTCGACGGAGGTCTCGACCGTCACGCCGATCGAACGCATGCGCTCGACCACCCCTGCCCCTGCAAGGGGGCCCATCTCGGGTAGCACGATCGGGGTCCCGTCCGTGATCGACATCGGTTCCCAGGACTCGGAAAGCTGGACGGGCTGCCCGTCTGCCAGGAACTCATACCGGGTGGTGACGCACAGATCCCCGGAGTTGATGGCGAGTCGCCCGGCGATGGCCTCTGGAGCGGGGACGCGTGCCTGGCTGTGCGATTCCCAAGTGCCCACCCTGCCCCGCTCTTTCATGTCGGCCCGGAAGGGCGAGCCGCCCCGGCGTTCGCGGTGCCGGGAACGGACCATACGCATGCGCTCACGGGGTTGCCGGACGTAAGTGCCTGACCCCGCGCGCCCTTCGAGCAGTCCCTCGACGATCAAGCGGTCCATGGCCCGCTGTGTGACGTTGCGGCCGACGCCGTACTCCATGGCGAGCTGGGCCCGGGACGGCAGACGCGCGCCGACTTCCCACTCTCCCGCGAGGATCCGGGCGCGCAGCGAGTCGGCTACTGCAAGGTAGGGCGCCTCTCGGGGCATGGGGGCTCTCCGGTTCTCTGCCGTGCAACTGCGGTCGTCCCAGCCGACATTGACAAGCTACTGCATTAGGTGGAAGCTACTGGAGTAGAAATACTCTCCGCGTTCGTTCCGTTGCCGGGGGTTTGTGTGTGCTCTGCCATGCCGCAGGCGGTCGCCCTTGCCGCCACACTCACCGCCTTGACAGGGCGTGTGGCACACACCGAAGAGCTCGCCGGTCGGATTCGCGTCAGGGTCGCGCTTCCCGCACGACTCACCGAGGCCTGCTGCCATTCGCTCCTCGTGGCGCTGGCCGACGCCGATCGGTACGGCCACGACGTGACAGCCCACGGCGCCGTCATCTGGGGCGAGATCGACAGCTGTGCGGCCGAAGACTTCAACGACAGCTCAATGAAGGGAAGTTGACCAGATGTCTCGTTTGATCACTCGCGTACTGGGACGCATCCGCGGCTTCTTCACCCCGCATGGACGGCATCGCGCGGGGACGTCTCCCTTCCGTGTCGTGCCGCCGAGACGGCCCGTGGCTCCCGTCGCCCAGGCGGTGCCCCCGTTCGGCCTTCCTCGTCCAGTCCCCGCCCCCACCGTCCGCCCCTGGTACGAACCCATCGACGGCGCCTCCACTGCCCTCGTCCGCCCCTACCTCCAGGCGTACGACCGTGAGGAGAAGGCCCGCCTCCAGCGCCTGCGCCGCGACTCCCTCTGGTGTGCCACGTACGGCATCGACCTCGACACCCGCGACATCCACGCCCACCTGGGAGCGGCGTCATGAAGGAAGAGACGACCCGCGTACGGCTCCTGCCCTGGACCGGCGTCCATGGCCGGCCCGCCCTTCTGCTCACCGACGGCGAGGGCGGACCGGTCTCCCGGCTGGCCGACCGGATCGAGAACGCTCGGCTCGGCCTCGCGGACCGGCTCCTCAGCCGTACCCGGGACGCACTCACCGCAAGCGACCCGACAGGTGAGGAATTCGCGGTACTGGCAGCCCAGTTGGCCGATGCGCTCGGGGAGGTGCTGCTCATCGCCCAATCCCGGGGCGCTCGCGTCGACGAGCCGAACGCATGCCCGTCGGCGCTGTCGCCCCTGGCGGTCCCTCACGACGCTCCGGACGGTGCTCCGGCCCACAGCCCGGGGCTGTCGCCCCTGGCGGTTCCTCGCGGCGCTCCGGCCCATAGCCCGGCCGGGCCCCGGAGCTTTGCCCTGTTCACCCTCCCCGGTCGCGATCTCGCTTCCGCGCCCGCCGCCCGGCGCCATGTGCGGGACACCGCCCGCTCGTGGGGACTCTCGCCCGGTGCGACGGACGACCTGGAGACGATCGCCGGAGAGCTGGTCGCGAACGCGCTGGAGCACAGCGACAGCGAGACCATCACGGTCACCTGTGCCTACGACCCGAGAACGGTCACGATCAGTGTGAGCGACGAGGGGCATGGCCGTGCGCCAGTCGCCACGGCGCCATCCGCACCACCCGGGCCGGAGCGGGAGCACGGGCGTGGGCTCCTGATCACAGACGCGCTGGCCGTTCGGTGGGGGACGCGGCGGACCAGCGGTGGTGTGGTGGTCTGGGCCGAGGTCGCTACCGAAGGCTGGGGCCCGGGTGATGAATCCCGCTCAAGCGATGATTTCCGCTTCAGGGGATGATCCCCGGGTACGTCCACGAGGGTCTTCGGCGACAGTGGCTTCAGGCCGCGCTCGGCGCCCAGGAAGTCCGCGCGGACGACGTGGGCGCGGACGACGTGGGCGCGGCGGTGGCCCTGGCGGCCCTGCTTGACCGGTTCACGGACATCTGGACGAATGTCCGGAACGGTCCCGGCGGCCGGACCAGTACCGCCGGACCAGTACCGCCGGACCAGTACCGCCGGACCAGTACCGCCGGACCAGTACCGCCGGACCAGTACCGCCGGACCAGTACCGCCGGACCAGTACCGCCAGTCAGGATGGTCAGGACCAGGATGGTCAGCACATGGGGAGGGGAAGGACGGCATGAGCGTGACCGACAGCCCTGCCGCGCGTCTGCAGGCGCTCTTCGAGGGGCACCGGATGACGCCGACGCAGCGGCGCATCGCGCACAGCATGGTGCGGCGGGCCGCGGACGTGCCGTTCCTGTCGAGCGTGGAACTGGCCGAACTGGCCGGGGTCAGCCAGCCGTCGGTGACGCGGTTCGCGGTGGCCCTCGGCTTCGACGGGTATCCCGCGCTGCGGCGGCACCTGCGCGAGGTCGCGCCCGCGGAGCCGGTGGCGGCCACGAGCTCGTACAACGAGTACCAGCAGGCCGTCGAGGCCGAGATCGAGAACCTGCGGCACCTGGCGGAGCTGCTGGCCGACCCGGCATCGGTGACGCGGGCGGGGCGTCTGCTGGCCGCCTCCCGGCCGCTGCCGGTGCTCGGGTTGCGTGCGGCCACGGCCCAGGCGCAGGGGTTCTCGTACTTCGCCGCGAAGGTCCATCCCGACGTACGGCTGCTCAACGAGGGTGGCTCGATGCTGTGCGACCGGATCGACGCGGCGGTGGCGGCCGGGGCGAGTGCGCTGCTGTGCTTCGCGCTGCCGCGGCATCCGCGGGAGGTCGTGGACGCGCTGGCGTACGCGAAGGAGACCGGGCTGATGGTCGTGACGGTGGCCGATTCGGCGTTCGCGCCCGTCGCCAAGGTGTCGGACCTGCTGCTGCCCGCCGCCGTGGGGACGGGGCTCGCCTTCGACACGGCGTGTGCGCCGATGCTGCTGGGGCGGGTGCTGCTGGAGGCGATGTGCGACGACCTGCCGGGGGCGCAGGCGCGGTTGGAGGAGTTCGACGCGCGGGCCGCGGCGCGGGGGTTGTTCGTGGAGTGAGGGTTTCTCGACCTCCGTGGCGGGTCCGTATCCGCGGCGGGTCCGCGCTGGCGTACGGCCGTATTGACTAGTTCTATTCAGAGGGCAAATATATGAATAGGCAGTGCAACAGGTAGTGCAACAGGTAGTGAGAAGTCCGTTACCAGCCAGCCAGCCAGCCAGTCGGCCAGCCAGCCAGTCCAGCCAGGAGGAAGACCGTGTCAGGACCCCGCCCGTCCGCCTCCCCCCACCCCTCTCGAACGAGGCCCCACGGGTCTCTCCCCCGTCCTGTACGAGCCCCGCGCGGTACGGAACTGAGCGCCCTGGGATGGCAGCAGGAAGCCGCGCTGCGCATGCTGCAGAACAACCTCGACCCCGAGGTCGCCGAGCACCCCGACAAGCTCGTCGTCTACGGCGGCACGGGCAAGGCCGCCCGCGACTGGCGCTCCTTCGACGCCATGGTGCGGACGCTGCGCACCCTGAAGCAGGACGAGACGATGCTGGTCCAGTCGGGCCGTCCCGTCGGCGTCATGCAGACCCACGAGTGGGCGCCCCGCGTGCTGATCGCCAACTCCCACCTGGTGGGCGACTGGGCGAACTGGGAGGAGTTCCGGCGGCTGGAGGCCCTCGGGCTCACCATGTACGGGCAGATGACCGCCGGTTCGTGGATCTACATCGGCACCCAGGGCATCCTGCAGGGCACGTACGAGACGTTCGCCGCAGTCGCCGCCAAACGATTCGGCGGAACACTCGCCGGGACCATCACCCTGACGGCCGGGCTCGGCGGCATGGGCGGCGCCCAGCCGCTCGCCGTGACGATGAACGACGGCGTCGCGATCTGTATCGACTGCGACCCCCGGGCCATCGAGCGCCGTATCGCGCACCGGTATCTCGATGTGCGGGCCGACTCCGTGGAACACGCCCTCCGCCTCGCCGTCGAGGCCCGGGACGCCCGCCGACCGCTGTCGATCGGTCTGCTCGGCAACGCGGCCGCGCTGCTGCCGCGCCTGCTCGCCGAGGGCGCGCCCCTCGACATCGTCACCGACCAGACCTCGGCCCACGACCCGCTGTCGTACCTGCCGCTGGGCGTCGCCCTCGACGACATGGCGTCGTACGCGGCCAAGGACCCCGCCGGTTTCACCACCCGCGCGCGTGAGTCGATGGCCCGGCACGTCGAGGCCATGGTCGGCTTCATGGACGCCGGTGCCGAGGTCTTCGACTACGGCAACTCGATCCGGGGAGAGGCCCAACTCGCCGGATACGAGCGGGCGTTCGCCTTCCCCGGCTTCGTACCCGCCTATATCCGGCCGCTGTTCTGCGAGGGCAAGGGCCCCTTCCGATGGGCCGCCCTGTCCGGTGAGGCGTCGGACATCGCGAAGACCGACCGGGCGGTCCTCGACCTCTTCCCGGAGAACGAGTCCCTGGCCCGCTGGATCAGGATGGCCGGGGAACGGGTCCACTTCCAGGGCCTTCCCGCGCGTATCTGCTGGCTGGGATACGGGGAGCGGGACCGGGCCGGCGAGCGCTTCAACGACATGGTGGCGAGCGGCGAGCTGGCGGCTCCGCTGGCCATCGGGCGGGACCACCTCGACTGCGGCTCGGTGGCCTCTCCGTACCGCGAGACCGAGGCCATGCTCGACGGCTCCGACGCGATCGCCGACTGGCCGCTGCTGAACGCCATGGTGAACGTGGCGTCGGGGGCGTCCTGGGTTTCCCTCCATCACGGGGGCGGCGTCGGTATGGGGCGGTCCCTTCACGCCGGGCAGGTGACTGTCGCCGACGGTACGAAACTCGGCGGGGAGAAGATTCGCCGGGTGCTGACCAATGACCCTGGAATGGGAGTCATCCGGCACGTGGACGCGGGGTACGACATCGCCGAGTCGGTGGCGGACGAGCAGGGGGTCCGGGTGCCCATGCGCGAAGGTGACCGCGAAGGTGACGAGGCGTGAACCAACCCGTTGGCACCCCGCCCACCTTCCACCCGCCCACCTTCCAGGAGATGTGGCGCGAGCTTCAGCCCCTTGGACGGCACCCCGAGACCGGCGGCTACCGGCGGTTCTCCTGGACCGGAGCCGACGCCGATTGCCGTGCCTGGTTCCAGGAGCAGGCCGAGGCCCGTGGACTGAGCCACGAGATCGACCGGAACGGCAACCAGTGGGCGTGGCTCGGGGACCCCGCCGCCGGGGACGCCGTGGTCACCGGGTCGCACCTCGACTCCGTGCCCGACGGCGGGGCCTTCGACGGGCCCCTCGGAGTGGTGTCCTCCTTCGCCGCGCTGGACGAACTCCGTTCCCGTGGCGTCGAGTTCACCAAGCCCCTCGCCCTCGTCAACTTCGGCGACGAGGAGGGCGCCCGGTTCGGCCTGGCCTGTGTCGGCTCGCGCCTCAGTGCCGGGCAGCTCACCGCCGAGCAGGCCCACCGGCTGACGGACGCCGACGGCGTCACCCTTCCGCGGGCCATGGAAGCCGCCGGATACGACCCGGACGCCCTCGGGGCGGACCCGGAGCGCCTGGCCCGGATCGGGGCCTTCGTCGAACTGCACGTCGAGCAGGGCCGTGCCCTCGACCTCACGGGCGAGAAGGTCGGGGTGGCCAGTGCCATCTGGCCGCATGGGCGGTGGCGGTTCGACTTCCGGGGCGAGGCCAACCACGCGGGCACCACGCGGCTGGCCGACCGGCGGGACCCGATGCTGTCGTACGCCGAGACCGTGCTCGCAGCCCGCCGGGAGGCCCGGCTCGCCGGTGCCGTCGCCACCTTCGGCAAGATCACCGTCGAGCCGAACGGGGTGAACGCCATCCCCTCCCTCGTACGCGGCTGGCTCGACTCCCGCGCCGCCGACCAGGCGAGCCTCGACACGGTCGTCACCGGCATCGAGAAGGCGGCCCAGGAGTACGCCGACGCACACGGTGTCCGCCTTGACGTCGTCCGGGAGTCCTTCACCCCGGTCGTCGAGTTCGACCACGCCCTGCGGGACGAACTCGCCCGCATCCTGGGCCAGGAAACCGACCTGAAGGTGCCTGTCCTGGGAACCGGCGCCGGACACGACGCCGGGATCCTCTCCGCCACCGTGCCCACCGCCATGCTGTTCGTGCGCAACCCCACCGGCGTCTCGCACTCCCCGGCCGAGTACGCCGCCGAGGACGACTGCGTGGCCGGGGTGATCGCACTCGCCGACGTACTGGAAGGGCTGGCCCGCAGGTGACACGGACGTACTGGGGGGAGCACACGTGGCTCGGTGACAGGGTCGAGCCGGGGGTGCTGCTGGAGGTGGCGGACGGCCGTATCACGGCCGTGCACAAGGGGACGCCCGCCCCGCCGCCCGGAGCGGAGGTGCTGCGCGGGCTCACGATCCCTGGCCTGGCCAACAGCCATAGCCATGCTTTCCATCGAGCGTTGCGCGGCACCGTCCAGGCGGGCACCGGCCAGGCGGGACCGGCCAGTGCCCACAGGAACGCCCCTGCACACAGGCACACCGATGCACACAGGCACGCCAGTTCACCTCCGCTTACGCGGGGCACGGAGCAGAGCGCGGAGCGGGCGCCGGAATCATTCTGGGCCTGGCGCGACGTCATGTACGCGGTTGCCGACAGGCTCACCCCTGACAGCTACTACTCGCTCGCGCGCGCCACCTACGCCGAAATGGCGCTCGCGGGCATCACCTGCGTCGGCGAGTTCCACTACGTGCACCACGCCCCCGGCGGCACCCCGTACGCCGACCCGAACGCCATGGGCGAGGCACTCGTCGCGGCCGCGGGCGAGGCCGGGATCCGGATCACCCTCCTCGACACCGCGTACCTGTCCTCCGGCCTCCTGGACAAGCACCGCGGCCAGCCACCCAACCAGCACCAGCTCCGCTTCTCCGACGGCACGACGGAGGCCTGGGCGGAACGCTGTTCACTTCTCAAGGAGCATGATCACGCACGGATCGGTGCCGCCGTCCACTCCGTACGGGCCGTACCCGCCGGGCAGTTGGCGACTGTGGCGCGGTGGGCCGAGGAACGGCGGGCCCCGCTGCATGTGCACCTGTCCGAGCAGACGGCGGAGAACGACGCCTGCCGGGCAGCGCACGGCCGCACGCCCACCCAACTCCTCGCCGAGCACGGTGTTCTGGGCCCCCGCACGACCGGTGTCCACAACACCCACCTCACCGAGGAGGACATCGCGCTGATCGGCGGCTTCGGGACGGGCACCTGCATGTGTCCCACCACCGAGCGCGACCTCGCCGACGGCATCGGCCCCGCGGCCGCCCTGCGACAGGCCGGTTCGCCCCTCTCCCTCGGCTCCGACAGCCACGCCGTGATCGACCTCCTCGAAGAGGCCCGCGCGATGGAGCTGAACGAGCGGCTGCGCACCCGCACCCGCGGTCACTGGACGGCGGCGGCTCTCCTGCGGGCGGCCTCGGCCGACGGCCACGCGGCCCTCGGCTGGGACGACGCGGGCACCCTGGAACCCGGCGCGCTCGCCGACTTCACGACGATCGCGCTCGACTCGGTCAGAACGGCGGGGCCGCCGCCGCGACTCGGCGCCGAGACGGCCGTATTCGCCGCGACAGCCGCGGACGTACGGCACACGATCGTGGGCGGGCGGCACGTCGTACGCGACGGGGCCCATACCCTCGTACCGGATGTGCCGCAAGCCCTCGCGCGTGCCGTCGAAGCCCTGCGCCCCTGACGACCGCCCCAGCCGCCACCCACGAGGACACGATGAGCAGCACCGTCATCACCAACATCGCCACGCTGGTCACCAACGACCCCTCCCTCGGCGGGGGGTCACCCCGCCCGAGCACATGTGAGAGTGGGGGAGGATCCCCCCTCGGTCTGATCCAGGACGCGGCCGTCGTCATCGACGGCGACCACATCGCGTGGACCGGTGAATCAAGCAAAGCACCCGCCACTGACAATCGGGTCGACGCCGAGGGCCGCGCGGTCATCCCGGGCTTTGTGGACTCCCACTCCCACCTGGTCTTCGCGGGTGACCGCACACAGGAGTTCAACGCCCGGATGTCGGGCCGCCCCTACAGCGCCGGCGGCATCCGTACGACAGTCGCGGCCACCCGGGCGGCGACGGACGAGGAACTGGAGGCGAACCTCACCCGCTACCTGACCGAGGCCCTCCGCCAGGGCACCACCACCTTCGAGACCAAGTCCGGCTACGGCCTCACCGTCGAGGACGAGGCCCGCGCCCTGCGCATCGCCGCCCGCCACACCGACGAGGTGACGTACCTCGGCGCTCACATCGTCTCCCCCGACCACGCCGACGACCCGGCCGCGTACGTGGCCCTGGTCACCGGAGAGATGCTCAACGCCTGTGCCCCGTATGCCCGTTGGATCGATGTCTTCTGCGAGAAGGGCGCCTTCGACGGCGACCAGGCACGCGCGATCCTCACCGCGGGCAGGGCAAAGGGCCTCCACCCCCGCATCCACGCCAACCAGCTCTCCTACGGTCCCGGTGTCCAGCTCGCCGTCGAACTGGACGCAGCGAGCGCGGACCACTGCACCCACCTCACGGACGACGACGTCGACGCCCTCGCCCACAGCCGTACGGTCGCCACCCTGCTCCCCGGCGCCGAGTTCTCCACCCGTGCCGAGTGGCCGAACGCCCGCCGCCTCCTCGACGCGGGCGTCACCGTCGCCCTGTCCACGGACTGCAACCCGGGCTCGTCCTTCACCTCGTCCGTCCCCTTCTGCATCGCCCTCGCCGTACGGGACATGGGGATGACGCCCGACGAGGCGCTCTGGTCGGCCACAGCGGGCGGCGCGGCGGCTCTCCGGCGGGACGACATCGGACGGCTCACCCCGGGCGCCCGCGCCGACCTCGCCCTCCTGGACGCGCCCAGCCACGTCCACCTCGCCTACCGGCCGGGCGTGCCGCTGGTATCGGCGGTGTGGCGGCGCGGAGTACGCATGGTCTGACCCTGACCCTGACCCTGACCCTGACCCGTTGCCGCCATCCGCTGGTCCGTGCGCTCCTGCTCCGCGCGCTCCTGGTTCGGGGAGCCGGAAGAACGCCGGGCGCCCGGCACCCGACCGAAGTCGGGACACCGGGCGCCCGGAACGTACGGAACATGGAGAACGTACGGAACGTAGGGAACGTACGGAACGTACGGACCTCAATGGCCGGTCACTCCTCGAGTCACTCCTCGAGCGTCAGCCCTCTGCGTAGTCGCACCAGCGTCCGTGACAGGAGACGGGACACATGCATCTGGGAGATGCCGAGTTCGTCGCCGATCTCGGACTGCGTCATGTTGGCGACGAAACGCAGTGACAGGATCTTCCGCTCACGCGGCGGGAGTTCGGCGATCAGCGGCTTCAACGACTCGACGTACTCGATGCCTTCGAGCCCGTGGTCCTCGTAGCCGATCCGGTCCGCCAGCGTGCCCTCGGAGTCGTCCTCCTCCGGCTGCGCGTCGAGCGACGAGGCGGTGTACGCGTTCGACGCCGCCATACCCTCGACGACCTCGTCGTTGGTGATACCCAGGCGCTCCGCCAACTCTCCCACTGTCGGAGCGCGATCGAGCTTCTGGGCGAGTTCGTCGCCGGCCTTCGCCAGGTCGAGACGGAGTTCCTGCAGCCTGCGCGGGACGCGCACCGACCAGCTCGTGTCGCGGAAGAAACGCTTGATCTCGCCGATGATCGTCGGCATCGCGAAGGTGGGGAACTCGACACCGCGGCTGAGCTCGAAGCGGTCGATCGCCTTGATCAGGCCGATGGTACCGACCTGGATGATGTCCTCCATCGGTTCGCTGCGGGAGCGGAACCGGGAGGCGGCGAACTTCACCAGCGTGAGGTTGAGTTCGACCAGGGTGTTGCGCACGTACGCATACTCGTGGGTGCCCTCCTCGAGGGATCCCATCCGGTCGAAGAGCGTTTTGGACAGGGCCCGTGCGTCGACCGGCCCCACCTCGTCGTACGGGGGTATCTCCGGAAGTCCCTCGAGGCCGTCGGTGAGGTCGTGGGGGGTGAGCTCGTCCGGGGTGTCTTTCAGGGGAGGTGCCTTCCAGGGCCGGGGCGTCTGTCAGGGCCGAGGTGCCTTCCAGGGCCGGGGCGTCTTCCAGGGCCGAGGTGCCTTCGCTCTCAGGGCCGAGGTGCCTTTCAGAGCCGAGGTGCCTTCCAGGGCCGAGGTGCCTTCCAGAAAGGGTGCCGACGTCACCCTCTGCGTATGCGATGCGTCGAGCCGGGGCGACATGATGTCCTCCATCGTTTTCGGCATATGGCCGCCGATGCCTGTTCGTGCACTGCGGTGTGCGGCGCCTCCAAAGCCGGCCGTGTTATCGGGTGTCCTTACTAGCCCTACCCGCTTTCGCAAGTCCACCGCAAGCCCACCGCAAGTGGGCTCTGTACCGAAATGCCCTTTTCTGGGCGATTGTTCAGCTGACGGAGTGCGCGGGGAGGGCGTAGTGTTCGATAGCGAGTCAATAGCCACGATGGTCGGGAGAGAGACGGCATGGACCACGGGACGCTCGGCAGCGCACAGTCGGGCCGGCTTCTGGTCGAGGTGCGGGAAGCGGGCGCCAGCGCTGTCGTGACCCCTGCGGGTGAGTTGGATCACCACACCGCCGAGCTGCTGCGTGAACCCCTCGACGCATGTCTCGACAAAGGGTTCGCGCGCCTCGTCGTGGACTGCTCGCGCCTGGAGTTCTGCGATTCCACCGGACTCAACGTCCTGCTGGGCACCCGCTTGAAGGCCGAGGCCGCCGGTGGCGGGGTCCATCTCGCGGGGATGCGGCCGGTGGTGGCCAGGGTATTCGAGATCACAGGTGCGGGCGCCGTCTTCACCGTCCATGAGACGCTCGACAGCGCCTTGCCCGACTGACCGCGCCGGCCCCTCTCGGCCCGGCCCGGTCTGTCCCGTCCTGTCCTGTCCTCTGTCCTGCCCTGGTCCGTCCCGGTCGGGCCTGTCCGCGACGGCCACCCGCCTGCCCCCTGCTCGTCCCTGCGTGACCTGCGGGTTACTCCGATCCCATGCACTGCGCCAAAGAAGTGGGTGTTCGGACGGATCAGTCGGGCAGGAGACATCCTGAAATCCTGAATATGTCGGCAGCCGAAGGGTGGCAGCCGAAACGGCGGGTGCGCCGCGTGGATCCGAGAGGATGCCCGGATCCACGTACTGAGTGTTGAGTAGTGAGTCTTGAATCGTGAACTGGTGAAACAGGTGAATCGGTGAGGTGAAGCGCTGATGAGCACCACCCGGCCTTACTCGCCGGGCGACCGCGGCCCGGAACCGGGCGTCGGCGGCGCTTCCGGGGCGCCCGGAGGGGACGCGCCCGCTGCGGGCGTGATCGGGGAGGGTGTGATCGTGGAGAGTGTGATCGCGGAGGGGGCGGCTGTATCCGTGCCTGCCTCCGAGGCTGCCTCCCCGTCCGGCTCCGTATCCGACGCCGGACGTCAGGTCCGTCGGCTGAGTCTCGACGGGGCAAGTGGTGTCGTGCCGCTCGCCCGTGACTTCACCCGCCAGGCGCTGTACGAGTGGGGCTGGCTGCCCGCCGCGACCGCCGACCAGCGGGCCGCGGCCGAGGACGTACTGCTGGTCGTCTCCGAGCTCGTCACCAACGCCTGCCTGCACGCAGAGGGTCCGGACGAGCTGTGGATCACCTGCGACAACAAGGTGCTCCGCATCGAGGTCTCCGACCGGGGCGCCGGTCAGCCCACCCCGCGGACACCGCACCGCGCCGGACGCCCGGGCGGCCACGGGATGTTCATCGTGCAGCGGCTCAGCCTGGACTGGGGAGTCGTACGGACACCGGGGGTGGCGGGGAAGACGGTGTGGGCAGAGGTCGGGGCGTAGACGCTCCGCTGTGTCAGGTAGACGCTCCGCTGGGCAGGTAGATGCTCCGCTGGGTCAGCCGGAAAACCACGGTTTGTTTCGTTGGGTGCACCTTCGCAAGAAGCGCGCAGCGTGAAGGTGTGGATCACGGTTGCCGATCATCCTTCTGGCGTCGTCCGAGGCGGACTACCATCACCCCATGACCCGAGTACTGCTCGCCGAGGACGATTCGGCCATCTCGGAGCCGCTTGCCCGTGCACTGCGCAGGGAGGGCTACGAGGTCGAGGTGCGCCAGGACGGGCCGACCGCGCTGGACGCCGGGATGCAGGGGGGCGTCGATCTGGTCGTCCTGGACCTGGGGCTGCCCGGTATGGACGGCCTGGAGGTCGCCCGCAGGCTCCGCGCCGAGGGCCTCCCCGTCCCGATCCTCATCCTGACCGCGCGTGCCGACGAGGTGGACACCGTTGTCGGCCTCGACGCGGGCGCCGACGACTACGTCACCAAGCCGTTCCGGCTGGCCGAACTGCTCGCCCGCGTCCGGGCCCTGCTGCGGCGCGGTGCCACGGAGCCCCAGCAGCCGCCCGCCACCCACGGTGTCCGCATCGACGTCGAGTCCCACCGGGCGTGGATGGGGGACGAGGAGCTCCAGCTCACGGCGAAGGAGTTCGATCTGCTGCGGGTGCTGGTGCGCGATGCGGGGCGGGTCGTCACCCGGGACCAGCTGATGCGGGAGGTCTGGGATACGACGTGGTGGTCGTCGACGAAGACCCTCGACATGCATATCTCCTGGCTGAGGAAGAAGCTCGGGGACGACGCGGCGAATCCTCGGTACATCGCCACGGTGCGGGGGGTCGGTTTCCGGTTCGAGAAGAGCTGACTCGCTGCCGCGGGACTTGGCGCCGCTGGGCTTGGCGCCGCTGGGCTTGGCGGGGTCCGCTTCACCACCCCACCGTTGTGCTGTGCGTCACGCTACCGCCGCGTGGACGGCATGCGGTCCGTCACGGCAGGTACGGCGCCGCGTGGCACGGCATGCGGTCCCGTCACGTGACACGGCATACGGCGCCGCCGCGTGGCACAGCGGCGGCGCAGCCCCGGCCCGGAGCGGGGAAGCGTCCGGAGGCACACTGGTTCCCCCCACGTAAGTCTGCTGCTCGGAGGGCCCTGTGCGTCGCCGTCTCATTCAGTCCACGCTCGCTGTGGTGCTCGTCGTGATCGCGGTGTTCGGGGTCTCGCTCGTGATCGTCGAGACACGCACCATCAGCGCCAGTGCCCAGGAGCGCGTCGACTCCGAGGCGGTGCGGCTGGCGAGCATCGTGGACAGCCGGATCCTGGGGGACGAGCGGGTCACCGCGAGCATCCTCAAAGAGCAGATCGACGACGGACGGTACGCGCTCATCGAGATCCCGGGCGAGTCCCCGATAGAGATCGGAAAGCGGCCCACCGGTGAGGTCATCCAGTCCGAACAGGACGGCGAGCAGGGCGAGACCGTCACGGTCAAGGAGCCGCGGTCGTCCGTGACCCGTGAGGTCGGCCGTACGCTGCTGATCATCGCCGCGGTCGCGCTGCTCGCCGTCGTCGCGGCCGTCCTCCTCGCCGTACGCCAGGCCAACCGCCTCGCCTCCCCCCTCACCGACCTGGCGGAGACCGCGGAGCGCCTCGGCTCCGGTGACCCACGGCCGCGCCACAAGCGGTACGGCGTCCCGGAGCTGGACCGGGTCGCGGATGTCCTCGACGCCTCCGCCGAGCGCATCGCCCGTATGCTCACCGCCGAGCGGCGCCTGGCCGCGGACGCCTCCCACCAGCTCCGTACGCCGCTCACCGCGCTCTCCATGCGGCTGGAGGAGATCACGCTCACCGATGACCCGGACACGGTGAAGGAAGAGGCGACCATCGCGTTGACACAGGTCGAGCGGCTCACGGACGTGGTGGAGAGGCTGCTGACCAACTCCCGCGATCCCCGTACCGGCTCCGCCGTCTCCTTCGACCTGGACGAGGTGATCAAGCAGCAGTTGGAGGAGTGGCGGTCGGCCTACCGCAGCATGGGCCGCGCGATCGTCAGCTCGGGCAAGCGGCACCTGACGGCCGTGGGCACGCCGGGGGCAGTCGCCCAGGTGCTGGCCGCGCTCATCGAGAACTCGCTCATGCACGGGAGTGGGACCGTCGCGTTGCGTACGCGCGTGACCGGGAACCAGGCCGTGATCGAGGTGACCGACGAGGGGCACGGCATCCCCGTCGATCTGGGGGCGCGGATCTTCGAGCGGACGATCAGCGGGCGCAACTCGACGGGGATCGGGCTGGCCGTGGCCCGTGACCTGGCCGAGGCGGACGGTGGGCGGCTGGAGATGCTGCAGCTGCAGCCGCCGGTGTTCGGGCTGTTCCTGTCCCGTACGCCGTTGAAGCCGGTGTCCTCCGGGGGAGAGCAGCGGATGGTCCGGTAGCGGCGCGGCGCCCCTGACCGGGGCTTTTGCCGGGACCTTTACCGGGTGCGGTCCCTGACCGGGGCTTTTACCGGGGCCTTTACCGGGTGCGGTCCGTGTGGGCGTACTCCGTGTGCTCTGTGTGCTCCGTGTGGGAGTACGCCGTGCTCCCGGTCAGGGCCGGCCGGTGCGGAGGCCCTCCCTCCAGGAACGATTCAGCGCTGTCCCCCGAACGCTCAGCCCCCCTCGAACAGGGAGGTAGCCTCCTCGCTTCCTTCGCCGGGAGAGCGCGGAACACCCAGGTGCGGTAGGACCAGAAGCGGAACAGGGTGGCGATGCCGATGCCGAGGAACTTGAAGATGTTGCTCTGCAGGGGGCTGTCCCAGCCGAAGCCGTAGGTCGCCGCGTACAGGACGCCGTTCTCGATGACCAGTCCGACCGCGCTGAAGAGCAGGAAGAGCGACAGTTCTTTCGTACGGCCGCTCTTGTCGCGGTCACGGTACGTGTAGTAGCGGAAGCCGACGTAGTTGCAGCCGATCGCGACGATCGTGGCGATGACGCTGGCCCGCACCACCTGGAGGTCCGTGACGTGCCGCACGAGGTTGAACACGCCGAGGTTGATCAGCAGTCCTATCCCGCCGACCGCGCCGAACCTGGCGACCTCGCGCGTGAGCTGCTCGATCTGCCGCCGCAGGGCACCGCGGACGAGCCCTGCGCGCGGCCCCGAGGTGGTACTGCCCGTGCTGCTGCCCGTGCTGCTTCCCGGCTGCTGCCCGTGGTACTGCCTGGGGTATTGCCTGTGGTGCTACCCATGGTGTGCCGGCCCCGTTGCCTGGAATCATCGGTCTGCCGGCCACCGAACGGTGGTCCGACTCCGTCATGCTAACCAGCAGCCCTGAGGGCTGTCTGTGTACGGCCCCACGGACCTGGCCAAGGGGGGTCAAGGGGAGAAAAGGGTGAGAAGGGGCGGGAAAGGGCGGGAAACCGGCTGCCGGAGGGCCCCCGCGGTGGCCGATACCCTGGGTGGGTGACGTTCCCCGTAGTCGGCATGGTCGGTGGTGGCCAGCTCGCTCGTATGACACACGAGTCGGGCATCCCGCTGGGCATCAAGTTCAAGCTCCTCAGTGAAACTCCTCAGGATTCCGCGGCGCAGGTCGTCAGCGATGTCGTCATCGGCGACTATCGCGACCTGGACACGCTGCGCGCGTTCGCCCATGGCTGTGACGTGATCACCTTCGATCACGAACACGTCCCCACCGAGCATCTGCGTGCTCTGGAGGCGGACGGTATCCCCGTACGTCCTGGTCCGGAGGCGCTCGTGCACGCCCAGGACAAGGGGGTGATGCGGGCGAAGCTGGACGCGATCGGTGTGCCGTGTCCGCGTCATCGGATCGTGGTCGACCCGGCCGATGTGGTCGCTTTCGCCGAAGAGCTCGAAAAGGGCGGGCAGGAGCCTGAAAGAGGCAGGCACGCAGTGCCCTCCGGCAAAGGCGGTGGTGGGCGACGGACAGGCGGCTTTCCCGTCGTCCTCAAGACCGTCCGCGGTGGTTACGACGGCAAGGGCGTGTGGGTCGTACGGTCCGCCGAGGAGGCCGCCGAGCCGTTCCGCGCCGGTGTCCCCGTGCTCGCCGAGGAGAAGGTCGACTTCGTACGGGAGCTCGCCGCGAACGTCGTACGGTCGCCGCACGGCCAGGCCGTCGCGTACCCGGTGGTGGAGTCCCGGCAGGTCGACGGCGTGTGCGACACGGTGATCGCCCCGGCTCCGGACCTGGACGCGGCACTGGCACTGGGGGCCGAGGAACTGGCGCTGCGCATAGCCAAGGAGCTCGGTGTGGTCGGCCACCTGGCGGTGGAGCTCTTCGAGACGTCCGACGGTCGCCTCCTCGTCAACGAACTCGCCATGCGCCCCCACAACTCCGGCCACTGGACCCAGGACGGGGCTCTCACCTCCCAGTTCGCCAACCATGTCCGGGCCGTCCTCGACCTCCCGCTCGGCGACCCGCGCGCCCGCGCCCCGTGGACCGTGATGGTGAACGTGCTGGGCGGCGACTTCCCCGACATGTACTCCGCGTATCTGCACTGCATGGCCCGCGATCCGCAGCTCAAGATCCATATGTACGGCAAGGACGTGAAGCCCGGCCGTAAGGTCGGTCACGTCAACATCTGCGGCGACGACCTCGACGACGTGTTGGAGCGCGCCCGCCACGCAGCCGGATACCTGAGAGGGACGATCACCGAATGAGCCCTTCCCCCCCGTCGCCCGACCACCACCCCTCACCGAGCGCCGACGCGCGCACCTCCCACCCGTCGCCCGACCACCACCCCTCGACAAGCGCCGACGCGCGCCCCCGTCCCTTGGTCGGCATCGTCATGGGATCGGACTCGGACTGGCCCGTCATGGAGGCCGCCGCGCAGGCCCTCGACGAGTTCGAGATCGAGTACGAGGTCGACGTCGTCTCCGCGCACCGCATGCCGCGCGAGATGATCACGTACGGCGAGGAGGCCGCCGAGCGGGGCCTGAAGGTCGTCATCGCGGGCGCCGGGGGAGCCGCACACCTGCCCGGCATGCTCGCCTCGGTCACGCCGCTGCCCGTCATCGGCGTGCCCGTCCCGCTGAAGTACCTGGACGGCATGGACAGCCTGCTGTCGATCGTGCAGATGCCCGCAGGGGTCCCCGTGGCGACCGTCTCGGTCGGCGGCGCGCGCAACGCCGGTCTGCTGGCCGCCCGTATCCTCGCCGCCCACGACGAGGAACTCATGGGCCGTATGCGGGAGTTCCAGCAGGAGCTGAACGACCAGGCCACCGAGAAGGGCAAGCGCCTGCGCGCCAAGGTGGAGGGCGCGGCGGGCGGCTTCGGCTTCGGCACGGGCAAGTGAGCCCCCGGATGACCTCCTTACGGTGCGGCGGTTACGCGGCACGGTGGTCACGCGGTGCGGCAGTTACGCGGCGCGGCGGTTACGCGGCAGCGGCTGGTCACGCGGCGCGGCGGTCACGCGGCGCGGCGGTCACGCGGTGGGCCGTCCCATCGCCCGGTACGTCCACCCGGCCCGCCGCCACAGCTCCGGATCAAGCGCGTTGCGGCCGTCGAGAACGACACGGGCCGCCGTGACCTCCCCCAGCGCCGCCGGATCCAGCTCCCGGAACTCGCGCCACTCGGTCAGATGCAGCACGACATCGGCCCCCCGCACGGCCTCGACCGCGGAATCGGCGTACCCGAGCGTCGGGAAGATCCGCCGCGCGTTGTCCATGCCCTTCGGGTCGTACACCGTGACCTGGCCGCCCTGGAGATGGATCTGCCCGGCGACGTTCAGCGCCGGCGAGTCCCGTACGTCGTCCGAGTCCGGCTTGAACGTGGCGCCCAGCACCGCGACCCGCTTGCCCAGGAACGGCCCGCCCCCCAGCGCCTGCCGCGCCAGCTCCACCATCTGCCCGCGCTGGCGCATGTTGATGGAGTCGATCTCGCGCAGGAACGTCAGCGCCTGGTCGGCCCCCAGCTCACCGGCCCGCGCCATGAACGCCCGGATGTCCTTCGGCAGACACCCACCGCCGAACCCGATGCCCGCCCGCAGGAACTTCCGCCCGATCCGCTCGTCGTACCCGATCGCCTCGGCCAGCTTGGCGACATCGCCACCGGCGGCCTCGCACACCTCCGCCATGGCGTTGATGAACGAGATCTTGGTCGCGAGGAAGGAGTTCGCCGAGGTCTTCACCAGCTCGGCGGTCGGGAAGTCGGTGACGACGAACGGCGCCCCCTCGGCGACCGGCGTCGCGTACACATCCCGCAGCAGCTTCTCGGCCCGCTCGCTCCGCACGCCCACCACGATCCGGTCAGGATGCAGCGTGTCGTGCACGGCGAACCCCTCCCGCAGGAACTCCGGGTTCCAGGCCAGTTCGGCGTCCGCACCGGCCGGCGCGTGCTCGGCGAGGTAGGCGGCGAGACGGTCGGCGGAGCCGACGGGCACGGTCGACTTGCCGACGACGAGAGCGGACCCCGTCAGATGCGGCGCGAGCGAGGCGATCGCGGAGTCGACGTACGACATGTCGCAGGCGTACTCCCCGTGCCGCTGCGGGGTGTTGACGCAGACGAAGTGGACGTCACCGAACGCGGCGACCTCGGCGTAGTCGGTGGTGAACCGCAACCGCCCGCTGGAGCCCTCGATCCCCGCGACATGCTTGCCCAGCAGCTCCTTGAGCCCCGGCTCGTACATGGGGACCTCGCCCCGCCGCAGCATGTCGATCTTCTCTTCCACGACATCGAGCCCGAGCACCTCGAACCCCAGCTCGGCCATGGCCGCGGCGTGCGTGGCGCCGAGATAGCCGGTGCCGATCACGGTGATCTTGAGGGCCATGAGTGCTCCAGGGTGCCAGGGGTGTACGTCCGTGGTGTGCCGTAGATATGCGCTGCCTGAGCATAGTCGTGGCATGCGGACGCCCCTCGGCGGGCAGTTTCCCCCCTTGTCGCCAAGCTCACGTATCCCTCACGCGGGCGGGCCCCTAAAATTCTGGTTACTTAACGGTAATTAGCGTCAGTGTCACAGCATCCCAGCACGTCACAGCACCTCAGCACGTCACAACATCTCAGCACGTCACAGCACGTCACAGCATCACACCGTCTTTGGAGCGTGAGAGACCTTGGCCGGATCGGCTGACTTCGACCTGTACCGCCCGTCCGAGGAGCACGACATGCTCCGCGACGCGATCCGCTCGCTCGCCGAAGCGAAGATCGCGCCGTACGCCGCCGCCGTGGACGAGGAGTCCCGCTTCCCGCAGGAGGCGCTCGACGCGCTGGTCACGGCCGACCTGCACGCGGTGCACGTACCCGAGGAGTACGGCGGCGCGGGCGCGGACGCGCTGGCGACGGTGATCGTGATCGAGGAGGTGGCGCGGGTCTGCGCGTCCTCCTCCTTGATCCCCGCGGTGAACAAGCTCGGCTCCCTCCCCGTGATCCTCTCCGGCTCGCAGGACCTGAAGCAGACGTACCTGTCCCCCCTGGCCAGGGGCGACGGCGATGTTCTCGTACTGCCTCTCCGAGCCGGACGCGGGCTCCGACGCGGTGGGCATGAAGACGAAGGCGGTCCGCGACGGCGACCACTACGTCCTCAACGGCGTGAAGCGCTGGATCACGAACGCCGGGGTCTCCGAGTACTACACGGTGATGGCGGTGACGGACCCGGCGAAGCGCTCGAAGGGCATATCGGCGTTCGTCGTCGAGAAGTCCGACGACGGCGTCTCCTTCGGCGCCCCCGAGAAGAAGCTCGGCATCAAGGGTTCCCCGACGCGCGAGGTCTACCTGGACAACGTCCGTATCCCGGCCGACCGCATGATCGGCGAGGAGGGCACCGGCTTCGCGACGGCGATGCGCACCCTGGACCACACCCGCATCACGATCGCCGCCCAGGCGCTGGGCATCGCCCAGGGCGCGCTCGACTACGCCAAGGGCTATGTCCAGGAGCGCAAGCAGTTCGGCAAGCCGATCGCCGACTTCCAGGGCATCCAGTTCATGCTCGCCGACATGGCCATGAAGATCGAGGCCGCCCGTCAGCTGACGTACGCGGCGGCGGCCAAGTCCGAGCGGGGCGACGCGGATCTGACCTTCCAGGGCGCGGCGGCGAAGTGCTTCGCGTCGGATGTGGCGATGGAGGTCACCGTCGATGCGGTCCAACTGCTGGGTGGGTACGGGTATACGCGGGACTACCCGGTGGAGCGGATGATGCGGGACGCCAAGATCACGCAGGTGTATGAGGGAACCAACCAGATCCAGCGGATCGTGATGGCGCGCAATCTGCCGTGAGGAACCTGCCGTAGGGCACGCCCTTCTCTCGCTCGCCCCGTAGCCCTCTGCCCCTCCCAGGCAGAGGGCTACGTCGCTCCGGGCCCGGTGGTGTCGTCCCCGGCGTTGCTGTGACGGGCCCGCCGTGGTGTTCGGGTTCGTCATGTCGACGCTGCTTGCGGCTTACGGGCGGGCGTGCCGTCTACGCTCCTCACCATGACGACTCCCGAGTACGCCATGGTGAGCACGACAACCGATGCCGAGGAGAAGGCCCGTGCCCTGGCCTCCGAGGTGATCAACGGGAAGCTGGCCGCCTGCGCCCAGGTCTATCCGATCTCGTCCCTCTACCGGTGGAAGGGCAAGGTCGAGCAAGAGCAGGAGTGGCGCATCGACTTCAAGACGCGCGGCGACCTGGTGGACAAACTCGCGGAGCGCATCGGCGAACTCCACGACTACGAAACCCCGGAAGTCATCGCCGTGCCCGTCATCTCGGGCAGCCAGGCTTACTTGAGCTGGGTGACGGCACAGACTGAGGCGCCTCGCGTCCGTGACGCGTGCGCCGATGTCCCGGGCCGTGACCACTAGTGCCCCTCCGGGTGCCGCCGCAGGAAAACGTTGCAGTCCGACACCGTGGTCATGTCGCCAACTGCCCGCGCACGGTCTCGCGCGTTGGCCAGCTCTGCACATCCAGCGCAACCCGGCACAGGAGTGGGTTCCAGGTTCACAGTCAGCGGAAGCTCTACCGGCCCACTCGGATAGGTTCTCGGCTCACTCATGCCGACACCCCTTCGAGCGCGTACGCCGCGAACTCCCAAGCCTCTTCTGCCGATTTCGTCCTGCTCGCCATTCCGACTGCCTCCTCGCGATCCGTGAGATTCGATGGTCCCCCGGATCGGAGTAGGTTCCTCGCTTTATTGGCGTTGTCGGGTAGACGATCATGTTCGGCAGTCTGCGGCCCACTCTCCGAGCAGTGCTCTGACTTCCTCGCCGAACAACGCGTGACGCTCGTACACGCGGAACACTTCAAGGTGTTCCGCGATATCCCTGGCGTCCTGGAAAACGATACGCCCTGTGAATGTCTCGACAGTTGCTAGCCGTTGGTCGTACACGGTGAAAGTGTTCATCGGCCCACGACTGACAACTGTTCCCGTGCGGATGACCCCGATGCGCACGTTGGGCAGGTGGGAGAGTGAGGCGAGGCGGTCCATCTGGACGGCCATCGCTGCACGCGGGACTACGACCCATCTGACGGCTTGTTCTGTCAGCAGGAACGTGAAGCGCTTCGCGCTGTCGTAGAGGACTGCTTGCCGCTCCAGCTTCCTCGCGACCGTCTTGGTTGTGTCCACTGGGGAGTGGCTGAGGCTGGCCCTGATGTATTCAGGCGTGGCCAGGAGTCCCGTCACCATCGCAGGCAGGAAGTAGCGAAGCGTTGTGGCTTCCCCTTCGAGACCGGCGAGCTCTGCTTGTCGTTTCTCCAGCCCTCTGCGCCAAGATGCCCGCTTCCCTTGCCACTCCGTATTGGCGAGGCGCGCGAGGGCGGTAACTTCCGCTAGCAGTTCCGGAGGCGCGTCGAGGGCTCTAAGAATCAATTCAACATCGACAAGGCCGGGTGTGACTCGTCCGGTCTCAATGTTACTCAGCTTGGTCTGAGAAATATTGCAGCGCTGAGCGAGCCAGACCTGAGTGCGGCTGGCTCGCTTGCGCATGCCGCGGAGTGTTTCCGCTAGGTCAGCCTTCGACTGACCTAGCTGGCCAGGGTCAAGCGTCAAGGCCCTTCACGAACTCCTCGAAAGGTACTGCGTGTGCCAAGGCGATCCGCTTCCACTCCCGATAAGGACCCGCATCGCCTTCGTACGATTCGCGATTGATCTGGGTTCCGTCCGGACGGAAGTTCAGGTGCACGATGCGGGAATCGTCGAACATCCACCAGTCACGCCCCGAGAGCGGCAAACTGAAGTCGTCTCGCGTCGTATCCAAGATGCGGATGTCTTCACCCGCCGCGATGTTCCCCGGGATGCCCCAGGCGAATTGATACCGCTGGTAGTCGGTTAGCGGCTGGCGCACGATGCGGACACGACCGATGCGCTTGCCGGATTCGACGTATCCGCGTACCCGTTCATGCCAGCGGGCATTGTGGTCGGCAGGCTTGTCCTCACCACGCAGGAAGCGGGCTACGTTCGCCTGTTCCTTGGGCATGGTGTACGTGGGCTGCGCCTCGAACCGCCACGCTTCGCGCTCGAAGGCATCGAAGAACCGACGCCAGTCCTCACCATCCAAGAACACGGACAGCCTCCCTCAGAACGTGCTCGGGGATCTCCACCAGCCCTTCCCCGGCAGGTGGGGTGAACGCGTCAGACGCGTCGCCCTGGACGACGAATGAACCGCTCTTGGTCCGGTAGACGTTCGGGCAATCGTCGTCGTCGCAGTTGGGCCCGCCGACGTTGCCGGTAAGGCGGGTCAGTTCCTCACGCGCCATTGTTCCCCTCCTCGGTTGCAGAGCCTTTCCCTGCCGCCATGAGGACGGTAGGACGGCCCCAGGTGCCTGGTCTATGGCACATCACCAATATTCGCGTTGTCGGGTAGATGATCATGGGGGAATGCTGGGGAGGTACCCCCGAGAGGGGAGTGTTCATGCAGGCCAGAGCCCTACATGTCGTAAAGCACACAGATCCACGAGGGGACGAACCAGGTCCAGCGTGTCGTGATGGCAAGGAACCTGCCGTAGGGCACGCCCTTCTCTCACTCGCCCCGTAGCCCTCTGCCCCTCCCAGGCAGAGGGCTACGTCCGTATCCGGGCCCGGTGGTGTCGTCACTCGTGCAACTCGAACCACGTGACCTTCCCGGTCCCCGGTGGTGCGGCCCGGCTTCCCCATGCCTGGGCGCAACGGCTGACCAGCAGCAGACCACGCCCTCCTTCGAGGCCGACGCCTCCACGGGTCGGGCAGGGCAGTACGTCACTCCCGTCCCACACGCTGACATGGAGCGTGCCCTTCCTCCACCGCACGCGCACGCTCGCCGGACCGGCGGTATGGCGGTAAGCGTTGCCGCACAGCTCACTGGTCAGCAACTCAGCGGTATCGGCGAACTCGGGCAGTGAATGGCGCGTGAGGATCGTCCGTACGGTGCTGCGGGCGACACCGGAGCCGAGGGCGTGGTGGGGGAGGTCGATGCCGTACTCCCAGGAGTCGTCGGGCGGGGGCGGGGGTTTGCTCATGGTTGAACTCCCTTCGAGGGAACGGGTGGTGGTCACACGCCTGCCCATGTGGTGGCGCTGTCGCCTGCCGCATGGAGTGCGGTGGCGGTGCTCTTCCGGGCTCATGGGGGCGTGGGGGAGCGCTCTGTCTCCGACGGTAGCGATGGGTCTTCAAAAAGTGCAGCGTTCCCCCTTGGAATGACTCTTTCTAGCTAACTGACCCGTTTCTGGGACACGTTGGGGCGGGCAGTGCTAGGACGGTCCGTATGCCGCCACGCAAGAACCCGACCATCCGCCAGAAGCGACTCGGCGCCGAGCTGCGCAAGTTGCGTGAGAACGCGGGATTGTCGATCGATGGAGCCGCTCAGGTGCTGGAGTGCGGCAAGGCGAAGATCAGCCGCATAGAGACAGGCCTGAACGGGATCCGCGCCGCCGAACTCAAGGCACTGCTTCACGCGTACGGCGTTCAGGACGAGGCCCTTGCTCAGGCGCTGGCCGACATGGCACGCGAAGGGCGGCGACGCAATTGGTGGAACCGCTACGGTGATGTGCTCAGCGGGGGATTCGCCGACCTGATCGAGTTGGAGTCGAAGGCGGTGAGCCTGTACTCCTGGGAGACCATCCTGGTTCCCGGCTTGTTGCAGACGCCCGACTACATGCGCGTGCTCTTCCGGCGAGGCCGCTTGGACACTCCCGAGGGTGAGTTGGAGGAGCATGTACGCGGACGGCTGCTTCGCCAGCGGATTCTGGAGGGAGGCGACCGGGCGCCGGAACTGTGGGTCGTTCTCTACGAAGCCGTACTGCACGCCAAGTTCGGTGGCGCGGAGGTCATGCGGGACCAGCTGACGCACCTCGCGTACATGGCGCAGAGAGAACATGTGACGGTCCAGGTGCTTCCGTACGCCACCGACTCGCATCGAGGCGTGAACGGCCCGTTCGGGGTCGTGGGCATGCCGGAACCAGAGGTCGACGTGGTGCGAACCGAGACAGCCATGTCCACCTTGTATGTGGAGGAGGACGCTCAAGTCGCCGCGTATAAACTCATGTTCGACCAATTGAGGGCCACAGCCCTTGGCCCCGGGCCGTCGCTGAACCTCATCAGGAGTCTGGCGCAGCGGCTCTGACCGTGAGCGAGGTACGCGTGCCAGAACTCAAGTGGCAGAAGTCCAGCTTCTCCGGCGACGACGCCAACCGGGACTGCGTGGAGGTAGCCGTCGCCCCTGGTGGAGGACCTTTGCTGCTGCGCGAGTCCGACACCCCAAGCACTGTCCTTCGTGCGTCCGCCGTCTCGTTGCGGGCCCTGCTCGGCGCCGCACGGTCAGGCATGCTCGACAAGACTGCCACCCACATCAGCCGCCAACCTGCCTGACCGTCCACGCCAGTTCAGGCGCGGCAGGGGGAGGACGCGTAGCCCCGGCCAGCACACGGGGAGGTGTGCCGACCGGGGCGGAGCGGGTTTACCGGCTCAGTGCTCGCGCGGCCGGTAGGGCAACTGGGTGAGCCTGCCTCGCCAGGGTTCCGGACCGGGACATGGTGGGGGGCCGGAGGGGCGACGGGCTCACCGCATGGCAGGCAGTAGACCCACCCCGTTTCGGGGCTGTCACGCACTCGGCGCGGCAGCGCGGGCACTCCTGCACAGCGGGCCCCCCAGGTCATGCCGTGATGTCGTACTCCCCGGCCTTCACGGCGTCGGTGAACAGCGCCCACGACTCCGCCGTCATGGTAACGACGGTGTCCGGGGCGTTGCTGTCGCGGAAGGCGACCACACCGGGGATGTTGGTGGCCACCTCCGGGCAGTTCTCTACCCCGCGCTCCACCTGCCCCGCCCGCGGTCGCCGGCCGCTCAGCTCTCCCTCAGCACCGCCGGCCGCCGCGAGGCGATCACCCTCTTCGCCAGCGACCGCGGACTGGTCAGGAAGCCGAACCCCCAGGACATGTGCATGGTGGCGAGCGCGACGGGGATCTGGAGGCGGGCCTTCAGGGACAGCCCCCTGCCCGCGGGCAGCGAACCGGCCACGATCGCCGCGACATAGCCGCCGGGGATCACGAAACCCCACCGCGTGAGCGCGGCGCCCACCACCAGCCCCGCCGCTGTCGCGCACACCGCGGTCGGCGGGGCGAGGTAGCGCAGATTGATGGAGCCCTCGTGGTAGCGGGCCACGACATGCCGCCACCGCCCGTAGTCCTTGTACTGCTTGGCCAGGGCACGCACGCTCGGCCTCGGCCGGTACGACACCCTCAGCTCCGGCGAGAACCAGATCAGCCCGCCCGCCTCCCGGATCCGGAAGTTCAGCTCCCAGTCCTGGGCGCGGATGAACTCCTCGTTGTAGCCGCCCTGTCGCTCCAGGGCCTCGCGGCGGAAGACCCCGAGGTAGACCGTCTCGGCCGGGCCCGCCTGCCCGCCCGTGTGGAAGGCGGCGTTGCCCACACCGATCTTCGACGTCATCGCGGCGGCGACCGCGTGCTCCCAGTCGTTCTCGCCCTCGGCGTGCATGAGGCCGCCGACGTTCTGCGCGCCGGTCTCCTCCAGGAGCCGTACGGCCGTCGCGATGTAATTCGGGGAGAGCATGCCGTGGCCGTCAACGCGTACCACGACAGGGTGAATTGAGGCCTTGATCGCGGCGTTCAGTGCGGCGGGGGTGCGCCCGGTGGGGTTCGGCACCGTGTGCACGCGTGTGTCTTCCCCCGCGAGCTCGGCCGCGATCTCGTCCGTACGGTCCGTGGAGGGACCGAGGGCGATCACGACCTCCATCTCTCCGGCGTACTCCTGGGCGAGGATCGCTTGGACGGCGCCGCGCAGATGCCGCTCCTCGTTGAGGACGGGCATGATGACAGACACGGCGGGGAGCCGCACGTCGGGCTTGTCGTTCATAGGGGGCTCACGTCGTTCATAGGGGGCTCACGTTACCGCGAACGGGGGACACCGACGCGCGCCGCCCGGCCGCTGGGCGAGGCCGCAGATCGCAGGGGCCTACGGTGCTCGGGATCCACGCCCAGTCCTCGCGGATCCACGCCCAGTCCTCGCGGAGGTGTCCCCGTGCCCACGCCGCCCCGCCGCCCCGCCCGGCCGAGGCATCCCCCACGCTCCCGGCTTCTTCCCCAAGCTCTCGACTCCGCTCGAGCAGGGGAAACCCCCCAAGCAGGGGAAACCCCCCAAGCAGGGGAAACCCCCATGGGCAGGGAGGTCCCCATGGGCAGGGAGGCCCCCCCACGCTCCCGGCGGTCGCCCGTACGGCGCGGGAGGCCGGGCTGGGCCATGAAGGCGGTGACCACGCTCTCGGTGATGGTGCTCGCCTGCGCGGGCATCGGGCACGCGGTGCTCACCAGCCTCGACAACGACATCGCCCGCGTCGACCCCTTCGCGGACATGAAGAACCGCCCCAGGGCCGGACACGGCATGAACGTCCTGCTCGTCGGCACGGACGGGCGCGAGAAGGTCACGGAGGAGGAGCGGCGCAGGTACCGGCTCGGCGGCGCCCCCTGTCACTGCACGGACACGATGATGATCGTGCACATCTCGGCGGACTGGGAACGCGCCAGCGTGGTGAGCCTGCCGCGCGACTCGTACGCCGAGACACCCCCGCACACCGACCGGACCACCGGCGAACAGCACGGCTCCCACCCGATCAAGCTGAACACGGCGTACGCGGAGGGCGGACCGCAGCTGACCGTGCGCACGGTCGAGCACATGACCAAGGTCAAGATCGACCACTATCTGGAGGTCGACTTCCTCAGCTTCATGAGGACCGTGGACGTGCTCGGCGGCGTGGAGATCTGCACCGCGCGCCCCCTGAAGGACTCGTACACCGGCCTCGACCTCCCCGCCGGTACACACCGGCTGAACGGCGGGCAGGCCCTGCAGTACGTCCGCTCCCGGCACACCGACGGTTCCTCCGACCTGGGCCGGATGGGGCGCCAGCAGCGCTTCATGGCCTCGCTCCTCGCGCAGGCCACGTCCTCCGGGGTGCTGCTGAACCCGATGAAGTTCCGCGACCTCACCAGGGCCGTACTCGGCTCGGTGCGCGCGGACAAGGAGTTCGGGGCGGGTGAACTGCTCGGCCTGGCACGGGCGATGCGCAACTTCTCGCCTGCCTCGTCCGAGTTCACCACGGTCCCCATCGGGCAGATGGGGTACGCCGTGGAGGGCGTCGGCTCGACCCTGAAGTGGGACCCGGCCAAATCCGCCCGGCTCTTCGCCGCCCTGCGCGACGACCGGCCCCTCGCCCCGTACAAGAAGCGGCGCGGCAAGGCGGCCCGGGTGGACGTGGCCCCGCAGCAGATCCAGGTCCAGGTCGAGAACGGCACGACGGTGAACGGCCTCGCCAGGCAGGTCGACGGTCAGCTCGCGGCCACCGGGTTCCGTACGACGCGGATGCCCGTGAACGCGCGGGAGCGGAACGTACAGCGCACGATCATCGCGTACGACCCGCGCTGGGACCGCTCCGCCACGTCCCTCGCGACCGCCCTGCCGGGGGCGGAGCCGCAGGCGGTGCCAGGACAGGGGGCGACGCTGAAGGTGATCGTCGGGACGGACTTCCGGCAGGTGCGGAAGGTGAGGTCCGCCGACCCGTACCAGGGGGAGGCGGGAGTGGTGACCGGGGACGAGGTGGCATGCCGGTAGGGGCAGTATGCGGGGGGAATGCTGGGTTCCGGGGTGGTGACCTGGCCTGTCATGCTCCCCGTCTTATGCCGTCCTGACATGTGTGTGATGTTGTGTGATGTGTGTCGGCTTCGCAACAGCACTGCCCCCGTTTGCCTTCGACCCTTGTGAACCGCACTGCCCGGCACGGCACACTGGGGCGCATGAACAATTGGCCTGAGGGACGGTCTGACAGCAGCCGCGGCGGTATATACGGCCGCGGCAGTGCGAGCGCACAGCCCGAGGGCGCGCGCGTGATGCGACAGATACGGCGCGGCTCCGCGGGGGCTCCCCCGCAGAGCGGTGTGCCGCCACAGCCGGTGTACGGCGACGGGCGCGGCGATGGTTACGGCAACGGCGGCGCGCCCGGTTCGTACGACAGCGGTTACGACAGCGGCTACAACACCGGCCAGGTGTACGGGGCACCCGACGGCGGGTCCGGCGGCCACGGCGGTCGCGGCACTCACGCGGACGGGCCCGCCCCGAGGCGGCGCGGCCGCCTCAAGCGGACAGCGATAGCCATGGTGACCGTGCTGGTCGTGACACTCGTCGGCACGTACTTCTGGGCCGACTCCAAACTGAACCGTGATGTCGACCTCTCCAAGGTGATCGACCGGCCGGAGACGGGCGAGGGCACCAACTACCTGATCGTCGGCTCCGACAGCCGCGCGGGCATGTCCGACGAGGACAAGAAGAGACTTCGCACCGGCTCCGCCGAAGGCAAGCGCACGGACTCGATGATGATCCTGCACACCGGCGACAACGGGCCCACGCTCATCTCGCTGCCCCGCGACTCGAACGTCGAGATCCCCTCGTACCAGGGCTCCGACTCCGGCAAGCTCTACGAGGGCACCGGCCGCGAGGTGAAGCTGAACGCGGCGTACGCGGAGGACGGCCCCGAGCTGCTGGTCCGCACCGTCGAGGCCAACACGGGCCTGCACATCGACCACTACGTGGAGATCGGCTTCGCGGGCTTCGCGAACATCGTCGACGCGGTCGGCGGCGTCGAGATCGAGATCCCCGAGGGCGGGATGAAGGACACCAAGTCCGGTGCCGACTTCGAGGCGGGCACACAGACCCTGAACGGTGAGCAGGCCCTCGCGTTCGTCCGCACCCGGTACGCTCTCGCGGGCAGTGACCTGGACCGTACGAAGAACCAGCAGAAGTTCCTCTCGGCTCTTGCCGGCCAGACAGCGACGCCGAGCACGGTCCTCAACCCGTTCAAGCTCTACCCGATGATGGGCGCCGGCCTGGACACCCTGATCGTCGACAAGGACATGAGCCTGTGGGACCTGGCCGCCATGTTCTGGGCGATGAAGGGCGTCACGGGCGGCGAGGGCAAGTCCATGAACATGCCGATCTCGGGCAACTCCGCGAACGGCAACCTCCAGTGGGACACCTCGAAGGTCAAGCAGCTGGTGAGCGAGCTGAAGAACGACGAGAAGGTGACGGTCTCGGGGAACTGACCATGTGATTGTCTCCTCGTGATCGTCTCCTCGTGACGCGACGACAGGTCATCAGGGGAGGTCAGGCCATTACGGGGAGGTCAGGCCATGACGGGGGGCAGGCCATTAGGGGAGCAGGTGACGGGGGGCAGGCCATTACAGGGGGGCAGGCCATGACAGGAGGCAGGCCATGACGGGGGGCAGGCCATGACAGGAGGCAGGCCATGACGGGGGGTCAGTTCATCGCCCGGCGTCAGTTCATCGCTCGGCGCCATTTCCTCACGCGGCGTCAGTTCCTCACTCGGCGCACTTTTCCTCGTCCGCCGTGTTCTTCTCGATGTCCAGGTTCGTCACCGAGGAGCTCTGTGACACCCCGGCGCCCTTGAAGTTCTCGCCGAGAGTCAGCACCATCGCGGGCAGTCCCTGCGCGCTGCTCTCGCTGTTGCCCTCGCCGGACTTCAGCGCCGATGCGGGCAGGCCCATGATGTCGGCCAGCTTGCGCGCCTGGTCGGCCTGGCCGGGATCGTACGCCAGAGTCGTCCTGGCCTGGGGCCGGTCGGCGTTGCCGAGCTGGCTGGACTTGGTGACACCCTCGTCGACCTGCAGGTAGGAGAGGGTTTCCTGGGCGCTTCCGGCGGGAGCGCCGCCGTTGTAGATGTTCACCCGCACCTCGGAGGCCTTCGCCCGTGTGCCCTTGAGCTTCGCGGCCTCCTTCACCTTCTTCGCCTTCTTCTGCTTCTTCACCTCGGTCAGCGACACATCGTCCTTGATCATGTCGAACAGTGCCTGGGCCTTGGCCGGGTCGGGCAGCACGGTCGCGCCGTCGGTGTTGTCGACCACCGGGACGGTCGTGAAGGTCAGGTTCTTGGTGTTGACCCTGCCGGTCTCCTGGCCGAGCGTGGCGAGCTTGCGCAGGTCCGCGATCTCCGAGTCGACAGTGAGTGCCTTGGTGCCGGCATCGGCCAGGTCCATCATCTTCGACGCGTCGGTCAGAGTGTCGTTCGACTTCAGCTTGCGCATCAGCGAGCTGAGGAACTGCTGCTGGAGCCCGATCCGGCTCAGGTCACTGCCGAAGCCGACAGAGTGCCGGGTGCGTACGAACGCCAGGGCCTGCTCGCCCTGGATGGTGTGCTTGCCCGCGGACAGCTTCAGATGTGACTTCGGGTCGTTTATGTCCTTCTTCAGGCAGACCTCGACACCGCCGACCGCCGAGGACAGAGTCTTCACCGCGTTGAAGTCGGCCACCATGAAGTGGTCGATCTCTACCCCGGTGAGTTCGGTGACGGTCCGCATCGTGCAGCTCGGGGTCCGCTCGTCCTGGCCGAGGCTTTCGTTGAAGCGGGTCTCGGGCGTGCCGGAGATGACCTTCTCGGTGCCGTCCTCCTGTGTGGTCGGACAGTCCGGGATATCCACGATCATGTCCCGCGGAATGCTCATCGCGGTCGCGTTCGACCGGTCCTTGGAGACGTGCAGCAGGATCGTGGTGTCCGCGTGGCCGACGCTGCCGGAGTCGCCGTACCCCTTGTTGCCCGCGCCACTGCGCTTGTCCGTGCCGATGACCAGGATGTTGATCGCGCGGTCCTTGCTGAAGCCGCCGGTGCCCGCGCCGTCGGTGGAGAAGGACGTGATGTTGCCGTTGAGGTGCTGGTAGTAGAGGTAGCCCGCCGCGCTCACGCCGACCAGCAGGAAGGCCAGTGTGCCGCCCGTCCAGACCAGGGCCTTCTTGCCCTTGGATTTCTTGGGCTTCGGGCGGCGGCGCCCCGGCGGCGGCTCGGCGGGTACCCCCCGGCGGCGGCGCGGCCCCGGTACGACCTCGGGCATCTGCCGGGTGCCCGTCCCGGCCGCCATGCTGCCGCTCCCGGCCGCCATGGTGCGGGGACCGGCTCCGGCGCGGGTTCCGGCACGGGGACCGGTCCCGCTTCCGGTGCGGGGACTGGCTCCGGATCCGGCGTGGGCACCGGTTCCGGTGCGGGTGCCGGATCCGGCGGCCCGCGTGCCCCTGGCGCCGGTACCGGTCCTCCGGGGCTTCGGCAATGCCGACTGCGGTGCGGAAGGGGTCAGTCGCAGTTCGTATTCACCGGTGTTCGGGTTGAGTACCCACTGGTCTGCGGGATCGATGTCGTCCGCCCGTCCTCGGCCTTGCGCGTCCACGGTTGTCCGTTCCTCCGTTGGGGCCACGCGGCGCCTTCCCTCTCCAAAGACGCTCGGGTCTCGCTGCAGGTGGTGCGCGACCGAAGGGCCTGGCACACCGGACCGCTCACACTATCCGCCCGATTAGGCATCAAGCGATGACGGTGACAAACTCCACTCCCCTACAACTGGGCAATCCGCCCGTTTCTTGATGCATTGTTCTGTCGGGTTGACTTGCGTTTTACCCGCAGATGTCCTCGGCGGCCGTGTGGCCGTGAAAAGTGGGAGCAGGTTCTGGCTCCTGGGAGTTCCCCTCGCGGGAGGCCTCGGGGGACTCGCCGTAGTCGTACGGGTACTCGTCTGACTCCTTGGATGAATTCCGCCCGGGTGGGCGTTCATCCTGGCCGTCGGCTTCCGGTGTCGTTTTGCTGTCTTTTGTTCCGGAATCATCAGAATTATCCCCCGCTACCGCCACGGGTGCGTCTGTCCGCAGCCGCGCGAAGAGTTTCTCCGCCGCGGGCTCCATGAGTTGATCACGATTGGCGTTACTGGCGTACGACTGACGGGGTACGGTCAGAAATTGCACCTTTTCCGTAGGGATCGTGCGCACGCCACGGACAAATTCATACAAACCACGCAAGCTTGCCAGCGCCGGGTCCGTGGTGAGTGCCGAGGTGGCCGCGTCCAGCACGGGATAGAGCTTCATCGGGTTCAGCAGGATGTCGCTGCCCCGCACCTTGGTGACCAGCGCGCCGAGGAACCGCTGCTGCCGGTCCATCCGCTCGGTGTCACTGCCGTCGCCCAGGGACTTGCGGGCCCGGACGTATCCCAGGGCTTGTTCGCCGTTCAGCCGCACCCTGCCGGCGGGCAGCCGCAGCTTGGCTTCCTTGTCGTTGATCGGCTTCGCCAGGCAGACCTCGACGCCGTCGACCGCGTCGACCAGCTTCTTGAAGCCGCGGAAGTCCACCACGACGTGGTGGTCGACACGGATGTCCGTCAGCTTCTCCACCGTACGGATCGTGCAGGCCGAACCCCCGGTCTGGAAGGCGTGGTTGAACATCGTGAACACCGGCCTGCTCCGCGTACCGTCGCGGTGGCGGCAGCTCGGCACGTTCACCATCAGGTCGCGGGGCAGCGACACGGCGGTCGCGCTGCGCCTGTCGGCGGCGAGGTGCAGCAGGATCGTGGTGTCGGAGCGCTCGGTGCCGGAGTCCCGCCCGTACTCGCGGTTGCCCGCGCCCGCCCGTGTGTCCGACCCGATCAGCAGGATGTTCCGCGCGTCACGCACCAGCGCGGTGGGCCGCTCCTTCTCGTACCGGGCGAGCTCGGCCGCCGCCTCGGTGTCCGAGCGTATGTTCCCATCCAGCTTCTCGTACACCACCCACACGGCGCAGACAGCCCCGGCCACGACCCCGGCGACCCCGGCCGCGACCCACCTCGGCCACCGCCGCCGACGGCGCCGCAACGGCCCGGGCCCGCCCTGGGAGTCGCTCACGTCCAGGTCACCCCCTGGTGGCGTACGAGCTGGTGGCGTACGAGCGTGTCGTGCTCTTACCTCGTGTACATCGTGCTACTTGCCGCTCCTTACGACGATGGCCCAGGAGGGAGGGAGACGGCGGCTGGGAATGGGCCGAACGGGTGACCCGCGCGTGCCCCGGTTCAGGCCGAGCGCCTAGCGAGCCGTAGCGGTCACCCGCTCACTTTCGATCCGCTTTGCCAGCGACTCCTCGTCGAGCTGCTCAAGATGCCGGCACAGCACCACGGACCCACCCGTCGCGAGCGGTGCGTACAACCCGGCGTTCAGCCCCTCCCACGTGTCGTACGGCAAACCCGACAGCAACCGCGACCCAGGCCCTGTCAGATCCAGCGCGGGCGCCTCCGCACGGGCCCGCTCGACGACCTCCGCACCGCTGAACTCCCGCCCGGCCACGATCAGCGCCGGTTCCTCGGGGTCGACGGGCGCGTACGCCGCGAAGCGGTCGCCCTGGCCGGGGACCTCTACGGCGTAGTCGAGGAACCCCTCCGGGGTCCGCGGGAAACGGCCACCGAGCGGGCGCAGCGCCAGCGCGACCCGCTCGCCGGAGCAGGCGCGGGCCGCGTCCAGCGTGTCGGGCCCGCTGACCACGATGTCGGCCGCCCCTGGTTCGCCGGCGGCGTCCGCGATCACACCCATCGACGAACACGCCAGCAGCCACACGGCCGTCTGCCAGTGCGCGGGCAGCAGCAGCGCGACCCGGTCGCCGGGCTCGGCGGAGAGGCCGTCCTGGAGCAGGTTCGCGGTCTTGGCCACCCAGTTGGCGAAGGTGGCCACGGACAGTTCGACACGTTCGCCCGTGGCGTCGTCGTAGAAGGTCACCAGGGGGCGTGCGGGATCCGCGGCGAGCGCGGACCGCAGCAGGTCGGCGGGGGTGCGGTCGGTGGCGTTCACACGGGTAAGCGTACGCGGGGGCCGGGGCGGAACCGGCCGCCCGGACGGCCTCCCGGACGACCGGCCGTACACCGGTTCGGAGGAGCTCATCCGACATCCCGTCACTTCCTGGATAACTATGCATGTATGGCTATGTCTCAGATCAGGTGTATGCGTAGATTTCTGACGTCCTCGATCGGCGTCACGTGCGCGGCGGCCCTGTCCCTCCCGCTGGCCCTGCCCGTGGCTTCGGCCTCGGCCGCGCAGGGCGCCACTCTGCTCGGCCGGCCCCTGCCCGGCGAGTCCGGGTCCGGGTCCGGCGAGACCTTGACGGGGGAGTCCCGGTCCGCCGAGTCCCGGTCCGGTGATTCCTTGACCGGCGAGTCCCGCTCTGGCGGGTTCAGGTCCGGCGAGTCCCGACCAGCCGAGACCCTGACCGGCGAGTCCCTGCCCGGCAGCACCCAGTCGATCCCCCTCGTCCCCCTCGGCCGCGACCGCATGACCGGTGTCCCCACGTCCGAAGAGGGCGTCCCGCGCCAGGACGTCCGGACGTTCTCGCTGGTCGGTGTCGTCTGGGACGACCCGGACGACGAACTGCGCGGCCGCGTCCAGGTCCGCACCCGGGCGACCGGCACGAACCGCTGGTCCCGCTGGCAGGACGTCGAGACCCACAACCACGACCACGCGGCCGACCTGGACACCGCCGAGCGCGCCTCCGGGAGCGTACGCGGCTCGACGGCCCCGCTCTGGGTGGGCGACTCGGACGGTGTCGAGCTACGGGTCCGCGCGGAGACCGAGCACCGTACCGGCGCCGCGGGCGCCCAGGCACTCCCGCAGGGGCTGCGCCTCGAGCTCATCGACCCCGGTGCCGGCATCGAACCCCCGCCGGTCGCCGGCCCCGTGGACAGTCCACGCCTCAGTCAGCTGACCGCCGAGCAGGCCGCCGCGTCCGCGGTGAACGCCGACCACGCGCCGCTGGGCGCCCTGGAGATCCCCGCGCTGTCCCGGCAGGAGACCGAGAACCAGCTCGCCGACGTGGAACCCGGAGTGCGGGCGCACATCGGTCCGCGCCCGCGCATCGTCACGCGCCGTGGCTGGGGTGCCGACGAGAAGCTGCGCGAGCGTGACTTCAAATACACGAAAACGGTCAAGGCGGCCTTCGTGCACCACACGGCGTCGGGCAACAACTACAGCTGTGCGCAGGCCCCTTCGGTCATCCGCGGTATCTACCGCTACCACGTCCTGAGCAGTGGCTGGCGCGACATCGGCTACAACTTCCTCGTCGACAAGTGCGGAAACATCTACGAGGGCCGCGTGGGCGGTGTCGCCAAGCCCGTCATGGGTGCCCACACCCTCGGTTTCAACACGAACAGCATGGGCATCGCCGCGCTCGGCAGCTTCAACACCACAAAGCCGTCCGGAGACACCGTCACGGCCCTCGCCCAGCTCACCGCCTGGAAACTCGGCCTCTACCAGGTGAACCCGAGCGGCACGACATATCTGACGTCAGGTGGCGGCAATCTCTACCGAAAAGGCAGGAAGGTGCGGCTGAACGTCATCTCCGGTCACCGGGACGGCTTCGCCACCGAGTGCCCCGGGCGCAAGCTCTACGGCGAGCTCGGCACGGTCCGCTCGAAGGCGGCGCAGTACCAGGGCCATTAAGGGGCAAGGCCGGTAACAAGCAGGACACACGCCACCCATCGACACGCATCACCCATCGGCACACGCCACTCATCGACACACGCCACTCATCGAAGGCGCATCGAACGGTCTGCATGCACCGGCCGGCCGAAACACAGTTCGGCCGGTCCCGGCAGGAAGCAGATCGGCCTCCTTCTGGGGTGTGTTCTGGGGTGTGTATTGGGGTGCGTCCTGGGATACGTCACCGCGGAGGCGCGCTACAACCGCCCGATGTCCCCCGGAGGCCTCCGCGGAGTGCGGCGCGGCGGCGTACGCCCCGACAGCAGAATCAACCGAGCCGCCCGATGCCGCTGCCCCGCATACGGCTCCAGCAGCGACAGCATCACCGCATCATCCGCATCCCGATTCCCCGCCAGCGCATACCCCACGATCCCCGGCAGATGCAGATCCCCCACGGTCACCGCATCCGCCGCCCCATGACTCCGCTGGACGGTCTCCGCAGATGTCCACGGCCCCACCCCCGGCACGGCCTCCAAGCGCGCCCGCGCCTCCTCCGGCGGCATCCCCACGGCCTCCTCCAGTCGTGCGGCGACCCGCACCGCCCGCAGAATCGTCGACGCACGCTTGTTGTCGACCCCCGCCCGGTGCCACTCCCAGGACGGAATCAAGGCCCATGTCCGCGCCGCGGGCATCACGTACATCGGCCCTGGCCCCGGCCCCGGTCCCGGCGCCGGTTCCCCGTACTTCCGTACGAGCAACCGCCACGCCTGGTACGCCTCGTCCGTCGTGACCTTCTGCTCCAGGATCGACGGAATCAACGACTCCATGACCAGCCCGGTCCGCGTCAGCCGCAGCCCCGGCCGCCGATGCCGCGTCACCGCGACCAGTCGGTGCCGCGGCTCGAAGGACTCGGGGTCGTCGAACGCACCGAGCAGTGAAGGGAGTTGGTCCAGCAGCCACTCGCTTCCCGGCCCCCACGCCTCAGCCTGGGTCACCCCGCCCCGCAGCGTGACCCGCAGCGTCCCGGGCCCTATAGGCGTACGACTGGCCCGCCACACGGACCCGTCCGGAGTCCTCCGGAACATCGGATCGGCGGGCCCGCGCCGCAGCGGCCCGAGCACGAGCCCGAGATCGAGCGGCCCCTCGGGCACCCACGTCCGTGTCCGCCCGGACACGGGAGCGGGCCGCGCCTGCCCACTCCTCACCGCACCTCTCCTCACCGCGTCTCCCCTCACCGCACCCCCCTCGCCCCCCCCCCCTCACCCCACCTCTCCTCACCGCACCTCGATGAACGCCCCCGGATCCCGCTCCGGCCGCGGCCTCGGCTCCTCCGCGGCGTGCCCCACCGCCACGGCCCCCATCGGGTCCCATCCCTCCGGCAGCCCCAGCACGTCCCGTACGACATCACGGCAGAACATCGTCGACGACACCCACGCGGACCCCAGTCGCTCCCCGGCGAGCGCGACCAGGAAGTTCTGCACCCCTGCCCCTGCGGCGACCACGAACATCTCGCGCTCGGCCCCGTCCCGCCGGGCGTCGCCGTAGGTATGGGACCCGTCCATGACGAGACAGGGCACCACCAGGTACGGCGCGTTCCGCAGGACGTCCCCCCGCCGCACCCGCTTGGTTATGGACTCCTCGCTCTTTCCGTCGCGCCGCAGATCCGCGATCCACGCGTCCCGCATGGCGTCCAGCAGCGCGGTCCGCGCCTCCTCGGACTCCAGCAGCACGAACCGCCATGGAGTGGTGTGGTGCGGCGCCGGTGCCGTGACCGCCGCGGCCACGGCACGCCGTACGGCACCGGGGTCGACGGGCTCGTCGGTGAACGCCCGCACCGTACGCCGCTGGGTCACCGCCTCCCGTACGGCCTCCGACGTCCCGAGCCGGAACATGTCGTCCGGTGCGCCGCGCACCATCGCCCGTGCCCCTTCGCCGTCGTCCCCGGCCACTACGTGCGGCAACCCGCGCACGACGGCGACAGGCAGCCCGGCGGTCTTGCCCTTCACCACGTCCCCGGCGGCGGCCAGCTCGTCGGCGGTCGCCACGACGGTCGCGCCGAGCGGATTGCCGTACGCGTCGGTCCCGCCCCGCAGATCGTCGAGCACGCGCACGCCCGCGGCCCCGATCGCGACATCGGTCAGCCCGATCCGCCAGGGCCGCCCGAACGTATCGGTGACGAGGACCCCGACATCGACCCCGAGCGTGTCCCGCAGCCCCGCGCGTATGGCCCGTGCGGACGCGTCCGGGTCCTCGGGCAGCAACAGCACAGTCCCGGCAGGGGAGTTGGAGGCGTCGACCCCGGCGGCGGCCATGACCAGACCCTGCCGGTTCTCGACGATCCGCAGCGGGCCGCGGCGCGCCACGACCCGTACGGTCTCGGCGTCGATCGCGGCCTCGCGGTCTTCCGCCTCGACGACCCGCCCCTCGGCCTTGGACACGATCTTCGAGGTGACAAGGAGCACATCCCCGTCGGCAAGCCCCGGCTCGACGGCGGCGATGAGCTTGGCGAGGTCATCCCCCTCCCGCACCTCGGGCAGACCGGAAAGGGCCCAGACGCGGTAGCCGGGCGCCCCGTCGTCCGGGCTCCCCGTGTCTGTCGGCAACTCGCTGCTCAAACGCCCCGCACCTCCTCCGCCAACCTCAGCGCCTCGCGTGCCATCTGCGCCGCCGCATCCAGGTCCGTCATCATCAGCGGTACGGCCCGGCACCGTATCCCGGCGGCCTCGACGCGCTCGACGGAGCCCGCGTCCACCGTGTCGACGAGCCACCCGTCCAGCAACCCCGCCCCGTAGTGCTCGGCGACGGCCGCGGCCGTGGATTCGACGCCCACAGCGGCGAGCACCTTGTCGGCCATGCCCCGCACCGGCGCGTCCCCGACGAGAGGGGAGAGGCCGACGACCGGCACCCTGGCGTCGGCGACCGCCTCGCGGATGCCGGGCACGGCGAGGATCGTGCCGAGGGACACGACGGGGTTGGACGGCGGGAAGAGGACCACGTCCGCCTCGGCGACGGCCTCCAGGACACCGGGCGCGGGCTTCGCCTGCTCCGCCCCCACCGGCACGATCGCCCCGACCGGCACAGAGGCCCGCAGCCGCACCCAGTACTCCTGGAAGTGGATCGCCTTCCGCTCACCGTCCAGCTCGACCGTGACATGGGTCTCGACGCGGTCGTCGGACATCGGGATGAGCCGTACCCCGGGCTTCCACCGGTCGCACAACGCCTCGGTGACGGCGCTCAGCGGATAGCCCGCCCCGAGCATCTGCGTACGCACGATGTGCGTGGCGAAGTCCCGGTCCCCGAGCCCGAACCACTCCGGCCCCACCCCGTACGCCGAGAGCTCCTCCTTGAGGTGGAAGGTCTCGTCGGCCCGCCCCCAGCCCTGCTCCTCGTTGATGCCGCCGCCGAGCGTGTACATCACCGTGTCCAGGTCCGGGCAGACCTTCAGCCCGAAGAGGTGGATATCGTCACCGGTGTTGCCGATGACCGTGACGTCCGCGTCCGGCGAGGCCCGCTTCAGACCACGCAGGAACCGGGCCCCGCCGATGCCGCCTGCCAGAACCACAATGCGCATGGGACACAGTCTTACAGGCGGGTACGACAACGCGGCAGGGCGACAACGCGGCAGGGCGTCAAGCAGTCGCGGTGGCAGTGGCGGTGGCGGTGGTGGACACGCACTGCGGCACGGGTGTCCCGGCGGCCGAACGAAGCCGGTACGGGGAGAGCATGGGCATCTCCGTCAGACCCGGGTAGTAGACGTGCAGGCTGACCGCCGGTTCGAGCGCGTCGTTGACCACCTCGTGCACATAACCCGGCGCGAACACCCGCTGTGCGCCGGCGCACAGCGCGCGCGAGCCCCGCTCAGTGTGCTCGGTCAGGGTGCCGTCGAGGACGGTGAGTACACCGGAGGAGCGGCCGTGGTCATGCGGACCGCTGCCCTGCCCGGCCACCCAGGACAACAGCCACACCTCGTAGCCGGGCCCGGTGCGCAGCCGGTGATACCAGCGGGACGTCGCGTCGTACCGGACAAGGTGCTCCCACTGAGACCGGTCGGCGGCGATGGAGCGGGTGAGACCGGCGAACTCGGCCACGGTGACCGGGTGCTCGCGCGGGGGCTGGAGGAGGTGCGGTACTTCGAGGATGTCGCCGGCGATCTGGAGGTCGCTGTCGCTGTTCATGGGGGAGTGGTTCCTCGGCGGGAGAGGGCGTGAAGGTGGCTGGGTGTGTCGCATACCGTCCGCCCGGATCACGGGCTTCCCGGTACAAGTCCCGGTACAAGTCCCGGTACAGGCGGAGGGGACAGGCATTCCGGCAGGAGCGGAGGGAACGGCAGCCGAGCCTTCTGCGGACTCAGCGGCGGCCGGAGCGACGGGGAGTGCTCAACAGCTGCAACAGCAACAGCAACAGCAACAACAGCTCCAGCGAGCGCGGACAGCACCGAGGGACCCGGCCGAGCGGGTCGAGAGGGGCGCCAAGTTCGCGAGCATGCCCACAAGGACACCGGTTCACACCTCGGCTGTCAACTTGCCATCCGGTATGTGGGGGTGTTTCACCTCATCCGGTTCACCTGCCCAGCGAAAGGTTTGTGCGGGAGCCCTCGGGGACACATGGCGCACCACCGGGTGCATGGACCCCGAGGGCGGAACTGGGGCCCGAACGGAATTCGATCGCTTCGGTGTTCGTGCCGGAGTGGGTTCGTGTCGGAGTGAGTTCGTGTCGGCGCGAGGGTCGTGTCGGAACGAGGTCGGACTTCTTGGCGTCCTTTCCCGTATGAGTAGGGGATGAGCTCCCACTCTCAGCCCGTTGCAGGGTTTATGACGATTTGAACACTTTCCGCACAGCCTTGGTTCCGCAGAGTGAATAAGGGGCTCAATAGCAGATCTCGGCTTGACTCGCTCGTAGCAGCACACTTGTAATTTCACTCGTGTCGTTAGCCGAAATCGGTAACGGCAGCACCGCGGGGACGCGAAGGACGGACGAGGGGCGCACATGACCGAGCTCGCGCAGCAACTGCTGGTCGACGACGCGGATGAGGAACTCGGCTGGCAGGAGCGCGCTCTGTGCGCCCAGACCGATCCCGAGTCTTTCTTCCCAGAGAAAGGCGGTTCGACTCGCGAGGCCAAGAAGGTCTGCCTCGCCTGCGAAGTCCGCTCCGAGTGTCTCGAATACGCGCTCGCCAACGACGAGCGGTTCGGCATCTGGGGCGGCCTGTCGGAGCGCGAGCGCCGCCGCCTCAAGAAGGCGGCTGTCTGAAGCTTCGATCGGACCGGGCCACGATTGGACCGAGCCTCGATCGGATCGGGTTTCAATCGGACTGCCGTTCGAAAATAGCCGTCGGCTCACTTCTGTACGTATGTACGCATATAGACGTTTATGCACTTATATATACGTAACGATCGGCCCGTCGCACGTGGGTTATCCACAGGCGGCGGGCCGCTCTGTCTGCCTGTCTCCTGGCCACCGCCCCTCATCCTGTCTCCTGGCCACCGCCCCTCATCGAGGCTCCCCCCGTGCTCAACGCCTGGGGGCACCACCCATCGCGCCGCCCCTCTTGCGTCTGCCGTTAGGGTGGGCGCTCGTCCAAGGCGTCCAGCTGTCCCCGCAGGACATCAGGCGTCGCCGCAGTCCACCGAACCGGGGCCCGTACCTCGATGTCCGTGCACAGCCACACGGCAGCCCATCACAACGCTGCCCCAGCAGGGTTCGACCCGACCCGCCCGCCCGAGTTCCCGCGCCACGTGGTGACCGCGGTACTCGTCGCCCACGACGGCGCCCGCTGGCTGCCCGACGCGCTCGCCGGACTGCTCGGCCAGGAGCGTCCTGTCCAGAACGTCATGGCGGCCGACACCGGCAGCGCGGACGACTCCGCCCAGTTGCTCACCGACGCCCTCGGTGCCGACCGGGTTCTCCACCTCGCCCGGCGCAGCGGTTTCGGCCAGGCCGTCGACGAGGCCAACCGCACGGCCGGTGTGCTGACCCCGGACGAGCTGACCTATCTCAAGCGCCCCAGCGGCTGGGACCCGGTCACCCGCACCTGGTGCGACGACGCGTACGACATGCCGGAGCTCCCTCACGGCGAGCCGGAACAGTGGCTGTGGCTGCTGCACGACGACTGTGCCCCCGAACCGGACGCGCTGGCCCAGCTCCTGAGGGTCGTCGAGAACGAGCGGGAGCTCGGCCGGGACGTCGCCGTCCTCGGCCCCAAGCTGCGCGGCTGGTACGACCGCCGCCAGCTCCTCGAAGTCGGCGTCACCATCGCCAGCTCCGGCCGCCGCTGGACCGGCCTGGACCGCCGCGAGCAGGACCAGGGCCAGCACGACCACGTGCGGCCCACGCTCGCCGTGTCCACCGCCGGCATGCTGATCCGCCGCGATGTCTTCGAGCGGCTCGGCGGCTTCGACCGGCGACTGCCCCTGATGCGTGACGACATCGACCTGTGCTGGCGCGCCACGGCCGCCGGACACCGTGTCCTCGTCGCCCCCGAAGCGGTCGTACGACACGCCGAGGCGGCCTCCCGCGAGCGCCGTACCGTCGACTGCGTGGGCCGCAGCTCCGCCTCCCCGCGCATGGTCGACAAGGCGGGCGCCGTCTACACCCTGCTCGTCAACAGCCGTACGGCACAGCTGCCCTGGGTATTCCTCAGGCTCGTGCTCGGCACCCTGCTGCGGACCGTCGCCCACCTCGTCGGCAAGGTCCCCGGACAGGCCGTCGACGAGATCCGGGGTCTTCTGGGGACGCTGTTGCGCCCGGAGCGGATCATCGCGGGCCGCCGCAGACGCAGCCGTCCCCAGGCAGACAAGGGTGAGCTGCGCTCCCTGTTCCCGCCGCCCGGCGCGACCGTGCGGGCCACCGTCGAACAGGTCGCCGGCAACCTGGTGGGCCGCTCCGACCCCGAGTCCTCCTCGGCCGGACGGCACGGCGGCGCGGTCGAGTCAGGGCCCGGCGGCGAGGACGGCGATTTCCTGGAGGTCGAGCAGTTCGCCCGGCTCAAGCGCATCGCCCGCAGGCCCGGCCCCGTACTTTTCGCCGTCCTCCTGCTCATCTCGCTCCTCGCCTGCCGTGAGCTGCTCGGCGGTGGCGCGCTCGCGGGTGGCGCGCTGCTGCCCGTGCCCGCGGACTCCTCCGAGCTGTGGGCGCGTTACCTCGACGGCTGGCATCCGGTGGGCACGGGCGGCACGCAGTCCGCGCCGCCGTATCTCGCGCTCGTCGCCCTGCTCTCCTCGCTGCTGCTGGGCTCCACCGAGCTCGCGGTCACCGTGCTGCTCGTGGCCTCAGTGCCGCTCGCCGGGTGCACCGCGTACTTCGCCTCACGGCCCCTCGTCATGTCGCGGCTGCTGCGCGCGTGGGCGGCTGTCGCGTACGCCTTCCTGCCCGCCGTCACCGGCGCGCTCGCGGGCGGCCGTGTCGGCACCGCCGTCCTCGCGATCCTGCTGCCGCTCCTCGCGCGCGCGGGCGTCGCGGCAGGAGGCCTCGCGAACGCCTCGGGGGCGCGCGGCAGCTGGCGTGCCACCTGGACATACGCCCTGCTGCTGACCCTCACCACCGCGTTCACACCGATCGTGTGGCCCCTCGCTCTGGTCCTCGGCGCCGGAGTCCTCGTGGTGCGCCGCGGCGAGATCACCGTCTACGGGCTGCGCTTCCTCGCCCAGCTCGGCACCCCCCTGCTCGTCCTCGCTCCCTGGTCGCTGACGTTGCTGCCGTTCGGCTTCTTCCAGGAGGCCGGTCTGGGGTACGGGGCGAGCACCGCCTCCGCCTCCGATCTGCTCGGCGCCGACCCCGGCGGGCCCGGCACGGTCAGCGGGCTGTTGCTCATCGGCCTCGTGCCGGCAGCCCTGGCCGCCCTGCTGCGCTCCCAGCGGACGTCGGCCATCTGGGCCGCGTGGTCGGCCGCCCTGGTGGCGCTCGTTTTCGCGGCCCTCTCGAACAACTCCACCTGGGCCGGCCCGGCAACCCTCGTCTACGGCATCGCGCTGCTGGCCGCGGCCCTGCTCGGCGCCGACGGGGCACGCGCGCGCGTGGCCGAGCAGAGCTTCGGCTGGCGCCAGCCGGTGGCCGTGCTCATCGCGTTCGTCGCGGCGGCCGGGCCCCTGCTGGTCGCCGCCGGGTGGGTGATCCGGGGCGCCGACGGCCCCCTCGAGCGGCGCGACCCGGTGCAGGTGCCCGCGTTCGTCGCGGAGGAGAGCGGCACCCGTGACCAGGCCCGCACCCTGGCCCTCGACAGCGAATCCACCGCCGCGGTCGGCTACACCCTCGTCCGTGGCTCGGGCGCCCGCATGGGCGACGCCGAACTCACGGCGGCGGGCGGCGAGAACAAGCAGCTCGACAAGGTCGTCGCCAACCTCGTCGCGGGCTCCGGCGCCGACCAGGCCGACGAACTCGGCGGCTTCGCCGTGCGCTACGTCCTCGTCCGCAAGGGCGCACCCCGCGAGGTCAGCCGCGTACTGGACGCCACACCCGGCCTGACCCGGCTCAGTCAGCAGGACGGCAGCGCCCTGTGGCGCGTGGACCGGCAAGTCGCCCGCGCCGTCATCGTGCCCGCCTCCGGTGACCCACAGCCCCTCGCGGCCGGACCGGTTGACGTGCACGCCACGGTTCCTGACGGAGAGTCAGGTCGCGTCCTGCGTCTCGCCGACACCGCCGACGAGGGCTGGACCGCGACCCTGGACGGCAGGCCGCTCCCCCGCACCACGGTCGACGGCTGGGCCCAGGGCTTCCCCCTTCCCGCGAAGGGCGGAAAGCTGGAAGTCACCTTCGAAGTACCCATGAGCCACACCGGCTGGCTGTGGGCGCGGGGCGCGCTCGCCGTCGTTCTCGTGGTCCTCGCCCTGCCGGGCCGCCGCCGGGACATCGACGACGACCTCCCAGAGGAGCCGGTGGCCGTGCCCGCCCAGGACATCACCGGCGACGGCCGCCGCGCCCGCCGCCTGCGCGCCCAGGCCGAGGCCCAGACCGAAGCCGGAGCCGAACCGTCCGCCGTCACCATGCCTCCTCCTCCGGAGGATGCTCCGGCCCCGGCCGCCGTCCCGCAACAGCAGTCCTGCAGCGCATGGGACACGCCGAACTCCACGGGTGCCCAGTACGGCACATACGCGGGCGACCCCTACCAGGGCGCGCACCAGTACGCGGCGGGCGCGTACGAGCAGGCGTACGCGGATCAGTACCGGGCGGATCAGTACCAGGCGGACCCGTATCAGGCGGACCCGTATCAGAGGAGTGCGCCCCAGGGCGGCCAGTACGACCCGTACGCCTACGGGGGCACGGACGGCCCGGCGGAGGCATACGACCAGACGTACACCCAGGGCTACGACGCGACGTACGGCCCGTCGCACGGCACCGGCAGTGAGCGCCCCGACGGGAGCCAGCAGTGAACCGCACCACCTTGTCCCTGATCGCCTGCGCGACCGCGCTCGCCGCCGTCACCGGCTTCGCCGCGCTCACCGCGCCCGACGTCTCCGGCAACGCCACCGCCAAGGCGGCCGCCCAACTGCCCGTGGAGCGCACGAACTTGCTCTGCCCGCAGCCGAGTACTTCGGAGGTCGCGGAGACCGCGTACACGTCCTTCACGCCCGTCACGGCAGGGGCGGGGGGCAGCGGGAAGGCCGAACTCGCGGCGGCGGGCGAAGAGTCGGCGGCCGGAGCGGGCAACGACACCGGCGACGGCGGCGAGAAGGAACAGGCCGGCAAGGAGCAGACCGAGAAGGAGCAAGCCGGCAAGGAGCAGGCCGAGAAGCCCGTGCTGGAGCCGGAGGAGCCCGGCAAGCCGGTCACCGGAAGCGCCGACGGGGCCGAGTCGCCCGCGCTGATCGGCGCCGCGGAGGGGAAGTTCGCGCCTGGCTGGACCGTCCAGCAGACCACCGAGGTTGCCTCGGGCACCGGGCGCGGTCTGCTCGGCACCAACTGCACCGCTCCGGACACCGACTTCTGGTTCCCGGGTGCCAGTGCTGCCGACGACCGCATCGACTACGTCCATCTGACGAACCCTGACGACTCCGCCGCCGTCGTCGACATCGAGCTGTACGGCAAGGACGGCGCCCTCAAGTCGACGGCGGGCGAGGGCATCACGGTCCAGCCGCGATCCAGCGAGCCGGTGCTGCTGTCCACCCTCACGGACACGCCGGAGACGAACCTGACCGCGCATGTGAGCGTGCGCCACGGCCGGGTGGCGGCAGCCGTGCAGGCGCTCGACGACAAGCTGGGCGGCGACTGGCTGGCGCCGTCGGCCGATCCGGCGGGGAGCGTGGTGCTGCCGGGCATACCGAAGGACGCCACGGCCGTGCGGTTGGTGGCGTTCGCACCGGGGGACACGGACGCCGACCTGAAGGTGCGGCTCGCGTTGCCGTCCGGACTGATCACTCCCGCCGGAAACGAGACACTGCACGTGAAGGCGGGTATGACCGCGGCGGTCGACCTCGGCGACGTCACCCGGGGTGAGGCGGGGTCCCTGGTACTGACGCCGACGGACAAGTCCGTTCCCGTGGTGGCCGGCGTACGGGTGATACGGGGCAAGGGCGCCCAGCGGGAGACGGCGTTCATTCCGGGGAGCCGGGCGGTCGGCACGCGCGCGTGTGTCGCCGACAACCGGTCCAAGGGCGTCACACTGGCGTTGACCGCGCCGGAGCGCACCGCGGAGGTCAGAATCACGGCGTCGGCGGGCAGCGAGGGGGGTACGTCGGCGACGAAGACGTACACGATCAAGGGCGGCACGACCGAGAACGTGGCCGCACCGGTCCCGAGCGGCCTGAAAGGCACATACGCGCTGACGGTGGAGCCGGTGTCCGGGGGCCCCGTGTACGCGTCCCGCATGCTCGAGACCACGAGTGACGGGACCCCCGGCTTCACGATCCAGACCCTCCCGGACGACCGGGGAACCGTGGCCGTACCGGAGGCGGAGCAGGATCTGTCGGTGCTGCAGCGGTAGGGAGCGCGAGGCACGATCCAAAGACGCCCACGCGAGGCACGATCCCACGATCCAAAGACGCCCACGCGAGGCACGATCCCACGATCCAGAGACACCCTCTGGGGCTCAGTCCTCGCCGTACCGCGGATCCACCGTCTCCGGAGTCAGCCCCAGAAGCTCGGCCACCTGCTCAACCACGACCTCATGGACCAGCGCGGCACGCTCCTCGCGGCCCTTGGTGCGGATTTCGACCGGGCGCCGGTAGAGGACGACGCGGGCGGGTCGTCCCTCGAGGGCGGGGATCGTGCCCCCCAGGGGGACCGTCTCGTCGCTCCAGGCCTCGCGCGGGCCGTCGAGGCGCGGTACCTCAAGGACCAGGAAATCGATGTCGGCGAGCTGGGGCCAGCGCCGTTCGAGGCGTTCCACGGAGTCCTGCACCAGGTCCGCGAACACCTCCGCGCGGCTCGCGGCGAGGGGCACCTGGGGCGGCGCCACGGGGCCCCGCATGCCCCTGCCGTGCCGGTCACGGCGGCGGGGCCCAGGTGCGGCGGCAGGGGGCGGTACGGGGTTGTCCATCACCTACGAAGCGTAATCCCCGGGAGAGGCGGGCACTGGACGCCCCCACGGGCGCCGGAGGCTCACCCTGGGGCTCGGGAGGACTGTGATCATGCCCTGGCACAGCCCGTACGGCGGCATGTCGATGTCGGCAGATGACCGCTCCAGTCAAGACCGGGCTCGATTCCGTATCTCTCCAGGATCGTCGATCTCATCGTAATTGACAGAAATTATGGCGAGTTGTGATCGGTTGGAGGGATGTCCGGCATTCCGGACGCGTGCCTCCGTGCGGGTCGGCATGGAGTGTCCAGGGGCGTGTGTGGGGCGTTTCACAAGTGCGACACGGTGGAGTGACCTGGTGGAGAGTCGTCGCGTCCCGCTCAAGAGTGCGGTACCGTCCAACATCGTGAGCCCTGTACGTCGCTGTTCGCGCACCGCCTGCGGTCGACCTGCCGTCGCGACGCTGACGTACGTCTACGCCGACTCGACCGCGGTCCTCGGCCCGCTCGCCACCTACGCCGAACCCCACTGCTACGACCTCTGCGCCGAGCACTCCGAGCGCCTCACCGCGCCGCGCGGCTGGGAGGTCGTCCGGCTCCTCGACGGGTCCGCTCCGACGCGACCCAGCGGCGACGACCTGGAAGCGCTCGCCAACGCTGTGCGCGAGGCCGCCAGGCCGCAGCGGCGCGCCACAGAGGCCGACGGCAGCGGGCGCTCGGCGAATCCGATGGAGGTCGCGCGCCGCGGTCACCTGCGGGTGTTGCGATCACCGGACAGCTGAGGCGCGCTCCAGGCCCTGAAGGCCAGGGCTGCTGAACTCCGTTCGCCACACGCCTGCTTCGCCTCTGCCCCCCTGCCCCCTCTTCCTCGTAGTCCTGATCCAGCCCAGTCCTGAACGTCCGCAGAGATCCCACAGTTGACTGTCACCTCAGGCGGGTAGTTTGGGATGACCGATGAGGACTTCAGGAGGGGTGGCCGTGGTTGCTGATCTGTCGACGATCGTGAAGGCATACGACGTACGCGGGGTGGTCCCGGACCAGTGGGACGAGCCGCTGGCCGAGCTCTTCGGAGCGGCCTTCGCCCAGGTCACCGGCGCGGACGCCCTCGTGATCGGGCATGACATGCGGCCCTCGTCGCCAGGTCTGTCGCGGGCTTTCGCGCGCGGGGCGGCGGCACGCGGCGTCGACGTCATCGAGATCGGCCTGTGCTCGACGGACCAGCTGTACTACGCGTCGGGCGCGCTGAACCTGCCCGGGGCGATGTTCACGGCCTCCCACAACCCCGCCCAGTACAACGGCATCAAGATGTGCCGCGCGGGCGCCGCGCCGGTAGGCCAGGACACGGGTCTCGCGGAGATCCGTGAACTGGCTGAGGAGTGGAGCGAGTCGGGCGCCCCGGAACCCGCGGCCACGCCGGGAACGATCACGCAGCGCGACACGTTGGAGGACTACGCGGCCCACCTCCGCTCCCTCGTCGACCTGTCCTCCCTCCGCCCGCCCGTCTCCCACCACCGCCCTTCCAAGGAAGGCGCTTCGCGCCCCTCCCATATGAAGGTCGTCGTCGACGCGGGCAACGGCATGGGCGGCCACACCGTGCCCACGGTCTTCGCCGGGCTGCCGCTCGACCTCGTCCCGATGTACTTCGAACTGGACGGCACGTTCCCGAACCACGAGGCGAACCCCCTGGATCCGGCCAACATCCTCGACCTCCAAAAGCGCGTCCGCGAGGAGGGCGCCGACCTCGGTATCGCCTTCGACGGCGACGCGGACCGCTGCTTCGTGGTCGACGAGCAGGGCGCCCCGGTCCCACCGTCCGTGATCACCGCGCTCGTCGCCTCCCGCGAACTGGCCAAGCACGGCGGCAAGGGCACGATCATCCACAACCTGATCACGTCGTGGTCCGTCCCTGAGGTGGTCCGCGAGAACGGCGGCACGCCGGTACGCACGCGCGTGGGCCACTCCTTCATCAAGGCCGAGATGGCGCGCACAGGCGCGATCTTCGGCGGCGAGCACTCCGCGCACTACTATTTCGCCGACTTCTGGAACGCCGACACGGGCATGCTGGCCGCCCTTCACGTCCTCGCGGCCCTGGGCGAGCAGGACGGCCCGCTGTCGGCCCTGGTCGCCCAGTACGACCGCTATGCGGGCTCCGGCGAGATCAACTCCACGGTCGACGACCAGGCGGGCCGCCTCACCGCGATCAAGAGCGCGTACGAGGGCCGCGAGGGCGTCGAGCTGGACGAGCTGGACGGCCTGACGGTCTCGTCGGCGGACTGGTGGTTCAACGTACGCCCGTCCAACACGGAGCCGCTGCTCAGGCTGAACGCGGAGGCGCGGGACGAGGCGACGATGGCGAAGGTACGGGACGAGGCGCTGGCGATCATCAGGGGCTGAGACACCCGGGCAACTCCCGCCTCTCCACCCGGCTCAGCACCAATCAGCCTGTCCGGCGTTTGAGGACGAGGCCGTTCAGGCCGAAGCGGGGGTCTGGGGGCGGAGCCCCCAGTGATGGGGACGGGTAGGGGCGGCGGGGGCGACACCCCCGCAGGAAGCCCCACCGGCGCAGGAGGCCCCACCGGCCCCGCCCATCCCCGCCCGCCCATCCCCGGCGGCAGCCGCCCCGCAGCGGTACTCTGACCAGGCCGCATCCACGTTCGGAAGGACACGCCCATGCCGCTCGAAGCCGGCCTCCTGGAGATCCTCGCCTGCCCGGCGTGTCACGCTCCCCTCAAGGAGGAGGGCGCCGAGCTGGTCTGCACGGGCCAGGACTGCGGCCTCGCCTACCCCGTCCGGGACGGCATCCCCGTACTCCTTGTCGACGAGGCCCGCCACCCCGCGTAGGGAGCGGCCCCGCAAACGGGTACGCGAAAGAGAACCCCCCGGCGACAAGGGCAACCCGGCGATCGGAGGCTGCCGCCCATGCTGAACGAATCGCTGCTCGACACCCCCGACGCCCTGTCGGAGGCGGATCACCGCGGCCTGCTCCGCGGCGCCGCCGAGGCTGGCGCCCGGGTCCGTACGGCCACCCGCCTCGGCACCGAGGCCGGTATCCCCGACCTGAAGCCCGGCGGCCGCCCCCGGGCCCTCCTCATCGCGGGCCCCGGCATGGGCTCCGCGGGCGTCGCCGACCTCCTCGGCATGCTCGCCGGCTCGAGCTGCCCCGTCACCCGTTTGCACCCCGCCGGTGTGGCCCCCGCCGGGGGCGCCCTCCGCTGGGAGCTGCCCGGCTGGACCGGTTCTCTCGACCTCCTCCTGGTCGCCACCCCCGACGGCACCGAACCAGGTCTCTCACTCCTCGTCGACCAGGCCTACCGCCGCGGCTGCACCGTCGTCGCCGTCGCCCCCGCCCACACCCCGATCACCGAGGCGGTGGAAGGCGCCCACGGCCTGTTCGTACCGATGGCGACCGCTCCGTACGAGCAGGACGTGCCCCTGGGCGCGGCGGCCCCCGGCATCCTGTGGGCCTTGCTCACCCCCCTGCTCGCACTCCTCGACCGCACCGGTCTGATCACCGCTCCGCCCGAAGCCCTGCAGAAGGTCGCCGACCGCCTCGACCAGGTCGCCGAGCGCTGCGGGCCGGCCATCGCCACATACAGCAATCCCGCCAAGAGCCTGGCCGCAGAGGTCGCTGACGCCCTCCCGCTGATCTGGACCGAGGGCCCCTCCGCGGGCCCCGTGGGGCGCCGTTTCGCCGCCGCGCTGGCCGAACTGGCGGGCCGACCCGCCCTCGCCGCCCAGCTGCCCGAGGCGCTCGCCTCGCACACGGTCCTGCTCTCCGGCGCGCTGGCCGCCGGCGCCGACCCCGACGACTTCTTCCGCGACCGCGTCGAGGAGTCACCCGCCCTCCACGCGCGCGTGGTACTCCTGCGCGACCGGACCAACGGAGCCCTCAGCGCCGCTCCGGGCGCCCGTGAACTGGCCCTCAGCCATGACACCGCGATCAGCGAACTGGAGCCTGCGGACGGGGAAGACCTGGAGACCCTCGCTGAGCTGATCGCCGTCACGGATTTCGCCGCCGTTTACCTGGCGCTCGCTTCAGCGACGTGAGCTGGGCCCGCCCCCCGCCCCCCGCCCCCCGCCCCCCGCCCCCCGCCCCCGCACCCTGGGGCCAGCGCCGGGGCAGGGGTCGGGTCCGGTTCCTGTTCCGGGTCCGGTTCCGGGCAGCGTACGTACTGGAGACAAAAGAACCCATGGACCGCCTCGAGAACACCATCCGCCCCTACGCCTGGGGCTCCCCCACTGCCATCCCGCACCTCCTGGGTGGGGAACCGACCGGCGAACCGCAGGCGGAAATGTGGATGGGCGCCCACCCGGGCGCACCCTCGCGCACCGCACGCGGCCCTCTCACCGAGGTGATCGAGGCGGCCCCGGAACGTGAGCTGGGAGACCGGACGGTTGCCAGGTTCGGTCCCCGCCTCCCCTTCCTCCTCAAGATCCTCGCCGCCGACGCGCCCCTCTCCCTCCAGGTGCACCCCAACCTGGAGCAGGCGAAGGAGGGTTACGAGGACGAGGAGCGCCGCGGCATCCCGGCCGACGCGGGCCATCGCAACTACAAGGACGCCAACCACAAGCCCGAACTGATCTGCGCCCTCACGGAGTTCAACGGCCTGTGTGGCTTCCGGAACCCCCGGCAGGCCGCCGATCTGCTCGCGGGCCTCGACGTCGACTCCCTCAAGCCGTATGTCGACCTGCTGCACGCCCATCCCGAAGAAGCCGCCCTGCGCGAGATGCTGACCGCCGTACTGTCAGCCGACCCCGAGCAGATGATCCAGACTGTCGCCGACGCCGCAGCCACCTGCGAGCACCTCGGCGGCTCCTACGCCCCGTACGCAGCCCTCGCCCGCCACTACCCGGGCGACCCCGGTGTCCTCGCCGCCATGCTGCTCAACCACGTACGACTCCAGCCCGGCGAGGCCCTGTTCCTCGGCGCGGGCGTCCCGCACGCGTACCTGAACGGCCTCGGCGTCGAGATCATGGCCAACTCCGACAACGTCCTGCGCTGCGGCCTCACCCCCAAACACGTCGACGTCCCCGAACTCCTGCGCATCGTCCGCTTCGAGGCGAGCGCCCCCGGCGTCCTGCGCCCGGAAGCGTCCCCCGACGGCGAGGAGATCTACGAGACCCCCATCGACGAGTTCCGCCTCTCCCGCTACGTCCTCCCGGAGGGCATCACCGCGCGCGACCTCACGCGCGTGACCCCGCAGATCCTGCTGTGCACGACGGGTTCCGTACGGGTCGGCGAGCACCAGCTGGTACCCGGCGAGTCCGTTTTCGTACCAGCGGGCGAAAAAGCCGAAGTATCCGGAATTGGCACGGTGTTCCGTGCGACGGTCGTGGCCTGAGAGGCACGTGAGGCACCCGAGACGCCTCATTGGTGACCCGGCGCGCCACTGTCGGACCGGGCTGCAACAATGCCCACTGCAAAAGGCGGGCAAAGCCCGGCCGGCGACGGACAGAAGCACAGCAGCGTAGGCGAAGGGACACCCCGGAGACATGAGCGCGTCAGGCGGCACCAAAGCGATCGTGGCGGCACTCGCCGCCAACCTCGCGATCGCGGTATCGAAGTTCGTGGCGTTCCTCTTCAGCGGATCGTCCTCGATGCTCGCCGAGTCGGTGCACTCGCTCGCCGACTCCGGCAACCAGGGCCTGCTGCTCCTCGGCGGCAAGAAGGCCCAGCGCGAGGCGACCCCGCAACACCCGTTCGGCTACGGCCGCGAGCGCTACATCTACGCCTTCCTCGTCTCCATCGTCCTCTTCTCGGTCGGCGGTATGTTCGCCATCTACGAGGGCTACGAGAAGATCAAGCACCCGCATGAACTGGACAATTGGTACTGGCCGGTGGGCGTCCTCGTCTTCGCGATCATCGCCGAGATGTTCTCCTTCCGCACCGCTATCAAGGAATCCAACCAACTGCGTGGCAAACAGTCCTGGAAGGACTTCGTTCGCCACGCCAAGGCCCCCGAGCTGCCGGTCGTCCTCCTGGAGGACCTCGGCGCGCTGGTCGGTCTGATCCTGGCGCTGGGCGGCGTGTGCCTCGCTCTCGCGACCGGCGACGGCGTCTGGGACGGCATCGGTACGCTCCTCATCGGCGTCCTGCTCATCCTGATCGCGATCCTCCTGGCCGTGGAGACCAAGTCGCTGCTGCTGGGCGAGGCCGCGGGCGCGGAAGAGGTCACGAAGATCGAGAAGGCCCTCGTCGACGGCGACACCGTCACGGCCGTCATCCACATGCGCACGCTTCACCTCGGCCCTGAGGAGCTCCTGGTCGCCGCCAAGGTCGCCGTCCAGCACGACGACACGGCCACCGAGATCGCCTCCGCCATCGACGCCGCCGAGGCCCGCGTCCGCGAGTCCGTCCCGATCGCCCGCGTCATCTACCTCGAGCCCGACATCTACAGCGCGGCCGATGCCGCGAAGGGTCCGGATCAGGAAGCCACCCCGGGCGGCCCGGCCCGGACAGCCGGCCACTGATCGGCCCTACGGACCGAACAGCCTGCGGCGGCCCCCTCGACTGTACGAGTCGAGGGGGCCGCCGAGGAGTGGGGACTGAGAGGAAACCTCCCCCAGCGTCACCTGCCGGGGCCCTGGAACCGCCCGCCCGTAGCCGGATCTGTGCGGAGTGGGCTGGGGACAGCTGAGTCAACCGGTGTAGCTTGGGGCGGAGCCAGACGTCGCTGCTGATGGCGGTCGGGTGGTCCCCTCGTGGACCGGCCGAGGGAGAGAGGGCCTCCGACGGACTGCGCTGCGCGCACCGGAGCACGTCCGTGCCCCGTCGGGCCTGCTTGTGCCCCGCCGCGCAGACCAGCCGTACCCACCCTCGATCCGATCCTGAGGAGCAGCTTTCCATGACGACTGTCGACAAGCGACAGGACTTCAAGGTCGCCGATCTCTCGCTGGCCGAGTTCGGCCGCAAAGAGATCACCCTCGCCGAGCACGAGATGCCCGGCCTGATGGCGATCCGCAAGGAGTACGCCGAGGCACAGCCACTGGCCGGCGCCCGCGTCACCGGCTCCCTGCACATGACGGTGCAGACCGCCGTGCTGATCGAGACCCTGGTCGCCCTGGGCGCCCAGGTCCGCTGGGCCTCCTGCAACATCTTCTCCACCCAGGACCACGCCGCCGCCGCGATCGCCGTCGGCCCGAACGGCACCGTGGACAACCCGCAGGGCATCCCGGTCTTCGCCTGGAAGGGCGAGACGCTTGAGGAGTACTGGTGGTGCACGGAGCAGGCGCTGACCTGGCCGGACAGCCCCACCGGCGGCCCGAACATGATCCTGGACGACGGCGGTGACGCCACCCTCCTCGTCCACAAGGGCGTCGAGTACGAGAAGGACGGCAAGGTCCCCGACCGTCGACACCGCTGAGACCGACGAGCACCGCGTCATCCTCCAGCTGCTCCACCGCACCCTGGGCGAGAACCCGCAGAAGTGGACCCAGCTGGCCTCCGAGATCCGCGGCGTCACCGAGGAGACCACGACCGGCGTGCACCGCCTGTACGAGATGCAGCGCGACGGCACCCTCCTGTTCCCGGCGATCAACGTCAACGACGCTGTGACCAAGTCGAAGTTCGACAACAAGTACGGCTGCCGCCACTCCCTGATCGACGGCATCAACCGCGCCACCGACGTCCTCATCGGCGGCAAGACCGCAGTCGTCTGCGGCTACGGCGACGTGGGCAAGGGCTGCGCGGAGTCCCTGCGCGGGCAGGGCGCCCGCGTCATCGTCACCGAGATCGACCCGATCTGCGCGCTGCAGGCGGCGATGGACGGCTACCAGGTCACCACGCTGGACGAGGTCGTCGGGACAGCCGACATCTTCATCACCACGACCGGCAACAAGGACATCATCATGGCCTCGGACATGGCCAAGATGAAGCACCAGGCCATCATCGGCAACATCGGCCACTTCGACAACGAGATCGACATGGCCGGCCTGGCGAAGCTGCCGGGCATCGTCAAGGACGAGGTCAAGCCGCAGGTCCACACCTGGACGTTCCCCGACGGCAAGGTGATCATCGTGCTGTCCGAGGGGCGCCTGCTGAACCTGGGCAACGCCACCGGGCACCCGTCGTTCGTGATGTCCAACTCGTTCGCGGACCAGACCCTGGCCCAGATCGAGCTGTTCACCAAGCCGGACGCGTACCCGACCGGCGTGTACATGCTGCCCAAGCACCTGGACGAGAAGGTCGCCCGCCTCCACCTCGACGCGCTGGGCGTGAAGCTGACCACGCTCCGCCCCGAGCAGGCCGCCTACATCGGCGTCGAGGTCGAGGGCCCGTACAAGCCGGACCACTACCGCTACTGAGACCGCCACAGCAGCTGAGTGCACGCGCGAGCGCGTACCTCAGCAGGCGCCTACCTCACCAGGTGACGAGTACCCTCGGCACCTGGTGAGTGCGTCCGTGCACTGATGGACTCACTTGGAGCGCAGTACCCGGGCAGGCCCCCGCACCCCCGTGCCGGGGGCCTGCCCAATTCGGCTGGCCCGCGCCCGCCAGGATGGCCGGACCAGCAGCCCGTCAAGCCTCAGGACGCCCATGCCCCGCGGCCGCTATTCGCTTCACGATCCGCACGATCACACCCCCCTCGCCGAAGAACACTTCCAGTGCGCCCCCGGCCCCTCCGGCTGGCGCTACGTCTCCCAGATCACCACCCCCTCCGGCGACCACGCCGGCTCCGTCGACCTCGCCCTCGACGCTCTCGGCCGCCCCATCCGTCTCGAACTCCACGCCGCGAGCTGGCAGGTCCGCGGCGCCGCCCTCGACGGCGTCACCTGGGTCCGCACCGACCCCACCGGTACACAGGCCACCGAAGGCAATGTCCGCGCCCACGCCTTCACCGGCACCTCCCCCGCGTTCCTCATCGCCACCGCCCGTCTCCTGCGCCTCACCCCCTCTGGGTCCGCAACCCGCGTACGCCTCGTCGCCTTCACGGACCCGGTCCTCGCCCCGCGCACCCTCGACCAGTCCTGGGCGCTGATCACAAGAGAAGCACACGCCACTGACAACGGCCCCCTGACCGTGGACGAATACCAGGTCACAGCCCTGGACACGGGCGAACAGCACACCGTCCACATCGCCGGCGACGTGGTCCTCGCGGCACCCGGCATCGAGCTGGAACACCTGGAGTCGCCGCCGTCGGTAGCCAGCTGACGGAGGCCATGGCGTGACAGCATCCGACCGGATCGGCCGCTTGCTCATACCACGCCGGGAGCCCCACGTCACGCAGGCGGCACGAACCCGGTTCCCGGACGGCCGGACTGCTCCGGTGCCTTGTCCTGGGGCGGTGCGGGCTGGGCGCTCTCCTGTGCCAGAGGCGGCTGTGGCTGCGACAACCGCACCGGGGACGATTGCGGCGATGCCGGTTGTGGTCCGGCTGCAGAGGTGGCGCGGACCGAGCCGCGACCGGGGCAGAGTACGTGTCCACTCCGCTCGAGCCTGGGTATGAGTTCCCGGCGGCCGGAGCCGCCGTGGCTGGAGCGCCACCCGTGGGTGGAACCTCCGTCGGAGACTGGTAGGGCGAAGCCGACGGTGGCGGCATCGCCGCCCCCTTTCCGTCCGGGACACTGATCGGTCCACCGCTGACTGGTCCACCCCCACTCGGCGTCCCTGCCAACGATCCGACCACGTGGCCGAACTGGCCTGCGTCGACAGGTGTCCCACTCCTGAACGCCCGCTGAGCCTCCCGCGCCTGCCGTTCCTGCACGACGGCCGCCAGATAAGGCGGCCGCGGGACACCCCGTGCGGCGCCGGAGCACCCGTACGCGCCGCGAGATCGGCGGCGAGCCGCTCCGCCATCGCCTGCCCGACCTGCGGATCCAGCTGACCGCATCCGCGTCAGGTACTGGCGGACGGCCAGCCACAACCCGTCCGGGACTGCGGACAGGTCGAGCGCGGAAAACTGGCCCGACGAGCCAGGGCGGCGGCGGAGGCACGGATGCCGCCCGCCCAGCCGGCACCCGCTCCCGCACGACCAGCGTCCCCGCGAACACGTCGCCGAGCCGCCGCCCCCGCGCCGACACCAGCGAGGCGATACACGCGATGACACCCGAGCGTCATCAGGATCTCGACCACACCGACCGCACCGCGCACCAGCGCGTGCCGGAACCGGATCGGCCCACCGTCGTCCCGCACCACCCGCAGCCCGCACGCCAGCTTTCCCAGCGAACGCCCATGGCTGAGCGTCTCCACGGCGATCGGCCCACCCACCAGCAACAGCAGGAAACTCGCGATCGACATCGCGACCTGCGCCGCCTCGTCCAGGCTGGCCGTCGAAGCGACCAGGACCATGGTCACGGCGATGTAGCCGACGAAGGCCACGACAAGGTCGAGCAACACGGCCAGCGCCCGGCTCGGCAGCTTCGCGGGGCGCAGTTCCAGCGCCACCGCCTCGCCCGTCACCAGCTCACTCATGCACGTGTTCCTTCCCCTGACCTGCCCTGAGAACCGCCAGTCTGCCAAGCTGAGAGCACATCGCGCCGCAGTACGACAGCGACTGAGGAGCAGCCAAACCACGATGGACCTCGACGTCTTCGTGTCCGCCCACCGCGCCGAGTGGGACCGCCTCGAAGCCCTGCTCCGCCGCCAGCGGCGCCTCAACGGCACCGAGGCCGACGAACTCGTCGCCCTCTACCAGCGCACCGCCACCCACCTCTCCGCTGATCCAGTCCAGCGCCCCGGACCCTCAGCTCACCGGGCGTCTCAGCCAGCTGGTGGCACGCGCGCGTAGTGCTGTGACAGGCACCCGCCGCGCCTCCTGGCGCGACGTCACCCGCTTCTTTGCGTACGGGTTCCCCGCCGCGGTCTACCGCTCACGCCACTGGTGGGTCCCCACCGCGCTTCTGTCCACGGTTGTAGCCGCCCTCCTGGGCTGGTGGATCGGCACCCACCCGGAGGTCCAGTCCTCGATCGCGGCCCCCGACGAACTGCGGGAGCTGACCCGCCCCGGCGGCGAGTACGAGACGTACTACTCCAGCCACCCCGCCGCCTCCTTCGCGGCCCAGGTGTGGACGAACAACGCCCAGGCCGCCGCCATGTGCCTGGTCCTGGGCATCTTTCTCGGCCTCCCGGTCCTCTGGATCCTCTTCCTGAACATGCTCAACCTGGGCGTCGGCATCGGCCTGATGTCCTCTGCCGGCCGACTCGACGTCTTCCTCGGCCTGATCCTCCCGCACGGCCTGCTGGAACTGACCGCCGTCTTCGTAGCCGCCGGTACGGGCCTGCGCCTCGGCTGGACTCTCATCGACCCGGGACCGCGACACCCGCCGCATGGCCCTCGCCGAGGAGGGACGCGCCGCCCTGGGTATGGCGATAGGCCTGGCTCTGGTCCTCTTCGTCTCTGGCGCCATCGAAGGCTTCGTGACCCCGTCCGGCCTGCCCACCTGGGCCCGCATCGGCATCGGCATCGCAGCCGAACTGGCCTTCCTCGCGTACGTCTACATCCTGGGCGGACGCGCGGCCCGAGCCGGAGACACGGGCGACGTGGAGGAATCCGAGCGGAGCACCGCTGTCCCGACGGCAGCATGACAGCGACCACACTGCCCGGTGGCCACCGCCGGTGCGCAGGCAGTCCGGTCAACTGTCAGTCTCCTCTTCGCCCCCACGAGAGCTGTTGACACGGAGCGCGCAGGGAGGTAGATTCAAACAGTTGCCCGGAGGGGACTCTCCCACAGGGTAGCGATGAGCATCTATCAGCTTCTCGGAACATCGACAGAATGGTTCTCGGGAAGCCCCTCCCGATGATTTCAGAATGGATAGCCGGTCAGCCCGGTCGGAAACTTCTGATAGAGTCGGAATCGCCGGAAAGGGAAACGCGAAAGCACACCCCCTGGAAAGCACCGAGGAAAACGGACCAGAACACAAAGTCTGGTAGAGTCGGAAACGCAACACCGAAAGGGAAACGCCCGGAGGAAAGCCAGGAGAAACTCTCCGGGTGAGTACAAAGGAAGCGTCCGTTCCTTGAGAACTCAACAGCGTGCCAAAAGTCAACGCCAGATATGTTGATACCCCGTTCCCGGCCATTCGGCTGGGGCGAGGTTCCTTTGAAACAAACACAGCGAGGACGCTGTGAACGGCCGGGCTTATTCCGCCTGGCTGTTCCGCTCTCGTGATGTGTGCACCGGCTGTATTAATTTACTGGCCGAGTAAACATTCACGGAGAGTTTGATCCTGGCTCAGGACGAACGCTGGCGGCGTGCTTAACACATGCAAGTCGAACGATGAACCACTTCGGTGGGGATTAGTGGCGAACGGGTGAGTAACACGTGGGCAATCTGCCCTGCACTCTGGGACAAGCCCTGGAAACGGGGTCTAATACCGGATACAACCTCCCCAGGCATCTGGAGGGGTGGAAAGCTCCGGCGGTGCAGGATGAGCCCGCGGCCTATCAGCTTGTTGGTGAGGTAATGGCTCACCAAGGCGACGACGGGTAGCCGGCCTGAGAGGGCGACCGGCCACACTGGGACTGAGACACGGCCCAGACTCCTACGGGAGGCAGCAGTGGGGAATATTGCACAATGGGCGAAAGCCTGATGCAGCGACGCCGCGTGAGGGATGACGGCCTTCGGGTTGTAAACCTCTTTCAGCAGGGAAGAAGCGAAGGTGACGGTACCTGCAGAAGAAGCGCCGGCTAACTACGTGCCAGCAGCCGCGGTAATACGTAGGGCGCAAGCGTTGTCCGGAATTATTGGGCGTAAAGAGCTCGTAGGCGGCCTGTCACGTCGGATGTGAAAGCCCGGGGCTTAACCCCGGGTCTGCATTCGATACGGGCAGGCTAGAGTGTGGTAGGGGAGATCGGAATTCCTGGTGTAGCGGTGAAATGCGCAGATATCAGGAGGAACACCGGTGGCGAAGGCGGATCTCTGGGCCATTACTGACGCTGAGGAGCGAAAGCGTGGGGAGCGAACAGGATTAGATACCCTGGTAGTCCACGCCGTAAACGGTGGGAACTAGGTGTTGGCGACATTCCACGTCGTCGGTGCCGCAGCTAACGCATTAAGTTCCCCGCCTGGGGAGTACGGCCGCAAGGCTAAAACTCAAAGGAATTGACGGGGGCCCGCACAAGCAGCGGAGCATGTGGCTTAATTCGACGCAACGCGAAGAACCTTACCAAGGCTTGACATATACCGGAAACCCCCGGAGACGGGGGCCCCCTTGTGGTCGGTATACAGGTGGTGCATGGCTGTCGTCAGCTCGTGTCGTGAGATGTTGGGTTAAGTCCCGCAACGAGCGCAACCCTTGTCCTGTGTTGCCAGCATGCTCCCTTCGGGGGGTGGTGGGGACTCACAGGAGACCGCCGGGGTCAACTCGGAGGAAGGTGGGGACGACGTCAAGTCATCATGCCCCTTATGTCTTGGGCTGCACACGTGCTACAATGGCCGGTACAATGAGCTGCGAGGCCGCAAGGCGGAGCGAATCTCAAAAAGCCGGTCTCAGTTCGGATTGGGGTCTGCAACTCGACCCCATGAAGTCGGAGTTGCTAGTAATCGCAGATCAGCATCGCTGCGGTGAATACGTTCCCGGGCCTTGTACACACCGCCCGTCACGTCACGAAAGTCGGTAACACCCGAAGCCGGTGGCCCAACCCCCTCACCGGGGAGGGAGCCGTCGAAGGTGGGACTGGCGATTGGGACGAAGTCGTAACAAGGTAGCCGTACCGGAAGGTGCGGCTGGATCACCTCCTTTCTAAGGAGCAGCTAGGCGCCAGCCCTACCCGGGCCGGCGTCCAGGGCCATTACGTCGGCACACGTCCGGCGGTGGTTGCTCATGGGTGGAACGTTGACTACTCGGCACGGTCCAGAACGGACCAGACGCTAGTACTGCCCCCTCGGGGCGTGGAACGCTGCTCTGGCCCCCTTGACCGTGCCGGGCACGCTGTTGGGTATCTGAAGGCACGGGCCTGTGCGCCCGCTTCCTTCGGTGCCGGCCCCGGTACAGCACCCCCCAGGGAGTGTGTGACGGGCGAGCGGTCGTTGTTTGAGAACTGCACAGTGGACGCGAGCATCTGTAGCCAAGTTTTTAAGGGCACACGGTGGATGCCTTGGCACCAGGAACCGACGAAGGACGTGGGAGGCCACGATAGGCCCCGGGGAGCCGTCAACCAGGCTGTGATCCGGGGGTGTCCGAATGGGGAAACCCGGCAGTCGTCATGGACTGTCACCCTTGCCCGAACACATACGGCAAGCGGAGGGAACGCGGGGAAGTGAAACATCTCAGTACCCGCAGGAAGAGAAAACAACCGTGATTCCGGGAGTAGTGGCGAGCGAAACCGGACCAGGCCAAACCGTATACGTGCAAGACCCGGCAGGGGTTGCGTATACGGGGTTGTGGGATCTCTCTGTTCACGGTCTGCCGGCCGTGGGACGAGTTAGAAACCGTACGGGTAGGCGAAGGGCCTGCGAAAGGTCCGGCACAGAGGGTAAGACCCCCGTAGCCGAAACCTGTACGGCTCGTCTGTGAGACACCCAAGTAGCACGGGGCCCGAGAAATCCCGTGTGAATCCGGCGGGACCACCCGCCAAGCCTGAATATTCCCTGGTGACCGATAGCGGACAGTACCGTGAGGGAATGGTGAAAAGTACCCCGGGAGGGGAGTGAAACAGTACCTGAAACCGTGTGCCTACAAGCCGTGGGAGCGTCGCATACAAGCTTGTCTTGTATGTCGTGACTGCGTGCCTTTTGAAGAATGAGCCTGCGAGTTTGCGGTGTGTTGCCAGGTTAACCCGTGAGGGGCAGCCGTAGCGAAAGCGAGTCCGAACAGGGCGCCCATGAGTAGCACGCTCAAGACCCGAAGCGGAGTGATCTAGCCATGGGCAGGCTGAAGCGGCTGTAAGAGGTCGTGGAGGGCCGAACCCACCAGGGTTGAAAACCTGGGGGATGACCTGTGGTTAGGGGTGAAAGGCCAATCAAACTCCGTGATAGCTGGTTCTCCCCGAAATGCATTTAGGTGCAGCGTCGTGTGTTTCTTGCCGGAGGTAGAGCACTGGATAGGCGATGGGCCCTACCGGGTTACTGACCTTAGCCAAACTCCGAATGCCGGTAAGTGAGAACACGGCAGTGAGACTGTGGGGGATAAGCTCCATGGTCGAGAGGGAAACAGCCCAGAACACCGGCTAAGGCCCCCAAGCGTACGCTAAGTGGGAAAGGATGTGGAGTCGCCCAGACAACCAGGAGGTTGGCTTAGAAGCAGCCATCCTTGAAAGAGTGCGTAATAGCTCACTGGTCGAGTGATTCCGCGCCGACAATGTAGCGGGGCTCAAGCGTACCGCCGAAGCCGTGTCATTCCAGCAGCAGGGCCAACGCCCGCTGGGATGGGTAGGGGAGCGTCGTGTGCCGGGTGAAGCAGCCGCGGAAGCGAGTTGTGGACGGTACACGAGTGAGAATGCAGGCATGAGTAGCGATACACACGTGGGAAACGTGTGCGCCGATTGACCAAGGGTTCCTGGGTCAAGCTGATCTGCCCAGGGTAAGTCGGGACCTAAGGCGAGGCCGACAGGCGTAGTCGATGGACAACCGGTTGATATTCCGGTACCCGCTGTAAGACGCCAGACACTGAACCAGGCGATGCTCAGCCCGTGACGCCGTTCCGGACCCTTCGGGGAAAGGAAAGTGGCCGAGCCGGCGAACCAGACTTGTAGTAGGTGAGTGATGGGGTGACGCAGGAAGGCAGTCCAGCCCGGGCGGTGGTCGTCCCGGGGCAAGGGTGTAGGCCGTGCGGCAGGTAAATCCGCCGCACAGCAGGCTGAGACCCGATGCCGAGCCATACCGGCGAAGTGGATGATCCTATGCTGTCGAGAAAAGCCTCTAGCGAGTCTTGTGGCGGCCCGTACCCCAAACCGACTCAGGTGGTCAGGTAGAGAATACCGAGGCGTTCGGGTGAACTATGGTTAAGGAACTCGGCAAAATGCCCCCGTAACTTCGGGAGAAGGGGGGCCATCACTGGTGACGGTCTTTACGACCTGAGCTGGAGGTGGCCGCAGAGACCAGCGAGAAGCGACTGTTTACTAAAAACACAGGTCCGTGCGAAGCCGTAAGGCGAGGTATACGGACTGACGCCTGCCCGGTGCTGGAACGTTAAGGGGACCGGTTAGTGCGCCTTCGGGTGTGCGAGGCTGAGAACTTAAGCGCCAGTAAACGGCGGTGGTAACTATAACCATCCTAAGGTAGCGAAATTCCTTGTCGGGTAAGTTCCGACCTGCACGAATGGCGTAACGACTTCTCGGCTGTCTCAACCATAGGCCCGGTGAAATTGCACTACGAGTAAAGATGCTCGTTTCGCGCAGCAGGACGGAAAGACCCCGGGACCTTTACTACAGTTTGATATTGGTGTTCTGTTCGGTTTGTGTAGGATAGCTGGGAGACTAAGAAGCCGTCACGCCAGTGGTGGTGGAGTCGTCGTTGAAATACCAGTCTGGTCGTGCGGGATGTCTAACCCGGGTCCGTGATCCGGATCGGGGACAGTGTCTGATGGGTAGTTTAACTGGGGCGGTTGCCTCCTAAAGGGTAACGGAGGCGCCCAAAGGTTCCCTCAGCCTGGTTGGTAATCAGGTGTTGAGTGTAAGTGCACAAGGGAGCTTGACTGTGAGACCGACGGGTCGAGCAGGGACGAAAGTCGGGACTAGTGATCCGGCGGTGGCTTGTGGAAGCGCCGTCGCTCAACGGATAAAAGGTACCCCGGGGATAACAGGCTGATCTTCCCCAAGAGTCCATATCGACGGGATGGTTTGGCACCTCGATGTCGGCTCGTCGCATCCTGGGGCTGGAGTCGGTCCCAAGGGTTGGGCTGTTCGCCCATTAAAGCGGTACGCGAGCTGGGTTTAGAACGTCGTGAGACAGTTCGGTCCCTATCCGCTGCGCGCGCAGGAATATTGAGAAGGGCTGTCCCTAGTACGAGAGGACCGGGACGGACGGACCTCTGGTGTGCCAGTTGTTCTGCCAAGGGCATGGCTGGTTGGCTACGTTCGGGAGGGATAACCGCTGAAAGCATCTAAGCGGGAAGCCTGCTTCGAGATGAGTGTTCCCACCCCCTTTGAGGGGTTAAGGCTCCCAGGAGACGACTGGGTTGATAGGCCGGATCTGGAAGCCCTGTGAGGGGTGGAGGTGACCGGTACTAATAGGCCGAGGGCTTGTCTGTAGTTTGTTCGCGTCCACTGTGTTGGTTCTGAAACAACGAACACCTGTGTCTGTGGTCCGGGTTGGTCGGTTGAAGTTTCATAGTGTTTCGGTGGTTATAGCGTGGGGGAAACGCCCGGTTACATTCCGAACCCGGAAGCTAAGCCTTACAGCGCCGATGGTACTGCAGGGGGGACCCTGTGGGAGAGCAGGACACCGCCGAACAATTATTAAGAAAGGCCCACACCATATGGTGTGGGCCTTTCTGCATTTTCGGGGTCCCTGGCCCCCGCCGTAGAAAAGCTTCTCAAAGGCGCCCCGCTGCCTTCAGAGCCAGATAGGCGTCCGCCAGTGCTGGTGCCAAGTCATCCGGCGTTGTGTCGACAACTGTGACGCCGTGACGGCGCAGTTGCTCGGCTGTTTGTAGGCGTTCCGCCTGGGCCTGGGCTGCGGCGGCGGCCTCGTACACGGCCTCCGTGTTTCCGCGGGCCTTGGCCATGCCTGCGATATGCGGATCCGCTACCGAGGCCACGAGAACCGTGTGGCGTTGAGTGAGCTGGGAGAGGACGGGAAGCAGGCCCTCTTCGACGGGGGCTGCGTCCAGAGCCGTGAGGAGCACGATCAGGGAGCGACGCGGGGACACGCGGAGTGCGGTGGCTGCGAGGCCTCGGGCGTCCGTTTCGATGAGTTCCGGTTCCAGCGTGGCCATCGCGTTGACCAGGGACGGGAGGACATCGCCTGCTGAGCGGCCCTGGACGTGAGCGCGGACGCGGCGGTCGTACGCGAGGAGGTCCACGCGGTCGCCGGCGCGGGATGCGAGGGCAGCCAGGAGCAGAGCCGCGTCCATGGAGGCGTCCAGGCGAGGTGCATCGCCCACGCGGCCCGCTGATGTACGGCCGGTGTCCAGGACCAGGAGGATGTGGCGGTCGCGTTCAGGGCGCCAGGTGCGTACGGCGACCGAGGACTGACGGGCGGTGGCGCGCCAGTCGATGGAGCGGGTGTCGTCGCCGGGGACGTACTCGCGGAGGCTGTCGAATTCCGTGCCCTCGCCGCGGGTCAGCACGCTGGTGCGGCCGTCGAGTTCGCGCAGGCGGGCCAGCTTGGAAGGCAGGTGCTTGCGGCTGGTGAACGGGGGGAAGACGCGTACGGTCCAAGGGACCTTGTGGCTGCCCTGGCGGGCGAAGAGGCCGAGAGGGCCGTACGAGCGGATCGTCACGCGGTCTGCCTGGCGGTCGCCGCGGCGGGTGGGGCGGAGCCGGGTCGTGACGCGTCGGCGTTCGCCTGGGGGGACCGTGAGGCGGTGGCGGGAGGCGGCGACCTCCGTGCTCGGGTTGCCAGCTGCTGGGGGGCCAGGCGTCGCGGAGGTGGGCGCGGAGGGGGCGGTTGGACGGGTTGGTGACTGTGAGGGTGACGTCTGCCGTTTCGCCGAGGCGTACCGAGGTGTCGCCGGAGCGGGTCAGGCCGAGGCGGCGTACGGGCGCGGCGAGGGCGAAGTCGCAGGCGCAGGCCAGGGCCAGGGGGGCGTTCACGGCGAGGATGCCCGCCCAGCCGGGTTCCCAGATGCCGACGGGGAGGGAGCCGAGGGCCGCGAGGAGCGCGGCGCGTCCGGTGAGTGCCATCAGCGGGGGACGGGGACGTGGGCGAGGATCGCGTTGATGACCGAGTCGGCCGTCACGCCCTCCATCTCCGCCTCCGGGCGGAGCTGGACGCGGTGGCGGAGGGTCGGGAGGGCCAGTGCCTTCACGTCGTCGGGGATGACGTAGTCGCGGCCGGTCAGCCAGGCCCAGGCGCGGGCGGTGGCCAGGAGGGCCGTCGCGCCGCGGGGGGAGACACCGAGGGTGAGAGACGGGGATTCGCGGGTGGCACGGCAGATGTCGACGACGTAGGCCGGTGATCTCGGGGGAGACCGAGGTCTTGGCGACTGCGGCGCGGGCGGCTTCCAGGTCGGCGGCGTTCGCTACGGGGCGTACACCGGCGGCGCGCAGGTCGCGCGGATTGAAGCCCTCGGCGTGACGGGTGAGGACGTCGATCTCGTCCTGGCGGGAGGGGAGGGGGATGGTGAGTTTGAGGAGGAAACGGTCCAGCTGGGCTTCGGGGAGGGGGTACGTGCCCTCGTATTCGACCGGGTTCTGGGTCGCGGCGACGAGGAACGGCTCCGGGAGCGGGCGCGGGGTGCCGTCGACTGTGACCTGGCGTTCCTCCATGGCCTCCAGCAGGGACGACTGGGTCTTGGGCGGGGTGCGGTTGATCTCGTCGGCGAGGAGCAGGTTGGTGAAGACCGGGCCGGGCTGGAAGGAGAACTCGGCGGTGCGGGTGTCGTAGACGAGGGAGCCCGTGACATCGCTCGGCATCAGGTCGGGGGTGAACTGGACGCGTTTGGTGTCGAGTTCGAGTGCGGATGCGAGGGTGCGGACGAGGAGGGTTTTGGCGACTCCGGGGACTCCTTCGAGGAGGACGTGTCCGCGGCAGAGGAGGGCGACGACGAGGCCGGTCACGGCGGGGTCCTGGCCGACCACGGCTTTGGCGATCTCGGTGCGCAGGGCTTCCAGGGAGGAGCGGGCAGGGCCCGGATCCCCGGAGCGACCGGCGTTGTCAGTGGTCGGGTCCATCATGGATGGCGTACCTCTCTTTCGAGGGCGTCGAGTTGGTCGGCGAGGACGATGAGTGCTGCGTCGTCGCCGGGTGGCGGGCCGAAGAGGAGGGAGCGCAGGGCCTGTCCGTCTCCATGGCCGCGGAGGTGGGCGGACAGGGCGGGGAGCAGGGCCTCGGGTGCGTGCGCCTGGGCGACGGGGACGCCGACGAGGGGGGCGAGGCGGGTGCGGGTGGTGGAGCGCAGGGCGGTGGCCGCGCGGTCGCGGGCGTTGGCCTTGCGGTAGAGGCGGGCGCGGCCTTCGACGGTCTCGGAGGCGCGGATCGCGACGGGGAGGCGTTCGGGTACGAGAGGGCCGAGTCGGCGTGCCCGCCAGAAGGCGGCCAGGACTGCGGCGAGGAAGAGCTGGAGAGTGCCCCAGAGCCAGCCCGAGGGAAGCAGATCGAGGAAGCCGCGCTCGCCGGTGTCGGTGAGCGCGTCGTCGGACAGCGAGGGGAGGTACCAGACCAGATGGGGGCGGGAGCCGAGGAGTTGGAGGGCGAGCGAGGCGTTGCCGTGCTCGTCGAGGCTGTCGTTGAAGAGGATGTCGGGGGCGCCGAGCACGACGGTGTCGCCGTCTGCTTCGGTCGCCGGCAGGCGTACAAGGGTGGGCAGGCCGTCGCTGGGGTAGCAGGTGTCGGCGTCAGGGGCGCTCGTGCGGTAGCGGATGCCGCCCATGTCGGCCGTGCCCGCTCGTCGGGCTGCGGGCAGATCGCAGCGGGGAGAGAGCGTCGAGTCGAGGCTGAGTGCCGTGTCCGCGCTCACGCCGGGGGCGAGGGTGCCGATGGACGGGGTGTCGGGGGCGATCAGGACCGTGCGGCCGCCGGAGTTCTCGGTCGCGGCGTGCAGTTGGGTCTGCTGGCGGTCCGTCAGCAGGTCCCGGGGCGGCGACCAGCAGGGTCGTGTCGGGGCCGGTCGCGGCGCGCGCCTCGTCGAGGGTGGTGACCAGGCGCGTGGACACGCCCCGGTCGTCGAGGAGTTCGGCGATCGCGCGGCTGCCGTGGGGGTCGGCCGAGCGAGGGTCGAGCATGCCGTGCTGGGAGGTCGGAGCGGACCGAGGCGATGGCGACGGCGGCCATCAGGAGGAGCACCAGCGCGAGCACGACACCGCGTGTGCGGGTCCATATCTGGCGGGCGGTGGGCGAGACCGAGGTGGACGGGAGAGCAGCCTCGGTGGTCATTCGGTGGCTCCCCGGCGGACGCTGTCGGTCGTACTGCCAGTACTGCTGGTAGTACTGGCAGTGCTGCGGGCGCTGCTGGTCAGCACGGGCTTGCTGCGCTCCAGGCCGTCGTCGAGGGCGGCGAGCCGGATGTACGTGCCTTCGGCACGCCGACCGTGCCGCCGTATGTGACGTCGTCGAAGTCACGGGCGGCGGCGCGCAGTCGGTCCGCGTGTGCGGGGAGCGTACGGCCCGCTTCGGAAGCTGCTTCGTCTGCGGTGCGGCCGGGGCGTACGTCGAGCAGGGCGCGTTCCTCCAGGGAGCGGACGACGGCGCGCATGCGTTCCTGGACGGCCTGGTTCCAGTGGCCCTGGGCGGCGTGCGCCTCGGCGGCCGCGCGGTGTTCGGCGGCGCTGCGGGGGCGGTCGTCGAAGAGCATGGCGGACGACATGGGAGTGCGGCGCGGGGTGCCCAGGCGCCACCACAGGGCGCCGAGGAGCGCCAGGACCACAAAGACGAGGACGACGAGGCCGAGTGCGCCGCCGGGGGCGGCGGAGGAGGCGGCGTCGAACAGCTTGTCGAGCCACTCCCAGAAGGCGTCCAGGGCGCGCTGGACCAGCTGGGGTCGTTCTCGTGGTACATCCGCTTGGACAGTTCGCGTTCGGCCGCCTCCCGCGCGGGGGCGCGCGGTGTGGTGAGCGGTGGAGCGTCGTCGGACATCGGCAGTGCCTGCACGGCTGTGCCGCCGGTGCCCAGCAGCGACCGTACGGCTGACGGGCCGGTGTGCGGCAGTGTCAGGGCCGCGGTGAGAACCCCCCCCGTCACGCCGTCAGCCTCCCGGGTTCGTGCCGGGGGTGCCGGTGCCGTAGCCCTGGATACCGGCGGCGCGGGCCAGGTCGAGGTCGAGGGCCTCGCGGCGGATGCGCTGGTCGATGTAGAGCAGCACGGTGACGCCCGCGGTGATCGGGAAGGTGAGCATGGACCCGATGACCGAGCCGATCCCGCTGACGATGAGGAACGTCCAGCCGAGGTCCGAGGTAGTGCCGTTGAGGAAGCCGGAGATGCCGTCCCCGCTGAGCGCGGCGGCGAGGAAGGTGAACGGGATGACGATGATCGACGCCAGGATGTTGGCGATGATCGTGGCAAGCAGCTGGATGCCGAAGACTCGCCACCAGGAGCCGCGCACCAGCTTCGCGGAGCGGCTCATCGACTGCGGTGACGCCCTGCTTCTCCAGCATCAGGGCAGGCGAGGCGAGCGAGAAGCGGATCATCAGCCATATGGCGACGACACCCGCGCCGAGTCCGCCGAAGACAGCGAGCGCGGCACCACCCTCGGCTTCGCCGGCGAGGGCGATGAGGAGGCCGGGCAGGGCGCCCACGAAGCCGATCGCGACGGCGATGAGCGGCAGCAGGAAGGTCAGGCCGAACAGCTTCAGCAGCTGGGGCCGGGCCTCCCGCCAGGCCTCGGCCGTGGTCACTGGCTTGCCGAGCACCGCGTGGCTGGTCACGGACGTGAGCAGTGCCGTGGCGACGATGGTGCCGAGGAGGCTTATCAGCAGGATGACGACCGAGCTGAGCAGCGTGACGCCCAGGGCCTGGGTCAGTTCATCGAGCGAGGCACTGGAGTCGTTGAGGGCCGCGGTGCCGGCGGAGTCGTTGAGGACGAAGCCCTGGAGCAGGATGACCGCGATCTGCGTGACGACGGCGACGGCCAGCGAGATGCCGAGGACCGTGCGCCAGTGTGTGCGCATGGTGGAGACCGCGCCGTCGAGGATCTCGCCGACGCCGAGCGGGCGCAGCGGGATCACGCCGGGTTTGGCCGCAGGCGGGGGACCGCCCCATTGCCCGCCCCAGCCGCCGGGCCTGCCGTGGCCGGGGGTGCCCCGGCTGCCGTAGCCGCCGCCCTGGCTTCTGTAGCCGCCGGGGCCGCCGGGGGGCTGGCCGCCCTGGCGCGGACCGGGCGGAGAGGGCGGCGGGGCCTGAGGGGGGCCCTGCGGGCTCGGAATGGACCACTGGGTGGGCGGGGGCTGCTCCTTGGACCACTTCGACGGCGGCTCCGGCTGGTTCGCATCGCCCTGGTCCGGCTGTCCTGGGAGCTGTGCGCCACTGGAGCCGGTCGGTTCCTGGCCGTCCGAGGGGGCGGATCCGGGCGAGGCCCAGCCCGGAGTGTCGTTCATCGTCGCTCCTTCACGGTGCCCGTCCGCGGTCGCGGGGGCAGGTTGGCGCCCATCGTGCCATGGCGTGTCCGTCAAGGGACCGGGGACCGTACGGACTGCGCACCTTCAATTGTCCGACCTGGTAGGGGGCAGACTGGGCGGATGGCTGATCAGCACGCGCAATCCGGCGACGACAACCGGCCGACGGGAATCCCCGCGATCCGTTGGGAGGAGCCATCCGAAGGCCCCGTCCTGGTCCTTCTCGACCAGACGAGGCTGCCGGCCGAGGAGGTCGAGCTGGTGTGCACGGACGCGCCCGCGCTGGTGGAGGCGATCCGCACGCTCGCGGTGCGCGGGGCGCCGCTGCTGGGCATCGCCGGGGCGTACGGCGTCGCGCTCGCCGCCGCGCGTGGCTGCGACGTGGAGGACGCCGCCGGCTCGCTGGAGGGCGCCCGGCCCACCGCGGTGAACCTGGCTGTCGGCGTGCGCAGGGCGCCGGGCCGCGTACCGGGCCGCGCTCGTCCAGGGCGGGGACCGGAAGCAGGGCGCCGAGGCGGCGCTCGCCGCGGCGCGGGCGCTGCACCGGGAGGACGCCGAGGCCAGCGCGCGCATGGCGCGGGCACGGGCTGGCGCTGCTCGACGAGCTGCTGCCGGGCGGCGGGCACCGGATCCTCACGCACTGCAACACCGGGGCGCTGGTGTCGGGCGGTGAGGGCACGGCGTTCGCGGTGGCGCTCGGCGGCGCACCGGGCCGGGCGGCTGCGGCGGCTGTGGGTGGACGAGACGCGGCCGCTGCTGCAGGGTGCTCGGCTGACGGCGTACGAGGCGGCGCGCAGCGGGATGGCGTACACCTTGCTCACGGACAATGCGGCGGGCTCGCTGTTCGCGGCGGGGGAGGTGGACGCGGTGCTGGTCGGGGCCGACCGGATCGCGGCCGACGGTTCGGTGGCGAACAAGGTGGGGAGCTATCCGCTCGCGGTGCTGGCCCGGTACCACCATGTGCCGTTCATCGTGGTGGCGCCGGTGACGACGGTGGATCCGGACACCCCGGACGGGGCGTCCATCGAGGTCGAGCAGCGTGCCGGGCAGGAGGTGACGGAGATCGCGGCGCCGCAGGCGCCGGTGGCGGGAGTGGAAGCGGGAGGCGGGATTCCGGTGGCACCGCTGGGGACCCAGGCGTACAACCCGGCCTTCGACGTGACGCCGCCCGAGCTGGTGACGGCGATCGTCACCGAGGAGGGTGCGGTGTCGCCCGTGACCGCTGAGGCGGCTCGCCGAGCTGTGTGCCAGGTCACGCCAGGTAACGATTAGTTAATGGGATGATGCCATTCATGAAGGGACGAGTCCTTGTCGTCGACGACGACACCGCACTGGCCGAGATGCTCGGCATCGTGCTGCGTGGTGAAGGTTTTGAGCCGTCGTTCGTAGCGGACGGCGACAAGGCGCTGGCCGCCTTCCGGGAGACCAAGCCGGATCTGGTGCTGCTCGACCTGATGCTGCCCGGCCGGGACGGCATCGAGGTGTGCCGTCTGATCAGGGCGGAGTCCGGGGTGCCGATCGTGATGCTCACCGCCAAGAGCGACACCGTGGACGTGGTGGTCGGCCTGGAGTCCGGGGCCGATGACTACATCGTCAAGCCGTTCAAGCCGAAGGAGCTGGTGGCCCGGATCCGGGCGCGGCTGCGGAGGTCGGAGGAGCCGGCGCCGGAGCAGCTCGCCATCGGCGACCTGGTCATCGACGTGGCCGGGCACTCGGTGAAGCGGGACGGGCAGTCGATCGCGCTGACGCCGCTGGAGTTCGATCTGCTGGTCGCGCTGGCCCGCAAGCCGTGGCAGGTGTTCACCCGCGAGGTGCTGCTGGAGCAGGTGTGGGGCTACCGGCACGCGGCGGACACCCGTCTGGTCAACGTTCATGTGCAGCGGCTGCGCTCCAAGGTCGAGAAGGACCCGGAGCGGCCGGAGATCGTCGTGACCGTCCGTGGCGTCGGTTACAAGGCCGGACCGAGCTGACATGTCCGGAGGACAGTGCCGCTTCGGCGCCCGGTCAGCCGGGGACCGGCGCGGAGCGGCCTGTCGGCCGGAAGACGGCGGGGTCCTTCTGGGGGCAGCTTCCTCGACGGCGGGCTGCTGCAGGGCGGGGTGCCGGGGCAGCCCGGTCCTGCGGCTGTTCATGCGCTGGGTGCGCCGTCCGCTGCTGCCCGTGATGCGGCTGTGGCGGCGCAACATCCAGCTCCGGGTGGTCGTCGACGACGCTGCTGATGTCGCTCGGCGTGGTGCTGCTGCTGGGCTTCGTCGTCATCGGGCAGGTGCGCAACGGTCTGCTGGACGCCAAGGAGAAGGCGGCGCAGAGCCAGGCCACGGGCGGGTTCGCGGCGGCGCAGGCAGAAGGCGGACAGCGCGGCGACCGCGACCGCGGCCGGCAACGACAGCCCGCGCCCGGACGGCGACTCGGTGCAGAACGTCAGTGAATGGATGAGCAACCTGGTGGAGCGCTCGCCAGCGGCGGCCAGGGCGCGTTCGACGTCGTGACCCTCAGCACCGCAGTCGGCGGCCGGTGACGCCCACGGGCTCGGGCCGCGCGCCTCCGGCGACGTCGAACCCGACGCAGCGTGCCCGAGGACCTGCGGGAGCGCGTGGACGACGGCGCGGGCGCCGCGCAGAGCTACACGCGCATCGTCTACGATCGGCACCGGCAGGGAGTCCCAGCCTGCGCTGGTCATCGGCAAGCAGGCTCAACGACCCCAACGGCAACCCGTACCAGCTGTACTACCTCTTCCCGCTCACCCAGGAGGAGAAGTCGCTCAGCCTGGTCAAGGGCACGCTCGCGACGGCCGGGCTGTTCGTCGTCGTGCTGCTCGGGCGCCATCGCCTGGCTCGTGGTGCGGCAGGTCGTCACGCCCGTACGGATGGCCGCGGGGATCGCCGAGCGGCTGTCCGCGGGGCGGCTTCCAGGAACGGATGAAGGTCACCGGCGAGGACGACATCGCCCGGCTCGGCGAGGCCTTCAACAAGATGGCGCAGAACCTCCAGCTCAAGATCCAGCAGCTGGAGGAGCTGTCGCGGATGCAGCGGCGGTTCGTCTCCGACGTGTCGCACGAGCTGCGTACGCCGCTGACGACCGTCCGGATGGCCGCCGACGTCATCCATGAGGCGCGCGTCGGACTTCGATCCGGTGACCGCGCGGTCGGCCGAACTGCTCGCCGACCAGCTCGACCGGTTCGAGTCGCTGCTCGCGGATCTGCTGGAGATCAGCCGGTTCGACGCGGGCGCGGCGGCCCTGGAGGCCGAGCCGATCGATCTGCGCGAGGTCGTGCGGCGGGTGGTCGAGCGGGGCCGAGCCGCTCGCCGAGCGCAAGGGCACGCCGGATACGCGTCGTGGGCGACCAGCAGCCGGTGGTCGCCGAGGCCGACGCCCGGCGCGTGGAGCGGGTGCTGCGCAACCTCGTCGTCAACGCCGTGGAGCACGGCGAGGGCAAGGACGTCGTCGTCAAGCTGGCCGCCGCGGGCGGCGCCGTCGCGGTCGCGGTACGCGACTACGGGGTGGGGCTCAAGCCGGGCGAGGCGACCCGGGTGTTCAGCCGCTTCTGGCGGGCGGACCCGGCACGCGCGCGTACCACCGGCGGAACGGGTCTGGGCCTGTCCATCGCCCTGGAGGACGCACGGCTGCACGGCGGCTGGCTGCAGGCGTGGGGCGAGCCGGGCGGCGGTTCGCAGTTCCGGCTGACGCTGCCGCGGACCGCGGACGAGCCGCTGCGCGGGTCCCCGATACCCCTGGAGCCCAAGGACTCGCGGCGCAACCGAGGACTCAGCGACGCCGGCCTGCCTCTCGGCGGCAGCAGCAAGCTCGCCACCGTGCCGGCACAGGCCTCTGGGGAGAACAGGCAGGTGAGGCCCCCCCTAGGGCTGAGGCCAGCTGGGGCGGCCCCCACCGTGGACCCGACGGCGCTGCCCGGTGACGGGGCACGGGTGGTGCCCCGGCCCGCCGGAAGCACCCGCACGCCCGCCGACGACACGGAGGACACCGAGGACACCGAGGAACAGCTGTCCCAGAGTGTGACGGAGCACTACGCGCGGGGGGAGGCATTTCGTGGGCGCTGACCGTGAGGGGCACGGCCGTCGGCGGCGGATGCGCATCGGGGCGTATGTCGGCTGCGGTGCCGTACTGCTGGCCGGGTGCGCCTCGATGCCGGACAGCGGGGATCTGCGCGGCGTCGAGTCCATGCCACGGCAGGACGCACAGGTACGGGTCTACGCGCTGCCGCCGCGCGAGGACGCCCGCCCCTCGGAGATCGTGCGGGGCTTCCTGGAAGCCCTCACCAGTGACGATCCGAACTACGAGACGGCGCGCCTGTACCTGGCCGGCGAGGCGCTCACGGACTGGTACCCAGCTGCGTCCACCACTGTCCTCACCGAGGCCCCGACCGCCCTTCCCGAGCCCTCGGGGAGCAGGGAGAACGAGGGCGACTTCCTGTACCGGCTGACCGGCCGTGAGGTCGCCCAGGTGGACGCGCAGCACGCGTACCAGCCCGCCGACGACTTGTACAACGAGACCGTGCACCTCACGCGGGTGAAGGACACCAAGCAGTGGCGCATCGACCGGCTGCCGCAGGGTGTGGTGATGGGCAGGTCGGACTTCCAGCGCACCTACGTGTCGGTGAACAGGTACTACTTCACCTCGTCCGCGCAGTCCGGGCAGCTGGGAACCGTCGCCGATCCCGTCTACATGCGGAGGGAAGTGGACCCGGTGACCCAGAGGGTCCGGGCGCTCCTGAAGGGCCCGACCCGCTGGCTGAACCCGGTGGCACGGACGAGCTTCCCCTCGGGTACGGCGCTGAAGAAGGGCGTCAGGTCGCTCACGCCCGACGACCAGAACAAGCTGGTCGTGCCACTGAACGGCAAGGCCGACCATGTGGCGCAGGGCAAGTGCGACGAGATGGCGGCGCAGCTGCTGTTCACCTTGCAGGACCTGATGCCCACAGGCGTGGACGAGGTGGAGCTGCAGCGGTCGGACGGTACCCAGCTGTGCCTGCTCGACGAGAGCCGGGCTGGCATCGTCGCCTCGCACGGCAGGAGCAGACCTGCCGAGTACGAGTACTTTATCGATGGCGAGGACCGGCTCGTCCGCTTGTCCGGCAGCGGCGACGACCGGATGCCCGAGCCGGTGCCCGGCGCGCTGGGAACCGGTGACACGAAGCTGCGGTCGGCCGCTGTGGAGCGTGATGAGGACCGGGCGGCCGGGGTGTCGCTGGACGGCAGTGGGCTGTACGTCGGGTCGCTGGCGTCGGGCGGTTCGCTCGGCGACCCGGTCGCTGCGCAGCGAGGGCCGGACCAAGGACGACCGGCTTACGACGCCCAGCTGGGACGGGCGGGGCGACCTGTGGGTCGCCGACCGTGATCTGGAGAACCCACGGCTGCTGATGCTGCGGGAGGGGGCGGGCGAGCCGCTGGAGGTCACGGCACCAGGGCTTGACGGGCGCGTCGAGGCGCTGCGGGTGGCTGCCGACGGCGTACGGATCGCGCTGATCGTGGAGAAGAACGGCAAACGGTCGCTGTTCCTCGGACGGATCGAGCGGGACGCCGACGCGAGCGGTGAGACGGCCGTGTCGATCGTCGAACTGCGCTCCGCGACACCGCAGTTGGAGGAGGTCACGGCCATGTCGTGGGCTGGCGACAGTCGGCTTGTGGTGGTCGGGCGCGAGTCCCGCGGGGTGCAGCAGATGCGGTACGTGCAGGTCGACGGCTCCATGCCGGACGGCCCGCAGCCCGCGGCACTCACCGGCGTGCGGGATATCGCCGCCTCCGAAGACGAGCAGCTGCCGCTGGTGGCCCACTCGGAGGACGGCATCGTACGGCTGTCGTCGGGCTCCCAGTGGCAGAAGGTGGTCACGGAGGGTTCGGCTCCGGTTTATCCGGGATAGTCGGCCGAGGGTTCCATGGGTCCTTGGTGACGTGGGCCGTGATGCCTCGGGCGGCTTCGTACGGTGTCCGTTGCCCCACTCTCAGGGCTTCGTGCGGTCTTCTGCGGCACGGGGCATTGCGGGGACCTCGCTCGTGTGGGGGACGGTCCTGGACTGTTGAGGGAAGTTGTCCACAGGTGGTTTTCCACAGGGGTGGCCGGGGCGCGCGGGCGTTGGCACAGTGGTGGGCATGCGGGGATGGTGGCAGGACCTCACCGACCTGGTGCTGCCGGCCGAGTGCGGAGGCTGTGGGAAGCCTCGCACGGTGCTCTGCCCGAAGTGCCGTGCCTCCCTGAGCGGAGCCGCACCGCGCCGGGTGCGACCGGTGCCGGAACCACACGGGCTGCCTGTGGTGCACGTGGCGGCTCCCTATGAGGACGAGGTACGGGCGGCACTCCTCGCCCACAAGGAACGAGGTGCGCTGGCGCTCGCGGCACCGCTCGGAGCGGCCCTGGCAGGGGCCGTACGGGCAGGGCTGGGCGAGAGGGGAGGCAGGGCGGAGCGTGTGCTGCTCGTGCCCGTGCCGTCGGCGCGCGCGGCGGTGCGGGCACGCGGGCAGGACCCGACGCGGCGGATCGCGCTCGCCGCCGCCCGGGAACTGCGGCGCACGGGGACACGGGCCCGGGTGCTCGGTGTGCTGCGGCAGCGAGCGGGCTGTGGCCGACCAGTCGGGCCTCACCTCACGGCAGCGGCTGGAGAATCTCGCGGGCGCACTGGAAGTGGCCGGTGGGGGAGGCCGGCTGCTGGCTGGTGGCCGGATCGTGCTCGTCGACGACCTGATGACGACGGGCGCCTCGCTGACGGAGGCGGCGCGCGCCGTGCGGGTGGCGCTTCCCGAAATGATTGTGTACGGCGACGTGGCATGGGAAGAAAGAGCGCAACGGATCACGCGTGTGACGGCTGCGACAGGAGCAGAGTCGGTGCGTCCGACTACGGAGAAGGCGGATCGGACACGACCGGTTACCGGAAAGGCGGATCGGACACAACCGGTTACGGGAAACGCAGATCGGACACGGCCGGTAACGGCAAAGGTGGGTATGAATGGCGCTGGATACATGATCCGCGCGGCAGTAGTGGCCGCCTCGCCGGAGTCTTTCGAAATGAACTGGAACTGACAGAGAGCTTGCGTCGTTGCAGGTAGCGAGAGCTTCAAGCACCTGATCGGAGGTACGTCGCAGGAGAGGGTGACGACATCCGTCCGGGCGAGATATGTTCAGTTGTGAGGAAATGGCGCAGCCTTCCTCGTATATCTGAATGCCGTGCTGCGGGTTTTCTGTAATCACCCGCGTCCATGGGGCGGAGATCTCGTCCACGGTGGTGGAGGAGGTGAAGTCACCGAGAAGTCCGAGGTTCCGGGACTGGCCGGAGCCTGGTGATGCACAAGGGAGATGCTCCGCAGTGAAGCGGAGCGATCCGGGAACGGAGTTCTGCGTGGACATCGTCGTCAAGGGCCGCAAGACCGAGGTGCCCGAGCGGTTCCGCAAGCACGTGGCCGAGAAGCTGAAGCTGGACAAGATCCAGAAGCTCGATGGCAAGGTGATCAGCCTCGACGTCGAGGTCTCCAAGGAGCCCAACCCCCGGCAGGCCGACCGGTCGGATCGAGTGGAGATCACGCTCCACTCCCGCGGTCCGGTGATCCGGGCGGAAGCAGCGGCCAGTGATCCGTATGCGGCACTCGACCTGGCGGCGGAGAAGCTGGAAGCCCGGCTGCGCAGGCAGCACGACAAGCGATTCACGCGCCGTGGAGCCCGACGGCTCACGGCAGCCGAGGTCCCCGACCACGTCCCGGGCGTGGCGACGCTGAACAGGAACGGCAAGGCCGTCCACGAAGAAGAGCAGCCGGATGCTGTGCCGACCAAGAAGATCGGCTCGCTGGAAGTGAAGGGTGAAGGCCCTCTCATCGTCCGCGAGAAGACCCACGTCGCGTCCCCGATGACACTTGACCAGGCGCTCTACGAGATGGAGCTGGTCGGGCACGACTTCTATCTGTTCGTCGACTCCGAGACCAAGGAACCGAGTGTCGTCTACCGTCGGCACGCCTACGACTACGGCGTCATCCACCTCAGCACGGACCCGATGGTGACCGAAGGGCGGTCGGCCGCCGCGGGCGGTGCACTCGGCGGCTGACCTCGCCGCGTGACAGCCGATCCGGTGCCCCTGGAGCGTGCGTGCGCCCCAGGGGTACCAGCGTGCGACCACTCGGTGGCCCGCTCTGTCACCGCACTGTCGTCCAAGCATGAAATCATGGCCGGACCGGTCCCAACCGGTGGGTTGTTGCCTTGAATTGGCGATGGCGCAGAAACGGCGATGGCACAGAAACATAGGCCACGGCCTTCGTAGGGGGAGGAACGATGGCGGACAGCTTCGGACCGATGCGGGACCAGGATGCCGACGGTGGCGTCGTCGGCATGGGCCCGGAGGCGGGCTCCCCACGCAAGGAGCCCATCCGGGTCCTCGTCGTGGACGACCACGCGCTCTTCCGCCGCGGCCTGGAGATCGTGCTCGCGGCTGAGGAGGACATCCAGGTCGTCGGCGAGGCAGGTGACGGGGCGGAGGCGGTCGACAAGGCGGCCGATCTGCTGCCTGACATCGTGCTGATGGACGTACGCATGCCCAAGCGGGGCGGCATCGAGGCGTGCACCTCCCTCAAGGAGGTGGCCCCCAGCGCGAAGATCATCATGCTGACGATCAGTGACGAGGAAGCCGATCTCTACGACGCGATCAAGGCGGGCGCGACCGGCTATCTCCTCAAGGAGATCTCCACGGACGAGGTGGCCACGGCCATTCGCGCGGTCGCCGACGGGCAGTCGCAGATCAGCCCCTCGATGGCCTCGAAACTCCTCATGGAGTTCAAGTCGATGATCCAGCGGACCGACGAGCGCCGGCTCGTGCCTGCGCCGCGGCTGACGGAACGGGAACTCGAGGTGCTCAAGCTTGTGGCCACGGGGATGAACAACCGCGATATCGCGAAGGAATTGTTCATCTCCGAGAACACCGTGAAGAACCACGTGCGCAACATCCTGGAGAAGCTGCAGCTGCACTCCAGGATGGAGGCTGTGGTGTATGCGATGCGGGAGAAGATTCTCGAGATCCGTTAGGGAAAGGGCGCCTGTGGGGGATCAGGCGAGGGCTCGGGCCAGCTCCCTCATGAGTGGCTCGCGCAGGTCCGGCGCGTCCACCCGTTCCACTCGTACATCCGTGCAGTCCACCCAGCTCGCGGCCTCCCTCAGGGCCTGGGCCACTGCTGGGACCGCTCTGGGTCCCTGAAGGGTTGCCTGCTTGGCGACCAGAGTGCGGCCGTCGCGGGCGGGGTCGACGCGGCCTACGAGGTGGCCCCCGGCGAGGACCGGCATCGCGAAGTAGCCTTACACACGCTTCTGTTGGGGGAGGTACGCCTCCAAGCGGTGGGCGAAGCCGAAGATGCGTTCCGTGCGGGCCCGCTCCCAGATCAGGGAGTCGAACGGGGACAGGAGCGTCGTACGGTGGCGGCCGCGCGGCGGGTCTCCAGGGCTGCCGGGTCGGCCCAGGCGCCGCAGCACGCCCCGTACCCCGCCCGCACCGCCCCTGCGGTCGGGAGCGCCCAGGAATCCCTGGGCCCGCAGGGCGATGCGGCGGGCTTCGTCGGCGGAGAGCTCGGCGTCGGCGGAGAGCTCGGCGGTGGGGCGCGACAGGGCAGTCATGGTCCCGCACGATAGGGCGTGCCACTGACATCGGGGGCTGCGCTGCGGATTCTCGGCCGAGAAGCTTCTGTGAGGCGGGGACGGGGCGAGGGCTACGGTCATCCCGGAACCGGAAGAGGGGGAGGAGGCGAGGGCTACGGCCGCCCCGGAAGAGGGGGACGGGGCGAGGGCTACGACCGCCCCGGAAGATACGGCGCCGTCGACGGCAGGCCCAGGTCCGACGGGAGCAGGGAGCCCACCCAGCAGTCACGGCGTACGCCCTTGTTGTTGGCCGCCGAGCGAAGGGTGCCCTCGAAGGTGAAGCCCACCTTTTCGGCCACCGTACGGGAGGCCATGTTGCCGACCTCGGCGCGCCACTCCATGCGGTCGATCGCCAGGGACGTGAACGCCCAGCGGGAGACGGTGAGGGTGGCCTCGGTGATGTAGCCGTTGCCGCGGTGCTCCTTCGTCGCCCAGAAGCCGATCTCGCCGGTGCCCAGGGGGTGCATGAAGATGCTGAGCATGCCCACCAACTCCCCGGAGGGGAGGAACACGCCGAATGTGAACATCGAGGAGTCCGCCCAGCCGTCGGGCACCGTCTGACCGACGAACTCCTCCGCGTGCTCGCGCAGATACGGCGAGGGCAGCATGGTCCAGCGCTGGATGTCGGGGTCTTGGGAGGCTGTGTACACGGTATCGGTGTCGTGCGGGGTCACTGGGCGCAGGAGCAGCCGGTCGGTGGTCAGGGTGACGGGGTCCATCGGCTGATTCTGCTCGGTGGAGCGGAAGGGCGCCATCTCCTTGAGGCCGGTCACTCTGATCCGATGAGCGAGTGCCGATGGTGCCAAGGAGCTCTGATCGGGCGGTGGTGGCGGTTCAGGAGCGGGGTTGTTCTCGTGTGGCGGTGCAGGAGCGGGGCTGTTCTCGCTGCGTGAGGAGTTGATCACAATTCACGCATTTCGCGGGCGGAATGCGGCACCATCCGCCTCGCCCGTCCGTTGTCCTAGTGGCTGTCACGGCCAGACCTCCCGGCACGGCGGGGTCCTCGCTTACGATGGCCGTTGCTTTATCTGGTATCGAAGCTGGCATTGCCGGCATTGCCAGCATTGCTGTCATTGAACCTGTCCATGGAAACCGACCGTCCCAGGCCCGATCGGCAAGGAGACAAACCCCCGTGTCCGTCCTCTCGAAGATCATGCGTGCAGGCGAAGGCAAGATCCTGCGCAAGCTGCACCGCATCGCGGACCAGGTCAACTCCATCGAAGAGGACTTCATCGACCTCTCCGACGCCGAGCTGCGGGCCCTTACCGACGAGTACAGGCAGCGGTACGCCGACGGTGAGAGCCTCGACGACCTGCTCCCGGAGGCCTTCGCGACCGTCCGCGAGGCGGCCAAGCGCGCCCTCGGCCAGCGGCCCTACGACGTACAGCTGATGGGCGGCGCCGCCCTCCACCTCGGCTACGTCGCCGAGATGAAGACCGGTGAGGGCAAGACCCTGGTGGGCACGCTGCCCGCGTATCTGAACGCCCTGTCCGGAGACGGCGTCCACCTCATCACGGTCAACGACTACCTGGCCGAGCGCGACTCCGAGATGATGGGCCGCGTCCACAAGTTCCTGGGCCTGAGCGTCGGCTGCATCCTCGCCAACATGACGCCGGCCCAGCGCCGCGAGCAGTACAACTGCGACATCACATACGGCACGAACAACGAGTTCGGCTTCGACTACCTCCGCGACAACATGGCGTGGTCGAAGGACGAACTGGTCCAGCGCGGCCACAACTACGCGATCGTCGACGAGGTCGACTCCATCCTCGTCGACGAGGCGCGTACGCCGCTGATCATCTCCGGCCCGGCCGACCAGGCCACCAAGTGGTACGGCGACTTCGCCAAGCTGGTCACGCGCCTCAAGCGCGGCGAGGCGGGCAACTCCCTCAAGGGCATCGAGGAGACCGGCGACTACGACGTCGACGAGAAGAAGCGCACGGTCGCCATCCACGAGTCCGGCGTCGCCAAGGTCGAGGACTGGCTGGGCATCGACAACCTCTACGAGTCGGTGAACACGCCACTGGTGGGCTACCTGAACAACGCCATCAAGGCCAAGGAGCTCTTCAAGAACGACAAGGACTACGTCGTCATCGACGGCGAGGTCATGATCGTCGACGAGCACACGGGACGTATCCTCGCCGGCCGCCGCTACAACGAGGGCATGCACCAGGCGATCGAGGCGAAGGAAGGGGTGGACATCAAGGACGAGAACCAGACGCTCGCCACGATCACCCTGCAGAACTTCTTCCGCCTCTACAAGCGCCACGACCACGACGGCAAGGAAGTCCCCGGCCTCTCCGGCATGACCGGTACGGCGATGACCGAGGCCGCCGAGTTCCACCAGATCTACAAGCTCGGCGTCGTCCCGATCCCGACCAACAAGCCGATGGTCCGCAAGGACCAGTCGGACCTGATCTACCGCACCGAGGTCGCGAAGTTCGAGGCGGTTGTCGACGACATCGTCGAGAAACACGAGAAGGGCCAGCCGATCCTCGTCGGTACGACGTCGGTCGAGAAGTCCGAGTACCTCTCGCAGCAGCTCAGCAAGCGGGGCGTCCAGCACGAAGTGCTGAACGCCAAGCAGCACGACCGGGAGGCGACGATCGTCGCCCAGGCCGGCCGCAAGGGCGCTGTCACGGTGGCCACGAACATGGCCGGCCGGGGTACGGACATCAAGCTCGGCGGCAACCCCGAGGACCTCGCCGAGGCGGAGCTGCGCCAGCGCGGCCTCGACCCCGAGGAGCACATCGAGGAGTGGGCCCACGCCCTCCCCGACGCCCTGGAGCGCGCCGAGCAGGCCGTCAAGGCCGAGAAGGAAGAGGTCGAGGAGTTCGGCGGGCTCTACGTCCTGGGCACCGAGCGGCACGAGTCACGCCGTATCGACAACCAGCTGCGTGGTCGTTCCGGCCGTCAGGGCGACCCCGGCGAGTCCCGCTTCTACCTCTCCCTGGGCGATGACCTGATGCGCCTGTTCAAGGCCCAGATGGTCGAGCGCGTGATGGCGATGGCGAATGTCCCGGACGACGTGCCGATCGAGAACAAGATGGTCACGCGCGCGATCGCCTCCGCCCAGTCGCAGGTCGAGCAGCAGAACTTCGAGACCCGTAAGAACGTCCTGAAGTACGACGAGGTCCTCAACCGCCAGCGCGAGGTCATTTACGGCGAGCGGCGTCGCGTCCTGGAGGGCGAGGATCTGGACGAGCAGATCAAGCACTTCATGGACGACACGATCGATGCGTACATTCAGGCGGAGACTGCCGAGGGCTTCGCCGAGGAGTGGGACATCGACCGGCTGTGGGGCGCGTTCAAGCAGCTCTACCCGGCGAAGGTGACCATCGAAGAGCTGGAGGAGACGGCCGGTGACCGGGCCGGGCTGACTGCCGAGTTCATCGCCGAGTCCATCAAGGACGACATCCACGAGCAGTACGAGGCGCGCGAGGCGCAGCTCGGCTCCGAGATCATGCGTGAGCTGGAGCGCCGGGTGGTTTTGTCGGTCCTGGACCGCAAGTGGCGTGAGCACCTCTACGAGATGGACTACCTCCAGGAGGGCATCGGCCTGCGTGCGATGGCCCAGAAGGACCCGCTGGTCGAGTATCAGCGTGAGGGCTTCGACATGTTCCAGGCCATGATGGACGGCATCAAGGAGGAGTCCGTCGGCTATCTGTTCAACCTGGAGGTCCAGGTCGAGCAGCAGGTCGAGGAGGTCCCGGTCGAGGACGCGAAGCCGTCGATGGAGAAGAAGACGGAGGCGGTGCCGGCTCAGGCGGGTGCCCGTCCGGAGATCCGCGCCAAGGGCCTGGAGACCCCGCAGCGCCGGGACCGCCTGCACTTCTCCGCGCCCACGGTGGACGGCGAGGGCGGCATCGTCGAGGGCGACTTCACCAGCGACGGCGAGCCCGTCCGCTCCGAGACCGACGGCCTCACGCGCGCGGAGCGCCGCCGCCAGAGCAAGGGCGGGCGGCGCCGCAAGAAGTGACGGATGCCTTTCGGTGAGGGAGCCGGAGGGGAGCCGGGAGGGAGCCGAACTGCCCCGTGTGTTCCTGGTGGGCGACGGCTCCCTCTCTGCCGACAGGTCAGGTGGAGTCGGTTTCCCCGCGAGGGGCCCGGCAGCCCCTTGAGGGAGCAGTGGGGGGAGGGCCGGGCACTCAAGGGGTGCCCGGCCCTTCGCGCTGCCGGGAGGGGAGCCGACGGCCGCGCCCAGCACGGTAAGAGGGTCAGTCATCGTCCGTGTGGGGCCTCTTCGGGCCGCCCAGTTCGACCGCTGTGCAGCGCCAGCGGTTGTCGGCGCTGTGTTCCAGGCGGAAGGCCATCGCGCGGAGCCGGTCGCCGGCGCCAATGCGGGCGAAGGCCTCGATGGCGCCGGGCCGGGGAACGAAGTAGCCGATGTCGCGGACGACCGGGCGGGTGCCGCGGGTGGTGCGCAAGGGGCCACGTTCGGCGAGCCAGACCAGTTCGTCGTAGGCGTGGCCCGCGGTGTGGCGCAGCATGCTGTGCACCGGGCGCTGACCACTCAGCACCGCCAGCAGGAGATCGGCGAAGTGGTCGGTGGGTCGGGGCTGGGCGACGGCCGGCCCGAGCGGGGCTGTGCCGGGTGGCGTCGCATGGCCGGGTCTGTCGGCCAGTGCCGTACGGGACACTCCCGTATGCCGGGGCGGACGTGGGCCTCCCGTAGGCACACTCGTACGAGGCGCCGGTGCCTGCGTGGCCGTACAAGAGGTTCCCGTCCGTGGAGCGGTCGGAGCGGTCGGAGTCGTCGGAGGCGTCGACGGGCCGTCGTCGAACGGCGTGGTGGGGGCCGGGTCCGTGAGGGGTACCGGGCTGGTTGCGGCGTCGCCCGGGGCCGTGGAGGGGCGGCTCCGTCCCGGGGGCGTGCGGGTCGGGTTGCCGCCGGGGCGGCGGGTGTCGTGGCGGACGGGTGGGCGGGTGCCCAGCTGACGGCGCGTTCTGGTCATGACCTTGTTCATGGGGTCCCCGTTCTGTGAGCCGGCCGTCCGTCGATGTCGGTACCGGTCGGTAACTTTATGGTTGGGGATCTTGTACGGGCATGGGGGAGGGCAGCGCAACTGCAGTCGGGGGTGTGTCGGAGCGGCCGGAATCTTCACCTATCAGGGTGATGGGGAAGTGCGGAATCCTTGGGAATGCTGAGGCGTACCGGGTGATCCGAGGGGCGGTGAGTGGACGCCGCGGAGGGTGCGGGTGGGGACCCGATGGGGGACACCCGCACGTATCCTGGGGGGACTCGCCGGAGGTTGCGGGACCGTGTGACCGGGTGTCTTGCCACCGGTGTCCTCGGAGCCTCTCGTGCTCTTCCGGCAGCCCTTCCCGACTACGAAAGCGGCTCGTCATGCGCGTCTACGTCCCTCTGACCCTCCCCGGTCTCGCCGAGGCGTACAAGACGGGTGAGCTGGGAGAAGGGCTGTTCGTCGCGTACGCCGTCACGCCCGGGCTGCGGGAGTGGTACCTCTCCGACGACATCGAGGAGCTCGAGTACGCGGCGCTCAGCCGCGCCGCCCTCGCCTCGCTGCGGCTCCTCGCCAAAGAGCCCGGGGCCGCCCGGCGGCGGGTTGTCATCGCCGTCGACGTTCCTGACGGGGCGGCCGTGGCCGACCCCGACCGTGGGCTCGATCCCGCGTCGCTCGGCGAGGTCCGGCTCAGGGGTCCGGTGCCGCTGGCGAAGACCGCCGCCGTACACGTCGATGCCGGCGACGCCGAGGCCGATGTCGCCGCGGCCGCGGACGCGCTGGGCGCGGCGGACCAGGGGGACGACGACGCCCAGTTCACCGTGGACGGTGCCGAGGACCACGAACTGCTGTGGTATGCGACGCAGGAGATCCCGCACCTGGTGGAGTTGGGGGACTGACTTGCCTGGTTCCGTGACGCTGGCTCCGTGACGCTGGCTCCGTGACGCTGGCTCCGTGACGCGTGCGCGGGGCCGCGTCCCTTCGGTGTGCGGTCCGCCGGTGGGCGGTGGGCGGGCGTGTATCGGTGGTCACGGTGCGTTGTCAGTGGCGGCGGGTTGGAAGCAGTTCCCTTGTTAGTTGGCCAGAGTTGGCCATATCGAGCGGACAGTCCACCGGGCCGCGCATGTCAGGGGTGAGGTGTCCAGGGCTTCGGACGGCGTGCGTGACTTCGATGCGCGGTCGCTCGTTGTTGTGATCGGCGGATGAACTATCCAACGGGACAGGGCGGGGGCGAGGCGGATGCGGGGCGTGAAGCAACGGCAGTTGCGGCCCTACCGTGCGCTGGCCGGGCCGTTCGTGGTTGCGCCGCCCGGCGGTTGCCGGATCCGGACCCGGCTGCATGTGTCGGCCGCTGATGAGCGGGTACTGCGTGCGGTCGGCGCGTATCTGGGGTCGCTGGCCGGGGCGGACCTCGCGGAGCGGGTGCGGATCGGCAATGTGCCTGCGGCGCTGAACCGGCGGGCGGAGCGCAAGAAGACCCTCACCGCTCGGTCGTCGTCGCGCTGGGCGGGTGCGATCACGCGCACCAGTGAGGATCAGTACCAGCTGGCCAGGCGGGCGCTGAACGCGAAGATCGGCTCGCTGCGGCAGGCCATCAAGACCATCGAAGGCCGCCTCGCCGTGCCCACCGGGACCGCCGTTCGTCAGGGGCGGCGCACAGTGCGCGGCTACGCCGACCACACGGAGCGGCGGGCGAAGCAGCAGCGCCTGCAGATCCTCAAGAGCGATCTGCGGACCGCCCTGCGCGAGCGGGAGAGCGGGCAGGTGCGCATCACCCGGGGCGGGCGGCGGCTGCTCAACTCCCGCCACCACCTGTACGAGACCGCGCCCGGTCCGAAGCCACTGACCGAGGACGCCTGGCGGGCCCAGATCGACGGCTGGGGCGAGCAGTGGTCGGCCCGGCGGATGTTCTTGACCGCCGACGGGGAGGCGGGGGCTCCCTTCGGGAACTACACCCTCAGCGTCGATCCGGCCGACGGCACGCTCGGCCTGGTGCTGCCCGAGCCGCTGCGCCGCAGCCACGCGAACGCGCCGCGCGGCCGGTACGTCCTGGATGCGGCGGCGATGTTCACCCACCGGGGTGAGCAGTGGCTGGACCGAGTCCGCTCGGGTGCCTCGGTGCGCTACGACATCAGCTACGACCCCGATAGGGGCCGCTGGTATCTGGACGCCTCCTGGTCCACGGCCCAGAAGGGCCAGAAGGTCCCCGTCCCCGCCCTTCAGACCCTGCGGCAGCAGCCGGTCCTGGCGGTAGACCTCAACGACGGCCATCTGGCCGCCTGGATCCTCGATAGGCACGGCAACCCCGTCGGAACGCCCCACACCCTTGGCCTGGATCTGGCCGGGTTGCCTGCCACGACCAGGGATGCCCGCCTCCGGGAGACCATCTCCCGGCTGATCTTCCTCGCCCGGCTGCGCGGCTGTGCGGCGCTGGTGATCGAGGACCTGGACTTCGCCGACGCCCGCGCTACCGGCCGGGAAACGATGGGCCGCGGCAGGCGCGGCAAGGCCTTCCGGCGCACCGTGGCGGGAATCCCGACCGCGAAGTTCCGCGACCGGCTGGCCGGGATGGCCCATCACGCCGGGCTGTCGGTGATCGCGGTCGACCCGGCGTATTCCAGCAAATGGGGTGCCCAGCACTGGCTGGGCGCTCTGCAAGAGACCTCTACCGGCTCGATCACCGTGACGGGGCATCATGCCGCCGCGATGGTCGTCGGCAGACGCGGCCTGGGAATCACGGCCCGGCGCAGGAGAGACGGAGCCCGCCAAACCCCCACTCGCAACGCGTCATCGCGTGCGCGGGCGGGGGCCGTGCGACCGGAGGATCGCACCGGGCCGGCCGTCCCCGCAGCGCCGAGTCACCGAACCCCGGGCCGTACGGAGCGGACAGCTCCGGCTAGGACCTCGCGCAGCATCACCACCAGTCCCACGGCTGCGGTGGTGCGTCAGACGAGAGCGCGCCCGCCCGGAAAGCACCCGCCCCACGGCCCCACCACCGTTCGGGGGCCCAGCATCCCGGCACAGCAACCCACGCTGCCCGGAATGTCCGACCTGGCCAACCGTGGCCAATCAATTTAGGAACGGTACGGTTCTTGGCATGGGGAAGAACGGAGCAGCGCACATCGTCTGGGACTGGAACGGGACCCTGTTCCACGACAATGAAGCGGTCATCGGGGCGACGAACGCGGCGTTCGCCGAGCTGGGCATGGAGCCGATCACACTGGAGCGGTACCGGGCGCTGTACTGCGTGCCGGTGCCGAAGTTCTACGAGCGGCTGATCGGCCGGCTGCCGACGGACGAGGAGTGGGAGATCATGGACGAGATCTTCCACCGGTACTACGGAGAGCACCGCACGACCTGTGGGCTCACCGAGGGCGTGCCGACACTCCTCGCGGACTGGCGGTCGGCGGGGCACAGCCAGTCGATCCTCAGCATGTACGGGCATGAGGAACTGGTACCCCTGGTGCGGGGGTTCGGGATCGAGCCGCACTTCATACGGGTCGAGGGGCGGGCCGGGCCGTCCGGTGGCAGCAAGGCCGAGCACATGGTGCGGCACGTGGGCGCGCTCGCCGGGGTGGTGGCCGCGCGGGTCGTGGTGATCGGGGACGCGGCCGACGACGCGGTGTCCGCGCGGCACGTCGGCGCGCAGGCGGTGCTGTACACCGGGGGTTCCCACAGTCGCGCCAGCCTTGAGGAGGCGGGGGCGCTCGTGGTGGACACGCTGGAGGAAGCGGTCGCGGAGGCCGAGCGGTTGGTGGCGTAGGGCTCTGCCGTGAGAGCGGGAAGCGGGACCTGAGGGGAACTCCCCCTCGGGGCTCCGCCCGCCCTCTCAGGGAGTTCTGCCTCTTGCCCCGGGGTGGGCAAGGCCCCGTGTGCCGTGGCGGAGAGGAGCAGGCGGGAGGGGCAGGCGGGACGGGCAGGGCGCCATGTAGCTGAGCCCGAGAGCAGACGGCCCCGGGGAGGTGTACCGGGACTCAGTCACTGTGTCTCTGTGGGGAAGGTCAAACTTCCGCCTCCGGTTTTGTACACATAGGGCTCATGACGGGGGCCCCACCATCAGCGATAACCTTGTGGCGTGATCAGCGCGATAGTTCGCGGGGGCCTCGTCGTCCCTGCCCCGCGCCCGGAGAGCACGGACGACAGCCGTGACCGGGTGGCGGTCGCTGGTCTTCACGGGCGGGAGGGAGCCGGAGCGGCTCCCGGGACGCCGAGGGCATCCCTGGATGACGGCACGCCGAGAGCAGCGTCATACTCTCGCCGGGTTCTGGAAACAGCCGATAATCCCTTGCCTGTCTCACCCTGCGGCATGGCGTCGGAGCAGACCGGACACCCCGCGTCACGGCGTCACGTCGAAGGGGAAGAGGCCGTACTTCCCGTACTTCCTTCTACGTCACGCAACGGCGCGCGACAGGGAGCCAGAGGATAATGCAGACCAAGCTGGACGAAGCCAAGACCGAGCTGCTCGAAAGGGCCGCCCGGGTAGCTGAGAACAGCCCGGTCGGGGGGAACCTACCGACCGGGACGACGGACGAGGGCACCCCCGGTCCCGGCTCCCCCGACACCGGCACAGGCACCGGCAGCGGCACAGGAACCGGCGCAGGCAGCGGCACAGGTACAGGCGCAGGCAGCGGCACAGGAACCGGCGCAGGCACCGGCACCGGCACCGGCACTGGTGCGGGCGCCGGCATCCCGGACCGCGAAACCGTGCTCGCGTTCCTCCAGCGCTACTACCGGCACACCGCCCCGGAGGACCTGGCCGACCGCGACCCGGTCGACGTCCTGGGAGCCGTCTTCTCGCACTACCGCCTGGCCGGGCACCGCCCCCAGGGCACGGCCAGCGTGCGGGTCCACACTCCGACCGTCGAGGAGAACGGCTGGACCTGCAGTCACACCGTCGTCGAGGTCGTGACCGACGACATGCCCTTCCTCGTCGACTCGGTCACGAACGAGCTTTCGCGGCAGGGGCGCGGCATTCATGTCGTCATCCACCCGCAGATCACCGTGCGTCGTGATGTCACCGGCAAGCTCCTCGAGGTGCTCCCCGCTCCGCCCGCCGGGGAGCTGCCGCACGACACGTACACCGAGTCCTGGATCCACGTGGAGATCGACCGTGAGACCGACCGGGCCGATCTGAAGCAGATCACCGCCGATCTGGTGCGGGTGCTCTCCGATACGCGAGAAGCCGTCGAGGACTGGGAGAAGATGCGCGACGCGGCGCTCCGTATCGCCGACGAGCTGCTCGCCGAACCCACTGCCGAGGACCTGAGCGGCGAGGAGGCCGAGGAGGTCCGCGAGCTGCTGCGCTGGCTGGCGGACGACCATTTCACCTTCCTCGGGTACCGGGAGTACCACCTGCGGGAGGATGACTCGCTGGCCTCCGTTCCGGGGACCGGGCTCGGTATCCTGCGCGCCGATCCGCATCACCAGGGCAGGGACCACCACCCCGTCAGCCCCTCCTTCGAGCGGCTTCCGGCCGACGCCCGCGCCAAGGCCCGCGAGCACAGGCTCCTCGTCCTCACCAAGGCCAACAGTCGTGCCACCGTGCACCGGCCGAGCTACCTCGACTACGTCGGGGTGAAGAAGTTCGACAGGGACGGGAATGTGATCGGGGAGCGGCGCTTCCTCGGGCTCTTCTCCTCCGCCGCCTACACCGAGTCCGTCCGCCGTGTTCCCGTCATCCGCCGCAAGGTCGACGAGGTCCTCAAGCGCGCCGGTTTCTCGCCCAGCAGCCACGACGGGCGCGACCTGCTGCAGATCCTGGAGACGTACCCGCGCGACGAGCTCTTCCAGACGCCCGTCGATGAACTCCTGCCCATCGCGACCTCCGTCCTCTATCTCCAGGAGCGGCGCAGGCTGCGGCTCTACCTCCGCCAGGACGAGTACGGGCGCTACTATTCCGCCCTCGTCTACCTGCCCCGTGACCGCTACACCACGGCTGTCCGGCTCCGCGTCATCGATATCCTGAAGGAGGAACTCGGCGGCACCAGCGTCGACTTCACGGCCTGGAACACCGAGTCGATCCTCTCCCGGCTGCACTTCGTGGTGCGTGTCCCGCAGGGCACCGAGCTGGCCCAGCTCAGCGACGCCGACAAGGAGCGCATCGAGGCACGGCTGGTGGAAGCCGCGCGTTCCTGGGCCGACAGCTTCGCCGAGGCACTGAACGCCGAGCTCGGCGAGGAGCGCGCCGCCGAGTTGCTGCGCCACTACAACAACGCCTTCCCCGAGGGCTACAAGGCCGACCACACCCCGCGCGGGGCGGTCGCCGACCTCGTCAACCTCGAACAGCTCGGCGAGGACAAGGACTTCGCGCTCTGCCTGTACGAGCCTGTGGGCGCCGCCGCCGGCGAGCGCCGGTTCAAGATCTACCGGCGGGGCGAGTCCGTCTCCCTCTCCGCGGTGCTGCCGGTGCTCAGCCGGATCGGCGTCGAGGTCGTCGACGAGCGGCCGTACGAGCTGCGCTGCGCGGACCGTACGACCGCCTGGATCTACGACTTCGGGCTGCGCCTGCCCAAGTCCCTGAGCGGTGGCGCCGATCACCTGGGCGACGACGGGCGCGAGCGGTTCCAGGAGACGTTCGCCGCGACCTGGACCGGGCAGGCGGAGAACGACGGCTTCAACGCGCTCGTGCTGAGCGCGGGCCTCACCTGGCGTCAGGCGATGGTGCTGCGGGCGTACGCGAAGTACTTGCGCCAGGCGGGCTCCACCTTCAGCCAGGACTACATGGAGGACACCCTCCGCCACAACGTCCACACGACCCGCCTGCTCGTCTCGCTGTTCGAGGCGCGGATGTCGCCGGAGCGGCAGCGTGCCGGGCGTGAGATCACCGACGCGCTCCTGGAGGAGCTGGACAGCGCGCTCGACCAGGTGGCCAGCCTCGACGAGGACCGGATCCTGCGGTCCTTCCTGACCGTCATCAAGGCGACCTTGCGGACCAACTTCTTCCAGGAGACAGCGGGCGGGAAGCCGCACGACTACGTCTCCATGAAGTTCGACCCGCAGGCCATCCTGGACCTCCCGGCGCCGCGCCCGGCGTTCGAGATCTGGGTGTACTCGCCGCGCGTGGAGGGCGTGCACCTCAGGTTCGGCAAGGTCGCCCGCGGTGGCCTGCGCTGGTCCGACCGGCGTGAGGACTTCCGGACGGAGATCCTCGGCCTCGTCAAGGCACAGATGGTGAAGAACACCGTCATCGTGCCCGTCGGCGCCAAGGGCGGTTTCGTCGCCAAGCAGCTGCCCGACCCGGCTGTGGACCGCGATGCCTGGATGGCCGAAGGTATCCGCAGCTACAAGACGTTCATCTCGGCGCTGCTCGACATCACCGACAACATGGTGGCCGGGGAGGTCGTGCCGCCCGCCGACGTCGTACGGCACGACGAGGACGACACCTACCTGGTGGTCGCCGCGGACAAGGGCACGGCGACGTTCTCGGACATCGCCAACGAGGTGGCGCAGTCGTACAACTTCTGGCTCGGTGACGCCTTCGCGTCGGGCGGCAGCGCGGGCTACGACCACAAGGGCATGGGTATCACCGCCCGCGGCGCCTGGGAGTCGGTCAAGCGGCACTTCCGCGAGCTGGGCGTGAACACGCAGGCCGAGGACTTCACGGTCGTCGGCATCGGCGACATGTCCGGTGACGTGTTCGGCAACGGCATGCTGCTGAGCGAGCACATCCGCCTGGTCGCCGCCTTCGACCACCGGCACATCTTCATCGACCCGCACCCGGACGCGGCCACCTCGTACGCCGAGCGCCGCCGCGTCTTCGGGCTGTCGCGGTCGAGCTGGGCCGACTACGACACCGGGCTGATCTCGGCGGGCGGCGGCGTGTTCCCCCGTACGGCCAAGGCGATCCAGGTCAACAGCCACATCCGTGAGGCTCTCGGTATCGAGGGCAAAGTCTCCAAGATGACCCCGGCCGACCTGATGAAAGCGATCCTGAAGGCGCCGGTCGACCTGCTGTGGAACGGCGGCATCGGCACCTACGTCAAGGCGTCCACCGAGTCGCACGCGGACGTCGGCGACAAGGCCAACGACGCCATCCGCGTCGACGGCGCCGACCTGCGGGCCAGGGTCGTCGGCGAGGGCGGCAACCTGGGCCTGACCCAGCTCGGCCGGATCGAGTTCGCGCAAGCCGGCGGGAAGATCAACACCGATGCCATCGACAACAGTGCGGGCGTGGACACCTCCGACCACGAGGTGAACATCAAGATCCTCCTCAACGGCGTGGTCAGGGACGGCGACATGACCGTCAAGCAGCGCAACAAGCTGCTCGCCGAGATGACCGACGAGGTCGGCAGCCTGGTCCTGCGCAACAACTACGCGCAGAACGTGGCGATCGCCAACGCCCTCGCCCAGTCCAAGGACATGCTCCACGCCCAGCAGCGCTTCATGCGCCACCTGACGCGCGCGGGCCACCTCGACCGGGCGCTGGAGTTCCTGCCCACCGACCGGCAGATCCGTGAGCGGCTGGGCGCCGGGCAGGGGCTCACCAGTCCCGAGACGGCCGTCCTCCTCGCGTACACGAAGATCACGGTCGCCGAGGAGCTGCTGCACACCTCGCTGCCCGACGACCCGTACCTGCGCAGCCTGCTGTACGCGTACTTCCCGGCCGCGCTGCGCGAGCAGTTCGCCCAGCACATCGACAGCCACCCGCTGCGCCGCGAGATCATCACGACTCTCCTGGTCAACGACACGGTCAACACGGGTGGTACGAGCTTCCTGCACCGGCTGCGGGAGGAGACCGGTGCCTCGCTGGAGGAGATCGTGCGGGCACAGACCGCCAGCCGCGCGATCTTCGGGTCCGGCGCGGTGTGGGACGCGGTGGAGGCACTGGACAACACGGTCGACGCGGACGTCCAGACCCGTACCCGCCTGCACTCCCGCCGTCTGGTGGAGCGCGGCACGCGCTGGCTGCTCAACAACCGGCCGCAGCCCCTGGAGCTCACCAAGACCATCGAGTTCTTCAAGGACGGGGTGGAGCGGGTCCGCGGCGAGCTGCCCATGCTGCTGCGCGGCGCGGCCCTGGAGTGGTACCAGAAGCTCCACGACGAGCTGACGGGCGCGGGTGTCCCCGAGGAACTCGCCACGCGGGTCGCCGGGTTCTCCGGGGCCTTCCCGACCCTCGACATCGTCATGGTGGCCGACCGCATGGACCGGGACCCGATGGACGTCGCCGAGGTGTACTACGACCTCGCCGACCGTCTCCGCGTCAGCGAGCTCATGGACCGCGTCATGGAGCTGCCCCGCGCCGACCGCTGGCAGTCCATGGCCCGCGTGGCGATCCGCGAGGACCTCTACGCGGCCCACGCGGCGCTCACGGCCGACGTCCTGACCGTCGGCAACGGCCAGGCCACGCCCGAGCAGCGCTTCAAGAGGTGGGAGGAGCAGAACGCGGCGATCCTGAGCCGCGCCCGCACGACGCTGGAGGAGATCCAGGGCTCGGACACGTTCGACCTGGCCAACCTGTCGGTGGCCATGCGGACGATGCGGACGCTGCTGCGCTCGCACGCGTAACGCACGCGTAACGCACGCATAAGGGGCCGTTTTCCGGGCGCGCCCCGGGCCGGGAAGTCCGGCTCGGGGCGCGCCTGTTTCTTGGCCCCGTTTGTTTCTTGGTCCCGCTTGTTTCTTGGCCCCCGTTTCTTGTCCTCCATGACATCCGGCCAAGTGGCCCGCAAGTGAATTATTCGGTGCATTCGGTGGATTCAGGACAAAGTCAGTACGTCTACGCTTATGGGGGTGAACGTGGATCCAAGTAGCTCACCCGCCCCTGTCGGGCCCGCCGCGCCCGTCGCGCCCGCCGTGTCCGTCGTCGTGATCGTCTACAACGACGAGGCCAGGCTCCCCACAGCCGTGCGTTCCGTGCTGGAGCAGACGTTGCGGAGCGTGGAGGTCGTCATCGTGGACGACCGGAGTACGGACGGGTCGTACGAGAGGGCCCGCCTGCTGGCCGCCGAGCGCCCCGACCGCGTACGGGCGTACCGGCTGCCCGAGAACAGCGGCGGCTGCGGCGCCCCCCGCAACCACGGCATCCGGCAGGCCCGCGGCGACTACGTGCTGTTCCTCGACAGCGACGACGTCCTGGAGCGCAACGCCTGCCGCAACATGCTGGAGGCCGCCGAGACCACCGGCGCCGACCTCGTCTGTGGGCTCTGCGTCCGCGTCCACGTGGACGCGCGCACCCGCAAGGAGGTCCCGTGGTACCCCTGGCTGTACGCGCGCACCCGCACCCTCGACTCGATCTCCGAGCTGCCCGACCTGATGGTCTTCGACACGCTGTCGACCAACAAGTGCTACCGCCGGGACTTCCTGCGGGAGCACGGGCTGGAGTTCCCCGTCGGCATCTATTACGAGGACCTGCTCTTCTCGGCGCGGGCGTACACCGCCGCCCGCCGTATCACCCTCATCCCCCACCGCGTCTACGACTGGAACGTCGCCGGGAAACCGCCGCCGCCAGGTCGATCAGCAACCGCCGCGCCGAGATCGCCAACTTCACGCACCGTACAGAGATCCACCGCCGGGTCGACCGGCTGCTCGCCGACCGGGGTCTGCCGGAGCTGAAGTTCCACAAGGACGTCAAGTTCCTCAAGCACGACCTCGTGCTGCACCTGCGTGAGCTGCCGTTCCGGGACGCCGCCTACCGGCGGGAGTTCGCCGCGACCGCCCGCGCGTACCTGGAGTCGATCGACCCGGCCGCGTACGAGGAGACCGAGCCGATCCACGCCATCTGCGCCTATCTGCTGCGCAAGGGCGACTGGGACAACCTGCTGCCCGCCGTGGACACGCTCCTCAACCACGACAAGGTCTCCGCCCCGCTCACCGAGCGCGACGGCCGGATCTACTGGTGTGCCGAGCACCTCGACGACCCCGAGGACGGGGAGTTCGCCCGCCGTGTCCTGGACGTCACCGAGCTCGGCTACCACACCAGGCCGGTCGAGAAGATGTGCCTGCGCAATGAGTTGACGGCGTATCGGGCATTCCCGGGGGGCGGCACGGTCCGTCTCGCCGGGCGCGTCACCAACCCGCTCGGTGTGATCCCGCCCGGCGCCCGCCTCACCGGCGAGCTGGAGTTCGGCGCCCGCCGCAAGGGGGTGCGCCTGCAGGTCTTCCGCTTCCCCGTGCCCACCCTGCGGCACGAGGGCGAGTCCCTCGCCTGGGAGGCCGACGCCGACCTCACGCGCGGGCTGCGTCCCCTCGGCATCGTGGACGCCGTGTGGGACGTACGGCTCCACCTCGACGTCGACGGCGCGCGCACCACGACCCGGCTCACCGTCCCCGAACCGGGCCTCGTCCCCCAACCGGGCCTCGTCCCCCAACTGGGCCTCGCCACCGGCCGGTTGCCCATCCGCCCGCGGCTCACCCGGCTGGCCGCCGACCGCATCGAGCCGCTGGTCTCCGCCCGCGGCCACCTCGCCTTCCGGCTGGTCCCGGACAGCAAGGCCGGCAAGAAGGTGAACGCCCTCGCCGAGCGCGGCATCCAGAGCGCCCCCGGCCGGCTCGCCAAGTCCGGCTACCGCAAGGCCAGGGCGGTGCGCGGGACCCTCACCTCCGGGGACACCAAGATCCGCCTCTACCACGAGGTGTTCAGCCGACTGCCCGTGAAGAGGCGCCTCGTCGTCTTCGAGAGCCACCTCGGCCGGCAGTACAGCGACAGCCCCCGCGCCCTCTACGAGGAGATGCGCCGCCAGGGCCTGGACTTCGAGGCCGTGTGGTCGTACGCGGACACACCCCAGGGCTTCCCGGAGGACGCCGTGCTGGTCCGCCGCTGGTCGCTGCCCTACCTCAAGGCCCTGGCCCGCGCCGAGTTCTGGATCGACAACCAGAGCTACCCGCTCAAGCTCACCAAACGCCCCGAGACGACGTACCTCCAGACCTGGCACGGCTCCGCGCTCAAGCGGATGGGCTTCGACGAGCCCGCCTGGAAGCTCCGCTCCCGCGCCGAGCGGGCCGAACAGCAGCGCACCCTGGACCGCTTCGACCGCTTCCTCGTCCGCTCCGAACACGACGTCCGCACCCTCGCGCGCGCCTTCCGCCTGCGGGAGAAGACGCTGCTACGGGTGGGCTACCCGCGCAACGACGCGCTCGTACGAGCCCGGGAGGCGGACACGCTCGTACGATCCCGGGAGGCGACGGAACGCCCCATGATCGGGGCCGAGTTGGGCATCCCCGAAGACAAGAAGGTGCTCCTCTACGCCCCCACCTTCCGCCAGCACGGCAAGCGACACCACCTCGGGTCTGCCTTTCGATCTGCCCTTCGACGTGGAGCGCTTCGCCGACACCTTCGGCGACCGGTACGTCCTCCTCGTCCGCTCCCACTACCTCAACCACGTCGTCCTCCCGCCGTCCGTCCGGGGCCGCGTCCTCGACGTGTCGTCCCACCACGACTCGTCCCACCACGACGTGACGCCTCTGCTGATCCTCGCCGACGCGCTGATCACCGACTACTCGTCCGTGATGTTCGACTACGCGCTCCTCGACCGCCCGATGTTCTTCTTCACGTACGACTACGACGCGTACGTGCACGAGGGCCGCGGGACGTACTTCGACCTGCTGGAGCGGGCCCCGGGGCCCGTGGTCCGCACCGAGGACGAACTGCACGCCGTGCTCGGCTCCCTGGAGGAGCAGGCCGTCAAGTACTCCGGGGCGCGGGAGCGGTTCGTCGCCGACTTCGGCGAGTACGACAAGGGGCATGCCGCCCAGAGCCTCGTCGACCAGTTCTTCCCGCAGTGGAGGCGAGCGTGACTCCGTACTCGTACTCGTACCCGTATCCGCAGCGCGATGTCTTCCTCGTCGCCAACAGCTTCGAAGAGCTGGGCGGAGTGGCCAGTTGGACGCACCAGATGGCCCGGCTGTTCACCGGACGCGGACACCGCGTCCACGTCATCGGCATCACCCCGTCCGAGACCGCCATGGAGCTGGGCGACGACCTCCCGTACCCGACCACGACGCTCTACGACAGCCGGCCCCCGCGCCCCGGCCGCGCCCGCGACGCGAGCAAGCGCGAAAAGGCAGCTCGACTGACCGCGCTCTTCCGGGCCGCACGCCCCGGCGGAGTCGTGATCGTCACCCAGGTGTGGGCGATGGAGTGGGTGGAACGCGCCGACACGACCGGCCTGACCGTCATCGGCATGAGCCACGAGTCGTACAGGACCTGCAGGAAAACCTCGCGTTTCCGGCGGGTGCTGGAGCACTACCGGGACGTCGACCGCATGCTCGTCCTCACCCGCGAGGACGCCGACCTGTGGACCGGCCAGGGCCTCACCAACACCTCGTACCTGCCCAATCCCCTGCCCTTCCTGCCGCAGGTGCCCTCGCCGCGCACCGAGAAGGCCGTCATCAGCGTCACCCGGCTGAGCGACGAGAAGGGCGTCGACATGCTCCTCGACACCTGGGCGGAGCTCGCGCCGCGCCACCCCGCCTGGACCCTCCATATCCACGGCTCCGGCGAGGACGAGGAGCTCCTGCGCAAGCAGTGCACCGCGCTGGGCCTGGACGGCTCGGTCGCCTGGAGGGGCCGTACCGACGACGTCCCCGGCGCCCTGCGCGGCGGCTCCGTCTTCGTCCAGTCGTCCAGGGGCGAGGGCTTCCCCCTCGTCCTGCTGGAGGCCATGGCCACCGCTGTCCCCTGCGTGGCCTTCGACTGCGCCCCCGGCGTCCACGAGATCATCCGCGACGGCGAGGACGGCCTGCTGGCCACCCCCGGGAACACAGGCGAACTGGCCCGCAAGCTGGACCAGTTGATGTCCGACAAGGCGATGCGGGACCGGATGGGGGAGGCGGCGCGGAAGAACATCCAGCGGTATACGCCGGAGGAGATCATGCGGAGGTGGGAGGGGCTGTTCGCTTTCTTGGAGAGGTGACTTTCCTGGAGAGGTGACTCTTGGGGAGGCGACGAGCGCCACCGTTACCGGTCGGTGAGCGTCGAGGATCTGGTCGACGCCCGCGAGTGGACCAGCCGGGTGTATGCCTCCGCGGTCGTCGAGAGACGGGAGAGTCGGGTGAGTCACTGTGCGGCCTCTGTCGGTGCGTAGTCAATGCGGATGCGGTGTTCGAGGACGCGATGGAATTCCTCCGCGTCCTCGGGGGACTGGTGATGGGAGAGGACGAACGCCGGATAGCCGGTGAAGTCGGGGTAAGGACGCACGACATCGCCCGGGTGCAGCATCTGGACGATGTGGTCCACTCGCGGGTCTTCGGACAGCTCGTCCAGGCCGTGGATCGCGGTGATCCGCCCCGAACCACCGCACGGGACGATGTAGTTGGCCGCCGCGCCGATCGCCCGCACCAGCCGCGTCGGCGAGTCGGGCACAGAGCGGACACAGCCGGGACACAGCCCGGGACACAGCCCGGGACACAGCCCGGGACACAGCCCGGGACGCAGAGCGGGGTGCGAGTCCCGCGGCGATGCGCAGCGCGTCACCCGCCAGATCGGCTCCGGTGACATGCTCGGCAATGTAGTGGGAGACGCCGGAGCCGCCGACGCGGGCGCCGAGTTCCAGCAGGTAAGGGCGTACACCGCCGCGCAGCCGCAGCTCGGTGTGGGTCGGGCCGTCGGTCACCCCGAGAGCGAAGTGGGCGGCGACCACCTCGCGCACCACCGCGTCCTGGACGTCCGGCGGGAGCAGGGCCGGTGCCCGGTAGACACCCTCTTCGAAATACGGGCCGGTCGGCTCGCCCTTGTAGCCGAGGGAGAGCACCGTGACCTCGCCGCGATGGGCGAGGGACTCCACGGCGAGTTCCGGGCCGTCCAGGTACTCCTCGACGATCAGACCGGTGACCTGGTTCAGCTTGGTCCGGCAGACGTGCCGGACCGCCTCGACCACGGCGCCGAGCTGCTCCGCGCTGTCGGCCTTGGTCACACCGAGGCTGGAGAAACCGTTCGCCGGTTTGACCACCACCGGGAAGCCGAGACCGGTGCCCGCGGCCCCTGCGTGGGGATCGTCATCGTCGTGGGGATCGTCATCGTCCAGGACGACGAAGCCAGGCACGTTCAGTCCGGCTTCGGCCAGCTGCCGTCGCATGATCCGCTTGTCCTGTACCGCCCGTGCGGTGCCGCTGCCCAGGCCGGGCAGGCCAAGGGCTTCGGCCACGTCGGCGACGAACGGCACGGCCGGGTCGTAGAGCGTGGTGATGCCGTCGAACGGGGTGTTCTCGTACCGTTCCCGCAGGATGCCCAGTGCTGTGACGGGGTCGCCCTCCACATCCAGCGGGAGTACGTCCACCACAGCGGGCGGGAGCCGGTCGGGGGTTACGGACTCGTCAGGGCGCGGGACAAGGACGAGGTCGATTCCGGCCCGCAGCGCACTGTCGAAGACCCAGGGGAGCGAGGTGCGCTGGTAGACCAGGACGACGGTGGGGCGCGGTGCGTGGGGTGCTGTCACGGTGTACTTCTTCCAGATCCTGTCAGATTCTGTCGATTGACATCCTCTGCCTCTTCAAGAGAGGGGAATTCCAGCCCATTTGGCCAGCCCATTTGGGCTGAGGTTCACGGGCGTTCGAACGGCTGGTGGCCGCTGTCACCCCTCCGGCACCGGCTGTTCGCCGGGGGCGGGGGATCCCGCTCTGTCCTGCCGCGACGTTGACTGCTGCGTTGGTGTCCGCGTTGCAGGTGAAGCCGCAGGAGGAGCAGATGAACTCGGCTTGGCTCTTGCGCGAGTTCTTGTCGATCCTCCCCCACTGCCTTAAGGGCGTGAGAGGTGTCCTCAGCAGGCGCTGCAACGCAGGCTGGTGTGCAGGCTGGTGTACGGGGCCGGGACGTCTTCGACGCGCCGCGGGCTTTGTGCCCGGTGCGTCGGCGGAGCAGGCCCGTGCCCTGGGCGAGGACGCCCCGAGAAAGGTTCAGGCCGGACTTCTGCGCGACGTTCTTGCCCGGCTCGGCGAGGGTGCCCCCCTTCGGCCCGGCGAGTTTTACTCGCCGGGCCGAATGCGCCAATGATGTCCCGTCCCGTCGAGGCCAACCGCGGTGCGGGTGTTACTTCCAGGCGGGAAGGCGCAGCATGAGCGGAGGGGTCGCCTCGGAGGCGCCGCCAACTCCTCCGTGGGGGCCGAACCGTGACCCTGCACTGAGGAGCAGCCGACCCTGCCGACCGAAGTGGACCTCGGCATCGCCCTGCTGTACGGACTCGATGACTGTCCTCAGATCGTTCAAGGCATCGGCCTCGGACCACTCGAACGTCACGGACGCGTAAGGCCCCACGGACAGCACCGCGCCGTTGTCGTCCTGCTGGACAACGATGACGGAACCCGCTGTGCCCGGAGGAACGAGAACGTATGTGCCTTCATCGGCGAGAAACCGTCCATTGAACTTGTGGGCCACTTCTGAGCAGATTCGCCCGACTCGCTTCCAGACCGCCTCGGCGTCACCCGCAGGGGTTTTTGGTGGCTTTACCGGCTCCCCAGTTGCCATAGTACGTCTTCCCCTTAACGAGTCCGGAGACGCGGAAATACGGACGGAATGTCCCCTTCTTGCAGCTTGCGCTTCCCGTGTACCCACTGTACTTCTTGCCACCTACGGCGGGCTTGTAGGAAGCCTTCTTCACCTTCGACGCGCTGACCCACTTTGTCCCGCGTTTCATCTGGAGTTTCGCCTCGATGGTGAGCTTGCTGATGGTGCTGCTGCAACCAGCCCTGATCTTGGCGTGCATCACTTTTTTGCCCTGGTTGGCCTGGCCGCTTGACTTGTGGACACGTTCACTCACCGAGCCGCAGGCCAAGCCACCCCGCTGAGCTGCGGACGCCGTTGGAGCCCCAACACAGAGGACTGCGAGTGCGGTTATGGCGGGTATGAATCTGGCTATTACCGTCCTGGTGCCAGTTGACATGGCTTTCCCCGTTTCCCGTTGTGTTGTGCTGATCGCAAGTGTCGCGAATTTACGGGGACATGCTCCTGTTTTTCCAGACAGTTTTCGGACGATGCCGCGGAATCTGGCTGGTTACCGACAACATCTCCTCCCACGGCAGCTTCTCCACGCGGGAACGGCTTCACGACCGCCCCGGATCCGGCACGCTTTCATCCCGGTGGGAGCTTGCTGGCTGAACCTGCAGGAAGGCTGGTGGCGGATCTTCCGTAAGACTGCCCTGGTCGGAGACTCCTTCGTCGGACCGGAGGAGATCGCCGAAGCCCCCGCTGGGGCGACTGTCTGGCTCAATTCCTGTGCCAGGCCGTGGATCTGGGGCCGCCCCCCGACCCGGAAACTGCGTCGCCGCTTTGAGTACCGCCTTTGAGGAACGCAGCATTACCCTGACCGCCAGGGCCCCGCCGCCGACAGCTTCGCCAACGCCCGGCGTGTGCACGGCAGTACGGTGAAGCTTCCGGTGTGGCACCGCGACCAGGACCTCCACCTCGCCGAGGCGTACACCGCGGCCCTCATCAAGGTCGCCGACCACCACAAGGATCTTGTGAAATGAACGCATCCGTCGACGCCGCCCTGTTGGGCGCCCTCCTCCGCGCCGCCGACGCCGACGGCATCACCAAGCACGTCGTCGGCGCCGTCATCCCCGACGCAGAAGGCAAAGTGCTGCTGCTGCACCGTGCCGCCGACGACTACCTCGGCAGCCTGTGGGAGCTCCCTTCCGGCGGCGTCGACGAGGGCGAGACCCTGACCGAAGCCCTGCACCGGGAAGTCGCCGAGGAGACCGGCCTCACGGTCACCGCGATCGGGGCCTACCTCGGACACTTCGACTATCTCTCCAAGAGCGGCAAGGAGACCCGCCAGTTCAACTTCGCCGCCACCACCACCCACGACAGCGACACGGTCAAGCTCACCGAACACGACGCCCACCTGTGGGCCGACCGTACGGAACAGGAGCAGGTCTCCAGCGCCGTGCGGTCCGTCCTGGCCACCTGGCGCGAGCAGGCCGCGTGAGGGATCCGTTCGCCGACGGGAGCGGTTCGAACTCAGGCTTCCTCAGACCCGAACTCGAAGAGTGCGCCTAGGGCGTCGCCCACCCCTGCGTCTACGCGCATCCCGATATCCGCGAGCGGAGCACCATGAAGCCAATCACCACCGTGTCGGCGAAGTCCTGGAGGATACTCGCCGCGGGCACCGGCGGCCTTCTGCTGCTGGAGACCGCCTGGGCGGCCGTTACGTTTACCGTCCTCGCCTCCTTCACCACCAGTTTCTACGCGTTCGACGGGCAGGAAGGCATGGCGAGGGAGGCCGGGATCCTCTTCGCCGTCGTTGGCGGAGCGGGGCTGCTGCTGCTTTTGGCGACCGCGGCCGCGGTGCTGGTGGCCGCGCTGCGCAACCGGGGAACACTGGCGGGCGCGGGCCGGGTCCTGACGGCCGTCTGCTGCCTGCTCCACACGCTGACCGCCCTGGCCGCCCTGGTCCTGGCCGATGCCTACCTGGCGTGGGCTGTGCTGCCCGCCCTCCTGCTGGCAGCCGTACTCCTCACCCGTCCCACCGGTCACCCCGCATGACTACCGGCAGCACCGCAACCGACACCGCCCCCGCCCCCGGCACCGGTGCCCGCCCCCGGCCCGGGCGGCTGCTGCTGGTGTGGCTGATCCGCTTGGCGCTGGTCTGCGTCGCCGCGGTGGTGCTCGCCCGGCTGCTGGGCGGCGGCCCCCTCCCCCCGCTCCCGCAGCTGGCCGTCTTCCTCCCCTACGCGGCCCTGCCCGCCGCAGCCGCGGTGCTCGGCGCCCTCGCCTTGCGGGCCTGGCGCACCGCCCTGCTCGGCGTGCTCCTGCTCGCCGTGCCGGTCGCGCTCCTCGTACCCCGGTTCACCCCGGACGCCGAGCTGGTCGCCCGAGGCGGCCCCTCGGCGGGGGACCGGCTGCGGGTGATGACGGCCAACGTGCTGGCGGGCAGCGCCGACCCCAAGACCTTCGTCGCCATGGTGCGTCAGGAGGCACCCGACCTGCTCGCCCTCGAAGAGCTGACCCCTGAGGCGGTCCGGCGGCTGGACGCCGCCGGCCTGGCCCAGGCCTTCCCCCACCGGGTGCTGCGCCCTGAGCCCGGGGTGCGGGGGATGGGGCTGTACTCCCGGTTGCCGGTGCGTACGTCAGGGCTGCTGGCGGAGCCGAGCACCTTCCCCATGCCCTGGGCGGTGGTGCGGCTGCCCGCCGGGCCTGTCCGCGTGCAGGCGGTGCACACCTATCCGCCGATGCCGCTGGCCGAGGGCATGTGGAGCGACGACCTGGGAGCGCTCGCCCGCCAGGCCCGGGCAACCTCGGGCAGACAGGTGATGCTCGGCGACTTCAACGCCACGCTCGACCACGGCCCCTTCCGGGAGCTCTTGGGAGCCGGACTGGCCGATGTCCACGACATCCTCGGCCATGGCATCGTCCGCACCTGGCCCTCCGGTCTCCCCTTCGCCCACCTGGACCATGTCCTGATCGGTGCGAACCTCGACGGCGGCGATACGAAGGACGCCCACAGGGGCGGCATCACGGCAGCGAACGTGCACCAGCGGTCGATCCCCGGCAGCGACCACCTCGCAGTCGTGGCCGATCTACGCGTCCACTGAGCCTCCGTCCACTGAGCCTCTCCGCAACCAGCCGGCCGCCGCTTCTACCAGTCGGCCTGACTGTCGGCGTTGGTCAACTGCCAGGTAATTTCCGTCAGTTCAGCGGCGCGGAGCACTCGTCCGGCGAAGCCGGGGAGGGGTACGTGCAGTGGCTCGAGCCACCGTTCGGGGATGCCGTCGACGCCGTACACGGCTCCCGCGAGTCCTCCGGTCACGGCCGCGACGGTGTCCGTGTCACCGCCGAGGTCGATGGCCGCGCGGACGGCCGCCTCGTAGGAGTCGGTCGTCCGCAGGGCCCAGACGGCGGAGCCGAGGCAGGGCCAGACGGCGCCGTTGGACTCCGTCGCCTGATCGGGGTGCCAGTGCGGGGCGAGGACGGTGGCGTACCGGGCGCGGTGGTCGGGGTGGACGCCGTCGAGGATCCCGGGGAGGGCGGCGAGTGGGTCGCCGTCGCCCAGAGCGATCCGCACTGTCTCGTGGAAGAGGGCCGTTCCCTCCCACGCGGCCCGGTCTCCATGGGTGAGTGCGGCGATACGGCGCGCCGCGTCCATGGTGGCGTCGGAGCCGTACGGTGCGAAGTACACCGCGGAGGTGGCGGCCCGCATCAACGCGCCGTTCCCCGCAGCCCGTTGGTTCACCTGGAAGTGCAGGGCCGCGGCGCGGTCCCAGGGCTCGCCGTTGGTGAGTACGTCCTCGGTCTGGAGGCCGATGTCCTTGGGCCCGGCGGTGGCCCAGCGCTGGAACCGCCGGAAGATGTCGGGGAGTTGGAGTCCGGAGTGCTCCACCAGTGACTCCCCGACCAGTACCGCCATCTGCGTGTCGTCGGTGGCCTCGCCCGGATCCCAGCCGCCTCCTCCGCACATCTCGCCGCTGTGACCGGCTTCGTGACCGGCTTGTGGGAAGCGGGTGGAGAAGGCTTCCCCGGGTCCGAACTCGAAGGGAGCGCCCAGGGCGTCTCCGACCGCGGAACCGAGGACGGCGCCGAGGGCGCGGTTCGTTCGGGAAGAGGCGCTCATCCGGTCAGGTCCTTGCCGTTCTTGAGGGTGGTGAGGAGGGCGTGGAGGGGGGCGGGGGAGGTGGTGAGGGCGGTGGTGGGGGTGTCGCTTTCGCGGAGGTGTATGGAGGTGGAGGCGGTGCTGGGGAGGGCGAGTTCGACGCAGTCGTCGGTGTCGCCGCCGCCGGAGAAGGACGACTTCTGCCAGGTGGCGGGTGTGGGCATGAGAGCGCCTTTCAGAGTTCTCGGAGGGATCGGATGATGAGGTTCCGGGAGTTCGCCGGGTTGAGGGCTGAGCCCGCCACCTGGTCGTAGCGCTTGCGGCATCGCATGAGTAGCGGCTCGGCGTCGACGAAGATGCTGCCGTGACCGGTGTCGGTCTGCACCGTGTCCAGTTGGGGAGCGGGACTGTGCAGGTAGAGCATCGAGTGCCCGGCACCGGCGAAGTCCTCGGCGGCGAACGGCAGGACGCGCAGGGTCACTTGGTCCAGCTCCGAGAGTTCAAGGACGCGCTGCAACTGCGTGTGGGCTGTTTTGCGACCGCCGACGAGAATGCGCAGGGCCGCCTCGTGGATGATCGCTTCGTACGGTGTAGCGGGTGAGTCCGTGATGATGTGCTGGCGGCGCAGACGGAACGCTACGTGGGCTTCCGAGTCCTGAGGTAGCAGGTGAGGCGACGCGTAGCGGAACACGGCCCGCACATGATCCTCGGTTTGCAGCAGTCCAGGGATGTGTGCCATCTGGAAGGTCTGGATGCGCATCGCATGGTGTTCCAGCTCCGCCAAGTCGAGACCTGCTGGAGCCACGATTCCCCGGTACTCCTCCCACCAGCCTTTGTCCCGCTCCGTGGCCATGGCGACCAGCGCATCGACGTACGCCCTGTCATCGCACGCGCAATGCACCGCCAGGCGCCGGAGGCGTTCCTCGCTGATCCCGCTGCGGCCTGTCTCCACATGGCTCTGGTACATCGGGCTCGAACCGAGGAATGCGGCAGCGGCTCGGGCGGTGACTCCGGCCCGCTCACGCATCTTGCGCAGTTCGGCACCCAGGCGCCGCTGCCGGGCTGTGGGGTTGCTCCTGAGCGGCATTTGCCCCTTCTCCCTGGTCGTCCCGGGTCGTCCCGCTGAACGAGTATGCCGCGCAAGCATGGCACGCGTCACACGGCCGAGGTCAGTTTCGGCATATAGGTTGCAGTGCATATGGGTTGCGCCCTACCTTCAGTGACGCAGGCGGCACCCTTGGTTGCGAGTGGTTCTCGTCTGCCTCAACTCACCTGTGTCCTCGGCGACTTGGAGCTGATCTTTCATGCCTGAATACAGTCTTCGTATCCCCTCCCACGCCACCTCTCCCCGCATCGCCCGTGACTTCGTCGCCTCCGTGCTGCACACGCAGCGACTCGGCGATCTCGTGGACGACGCGACTCTCTGTGTCTCGGAGTTGGTGACCAACGCGTGTCTCCACTCGGCGGTGGAAACTGGTGCCGGGCTCCGGCTCATCGCCAGCTCGGCGGGCGTACGCGGGACGGTCTATGACGAGGACGTGGCGCTGCCCGTCCTGAGCGAGGGCTGCGACTCCGAGAGCGGGCGCGGGCTCTGGATCATCGACTCCCTGACAGCGGGGCGTTGGGGAGCGGAGCGCTGTGGGTGGCGGACCGGGCGGAGGGACGAGGGCGGGAAAGGCGTCTGGTTCGAACTCGGCGTACCCGGCCAGTCCGGCCAGTCCGGCCAGTCCGGGCGCGGACGATGACCGCTCAGCTGGACTCCTGCGCGGCTACCCTGGCGGGCAACGAGTACGGCCGTGCCGAGTGCGACCGGCGGGAGAGAAGGGAACAAAGGATGAGCGTGCAACCGGTGCATCACGACGGGCCGATTGTCCCGATGCCGCCCTTGACCAGGGACGCGTTGCGGGAGGCTGTGAAGCGCGTGAGCCTGGTGAACCTGCCGCAGTTCGACCTGGAAGCGGGGCGGGCGTTCGACCAGGCATGCCAGAACGGGAGTACGGCTCCCTTGCGGCTGTTCCTGCGACGCTGGGGCGTCTTCGTGGCGATCGAGCGGGAGCCGGGCCGCGCTGCCCGTCTGCACGAGGCCGAGCGGATCTCCCAGGACGACACGGTCGGCGAGTCCGGGTTTCGCTCCGCCATGGCGGAGGTCAACCGGATTCTGCGTGAGGCAGAGCAGGAGATCGAGGGTTGAACGATCAGCAGCCGCCGGACCCGGAGTGGGCCTGGGAATACGGGGCAGAGCCGGACTGGGTCGTCGGTGATCTGCCCAAGGAGGGGCGTGCGGCAGCGGAAGAGGTCGCGCGCGAGCTGGTGGTGCTCGCCTCGCTGGGGCAGGACCCAGGCGAAGGAGCCGACGCGACGAACCCGCAAGGGCTGCGAGTCATTGCCGTAGGGCCGCTCATGGTGTGGTACCAGGTCATCGACTACCGGAAGCGGGTGTATGTCCAGCGAGTGACTTGGCTGGGCTGAACGCCCCCTGCAAAGGAGGCCGTTCAGTGCCCGCCCGGCTCACACGCTCCGGCCCGCCTCCGGATGCCTCCGCAGCCAGCCCGCCCATGCCGAGGTGATCATGTTCTCGACGTCGTGGCGGGCCTTCCAGCCCAGCTCTGTCGCGATGCGGTCCGCCGAGGCGACGACCCGGGCCGGGTCGCCCGCGCGTCGCTCCGTCACCAGCGGGGGCAGGTCGTAGCCCGTGAGCGTGTTGATCCGGTCGATCATCTCGCGGACCGAAACGCCCTCCCCGCGGCCGATGTTGAGGGTGAGGTCACGCGTGCCTGGAGGCCGGGTCGGCCGGAGGCGCGCGGGCCGCCGCCACATGGGCCTCGGCCAGGTCGACCACGTGGATGTAGTCGCGGACGCACGTGCCGTCGGGCGTCGGGTAGTCGTCGCCGAAGATCTGCGGCGCCGCGCCCTCGGTGAGCTTCTCGAAGACCATCGGGACGAGGTTGAAGACGCCGATGTCGGCGAGCTCCGGGGTGGCCGCGCCCGCCACGTTGAAGTAGCGGAGGGAGGCCGTGGACAGGCCCGTGGCCCGGCCCGTCGCGCGTACCAGCCATTCGCCGGCCAGCTTCGTCTCGCCGTACGGGCTCATCGGCACGCACGGGGTGTCCTCGGTCACCAGGTCCACGTCCGGCATGCCGTACACGGCGGCGGAGGACGAGAACACGAAGGACGGAACGGACGCCGTCCGTCACCGCGTGCAACAGCACCCGCAGGCCCTCGACGTTCTCCCGGTAGTAGTGCAGAGGCAGTTCGACCGACTCGCCGACCTGCTTCTTCGCCGCCAGATGGACGACGCCGGAGATGGTGTGCCGGGCCAGGGTGCGGGACAGCAGCTCGGCGTCCAGCGTGGAGCCCACGACCAGCGGTACCCCCTCGGGCACGCGCTCGGCGATCCCCGTGGACAGGTCGTCGTAGACCACGGTCCGTTCGCCCGCCTCGCGCATCGCGCGGACGACGTGCGCCCCGATGTAGCCGGCGCCGCCGGTGATCAGCCAGGTCATGTGCGGTCGTCCCCTCGTGAGTGGTCCAGTGACAGTGGGTCGTGTGCGTCGTGTGCGTCGTGTGGACGTGTGCGGGTGCCCGTCGGGCGTGTCGGCGCGTAGGCACGTATCAGTGAAGCAGGTGTTCGGTGAGGCAGGCGGTCGAGGCGGAGGGCGTCGGCCTGAGGTCCTCCGCGGATCGCGTGAGCCGGGCCGCCGCGGCCGACGGTACGGGCCTGCGCTCGGCGAGGGGGACGACCGGCGGCAGCCCCGACGTCTCGCCCAGCACCACATGCCGTACGACCCGCTCGGCGGCGCGCCCGTCGTCGTACGGGCAGAAACGCTCGCGGAACGCGGCCCGCAGCTGGGTGGAGCGCGAGCCGCGCCAGTGGCCGGTGGTGAAGATGTCGATCAGCTCGTCCTCGCTGCGCGCGACCGCGCCCGGCGGGAAGGCGCGCAGGTCGAAGTAGGTGCCGCGGGCCGCCTCGTACGCCTCCCAGTCGTCCGCGTGGATCACGATCGGCCGGTCCAGGTCCGCGTAGTCGAACATCAGGGACGAGTAGTCGGTGACCAGCGCGTCGGAGGCCAGGCACAGGTGACTCGATGCTCGGGTGGTCGGTCACGTCGATGAGGCGGGCGCCGGAGAGCTCGGTCGGCGGGGTGTCGTACGCGGGGCCGATGGGTGGGGCGTCGTATGCGTGGTCGTTCGACGGGGCGCCGTATGCGTGGTGAGCCAGCGGGGCGTTGTATGCGTGGTCGGTCAGCGGGGTGCCGTACCCGTGGTCGGTCGGCGGGGTGTTGTACGCGTGGTGGGTGCGGGTCAGCAGGACGAAGCGGGGGCCGAGGCGGCGCAGTACGCGCTCCAGGTCGAGGGAGGAGCGGGGGGTGCGGCGGTAGTCGCGGTGCGTGGGCGCGTACAGGAGGGCGATGGCGTCCTTGGGGATGCCGAGCGAGGCGCGCAGCCGGTCCACGGTCGGCGATGTGGCCCGCTGGAACACGTCGTTGCGCGGCAGACCGTACTCCAGCGTCTCGTACCCGTCGTGCCCATCGTGCCTGTCGTGCCTGTCGTGCCTGTCGTGCCCGGCGTGCCCGGCGGGGAAGACCCGCTCCCAGACGAGGGTGGAGTGGCGGTTGCCGGACAGTACGTAGTCCCACTGGTCGGTGCCGCGCCGCAGTCGCGCGAAGTCGGTGCCGCGGGCGCCGCCGGGCGGTCCTGGAGGTCGAGGCCCATGCGCTTGAGCGGGGTGCCCGGCTGCGTCTGGACCAGGACCTGGCCCTTGCGCTTGACCAGCCGGGGGTCGAAGTCGGTGTTGGTGACCAGGTACTTGGAGCGGGCCAGCGCCGTCCAGTACGCGAGTCGAGCCGGGCGTCACCCGGCGGGTCGCCGTCGGCAGCGTGTGGTGGTGCTCGGGGCGAGCGACCCACGCGGTGCGGATACGGGGCGCGAAGGTGCGGAACGCGTCCTCCAGCGCGGCCGGGTTGCAGGCGTAGCCGCGGCCCCCGTACGAGGCGAACAGCGCCCGGTCGCTCGCGCAGGGGGAGGAGGCGCTGGACGCGGTAGTGGAGGCGGAGCGCTCCTCGCCGGCATCGCCTGTGCCAGCAGCGAGACGAGCCGTCCCGTGCGTCGCAGCACCCGCGCCCCGGCCGACAGCAGCGCGGTACGTGCGGTGGCTGCCCAGCCGGACGAGCGCGTGCCGCAGCCGGTGCGCGGGCGGGGAGGGCGGGCGCCCGGCGGACCGCGGTAGCGGCGCGTAGTGGGCGCGGGCCGTGCGGAGGAACTCGGCGCGGGAGCCGCGCGGCAGCCGGCCCGCGCCGGGTGTACACGGCCGCGAGGTGGTCGACCATGCGGCGGAACAGCACCGGGCGCCAGTGGGCCAGTTCGGGGCGGGCGTCGACATACGCGAACAGCCGGTCGTACTGGTCGAAGACGTCGAAGTGGCGGCGGCTGGTCGTGCGGGTGATGCTGCCCGGGCGGTCGCTGGCGGTAGTGCACGCAGACCCGGTCCAGGGTGGCGATCGACTCGGCGGCCATCAGGACCGGGTAGGTCCAGGGGGTGTCCTCGTAGTAGCCGGGCGGGAAGGTGAAGCCCTCGCGCTCGAGGAACTCCCGCCGGTACGCCTTGTTCCACACCACCATCAGCACCTTCAGCAGCCCGGGCCGGTCGTCGAGCCGGAAGGGTGCCGGGCCCTGCTCGGTGAGCTGGAGGGCGACTGGCGTTGCGGACGGTCTCGCCCGTCCAGAAGGTGCGCGCGTAGTCGTAGACCAGGACGTCGGGGTCGCCGGTCTCCTTGAGCCGGTCGGCGATCGCCTGCAGGGCGCCCGGGGTGAGGGTGTCGTCGCCGTCCAGGAAGAGCAGGTAGTCGCCGCTCGCGAGCGCCAGGCCGGCGTTGCGGGCCGGACCGCAGGCCCGGAGTTCTCCGGCAGGTGGACGGGCCGTACGCGCGGGTCGCGGGCCGCGAACTCGTCGGCGATCGCGCCGCAGGCGTCCGGGGAGCAGTCGTCGACGGCGATCAGTTCGAGATCGCGGAAGGACTGGGTCAGGACGGAGTCCAGGCAGTCGTGCAGGTACGCCTGAACCTTGTACGCGGGGACGATGACACTGAACCTGGGCACAGGGGACATCCAAGGGTCGGCGCGGGCATACTGCCCGGCAACGGCCGATGGGGTGATCGTGGTTACGCCGGATGTGGCATACGGGGGAATCGGGGGCAGCGGGGGTGAGGAGCGGGGCGGGCCTCCGTGGGCCCGCCCCCGGCCGGATCGTGCCTGAAGTGCGTGTACAGGGCGTGCGCTACTTCACCGCGCCCGCCATCACCCCGGACACGAACTGCCGCTGGAACGCGAAGAACACGGCCAGCGGGATCACCATCGAGAGGAACGCGCCCGGCGCCAGCGATCTCGATGTTGCTGCCGAACTGCCGTACCTGCTGCTGCAGCGCGACCGTCAGCGGCTGCGAGCCCGAGTCCGAGAAGACCAGCGCGACCAGCATGTCGTTCCACACCCACAGGAACTGGAAGATGCCCAGGGACGCGATCGCCGGCGCGCCGAGCGGCAGGACGACGGTGGTGAACAGCCGGAACTCGCCCGCGCCGTCCAGCCGCGCCGCCTCCAGGAGCTCACGGGGGATCTCCGCGAAGAAGTTGCGCAGCAGGAAGATCGCGAACGGCAGTCCGAAGCCCACGTGGAACAGGACGACGCCGATGATGTCGCCGAAGATCCCGAGGTCGCCGAAGAGATCGGACAGCGGGATCAGGGCCACCTGCACCGGCACCACCAGCAGCGCCACCACGACCAGGAACCACCAGTCACGGCCCTTGAAGTCCATCCAGGCGAACGCGTACCCGGCCATCGCGCCGACGAGGATGACCAGGAGCGTCGCCGGGACCGTGATCCAGATCGTGTTGAACAGGGAGCCGGTGATGTCGTCGTTCTCCAGCAGTGACGCGTAGCTCTCCGTGGTGAGCTGGGCGGGCGCCGAGAAGACCTTCCACCAGCCCGACGAGGCGATGTCGGCCGGCTCGCGGAACGACGAGACCAGCAGGCCGAAGGTCGGCACCAGCCAGAACAGGGCGACCAGCAGCAGGAAGACACGCAGCGCGCCGCCCGCCGCCCCGCTCGCCACGCGGGTCGCCACGCGGGCGGCGAGGGAGCGTTCGGCATGTACGGGGGTGTTCGCGGCGGGTGTCGGTGTGGTGGGGGTGGGTTCCGGTGCAGTGGGGGAGGGTGTCAGTGTGTCGGGGGCGGGGTCCGGTGTGTTGGCGGCGGGGTCCGGTGTGTTGGCGGCGGGGTCCGGTGTCGGTGTGTTGGGGTCCGGTGTCGGTGTGTCGGGGGCGGTCACCGCTCGCGCTCCTTCCGCAGTCGCCGGATGTTGACCCACATCACCGGCAGGACGAGCAGCAGCAGGACCACGCCGATCGCGCTGCCGAGGCCGTAGTCGCCCCCGCCGCCGAACGACGACAAGTACAGCTGGAGGGCGAGCACGTTGGCCTCGTCCTGGCTGGGCTGCGGCGCGATGATGTAGACGAGGTCGAAGACCTTCATCACGTTGATCATCAGCGTGACGAGGACGACCATCAGGACCGGTGCCAGCAGTGGCACCGTGACCCTGCGGAACACCTGCCACTCGTTGGCGCCGTCCACGCGGGCCGCCTCCAGCAGGTTGCGGTCCACTCCGGCGAGACCGGCCGCGATCAGCACCATCGCGAAGCCCGCCCACATCCATACGTACGAGCCGATGATGGCCGGGGTCACGAGAGCCGGGCCGAGCCAGTCGATGCCGTTGTACGGTGCCGCGAAGTTCGAGCCGGGGAGCCGGAGCCGGGCTCCGTCCGCCTCCGCGGGGAGAGCGAAGGTCCCGTCGGCGCCGCTGGTCGCGAAGGCCACGACCTTGCCGTCCTTGACCGCCTCGACCCTGACTCCCTCCAAGGCTTTCTCGCCCGCGTCGATCGCGCCCTTCTCCCCGCCGCCGCCCAGCTTGAAGTCCAGCCAGACAGTGCCGGTGACCTGATGTCCTTCGGAGGGGGCCGCTTCGGCGTCCTGCGGGGTGCCGGGCAGCCGGTTGGGTGCGATGCCGACCAGGGGGAGCAGGGCGGGGGTGCCCGACCGGACCGTACCCGTGTCGGTGAACGAGCCGCCGCCGGACGCCTTCAGCTCGCTGACCTGGGCGTTCGGCTGGGGGACGGGCTGGGTGTCGGGCTGGGTGTCAGGCAAGGGGTCGGGCTGGGGATCAGGCTGGGCATCGGGCTGAGGGTCGGGCCGGGTCTCGGGCTGAGGGTCGGGCCGGGTCTCGGGCTGGGTGTCGGGCAGGGTGTTCGGCCGGGCGTTCGGATAGACGGACTCGTCGGCGAACACGTCGTGCACGGAGGTGACCACCGCGTTCGCCACGCCCTGGTCCGGGTCCTGCTCGTACACCAGCCGGAAGATGATGCCCGCGGCGAGCATCGAGATCGCCATCGGCATGAAGACGATCAGCTTGAACGCCGTGCCCCAGCGCACCCGTTCGGTGAGCACGGCGAAGATCAGGCCGAGCGCGGTGACGAGCGCGGGGGCGACGGCCACCCAGATCGCCGTGTTCCGTACGGCGGTCAGCGTGGCGTCGTCGGAGAAGAGGTCGATGTAGTTGTCGAGGCCGACGAAGCCCGAGCCGTCCGCGTCGAACAGGCTCCGCCAGACCGAGTACCCGATCGGGTAGACCACGAGCGCGCCGAGCAGCACCAGCGCGGGCAGCAGGAACAGCACCGCCACCCACAGCCGGGTGCCCGTCATGCTCTTGCGCGGTGTGACGGAGGGCGTCGGCAGCGTGCCCGTGCCCCCCGTCGGCTTGGCTGCGGCATCCGCCCTATCTGCCCGATCTGCCCTATCCGCCATACCTGCCCTATCCGCCATACCTGCCATGACGGGCCGTCAGCCGTTCCCGTACGCCTTGGCGGCATCGGCTTCCAGCTTGCTCTGGGCACCCGCCACGTCCTTCGGGTTCCGCAGGAAGTCCTGCAGGTCCTTCCACTCGCCGACACCCTGGGTGCCGCCGAAGGCCGCCGGTGCCTGGTCGGACATGTCGAAGCGGAAGTCGTCGCCCGCCGCGAGCAGCGCCTCGGCGATGTCGCGGGTGACGTCGTCCTTGTACGAACTCAGGTCCATCTCCTTGTTGGGGGAGATAAAGCCGCCCTGCGCCGCCCAGATCCGGGCCGCGTCCGTCGAGGCCAGGAACGTCATCAGGGCCTGCGCGCCCTTGCTCTCCTTGAGTGCCACCGCCACGTCCCCGCCGGTGACGACCGGGGACTTGTCGCCGACCGCCGGGAACGGGGCGACCTTGGCGTCCGTACCGATCTTCGCCTTGGTGTCGGCGTTGATGTTCGCGGCCACGATAGTCGGCCTCGACGACCATCGCGGCCGGCACGTCACCGGAGAACGCCTGCACGACCGACTTCGGGAACTCCGTCCCCAGCGCGCCCTTACGGCCCCCCGCGATGAGGTCGTCCTTGCCCCACAGCTCGGCCAGCGTGGTCAGGGCCTCCTTGACCGAGGGGTCCGTCCACTTGATCTCGTGCCGGGCCAGCTGGTCGTACTTCTCGGGGCCCGCCTGCGAGAGGTAGACGTTCTCGAACCAGTCGGTGAGCGTCCAGCCGTCCGCGCCGCCGATCGACACGGCGGGGGAACCCGCGTCGGACAGCGTCTGCGCACTCTGCACGAACTCGTCCCAGGTCCTGGGGGGTTCAGTGAGCCCGGCGGCCTCGAACGCCTGCGTGTTGTACCAGAGCAGCGACTTGTTCGCGGCCTTCGCGTACACGCCGTACGGCTTGCCCTCGTACGATCCGAGGTCCACCCAGCCCTTCGAGAAGTTCTTGTTCAGCTGCTCCTCGGCGGCGCTGCCCATCGGCTTGATCCAGCCCTTCTCGGCGAACTGGTGCAACACGCCGACCTGGGGCAGGAACGCGACGTCCGGCGGCTTGCCTCCCTGGATCTTGGTACCGAGGAAGGTGGAGGTGTTGTTGCCCGTCGGTACGAAGCTGACTTCCGCGCCGGTGCGCTTCTCGAACTCGTCCAGAACCCTGGTGAAGTTCTCCTGCTCCGGGCCGGTCCAGACGGCCGCGACTTCCATCTTCTGGCCGTCCAGCTTGGGCAGTTGAACGGTGACCTTGCTGCCGCCGTCATTGCTCCCCGTGCCGGCGCCCTCGCCGCCGTCGCCGTCGTCACCGCCGCATGCGGTGAGGGCGAGGATGCCGACGGCGAGGGCCGCGACGACGGCCTTTGCGGCTCCGGGGCGCCTGCCGGGATTACTGTCGCGATGCCGCGGGGATTCTGTCGGGATTGCCGCGGGGATTACTGTCGGGATTGCCGCGGGGATTACTGCCGGGGTTGCTGTCGGGATTGCTGCGGGGATTACTGCCGGGGTTGCTGTCGCGATTGCCGCGGGGATTACTGCCGGTTTTCTTGCCGGGAGTTCTGTGTGATGGCGTGTGCTTGAGCGACTTACGTGTGCGAAAAGTGCCGCGCATCAGTGCCCCGTTCTTCGTTTCTCGTCGAACGTGCGAATGCTGTCCCGTGCGCTCTGGTCTACGCCGCGTCCCTGGAGGCGGCAAGAGCGCCTACGGTGTCAAGTCAATGATCGTAACCGCGTCGTGATGTGGGTCTCCGGGGTTGGCGGCGTGTGTCGGCCGAGTTGTACCCGTCGTACGGCTCCTACGAGCACGGGCTCCTATGGGTACGGCTTCTACGAGTACGGCCTCCTATGGGTACGGCTCTTACAGGAGCGAGGGCACTTCCGTTGCCGAGACCGAGCGGGCCGCGCGGTCCAGGGCGCTGGCCAGGAGGGCCAGATCCGTCGGTCCGTTGCCCAGCTCGCGGACCGGGCGGCGGGTCGGGGGGTCGCCCATGCGGGTCCAGTCCAGAGGGACGACTGTGGGGCGGAGCGTGGCAGTCCGGGGGATACGGCCTGTGACGCGGCCTGCCTGGAAGGGGATGGCGCGGTCGGCGGGATGGCTGTTGAGTTGACTGTTCATGGTCGTCAATAGTCCATCCTGGTCTGTGAGTTGGCTTCTCATGACCGTCAACTTGCCTCTTCCTGGCGCTGGTTTGTCCGGGCCGGGGGTGGGGGCCTCCAGGATGACGCGGAGTGTGGCCGCGCGGGCGAGCTCGGTCTCGGCCGTACGGGTGCCTCCGGCGGTGGCGGCCACCAGGTGCACCCCGAGGCGGGCGCCTTCCCGGGCCACGGCCTCCAGGGCGCGTACGACAGAACCGGCCGCAGGACGGCCCGGCGAGCCGAGCGGCGGGGACAACAGCGCGTCCAAGTCGTCGACGATCACGACCAAGCGGGCGAGCGGAGGGCCGGGATCGGTGTGTTGACGGGGGGCGGACGGGCGCAGGCGCAGGGTGGAGCTGGGCGGCGTGTCGAGGTCGTCGGCGCCGGACGGAGTGCCGGGGATGGACGGAGTGCCGGGGATGGAAGGGGCGCGGGGGGCGGAAGGGGCGCGGGAGACGGAGGGGGTCGAAGCGCCGGTCGAGGTGCTGGCCGAGGTGTTGGCTGTCGAGGTGCCGGTCGAGGTACCGGTCGCGCTGCCGCGAGTGGGTGCGGTCGGCGAGACCCTCCCCGAGCGCTGGGTGACGATACGGCCGGACACCTCACGCTGGGTGTGCCACTCGACGAAGTCGAGGCGGCCGAGCAGCGCCGCGCGACGTTTCAGCTCGGCGCTGAGGGACTGCGCGAACTCCCGCATACGGGCCGGGTCGTGGGCCGCGAGGTGCGTGCCGACGTGGGGGAGGTCGGTGCAGACCCCCAGCCCGCCGCCCGGACGGTTGCTGTGGCCGCTGCCGCTGCCGTCCCGACCGTCTACGAGGGCGATCCCGAGCCGGTCGGGACGCTCGGCGGCAGCGAGCGACGCGGCGATGGAGCACAGCAGCTCTGTACGGCCGCTGCCGGAAGGGCCCTCTATCAGCAGGTGCGGCCCCTCGGCAGCGAGGTCCGTGCACACGGGCCCGCGCGGACCGGCACCGAGCACGGCCCAGGCCCGCCCGCCGAGCGCTTTCGTGTCCTCGGCCGCGTCCGCCCAACGCGCCATCAGGGACGCCGGGGTGGCCCGCGCCAGCCCCAACTCGTCCAGCAGCCGCGCCGATCGGGGCAACGGCGCCGACACACGCGCGTGCCGCTCACCAACGGCACTGTCCACCCGCAACGGCGCCAACGCCCGCGCGAACCGCTCGGCCCACTCAGCCGACACCGCGTCAATTGTGGCCACTGTGCCGGGAGTTATTGGGTTTGAGTGGCTGGAGGAGGTGGGGGCGAGGGCGTCGGTGGGGGCGGTGATGGGGTGGCCGCTGTCGGTGGGGTGGTCGCCGGGTGTGCGGGTGGTGCCGGTGGGGTGGTCGCCGGGTGTGCGGGTGGTGCCGGTGGGGTGGTCGCCGGGTGTGCGGGTGGTGCCGGTGGGGTGGTCGCCGGGTGTGCGGGTGGTGCCGGTGGGGTGGTCGCCGGGAGTGGGATGGGTGCCGGTGGTGCGGAGGGTGCGGCCGGTTGGCGCGGCTGGGGCAGGTGGCGCGGTGGGGGTGATTGGCGAGGCGGGGGCGGTTGGTGCGGTGGGGGCAGGCGGAGCGGTGGGGGTGGTTGGCATGATGGGGACAAGGGGCGAGGCGGGGACAAAGGGCGAGGTGGGGGCGGTCGAGGCGCCGCTCGTCGAGTCTGGTTGACCGTGGCCCGCAGGGCTCTGCAGGCCGTGACTCAGGCGGTGGCTCGCCGGGCCCGGTCGGGCGAGGTTCGTGGAACTCGGCTGGTCGTGCCTCTCCAGGCCCCGTTGGGCATGGCCTGCGGAACCCGCTTGGTCCTCTTGGTCATGGCCCGCTCTGCCGCTGTCTGCGCGGCCCTCTCCGGAAGAGGCCATGCGGCCCGCCGGAGTGGACGGTGCGTGGGCCGACGGGACGAACGGCACGTGCCCTGCCGTGACGCTGGGCTCGTGACTCGCTGGGGTCGAGGGGGCCAAGGGGGTGTGGGCCGACGGCTCGGACGGTGCGTGACTCGCCCTGTCCGAGGGGCCGCGGCTCACCGCGTCCACCGCGTCCACCGCGTCCACCGCGTCCGAGGCGGCGTGGTCGATGGCGCGGGCGTGCGCGTGCGCTGAGGGATCCGCCGCGTGCGTATGGTGCTGCTGGGGCCGCGCATGGTGCTGCGGGGACTCGGGGGGCGTACGCCGCGCGCCGTCGCTCGTCGTGTGTCCCGCGGAACGGGTAGGTGCGACCCGCATCAACCGCAGTGCCGTGGCCACGTCCCCGCTCAGCAGCGCGACGGCTCCGCACTCGCGGAACACAGGCGACACCCCGCAGGCGGCCTCGTACGTCTCCGTCACCGGCGATACGGGCGACGCGGCCTCCGTCTCGGCGAGGCACACGACATGGACACCCGCCACGGGCCCCTCCAGAGCCAGCCGCACCACGGCCTCCCGCACATCGGCGCAGGCCGGGTCCCCGTCCACGAGCACCACGGTGTACGGCCCCGCGAAACCGGCGTCCACCGGGATGCCGTCCCGGCTCCAGAAGGGCCGACGCGCCACGTGCTCCCCGGGTGCACCCGCGCCGATGCCGACCGCGCCCATGCCGACCGCACCACCGGCGCCCCTGTCCGCCGCATGATCCTCCAAGCGGCGCAGGAGCTCGTCCACGCGGGCCGTGGCCTGGTCGCGGTCGTACGCCAGGAGGAGGCGGCAGTCCTGGCCATGGCCAGGGCGGACGTGGGGGAGCCAGCCGAGCCAGGACCAGTCGGCAGTGCGTTCCTCGGCGGAGCGGGAGCGGTCTGTGCTGATCAGTACGAGCTCCAGGGCGTGGGGAGAGTGCAGCGCGGCGAGCTGGGCCACGACCGCGCGGGCCAAGCCCAGGAGCCGCGCGCGCGGTCCGGCCAGCCCCAGCGCGCCGACCTCGCGCAGCCCGGCGGTCACGGGCACCGCGGGCAAGAGCCCCGAGCCGTCGGGCGCCGTCCGGTCGGCCGTCCCCAGCCGCACTGTCAACGCCTCCGGGTGCTCCGGCCCCCGCTCCCACAACCGCGTGCCCGGACCGAGCGCCATGAGCAGCAGCGCGGCCGGGTCCGGCCACTTCTCCGGGAGCTGTGCCCGCGCGACCGGGGGCCGCTGGGGGAGGTCCTCGTGCTCGTCGTACGGATCGCGGCCACCGCCCGGCTGCTCGCCGCGCCCGCCGGCCAGTCGCCGCGCCCAAGCCGTGAGCCCCCCGCGCTTCCGGATGGCACGCGGCGCGTCCGTGCCCCGCACGGGAGTCCCCTTACGGGTGCCGGCCACGCCGTGGGCGCCTTCGCCGGTGCTCTCACCGCCCGGTACCGCAGGGCCGGACACGGTCCCCGCCGGGCTGCCGATGTGCGTGCCCCCTCCGCGCGCGTCGACGTCGGGCGCCCTGTCATGGCCGTACGATCCGCTCCCGATCTCGATCCGAGGCGCCCCGCCCTGCTCCGGCACAACAGGCGACTGCCCGGCAGCCGATTGCCCAACAGCCGATTGCCCGGCAGGCGACTGTCCGGCAGGCGACCGCCTGACAGACGACCGCCCAGACCCGGGCGTCCCCGCAGCCGCGGCCCCTTCGCCTCCACGGTCACTCCCCCCACGCGCGTGCGGCATGGCAGCAGTCACAGCGGACGGCGGGGAGGAGGACGGCGGGGACGGCGAACCGGCCGAACCCCCGCTGCCGCTGCCGCTGCCCGCCCCGCCCTCCGAGGCCCAGCCCCCCGCCACATCCCCGGCAACGACCCGCACATGCCCTTCCCCGTCGGGCGCCGCCCCTGGCACCCCCGCGCCCGCCGCCCCGACATCCCCGGGCAGGGCCAGCCGGAGTGCCGACTCGCCGGCCCGGAGCAGCGCCCCCGGGGTGAGGCGCACCGGGCGGTCGCCCACGCGGGTGCCATCCAGCGTCGTGCCGTTGGTGGAGCCGAGGTCGGCGACCGAGACACGGCCGTCCTCGGTGACCGTCACCGCGCAGTGCAGGCGGGAAACGTCCGGGTCATCAAGGGGGACATCCGCGTCGGCGGAGCGGCCGATGTGGACCCTGCCGCCGTGCAGGAAGTGGACACCGCCCGCGTCGGGACCCGCCACCACGTCCAGCCGGGGCGCGGACTCGTCCCTCTCGGGGCCGGGCTCCGCAGGGGCGCCCACGGACAGTACGGCACCGTCGATCAGCGGGGGCTCGCCGAGCGTGCAGCGCTGCCCGTCCAGCCGCTCCGCGCCCGCGTACAAGGCGACCGCTCCTCCGCCGGGCTCCCGGCCTCGCTCGGGCGGGAAGGCACCCCCCTCCCCGCCGACCGCCGACGCGAGGCCGGACGCCACCGCGGCCAGTGCTGTCCCCGCCGGTGCCGTCACCAGCACATCGCAGGTCATGGCACGCCCTCGCGGCTCCGAGGGCGGCCCCAGCGGCTCTACGACGGTCAGCCGGATCTGCATCGCCGTCAGCGATCCCTTCCGCGCGGGCACCCGCGACAGGGGCGAGGACAAGACTGCGCGGTCCCCACCGCAGACTTCCCCCACCGCACACGGGCACGTCGGCCAGTACTGAAGGCATCCTCGCACCTGCCACTGACAACACGCCCGCCCTCAAGCGGTAAGTGATCTTGATTGGTCGGCTCTGCCCCCAAAAATGCCTGACCAGTGCCCGGCAGTTGCCCGCTGGATGCCTGTTTGAGATCGGTTACGTCCATTTCTGGGCAACCAACCGCCCGAGGGTGAACGTCTTCCTGCTGAACGAGTAGGGGAACGAGTACGGGAATGTCATCGAACACGTAAGCAGGAAGAAGTACGTACTCGCGTGCGTCCGTACGCAGCCACATCCACGCCTGTACAGCCACATTCCACCGCGTACACAGCTACACCCCCCGCGTGCCCAACCGCCTGACAGGCGCCCGCGGGACACCCAACTCGACCACGAGCACAGCATGACGACAATCCGGTCTTCCGAAGAGCGGCACTACAGTGGAGTGGATCGGAGGCCCCCGCATCACCCTCACCCTCACCCTCACCGGCGGCGACACAAACCGGTGACCGGACCAGGCAAGCAAACAGCAGCAACAGACCAGCGAACAACAGACCGGTAAGCAACAGACCGGTAAGCAACAGATCAGCGAACAACAGACCAGCAAGCAAGTGGCAAGCAAGCAGCAGGGAGCGCATGACGTGCGGCCGGTAGGGAGCAAGTACCTCCTTGAGGAACCGCTTGGACGCGGCGCCACAGGCACAGTCTGGCGGGCCCGCCAGCGGGAGGCCGCGGGGGCCGAGGCCGCCGTGTCCGGGCAGCCCGGAGAGACGGTGGCGATCAAGGTCCTCAGGGAGGAGCTCGCCAACGACGCGGACGTCGTGATGCGGTTCCTGCGGGAGCGGTCCGTGCTGCTCCGGCTCACCCACCCGAACATCGTGCGGGTACGGGATCTCGTGGTCGAGGGTGAGTCTGCTGGCGCTGGTCATGGACCTGGTCGAGGGCCCGGACCTGCACCGCTACCTGCGCGAGAACGGCCCGTTCACACCCGTGGCCGCCGCCCTCCTCACCGCCCAGATCGCCGACGCGCTCGCCGCCAGCCACAGCCGACGGGGTGGTCCACCGTGACCTGAAGCCCGCGAACGTCCTGCTCAAGCAGGACGGCGGCCAGATGCACCCGATGCTGACCGACTTCGGCATCGCGCGTCTCGCCGACTCCCCGGGCCTCACCCGGACCAGCGAGTTCGTCGGCACGCCCGCGTACATCGCCCCCGAGTCCGCCGAGGGCCGCCCGCAGACCTCCGCCGTCGACATCTATGGCGCCGGCATCCTGCTGTACGAGCTGGTCACCGGGCGCCCGCCGTTCGCCGGCGGCTCCACGCTCGAAGTGCTGCACGCGCACCTCAGCGCCGAGCCGCGCCGCCCGTCCACCATCCCCGACCCGCTGTGGACGGTCATCGAGCGCTGCCTGCGCAAGAACCCGGTGGAACGGCCCAGCGCCGAGAACCTCGCGCGCGGGTTGCGGGTTGTCGCCGAGGGCGTCGGCGTGCACGCGAACTCCGCGCAGATCGCCGCCGCCGAGAGCGTGGGCGCCCTCCTCACCCCGGACCCGCAGCCCGCCACGGTGCCCGGCACACCCGGCGCCGTCGGCTCCGCCGACCCCACACAGGTCCTGCGGCAGAGTGCGGGCTCGTACGACTCGTACGACCCGTATGACCCGAACGCGGCGACCAGCGTGCTCCCGCACACCTCGGGCCCGGCGGGTGCGGCCGACCCCACCGCCGTACTCCCGAACCGCAGCGCCGCCGATCCCACCGCCGTCATGCCGCCGGGCCAGCCGGGCCAGGGACAGGGCCAGGGACAGGGCCAGGGACAGGGCCAGGGACAGGGCCAGGGCGGCGGGCCGGAGGACCCGCACCCCTGGCAGAACCAGCTGCGCGCGGCCCGTGACCGCAACGAGCAGACGCAGGTCCAATACCTCGACCCCAGCGAGGACCCGCTGCGCCGCCGCCCCCAGCGGCAGGCCGCGCGCCCCCAGCAGCCCCAGCACCAGCAGCCCCAGCCTCAGCAGTACGCGCCCCAGCAGCCCCCGCACCAGCGCCCGCAGCAGTACGCGCCCCAGCGGCCCCAGCCCCAGCGGCAGGCCCCGCCCCCGCCCCAGCAGTCCGCTCCGCGTCCGCCACGCGAGCCGCGTGAACCCCGCCCGCCGCGCCGGCGCAGCGCCAACCCGATGCGCATCCCCGGGCTCGGCTGCCTGAAGGGGTGCTTGTTCACGCTCGTCATCCTGTTCGTGGCCAGCTGGCTGATCTGGGAGTTCAGCCCGCTCCAGGAGTGGATCGGGACGACGAAGGGATACTGGGAACAGCTGACGGACTGGTACCACGAGGTCACCGCATGGATCGGGAATCTGAGCGGGGAGTCACCCGGCCCTGGTCCAGGTTCCGAGTGGTAAGCCGTATGACCCTTGGTGCCCCTCTGACCCTTGGTGCCCCTCGCGCGCTCGCTCCGTCGCCCCGTCGCCGGAGTTGGCGATTTATCGACACCTGAAGGGTGATTTCCGTCTCCGCGGTAAAGGTTGGCGCTCCGGACGCGTAGTTTTAGCGACAACACGCGTCCGTAGGAGCAGTTTTGGCACGGAAGATCGGGAGCCGGTACACCGCGAACCAGATCCTGGGGCGGGGGAGCGCCGGCACGGTGTGGCTGGGCGAGGGTCCCGAGGGGCCCGTCGCCATCAAGCTGCTGCGCGAGGACCTCGCGTCCGACCAGGAGCTCGTGGGGCGTTTCGTCCAGGAACGGACGGCGCTGCTGGGTCTCGACCACCTGAATGTGGTGTCCGTACGGGACCTCGTGGTGGACGGCAACGACCTGGCGCTGGTCATGGACCTGGTCAGAGGCACGGATCTGCGGACCCGCCTCGACCGGGAGCGGCGGCTGGCACCGGAGGCGGCGGTAGCGATCGTCGCGGACATCGCGGACGGGCTGGCGGCGGCGCACGCGGCCGGGGTCGTCCACCGGGACGTGAAGCCGGAGAACGTGCTCCTGGACATGCGGGGACCCCTGGGGCCGGGCGGCTCGCACCCCGCCCTCCTCACGGACTTCGGCGTCGCGAAGCTGATCGATTCTCCGCGCCGTACACGCGCGACGAAGATTATCGGCACGCCGGACTACCTGGCCCCGGAGATCGTGGAGGGTCTGCCGCCCAGGGCCGCGGTCGACATCTACGCGCTGGCGACGGTGCTGTACGAGCTGCTGGCGGGCTTCACGCCGTTCGGAGGCGGGCACCCGGGTGCGGTACTGCGCCGGCACGTCACGGAGACGGTCGTCCCCCTTCCCGGTATCCCGGAAGAGCTCTGGCAGCTGATCGTGCAGTGTCTGGCCAAGGCGCCGGCGTCCCGGCTGCGGGCCTCGGAGCTGAGGACGCGACTGCGGGAACAGTTGCCGTCGCTGGCCGGGATGCCGCCGCTGGACGTGGACGAGCCCGATACGGAGCCGGGGGGGCCGTACCAAGAGGAGACGGTCGCGCAGGCGGCGCCCCGGGAGCGGGTACGGCGCGGTGCGGTGCCCCTGGTTCCCGGTGCCAGGCCCGACTCGAACCGTGACACCCACACCTCGATGCGGGTGCCCGCTCCGGACGAGCTGGCGGGCGGCGCCTACGGCACGGCTCGCGCCCCGCGCGCCACGGGTGCGCCCCGCCCGGGCTCGGCACGCCATCGCGCGATGGCCCGCCACCGCGCGATGGCCCGCCGCCGGATCACGCTGGCCGTGGCCACGGTGGCGTTGGCCGCGGCGGTCGGTATCGGTACCTGGGCCGCCATGTCGGGCGACGAGCCGGGCGGCGCCCCCATGGACACGAAGAACTCGACGAACTCGACGCCGACGAACTCGACGCCGACGTTTCCCTGACGGGCAGCGGCTGGCCGGGCCTGGAAGGGCAACGGAGACGAACAACCCTCCAGGCCCGCCACCTCGCCCTTGCCCGGCCCCGCCTCCAGGCCCGCCACCTCGCCCTTGCCCGGCCCCGCCACCAGGCCCGCCACCTCGCCCTTGCCCGGGCCCTTCCCCGGCTCGCTGCGCCGCAGGCACCACGCCCGGTAGGCCGCCGCAGCCGTTACGCTGGAGGCGTGGCAGTCGTCGACGTATCCGAAGAGCTCAAATCCCTCTCCTCCACCATGGAGTCGATCGAGGTCGTCCTGGACCTCGACAAGCTGAGGGCAGACATCGCCGCGCTCGAGGAGCAGGCAGCCGCGCCGTCCCTGTGGGACAACCCCGAAGAGGCGCAGAAGATCACCAGCAAGCTGTCCCATCTCCAGGCGGAGGTGAGGAAGGCCGAGGCGCTCCGAGGTCGCATCGACGACCTCGCTGTCCTCTTCGAGATGGCTGAGGAGGAGGACGACCCGGACACCCGCGCCGAGGCCGAGACCGAGCTCGCCGCGGTCAGGAAGGCACTGGACGAGATGGAGGTCCGGACGCTTCTCAGCGGTGAATACGACGCCCGCGAGGCGCTTGTCAACATCCGCGCGGAAGCCGGTGGCGTCGACGCCGCCGACTTCGCCGAGAAGCTCCAGCGGATGTACCTGAGGTGGGCCGAGCAGCGCGGCTACAAGACCGAGGTCTACGAGACGTCGTACGCGGAAGAGGCGGGCATCAAGTCCACTACCTTCGCCGTCCAGTCTCCGTACGCCTACGGGACCCTCTCCGTCGAACAGGGCACCCACCGACTCGTCCGCATCTCCCCGTACGACAATCAGGGCCGTCGCCAGACCTCCTTCGCCGGAGTCGAGGTCCTCCCCGTCGTCGAGCAGTCCGACCACGTCGAGATCGACGAGAGCGAACTGCGCATCGACGTGTACCGGTCCTCCGGACCCGGCGGCCAGGGCGTCAACACCACCGACTCCGCCGTGCGGATCACCCACCTCTCCACCGGCATCGTCGTTTCCTGCCAGAACGAGCGGTCGCAGATCCAGAACAAGGCAACGGCCATGAACGTGCTGCAGGCCAAGCTGCTGGAGCGGCGCCGACAGGAGGAGCAGGCCAAGATGGACGCCCTGAAGGGCGACGGCGGGAACTCCTGGGGCAACCAGATGCGTTCGTACGTCCTGCACCCGTACCAGATGGTCAAGGACCTGCGCACCGAGCACGAAGTCGGCAACCCGGAAGCCGTGTTCAACGGTGAGATCGATGGCTTCCTGGAAGCCGGGATCCGCTGGCGCAAGCAGCAGGAAAAGTAACGAAGCAATACCGACTGCGCTCACCGCTCACTCAGTGCTGGAGCGCTTTGTCGACAAGGCAGCTGCCGCCCACGGGTGGCGGCTGCCTTTCTCGTGGAGGTGGCTGTTTTTTACGTCACGCTCACATTTCTAATCCTGGATCAAATGGCATTGAACTGGGCATTGCACGCATAACTGCCTTGACGTTGCTGTGAAAACTGGGAAAGTTGAAGCCTGGCATACGTGTCTCTGGGGCGCATGTGACGCGGGGGGTTTGAGAGAATCAGCTACCTCTTGACGCCGTGGCCCTGAGCGCTGCTCTATTCACGATTGAGCTACTGGGGGTAGCAAACAGATGACCAAGAAGACGCGGATTCGCCTGGCGCGGGTGACTGCGGGCGCCGTGATCGCAGTCGGCGCCTCGCTGACCGCCGCAGGTGCTGCCTCGGCCCTCGACCTCGGTCTCGGTGCGAACGTCGGTGGCGATGACACGGGCCTCGACATCGGCGTGGGCGTCGGTAACGACGATGAGTCCGGTGACCCGGACGACGGCACCGGTATCTCGGAGCCGTCGGTCGACCCGCAGGTGTCCGAGCTGCCGACCGACCCCTCCGATGACCCGGACGACGGGAAGGGCGACAACGGCGACAACGGGAACGGGAACGGGGGCGGCGACAACGGGAACGGGGGCGGCGACAACGGGAACGGGGGCGGCGACAACGGGAACGACGACAACGGGGGCGGCAACAACAACCCCAACCCCGACGGCGGCAACGACACCGTCGCTCAGGAGGAGGGCTCCTCCTCCCTGACCGACACCGGCACGGAGGTCGCCACCGGCACCTTGGACACCTCCACCGGCACCTCCACCGACACCTCTACCGCCGCTCAGGGTTCCGGTGACGAGCTCGCCGCGACGGGTGCCGCCGAGACCACGTTCCTGCTGGTCGGTGCCGCGACGATGATCGCTGGCGGTATCGGCTTCCGCCTGCTGCCCCGCCTGGTGGAGGGCCGCGGCGGCGCTACCGCCTGAGCCTGACGGCCCGCGGTACACCGCAGTACCAGTACGCACGGCGTACACCGCAGTACCAGTACGCACGGCGTACACCGCAGTGCGCACGGGAAGGGCCCGCAGCTCGTTGGGACGCTGAGGTGAAAACCTCCCGCAGTCGATCGTCAGGCTGCGGGAGGTTGGGCGGTGACCTGGTAGCCGAGTTCGTGGTCTCCCGCAGCAGGCAGAGGGAACGCGACGAACACTGACGGGTGTTATGCGGGAAATACGGCGGGAAATACGTTTGGTGCGAGCTCAGGGAGCCCCCGCCCGGCGCCCCCTGGCGCTCACCATCGGGTAGGAGTTGACGACGAATTCGGGGTCCTCCAACAGTTCCAGGAACCGCTCCAGTTCCTCGCCCCCGATGCCCAGCTCGCCCATCCCTCCAGCCGCCTGCGCGATGTTGAGCCCGTGCAGCTGGATCCCTTCCCCGCCGCCCCGCCACGTCTCGGCGTACGTCGTCGCGGTGACCTCCTCCAGCCCCGCACGCATCATCGTGCCCACCACCCGCCGCCCCCACAACGGGTCCGCGCCGGCCTTCTCCAACAGCTCCAGCAAGGCGCCGTGCACACGCCCGAAGAGAGCCGCAGACTCCTCGTCCGGCGCGGCGAACACGGGCATCCACCGGCAGTCGAACTCCTCCAGCACCAGCCACCCGCCCGGCTTCAGCGCCCGCACCAGCCGCTCCAGCACGGCCCTCCGCTCCGGCAGATGGATCAGCACCAGGCGGGCGTGCACCAGGTCGTAGGTGGAGCCCGGCAGCGGGTCGCGGGTGATGTCGTGCACCAACAGTCTTACGTTTTGCGGGTGTTGATGGTCAGCCGCCCACTTCGGCTCGATGTCCGTGACCGTGACCTCGCCGCCCGGGCCCACTTTCTCCCCCAGCCAGTCGCCCAGTGATCCCCCGCCCCCACCGACCTCCAGACACCGCCACCCCGGCCTGACCCCGACGGCCTCCAGCGCCTTCCGCGACCCCGGGTCGTACCGCGACTCCAGCACGGAGAAGCGCTCCGGGGTGTGACCGTCGGCGTTGTCGAACAGATAGGGCGACATGGATACCTCCACTTTTGCTCACGGAGTTCGCTCACGGAGTCAGAGAGCCAGAACCCACCCATGATCACATCACGAAGCCGCACAAACACAGAACGTGACGACACGCGGCGCCATATACCTCCGGTGGCTCTGACACCAACAGCGCCAGACAATCGCCAGACAATTAATTACGTACGCAAGCCGCTTATCACCGAGGCAACCGAAAGGCGGCGACGGCCATGGCCGGATACCCGCACGCCGCACTCGTCCGCAAGGGCTACGAGGCCTTCACCCGCGGTGACTTCGACACCCTGCGCGAGCTGCTGTCAGGAGACTGCCCGCACCACGTACCCGGCAGCCACCCGCTGTCCGGCAACCACAAGGGCCAGGACTCGATCCTCGACCTGTACCGCCGGCTCGGCGAGGAGAGGAACCACATCCTGCAGGGCGAACTGCGCCACGTACTCATCGACTGCCGAGGCCACGCAGTCGCCCTGTACCGCTTCACAGCCGAACGCCAAGGCAAGCGGCTCGACGAGAACGCGGCCCTCGTACTTCCGGGCCGCAGCGGGAGCCTGAAGGTCCTGAAGGCCGGGGAGCAGGTCAGGTGTCGGCCCAGTTGAGGGTGTCGAGGTAGCTGGGACCCGCCTCGTCTTCGGCCACCCCCGCCTCGTCTTCGGCCCAGTTGAGGGTGTGGAGGTAGCTGGGAGCCGCCTCGTCTTCGGCCACCGTGTCCGGCATCTCAAGGCCAGGGAAGCCCATGCCAGGCAAACCCATGCCAGGGAGGTCGCTGTCCGGGGCCATGGGGGCGGCCCCCGCCGGGACTGGTTCCAGGTGGGAGGCGGGGTGGTCCAGCACCCCGGCCCGGGTCAGCCGGGCGAAGGCGCTGGGGTCCGCCGGGCCGGCAGGCGGCAGCATGAAGGACTCCAGCGCCAGGACTGCTTCCGGGTGGGGGGCGGGGTGGTCCAGAGTCCGCCTGGCGGACAGCCGCCACCGCGGGCCCGTGTCCCCGTCCGCCGGAACCTGGACGACCGTCACCCTGCCGTCCTCCGCCCTTCCCAGGTTCCAGCCGTCCGGCGGTTCCCCGCCGTCCCGGGTCGCCAGCCGCACCGGGTGCCCCTCGTCGTAGCGCACCTGGAGATCGCTGCCCGGCAGGTCGACCCTCCAGCCCACGACCTGCCCCCCGAGGAACGTAAGCGTGGTACCCATACCGAAGACAACATGGAAAAAATGATGACCCGGTTCTGTTTCGATGTGCCAGTTCCTGATGTCCTGCGACGCCAGGAAGGCCACAACGCGCACCCGCCACCGGAAACTCGAAGTCGGTTTTCTCACCAGGACTTTCAGGCTGTGCTTGTTAATACCCAGAATTCTCGCCACATCACGCTGTTTGGTTATGCGGTGGGCCTTCTTTATGGTTTCCAGGGAGTTTTTCCAGTCCTCCAGGGCCGGTTCGCCCGGGGTGCGGGACCAGTCGGAGAGCTGCTGCGAGAGCTGCTGCGCCGGGTCCGGCCCGCTGCTGGCCGTCCGCTGGTAGCCGCGCACCGCCCGGTCGGCGTCGAGCGTCCACTCCCCCTTGCCCTGGCGCACCCGCCAGCCACCCCCGTCGGCGCTGACGGCACTATCGGGGAGGCCGGGCGCCCCGTCGGCGCCCACCAGCCGCGGAGGGTCCTGCGGGCCGTCGAAGCGCAGCCGGTGTCCGTGTCTGGGCAGGGCCGTCACCCAGTGCGAGAGCACCCCGTCGGGGTGGAAATGAGCGATGCTCTCGTCCCGCCGCACCGCGACGGCGAACCCGTCGTCCCCGGTGGACTCCAGCCGCCAGTCGGCCTCCACCGCCGCGATCTCCTGCACCACCCTCAACCGCGGCAGCCAGACCTTCCCGTCGCCACCTCCCCCGAGCAGCGTCCGCAGTTGATCACCGCTGATCAGTAGGCGCCGTGCCAGCTTCGACTTGTTGCCGTGCAGCCGGGCAAGGAGCGCACGGGTGCTCTGCCTGGTCCGGCTCCCGTCGGGCGCGTCCGCTGGGGCAGGTGGGGCAGGTGGGGCAGGTGGGGCAGGTGGGGCAGGTGGGGCGAGCCGGTCGGGCTGGGCGGGTGCCGACGACCCGGCGGGTGCCGACGGCCTGGCACGCTTGCGGGACGGCCCGGCAGTCCGGCTGCCTGAGCCGGTGTCCGACAGATGGGGGGAGGGACGGGCAGGAGCGACGCCGAGGGGGGCCCTAGCAGAGGCAAGGAGGGTGGGGTGGTCCAGCACCCCGGCCCGGGTCAGCCGGGCGAAGACGCCGGGGTCCGCCGGATAGGCAGGCGGCAGCATGAAGGACTCCAGCGCCAGGACTGCTTCCGGGTGGGGGGCGGGGTGGCCCAGAGTCCGCCTGGCGGACAGCCGCCACCGCGGGCCCGTGTCCCCGTCCGCCGGAACCTGGACGACCGTCACCCTGCCGTCCTCCGCCCTTCCCAGGTTCCAGCCGTCCGGCGGTTCCCCGCCGTCCTGGGTCGCCAGCCGCACCGGGTGCCCCTCGTCGTAGCGCACCTGGAGATCGCTGCCCGGCAGGTCGACCCTCCAGCCCACGACCTGCCCCCCGAGGAACGTAAGCGTGGTACCCATACCGAAGACAACATGGAAGGAACGCAGATCCAGTCCTGTTTCGATGCGCCAGTTCCTGATGTCCTGCGACGCCAGGAAGGCCACAACGCGCACCCGCCACCGGAAACCCGAAGTCGGTTTTCTCACCAGGACTTTCAGGCTGTGCTTGTTAATACCCAGAATTCTCTCCACATCACGCTGTTTGGTTATGCGGTGGGCCTTCTTTATGGTTTCCAGGGAGTTTTTCCAGTCCTCCAGGGCCGGTTCGCCCGGGGTGCGGGACCAGTCGGAGAGCTGCTGCGAGAGCTGCTGCGCCGGGTCCGGCCCGCTGCTGGCCGTCCGCTGGTAGCCGCGCACCGCCCGGTCGGCGTCGAGCGTCCACTCCCCCTTGCCCTGGCGCACCCGCCAGCCACCCCCGTCGGCGCTGACGGCACTATCGGGGAGGCCGGGCGCCCCGTCGGCGCCCACCAGCCGCGGAGGGTCCTGCGGGCCGTCGAAGCGCAGCCGGTGTCCGTGTCTGGGCAGGGCCGTCACCCAGTGCGAGAGCACCCCGTCGGGGTGGAAATGAGCGATGCTCTCGTCCCGCCGCACCGCGACGGCGAACCCGTCGTCCCCGGTGGACTCCAGCCGCCAGTCGGCCTCCACCGCCGCGATCTCCTGCACCACCCTCAACCGCGGCAGCCAGACCTTCCCGTCGCCATATCCAGCGAGCAGCGTCCGCAGTGACGTGTCGCCGATCAGTAGGCGCCGTGCCAGCTCCGACCTGTTGCCGTGCAGCCGGGCAAGGAGCGTACGGGTGCTCTGCCTGGTCCGGCTCCCGTCGGGCGCGTCCGCTGGGGCAGGTGGGGCGGGCCGGGCGGGTGCCGACGACCCGGCGGGTGCCGACGGCCTGGCACGCTTGCGGGACGGCCCGGCAGTCCGGCTGCCTGAGCCGGTGTCCGACAGATGGGGGGAGGGACGGGCAGGAGCGACGCCGAGGGGGGCCCCCGAAGAGGCAAGGAGGGTGGGGTGGTCCAGCACCCCGGCCCGGGTCAGCCGGGCGAAGGCACTGGGGTCCGCCGGGCCGGCAGGCGGCAGCGTGAAGGACTCCAGCGCCAGGACTGCTTCCGGGTGGGGGGCGGGGTGGCCCAGAGTCCGCCTGGCGGACAGCCGCCACCGCGGGCCCGTGTCCCCGTCCGCCGGAACCTGGACGACCGTCACCCTGCCGTCCTCCGCCCTTCCCAGGTTCCAGCCGTCCGGCGGTTCCCCGCCGTCCTGGGTCGCCAGCCGCACCGGGTGCCCCTCGTCGTAGCGCACCTGGAGATCGCTGCCCGGCAGGTCGACCCTCCAGCCCACGACCTGCCCCCCGAGGAACGTAAGCGTGGTACCCATACCGAAGACAACATGGAAGGAACGCAGATCCAGTCCTGTTTCGATGCGCCAGTTCCTGATGTCCTGCGACGCCAGGAAGGCCACAACGCGCACCCGCCACCGGAAACCCGAACTCGGTTTTCTCACCAGGACTTTCAGGCTCTGCTCGGTAATACCCAGAATTCTCTCCACATCACGCTGTTTGGTTATGCGGTGGGCCTTCTTTATGGTTTCCAGGGAGTTTTTCCAGTCCTCCAGGGCCGGTTCGCCCGGGGTGCGGGACCAGTCGGAGAGCTGCTGCGAGAGCTGCTGCGCCGGGTCCGGCCCGCTGCTGGCCGTCCGCTGGTAGCCGCGCACCGCCCGGTCGGCGTCGAGCGTCCACTCCCCCTTGCCCTGGCGCACCCGCCAGGCCACCCCCCTCGGCACTGACGACACCGCCCGGGAGGCCGGGCACCCCGTCGGCGGCCACCAGCCGCGGAAGGCCCTGCGGAGTGTCGAACCGCAGCCGGTGCTCATTCCCGGGCAGGGCCATCACCCAGTGCGAGAAGGTGCCGTCGGGCCGGAAATGAGCGATGTTCCGGTCCTGCCGCACCGCGACGGCGAACCCGTCGTCCCCGGTGGACTCCAGCCGCCAGTCGGCCTCCACCGCCGCGATCTTCTCCAGCACACTCAACCGCGGCAGCCAGACCTTCCCGTCGCCACCTCCAGCGAGCAGCGTCCGCAGTTGATCACTGCTGATCAGCAGGCGCCACGCCAGCTCCGCCTGGTTGCCGTTCAGCCGGGCAAGGAGCTCATGGATGATCTCCTCGGTCCGCTCCCTGCCGGGTACGTCCGCCGCGACAGGGGGAGCAGGCCGGTCGGGTGCCGACGACCCGGCGGGTGCCGAGGGCCCGGCCCCCTCGCCGGCCATGCCGGGAGTCCGGCTGCCTGACCCGGTGCCCGGCGCCCCGCTCAGCGCCAGCCGGCTGGGCACCCTGCCCCCCGCCCGGCCGACGGACGGGGCAACGGAGGGGGTTTGCCTACCCCCCGGTACCGGATCCACCAGCCGCCGGGCGACCTCCTCCGCACCGTGCCCGCGCCTGGCGTTCCCGCTACCCGCTGCACCGCCCAGCACCCCACTGCGGGCTATCCGGCCGAACAGGCCCCCCTTCGCCGTACCGGCGGGCCGGTTGAAGGACTCCAGCGTGCCCTCCGCGGACACCTGCCACACCGGCCCGCCCCCACCCTCCGGTGACCGCAAGCCGACCCGCACCCCGCCGTCGTCCCCGAACACCAGCTGCCCCTGCTGCCACGCCGGCCTGCCGGACGCGGTCCTCAGCACCGGCCGGGCCCCCGGCGGCCGGTAGAGCAGATGCAGATCAGAGCCCGGCAGGTCGGTCCTGCGGGCCACCACCTGCCCGTCGGCATCGAACCGGAGCGAGGTCCCGGTGTCGAAGACGACATCGAACTCGGTGGCGGAAGGCGAGGTGATGCGCCATCCCTGGACTTTCTGTTCCTGGACTTCCTGGGTGGCGAGGTGGTGCAGTACCCGCACCCGCCACCACAGCAGGTCACCCGGGTCACCGGGGCTTTCCGTGGCCAGCAGCGCGCCCAGCTGTTCGGGGCTGCTGCCGAGGGTTTCCGCCAGCCGGCGGTCCTCCTTCAGCAGGGGGTAGGTGTCCTGGATGAAGGCCAGGGAGTCTTTCCAGGTGTCCCGGCCGGGTCCGTCGGGGGCCTGGGACCAGGTGTACAGCTGGTGGGCGGGGTCGGGGCCGCTGCCGGCGGGCCGCTGGTAGGCGTGCACCGCACGGTCCGGGCCGACCTGCCAGATGTCCTGGCCTGCCACGCTCACGTGCAGGGTTCCGTCAGGGGCGCGGGTGACGCTCCCCGCGGGAACCGGCCCGCCGTCCCGGGCCACCAGCCGCGGAAGGTCCCCGGTCTCCGCTGTCTCCGCGGTCCCCGCGGTCTCCTGGAACCGCAGGAAGTGTCTGCTGCCGGGCAACGCCGTCGCCCACTGCTGGAATGCGCCGTCGGACCGGAAGAGGACGGTGGCCTCCCGCCACCCCACGGTGACAGCGAAGTCGGACCTGAGGGGTTCGAGGCGCCAGTTCTCTTCCACTGCCGCGATCTTGTCCAGGACCGACAGCCGCACCCTCCCGGGGGCCACTTGCGCGTTCTGATTGAACCAGTCGGTTATCTGCTCTGGCGGGACTCTCAGCCGTCTGGCGAGCTCGGTGTTGGCGGTTGTCTGGTTTGTTCCCGTCCCTTGCGCCTGCCGGAGCCTGCTCCGGAGCCTCCTGAGGGCGACAGCCGTTCCGTGCTCATGGCCAGGGCCGGCCATGGCCGGTGCTGCGGGGGTGCGGGGCGGGGCGGCGGGTGTGGACGGCCCGGCTTCCCCGGGAACGGCCGAGGTGCCCTGCGCCGGCCGGGGGGCGTCGGGCCGGGGGCTGTCGGACCGGAGGGCGTCGGGCCGGAGGCTGCCGGGCCGGGGGGCGTCGGGCCGGGGGCTGGCCAGCCAGAGCTCCCCCTCCGTACGAGCCCCACTCGACACCGCACCACCCCCCCGCTCCCGGTTCCGGCCCGGGCCTGCTGCGGGGTGTTCCCGGGGCAGCCGGGGGTCGGCCGGTGCGGGCGGGGCGGACGGCTGTGCCGCGGTGACCGTACCGGGCACCGCGGTGGGGACAAGCGCGGTAGGGACCAGGGTGGTGAGGTCGGCGGTGATGAGGTACTGCTGGCCGGTGGGGTCGGTGCGGGACAGGTAGGTGCCGTCGAAGTGCGGGGTGTGGCCGCCCAGTCGTTGCCCGAAGGCGTCGACCAGGTGCAGTTCCCAGCTGGCGGGGGTGGCGTTGTCGCCCAGGTGGCCCAGGGCGCGGAGCCACACGGTGGCGGTGACCTCGATGTGCAGGGGGTGGGAGGAGGAGGGGTCGGGCCAGTGGCGCAGCAGGGAGCCGTCGAGGAGGAGCCCGGCAGACAGGTACCGCTGGCGGGTGTCCTGGCGCAGGACGGCGCCCGTGGCGGTGACCGTGTCCTGGTAGCGCAGCTGTCCCGTGGCGTCGAAGTGCCGGGCACCGCCGTGGTCGGGGAGGGTGAAGCCGCCGGGCAGCCGGCCGGCCAGCGACGGCGGCAGGTCCTGCGGCGGTGCCTGCGGGGGCAGGGCGTGGCCGGGCTGGAGCGGGCCTTCGACCAGGTGGTGCGGGCGGTGGTGGCCGCCGGGCGCCGGGGCTTGTGCCGACGGTGTTCTGGTGCCGGGTGTTCCGGTGCCGGGTGAAGCGGTGCCGGGTGTTCCGGTGCCGGTACGGGGGCGTTTGGCCGGTGGGGCCGGGTCGGTGGGGAACGCCTGGGAGGCTGTCCGGGGACCACCCCCCACCGTCGCGTCGGAAACCGGCCCGGAGCCGGGCGCGGGTGCGGACCCGGGTGCGGGCGTGGGTGTGACCAAGGTCTGCCCGAAGAGCCTGACGCCGGGCCCGGGCGTGGGTGCGGGTGTGGGCATGGATCCGGAGCCGGGCGCGGACCCGGGTGCGGGCGTGGGTGTGACCAAGGTCTGCCCGAAGAGCCTGACGCCGGGCCCGGGCGTGGGTGCGGGTGTGGGCATGGATCCGGAGCCGGGCGCGGACCCGGGTGCGGGCGTGGGTGTGACCAAGGTCTGCCCGAAGAGCCTGACGCCGGACCCGGGCGTGGGTGCGGGCGTGGACCCGGACCCCGGCCGGGTGGACGGCCCGGCCCCGGACCCCGACGGCTCGACCCCAGACCCCGACGACCCAGCCTCGGACCCCGACGGCCCGGCACCCCCTACCAGTACCCCCCGCAGGCCCTGCGGGCCGTACGCACCCGGCAGGCCCCGCAGCCGGGCCAGGTCCCGGGCGGCCTCCACCCCCTGGGCCCGCCCCAGGTCCGGGCCCCCGTGCGCGTGCAGTTCCTGTGCCACCCGCAGGATCTGCCAGAACTGCTCCGGATCACGCTGCAGCAGCGAGGAAGCCTGCTCACTGACCGTCAGCGGGAACGGGTTGTGCTGCCGAGTGATGCTCACCGCCGCCGTCCACAACGCCCGGGCCCCGGCCTCATCCAGCCCGGACCGTGCCGCGACCTCCCACAGACCGCCCGGCGCCGCCTCCCCGGCATCGGTACGCTCCCCGGCACCGGTACGCTCCCCGGCACCGGTACGCTCCCCGGCCGGGCCCCCCACGTCCGCCGGGACCCCCGCACCCTGCGCACCCTCGCGTACCGGCTGCCCCACAGCCTCGGTGTCCCGTGCGGCGTCACGTACCGGCTGGGCACCCTCGTGTACCGGCTGGTCCCCGGACTCCGTCACCGGGTGGGTGTCCGCCGGCTGGTCCGCATCCTGCGATGCCGGGTGCGGGGTGCCGGCCTGCCCCGCGGGCGTTGCCGCCCTCTGCCCGTCCTGCTCCGCGGGCAGCCGCTGCGGCGTGCCGTCGCCGGGCTCCGCCGCTGCGGCGTCCCTTTCCAGCTGTTGCTGTCGGCCGGTCCCGGCTGGCCCGGCGGAGCGGGCGATACCGGTGAGCTCGTTGATGCTGGGCTGCACCTGTGGGCCCTGTGCGGCGATCGCCTCGCTGGGTGCTGTCGGCAGGGGGAGCAGGGCCTGCGGTGAGGGGGCCGGCAGCTGGGAGAGGGCGAACGCGGCACGCGCCGGGGGCGGACCGGGGAGGGCTTGCAGGCCGGCTTTGTCCTGCCCGGCCGGGGTTGTTGCGGTCTCGCCCGCGGCAGGGTCCGCGGTGCCGGGCGCGGCGGGAGTGGTGCCGGACGCGGCGGGAGCCATCCCGGACGCGGCGGGAGGGGTGCCGGGCGCGGCGGTGGGAGCGGGGCCGCTGTGGGTCCCGGGGGCGGTGCCGTCGCCGCTGCCCGGGCCCGTCAGTGTGGTCCCGAACCCGGGAAGGCCCCGGGCCGGGCGGGCCGGCGCGGTGCCGGGCACCTGATCCGCCGGGGTTCCGGGCGGCGCCGAGGTCCCGGGCGGCAGTGTCACGGTGCCGCCCGGCTGCGCGTGGACCGCCCCCCGGGCGAACTGCCCGTCCCGCCCGTCCCGCCCGTCCGGTTCGTTCCGTTCGTCTTGTTGCCGCTCCGTGCGGTCCGTTTGCCGCTGTGTGCGGTCTGTGCCGTTGCCGTCGCCCTGACGGGTGCCGGCGCCCCGGTCCGCACCCGGGGCAGGCGGCGTATCCGCCCCGGACACCGGCACCGGGACCACACCCCTGCCCGTGCCCGCACCCGCACCCGTGCCCGCACCCGTGCCCGCACCCGTGCCCGTACCCCCGCCCGTCTGCTGTGTACCGGAGGACCCGCCACCGGTGCCCGTGCTGCCCGTGGTGGATACGGTGCCGGGCGGCCCCTCGGACGTGGTGGATGCGGTAGTGGACGACCCGTCGGACTCGGTGAGCTGTCCGCCCCCGCCCGGCCTCCCGCCCCCGCCTGGCGGGTCCAGCAGCAGCGGCAACGCATCGCTCTCCAGCTGGGACAGGTCGATGTCCGGCAGATCAGGGAGCTTCACATCCAGGGAGTTGACGTCCACCCCCGCCGGCTTCTGCCACCGAAAACGCCGCCCGCCCCCACTGAGCGCCTCGGTCATCCCCGAGGTGAACGCCCCCGCCAGCCCCGAACTCCCACCCAGCAGCACATCCTGCGCCAGCGTGGTGACCAGCCCCGTCACCCCGCCCGTGGCGAGCTTGCCCACCAGCGTGTCGGCGTACTTCGGCACCACCTTGCCCGCCACCAGGGGGAGCGCCCCACCGATCGCCCCACCGATCGCGCCCGCCTTGAGCATCCCCAGAGTGTTCTGCGCATTCCACCGGGTACGGTCCCCCAGCATCATCTGGAACGTCTGCACCGCCACGTCCATGCCGACCATCAGCCCGACACCCGCCACCATGGACACCGCCAGCCGGCGCAGGATCATCCGTACCGCCGCCCGGCCCGCCGCCACGATCACCGGCACCACCTGCGGCGCGTACAGGGCGAACTGCGTGATCTCGAACGCCATCCAGGCCAGCTGCACGAGGATCATGTACTTGGCGTACTGCAGCTCCACCGCCGTGGTCCGCGCCAGCTGCGCCAGTTGCTCCGCCGACTGCGCCGTCTGCGGCAGGTTCTTCAGGAACGTTTCGACGAACTCCCGGAACTGCCCCACCACCGGCCCGGCCATGCTCTCCAGCACCCCGGTGACCGAGGGACCCACCTCATGGCTGATCGCCAGCAGCTCCTGGGCGGCCTCCTGCCAGGCCTCGCCCAGCTCGCGGAGTTTGTCCTCGTCGCCCTGAGGCCAGTCCTCGCCGACCGCCAGGTAGGCCACCCAACCCAGCGCCGGGGGAAGGAGGATGCTCATGGGGTGCGTACATCGCCTTCGTCGTTCACCGCGCTTCGCAGCCGGTCAGCGTGATGCCCTCGGCGTGGAGGCCGGCCGGCCGGTTGTCCGGTCAACGGCTCATGCCCCATGGCCGGCACCCCCTTGACTCCCTTGACCGACCTGACCGACCTGACCGACCTGACCGACCTGACCGAGTGGACTTCCCCACCGACTCTGTTGACTGTTGAGGCGATTGCGGCGTTGCTTATGTGTTCTTCTTTATGTGTTCTTCCTTGACCAGGAGTCACACGGACGATAGTCGCACAGTCGTGCGGTATCGCTGGGGCCTGGTACTTCCGTTCGCCCAGCGGGAACTGAAGCTGCGTCGGCCGCGGCGACAAAGCAGGTCACCCCAGGGCACGCCCAAGGCCTTGCCGCACAGAGCGCAAGTGCGTTCCAGCACCTGGACGGCCTATGGTCCACCCAGGGTCTCCCCTCCCCCCTCTTCCCCCCTCCCCCACCTCACCGACACACCCCGGGCCCGCACCCGCACCAGCCACTTCGCAGCACTTCGCCCCGCCGACCAAGTCGACGGGGCGAAGCAACAGGGCCCGAATTAACCCACAGCGTCCCGACGAGCTGCGGGCCCTTCTCCCATACCCTGTGCTCTCTGGCGCCCGGGTGCCCTGGGGGTTCTCGGTGGTCCTGGGGTTCTCGGTGGTTCTCCGCTGTCCTATGTCGTCTGGTGGGCCAGCAGCGCCACCGCCGCGATCAGTACGGCGAGCAGCGCTATCAGCGCCATCGGGTTCAGTCCGGCGAAGGGGCTCTCCTGCTGCAGCCGCTCCCGGCTCGCCCGGCAGACGGGGCAGCGCCCTTCATTCACGGGCGCCGCGCAGTTCGCGCACACCAACCGGTCGTACGTCATGCGCCTCGCCCTCCTCGCACCGGCTTCTGCGTACACAACGCTCGGAGGAACCCAACCGTTCCCCACTCCGTTCCCCACCCCACTGTGCCAGGTTCCTCCGGAAAGAGCGCGGGGCCCCTGCGGAGCTCGGCCGATGCGCCCCGAGGGGGTGTTTTGAGTGGTTTCGCGGCTGCGATGCCGTGGTGGTCGATCGCCCTCGAAGCACAGCCGTATACCGGCGCATACCGTCTGTTACCGGCGCATACCGTCTATGTCTCGCGCCCCTTACGGAGTGCGTTCCAAAAGCGGTACGAAAAGCACAAACCCCATGCAATCCCTCCCAGCGACTGCACTCGCGTGCCCGGTTCGCGTATGGTCACGCTCATCTAAGCGACCCCGGCGACCTGTGGTGCATCCGTGATCCGATTCGACAACGTCTCCAAGGTCTACCTCAAGCAGACCCGCCCCGCCCTCAGGGATGTCTCCCTCGAGGTCGAGAAGGGCGAGTTCGTGTTCCTCGTGGGGTCCTCAGGCTCAGGAAAGTCCACCTTCCTGCGGCTGGTCCTCCGCGAGGAGCGGGTCAGCCACGGCCAGGTGCACGTGCTGGGCAAGGACCTCGCCCGGCTGTCCAACTGGAAGGTGCCGCAGATGCGCCGCCAGCTGGGGACCGTGTTCCAGGACTTCCGGCTGCTGCCGAACAAGACGGTCGGCGAGAACGTCGCGTTCGCGCAGGAAGTCATCGGCAAGTCGCGCGGCGAGATCCGCAAGTCCGTGCCCCAGGTACTCGACCTCGTCGGGCTCGGCGGCAAGGAGGAGCGGATGCCCGGCGAGTTGTCCGGTGGTGAACAGCAGCGCGTGGCCATTGCGCGCGCCTTCGTCAACCGGCCGAAACTGCTGATCGCCGACGAGCCCACCGGCAACCTCGACCCGCAGACCTCCGTCGGCATCATGAAGCTGCTCGACCGGATCAACCGGACCGGTACGACCGTGGTGATGGCGACCCACGACCAGAACATCGTGGACCAGATGCGCAAGCGCGTCATCGAGCTGGAAAAAGGCCGCCTCGTCCGCGACCAGGCGCGCGGTGTCTACGGCTACCAGCACTGAGCACGGTCTGACGACCGTCCACGGAAAGGTTTGACCAGACGCCATGCGCGCGCAGTTCGTTCTGTCGGAGATCGGTGTCGGTCTCCGCCGCAATCTCACGATGACTTTCGCGGTCGTCATCTCGGTGGCCCTCTCGCTCGCCCTGTTCGGGGGCTCGCTGCTCATGCGGGACCAGGTGAGCTCGATGAAGGGCTACTGGTACGACAAGGTCCAGGTATCGATCTTCCTCTGCAACAAGTCGGACGCGGGGGCGGGTGTCAACTGCGCCAAGGGCGCCGTCACGACGGAGCAGAAGCAGCAGATCAAGAGCGACCTGGACAAACTCTCCCTCACGGAGCGGGTCTACTACGAGTCGGCGGACCAGGCGTACAAGCACTACAAGGAGCAGTTCAAGGACTCCCCGCTGGCCGCCTCCCTCACTCCGGACCAGATGCAGGAGTCGTACCGGATCAAGCTCAAGGATCCGGAGAAGTACAAGGTGATCGACACCGCGTTCTCCGGGCGGGCCGGAGTGCAGTCGGTCGAGGACCAGCGGGATGTACTGGAGAACCTGTTCAACCTGCTCGGCGGGATGAATGTCGCGGCCCTCGGTGTGATGGGACTGATGCTGGTCGTGGCGTTGCTGCTCATCGTCAACACCGTGCGGGTCTCGGCGTTCAGCCGTCGGCGGGAGATCGGCATCATGCGTCTCGTCGGCGCGTCCGGCTTCTACATCCAGGCGCCCTTCATCATGGAGGCCGCGATCGCGGGGCTGATCGGCGCGAGCTTCGCCGGCGCGCTGATCATCGGGGGCAAGTACTTCCTGGTCGACCAGTGGCTCGTGGAGAAGATCCCGCTGGTCACCTTCGTCGGCTGGGACGTCGTGCTCACCAAGCTGCCGCTGATCCTGGCGATCGGGCTGTTGATGCCCGCCCTGGCCGCGTTCGTCGCGTTGCGTAAATACCTGAGGGTCTGACTCCCTCACCGAGAAGTCCCACCCCTCTCTGACCGGCTCTTCGCGAAGGGCATGCGGGGCGCGTACGCGGTGAACCTGGCGAAGGCCGCCGAGTACCACCTGGGCCGGGTATCACCTGGTGTGGCGGGTCGGACCGTCTTCTCGATGGTGCGCAAATATCTGAAGGTGTGACGCACGTCAAGAGAGCCGTACGGTCATCCGGCCGTACGGCTCTTGGGTGTTGTCCTAGACTCACCGGCATGTCAGGCCAAGACCTGTTCGGCCGGCCCCGCTGCCTTTGCCGCGGGGCGGCCCTGACCTTCGTCTTCGCGAGCGTCCTCGCGATGGGTGCCGCCACCGGTTCGTTCGGCGCCCTCGCCGAATCCGGCTACCAGAACCGCAGGTCGGCCGCCGCCTCCCGCTCCACACCCGCGGGCCACCACCAGGACGTCGCCGAGGCCGCCGTCGAGGCCATGGCCGACGGCAAGTCCCCCGTGGAGGCCGCCGAGCGCGCCGTCAGCCGCAGTGGTGACCGCTGGGGCGCGGTCTATTCCCAGGGCGAGTACGAGGAGTTCGAGGAGGCCCTCGACGGTGAGTACACCGGCGTGGGGCTGGGGGCCCGGAGCAAGGCGGACGGCCGGATCGAGGTCACCTGCGTACGCGCGGGCTCGCCCGCCGCCGAGGCCGGGATCCGCGTGGGAGACCGGCTGCGCAGCATCGACGGCAGGAACGTCGACGGCCGACCGGTCACCGAGGTCGTCTCCTTGCTGCGCGGCGACCCCGAGGACGCGCCCGTCGGCACGACCGTCTCCCTGGGCCTGCAGCGCTCCACGCGCGCGTGGAGCGAGACCCTGCACCGGACCCGCCTCTCCACCGAGTCGGTGACCTTCCGCAGGCTCGCCGGAGAGGGCATCGAGAGGGACACAGAGAGGGACGCAGAGGGGGGCACCGCGGGGGATACCGACAGAGTCACCGACGGGGTCACCGTCATCAAGGTCGTCGCCTTCACCAAGGGCTCGGGCGAGCTCGTACGGTCCGCCATCGCCGGCACGCGCGGAGGCGTCATCCTCGACCTGCGCGGCAACTCCGGCGGACTCGTCACCGAGGCCGTCACCGCCGCCTCCGCCTTCTTCGACGGCGGCCTCGTCGCCACGTACGACGTCAACGGCGACCAGCGCGCCCTGCACGCCGACCCCGGCGGCGACACCACCAGACCCCTGGTCGCGCTCGTCGACGGCGGAACGATGAGCGCGGCCGAACTCCTCACCGGTGCCCTGCAGGACCGCGGCCGCGCGGTCGTCGTGGGCTCCCGTACCTTCGGCAAGGGCTCGGTCCAGATGCCGAGCCGCCTCCCCGACGGCTCCGTCGCCGAACTGACCGTCGGCCACTACCGCACCCCCTCCGGCCACAGCGTCGACGGCACCGGCATCACCCCGGACCTGGACGCCGACCAGCAGGTGCTGGAGCGGGCGGAGACCGTCCTCAGCGGACTGGACCAGTGAGCGCCCCCCTGTGCGGCACCCCGCGTTAAACGGCTTCCCGCGGACCCCCTCCGTAGTGCGAAAATAGACGGCACTATGAGCAAGGGAATGTACGTACCCAAGGAGGCCCAGCCCAAGAAGGGCGGGGCGGCCGCCAAGGCCAAGGACGGCGAGAAGGGCGGCAAACGCAAGATCGTCGCGCAGAACAAGAAGGCCCGGCACGACTACGCGATCATCGACACCTACGAAGCCGGGCTCGTGCTCACCGGCACCGAGGTGAAGTCGCTGCGCCAGGGCCGTGCCTCGCTGGTCGACGGGTTCGTCCAGGTCGACCGGGGTGAGGCGTGGCTGCACAACGCGCACATCCCCGAGTACGCCCAGGGCACCTGGACCAACCACTCCGCGCGCCGCAAGCGCAAGCTGCTGCTGCACCGCGAGGAGATCGACAAGCTGGCGGTCAAGGCGGACGAGACGGGTCACACCGTCGTGCCCCTCGCCCTGTACTTCAGGGATGGCCGCGCCAAGGCCGAGATCGCGCTCGCGCGAGGCAAGAAGGAGTACGACAAGCGGCAGACCCTGCGGGAGAAGCAGGACCGGCGGGAGTCGGCCCGGGCGATCGCGGCGGCGAAGCGCAAGCAGCGGGGGGCCTGACGGGCGGGAATACAGTGGCATCGGCGCGCGTTGGTCACGTACGATGGCGACCGCACCTCACAGCAGGTGCGGCCCCCTCCTCGGAGGGTTTGAAAAAACAACATGGGGATGATCGGTTTCGACAGCGGCTGTCGAAGCAGGGGAAGCGTGTCGAGGAAGCGGCCATGATCTCGTAAACCACAGGCCGAAAAAAATAATCGCCACTGTTAAGAGCGATTCTCCCAAGGCGACGCAGTTCGCCCTCGCCGCCTGATCAGGTAGCTAGGCAACTGCCCCTTACTTAAGGGAGTGTCAGCCCGGGGCTGTTCCCGACCCGGATCCTGGCATCAGCTAGGGGACTAAACCTTGATCCCGGTCACGGGGTGAAGAGGGAAATCACACAGTGACTGGGCCCGTCGGCGACTTGTTCGCGTGATCGCCGGGGCCGAGAAAAGCGCAGCGAACTGCACACGGAGAAGCCCTGATTCCGCACCGTTGGACGCGGGTTCGATTCCCGCCATCTCCACGATCAACCGGCCCCCTGACCTGCGGCAACGACCACAGGCAGGGGGTCGTCCCTTTATATGGGAGCACCGTGGGAGCACCACGCTCATGGGAGTGCCAGCAGAGCACCGGCAGCGAGACGACTGAGGACGCTCTCAGGCGTTCCCGGCCCCCTTCGGTGTCCTCGGCCAGCGTCGGGTGGCGCTGCCGACCAGGGCTCAGGCCCCGACGCGAATACGCCGGGGCCTGAGTGGCAGTGACCGATCATGTGAGGGTCAGCGATCCCTTTCCAGGGCGCGGCCGGCGTGCCGTCTTCGGGACGGTCGCTCGGGCGGTAACTCGCCGCTCACTGCTGCGGCCTGTGCCGCTGGATCTGGGAGGCGTACCGCATCAGGTAGTACGCGCTCTTGCCGAGGAGTCGCAGTGTCGCGGCCGGGTCGCCTCCCTGGTCGCGGAGCAGGCCACGGGCGTGCTCCACGGTGGCGGTCGCGATGTCCCGGGCCCGGGAGTCGACCAGACTGTTCGCGTACTCCTCGGCTGGGTCGGCGAGCAGCCCGATGTAGGAGCGGAGCCGTCTGCGGACCTCGTTGGCCGCCGGGCCGGTCGCTCGCCCGTCGGCGAAGGCGAGCGCCAGGTCCACGTCCCGGCCCATGTCGGTCCACGTCGGCGGCGTCCTGGTCACGGCGCTCACCGCTCGGTGTCCTCGTCGGCCCGGCTGTGCGAGATCGGCTCGTCCTCGCCCGGCAGGGGGCCGGTGCGGGCCAGGAAGGCGTCCCAGCCGTGCTGGGCCCGTGCGAGCAGGCTGGCAGACGGGTGGCCGTCGGGCAGGTTCGTGCCGGGGGTGCGGATGGGCAGCGGGATTTTGGAACGGTCGGACTGGGTGCTCATGCCAATCTCCGTGGTCGGCGGGTTCCGCCTCCCCTTTGTGTCGGGGGACGGGGCCCGCAAGGGCGGTGGGCGCTGTTGACGTTCAGTGAACGCGCAGCAGCGCCCCGGAACTGACGCAAGTGGTGACAGTCTCGGGGCACTGTGTGACAGCCCAGGCAGGGAGATCGCTTGACACTATGCCGCCCCTTACGTACAGCTAGAGCTGGACGCCGCACCAGGAGGCGTAGCCGATGAGGGTGTCCGGGGTGCGGCGGGCGGCGTGCACCAGCCCGGCGACGGTCTCGCGGACGGACGGGTGATACTTGGCCTGCTGCGGCGCCACCTTCCGCGCCTTCAACAGGGACACCAACGCGGCATCGGCCTTGCCGGTCCAGAGCTGGGAGCGGGCGGTGTCGATCCAGAAGTGGCCGAGCCGGTCGGGGAAGTAGTCGTTCGGGGGCTGCACCAGCTTGGCGAGCTGGAGTGACTTGCCGTGATTGCCCAGCTCCATCTCCACGGCGGCGGCGTGGATCGCCACGTTGGTCGGCCCGAACGACTGGACGTGCGCCCCGTCGCCGGTTCCGCCGACGACTTCCCGCCCCAATTCTTCGCCAAGGCGGCGGGCTTCGGCCAGCTCGTCTCGGGCAGAGTCGCCGTCGCCCTGGCGGGTGGCCAGCATCGCCGCCCGCAGGTGCAGATTCCCGGCGGAGCACAGGGCGGGGAGGTCCCCGGCGCGCACGCCCTGGTCGATGGTCTCGCGGGCCTGGGCGATGATCTTCCGCCCGACCTCATGCCGTCCGGTCGCGAACGTGGAGTAGGCGCGCATGTAGCCGTACAGGCTCCTCAGATATGGGTCGCCTGCACGCTGGGCGGAGTAGTCCATGCGGGACAGCAGCAGCGACACCAGGTCGGACAGGCCGAGCCCGTAGGCGACGTCGTACGCGGACCGGTACACGTGCACGAGAAGCCGCTGCGCCTCTTCGGCCGCGTGGCCCTGCGCGGTCTGGGAGACCTGGACCAGTTCGTCGATGAGCGGGGGTGCTATGACGACGATCCGCCCGAAGTTCGCCCCCCGCCGGGCGAGGAGTACGGCGTGCACGTCGGCGGCGATCTCCGGCAGGACACGTACCGGGAGTTCGTCCAGGGGGAAGTCGTAGTTGTCGAGGGAGGCCCGCAGGTCGGCCAGAGGGCCGTCGAGGCGGTCGTGGGCGTGCTCGGTGCTGTAGGGCTGGCCGGTGAAGGTGGTGACGGGCACGCCCATGACCCGCGCCACGGCGGCGATGAACGAGCCCGAGGCGGGACGGCGGCCCTGTTCGACCTTCACCAGGAGCGAATAGGAGACGGCCGCTTTGGTGGCGAGTTGCTTTTGCGTCAGGCGGTGCAGACGCCGGTAGGCGGCGATCCGTGCCCCTATTCCGATGTCAGTAGGCGTGGGCATACTGGCTCCGTCCTCGTAGTCACGTACTGGGACGGTACCCACCACCATGCAGCGGGTGATACGGATTCGCCCCCGCCAGCTAACAGATGGCGGGGGCGATTCGTTTACTCACCTACCTGCGGCGGACGGCGGTCGACGAACTCCGCGCCGTGGGCCCGAGGCCCGCCCGGCCCGGCCCGGCAGGCACTCGCCTATCCTCGATCACCCCGGGGCAGGCCCACGCGCGGGCTCGTCCTCACCGACGGGTCGGCGCGCTCGTGAGAGGAAAGTTCCCTTCCGGTCACTCAGCGCCACAGGCAGGAAACGCGCCCTCCCTATCTTCGGGATCATCACCCCTCATCACCGCTACGTACGAATCACCGCTACGTACGAATCACCGCTACGTACGAATACCTGAGCACCGGAGCCCCGTGGAGGCCTCATGACATCCCCGAGCACAGTCCCCGCATCCAGTAAGGGGGGCCGCTGGATCGAGCACTGGGATCCGGAGGACGAGGCCTTCTGGAACGAGACAGGCGAGAAGGTCGCCCGGCGCAACCTCATCTTCTCCGTGCTGTCCGAGCACATCGGGTTCTCCGTCTGGACCGTGTGGTCGGTGATGGTGCTGTTCATGGGGCCCGAGTACGGGCTCACCCCCGCCGACAAGTTCTTCCTCGTGTCCATGGCGACGCTGGTCGGCGCCCTCGTGCGTATTCCGTACACCTTCGCGGTCGCGCTCTTCGGTGGCCGGAACTGGACGATCGTCTCGGCCGGCCTGCTGCTCCTGCCGACGATCGCCGCGTTCCTCGTGATGGAGCCGGGGACGTCCTTCACCACGTTCCTGCTGTGCGCCATGCTCGCCGGTATCGGCGGGGGCAACTTCGCCTCCAGCATGACCAACATCAACGCCTTCTTCCCGCTGCGGAAGAAAGGCTGGGCGCTCGGCCTCAACGCGGGCGGCGGCAACATCGGCGTGCCCGTCGTCCAGCTCGCCGGCCTCGCGGTCATCGGCGCCGGCGGCGGTCCGCGCGTGCTGCTCGGGATCTACATCCCGTTCATCGTCGTCGCCGCCGTGCTCGCCGCGGTCAGGATGGACAACCTCTCGTCCCTGAAGAACGACACCGGCGCCGCCGTGGAGGCCGTGAAGGACGCCCACACCTGGATCATGTCCTTCCTCTACATCGGCACCTTCGGCTCCTTCATCGGCTACAGCTTCGCCTTCGGGCTCGTCCTCCAGACGCAGTTCGGGCGTACGCCGCTGCAGGCCGCGTACGTCACCTTCATCGGCCCGCTGCTGGGCTCACTGATCCGGCCCGTGGGCGGCTCGCTCGCCGACCGCTACGGCGGCGCGAGGATCACACTGGGGAACTTCATCGCCATGGGCGTCGCGACCGGCGTCATCGTGATCGCCTCCATGCGGGAGTCGCTGCCGCTGTTCACCGGGGCGTTCATCGCGCTCTTCGTGCTCACCGGGCTCGGCAACGGCTCCACGTACAAGATGATCCCGGGTATCTACCAGGCCAAGGCCGTCGCGAGGGGGCTGGAGGGTGAGGAGGCCGCCGCGTACGGGCGCCGGCTGTCCGGTGCCTCGATGGGGATCATCGGTGCGGTGGGCGCGCTCGGCGGGCTCGGCATCAACCTCGCCTTCCGCCAGTCCTTCCTCTCCGTGGGCTCCGGAACCGGCGCCTTCGTCGCCTTCCTCGCCTTCTACGGGCTCTGCTTCATGGTCACCTGGGCCGTATACCTTCGCCGCCCGGCGGCTGCCCGGACCCCGGCTACCGCCCCGGCCGGGGCCAAGCCGCAGCTCAGCTACGCCGAAGTGTGACAGCATGCCCGTCCCGGCGAGCCGCCCGGGACGGGTTTCACAAGAGGGCAGCGGTAACACCGCCGACATAAAGCCGGACCGAGCCCGTCACGCGCCGTTGACGGGCTAGGTCCGGCACGCAAGTGCTGCAACGACTCGACTGCGGGACGAGAGACATGGACGACGAACAGCAGCGGCCACCAGCACACGGGCCCCTCGCCGGGTTCACCGTGGGCGTGACAGCCGCGCGGCGGGCCGACGAGCTCGGAGCCCTGCTCCAGCGGCGCGGCGCGTCCGTCCTCCACGCTCCCGCCCTGCGCATCGTGCCGCTCTCCGACGACAGTGAGCTGCTCGCCGCCACCAAGGAACTGCTCGACCGGGCCCCTGACGTGGTCGTGGCGACCACCGCCATCGGTTTCCGCGGCTGGATCGAGGCCGCCGACGGGTGGAGCCTCGGCGAGGACCTGCTGGCCCGGCTGCGCGAGGGGGAACTGCTCGCACGCGGACCCAAAGTCAAGGGCGCGATCCGGGCCGCCGGGCTGACCGAGGAGTGGTCACCGTCCTCCGAGTCCATGGCCGAGGTGCTCGACCGGCTGCTGGACGAGGGCGTCGATGGGCGCCGTATCGCCGTACAGCTGCACGGCGAGCCGCTGCCCGGGTTCGTGGAGGCACTGCGGGAGGGGGGAGCGGAGGTGGTGGGCGTGCCCGTCTACCGCTGGATGCCGCCGGAGGATCTGGGCCCCCTCGACCGGCTGCTGGACGCGACGGTCGGCCGTGGGCTGGACGCGCTGACGTTCACCAGTGCCCCGGCCGCGGCGTCGCTGCTGTCGCGGGCCGAGGACCGGAGGCTGCTGCCCGAGCTGCTCGCCGCGCTGGGCCGCGAGGTGCTGCCCGCCTGCGTGGGGCCGGTCACCGCGCTGCCGTTGCGGGCACACGGGGTTGACCCGGTTCATCCCGAGCGGTTCCGGCTCGGCCCGCTGGTGCAGCTGCTGTGCCAGGAGCTTCCCGGGCGCGCTCGTACGTTGCCCCTCGCCGGGCACCGGGTGGAGGTCCGCGGGCATGCGGTGCTGGTGGACGGGGCACTGCGGCCCGTACCGCCTGCCGGGATGTCCCTGCTCCGCGCGCTGTGCCGACGGCCGGGATGGGTGGTGCCGCGGGCGGAGCTGCTGCGGGCGCTGCCGGGCGCCGGGCGGGACGAGCATGCCGTGGAGACGGCGATGGCCCGCCTGCGGACGGCACTGGGAGCACCGAAGCTGATCCAGACCGTGGTCAAACGGGGGTACCGGCTGGCGCTGGATCCGGCAGCGGATGCGAAGTACGCGGACGTCTGACGGAGTACGGGAGCACGGACGTCTGACGGAACACGCGGACGTCTGACGGAACACGCGGACGCAGGCCCCGCACGGGCCCCGCACAAGCCCCCCACAGGCCCGGCCACGGACCGCGTAGCGGTTCCGCGGCCGGGCCTGTTTCCGTACCCCGGCCGGACGCGTAGCTTCCTGGGGTTTTCATCGCGTACGGTTGACGGCTGCCCAGCACGTCAGAAGGGGGGGCCGGTGGCCGCTCAGGTTCAGCAGGAGACCGCGCTCGGTTCGGTTCACGACTCCGTCCGTGAACGGGAGATCGGAGTCGAACAGGAACACCTGGACAGGGTGTATCAGCGCCTCGCGGAGAAGATCCACGAGGCGGAGTTCCTGATGAACGACGCGGCCAAGCGCGGCCAGGTCGGCACACCCGGCGCGCTCGCCGAGCGAGACGCCCAGGTCTTCCGGGCCGGCCTCCATCTCAACCGGCTCCACAACGAGTACGAGGACTTCCTCTTCGGCCGTATCGACCTGCTGCGCGGCAAGGACGGCAAGAAGGGGCCGGACGGCGCGTACACGGCGGTCGAGCCGGCCGAGGGCGCCGTACGGGACGACGGTACGGCCGAGATCGCCGAGACCCTGCACATCGGGCGCATCGGTGTGCTCGACGAGGAGTACGCCCCGCTGGTCATCGATTGGCGGGCACCCGCGGCCGCCCCCTTCTACCGGTCCACTCCCGTGGACCCCGGGCGGGTCGTACGCCGCCGGGTCATCCGCTCCAAGGGGCGCAGGGTGCTCGGCGTCGAGGACGACCTGATGCGGCCCGAGCTGAAGGCGTTCCTCGGCGGGCGCGAGGGCGGGCGCGAGGGCGGGCGTGAGCTGGCCGTGATCGGCGACGGTGCGCTGATGGCCGCGCTGGGGCGGGCGCGCGGCCACACCATGCGGGACATCGTCTCCTCCATCCAGGCCGAGCAGGACCTGGTCATCCGGGCGCCCGCCGCCTCGGTGACGTACGTCGAGGGCGGGCCGGGCACGGGCAAGACCGCCGTGGCACTGCACCGGGCCGCGTATCTGCTGTACCAGGACCGGCGGCGGTACGCGGGCGGCATCCTGATCGTCTCGCCGACGCCGCTGCTCGTCGCCTACACGGAAGGCGTGCTGCCCTCGCTCGGTGAGGAGGGGCAGGTCGCCATCCGGGCGATCGGGTCCCTGGTCGACGGCGCCGAGGCCACGCGGTACGACACACCGTCCGTGGCCCGCGCCAAGGGCTCGTACCGCATGCTGAAGGTCCTGCGGAAGGCCGCCCGGGGAGCGCTGGAGCTGAACGATTCACCGACCCGGCTGCGCGTCGTCGCCTTCGGCCGTCGGCTCGAGCTGGAGGCCGGGGAACTGGAGGACATCCGGCGCACCGCGCTCAGCGGGACCGCGCCCGTCAACCTGCTCCGCCCGCGCGCCCGCAAGCTGCTCCTCGACGCCCTGTGGGCGAAGTCGTGGGCGGCAGCCCGCCACACCGACCCCGAACTCGCCGCCGAACTGCGGTCGTCGTTCGACGAGGACATCACGGGTGAGGACGAGTTCACCGCGTTCCTCGACGCCTGGTGGCCCGAGCTGACTCCGCGCGCGGTGCTTCAGGCCATGGCCGACGAGAGGCAGCTGGGCCGCTGGGCCCGGCGGATCCTCACCCCCGGAGAGGTACGCCGGGTCGCCCGGTCGCTCAAGCGGGACGGCCTGTCGGTCCACGACATCGCCGTACTCGACGAACTCCAGGCGATCCTCGGCCTGCCCGCCCGCCCGAAGAAGAAGCGCGAGCTCGACCCCCTCGACCAGCTCACCGGCCTCAAGGAGCTCCTGCCCGTACGCGAGGAGTCGCGGCGGGAGCGCGCCGAGCGCCTGGCGCAGGAGCGGACCGAGTACGCGCACGTCATCGTCGACGAGGCACAGGACCTGACGCCGATGCAGTGGCGGATGGTGGGCCGGCGGGGCCGCCACGCCACCTGGACGATTGTCGGCGACCCGGCCCAGTCGTCGTGGTCCGACCCGGACGAGGCGGCTCAGGCGAGGGACGAGGCCCTGGGCACCCGCCCGCGCCGCCGCTTCACGCTCACCGTGAACTACCGCAATCCGGCCGAGATCGCTGAACTGGCGGCCAAGGCGCTGGCCCTCGCCATGCCCGGATCGGAGCCCCCGACGGCGGTCCGGTCGACGGGCGTCGAGCCGCGTTTTGTGACCGCGGACAGTTTCGTGAGCACGGACAGCTTTATGGCCACGGACAGTTTTATGACCACGGACAAGGGACCCGGCACTGCTGGAGGGGCATCGGGAGGGGCATCGGGAGGGGAATCAGGAGAGGGGTCCCTCGCCTCTACGGTCCGGGAGGAGGCCGCGCGACTGCTGGACCGCGTGGACGGCACGGTCGGCGTCGTCGTCGCCATGAACCGGCGCGCGGAGGCCGCCCGTTGGCTGGCCGGGCTCGGCGACCGGGTCGTGGCGCTCGGCAGCCTGGAGGCCAAGGGCCTGGAGTACGACGCCACGATCGTCGTCTCGCCCGCCGAGATCGCCGACGAGTCCCCGGCCGGGCTGCGCGTGCTGTACGTGGCGCTGACACGGGCGACCCAGCAGCTGACCGTGGTCTCGGGCGAGCGGGACGAGCCGGACGAGCGGGGGGTGCCGGATCTGCTGGGCGAAGCGGGATTGAAGGCGCTGAGACAAGCGGGATTGAAGGCGCTGAGACAAGCGGGATTGAAGGCGCTGAGACAAGCGGGACCGACGGCGCTGAGACAAGCGGAAGGGGCGGAGGAGGAACTCGCGGTAGCAGGAATGGCTTCACGGGATCTGTTTGTTAGCCTGGGTGTGGCACCGGCCCGATCCAAGCCCCCGGGCCCAACCTTTGTCGCTTTGAGCGACCACTTGCCGCGAGGCGAGCATGGCGGGTCGGTGTCACTGACTCTCCGGGAGGCTCTCATCACGAGGTGATGGGGGCCTCTTCTGCTGCCGTGCTTCTTCTGGTGCCGTGTTTCTGCTGGTGACGTGCTTCCGCCGGCTTGATCAGCGAACAGGATCCGAACAGGATCAGCGAACAGAATGTTCCTAATCCGGGGGCGGCTACCACGTACTCCGTAGTAGGTGCGACGATCGGACGGCACAACCCACCTACAGGTGAAAGCAGAGGAAGTCGGCCATGGCAACGGCGCCCAGCGTCTCCTACTCGATGACGGTCCGGCTGGAGGTGCCCGCGAGCGGAACCGCGGTCTCCCAGCTCACCACGGCCGTCGAGTCATCCGGAGGCTCGGTGACCGGCCTCGACGTGACCGCCTCCGGACACGAGAAGCTCCGGATCGACGTCACCATCGCGGCGACCTCCACGGGGCACGCCGACGAGATCGTCGAGAAGCTCCGCGGCATCGAGGGTGTGACGCTCGGCAAGGTCTCCGACCGTACGTTCCTCATGCACCTCGGCGGCAAGATCGAGATGGCGTCGAAGCACCCCATCCGCAACCGTGACGACCTGTCCATGGTCTACACCCCGGGCGTGGCGCGCGTGTGCATGGCGATCGCCGAGAACCCGGAGGACGCGCGCCGCCTCACGATCAAGCGCAACTCGGTTGCGGTCGTGACGGACGGGTCCGCGGTGCTGGGCCTGGGGAACATCGGGCCGAAGGCGGCCCTCCCCGTCATGGAGGGCAAGGCGGCCCTCTTCAAACGCTTCGCGGGTATCGACGCCTGGCCGCTCTGCCTGGACACCCAGGACACGGACGCGATCGTCGAGATCGTCAAGGCGATCGCCCCCGGCTTCGCCGGCATCAACCTGGAGGACATCTCCGCGCCCCGCTGTTTCGAGATCGAGGCGCGGCTGCGCGAGGCCCTCGACATTCCTGTCTTCCACGACGACCAGCACGGCACCGCGATCGTCGTACTCGCTGCCCTGAAGAACGCGCTTCGCGTCACCGGCAAGGCGATCAGCGACATCCGCGTCGTCATGTCGGGCGCGGGCGCGGCCGGTACGGCCATCCTCAAGCTGCTGATCGCGGCGGGCGTCAAGCACGCCGTCGTGGCCGACATCCACGGTGTGGTGCACGCGGGCCGCGAGGACCTGGTGAACGCCGCGCCGGACTCGCCGCTGCGCTGGATCGCCGACAACACCAACCCCGAAGGTGTCACCGGCACACTGAAGGAGGCCGTGCGCGACGCCGGCGTGTTCATCGGCGTCTCGGCTCCGAACGTGCTCGACGGCGACGATGTGGCCGCCATGGCGGACAACGCGATCGTGTTCGCCCTCGCGAACCCCGATCCCGAGGTCGAACCGGCGATCGCCCGCCAGACGGCGGCCGTGGTGGCCACGGGCCGCTCCGACTTCCCGAACCAGATCAACAACGTGCTGGTCTTCCCGGGCGTCTTCCGTGGCCTGCTGGACGCCCAGTCCCACACGGTCAACACCGAGATGATGCTGGCCGCCGCGAGCGCCCTCGCGGAGGTCGTCACCGAGGACGAACTCAACGCGAACTACATCATCCCGAGCGTCTTCAACGACAAGGTCGCGGGTGCGGTCGCCGGAGCGGTGCGGGAAGCGGCGAAGGCGGTCGGCGCGACCGCCTGATCCCGGGGCAATCCCGTCCCTCCGGCCCCTCCGGGCACCGCAGGACCTGCGGTCCGTCGCCGGACGTGGAAGCTTGGGAGTGAACGACGTCATCACGCCGATGCGGTGGCGCTCTTCGTGTGACTCCCAGGAGTGTTCGTGTGACTCCCAGGGGTGCCGGATTGGCTTTCCCGCCGCAGCTGGGGGCAGGATGCCTCCCTGGGCGCGTGGGTCTGACGAGGGACCCGGGTCCGGGGACTCGCCGAGGACCCTGACCGCATCGGCTTTCGCTGTGCCCGACATGCGGCTCCGCCGCGTGGCACGCCTCAACGGCAAGAAGAACACGGGAGTAACAACATGAACCGCAGTGAGCTGGTGGCCGCGCTGGCCGACCGTGCCGAGGTGACCCGCAAGGACGCCGACGCAGTGCTGGCCGCGTTCGCCGAGACCGTCGGCGAGGTCGTGGCCAAGGGCGACGAGAAGGTCACCATCCCTGGTTTCCTGACCTTCGAGCGCACCCACCGTGCCGCTCGCACCGCACGCAACCCGCAGACCGGCGACCCCATCGAGATCCCGGCCGGTTACAGCGTGAAGGTCTCCGCGGGCTCCAAGCTCAAGGAAGCCGCGAAGGGCAAGTGACCTTGCCGGCCGTACGCCACGGGACGGCGTACGGATCCCAGTAACGCCAATGGGGCGGCTCCGACTCGGGAGGCCGCCCCATCTGCGTATGAACGAAGGCAAACGCTGCCCGAAGCGCTGTCCCGCTGCCCGAGCTGCTGTTCCGCTGCCCGAAGTGTTATCCGAGCGCCTTGCCCGGCAGCTCCACCTTCGCGCCCAGCTCCACCAGCTTCTCCAGGAAGTTCTCATAGCCCCGGTTGATCAGGTCGATGCCGTGGACGCGGGACGTGCCCTGGGCCGCCAGGGCCGCGATCAGGTACGAGAAGCCGCCGCGGAGGTCGGGGATGACCAGGTCGGCGCCCTGGAGTTTCGTCGGGCCGGAGACGACCGCGGAGTGCAGGAAGTTGCGCTGGCCGAAGCGGCAGTCGGAGCCGCCGAGGCACTCGCGGTAGAGCTGGATGTGGGCGCCCATCTGGTTCAGGGCCGAGGTGAAGCCGAGGCGGGACTCGTACACCGTCTCGTGGATGATCGACAGGCCGGTCGCCTGGGTCAGGGCCACCACCAGCGGCTGCTGCCAGTCGGTCTGGAAACCGGGGTGGACGTCCGTCTCCAGGGCGATGGACTTCAGCCGGCCGCCGGGGTGCCAGAAGCGGATGCCGTCGTCGTCGATCTCGAAGGCGCCACCGACCTTCCGGTAGGTGTTGAGGAAGGTCATCATCGAGCGCTGCTGGGCGCCGCGGACGTATATGTCGCCCTCGGTCGCCAGCGCCGCCGACGCCCAGGACGCGGCCTCCAGACGGTCCGGGATCGCCTGGTGCGTGTAGCCGCCGAGCTTGTCGACGCCCGTGACGCGGATCGTGCGGTCGGTGTCCATCGCGATGATGGCGCCCATCTTCTGCAGTACGCAGATGAGGTCCTCGATCTCCGGCTCGATGGCCGCGTTCGAGAGCTCCGTCATCCCCTCCGCGAGGACGGCGGTCAGCAGCACCTGCTCCGTCGCGCCCACCGACGGGTACGGCAGCTGGATCTTGGTGCCGCGCAGCCGCCGCGGGGCCTCCAGGTACTGCCCGTCCGCCCGCTTCTCGATCTTCGCGCCGAACTGCCGCAGCACCTCGAAGTGGAAGTCGATGGGGCGGCCGCCGATGTCACAGCCGCCGAGGCCCGGGATGAACGCGTGGCCCAGACGGTGCAGCAGCGGGCCGCAGAAGAGGATCGGGATGCGCGAGGAACCGGCGTGGGCATCGATGTCGGCGACGTTCGCACTCTCTACGTGTGACGGGTCCATGACCAGCTCGCCCGGCTCCTCGCCCGGACGCACCGTCACACCGTGCAGCTGGAGCAGCCCGCGGACGACACGCATGTCACGGATGTCGGGGACGTTGCGCAGTCTGCTCGGAGCGCTGCCCAGCAGCGCGGCGACCATGGCCTTCGGTACGAGGTTCTTCGCACCGCGGACCCGGATCTCGCCCGTCAGCGGGGTTCCGCCGTGGACAAGCAGGATGTCATCAGAGCCGTTGACGGTCATGAATCTCGCGTTCCGTGGAGTCGGGCAGTCGGGCAGTTGATGTCGGCAGACCATCGGCAGGCCAGTAGGCCAGTAGGCCAGACGTGCGGGAGCCGAAGCGGCATCAGCCGGAGGGCCAGCGTAATGGCCGCCCCTCCCTTTCCCGGAAGCCCAAGGGCCGCCCAGGGACGTCATGGCTCTGCCACAACACGAACCGTTTCTCCTCGGGTACGGCAGGTCACCGGTGGCCGTGTGGGCGGGATCGCACCCGTACGCCCGCCCGTCTCCTCCCGCCACCCTCAACGGAGGCCCTTTGGGCCCCTGTAGCCGGATTCACGGCCGCCCACCTGTCGGTGCGGGCATGGACTCCCCGTGCACGGGCAAGATGCGGGATCATGTCTGACATGACCGAGGTGTCCTCGCTCACAGGGCGGCTGCTCGTGGCCACCCCTGCCCTGGCGGACCCGAACTTCGACCGCGCGGTGGTGCTCCTCCTCGACCACGACGAGGAGGGCTCGCTCGGCGTGGTCCTCAACCGCCCCACCCCGGTGGACGTCGGCGACATCCTGGAGGGCTGGGCAGACCTCGCGGGCGAGCCCGGCGTCGTCTTCCAGGGCGGTCCGGTCTCCCTGGACTCGGCGCTCGGGATCGCGGTGATCCCGGGCGGACCGTCTGTCGAGGGCCCCTCCCTGGCCTGGCGGCGCGTGCACGGCGCGATCGGCCTGGTCAACCTGGAAGCCCCGCCGGAGCTGTTCGCCTCGGCGGTCGGCTCCCTGAGAATCTTCGCCGGTTACGCGGGCTGGGGCCCGGGCCAGCTGGAGGACGAAGTCGCCGAAGGCGCCTGGTACGTCGTCGAGTCGGAGCCCGGCGACATCTCCTCGCCCTCCCCGGAGAGGCTCTGGCGGGAAGTCCTGCGCCGTCAGCGCAGCGACCTGGCGATGGTGGCCACGTACCCGGACGACCCGTCGCTCAACTGATGCCCGCGCCCTTCAGTACCCTGGGGCCATGAGCACCCTTGAGCCCGAGCGCGGCACTGGTACGGGGACCCTCGTCGAGCCGACGCCGCAGACATCGCACGGTGACGGTGACCACGAGCGCTTCGCCCACTATGTCCAGAAGGACAAGATCATGGCCAGCGCCCTCGACGGCACCCCCGTCGTGGCCCTCTGCGGCAAGGTGTGGGTGCCGGGCCGTGATCCGAAGAAGTACCCCGTATGCCCGATGTGCAAGGAGATCTACGACTCCATGGGTGCCGGGGACGAGGGCGGCGACAAGAAGTAACGCCCATGGCTGCCAGAGACCGTACGGCTGCCAGAGGCGGCACAGCGGCCAGAGGCCGTACGGCTGCCAGGGTCGTACGGCTGTCAGGGGCCGTATCCCGCGCGAGTCGCGCACCTGATCGAGAGGGTGCCGCCGAACGTGTGAGGTGGCGCCGAAGCCGTACGGGCCGGGGCGTACGCCCCGCAAGCGCGCCCCCACAAGGGGAAATGCCTGCAAGGGGCATCGAAGCGGGGCAAGGGGTACACGCGGCGTGGCGAGGGGTACACGCGGTCGACGCCGTGTGAAAACGGGCGATCACCGTCATGAGGTGGGCGAATGCCTCCTACCCAGACTCCCGTGTTCGGAGCTCACGAGAATATGCCAGAGTTGCCACGTCCGCCCTGTCAGCACGTACCGTACGGCAGCAACAGGCGGGACCAGGTGGGACCAGGCGGGGCAGCGGGAAGGGGCAGCCGGTTTTGACTATGCACGCACCGCGGACGGCGCAGGCCGTGACGCTTCCCGGATCGCTGGACGAGGCCGTGGCGGTGTTGGCGGCCATACCCGCGGCCGTCCCCGTGGCCGGCGGCACGGACCTGATGGCCATGGTCAACGCCGGGCAGCTCAGGCCCGCCGCGCTGGTCGGGCTCGGCCGGATCAGCGAGATCCGCGGCTGGCAGTACCAGGACGGCCACGCGCTGCTCGGTGCCGGCCTCACGCACGCACGTATGGGGCGCCCCGACTTCGCGGCCCTCATCCCGGCCCTCGCGGCGGCCGCGAGAACCGCGGGCCCGCCGCAGATCCGCAACGCGGGCACCCTGGGCGGCAACATCGCGACGGCCTCCCACACGGGCGACACACTGCCCGTACTGGCCGCCCTGGAGGCGATGGTGATCATCGCGGGCCCGGGCGGGACCCGTCGTGAGATTCCCGTCTCGCACCTGCTGGCCGGCGTGGAGATGCTGCGCGCCGGTGAACTCATCGGGTACGTGCGCGTGCCGCTGCTGCACGCGCCGCAGGTCTTCCTGAAAGCCACCGGACGCACCGGTCCCGGGCGCGCCACCGTGTCCGTGGCGGTCGTCCTCGACCCCGCCCGGCGCGGCGTGCGCTGTGCTGTCGGCGCCATAGCGCCGATGCCGCTCAGGCCTCTGGACGCTGAGGCGTGGGTCGCCCAACTGATCGACTGGGACGGCGGGCGCACACTCGTGCCCGAGGCGTCGCAGGCCTTCGGGGAGTACGTCGCCGCCGCCTGCATCCCGGAGCCGGCCCCCGGCGAGGACGGTTCCGTGGCACCGTTTCCGCCCGCTGTACTGCAACTTCGGCGCACCGTCGCCGTACTGGCCCGGCGAGCACTGGGGAGGGCGCTGTCGTGACCGATGACCAGCACGGGGAGGGTGCGCCTCAGCAGGGCGCGTACGGCGGCTGGGAGCGGCTGCCCCAAGGGGACTACGACGACGGCGCCACCACGTTCGTCCAGCTCCCCGAAGGGGGCATCGACGCGCTGCTGTCCTCGGACAGTCCGCTCGCCGCGCCCGGCCAGGGATACGTTCCCCCGCCGATAACGCTCACGCCTCCCTCGGGCGCCGGCGCCGACCCGGCAGCCCTGGGCACCTGGACCGCGCAGGCCGGGGGCACGCAGTGGCCCGACCCGAACGCGCTGCCCCAGGGGAGCGAGCAGCACGCGTTCACGTACACCCCGGGCGCCACCGGCCAGTGGGCCTTCGAGGAGACCTACCCGGAGGACTCCGCTACCGGGGGCGCTCCCGGACACGATGTGACCGGACAGTGGTCGATTCCCGTCGCCGGAGGCACTCTTCCGGACGAGTCGGGCGAGTTCACCACGTCGTCCCTGGTCGAGCAGTGGGGCGGCACCCCTCCGGCCACGCTCCCCGGGGGCGCGCCCGCGCCCTGGGCGACAGAGGCGGTCGGAGCCGCGTGGACGGCGCCGCCACACGAGCGGACCGAGGGCGGGGAGTACCCGCCAGGGACGGCCGAAGGACCCGCGGACGGGTATGCGGCTGAAGGGCTCGCCGAGGGGTATGCGGCCGAAGGACCTCCTGACGGCTATGTGGCCGAAGGGCCCGCCGACGGGTATGCGGTCGAAGGGCCCGCAGGAGGACACGCGGCCGGAGCGCCTGCCGGGCCACCCGCCGCCGGAGCGCCTGAGGCGACGCGCCTGACGTGCCTGACACGTCTGAAGCGCTCGCCGAGGCTCCCGGGAGCCTCTCCGTCGAGGCGCTCGGGAGTCTCTCCGTCGAGCCGGTCGAGCAGCCGTACGCGAAATCGCCCGCCGAGGCCGCGAGAGAGGCGTCCGAGGCTGCTCAGGAGCCCTCCGAGCAGGTCGACGCGACGGCCCCCGAGCCCTCCGGCGGCCTCGACGTGACCTCCTCGGACCCGTCCCGCGCCGCCGGAGCCGAAGGGGAGGCCGCCCCGGCAGCCCCCGCCGCCCCGCTCGCCCCCGCGGACGAGTCGATGGGCTCGATGGGCGACACGCCCGGCGCCGCCCCGGTCGACCAGGACCCGCAGGCACCGCAGGACCTGCAGGACCCGCAGGCCGGGGCTCCGGGGTTCCCGCACGACGATCACCCCCTCGCCTCGTTCGTCCTGCGGGTGAACGACGCCGAGCGGCCGGTCACCGACGCCTGGATCGGCGAGTCACTGCTGTACGTGCTGCGCGAGCGCCTCGGTCTCGCGGGCGCCAAGGACGGCTGCTCGCAGGGCGAGTGCGGCGCCTGCAACGTGCGGGTGGACGGGCGGCTCGTGGCGTCCTGTCTGGTGCCCGCCGTCACCGCGGCCGGCAGCGAGGTCCGTACGGTCGAGGGACTCGCCGTCGACGGGGAGCCGTCCGACGTGCAGCGGGCCCTCGCCAGATGCGGCGCGGTGCAGTGCGGTTTCTGTGTGCCGGGCATGGCCATGACCATGCACGATCTGCTGGAGGGCAACCCCGCCCCGTCCGAGCTGGAGACCAGAGTGGCCCTGTGCGGCAACCTGTGCCGCTGCTCGGGTTACCGGGGCGTCGTCGAGGCCGTGCGCGAGGTCGTCGCCGAACGCCGGGCGCACACCGAGGCCGACTCCTCGCAGGAGGCCGCCGAGAACGCGCGCATCCCGCACCAGGGGGGCCCCGGAGCGGGCGGCGTCAACCCCGCGGCGTTCGAGGACCCTTCCGGGTACGACTCCCCGGGGCACCCCCCGGACCAGCATGACCATGACCAGGAGTACGGCCAGGACGGAGGAGGCCAGGCGTGAGCGACGAAGCCGCCACCGCGACCCCGGCGAAGACCGCACCGGCCCCCGATCCGCTGCCGCACGGCCTTGGCGTGTCCCTGCCGTCCGCGGAGGCCCGCGCCAAGACGGAGGGCACCTTCCCCTACGCGGCCGACCTGTGGGCCGAGGGCCTGCTGTGGGCGGCCGTGCTGCGCTCCCCGCACCCGCACGCGCGCATTGTGTCCATCGACACCTCCCACGCGCGCGAGATGCCCGGCGTCCGGGCCGTCCTCACCCACGAGGACATTGAGGACATGCCGGGCTCCGCGCTGTGCGGCCGCGGCAAGGCCGACCGCCCGGTGTTCGCCTCCGAGGTCGTACGCCACCACGGGGAGCCCCTCGCCGCCGTGGCCGCCGACCACCCGGACACCGCGCGCATGGCCGCGGCCTCCGTCATCGTCGAGTACGAAGCACTCGACCCGGTGACCGACCCCGAGCAGGCCTTCGAGGCCGAGCCGCTCCACCCCGACGGCAACCTGATCCGCCACATCCCGCTGCGCCACGGCGACCCCGACGCGATCGGCGAGATCGTCGTGGAGGGCCAGTACCGCATCGGCCGCCACGACCCGGCCCCCATCGGCGCCGAGGCCGGTCTCGCGGTGCCCCGCCCCGACGGCGGCGTCGAGCTCTACCTCGCCTCCACCGACCCGCACACCGACCGTGACACGGCCGCCGCCGTCTTCGGCCTGGAGCCCGACCGGGTGAAGGTCGTCGTCACCGGTGTGCCCGGAGCCACGGCCGACCGCGAGGACCAGAGCATCCAGCTCTCCCTCGGCCTGCTCGCGTTGCGGACGGGCTGCCCCGTGAAGCTGGCGGCGACCCGTGAGGAGTCCTTCCTGGGGCACGCACACCGGCATCCCACGTTGCTGCGCTACCGCCACCACGCGGACGCCGAGGGCAGGCTGGTGAAGGTCGAGGCACAGATCCTGCTGGACGCGGGCGCGTATGCGGACACGTCGTCGGACGCGCTGGCCGCGGCCGTGGCGTTCGCCTGCGGCCCGTACGTCGTCCCGAACGCCTTCATCGAGGGCTGGGCCGTCCGTACCAACAACCCTCCCTCGGGTCATGTGCGCGGCGAGGGAGCGATGCAGGTGTGCGCGGCCTACGAGGCCCAGATGGACAAGCTGGCCAGAAAACTGGGCGTCGACCCGGCGGAGCTGCGCCTGCGCAACGTCCTGTCCACCGGGGACACCCTCCCGACCGGCCAGACGGTGACCTGCCCGGCGCCGGTGGCCGAACTCCTCGATGCCGTACGGGACTTCCCGCTCCCCGCCCTCCCCAAGGACATGCCCGAGGAGGAGTGGCTGCTCCCCGGAGGCCCCGAGGGCACGGGCGAACCGGGCGCGGTCCGCCGGGGTGTGGGCTACGGCCTCGGCATGGTGCACATGCTGGGCGCCGAGGGCGCGGACGAGGTCTCGACGGCCACGGTGAAGGTCCAAGGCGGTGAGGCGACCGTGCTCTGTGCGGCCGTGGAGACGGGCCAGGGCTTCGCCACGCTGGCCCGGCAGATCGTCCAGGAGACGCTCGGCATCGACGAGGTGCACGTGGCCCCGGTCGACACGGATCAGCCCCCCGCGGGCGCGGGCTGCCGAGGCCGCCACACCTGGGTGTCGGGCGGCGCGGTCGAGCGCGCGGCGAAGATGGTCCGCACCCAGCTGCTCCAGCCCCTGGCGCACAAGTTCGGCATGTCCACCGAGCTGCTGCAGATCGCCGACGGCAAGATCACCTCGTACGACGGTGTCCTGTCCACCACCGTCACCGAGGCGCTGGACGGCAAGGAACTGTGGGCCACCGCCCAGTGCCGCCCCCACCCGACCGAACCGCTCGACGACGTCGGCCAGGGCGACGCCTTCGTAGGCATGTCGTTCTGCGCGATCCGCGCGGTCGTGGACGTCGACATCGAACTGGGCTCGGTACGGGTCGTGGAACTGGCCATCGCCCAGGACGTGGGCCGGGTCCTCAACCCCGCCCAGCTCGCGGCCCGTATCGAGGCGGGCGTCACCCAGGGCGTCGGCGTGGCGCTGACCGAGAACCTCCGCACGGCCCGCGGCCTGATCCGCCACCCCGACCTCACCGGGTACGCCCTCCCCACCGCCCTGGACGCCCCCGACATCCGCATCGTCAAACTCATCGAGGAACGCGACGTGGTGGCCCCCTTCGGCGCGAAGGCGGTCAGCGCCGTACCGGTCGTGACGTCCCCGGCCGCGGTCGCCTCGGCGGTCCGCGCGGCCACGGGCCGCCCGGTCAACCGCCTCCCGATCCGCCCGCAGGCAGCGGTGGTGACGGGGGCGTAGGCGGGAACTCGGCGTGTCGGCGGGGGTGTTGGCGGGGGTATTGGCGTGTGTCGGCGGGTGTGCCGAGGAGTGCGGCACGGTGCGTGGGGCCGCGAGGCCACTTGATTGGTACTACTCCGACCCCCCTGAGTGGTACTGTTTTGGTATGGCTATGAACCTGCGTCTCCGTGACGACCAGACCGATGCTCTGAAGCTGCGCGCCGAGGAGGAGGGCACCAGCATGCACGCCATAGTGCTGAGAGCTGTGGACGACTACCTGGCACGTACGGCTCATGAGGCGCTGGTCCGCAAGGCCGCCAAGGAACAGACCGCCAAGTGGGCTGAACTCCTGGAGCGCCTCAAGTGACGTACGTCTACCTGTCGGCCGAGGACGTCCTGGCCATCGCCGAACTCGCCGTCGATGACCAGGGTGTCGTCGTACGCGATGCGGGCCTGCTGGAGTCGGCCGTGCACCGTCCCTCGGCTTCGATGTTCGGACAGGAGGCGTACCCCGACCTGTTCGACAAGGCAGCGGCGCTCCTGCAGTCGCTCGCCATCAACCATCCCTTCTTCGACGGGAACAAGCGCACGGCGTGGACGTCCTGCGTCGTGTTCCTGGCGCTGAACGACGTGCAGTTGCGCCCGGATATCGATGCCGCCGAGCGCTTGGTGATCGCGGTGGCCACGGGCAGCCTGGATGAAGTCAAGGCCATCTCCGAGGCGTTGCGGGAGCTGCGCGAGTGACCGATGTGACCTGGGTCCCATCCGCGGGTGCCTCGGCCTAGTTCCCGCCCTCCCACAACCGGGCCGCCGATAAGGTGGCCCGGTTGTCATGTGTGGCCCAGCCACACCACACCACCCCACCCCATCCCACCTCAGCCGAGCCGCCCGACCCCCCTCGGAGACCGTGACTACCGCCCGCCCCTCACCCGCCACCACCCTCAACGCAGGGCCCTCCGCGTCCGCCTCCGGCCTCGCCGGTTCCCTCCCGCACTCGCATCACCTCTCGCCCGCGTTCCCCGGCCGTGCCCCGTGGGGTACCGCCGGCAAGCTGCGCGCCTGGCAGCAGGGGGCGATGGAGAGGTACCTCCAGGAGCAGCCGCGTGACTTCCTGGCCGTGGCCACGCCCGGCGCCGGGAAGACGACCTTCGCGCTGACGCTCGCCTCCTGGCTGCTGCACCACCACGTCGTGCAGCAGGTGACCGTGGTCGCGCCCACCGAGCACCTGAAGAAGCAGTGGGCCGAGGCGGCGGCGCGGATAGGGATCAGGCTGGACCCGGAGTACAGCGCGGGGCCGCTCAGCAAGGAGTACCACGGGGTCGCGGTCACGTACGCCGGTGTCGGTGTGCGGCCCATGCTGCACCGCAACCGCGTCGAGCAGCGCAAGACCCTCGTCATCCTCGACGAGATCCACCACGCCGGTGACAGCAAGTCCTGGGGCGAGGCCTGCCTCGAGGCCTTCGAGCCCGCGACCCGTCGGCTCGCGCTCACCGGTACGCCTTTCCGGTCCGACACCAACCCCATCCCCTTCGTGACGTACGAGGAGGGCAACGACGGGATCCGGCGGTCCGCCGCCGACTACACGTACGGGTACGGCTCCGCGCTCGCCGACGGGGTCGTGCGGCCCGTCATCTTCCTCTCCTACAGCGGCAACATGCGGTGGCGGACGAAGGCGGGCGACGAGATCGAGGCCCGCCTCGGTGAACCCATGACCAAGGACGCCGTCAGCCAGGCCTGGCGTACCGCGCTCGACCCGCGCGGTGAGTGGATGCCCAGCGTGCTGCGCGCCGCCGACCAGCGGCTGACCGAGGTCCGTAAGGCCATCCCGGACGCGGGAGCTCTGGTGATCGCCTCCGACCAGGACTCGGCGCGCGCGTACGCCAAGCTCATCAGGGAGATCACCGGTCACCCGGCGACTGTCGTCCTCTCCGACGACACCGGTGCCTCGGACCGTATCGACGAGTTCAGCGGCAACACCGACCGATGGATGGTCGCCGTCCGTATGGTGTCGGAGGGCGTGGACGTGCCCCGGCTCGCCATCGGTGTGTACGCCACCACCATCTCCACCCCGCTGTTCTTCGCGCAGGCCGTCGGGCGTTTCGTACGGTCCCGGCGGCGCGGCGAGACCGCGTCCGTGTTCCTGCCGACGGTTCCCGATCTGCTCTCCTTCGCAGGTGAGATGGAGGTCGAGCGCGACCACGTCCTCGACAAGCCGAAGAAGGACGGCGAGGAGGACCCGTACGCCGAGGAGGACAAGCTCCTCCAGGAGGCCGAGAAGCAGCAGGACGAGGACACCGGCGAGCAGGACATGCTGCCCTTCGAGGCACTCGAGTCCGACGCCGTGTTCGACCGGGTGACGTACAACGGCGCCGACTTCGGCATGCAGGCCCACTCGGGAAGCGAGGAGGAACAGGACTACCTGGGTATTCCAGGCCTGTTGGAGCCCGATCAGGTGGAACTCCTCCTCCAGAAGCGGCAGGCCCGGCAGATCGCGCACAGCCGCAAGAAGCCCGCCGAGGAGGCCGACCTCCTGGAGCTGCCGGCCGACCGGCGGCCCGTCGTCACGCACAAGGAGCTGCTGGAGCTGCGCAAGCAGCTCAACAGCCTGGTCGCCGCGTACTCCCACCAGTCGGGCAAGCCGCATGGTGTGCTCCACACCGAGGTACGGCGCGTGTGTGGCGGTCCGCCGAGCGCCGAGGCCACGGCGGGGCAGCTGCGGCAGCGGATCACCAAGGTGCAGGAGTGGGCCACGCGAATGCGGTGACGGCGGGCTGAGTGGGCGGGCTGACCGGGCGGGCTGACCGGGCGGGCTGACCGGGCGGGCTGACCGGGCGGGCTGACCGGGTGAGCTGACTGGGCGGGGCTGACCGGGTGAGCTGACTGGGCGGGGCTGACTGGGCGGGGCTGACTGACGGTGGGCCGTGCCGAGCGGTAGGGGCTGTGCTGAGCGGTAGTCGGTTGTGCTGACCGGTGGGGGCTGTGCTGAGCGGTAGTCGGCCGCTGACTGGCTGGAAGTCACCGTCGCGTTAGATTGATCCCGTGCTCTCTCGTCCTCGTCTCTCCCGCCTGTCGCGCCCCAAGGCCGTTGCCGTCTGTGCCCTGCCGCTGGTGGCCCTGCTCGCCACGGCGGCATTCGCACCGCTGCCGTTCTCCGTGGCGCAGCCCGGTATGACGGCGAACGTCCTCGGCGAGAACAAGGGCGACCCGGTGATCACCATCGCCGGCGCGACCACCCGTGAGACGCGCGGGCAACTGCGGATGACGACGATCGAGGCGACGGGCCCGGACACGCACGTCGGCCTCGCCGACGTGATCGATGGCTGGTTCCGTACGGACCAGGCGGTGATGCCGCGCGACGCCGTCTACCCGAGCGGCGACAACGTCAGGGAGATCGAGGAGCACAACAGGGCCGAGATGAAGAAGTCCCAGGACACGGCGGCCCAGGCGGCGCTGTCGTACCTGGGCAAGGACGGCGGCGACATCAAGGTCACCCTGAAGCTGTCCGACGTCGGCGGCCCCAGCGCGGGCCTGCTCTTCTCCCTCGGCATCATCGACAAGCTGGGCGGCGACGGCCGCGGCGGCGACCTCACGGGGGGCCGTGTCATCGCGGGTACGGGGACGATCGACGCCGCGGGCAAGGTCGGCGCCGTCGGCGGAGTGACCCTCAAGACCCAGGCCGCCCACCGCGACGGCGCCACGGTCTTCCTGGTCCCGAAGGCCGAGTGCGCCGACGCGAAGTCCGACGTGCCGAAGGGGCTGCGGCTGATCCCGGTGACGACCCTGAAGGGCACGGTGAACTCCCTGATCGCCCTGAAGACAGGGAAGGGCCCGGTACCGAGCTGCTAGAGGGCTTGAGCCGCTGAGGGGCTTGCGCTGCTGAGGGTTTGCGCTGTTAGAGGGCCTGCGCCGCCTGCTCTACCAAAGGGATGATCCGCAGGGGAACAGGGTTCTCCATGACGATCGCCGTGGAGGCCCTGACGATGCCGTCGAAACCGACCACCCGGTCGATCACCCGCTGGAGATCCGCGTTCGACCGGGCCACCAGCCTGCACAGCATGTCCCCGTTGCCGGTCGTCGTGTGCAGCTCGAGCACCTCCGGCACGGTCGCCAAGTGCGCCCGTACGTCCGTCCCCCGGCCCTGCCGGATCTGCAGCGTGGCGAACGCCGTCACGGGGTACCCGAGCGCCGCCGGGTCGACTTCCGGACCGAATCCCCGGATGACGCCCTGCGACTGAAGCCGGTCGAGCCGGGCCTGGACCGTCCCGCGCGCGACCCCGAGCCGCCGCGACATCTCCAGCACCCCGATACGCGGCTCCCGGGCCAGCAGCCCGATGATCCGCCCGTCCAGATGATCGATCGCCACGCGCAGCCTCTCAGAGCCGAGAGCAGCCCACCACCCCCACCCATCAAGGTCTCCGGCTGGATGGTGGTCATCCTGTACAGAGAGCCCGCAGACACCGGCCCGACACTGAGCACATTGCCCAGTGAATCCACAAACTATTGCGCACCTTGCGGCAACAGAGAGAACCTGCGGCTATGACACAGACCACACACCACACTCCTGACGCCGCACGGCAGGCCGACCCCTTCCCGGTCAAGGGAATGGACGCGGTCGTGTTCGCCGTGGGCAACGCCAAGCAGGCGGCCCACTACTACTCCACCGCCTTCGGCATGCGGCTCGTGGCCTACTCAGGACCGGAGACCGGCAGCCGCGAGACCGCGAGTTACGTACTGGAGAACGGCTCCGCCCGCTTCGTGTTCACCTCGGTGATCAAGCCCGCCACCGCCTGGGGTCACTTCCTCGCCGAGCACGTGGCCGAGCACGGCGACGGCGTCATCGACCTCGCCATCGATGTCCCGGACGCGCGCAGGGCGTACGCGTACGCCGTCGAGCACGGCGCCCGCTCCGTCGCCGAGCCGTACGAGCTGAAGGACGAGCACGGCACGGTCGTCCTCGCCGCGATCGCCACGTACGGCACGACCCGGCACACCCTCGTCGAGCGCACCGGCTACGACGGCCTGTACCTCCCCGGCTTCGTGGCCGCCGACCCGCTCGTCGAACCGCCCTCCCACCGCACCTTCCAGGCCATCGACCACTGCGTCGGCAACGTCGAACTCGGCCGGATGGACGAGTGGGTCCGCTTCTACAACAAGGTGATGGGCTTCACGAACATGAAGGAGTTCGTGGGCGACGACATCGCCACCGAGTACAGCGCGCTGATGTCGAAGGTCGTCGCCGACGGCACGCTCAAGGTCAAGTTCCCGATCAACGAGCCCGCCCTCGCGAAGAAGAAGTCCCAGATCGACGAGTACCTGGAGTTCTACGGCGGCGCCGGTGTCCAGCACATCGCGCTGAACACCAACGACATCGTGCGGACGGTACGGATGATGCGAGCGGCCGGGGTCCGGTTCCTGGACACGCCCGACTCGTACTACGACACGCTGGGGGAGTGGGCCGGCGAGACCCGCGTGCCCCTCGAGACCCTGCGCGAGCTGAAGATCCTCGTCGACCGGGACGAGGACGGCTATCTGCTCCAGATCTTCACCAAGCCGGTCCAGGACCGTCCGACGGTCTTCTTCGAGCTCATCGAACGACACGGTTCGATGGGGTTCGGCAAGGGCAACTTCAAGGCGCTGTTCGAGGCGATCGAGAGGGAGCAGGCCAAGCGGGGGAATCTGTAGGCGTAAGCGGGGAATCTGTAGCCGGGCTGCGCCCCGGTAGGGGCGCGCCCTACCGGGGCGCAGCCCCTCCGACGGCTCACCCAGCCCGCCCGGCAACCCGGCAGTCCGGCTCGCGCAGCAGCCCGGCAGTCCAGCAGTCCGGCTCGCCCAGCCCGCCCGGTAACCCGGCAGTCCGGCTCGCCCGGCAACCCGGCAGTCCGGCTAGTCCAACTCGCCCGGCTTGCCCAGCTCCTTCACCGCCTCCCTCGCCGCGGGCGCGGCCAGCGGCGAGAAGTACGGGTTGAGGCGCAGGGCCTCGGTCAGATGGCGGCGGGCCGGGCCGGCGAGGCCCAGGGCGCGCTCGATCTCGCCGCGGTGGTAGGCGTACAGCGCGCTGCGGACCTCGCCGCCACCGGCCCTGTCGGTCGCCCGCTTCGCGAACGTCAGCGCCTCCTCGACCTCGCCCGCCCGGTGCAGCGCCCAGCCCAGCGCGTCCGTCGCCTCAAGGCTCGGCTGCCGCTCCCACTCGGCCCGCACCAGGCGGACCGCCTCCTCCGGGTCACCGTGGTCCGCCTCGAAGAGGCCGAGGAGCAGGGCGTGGTTCACTCCGGCCGCCTCCTCCCCGCGTACCGCCGCGCGCAGCACCTCGTACTGGTCCCGGGCGTCGCTCCCGCGCCCCAGGGACTCGTACAACTCGCCCAGTTCCAGCGCGTATTGGGGCGTACTCGCCTTCGACAGCACCGACTGGTACGCCCGTACCGCCTCCTTGGTGCGGCCCAGCCCCGCCAGCGCGCGGGCCCGCCCGGCGAGGGCGGCGTGTTCGCCGGGGGCGGCACGCAGGGCGGCCGTGCAGTAGTCCAGGGACTCCTTCAACTCACCGCGCTGCCAGGCCAGTTCGCCCGCCCATACGAGGTACGCGGCCCGCTCGGCCGGGCCCTCGGCGCGTGCGGCCGCGTCCGAGATCGCCGCCGCCGCGTCCTCGGACCGGCCCCGGTCCCAGTACGCCTGGGCCGTGCGCGCCTGGGCCGCGGGCCCGGGCCGCAGGCCGCGCAGCCGGTCCAGGGTCCGGCGGGCGGCCTGGTGGTCACCGAGCCCGTCATACGCGTCGATCAGCGGCGGGTACGCGGTCCACCGCTCGGGCGCCACCCGTACGGCCTCCTCGCCCCACCGCCGCGCCGACCGGAAGTCCCGCCGCGCGACCGCCAGCGCGGCCAGACCGTCGTACGCCTCGGCGTTCCCTCCCGCCTGTCGCCCCCCACCACCCCTCCGCGGAAGCCCTGCGCGCCCTTTCGTCCCTTTACCCCTTCTGTCCCTTCCGTTTTGCTGACCTCCAGCGAGGTGAGCAGCGCACGCTCGGCCTTCGGGAAGTCCGCGGCGACCGCGGTACGGCGCCCCCGCTCCACGTACGCCGTACCGAGCACCGCCCAGGACCGCGCGTCCTTGGGATGGTCCCGCACCCGGGCCTTGTGCTCGCGGATCAGTGCGGCCAGGTCGGGCAGTGCGGCGGGCACCCCGGCCACGACCGCCGCCCGGGCCCGTGCGTTCGGTGCGTTCCGTGGGGGAGGACCCGGTGCGGGTGCGGGTGCGGGTGCGGGTGCGGCGGTGGGCGCGGGGTGTCACGCCCGTCTCCCGCCCGGCTGCCTCCTGTCCGCCCGCCTGCCGCCCGTAGCCGGACGGCAGCAGTATCAGCAGCACCCCGCCGAGTACGACACTCCCGAACAACGCCCAGCCCAGCGCACGCCGCAACGCCCGCCCGAACGGCCTCAACCGTCTCTCCTGGTTCTCCTGGCTCTCCTGGCTCTCCATGCCGCTCACTGTGCGTCAATACGAAGAGCGCGACCCGGCACCCGGAAGTCCCCGGCCGACGGGTTCACACCGATGGCGGTCCGGTGCGACGATGCGATCATGAGCCGTAGCGAAGGCCTTGCCGCCAAGGACGCCAAGGACGCGGCGAGGACCGGTGACCTCCTCGACCGGCTCCTCGCCGGCCTCCCGGCCGACGCGGTCCTCACCGATCCGGACATCACCGCCTCGTACGCCGGCGACATGGCGAGCTTCTGCGAGGCGGGCACCCCGGCCGTCGTCGTCCTGCCGCGCACCGTCGAGCAGGTCCAGCACGTCATGCGCACCGCCACCGCCCTGCGCGTCCCGGTCGTCCCGCAGGGCGCCCGCACCGGTCTGTCGGGCGCGGCCAACGCCTCCGACGGCTGCGTCGTGCTGTCCCTGACGAAGATGGACCGGATCCTGGAGATCAGTCCCGTCGACCGCATCGCCGTGGTCGAACCCGGCGTCATCAACGCCATGCTCGCCCGCGCGGTGAACGAACACGGCCTGTACTACCCTCCGGATCCCTCCAGCTGGGAGATGTGCACCATCGGCGGCAACATCGGCACCGCCTCCGGCGGCCTGTGCTGCGTCAAGTACGGGGTGACGGCCGAGTACGTGCTCGGCCTGGACGTCGTCCTCGCCGACGGACGGCTGATGTCCACCGGCCGCCGTACGGCCAAGGGCGTCGCGGGCTACGACCTGACCCGGCTGTTCGTGGGCTCCGAGGGCAGCCTCGGCATCGTCGTCGGGCGGTGCTGGCGCTGCAGGCCGCAGCCGCCCGCGCAGCTGGTCCTGGCCGCGGAGTTCGCCTCCGGCGTCCGCCGCGTGCGAGGCCGTCTGCGCGATCATGGAGGGCGGCCACACGCCCTCGCTCCTCGAACTCATGGACCGTACGACCGTCCGGGCCGTCAACGCCATGGCGCAACATGGGCCTGCCGGAGACCACCGAGGCGCTGCTGCTCGCCGCGTTCGACACGCCCGGACCCGGCAGCCGATCTGGCCGCGGTCGGGGCCCTGTGCGAGGCGGCGGGCGCCACCCAGGTCGTCCCGGCGGACAACGCGGCCGAGTCCGAACTGCTGTTGCAGGCACGGCGGTTGTCGCTCCCCGCGCTGGAGACGGTCAAGAGGCCACGATGATCGACGACGTCTGCGTACCCCGCTCGAAGCTCGGTGCATGCTCGACGGATGGACCGCCATCGCCGAGAAGTACGACCTGACCATCGGCGTCGTCGCCCACGCGGGCGACGGCAACACCCACCCCACCGTCTGCTTCGACCCCGACGACCCCGACGAGTCACGGCGCGCCCGCGAGTCGTTCGACGAGATCATGGCGCTGGGTCTGGAACTCGGCGGCACGATCACCGGCGAGCATGGCGTGGGCCTACTCAAGAAGGAGTGGCTGGCCCGTGAGACTCGGGCCCGTAGGCGTGGAGATGCAGCGCGGGATCAAGGAGGTCTTCGACCCGCTGGGCATCCTGAACCCGGGCAAGCTCTTCTGAGGCGCGCTTCACTCGCTTTCCTCTGGGTGCAGGGAGTATTGCCCGGTTTGCTGGACTTTGTCCGATAGTCCGGGGGCGTGCGGTGGCCGTCTGAGGCCGCGTGTTCGTAGCAGAACGGTGCTCGAAAGTGGCGGGTACGGCGGGAGGGGCAGTGCTACATGCGTCCGTCTGGTAGATGTTGATGCCCCTAATCAACCCCCGAGCAGATACCGGACGACGGACATGAGCGCCCCAACCCCGGCCCCCGGTGACGACAGGCCCCGCGAAGGGTATTACCCGGACCCGTCCATTCCTGGATATGTCCGTTACTGGAACGGTGCTTCCTGGGTGCCGGGCACGAGCCGTCCCGCGCCCTCCGACGGTGAATCGCTCGCGCCGCCCGGCGCGGCTCCCGCCACCCCGGCTCCCCTGGAGGAGACGGGACCACACTTCTTCGACGAGGGCCCGAAGCGGGCTGAGTCCGCCGTGCCCGCAGCGCCTGCCGTGCCCGCAGCGCCTGCCGCGCCTGCCGAGCTTGCCGCACCCGCCGGGGAGCCGAGGCAGGCGCCCCCGGCCGGGGCCCAGCACGGCAGCAGGCCAGAGCTCGCGTCCGCGTGGGGCGCCGACCAGTCCTGGCAGGCCGGCTTCGGCAGTGACCGGGACCGCCGCGTCTCCTGGGGCGCGCCGGGCGGAACGGACCTGCGGATGCCGGGCGACCAGCCGGACCGGAACAGCCCGGACCGGAACAGCCCGGACCGGAACAGCCCGGACCGGAACAGCGGCGACTTCGCGCGCCCGGCGAGCACGGACGGCACGGCCTCGGTCCCTCCCGGCGCGGCCTCGGTCCCTCCGGCACGGCTCGGTCTTCCGGCACGGCCTCGGTCCCTCCCACGGACCCTTCCGCAGACGTAGGGGCCCCGGAGGGCACGATGCTCTTCCGTCGGCCGGCGATCGGCGCGCGCCCCGCCGCGTCCGGGAACGCGGAGCCCGCACCTGCCGAGGGCACCATGATGTTCCGGGCACCCGTCGCGCGCACGGGCCCGCAGAACGGGAGCGCGGCGGCGGTCGGTGAGGGCTCCGGACCGTCGTACGACTCACCCGGCAGGAACGCCCAGGCCGCCTCCCAGCAGGTACCAGGCCTGACCCCCCAGACGGGCCCCGGCGTACCGTCCGGCCCGCAGCAGCAGAGCCCGCAGCAGCAGAGCTGGCAGCAGAGCCCGGGGCAGGGCCCTCAGCGGCCAGGGGCTCCGGCAGCCCCGTCCGCTGCGGCCAACCCGGCGCCTCCGGTCCCGCGGCAGCCGGCCGCCCCGCAACAGAGAAGCACCC
>CAVQGD010000027.1:0-462166 GCA_963711935.1 uncultured Actinomycetota bacterium
CGAAGAAGCGAGCCGGGTCGCTGCGCTCCCCGGCCGCTCCCGCTCCGCGTGAGCGGATGCGGCTCGCTCCGCTCACCGCCAGGCGGCACGCGCTGTGCGCCCACCGCCAACCGCAGGGCATCCGGCCCGCGTTGCGGGCCGGGGTCGGCCTCCGGCCGACCAGTGGCCTCCGCTGCGCTCCAGCCACCCACCACCCCACCGCCTGACCCCACGTCACCCCGCCCTACCACAGGGCGCGCCACGCTCCGCGCGGCCCACCCACGGGCCTCACGGCCCAAGCAGCAGCAGAGGAGGGATGGTGACGGAGGGTCGGGCGAGTGCAGGAACGCGGAGGCTGGCCACTAGGGCGAGGAAAGTGGACTGAGGGGGCGTCAAGGCTCTGGATTGGCTTGCGATAAGGCAAGACTAACAGCTTTCAGCCACGTTAGGGGGAATCCCGGGATTCCGTGTGCTTCATTTTTGGAGTCGAGATAAGCTATGGACTCAGAGCACACCCCCCGGACCGCTCCAGAGGGTTATCGAGATCAATCCCACGGCCTTGCCGGTGCTCTGGTGAGGCAGAGCAGTCAGCCGACTGCGTCAGACCAACCGTAGCCCTTGCGGCTCCTCTACGTGCAGGTTTCCCGTTTCCCGCCGCCCGAATCGACCGGACGGCACCCCAGGAGAAGGCAGGCGAATATGTCGAGCACAGACCGCGCTGACCAGCGCGAGGCAGCCCAGCGAGAAGCCATTGACGCGGTCGTGCGTGCCCTCGAATTGCCTGCAAGATCACTTGTGTCCGAACGAGGTCTTCGAACGCAGGTGATCATGGCGACCGGGTCCGGGAAGACCCGGGTGGCGGTCCGCAGCGCGGAGGAGCTCCACGCGGGCCGTGTGCTGGTGCTGGTGCCCTCGCTGGATCTGCTGGCGCAGACGGAGGCCGCGTGGTGTGAGGGGGGCCGCCGGGGGCCGATGATCGGGGTGTCCTCGCTGCGGGGTGAGGAGGTGTCCTTTCCCAACACCACGGACGTGGACGAGCTGGTGGAGTGGACGCGGGGCCTGGACAAGGTGACCGTGTACGCCACGTACGCCAGCCTCGGTCTGGGCACGCTGGAGCGGGCCCACGCTGCGGGTTTGGCGGCTTGGGACCTGATCGTCGTGGACGAAGCCCACCGGGTTTCGGGCCGGATCGGGAAGCCGTGGGCGGTCGTCCACGACAACCAGAAGATCCCGTCCCTGCGCCGTCTGTACATGACGGCCACGCCCCGGCTGTGGCAGCTCGGGGACGAGGACGAGGCCGGCGCACCCGGCGAGCTGGTCGCGAGCATGGAAGACGACCCGGACGGCCCCTTCGGCAGCAGGGCGTTCACTTTGACGCTCTCGGAGGCCATCGACAGGGGAATTTGCGCCCCGTACCAGGTCGTATGCGTGGATATCACCGACACCGCGCTCCAGGCCGCGCAGCTCCTGGGCGCCGAAGGCCGGTCAGCAGAGGTCCGCGGTGCCCGGCTCGCCGCTCTGCAGACCGCCCTGGTGAAGGCATCAGCTGAGGAGGGCTTCCGCCGCACGCTCGTGTTCCACCACGTGGTGAAGGAGGCCGAAGCCTTCGCGGCTGGCCTTCCCGACGTCGCCGCGCAGCTGCACGCATCCGACCCCGAGTTGTACCCGGCCACGATCTGGGCGGACTGGCTCTGCGGCGACCACAAGCCGCTCCACCGCCGCCGGCTCCTTGGAGAGTTCGCCGCCGGGATCGCCACGGACGGCACCGTCGTGGAGAAGTGCTTCCTGTGCTCGGTGAAGGTCTTGGGCGAGGGCGTCGACACCAAGAACTGCGACTCCGTGTACTGGGCGGATGTGCGCGGCTCGATGCCGGACCTGGTCCAGGCGGTGGGCCGGGCGCTGCGGATGCAGCCGGGCGAGGGGAAGATGGCCAGCCTGGTCGTGCCGGTGCTGCTCGGGCCGGGCGAGACGGCGGACAACATGCTCACCTCCCGGGCGTTCGGCGGGTTGGCCAAGCTCCTGGAGGCGCTGCGGGCGCACGACGCGCGGATCGTGGAGACCCTCGCGGAGCAGCAGGCCCCGAGCCGCTACAAGCCCGTCAGCAAGGACGAGAGCGGGAAGAGCACGGGCGGGAGCGGCGACGGCTCCGGAGGCATCAGCGCCCCCGCCAAGGCCCTGCTGAAGTTCTCCACGCCGCGCGACCCGGCCGCCCTCGCGGCGTTCATCAATCTGCGGGTCTTCAACCCGGAGCACGAGCACTGGCGGCGCGGGGTGGAGGCCGCCGTCATCTACGCCCGCGAGCACGGTGACCTGCGGGTGCCGTTCACGTTCCGCGTCCCGGCCGGAGAGGAAGCGGAGGCGGCAGGGTGGCCGGCCTCGCTCGCTTCCTTCCCGCTGGGGCAGTGGACCGCCGACGCCAGGAGGTTCTACGCCCGCGGCGACATGGACGAAGACCGCGTCGCCCAGCTGGAGAAGCTCGGCATGATCTGGTCCCACTTCGACGTCGCGTGGGAAGAGGGCCTGGCTGCCGCGCGCGGGTGGGCCGCCGAACACGGGCACCTCCTGGCCCCGCTGGACGCCACCTTCCAGGGAGCGGCGGTGGGCATCTGGTTGAAGAACGCGCGGGCCGCGGCCCGGAAGGCTGCCGAGAACGAACGGCGGCGTGCCGAGGGGCTGCCGGTGGAGTCGTCGACCGGGGCGCTGTCGGACGAGCGGCGTGAGCAGCTGGAGGAGATCGATGCGTCCTGGTGCCCGAGCTGGCCGGTGACCTGGCAGCGGTGCTTCCACCTGGTCCGGATGCACCTGGACGCGGGCGAGGCGCTGCCCACCACGGCGGGAGAGGTCCTGCGCCAGGGCGAGGATCTGGGGCGGTGGGTGCAGTCGGTGCGGCTCGGGTGGGACCAGCTCACGACCGTGCAGCAGTGGATGTGCGAGCAGGTCCTCGGAATCGAACCCGCAGCCGAGGACGAGAAGCCAAAGCCGCGCCGTACACAGGCCGACAAGTGGGCGATGAACTACGAGGCCGCCAAGCAGTTCTACGAGCGCGAGGGACACCTTCAGGTCCCGAGGAAGCACATCGAGCGGATCGTCGGCGAGGACCAGGAAGAGCGGGAACACAAGCTGGGGGCCTGGATCGGGAATCAGCGGAGCAGGGCCGCGACGCTGACGCCGGAGCGGATGGAGCAGCTGTCCGCGATCGGGATGCGGTGGTCGTGATGGCCATCGTCGTCACCGTGGTCGCCGCCCTCGCGGCCGGCTATCTGCTCGGGCGGCTGCGCCCGTGGCAGTGGGCGGGTGAGTGGGCGGCCGATCAGGTCCGCTTCGCCGGGCCGTGGGTCCGTGGCGGCTTCGGCCGCCAGGCCGTCGTCGTCCTGGTCCACGTCGTCACCGCGCCGCGCACCAGCTGGCGCATCATGCGCGCCCCGGCCACCGAGACGCGGGTGTCGGCCCCCGTACGCGATCCGGACTGGGTCGCCAACCGCACCCGCAGCACCCGCACTGATCAGGGAGACCCCGCGTGACCACCGACGGCACCGACCAGAGGACCGACATGACGACAGCCCGCAGCGACGCCGAGATCCGAGTAGAAGTCCGCCGGGAGGTCACCGGCCTGACGTACGAGCAGCTGGGCGAACTGATCGCCACCGACGGGGACGGGACGGATCCTGCGGGCCCTGCAGAAAGGCACAGGGCGGCAGTGCGGTTGGCGGAGCTGAAGCGGATTCGGAATCTGGTGTCACACCAGGTCTTCGGCGGATACACGCCTGCCGGCGATCCGGAGGAACGTGGGCAGGGGCACCCCGTGTCCGGCGGGGTACGGCCGCCCGAGCAGCGAGGGCTCTACCAGGTCCTCGCCAGGTGCACCGAGCCGGAGCACCCCGGCGCCTCGGAGGTGACCAACCTCGCCACCGCCGACTCGGTCGAGGAGGCCGCGGTGACGGTGCGTCGCGCGAAACAGGGCAACGTCTACGGCCCTGCGGGCCTGTACCGAATCGTGGAGGTCTTTGAGGACACCCCATCGAACTCCGCACGGCACATGCTGGACGCGCTCTCGCAGACCGGCTCCGAGATCGGGCGTGCCGCGGCCGCCGTGGTCGGCGCGTACGAGCCTGGCCCCGAAGCGAGCGACCTGTTCGAGGTGCTCGCCGACTTCTTCCACCGCACCGTCGTATACCCCTGGCACCTCGCCTACCCCGGCGATCGGGGCGACGGCAGCACCCCCAGCAACCGCACGGCAGCGACCACGGACGCACCCTGGCCCGCCTGCTCATGGCCCACCTTGAAGCACTGGACATGCCGCTGGCTAACACCGCCCCGCACGCGCTGAGCGCGCCACCGACGCACGACGCGTACGCCTACGGGCAGGAGCTGGCCCCGGTGGCGGAGCCCGCTCCGGCTCCGGCGCTGGAGGCGAAGGACGTCCTGGCGGCGGCGGAACGGTTCCCGTGGGCCCTGGCCGCGCCGGGGACGCGTCACTGGCCGGACGGGGAGTTCCTGGACGTCGCGCTGAGCGCGGTGCGCACCGAGGAACGCGAGGGGTACATCGAGCGCCTGGAGGCGTTCGTGGAGCACCACCGCGCCCGCCTGGAGGAGCTGCTGCGCGCGTACGGGCCGGGCAGCAGGCCCGCCTCGCACGGCAGGTACGCGCTGATCGGGCAGCCCGAGACCCTGGTCATCCTGGAGCGGATGGAGACCAACCCGTTCGGTCTGCGTGGCCAGTGGGAGCAGGAGCTGGAGACCGTCCTGCTGGACGACCTCGAGTTCGCGTGGGGGCCGCGTATCCGCCTGAGCCGGTGAACCTCGGGACATACGTCGACGGGCCGCACGGAAGACTCCGTGCGGCCCGTCGCTGTGTGAGGGTCAGGGCGTGTCGCCGGACCAGTCCCAGCGGTTCCGCTCGCCGGGGCGCGGGTCGTACATCGCCCGGCCGCCGACGCCGAACTGCCCGAGCTCGGTCATCAGCGCGACGCCAGTCTGGATCTCGTCCGCTGTCCAGCCGGTGATGTCGAGCAGCAGCCCATCGAGCGGGCCGCCGACCAGTTCGGCGGAGCCCCGGTCCGGCCGCGGGCCCGGGGGGTCGTGGTCGGCGCCGTAGATCCGGCCGCGCAGCAACTCCTCATCCCTGTCCATGGCTCCAGCCTCCCAGCCACCACCGACAGTCAGGGGCCGTCGCCAGGCGTCCGGCCAGCGCTACGACGGCGCTCCTCCCCCGCTCGCCGCGTCCCAGCCCTCCAGGAAGGCGGCGAGGGTGCGGCGTTGCTCTTCCTCGCGGGCGACCTGTCGGGCGAGGACGTCGCGGTCGACGTACGGGGCAACGGCGGCGAGGACCAGGCGCTGGAGCTCGTCCGGCTCCAGCGCCTCCACCTCCCACTGCACCGGGCGGCGGGGGTCGAAGCCGTAGCGGCGGGCGAAGGCCGGCCACCTCGGATCACCCTGTTTGCCCTCGGTCGCGGGCAGTTCGTAGGCACGGACCTGGTCGTAGGTCAGCAGGACACGCTCAGTCCGGCTCCAGCAGCCTGTGCGCGTCACCCAGTCCCGCTCGATGTCCTCACCCGAGCAGTCGAAATCACCGACGCTTTCTCCGGGGCGCCACGAGTGTGTGGAGGGAGTTTCCGCAGCTCAGGAGCGGTCCCGAGCACTGTAGCGGATGCAACACCTGTGATGCACGAGGCTCGCCTCCTCGCTCACCCGATGAGGCCACGAGGCTGTGCAACGGCCATGGTCTGGCCGAGGCTCGGCCGCGAGTGGACAGGCGCAGGCTGCTATGTCACAACTGGTGGCCTTGACATAGAAGTTGACGACGCAAGACAGCACGAACGGGCGTACGGCGATGCAACCACATCACAAGCGCGGTGGGCTCAACGCCAGCGGGGGACACAATCATGAGCACTGAGAAGAAGAGCTACAGCGGTAGGCGAACCGATACTGCATCTTGCAGTCTTGCCGCTGTCAGTCTTCTACTACTCGCCGGGGTCGCGGCAGGGATCACCACGATTGGGCTCAATTTCCCGACTTCTGACAGCCCGTACAAAACCAAACTCATCGAGGCTCGGGACGGCCTCTCCGAGGGGTCACTCATCTACACCATGCTTAGCGACTCGAAAGCAGGCGACTCACTATCTTTCGAAGCGACTCTCTCTGGAAATAGCGGCCGCAAGCCTGTCACCCCGGACGGAAAAGGCGAAAAGCCTGCTCCCAGCGGCGCCATGATGGGCGCAAAACTCCACTGCTCAGGAGCAAGCGTCAAATGTGTGAGCAACTCTTCCGAGAAGAAGCCGGTACTGCGCACTCAAGATGACGCCTCATGGTCATGGACCATTGATACACCAAAGGCCGGAAAAGCTTTCATCAACCTGACCATCACCGCTTACTTCAACGACACTGACATTGTTCTCGAGGAACCGATTCCCGTACGACAGGAACTCGAAATCTACGACGACGAAAACGCGTTCCTGAGATTCGCGAAGTCCGCATGGAAGGAAATCCTTGCTGCCCTAACCGCTATTGGCGGGCTTGGAGGACTACTGGCTGTCTGGCAGCATCGCCGCTCAGATCGAGGCTCCAGCAGCAGCAATGATGGCAGCAGGAACGAGAACAGCAACCCATCTCAATCTGCACAAGTGCAGTCGGACCCGACCGGTCGGCCTCCTGGCAATCAGCCGCCGGATGCTGCGGACACAGCTGGGGCCAGCGCGCCCAGAGAGTCGGGCTGACAGAATGAAGTTGGCCGCCATTCACTCGGCGGGAGGCTGACCGGGTTCGGGCCGCCCGCTCAGGCGCTCGCGGAGCGCGCGCCGTTTGGCTTCTTCGCGGGCGAGTGCCTGCCGGTGGACTTCGGGGTCGCGGTGGGCCTCGATGGCCTCGCGCACAATTGCGGCCAGGATGTCGGGCGGCAGGGCCTCGGCCTGGGTGGTGGGGCCGGAGAACGAACGCCGATCGGTCGCCTTCGGCGGTGCGGTCGGCAGGTTGTAGGCGGCGATGGCAGCCACCCGCCAGTCCCGGCCCGTCCGTATGCACCACCGCAGGTACAGCGCGATGTGTCCGGCGTACGTACGGGTCGTCAACTCGGCCTGATCTCTGCCGAACCGCACGTACCGCAGGAACGCGTCTGCCTCCGGGACCACGGCCAAGTCGTCGTCCACCACGGTCCAGTAGCGGACACCGGATGGGAGTTGAACAGGAAAGGCTCGCAAGGGTCTCCTCCGATCTCATGTGCAACGTGTCGCAACAATCGCGACAGCCCCAGAGATGCTAAAGAAAACCCCAGGTCACGCCACTAGTACGACGTCACACCACACTCGGAGAAGGCCGGGAGAACGACCACGAGAAGAACCCTGTCGCGCGGGTCGGCGGTGACGCGGTCGTGGACGACGTCGGCGTACGACTGGAAGCCGAAGCCGCAGACCACCAGCACCGGGATGCCCGCGTAGGCGAGCCAGCCGGTCAGCTGCTGGCGAAGGGTGTCCTTTTCCGCAGCGACGTACACCGCATGCAACTGGCCACTCGTGCGATCCAGGCCGAACCAGTCGGGCATCTCCCGTACGAACGCGTCCACGCCCGGCCAGGCCGGCGGGGCGTGGACCTCCCGCATCGTGTCGATGAGGTCGGGGAAGCGGCCCTCCCGGCGGGCCTTGGCCAGCTGCGCGGACAGCCGCCGGTACATCGGCGGCGTGTGCGGCAGCGCCCCTTCGGAGACCAAGCGGTACATGACCTGGCGCAGCGTGACGCCGCCCTCGTAGCTCTCCACGATCTCCCGCGCCCGTTCCACGACGACCGCCCACCGGATCCGTTCACGCGCCATTCCGCTGACGGCGACGGGGCGACGGGGCGACGGGGCGACGGAGGGGGCCCTGCACCGGCAAGGCGGTCACGGCGGTGATAGGTCCGCCCAGTTGATGGTGTGGAGGTAGCTGGGACCTGGCTCCGCCTCGGCCGAGGCGGGGGGCTCACCCAGCTGGAGCGGGTCCATGCCCGGGTCCCTGCCGGGAAGGCCGGTGGCCGCAAGGTCGCCCGGGACGGGTACGGGAGGCAGCTCTGCGGGGGGCAGCCCTGTGGGGGCGGCGTCCCTCGGGGCCGGCCCGGCAGGGGAGGCCTGCCCCGACACCCCCATACCGGTTCGGGACACGATCTCGACCCCCCTCCCGAACCGCTGGCCGAACAGGTCGGTGCGCCCCGGGACGGCAGGGGGCAGAGCGAAAGACTCGGGCAGCTGCTCCGGGCTCAGCTGCCACCGCGGCGTCCTCTCCCCGCCCTGGGAGAGATCGCTGACCGTCACGCTGCGGCGATCCGCCCCGACCCTCAACTCCCACACGCCCACCGGCTCCTTGTCGCCCTTCAGCGTCGTCAGCTTTGGCGCCTCCCAGCCCGCAGCCGGCACGGACCCGTCCCAGCCCTCAGCCAGCACGGAGGCGAAGCGCACCCGCATGTCCTGGCCCGGCCAGGTGACGCTCCAGCCCAGCACCTCCCCGCCACGAAACTCCAGCACCGTGGTCTCGCCGAAGACCACATGGAAATAGTCGTGGCTTTTCCAGTCCGTCTCGATGTGCCAGTTCCTGGTGGCTTCGGAGCCGGTCCCGGTGGCTTCGGAGCCGGGCAGATGGGCCGCGAGGCGCGCCCGCCACTTGAAGCCCTCAGACGCCTCGCGCTTCCCCTGGACAATAAAGGCCAGGGCATTCCTGTTGATGCCCAGGAGCCTGGCCTTGGCCGGCAGGGATGTCGCCTGGTGCTTCGTTTCCAGCAGGGCCAGGGACTCCCGCCACGCCTCCAGGCCGGGCCCGTCCAGGTTCTTCAGCCAGTGCAGCAGGCGGCGTGCCGGATCGGCTCCGCCGCCCGGGGCGCGGCGCGCGGCGAATGGCGGGGGCAACTGCTCCGGGCCCAGCTCCCACTGCGGCCTCCTCTCCCCGCCCTGGGAGAGATCGCTGACCGTCACGCTGCGGTGATCCGCCCCGACCCTCAACTCCCACGCGCCCTCCGGCTCGTGGCCCTCCAGCGTCGTCAACTTCGGTGCCTCCCAGCCCGAAGCCGGCGCGTAGCCGAAGCGCACCCGCATGTCGTGGTCCCCCGGCCGGATGACGCTCCAGCTCAGGACATTCCCGCCACGAAACTCCAGCATCGTGCCCGCGGAGAAGACCACATGGAAATAGTCGTGGCTTTTCCGGTCCGTCTCGATGTGCCAGTTCCTGGTGGCTTCGGAGCCGGTCCCGGTGCCCTCGGAGTCGGCCAGATGGGCCGCGAGGCGCACCCGCCACTTGAAGCCCTCAGACACCTCGTCCTTCTTCTGGAGGACAGCGCGCAGCCGCCGCTCGTGCATGCCCAGGAGCCTGGCCTGGTCCTGCTGGTATCTCACCTGGTGCTTCGTTTTCAGCAGGTCCAGGGACTCCTGCCACGCCTCCAGGGCGGGCCCGTCCGGGTCCTTCAGCCAGTCCAGCAGGCGGTGCGCTGGATCCGCCCCGCCGCCCGGGACGGGTACGGGGGGTAGCTCTGCGGGGGGCAGCCCTGTGGGGGTGGCGTCCCTCGGGGCCGGCCCGGCAGGGGAGGCCTGCCCCGACACCCCCATACCGGTTCGGGACACGATCTCGACCCCCCTCCCGAACCGCTGGCCGAACAGGTCGGTGCGCCCCGGGACGGCAGGGGGCAGAGCGAAAGACTCGGGCAGCTGCTCCGGGCTCAGCTGCCACCGCGGCGTCCTCTCCCCGCCCTGGGAGAGATCGCTGACCGTCACGCTGCGGCGATCCGCCCCGACCCTCAACTCCCACGCGCCCACCGGCTCCCTGTCGCCCTTCAGTGTCGTCAACTCCGGCGCGCCCCAGCCCGAAGCCGGCGCGTAGCCGAAGCGCACCCGCATGTCGTGGTCCCCCGGCCGGATGACGCTCCAGCTCAGGACATTCCCGCCACGAAACTCCAGCACCGTGCCCGTGGAGAAGACCACATGGAAATAGTCGTGGCCTTTCCGGTCTGTCTTGATGTGCCAGTTCCTGGTGCTTTCGGAGCCGGTCCCGGTGCCTTCGGAGCCGGGCAGATGGGCCGCGAGGCGCGCCCGCCACTTGAAGCCCTCAGACGCCTCCTGCTTCCCTTTGACAAGAGGGGTCAGGTATTTCCTGCCCATGCCCAGGAGGCTGGCCTTGGCCGGCAGGGATTCCGCCTGGTGCTTCGTTTCCAGCAGGGCCAGGGACTCCCGCCACGCCTCCAGGCCGGGCCCGTCCGGGTCCTTCAGCCAGTCCAGCAGGCGGTGCGCTGGATCCGCCCCGTCGCCCGGGACGGGTACCGCAGGCATGCCAGCGGGGGGCAGCTCTGCGGGGGTGGCGTCCATAGGGTCCGGCCCGGCAGGGGAAACCTGCCCCGGCATCCCCGCACCGACCTCAGTAGCGGCACCAGCCGCCACCTGACCGGACGAGCCGGTGTCCGGTACCCCGGCAGGGGCCAGCCGGCTGCGCACCCTGCCCCCCGCCCGGCCGACAGACGGGGGGACAGAGGGATTGCGCATATCCCCCCGTGCGGGGTCCAGCAGCCGCCGGGCAATCTCCGCTGCCGCACCCTGCCCGCGCCCGGCGCTCCCGTGCTCGGCATGCCCGCCACCCGCCGCACCGCCCAGCACCCCACTGCCGGCAATCCGGCCGAACAGGCCCCCCTCCGCCGTACCGGCGGGCCGGGTGAAGGACTCCAGGGTGCCGTCGGCGGACACCTGCCACACCGGCCCGCCCCCCTCCTCCGGGGACCGCAAGCCGACCCGCACCCCGCCGTCGTCCCCGGACACCGTCTGCCACCGCTGCGGCGCCGGGCTGCCGGACGCGGTCCTCAGCACCGGAGGGTCCTCCGGTGGCTGGTAGAGCAGATGCAGCTCAGAGCCCGGCAGGTCGGTCCTGCGGGACACCACCTGCCCGCCGGCAGTGAACCGGAGCGAGGTCCCGGTGTCGAAGACGACATCGAACTCGGTGGCGGAAGGAGAGGTGATTTTCCCTCCCTCGATTCCCTGGGTGGCGAGGTAGTGCAGTACCCGCACCCGCCACCGCAGCAGGTCACCGGGGTCAGCCGGGTTTTCCGTGTCCAGCAGCGCGCGCAGCTGTTCGGGGCTGCTGCCGAGCATTTCCGCCAGCCGGCTTTCCTCCCGCAGCAGGGGGTAGGTGTCCTGGACGAAGGCCAGGGACGCTTTCCAGGTGTCCCGGCCGGGTCCGGCAGGGGCGCCGGGTCCGTCGGGAGCCAGGGACCATGCGTACAGCTGGTGTGCCGCATCGGGGCCGCTGCCGGCGGGCCGCTGGTAGGTGTGCACCACACGGTCCGGGCCGACCCCCCAGATGTTTTGGCCTGCCATGCTCACCCGCAGGGTTCCGTCAGGGGTGCGGGTGACGCTCCCTGTGGGAACCGGTCGGCCGTCCCGGGCCAACAGCTGCGGAAGGTCCCCGGTCTCCGCTGTCTCCGCTGTCTCCGCTGTCTCTCCTGTCTCCTTTGTCTCCTGGAACCGCAGAGAGTGTCCGCTGCCGGGCAGCACCGTCGCCCACTGCTGGAACACGCCGTCATCCCGGAAGAGGACGATGGCCTCCCGCCACCCCACGGTGACAGTGAAGCCGGACCCGAGGAGTTCGAGGCGCCAGTTCTCTTCCACCGCCGAGATCTTGTCCAATACCGACAGCCGCACCCGCCAGGAGTCCAACGGCTCGTTCCGACGGAGCCAGTTGCTTAGACGTTTTGGCGGGACTCTCAGCCGTCTGGCGAGCTCGGAGGTGCCGGTTATCTGCCTTGTTCCCGTCCCTGGCGCCTGCAAGATCCTGTCCCGGATCCTGCGGACGACAGCCGCTCCGGGCTCATGTCTCGGGCCGGACACGGCCGGTGCTGTGGGTGTGCTGGGCGGGGCGGGCGTGGACGGCCCCGCTTCCCCGGGAACGGCCGAGATGCCCTGCCCCGACCGGGGGGTGTCGGGCCGGGGGCTGTCCAGCCAGGTGGGGTCCCAGCCGGAGAGGTCGATGCTGCCTGTCGGGCTGCCTGGCCCCTCGGGATCCTGGCCCGGCTGGTTGACACTGGGCGCCGGACTGTCCAGCCAGAGCTCCCACTCCGCACGCGCCACACCCGATACCGCACCACCCACCCCCTCCCCCTCCCGACCCGGCACGGGATCGGCGGGCTCCAGATACAGCCGCGGGTCGGCCGGTGCGGGCACGGCGGACGGCTGCGCCGCGGGGACCGTACCGGGCCCGGCCAGGGGGACAAGGGCGGTGGGGACCAGGGTGGTGAGGTCGGAGGTGATCAGGTGCGCCTGGCCGGTGGGGTCGGTGAGGTACAGGTAGGTGCCGTCGAAGTGCAGAGGGTGGCCGGGGAGGAGTTGCCCGGAGGCGTCGACCAGGTGCAGTTCCCAGCTCGCGGGGGTAACGCCGTCGCCCAGGTGGCCCAGGGCGCGGATCCCCATGGAGTCGGTGACCGGGAGGTGCAGGAGGTGGGAGGGGTCGGGCCAGTGGCCCAGCAGGGAGCCGTCGAGGAGGAGCCCGGCGGGCAGGTACCGCTCGCGGGCATCCTGGCGCAGGGCGGCGGTGGTGTCCGGGGTGGTGAAGGTGTCCTGGTAGCGCAGCCGTCCGGTGGCGTCGAAGTGCCGGGCACCGCGGTAGTCGGGGAGGGTGAAGCCGCCGGGCAGCCGGCCGGCCAGCGACGGCGGCGGTTCCTCCGGGAGGAAGTCGCTGCCGGGCTGCCGCAGGCCCCCGACCAGGTGGTGCAGGTGGTGGTAGCCGCCAGGTGCCGGGGAGGGGTGGTAGACGGTCTCCACCAGCATGCCGTGCAGCGGGCCGAGGTCGTCTCCGGTCAGCGGGACCAGCCGCCGCAGCGGGTGGGCCAGCGGGTGGGCCGCGGTGTCGAACACCCACCGGGCGGCCGCACCGGCAACCTCCGGCACCGGCAGCTCGACCACCAGCTCCCCGCCGACGGGATTGAGGTGGATCCGGGCGTCGGGCACCAGCCGGCCGTCGGCCTCCCGCAGGCTCGGCGGGGCGGCGGCAGAAGCATGCCCGGTGGGGGTGTCGGGCCAGGACAGCCGGTAGCCAGCCAGCTCTGGGACGCCCGGGAACGGGACGCCCTGGAAGGGGACGCCCTGGGAGGGGACGCCCTGGAAGGGGACGTCCGGGAGCGGGACGCCCTGGAGCGGGAGGTCCGGGAGCGGGAGGTCCGGGAGCGGGAGGTCCGGGAGCGGGAGGTCCGGGAGCGGGGTGTCGAATGCCTGCTCCGGCTGCGGGTGCCCCAGTGGCGGGGCTTGGGCCGACGGTGTCCCGGCGCCGGGCAGACCGGTGCCGGGCGGAGCGGTGCCGGTACGGGGGCGCTGGGCCGGCGGGCCCGGGTCGGTGGGGAACGCCTGGGACGCAGTCCGGGAACGGCCCCCCACCGCCACGTCGGAAACCGACCCGGACCCGGACGCGGGTGCGGACGTGGGCGCGGGGGCGGACGCGGGCGCGGGCGCGGACCCAGACGCGGGTGCGGGGGCGGGGGCGGACGCGGGCGCGGGCGCGGACCCAGACGCGGGTGCGGGGGCGGACGCGGACGCGGGTGCGGACCCGGACGCGGGCCGGGTGGACGGCCCGGCCTCGGACCCGGACGGCCCGGCACCCCCCACGAGTACCCCGCGCGGGCCGCCCTGCAGGCCCCGCTGCCGGGCCAGGTCCTGGGCGGCCTCCACCCCCTGGGCCCGCCCCAGGTCCGGGCCCCCGTGTGTGTGCAGTTCCTGTGCCACCCGCAGGATCTGCCAGAACTGCTCCGGATCACGCTGCAGCAGCGAGGCGGCCTGCTCACTGATCGTCGGCGGGAACGGGTTGTACCGCCAGGTGATCCTCGCCGCCTCCGCCCACAACGCCCGCGCCCCGGCCTCGTCCACCCCGAACCGCGCCGCGACCTCCCGCAGACTGCCCGGCCCCGCCTCCCCGCTTTCGGTGCGCTCCCCGCCCCTGGTGCCCTTCCCGGCATCGGTACGCTCCCCGGCCGGGGTTGTTCCGGTCTCCTGCGCGGCACCGTCCGCGGTGCCGGGCGCGGTGCCGCGGACGGTGCCCGGGGCGGCTGCGGAGTCATCCGCGGTGCCGGTGCCCGGGGTGCTCGTCGGCTCCGGAGCGTCGGCCGAACTGCCCGGACGCGCAGGGGTCGGGGGCGGGGGCGCGGTGTGCTGACCGCTGTTCCCGGACGCGAGGGGAGGGGTGCCGGACACGGCGGGAGGGGTGCCGGGTGTGGCCGTGGGAGCGGGACCGCTGTCGGTCTCGGGGGCGGTGCCCTCGCTGCTGCCCGGGCCCGTCAGTGTGGTCCCGAACCCGGGAAGGCCCAGGGCCGGGCGGGCCGGCGCGGTGCCGGGCACCTCATCCGCCGGGGTCCCGGGCGGCAGTGTCACGGTGCCGCCCGGCTGCGCAGGGACCGCCCCCCGGGCGAACCGCCCGTCTCGCCCGTCCTGTTGCCGCTCCGTGCGGTCCGTTTGCCGCTCCGTGCGGTCCGTTTGCCGCTCCGTGCGGTCTGTGCCGTTGCCGTCGCCCTGGCGGTTGCCGGTGCCCCGGTCCGCACCCGGGGCAGACGGCGCATCCGCCCCGGCCACCGGCGCCGGGACCGCACCCGTGCCCCCACCCGGCCCCCCGCTACTCCCCGGCCCCTTGCCCCCACCCGGCTGGTCCCACAGCAGCGGCAACGCATCGCTCTCCAGCTGGGACAGGTCAAGATCCGGCAGGTCGGGGAGCTTCACATCCAGGGAGTTGACGTCCATCCCCGCCGGCTTCTGCCACCGAAAACGCCGCCCGCCCCCACTGAGCGCCTCGGTCATCCCCGAGGTGAACGCCCCCGCCAGAGCAGAACTCCCGCCCAGCAGCACATCCTGCGCCAGCGTAGTGACCAGCCCCGTGGCCCCGCCCGTGGCGAGCTTGCCCACCAGCAGGTCGGCGTACTTCGGCAGCCACCTGCCCGCCACCAGGGGGAGCGCGCCCCCGATCGCCCCCCCGATCGCGCCCGCCTTGACCATCCCCAGGGTGTTCTGCGCGTTCCACCGGGTACGGTCGCCCAGCATCATCTGGAACGTCTGCACCGCCACGTCCATGCCGACCATCAGCCCGACACCCGCCGCGATCGATATCAGCAGCCGGCGCAGGATCATCCGCACGGCCGCCCGGCCCGCCGCCACGATCGCGGGCACCACCTGCGGCGCGTACAGGGCGAACTGCGCGATCTCGAACGCCATCCAGGCCAGCTGCACAAGGATCATGTACTTGGCGTACTGCAGCTCCACCGCCGTCACCCGCGCCAGCCGCGCCAACTGCTCCGCCGACCGCGCCGTCTGCGGCAGGTTCTTCAGGAACGTCGCGACGAACTCCCGGAACTGCCCCGCCACCGGCCCGGCCATGCTCTCCAGCACCCCGGCGACCGAGGGACCCACCTCACGGCTGATCGCCAGCAACTCCCCGGCGGCCTCTTCCCAGGCCTCGCTGAGCTCGCGGAGTTTGTCCTCGTCGCCCTGAGGCCAGTCCTCACCGACCGCCAGGTAGGCCACCCAGCCCAACGCGGGGGGAAGAAGGATGCTCATCGGGTACCAGCCAGCGCTCTCTGCCCGCCCGGGCAGGCAGCGCGCTTCTTACGCTGCCGCAGTCCAGGGGGTTGTGCAGCAGTAAACCAAACCGGCGCAGCCGAGGAGTCAGGGGGAGGGGGTCTTACGTTGCTTCCGTAAGGGATGTCCGGGACTTCGGTAAGGGGCGTGCGGGCTGCCCTGCCTTCGAGCATGAGCTGGAGCGGGACATCCTGGTCGCCGGGTAGGGCACCGGCCTCCTGGAGGGTGCACGACTCTTTCAGCGTCACCTTCTTCCCGCATGGACCTGCAACCCGTCCACGACGCTGAACGCAACCGTGTTGTGCTGCCATTGGTCACGTGATCAAGCTGCCGCGGGCCGCTACCCCTGCTTTCGGGGTAGCGGCCCGCGCTGCGGATACTGACGGGATACTGGCGACGGATCAGGGGCCTGTCCGGCCGATGCGCGTCAGGTCGCCCGTCCGTGCTTCTCAGACTCTCTGACTCTCAGACGTCGAAGTAGAGCTCGAACTCGTGCGGGTGCGGACGCAGCTGGAGCGGGGCGATCTCGTTGGTGCGCTTGTAGTCGATCCACGTCTCGATCAGGTCCGGCGTGAAGACGTCGCCCTGGAGGAGGAAGTCGTGGTCGGCCTCGAGGGAGTCGAGGACGGCGGGGAGCGAGGTCGGGACCTGGGGGACGCCCGCGTGCTCCTCGGGAGCCAGCTCATACAGGTCCTTGTCGATCGGCTCGGCCGGCTCGATCTTGTTCTTGATGCCGTCCAGGCCCGCCAGCAGCAGGGCCGAGAAGGCCAGGTACGGGTTGCCGGAGGAGTCGGGCGCACGGAACTCGACGCGCTTGGCCTTCGGGTTCGAACCCGTGATCGGGATACGCATGGCCGCGGAGCGGTTGCGCTGCGAGTACACCAGGTTGACCGGCGCCTCGAAGCCCGGGACCAGACGGTGGTACGAGTTCACCGTCGGGTTGGTGAAGGCCAGCAGCGACGGGGCGTGCCTGAGGATGCCGTGTTTTCAACGGCGTGTAGTGGCCCCACTGGAACGGATTCGCATGGCCCCACTTCTGGGTCGTGTGGGGGATGGACTGGCGTAGTGGCGAAAGGGAACGGGTTCGTGTGGCCCCACCCCCTCGATCGGGTGACGTTTCCCGGCATGCCCTGCGTCGGAACGGTCGCGCAGGCGGGGGGGTTTGTGGGGGCCGGTAGCGTGTGCCGCACGGAGCCCGCCCGGCGGTGTCCCCCGACAGGACGCAGACCGGGCGGGCGCCTGTGTACTCGGCGCCCGCCCGGGGACAGTCTTCGGTTGTTACGCGGTCAGCGGGTCATGCTGTGTGCGGCCTTGCGCTTGGCAGTGGTGCTGGCCAGCCGGAACGACTGGGTGCCGGTCTCGATGATGTGGGCCTCGAAGGTAAGCCGGTCCACGATCGCCTGGCAGAGCCGCTTGTCGGTGAAGGTCTGGTCCCACTCGGTAAACGGCCTGTTCGAGGCGATCGCGATCGCGTGCCGTTCCTCGCGCTCGGTGAAGATCTGGAACAGCAGCTCGGCGCCATGCCGGTCGAGCTTGACGTAGCCGAGTTCGTCCAGGCAGAGCAGGTCCACCCGCCCGTACTTCTTGATCGTGCGGCCCAGCTGCTTGTCCATACCGGTACTTGTACCCATCGCGTCGCCGCCACCGACTGCGCGGGCTTGCCCAGGGTCGCCTTGGGCTTGCCCACGCCGTCGGCGGGAGGCTTGCCCGGGTCAGGCGCGGCGAGAGAACCAGCGGGCGGCCTTCTGCTCGGGCATGGCCTGGTACTCGTTGTCGACCTGGGCCTGCTGTGCGGCGGCCTGAGCCTGGTGCTTGCAGTCGTCGCAGAGCTGCGAGTGGGAGTCCTTCGGGGTGCCCCAGTCCGTCGCCTGCGCCGCCTCCCACCGTTCGTCGGTGAACTTCGCCCCGCAGCCGGTGCAGACGGGACGGCGGGCCTCACGCTCGGCTGCCTTCTTCGCCGCCTGCTCCTGGGCCGCCCGCCGTACCTGTGCCTTGTACTCCTCCTGGCGGGCCCGATACTCCTCTGCCTGGCGGGCGTCGGCCATCTCGCGGCGGGGGTTGCCGATCGCCTCCCGCAGGGGCTCCATGTGGTCGCGGCCGAAGCGGACAAACGCCGGGCTCATGCACGAACTGCCGGGCCCCGGCCAGACGGGCACTGCGATGCTCACGGAAGAGATCCACCAGCACCGGCAGCGTGTTGGCATGCTGCGCCAACCTCAACTGCCGCAACGACGCCCACCCGGACACTCCCAGCGCCACCACCGACACCATCAACGCCGCAACACCCACCACGCCTCCCGAACACAGACCGTCACACGTTCTCGTCTTCGCCCAGCAGAGTCTCAGGCTCGGGCCAGACGGTCAGGCGGAAGAACAAATGGATTGAGGGTTGCGGTAGGGGTAGCGGCCGCCATCGGTACCGGTGTCATCGGGGCTGGTCGTCCAGCGTGCGGGGCTGGGCTGGCCCGGTTAGTGCCTATGCAAAGACGAGGCCGCCCGCCAGTTCTTCGAGCGCGAGGGGCACCTGCGGGTGCCGAGGAAGCACGTCGAACGGATCGCCGTCGGCGAGGACCAGGAGGAGCGGGAGCTCCGGCTCGGGGCGTGGGTCGGGAACCAGCGCAGCCGGGCCGCGACCCTGTCCCCGGAACGGATGGAGCAGCTGTCCGCCATCGGCATGCGCTGGGCGTGACGGGCATCGTCGTCACCGCGGCCGTCGCGCTCACGGCCGGCTATCCGCTCGGGCGCCTGCGCCCGTGGCAGCGGACGGGCGACCGTGCTACCAAGCTGGTCCGCTTCACCGGGCCGTGGGTCCAGGGCGGCTTCGGCCACCAAGCCATCGTCGCCCCCGCCCGCAGGCTCACCACACCGCACACCGCACACCGCACACCGACCGCAGACCTCGTCGGCGTTCATGCCCGTTGCGCGCCGCCTTCGAACTGCGCCGCCTCCACATCCACCATGCGCTTCCGCAGTCCGCGGACTGACCGCGACGGCGGCCTGAGCAGGGCCGGATCCGGCCGGGGGCCGGGCGCGCCGGACCCGCGCCGTACCTCCGTGGTACTCATGGGCCATGAGCCAGTTCCGCGACTTCAACCTCAAGCTGCTCGTCATCGAGGAGCTCATGTACGGCCCCGAGCCGCTCCTCCCGATATATGACCTGCCCGCGCGGCTGGCCGAGCGGGGAATCGGCGACCCCGCGTCCCACGTCCTGGACAACGGCCCCCACGCGGAGGTGCTGCCGGAGTCCCGGGCCCATTTCGAGGCCCTGGAGATCCCGGACGAGCTGCTCGCCCGCGTCGAGGAACTGTGCTTCGACGCCGGGGCGGAAGTCTTCCGGCACTGCGCCCCCGCCTGGGACGGCGAAGACGATCTGTTCGACGTCCGCTCGCTCGACGACCTCGCCCTGTTGCCCAACCTGCGGGAGGTCACCTTCGTGGAAGACGGCGTCCTGGCCGTGCCGGACGCGGCGGAGGTCTTCGCCGCGCGCGGCATCGACACCGACTGAGCCCCGGCACCCGTCCGTCGCGCGTCGCCCCGACCGGGGCGACGGGGGACGCCGCGGCGGACCAGACCGCCCGCCGTCCGGCGTGCGGCGCCGCGCAGGCCGGGCTCCGGTCCTCGCCGGCGGGGTGGTGAAGGTCAGGCCAGGCTGAACGTTCTCCGCCTGCGGGCCCTTCTCGCCCAGGACGATGAGCTGTTTGATCAAGGACCGACCTCTGACGGACCGGCGCTCGCTCCCGTGCGGACCGCGGTCCCCTCACCCCCGGAGAGCCGATGGACGACACCACCACCGCACGGCGCGTCGTCACCGAGGACGAATACCAGGAAGCGGCCAAGATCGTTCGCGACGTCGCCGGCCGAGACGGGACTAGCCTCACCCCCGCCGCCACGGACGAGATCGTGACGGCACTCCTGGCGAGCGCCGGTCTCCTCACTCCGCCCCCGGCTCCAGAGCCCGGCACGTGCACTGCGCTCTTGCCGGACGACGAGGGCATGTGGGTGCAGTGCGAGGGGGATCCCGGCCACGCCGATACGTCCCACCGCGACGGCGAATTCCGCTGGACCGACGAGCACCCCGAGGCCGTGCCGCCGCAGGGCTGACCCACCGATGAGCACGCCGGACACCACGTGCCGCTGGCGTAGCAAGCGGCCAACAATTCGCCAACAGTGCCGGGTGATCCTGTCCGGCCCCGCTGTCGTCTCGTCAGCAGCCGGGTCCGGTCGCATCACCTGCGGAAGCGGGAGAGCCAGGTTCCGCCGGCCTTCTGCTCGGGCAGGGCCTGGTCCTGCTCTTCGTGCCGGGGCTCGTCCGGCCAGGCTTGCTGGAGGTCGGTGACGAACCGCCGGTCGCAGTCCCCGCACAGAGTCGGGTTGGGCTCTGGGGAAGCGCCCCAGCCGACACGCTCGGTCGTCTTCCACCGTTCGTCGGTGAACGAGGAACCACACTCGGTGCAGACGGGACGGTGAGGCGAACGCTGGAAGCTCTGCTGCTCTGCCTCACGGCGCATCGGCTTCTGGTGCTCCTGGTCGGCAGCAGCGTGGCGTTCGGCGGCGATGGTCCGTTGCTTGCAGCCGTCGCACAGGCCGGGGTGGGAGTCCTTCGGCTTACCCCAGTCCGTGGCGTGGGCCGCCTCCCAGCGTTCGTCGGTGAACTTCGCCCCGCAGCCGGCGCAGACGGGGCGGCGGGCTTCGCGCTCGGCTGCCTGCTTCGCCGCCTGCTCCTGGGCTGCCCGCCGCACCTGTGCCTGGTACTCCTCCTGCCGGACCTTGGCCTCTTCCTGGGCACGGGCGTCGGCTGCCTCGCGACGGGGGTTGCCGATCGCCTCCCGCAGGGGCTGCATGTGGTCGCGTCCGAAGCGGAGGAACACCGGTCCCTCCGGGCCGTGCTCGCGCAGGTTCTTCAGGCCGGTCGCGATGATCGGGATCCTGCCGTCGTAGACGTGGAAGCCCTTGTGCCGTTGCCCCTGCCACAGGTGACGGGTCAGCTCTTGCAGGCGCGGGATGGTGCGGTTGGGGTTGCGCTCGCCGATGCGGTTGAACACCAGCAGGACGGGCGGGTACGTCCTGTCGCCGGACCAGGTGTCCGGAGCGCTCCAGCGGGTGCGCCACATCGGCCGCTCACGGCCGTCGGTGTCCTTCACCTTCCGCCGGAAGAACCGGGCGTACTTCTCCAGCTTGTCGGCGAGTTCCTCAGCGGTCTCGTGGCAGTTGTCGACCTCGATGAACAGCAGCGGCACCTGGTCCTGCGGGGCTGTCAGGACGATGTCGGCCTGGGCGCCGCCCTTGCCGGGCGTGTTCCACGTGCCGGTGGCGGGCAGCGATGCCTCAGTCCAGTACGAGGCGATGGTGCCGATGCCGTCCGGTGCGTCGACGGCGGCCTGGGCGGCGGCCTGGACGTGCGGCGGGTCTTTGGCGAGCTTGGCCATGTTCGGCTTCGGGCGCAGCATGGCGATCACGGTCTCGTTGACGGTCATCGGGTGGGAGGCCCCGCTGGAGCCCGCGCCGCGCGCGGTGGAGCCCATCTCCGTCACCGGGCGCCGCAGCTCGTAGGAGGCAGCCTGAAGGCCTTTGAGGGTCAGGTTCCGCAGCTTGTCCCCGGTCTCGGTGGAGCCGCCGTTCTCGGAGAGGCCGTGCTTGCGCATGTCGGAGAGCGCGCCGGTGTGTGAGGCGGTGCGGGCGGTCTTCTGCTCGGACGGGGTCTTCTTGTCGGCGTGCCTAAAGCTCAGGTGCGGAGCGCCGATCCGCTGGATCTGATCAGTCGTGGCGACCTTCAGGACTCCGAGCACGCGCAGCACGTCGCCGCGGAAGGTGTTCGTCGATCCCGCCGGGTTGGTCTTCCTCTTCCCCGCCATCAGCTCTGCTCCCTCGTCACTCGCGACCGGCCGCCGGCCGACCGCCGCCGCCGCCGCTGGCCGCGCCCGGCCTGGGAGGGCGTCCGGGCCCCCCGGAACCCGATGCTCTCCTCCACTACGGACATCAGGAGGAGAGAAGAGGGTTGTGACGGCGCAGTTTTCGCGCCGATTCGCGGCCTGACAAGGGGTTTTCCCCCATCCCGGGGCGCCAGGCACCAAAGGGAGTTCCCAAGGGCCCTTCGAAGTGGGCGCCCAAGGAGGCTCCTTCGGCTTGCCCACCACGGGCCGGCCTTCCCGTGTGATCGGCCCGAGCGGTGCCGCTGCCCGGCCCTCGGGTGGGTGCTCGTCATCGTCTCGTCTCCTTCGCTGCCCCGGCCGGGGCGGTCGTTCGAAGGAGCAGCGTGCAGGGGACCCCCTTGTCCGCGGTCTGACGGCGGCCGGTAGCGGGCGTGGTCAAGGGGAAATGCGGCGGTGGTCGGGGCGGTAGCCGACCTGGACAAGGGGTCATGGTCGGGCTCGTGGTCGGGCTGACCACGCTGGACAAGGGGGCCAGGTTTGGCGGGTCTTCGAACTTGATGGGTCGTCAGTCGCTTGAAGCGGGTTCGCGGTGACGCTCAGTGATACTCGGGGGACCCCCGCATGCAAGGAGCCCGCAGAGCTTCGTGATCATGGTTCTTGATTAGGGAACCGAGAACGAGGGACCTGCGGGCTTGAACATGAACGATACCGGTACCGATACGGACGCGACGCTGCTGCTGGGTCTGGAGGGACTGGGGGTGATCAAGGTGGAAGCGGCCGGGGAGGGCCTGGTCGTGCACGTGGCGACGGTGTACGAGGACGCGCGGGCGTGCCCGGTGTCGAGGATGCTGACCGGGACTTCTGCCCCCACCTAGCGCGGCGCGTGACCAGCGGGGAGCTGACCTTGGGGGCGGTGCTGGCGCGGCTGGAGGAGCGGGAGAGGGAGATCGCCGCCGAGGCCGGGGCGACCCGGGAACACATCGCGGAACTGACCGCGCTACTGAACGGTTCGCCTGCTCCACCACCCACCCCTTGGGCTGCGGCACGAACCCGGTGTCGCCAGGGTTGCGTTTCACCACGTCGACCTCGATGGCTGCCTTCGCACCGTGGTCCTGGACGGTGCTCTTGAACCCCTGGTCCACCAGGGCCTTCTTCACGGTGCCCGGCTCGGTGGCGGCCACGGTCCTGTCCAGCAGTGCGGTGCCGGCGGCGTTGTCGTGGGCGGAGGCGGCCAGCACCACCACCGCGATCATCCGACCCCACACGTCAACGGCCAGGCCGCGCTTGCGGCCCGGCACTTTTTTGCCGCGGCCCTCCCGATGGTGTCCGCGGGCACCCCGGCGGCCGCGTGCAGGCTCTGGGTGTCGAGCACCACCAGGCCAGGGCCGGCCGTCCGCCCCCGGCTCTCGCGCACCTGCCAGCGCAGCAGGTCGTGGATGGTCTGCGCCACTTGTAGAAGTAGTACTTCACCGCGCCGGGCGGGGGCAGGTCGTGGGGGAGGTAGCCCCACTGGCAGCCGGTGCGGGACTGGTATAGCAGGGCGTTGACGATCTCCCGCATGTCGTAGTTGCCCTGGTGACCGCTGACGGAGGGATGCTGGGCCTTCCAGGCGGTGATCACAGGCTCGATCAGAGCGAGGAAGGCTCCGCCGGGCCGGAGTGAGCCCACAGGACAGCGAAGACGCCAACGTACAGCGGTGCACAGCACATGGGGCCTGTTATTGCGGCTCGGCGAAGGACGTGCGCAGGTCCGTGTACAGCCGGAGCAGAGCGGCGGCGTGGTCGGCCCATCGGTAGCGGCGGACCCACCGGCGCCGCGCCGCCCGCGCCGCAGGCCGGTCCGGGGATGCGACCGCCCGGTCGATCATCGCGGCCACACCCGGCACGTCCTCCGGGACAACGAACCGCGCATGCGGACCGAGCGTCTCGCGCAACACGGGCGTGTCGGCGGCCACCACCCGGCTTCCACAGGCCAGGGCCTCCAGCGGGGGGAAACCGAAACCCTCGTAGGCCGCGAGATGGACCAGGGCTGCGGCCCGCGCGTACAGCCCGGCGAGCAGTGCGTCCCCAACGGGCCCGAGGAGCACCACCCGGTCGGCCGCCGGGTGAGCGCGGACCGCCGCGGCACCGGGGCCGTCCGGGGCGAAGTCCTGGCCCACACAGACCAGCGGCACCGCGTCTGCGCTCGCCCGGGAGGCCGCGTACCCGTTGAGCAGGGCGCCGAGTTGCTTGTGCGCGCGGGCCTGGCCCACGTAGAGCACCAGCCCACCAGACCCGCTCCCGCCAGGGCCGGGACGGCCCGGACGATCCGGATGGCCGAGGAGACCGGAGAGGTGGTCCGCGCCCCATGGCGAGTGCAGCAGCGGGGCGTCACCGGCCACCATGGTCCTGAACTGCCGTTCCACCGTGCGTGTGGGAACGACGATACGCGCTGCCCGTTCAGCGGCCAGCCGCATCATCCGGGCGTAGAACTCCTCGTGCAGCCCGCGCGGTATGGCCGCGGCACCGCGCGCGGGCGGCACCCGCTCCCGCAGGGCTGCCACACTGGCCCGCAGCCCGTGCAGGCCACCGGCTCCGAACCGGTCCTCGAAGACGGCGTCACCGTAGCACTGGTCCGGCATCACCAGGCGGATGACATCGTGCACGGTGACCACCAGGCTCCGTCCGAAGGCGCGATCCGGCGAGAGCCACGGGATGCGATAGTCAAACGAGTGCACGATATCGGCGCGCACACGCTCGGCGGCGCGCAGCAGCTCCTCCCCCTCCTCGGGGCCGTAGCGGGGGGTGCCCGTGGGCTCCAGGACCTCGATGCGCAGATCCGGAGGGGCCTGTTCACGCAGCGCCGCCACGGTGCAGCGGGTGTACCGCCCGATACCGTCCACAGCGTTGATCCGCCCGTCGACCAGGACCGTGGTCATACGCCATCGCCTCCCCGTTGCGCTGCCCTTACCATCTCGTACGACCGCACTTCGGGCATGGTATGGGGGGCGCGGCGTTGTCTTCTTCGAAGAGACGGACGGTGTTGGTCACCGGGGGCGCGGGTTTCCTCGGGATCCCGGTGGTGCGCAGGCTGCGTCTGCTCGGCCATCCGGTCGCCGTGCTCGACGACGGAAGCGCAGGCACGTTGCCGAGGCTGACCGTCTTCGCGGACGACCCGGGCGTGCGTGTGCACCGCGCCGATGTGGCGGACGCGGTGGCGGTAGGGCGGGTCTGCGCACGGGAGCGGCCGTGGGGCGTGGCGCACCTGGCGGCCCGGCACTTCCTGCCGGACTGCGAACGGACTCCGGACTCCACCTGGAGAGTCAACACCGAAGGCACCCGGGCCCTGCTCCAGGCACTCGCCGCGCACCCGCCGAAGCGCTTCCTGCTGGCCTCCACAGCGGATGTGTACGCCCCCAGTGACCGCCCGCACCGCGAGGACGACGCGATAGGGCCGCACACGGCCTACGGCCGGAGCAAGCGGGCGGCCGAGCTTCTGGCCGAGGAGGCCTGCGCGGCACTCGGTTGCCGCTGCACGGTTGCAAGGCTGTTCAACCTCTACGGGCCGTTCCCGACCGTCCGGCACCTGATCGCCTCCGTGCTGTCCCAGGCAGCGCTCGGCGACCGGCTGGCGCTCGGCGACCTGCACACCGTACGGGACTACGTGTACGTGGAGGATGCGGCCGACGCCGTGGTGGCGCTGTTATGCCAGGGGAACGGCGGCACGGTCAACGTGGGGACCGGTACGGCCACCCGCGGGCACGAAGTGGTGGCCCTGGTCTCCGCGCTGCTGGGTCGCACGTTGGTGACATCGGTGGACGCCGCGCGGCTGCGGGCGGCGGACCGGCCGAGTCTTGTCGCGGCCACCGGACGGCTTGCGGCGGTGCTGCCGCGGTGGTCCGCGACGGCGCTGCGGGAGGGCCTGGCACGATCGATCCGGGAGCAGCGCGCGGCGGCCTCGCCCGGGCCGTATCCGGGGTGAGCCCGGTCGGCGCGCACGCGGCCGCGGTGCCCGGTGGCCTCACCCGGCCCCGAGCAGGCGCCGCAGTGCCCAGCACCACCGGGTACGAGCCTCATCCACCGTGCCGTACCAGCCGATGGAGGCGAAGTCGTAGCGCTCTTCCGGGGCGCGTTCCGCGGCTGTGGAAGGCTCGGTCTCATCCAGCCACAGCGAGGCCACAGCCGCCCATACGGGCGGTGAGACACAGGCGTCCCGTGCGTCCGCGATGAGCCTGCGTGCCCCGCTCAGGGCCTCGTCGCGCTGTCCGCCGGCGAGGTGGAAGGCGACGGCCACGGCGTCGACGGGCAGCAGCTGGCCGACGACACCGGACTCGTCGGTGCGCCGCCTCGCGGACTCAAGGAGCCGGCCTGCCCGGTCCAGCTCGCCCTCGGCGGCCGCGGCCAGGCAGGCGGCGAGATCGCACTGCGCGGAGCCGATCAGGTCCCCGAGCACCTCGTTGAGCTCCCGTGCCTCGGGGAGCAGCGTGCGGACCCGGGCCGGGTTGGTCCACATCGTGGCGAGTGCGATGTGCCGGGCGGCACGGGCCGCCCACAGGGGCGCTCCGACCCGGCGGGCATGGTCGAGGGTGGCCTCGAACAGCTCCAACGAGCCGGTGAACTCTCCGTTGTGCAGCCGGACATGGCCGAGCAGGTCCTGGTTGCGCGCCCGGACCAGCGGCTGCCCGTGGTCGTCCGGCAGGTGGGTGGCAGCCTCCGCCAGACGGCTGCACCGCAGTGCCACTCCTGCGCGGCCCCACCTGCCCGCCTCGCGCAGCAGCGGATCCGCTTCGGCCAGGGCGGAGAAATGGCGGTCGCCCGCAGCGTGCGCCCCGGTGGACTGGGTCAGCGCCCCCAGCTCGTAGCTGATGTAGTCGTCGTAGGGATGTTCGCGGACCGGCGAGGCGAGAGCCCTGATCGCCTGGTAGCGCGGGCGGGCGTCGGTGGTGGCGTCAGCGGCGATACGGGCTGCCGCCACCATGCGGCGCAGCGGCGGCAGCTCGCTCTGGTTCGGCTCCGGAAGGGAGCACAGCACCTGCCAGTGGCCGAGCTGGCTGAGCGTGTACATCAGTACGCCCAGGCGGTGGGGTGTCACGCCGTGCTCAAGGGAGGCGTGCAGCGCGAGCAGCGTCGCCGCCACCGCGCTCTGGTTGTGCCGGGTGGCCGAGCCCTCCTCCTCACCGAGCTGCCACACCCTCAGGCCGACATCGGTGACGTGGTCGACGGCGAGGAGCAGGCGCTGCCTGCGCTCCTCGGTGGTCCAGCCGTCGTCGGTGTAGTGGTCGCAGTCGTTGATGCTGCGGCGCAGCATCTCGTGCAGCCGGTACTCCGGCCAGGTGCCGGTGCTGCGCCGGACGAAGCTCTTCTCCAGGAAACGCCGGACCGCGGCGCCCCCGCCGTCGGGGAGCACGCTGGTGAGGATCTCCGCGTCGAAGGCCTCCAGCAGCGACGCGGCCCGCAGCAGCTGCCTCTCCTCCGGGGAGAGATCGCGCATGATCCGCAGCACCAGCTCGGGTAAGGAGGAGCCGAAGTCGGCGAGGGTGGGCTGCTCGCCGCGCAGCACGATGTTGCGGAAGTGGCTGACCGAGAGGTCGAGGTAGAGCGGTGAGCCGCCGGAAGCGGCGGCGATACGGGACCGGATGTCCTCGGCGATCGCGGGCGTTCCCTCATGGGTGGTGATGCGCTCCCGCAGGAAGAGGTCGGCGTGCGCAGCGTCGAACCCGTCGAGGGGGTACTGGTCGGAGATGCCCTGCCGCCCGGCCAGCCGCGGCCAGCGGCGCTCGCCGCCGTAGGTGAGGGTGACCGAGCGCACCGGGTCGTGCCACTGCAGCGGCCGGCGCCCTCCGATGACGAAGAGCACGTTGGGCATCAGGTAGACCATGCGGGCCAGGAGGTCCTCGAGGAAGCCGCGCTCACGGGGCAGGGCCTGGACGGTCTCGAAGGTGTCGAGCACGCACAGCGCGCCCGTACGGGTGGACCGCCGGCCGCGCTCAAGGTCCCAGCCGAGGAGTATCGGCAGGTAGCTGAGCATGCGCTCCGGGTCGGTCTCGTCCAGCAGGAGATCGAAGGGCTGGAACTCCTTGCGGGCGAGGCGGATGGCCCGGGTCTGGGCGAGCTGGTGGCCCAGGCTGCCGACGAACCTGACGCCCGTGCCGACTATGCCGAGCGTGCCGAGCAGCTCGTCGAGTACACCGCCGACCTGCTCGGCCATCGCGGACCGCTCGGCCTCGCCGAGGAAGCCGCTGCGGTTGATGAACTCCTGCAGCGGCACGCCGGGGTGGCGGCGCTCCCAGTACACCGCGAGTCCGCTGTCGAAGCAGGTGAATCCGGGATGGACGCGTCCCAGGGCCGCCCGCAGCCGCAGCACCACCGTCTCGAAGTTCTGGTTGGCGCTGTCCGCGAAGTCGACGACTGCGGCGGCCCGGTGCCGGGGGAGCAGCGGTGACTCGCGCTCCAGGAAGTCCCGGCAGATGTGGCGGAGCAGAGTGCTCTTCCCGATGCCGCCCTCACCGTGCAACATGACCACGTTGCGGGCGGGCCGGACGAAATCGGTGAACTCGGCTGCGGTGAAGCGTTCCCTGGCCTGGTCCTCCAGGCGGCGCGCGAACAGTTCGACGTACTGCTCCCGATCGGTGAAGACCTCGTTGCGGCGGAACGGCCCGCCGGCGCCGACCGTGAAGTAGTCATCCAGATCCACGCCTATATGGAAGCATGTACCGGTGCTTACTGTTAAGCGAACGCCCCCGTAGGGATCACGGTACCGCCGACGGTGACCGTGCACGCGGCAGGCGGTGCTCCGAGGCAGGGGGGAAGGCGGATCCGGTGCACACCGTGGCCATGGACATCCGTACGAACCAGCCGACCGGGATCTCCCGGTACGGGCTCTCCCTGCTCAAGGCGCTCGGCCGTCCGGCGGCGCCGGAAGACCTGCGTCTGCTCGTACTCGCCGACCGGCGCCAGGACGCGGCGGCCGCCCTCGTCCGGCGCATACGCGGCGCCGAGCTGCTGCTCTCCCCCGAACCCGACGGGTTCGTACGGCGCAGCGCGTGGGTGCGGGACGCCCTGGCGCGCTCGCGCGCGGACCTGTTCTTCACCACCCACTACACGGTGGACCTGCACTGCCCTCTGCCGTACGTCTACACCGTGCATGACCTCACCCGGCTGCGCTTCCCCGAACACGCATACACCCGCGAGGACTTCATCCGGCACTTCGGTACGGACGAGTGGGAGGCGGTACGCGCGCAGCTCGACGACCTGACGGACTGGGACGACGGGGAAGGGCCCTTCTTCCAGCGGTACTTCCGGGCACTCAACCGCAGCCTCGCGCAAGGGGCGCGCCGCCTTGTCACGGTCTCAAAGTCGACCCTGTCGGACATCCGGTCGCTCCTGGAGGTCGCCCGGGAGCGCATCGACCTGGTGCCGTGCGCCGTGGACGGGGAGCTGTTCGGCCCCCGGCCGCAGGCTGCGGTGGAGGCGGTGCGCCGGCGGTACGACCTGGGCGGCCCGTACTGGATGTACGTCGGCCTGGCCGGACCCACCAAGCGCTTCGACTGGCTCCTGCGGGCCTGGCTGGAGGTGTGGCCTTCACTCCCGGCAGGGGCACGGCTGGTCGTGGTGGGGGGATACGCCGAGCGGCGCCCGGAGACCACCGGGATCCTCACGGCCGCCTGCTCCGAGGCGGCCCGCAGCGTGGCGTTCACGGGCCGTGTCGCGGACGCCGAGCTGGCCGCCCTGTACTCCGGCACCCGGGCGCTGCTGGTCTCCTCGCTCAACGAAGGAAACCAGCTCGGCCCGCTGGAAGCCCTGGCATGCGGTGCGGAGGTGATCGCAGGTGACATCCCGCCGCTGCGTGAGACCCTCGGTTCTCATGCGCACTTCTACCCGGCGCACGACCCCGCCGCGTTCCGCGCTCTCATCGCCGCCTCCGCCGGAGACGGCTCGAGGCCGCGCCGTGCGGCCGGGTTCCGGCCGCCCCGGTGGGAGGCGTCGGCGGCACTGCTGGAGCAGTCGCTGCGCCGCGCGCTGCGCGCGCCGGCCTCCCCGCCGTCCCCCTGACCCGGGCTCCAGCGAGTCGCCATCGACCTGGACTTCCTTGTGAGAGGGCGGTATGTGACGTGATGTCGGTGTACCAAGAATGCGAAAAGAGAGGTGTGCGTGCGGCGCTGATCTGGCCGACGCCGAAGACCTCTGTGTCGTCGACCGGTATCAAACGAGGGACCTGCGGGCTTGAACATGAACGATACCGGTACCGATACGGACGCGACGCTGCTGCTGGGTCTGGAGGGACTGGGGGTGATCAAGGTGGAAGCGGCCGGGGAGGGCCTGGTCGTGCACGTGGCGACGGTGTACGAGGACGCGCGGGCGTGCCCGGAATGCGGGGTGCTCTCCACGGTCCGCAAGGGCCGCCGCCTCACCCGGCCGCGCCAACTCCCCTACGGAGGACAGCAGGTGGAGCTACGCTGGTACAAGTCTCGCTGGCACTGCCGGGAGGCGCTGTGTCCGCGCACCTCCTTCACCGAGCAGGTCCGTCAGGTTCCAGCAGGTGCCCGGCTGACCGCCGCACTACGGCGCGAAGCCGGGCGGGTGGTCGCCGACGACGGCCGCACCGTGGTGCAGGCCGGCCGCGACCTGGACATCTCCTGGCCCACCGCCCAGGCAGCCTTCGAGGAGTGCGCCGCGCAGGCCCTCCCCGACCAGCCGCCGCCGACCGAAGCCGTCGGCATCGACGAGACCCGGCGGGGCAAACCGGTCTGGGTCCAGAACCCTGAGACCGGAAAGTGGGAGCTGGTCGCGGACGCCTGGCACATCGGCTTCGTCGACGCGAGCGGCGGACAAGGCATGTTCGGGCAGGTCGAGGGACGCAACGCCGACTCCGTCGCCACCTGGCTCACCGGCCAACCCGACACCTGGAAACAGCAGGTGAAGTACGTGGCCATCGACTTGTGCGCGACCTTCCGCGCCGCGGTACGCACCGCCTTGCCGCACGCACAGATCGTCGTGGACTGCTTTCATGTCGTCCAACTCGCCCAGCGCCACCTGGCCGACCTGCGCCGCCGCCTCACCTGGAAGCACCACGGCCGCCGCGCCCGCAAGGGCGACCCCGTCTACACCGTGCGCAAGCTCCTGCGCCGCAACAAGGAAGACCTCAGCACCGACCAACTCACCACATTGCAAACAGAGTTGACCGGAATGGGCACCTACGGCAAGCAGATCCTGGACGCCTGGCGGGCCAAGGAGCTCCTGCGCGACCTGCTGCACCTCACCCCAAAACACGCCCACACCCTCCCCGACCACTCCGCGGTCTCCGCCGCCCGCTACCGCTTCCAGGCATTCTGCGCGGACCGCCCCCACCTGCCCGAGCTGACCGTCCTCGCCGAAACCGTCGACCAGTGGTGGGACGGCATCGAAAACTACATCAAAACCGGCATAACGAATGCCGCCTCCGAGGGGAACAACCGCGTGATCAAGCTCGAAGCCCGCAAGGCATACGGCTTCCGGAACCGAGAGAACCAACGCCTGCGGTCACACTGCGCAATCACCCGCCGAGCCCGCGAAAAGCTGACGACCAATCAAGTTCGATGACCCGGTTTGGCCCTTGCAGCCCGATTCATCCCATCCGGCAGGAGGGGAGAGTTCTCCGTCCTCTGTCCACAGGCTGGCGGGCTGACCCTGCTGGGGGCGTCGCCGTGATCGGCACGGCGACCGTACGTCAGGAGCTGCCTGTGTCCCCCATCGTTCCCTCGCTGCCCCCGCACCTGGTCCAGCTCGGCTTCGACTACGTCCTGGCGGTGGAGGCCGGAGACAACGTCCAGGCCGCGCGGCTCGCGCCCGAGGCGGAGCAGCTGCCGGGACTGCTGCCGGGCATCGCGGAACTGATCGTCTTCCCCGTGACCGCGTTGTCCGACGACACCGATCCCTGCGCCGACTCCTTCGTCCTGGACGAGGTCGGCGTCATCTACCTGATGGCGATCAGCCAGTGGGCCACGCACGCCCCCGCGGCTGCCGCGCCGGGGATCGCCCGCACCATCGCGCACTTCGTCGGCCAGGTCCTCGCCGACGCACCGACGGACGTCGTCCGGGCTCTGCAGGCGCTGCGCGATGACCAGGTGGAGCGGGCCCGTGCGGTGGTGGAGACCGTGGTGGCCCCGCACCGGTGACCGCACCACCGCGCGGGTGGGTGCGCACCGGCGCGGTGGTGCGCACCGAACCGGTGCGCACCGAGTCCATCCGGCGCGCACCACGATGCGCACCACCGTCCATCGGTGCGCATCCACTCGGTGGATGGTGCGCACCGGTGCGGCCGGCGGCGCGGAGTGGTGCGCATCGAGTGGGGCCGGTGCGGTGGAGCGGGCCGGTTGGAGGCGGCGCATTTCTCCTTGACACGGGCCGTGGTCAAGGAGAAATGCGGCGGGTGCGCACCGGGTGGATGCGCGGCATCGCCCCCGTCGATGTCGCGCACTTCCCCACGATGTCGTCCACTCCACCGAGTGGGTTCCACTCGGTGGAGTGGATGCCAGACACCGTCGGTGCGCACCGCGGCATCGGGTGCGCGGCATCGGGTCCACTCAGTGGCCGGCCTCCCGGCCGCGGTGCGGTCCGGGCTCCTGCGGGCGGTGCGCCTGCTGGTCGCCCTGGCGCACCGGGCGCACTGCGTCGGCATCGTCCTGTTCGGTGCAACGGTCCATGGTGGCGCGGGCTCGGTCGGCCGCCGCGGTGAAGGCGGCCCCGAGGTGGCGCAGTCGCTCGGCAGTGAGATCGAGGGCCTCCACGTCCGTGCGGGACTCCCTCAAGGCCCGCAGCGCCGTCAGGTCGATCGCCTCCTGCCGTCCGGCCTCCGGCTCCTGGTCGTCGTGCTCGGGGTCGGCGGCCGGGGGCACGAGCAGTTGCTCGGGCATCGCCGCCTGCTGGTGCGCGACGACGTCGTACGCCCGGCCCCGCACAGCGGTAGCGGTGGCGGTCGTGGTGCGCAGCTTCTCCCGCACCACCGCGCCGGCGAGGACAGCTCGCTCGTACTGCAACGGGATGCGGGGGACTTCCCGCTCCCCCGCGTCCTGGCCCGGGGGCCGGGGCGCAGCCGGCTCGCCGGGACCGGCCGGGGGCTGCCCGGGTGCGGGGGTGGGTGGGCGGCGCCGGTCGGAGAGGTCGGACAGGTCCCACCGGGCTGTGTAGAGGCGGTAGTCGGCCTCCAGGCCGCGCACGGTCTTCGGCTCGCTGATGTCCCGGCAGTACGTAGAGATGGCGGCGGCCACGATTCTGTCGTCCAGGCCCGGCTCGCGGCGGCGGCCGCGCAGGACGAGGGCGAGGTGGCGGCGCGCTTCGGCGAGCAGGTGCCGACGGTGGAAGCGACCGCCTTCGTTCATCACGAACACCGTCGCGGCGACGTCGACAGCCGCCAGGGCGACGTCGACCACGGCGGCGACCCGGGACCGGATCGCGACAGCCGCGGCGCGGGCGTACTCGAGGAGGGAGTTGATGATGTCGACGGCCACCTTGGAGGTGAGGATCGCGCTCGTCTTCCACCACGCGCGCAGCTGCGCGAGCGGCCGGGTCTTCTGCTTGAGCGGGCGGGTCTTGCGGGCGGCCATCTGGTTCAGCTTGGCGCGGGCCCGTTCGGAGACCACAGGCAGGAACTTCAGTTCGCCATCGTCGTCGACGGCGGTGACGTACTCGTGCTCCAGGTCCTCAAGGCAGGCGGCGATCTGGTCGCTGCGCCGGGCGGTCCAGCGGATCAGCTCGTGCGGCACCCCGGCAATCTCCATCACCGGCCGGCGCCCCGGGGTGACGGTGCGCGGCTCGGTCGCCAGCCCCAGCGCCTCGCAGACCTCAGCGGCCACGATCTCGTTGTAGAGCGCGGAGGCGGCCACGGTGTTCTCATGCAGGGCCAGGGTGTGGATCGAGCCCCACTTCCCGTCCAGGCGCTGACCCTTCACGGACAGCAGCAGATGGTCATGCAGCAGCGGCATCCCGGAGCGTGCCTCGTAGTGGCGGAAGCGCGCGGCGACCAGCCCGCCGGGCGGCCGCACCCGGTAGATGCCGTCCTTGCCGTACCGGATTACGGCTACCTCGTCCTCGATCCACTCCAGCACCCGCTCGATCGCCCGCTCGTGCGCGGCCTCGATCACCCGCCGGGTCTCCTCATCGCCCAGCGCCCACAACAGGTAGATCGTCGGCTGCGGCCGGAAGACGAAGTCGACACCCGTGACCATCACCCGGCGTCCGAGCGCCGGCCTTGAACGCCTTCTTCGCCGACGCGCCCTTGGCGAGCAGGTCGGCCTCGATCCGGTCCGCGTACGGGTGCCGGCCCCGCTCGCCGAACAGGTTCCGCAGCTGCGCCTCGGTGACCTCCTCACCCGGCGTCAGTCCGAGCACGGCCAGCCCGCGGCCCATCCATCGCCCGGCCGGGACACCGGCCTTCTCCTGGGCCTCGCGCAGCGGCGTGCGGGCCGGGCGGCGGCCGTCGCCGACAACGGTCTGGCGCAGGTAGTAGCGGTACATCTGACCGGCCCGGATGACCTTGATATCCCCTGTCATGCAGACCACGCCACACGGCTTTGACGTGCAAGAAAAGGCCGATCAGCGGTACGTCCCGCCAGGCGGGAGCAGCGGCCGGACTTTCTTCTCAGGTGCCCGCCGGGCGGGAAGCAGCCCCGGGCCGGAAGTAAATGTCATCGCTCTCCGGCAGCCCTCACCTCACGACCCCAACGACACCAGCACCACTGAGCACTACCGAGCGCCAAGGAACGCGCACCGCCAAGGAAGCACCGCCTCCATCAGCCCCCGGCACCCGCCGGGGGCTTCGTCGTGCTGCCCGGAGGAGACCACCGTGCCCACCTTCGAGACCCTCCCCCGCTTCACCGCCGACCTCCAGCACCTCACCCCCGCCCAGCGCCGGCGCTTCCGCCGGGTCGTCCTGGACGCCTTCGTGCCCGACCTGCGTCCCGGCCGCCAGTTCCGTCCCGGGTTACAGATCAAGGGCGTCCGCTGCGCTCCGGGCGTCTACGAGCTCACCTGGGCGCCGGACGGGCGCGCGACGGGTCGTACGGCGGGGAGAAAGTCGCCGGCCTCCCTCACATCGTGTGACACCGGATCGGGACGCACAGCATCCTGGACCGGCCCCTGGCCGAAGGTCACCTTGTGGGGCAGGACCGCCGGTTGGTTGGCTGATCGTTCCGATGACCAGGAGGGGACGCAGCGTGGCAGCAACCGAGGCCGCGACCGAGTCAGAGCACGTGAAGAGTTCGATCATCAGCATCGCGTCGGCAACCAGCCGTACCCTCAACGCAACGGCCCCGCATCCTTCCTCGATGCGGGGCCGTTGCGACTGAACAATTGTTTAGTCGCTCGGGGGCTGCTGGGGGAACGCGGCAGCGGCGGCCGCCATGTGTCCCTGGATCTCCGCGAGCAGTTTCTCGGCTGCCGGAGCGTCCTTCTTCACCGCGTCGGCGTACGCGTCATCGAGCCCTTGCACCTGCTGGGCGAAGGTCTCAACGTGGCCGACGTACCCGGCAAGTCGCTGGACAGGATCGACCGGCGCCGACGCCGGAGCCTTCCTGCTGCGAGGCACCACCCGCTCAGCGTCATCGACTGCGACCTTGATGTTGAGCTCATCGCGAGCGGCGGCCAGCGACTTCGCGGTGACCTTGCCCTTGGACTCAGCCGCGCGCCAGATCTTCTGGACCGTGGCGGCGTCGTGATCGCGGGCGACCGGCGCGAGCTCGCGGCACTGCCCCTCATTGATCTTCACGGTGGCGACACCCTTGAGGGCCGCTATCACCGGCACGGCCCTGATGAGCTGGTAGGCCCGCTGCTCGGTGTACTTCCACTTCTTCTCGAAGTAGTCCTTGAAGCTGGTGTACCCGCCCGCCTGCCACAGATCGTCTTCCTTGATCTTGATGAGTGCGGGGCCAGCCTGCATGACGAACTCGTTGTGAGCCACGATCAGGCTGGTCTCGGCTGCCGACTGCGCTGCGGAGATGAGCGCTTCGAGCTTAGCGAGCCGCTCAGCCGGGGTGCCCTGGTCGTACTCGGGCGAGAGGAAGACCGGGTTCTGGTGGCTCTTGGGACGGCCGCCTGGGCGATGGGTGGCCACGGCCTTCTTCGCCGCAGCCTCGTCAGCCTTGTAGTCGGGCCGACGTCGGCGACTACCACGCTGTGCGGCGGGTGCGGAGGGCGCGGAGGGCGCGGCAGTGTCCTTCTCAGTCACGCGTTGTTCTCCCGAGAGTGTCCCGATTCCTACACAGCCGCGCAGACCACCCGCCGCGGGCCCATTACAGGCAAAAGGGGCGCTGCCGCCACCCGCGCCCCGCAGACCATCAGTGGTGAGTGGCGGGGATGTGCCGCTGCGGGGCGGGGCCGGCTGTACCGACCGGCAACCAACTGACCTGCATAATCACCAAAAACGTCAGCACCAGATCGGCATCCATGTCACCACCCGAACCACTCACCCCGACCAGCTGAACAGCACAGACACCGCACCTACCGCACTGACATCACGATGCCGAACCACCACCGACAAAAACCCGCAGATCAGCAACGGCAGCCTTCAGGCCGTCGGGTTCTGGTGGGAGTTCTCCAGGACCCAGATCCGGATCGCCCAGATGTCCTCGGCCGGCGCGGAGGCGAAGTAGATGTACCACTTGCCATCGATGTGATGGATCTCCGGCGCCCAGATGTGCGCGCCCATGACCCCGGTGGCGTGCTTGCGCCAGATGACCGACTCGGACGCGGTCGACAGTCCGCACAGGGTGCGGGATCTGCGCAGGATGATCCGGTCGTACTCCGGCGCGGTGGCCGTGAAGTAGTAGAAGCCGTCGCGGTGGCGGTGGATGTGCGGGTCGACACGGTTGCGGACCAGCGGGTTGACGTACGGGGCGGCCGCGCCCGGAGCGGCGGGCGAGCTCGCCGCGCGGGCGACCGTCGGCAGCGCGGTGAGGGCGCCCGCGGCCATGGCGCCTTTGAGGAGCAGCCTGCGGTTGGGGGGCGGGCAGGAGGTTGTCGCGGCTCATACGGTCTGCCTCTCAAGGGTGGTGGGGCACAGAAAGAAACAGAATCGTTTGAGATTTCACACAAGATCGTTCATGTCGAACGCCGAAAAGGTAAGGGTGTGTTACGCCGAGGTCAACGGGTCGTACACGACGGTCACAGGCTCACAGGAACCAACTGACACATGGAAACTGACACGTGGAACCCGGGCGGTCGCGAAATTTCTGTTATCCGGGTGAGTCCCGGACCGTCTCCTGTGACGTGCGCAGTCAAACCCACAAGACAGCGGCCGCCGCCGGAGTGCTGGCGGTCACCGCCCTCATGCTCGGTGCCCCCACCGCATCCGCCGCCCCCCGCGATGTGACCGCCGACGTACTGGCCGGCCGGAACGTCACGCTCAATGGCGACACGGTGGTGACCGTGCCCGCCGGGACGACGAAGTACAACGGCGTCCTCAGGGGCACCGGCACGCTCACCGTGCGCGGCACCGGGACGCTCATCCTCACCAAGGACAGCGACTTCACCCTGCCGAAGTCCCGGCAGCGGCAGGTCGTGAAGACGCTCGGCGGCAACCACCCGTACGTCACCGTGACCAACCCGGACCCGCCGGCCGTGATCGTCGAGAAGGGCGCGACCCTCCAGTACGGCGACAGCGGTTCGACCGGTGCGATCGCCCACTACCCGTACAACACCCCGGCGTTCCGGCTCAACCAGAACAACATCCGGGTCGACGGCACCCTGCGGCTCGCGCTGAAGGACGTCCAGTACAACCTGGGCACCATCAGCGGCTCCGGTCTCGTCGCCCAGCCGAGGTTCCTCTGGGCCACCTGGGACCTGTCCGGCGCCCACCCCTTCACCGGTGTGATCGACAACGGCACCCAGGTGAACGGCGGCGCGCCGGAGTTCGCGACCTCGCTGCCGGGTGTGCGGAAGATCCTCAACCAGGGCACCTGGACCGTGGACACCCCGCTGGGCCAGACCGTCACCATGAGCGCGGACTTCTACCAGCGCGAGTACGGCAGCGACATCAACGTCCAGTCCCGGCCCGGCAGCAAGGTGATCCTCACCGGCCAGTACAGCTGGTCGAACCAGGGCGGCGACACCAACCCCTCGCTCAGCGATCCCGCCCTGAACTGGACGCCCGCGCGGAAGAACGTCAACAAGCGTGGCACCAACATCAAGGGCGCCAACGTCCAGTGGGGCGACGGCACGACGAAAAAGATCTTCATGCCGGGCACGGCCAAGACGGTGTACATCAACCTCCTCGCCGCCCGGTTCCGTTCACTGCTCACGTTCAACTACAACGGCCCCGTGACGCTAGGGGCCCCCATCGGCGGCGGAGTGTTCCACGACACCCTCTCCAGGCCCGGCGCGGGGGACATCGTCATCAAGGGGACGAAGGGCAACGACGTCACCTTCGCCGCCGTGCAGTACTACAACGGCTCGACGACCGTCGAGAAGGGCGCCGTGCTGCGGCTGGGCAGCGGCAAGTCCGGTGGGGACGGCGGGCTGTACACCAAGGGCGACCTGTACAAGGTGGTCAACAACGGGTCCCTGGTGATCCGGAACATGGCGAAGCCCGTCTCCCTGTCGAAGGTCGGCGGCAGCGGCTCGCTCACCCAGTCCGGCGCCGCGACGACGACCCTGACCGGCGGCGCGGTGACGTACACCGGGACCACGACCGTCACCAAGGGCACGCTCGCCCTCCGGGGCGGGGCGACTCTGGCCCGCAGCAAGGCGATCCGGCTCACCACGGCCGGGGCGAAGCTCGACGTGGGCACGGCCGGGCTGAAGGTGACCAAGTCGCTGTCCGGCAAGGGCACGGTGAAGGGCTCGGTGACCAACGCGGGCAAGGTCACCGGCGGCCTCACGGTGACCGGCGGCTACACCCAGGCCAAGCAGGGCCGACTGGTGCTGGGCACCAAGCCGTTGAAGGCGGGCGGCGCGGTCGCGCTGGCCGGGAAACTGGACCACTCGGCGCTGAGCAAGGCCACCGCGCCCGCCCGGAAGGTCACCGTCCTCAATCACACGGGGAAGGCGAAGTCCACCGGCGCGTTCAGCGGCCTGCGCGAGGGCGCCACACTCAAAATCGCCGACACCACATACAAGATCACCTACAAGGGCGGCGACGGCAACGACGTCGTGCTCACGGCGGCGAAGGCAGCCTCCTCCCCGTCCGCCAAGTCCGCCGCCGCCTCCGCCTCCGCCTCCGACGCCCAGAACACCAACACCCAGAACGCCGGCGCCTTGTCCGACAGCGGCCTCGGCTGGTGGCCGTACGCCCTGGCCCTCGGCATACTGTCCGGCCTCGCCGTCCCGGTGGCCAGGCGCCGCAGAAACAACCGACGCCGGAGCGGGCAACACGCGGCCACCGGCTGATACCTGGCGTATCACATGGTGGACATGGGCGGGCGGTCGCCGGACGGGGGTCAGCGGCCGTATTCTCATTCGGGCCTTCGGGTGCCCGGCCGTGTACTGGTTCGTCGGATCCGGCGAGCCTGGCGGGCGACTCGGCCCGGTGCGGCCCGCGTGCCACACCGACGAGTACCTTCCCCACCCGGCGACCCTCGCCGTCGCCACCGCCGCGATGCGTGAGGCATTGCTGGCCGGGCTGGTCGGCGGCCTGGGCGAGCCAGCCGGTCAAGCAGATCCTGTCCCGCTCGAAAATACGATTCGGCGCTGTGAGCTGCGGCGGTGTCGTTCGGTCAGGCGGCGCGCTGGTACTCGTTGATCAATCCTCCGAGGATGGATTGTCGTCGGATCGGGTGAGCCTGGAGGTCGGTGACGGTGGCCGGGGCGGGTGGTTCGGCGCTGTCTGGGGGTAGTTGCCGCCGAGACTGGTGGAGCCGGTACCCGTTGTAGTGCTGGATGTACTCGGTCAACACCTCCGCTGCATGGGCCTCGTTGTAGATCAAGATGCGGTCGAGGATCTCGCGGCGCAGGGTGCCCACGACTCTCTCGCAGATCGCGTTCGCTCGCGGTACCCGCGGCGGGCTGAGCAGGATCTCCACGTCATCGGCCTGGAAGACGGCGTCGAAGGCACGGGGGTACTTCGTATCCCGATCCCGGATGAGGAAGCGCAGCGAGTCCATCCAGCACCCCAACGTCATGGCCAGAATCCTGGCCTGCTGGACGGTCCACTGCGCGGTGGGGCGGGCGGTAACGCCGACGAGATGGACGCGCCTCGTGCCGTGCTCGATGAAGAGCAGGGCATACAGGCGCCTGAGCGAGATGGTGTCGAGGTACAGGAAGTCCACGGCGAGGATGCCATGAGCCTGGGCATTGCAGGAACTGGCGCCAGGTCGGGCCGGAGCACTGCGGGGCCGGGTCGATACCGGCAGCGTGCAAAATCTCCCAGACCGTGGACGGGGCGATCGAGTACCCAAAGCGCGCGAGCTCGCCCTGCACCCGCCGGTGGCCCCAGATGCTGTTCTCGCGGGCCAAGCGCAGAATGATCTGCTTGACAAGGGGCGCGGTGGAAGGCCTGCCGGGGCGGCGGCGCTGAGTGAACGTCCACTTCCGAACGAGGAATTGCCGGTGCCAGGCCAGCAGTGTGATGGGGGTGACCGCGAAGACCAGGCGCCAGCGCTCACGCGGGATCAGCCGAGAGAAGGCGGCGAGCCAGACCCGGTCGGCGGGCTCGTAGCGGACCCGGGCGACCTGACGGCGCAGCACCGCGTTCTCATGCCGCAACGCCAGAACTTCCGCATCCTTGGCCACACGGCTGCGCAGCACAGCAGCGGGCACCATGATCAGATTCCGGACCAGCGTGGTGACGACCGACAGCGACATCCGCAGATCATCCCAGAGCAGTCGAGGCGGCGTCGCCAGGATCAGTAAACATGCAGGCCACAGCCGCGAATCGCATTTTCGAGCGGGACACGGCTCCACGCCCCTGTACGCGAGAGTGCCCGTGGACCTGCGCAGCCCCAACGAGGCCCACAGGCTCGGCAACCTCAGCACCGCCATCCGCGTCCCGCTACCCGTGGACACCGATTCCCCCGCCGACCGCCTGCGAACCTGCCAGCACCTGCTGTCGGCCGTGAACCGGCGATGCCAAGCCCACCGCGCGGCCCTGCCCGTCCTGGAAGGCATCTCCCGCGCGGCACCCTGGCTGACCACAGCACTGACCAGGCACATGATCCAGCCCGACGTGAGCACAGCGGTGTGCACGGCGTTCAAGTGGCGAGGCGGCCCAAGCCACCTGCACGGCCGCCGCCTGATCGGCATCACAGCCCTGCCTCCCCTCCCTCCACCCGGCACCGTCAACCTCGACCTCGTCCAGAACGCGGACGTCTACACGCTCACCGTCGTCAGCCACCTCCGCCCCGATGACTCCCAACTGATCGCCGACACCGTGACAGGGGAACTCACAACGCTGGCTGCAATGAGCACCTCTCACGTCGAATGAACGGTTGAGTCAGCAAGCTCAGATTCACTCGTCCCGGCCACGCCCTCGACGACCCGGGGACGCCGCCACGGGTGCGCGATCGGACCAGCCACCGCCCGCCACCACGCCTCCGTAGGCAGCATCCCCGCCGGCTCGAACGGCTCGCCCGGCCGCGGGAACGCCACCGCCTGACCGGCCTCCCCGGCCGCGTCCTCGGTCCACTCGCCCGGCTCCGCCCACGCGTGCGGCGCCAGGTTGAAGGTGCCCCAGTGGATCGGCAGCAGGGCACCGTGCGGCTGACCGCCCTGGAGGTCGAGGTGGGCGCGGACGCCCTCCTCGGGGGTCATGTGGATGTCGGGCCAGAACTCGCAGTACGCCCCGATCTGGATCATCGTGGCGTCGAACGGGCCGTGCGCGGCGCCGATCTCCCGGAAGCCGTCGAAGTAGCCGGTGTCCCCGCTGTGGTAGATCGCGGTGCTCCTCCCCGGCGACGACCCAGGAGGCCCAGAGGGTGTGCTGGATGTTGCGCAGCCCCCGGCCGCAGAAGTGGCGGGCCGGGGTGGCGGTGAGGGTGAGACCGCCGACCTGGGTCGACTCGTGCCAGTCCAGCTCGCGCAGCCGGTCCGCGGGGACGCCCCAGCGCTCCAGGTGGGCGCCGACGCCGAGCGGCACGGCGAACACGGTGTCCGTGCCGGCCAGCGCCTTGATCGTCGGCATGTCCAGGTGGTCGTAGTGGTCGTGGGAGATGACGACGACGTCGACCGGGCCGAGCGCGGCCAGCGGCAACGGGCACGGGGTGCAGCCGCTTGGGGCCGGCGAAGGGGAACGGGGAGCAGCGCTCGCCCCACACGGGGTCGAACAGCACCCGCTGCCCGTCGATCTCGGCGAGCACGCTGGAGTGACCCATCCAGGTCAGCCGGAGTCCGGTGGCGGGCGGCCGGGCAAGGTCGGCGAGGGTGGTGGCGTGCACCGGGACCGGGCCCTTCGGGGCCCGCAGGAGCCGCGCCTCCTTGTGGAAGTAGGTCTTGGCGAGCTCGGCGGCCGAGCCGGAGGGCCAAGTCCGGGCGGTGCCCCCGGGGTTCTGGAAGGCCCCGTCGCGCGAAGTGGGGCGATCTGCGGATGCGCGCCATGCGCTCGCCGTACGGGTCCACGCCGAAGGCCGCGGGCCGCGGCACGCTGAACCCGGGACTCGGGAAACGGAAAGCGGCCACGGTACCTCCAGGTGAAGTGGTTCAGGCTCTTACTGAGTTGGGACTGTCAAACGAGCGGTGTAACTGGGGCTGTTGTACTTACTGAGCATTTTCAGAGAGGCCACCGGTCGGGTGACGGGGTGACCTTCCGCAACGCACGAAGCTCCTGTGCCGTTGAGAGAGGTGTTCGACGTCTCAACTCATCAGCGCAGGAGCCTCGTTGGTTCTCTATCCTGCCCCACTCGACCTCCCGCACGCCCTGGTCGAGTGGGTAACCATGCTCATCGTCACCCATGAGGGTGACCGCCGCTGCAAGCTCCCACCTCACCAGCGTGCTCTCGTCGGCCTGGTCTACCTTCGCCGGCACGACACACTCGCGCAGATCGCCGCCGGTTTCGGCATATCCGTCGCCGGTAGCGCTCCGCCGACAGCGGGGAGAGGTGTCCGAGCAGACGCTGCACGACGTCCCGGTCCACACCATCGCGCAGCCAGGCCGTAGCCGCGGAGTGGCGCAGCATGTGCGGGCGGAAAGGATGGTCGGCGGCCCGGGCCAGGCGGTCGAAGAGGTCCTTGGCATTGGGGTACGACATCGGCCGGCCCACCGGCGGGCGGAACAGATTGACGAAGACCATCTCGCCGTCGGCGGCCGGGCCCGCGGTGTCGCGTTCGTACTGGTAGTCGGTGTAGAGCGCGACCAGATCGGCGGCGACCGGGACGATGCGCGAACGCCGGGACTTGGCCAGCGCGCCGTTGGGGTTGTCGCCGCGGCGGCGGACGTGGAGATGCGGGCCGTCGGTGCCGCAGCCCAGCACCCGGGAGGAGGCCAGCAGGTGCAGATCCCCGCGGTGCAGCCCCAAAGCCTCCCCGATCCGCAGACCGGTACAGGCCAGCAACGCGATCAGGAACCGGTCCTTCGCCCGCCCCGCCAGAGCGATCATGGCGGCGATCTGCTCGGGGCTGAGGTCCTGGTAGCCCGGATCGGTCAGCGCGAACCGGAACGCGGCCGCCTCCACAGTCCGCAACGGGCCCGCCTCGCCCGGGTCGTAGCCCGGCGGCAGATGGAACAGTTGCTTCGGCTGAGGTTCCCCCAAGGCCGGGTAGTTAGGGCTTGCCGGGAAACAAGCCGTCGCTTCCTGCTCCGAGGTTCGTTGCCATGGTATGGGGAGTCCGGAGGGGATCGAGGCGGCCCTGGCCGCGAAGTTCGAGGCGCTGTTCCCGCATCTCGACGAGCGGCAGCGGCGGCTGGCCATAGGAGCAGAAGCACGGTCGCTGGGCCATGGAGGCATCAGGCTCGTCGCTCGCGCGGCCGGAGTCCGGGAGGGCACCGTGTCGCGCGGAGTGACGGAACTGGAGTCCGGCGAGGCGCCGTTGAGGCGGGTGCGCCGGTCCGGTGGGGGCCGCAAGCGTGCGGTGGACCTGGATCCGGGCCTTCGGCCCGCGTTGCTGGCCTTGGTGGAACCGGATGTACGCGGGGACCCGATGTCGCCGCTGCGCTGGACGACGAAGTCGACCCGGCAACTGGCTGCCGAGCTGACCCGGCAGGGGCACCGGGTCTCGGCGGACACCGTGGCGGCCGTGCTGCACGAGGAGGGCTTCAGTCTCCAAGGCAACGCCAAGACCATCGAAGGTGCCCAACACCCGGACCGCGATGCGCAGTTCCGCTATATCAACGACCAGGCCAAGGACTTCCAGGCCGCCGGAGACCCGGTGATCAGCGTGGACACCAAGAAGAAGGAGCTGGTCGGCAACTACAAGAACGCCGGCCACGAGTGGCGTCGCGAAGGCGATCCGGTCCGGGTTCACACCCACGACTTTCCCGATGCCGATCTGGGCAAGGCGATCCCATACGGGATCTACGACCTGACCGCGGACACGGGCTGGGTCAACGTCGGCACCGACCACGACACCGCAGCCTTCGCCGTCGCCTCCGTCCGCCGCTGGTGGCACGCGGTCGGGCGCGACACCTACCCGCGCTCGCACCGCCTGCTGATCACTGCGGACGCGGGCGGTTCCAACGGCTACCGCATCCGGGCCTGGAAGTTCGAGCTGGCCGCGCTGGCTGTCGAGACCGGTCTGGAGATCACCGTGTGTCACTTTCCTCCGGGCACATCTAAGTGGAACCGAATCGAGCACCGACTGTTCTCCCACATCACGATGAACTGGCGGGGCAGGCCACTGACCAGCCATGAAGTCATCGTGAACAGCATCGCAGCGACCACCACCCGCACGGGACTGACCGTCCGCGCCGAACTCGACACCGCCATCTACGAGACCGGCGTCCGCATCAGTGACGGGCAGCTGAGCGCCCTGCCACTGAGCCGCCACGACTGGCACGGCGACTGGAACTACACCCTCCACCCCCAGGAACACCGCCGGGACGGCGTCCTTCCGATCCCGCCTCAAAACGAAGCCGGCCCCGGCCGCGAGTGGCTGACCCATCCCGCCCTCACCGGCATCCCGCACGAGCAGTGGGACTGGCTGGTCACCGAGTTGGCGGCCGCCCGGACGGCTCAGCGGGAAGCAGACCTCCAGCAGCGACGCGGCGGTGACCGGCAGAAGACCCCTGCCGCTGGCCTCTACACCGGCCGGCGCCCCGGCCTCACCCTCGTCGACCGGCTCCTGGCCACCATCCTCTACCAGAGGTTCAAGCTCCCCCAGGTCGTCATCGCCCCGCTCTTCACCGTGACACCCGTGACCCTCAACCGGGCCATCAGCCAAACCCGCCGGCTCCTCCATGACATCGGACACGCCATCGAACCCGCCGAGACGCAACTGGCCACCCTCGACGATCTCACCGACCTCACCGCACACCTCGGCATCCCCAAACCGGAGATCAAGACGGCGAGTTATTGATCTGCAAGCCCTAAGGGATTGCCGGGAAATAACTTGCGTGTTCTGGCTCTTGACACCGCAGCTCAGGAGCCATGCTCGCCAACGACTTATTTCCCGGCAATCCCTAACTACCCGGCCTTGGAGGTTCCCCCCCGATCTTTCAACGAAGTGTTGCGGGACGCATGCCGGTGGGTTCGAGCTGCGACCCGCAAGCGATCGGCGGGATCAGATTCGGTCGGCGGCGATGAGCAGGTACTGGAAGCTGCCGTTCTTGTAGGCGGTCAGGAACGCGTCCTCGATGCCGGTGGCCAGGGAGGACTTGGCGCGCAGCTCCCAGTACGGGATGGTCGCCGCGGTAAGGTCCACGACGCTGATCGGCACGAGCCGGTTGTTCGCCATCGCCTTGAAATAGGTGGAGCGGGAGTGGATGTCGCAGATGTAGTGGGCGTTGATCGTCGAGACCTCGCGAGAGGGCAGCCCGTATGTGTCGTTGTAGCAGCCGGTGATGGTGACGTACCGGCCGCCGCGTACGAGGAGACGGGCGTATTCGGCGAACAGCGTCGACAGGTCGACGTACATCGTCGACTCGTTGTTCCAGATGGCGTGGAACGAGCCGGTCTCGAAGCCGGTGTCGAGCATGTTCTTGAGATGGAAGCGCACCTTGTCGTTCACACCGCGCTTCTCGGCCTGCGCGCCTGGCGAAGGCCACCTGGGTCTCAGAGATGGAGACCCCGTCGACGCGGCAGCCGAAGCGCTCGTTGGCGACCATGCTGCCGCCGCCGCGTCCGCAGCCGGAGTCCAGCACGCGGTCGTCGGGGGCGACGGCGCCGAGGTGGTCGGTGAGGAAGTCGGCCTGGGCGCACTCCAGGCGGTGCAGTTCGGCGATGATGCGCTCGTCGCGGTTCTCCTCAAGGCCCTCCAAGACCGACCAGTCGACGTCGCCGATGCCGTAATGGTGATGGTAGAAGCCGTCGACCTTGCCCAGCCGGAGGTTGACGGGGTTCTTCTCGCGGTTCCAGTAGTCGGCCACCGACTCCTGGTAGGGGCTGAAGGCCGGGACTGCTGGCGCGCTGGCGCGCTGCGCTGTTGTGGTCATGCGGTTGCCTTCTCTCTTACCAGTAGTTGGGCAGGGAGTAGCGGTAGGTGTTGGTGTGGTGCCATTCGTGGTTGCCAGCGACCCAGGCGGCAAGGCCGGTGGTGTAACGAGCCAGGACCGGGTCCTCGGCGGCCAGGACGGAGGATTCGTCCTGGAAGGCGTGCATGATCTCGTTGTGAATGTCGACGGCCTTCAGGTAGGCGTCCTTGAGGCCGCGGCGCTCATCGGCGGCGATCACCACCGGGAGATTCAGGTGGTACTCGTCGAGTGCCATCTCCTTCGTGAAGGAGTACAGGTCATTGACGAGCGTGGTGGCGTTGCAGGCCAGCGCGGTAACGCGCTGGACTTCAGGGCGGGAGTAGAGCGGCTCGGGCAGCTCGTAGCCGTCCACGGCGTCCACAATGGACAGGCAGGGGCGGAAGTTGTTGAACTGCCGCATCACCAGGTACTGCCACACCGGCGGGGTAGTGCGGGTCTGCGCCCAGGCGCCCTCGGCGAGATACCCCAGGTGCAGGCGCGCCATGTCGTGGATGAACCGGGTGACCTGACTGGGAGTGGCGATGTCCCGGAAGGCGCGCATCGCACCGGCATAGGAGCGCAGCGGAGCGTCCGCGCCCAGCCCCTCGTGCCACTGCTGCTGGTAGCCGTCCGCGGTGTGCAAGGGGTCCAAGGCGCTCTGCGCGATGACGAGCCTGCCGCCCAGGCCGATGGGCGACCCGCCGTAATCCTCGCAGTAGCAGTCGTCGACGACGTTCTCGGCGACCAGCAGTTTGCCCGCGACGACGAGGCGCTCCAAGTCGGCCGCCCCGGGGTGTTGCAGGACAACCGCACGGCCGACCTGGAATCCCGCGAAGTCCCCCGCCCATTCAGGGGGAACCAAGGTGAGCTCATGGGCCCAGGCTTCGAGTCGCCGGTCCACCTCGGCGACCTTGACCGGGTCGGCCGGCACGGCGGGCGGGCAGTACAGGCCCGGAACCGGGTCACCGGCGCGGGGCCGGGCCGTGGGTGCGGGAGCGGACCGGCCGTGACCTGCGTGCGGCGGAAGGAGGGCTCTGGCCGCTGATGTGCCCAAGCCGGTCGGGCCTGCGGGAAGCCACGCCGCCGCCCGCTTCACCGGGGGCGCGGGCCACAAGGCCGCTGACTCCGGCGGCGGGGCGAACGGATCCCGTTTCCCAGAACGTGCCGGTTCGGGCAGCGAAGCGCTCACCCGGCCCGCCACCTCATGGGTGGCGGGGGCAGCGAACTCCCGGAACAGCAATGACACCGTCTCAGCCCTCCTTCACTCGTCGAACCGGGTGCTCAGCCACGCGCGCGTACCTCGACGTTTTCGAGAATGCCGATCGCATCCGGGACGAGCACCGCGGCGGAGTAGTAGGTGCTGACGAGGTAGGAGATGATCGCCTTCTCGTCGATCCCCATGAATCGCACGTTAAGTCCGGGCTCGACCTCATCGGGCAGACCGGTCTGGTAGAGGCCGATGACGCCCTCGTTGTCCTCGCCGGTGCGCATGGCGATGATGGACGAGGTCTGGTGTTCCGTGATCGGGATCTTGCCGCACGGCAGGATCGGCACTCCCCGCCAGGCGGGAATGTGATGCCCGTCAACATCGACGCTGCCGAAGTAGATTCCCCGCTTGTTGCACTCCTTACCGAAGGCGGCGATGGCACGCGGGTGGGCGAAGAGGTACCTGGTGCCGCGGCGCATGCTCAGCAGGTCGTCCAGGTCGTCCGGGGTGGGCGGACCGGAATGGGTCGGGATGCGCTGGTCGAAGTCGGTGTTGTGGAGCAGCCCGAAATCGGGATTGTTGACCAGTTCCTTCTCTTGGCGCTCGCGTAGTGCCTCGATAGTGAGCCGCAACTGCTGCTGCGTCTGGTTCATCGGCTCGTTGTAGAGGTCTGCGACCCGGGTGTGCACCTTCAGCACTGTCTGCGCCACGCTCAACTCGTACTGGCGCGGGTGGAGTTCATAGTCGGCGAACGTGGTGGGCAGTGTCGGCTCGCCTTTGTGGCTGGAGAGGAACTCGATCGCGGCCTCACCGGCCTTGTTCGTCGGTCTCTGCGTATCGGCGCTGCGCTTCTGGACGTGCGACTGCAGCGCCTCGCACTGGGCGGCGACCGTCTTGTACGCGGAGACCGGCAGCGCCAGGATCGTGGCCGCCGTCGCCGCGCGGGCCGTGAACGGCCACTTGCCCTCTCCTCCCGCCAGCACCATGCCGCCGAAGCTGTCCCCGTCCGACAGCCGGCCGACGATGGCCTCGCCCTCGTACGGCGCGGCTGTGAACTGCTTCACCTTGCCATGCGCGATCAGGAACACGTGGTCGGCCTTCCGGCCTTCCTGCGCGATGACCTGACCGGGTTCGTACTCCTTCTGGACAAACTTGTCGGCCAGCGCCCCCAACGCCGCCCGGTCGTCGAACCCTTGCAGCAACGGAAGTTCGGCCAGCTCCTCGGGGATGACGCGGACCTTGGACCCGTTCTTGTCGAAGGTCACCTTCCCGTCCCCGACCGTGAACGACAAACGCCGGTTCACCCGGTAGGCACCGCCCGGGACGTTGACCCACGGCAGCTTCCGCAACAGCCACCGTGAGCTGATCCCCTGCATCTGGGGTTCCGACTTGGTGGTCGTGGCCAGATTGCGCGCTGCCGCGGTGCTGAGGCTGAGCGGTTCCTGCTCTTGTTGATTCTCCCGAGCCTTCGCCGCCGGTGCCTGACGTGTCTCGACTGCCATCGACTACCCCTGTTCCCATTCGCGTGGTGATGTGCATGGCTTTCATCTGGCCAGCGGAGTGGCCAGTTATGATTACTTTTCGTACACAGTAGTAGCGCATTGTGACAAGTTGGTGTGGCAGGCGCGCCTGTCGTCACGTCGCGTGATCAGCCTGGCGCCCTATGGCGTCGGCCTGACCAGCAGGGCAGCGGACCGGAGTCATGCGCCGCGGCCGGGGTGCTGCCGGGGCAGGGTGGGCATGCCCAGGTCCGCCCTGCCCATCGCGGCGATGCGGTGGGCCTGAGCACGCTTGCTGCGCAGGAACATCAGGATGAGGTCGAGCCCTTCGACATCCCGGCTGCTGGTGCATCTGCACCAGACGCTGAGCTGGGCCACGCTGCTCCATGTCCTGATGGCGCTGCCGGACCCGGCCGTCCCGGCCCCGCGGGTGCTGGCTGTGGACGACTTCGCGCTGCGCCGCTCCCGCCGGTATGGGACGCTCGTGGTTGACGCGGCGAGCCGCCTGCCGATCGACGTGTGGGACACGCGCGAGGCCGAGCCGCTGGCCGCCTGGCTGCGCGCGCATCCGGGCATCGAGGTGGTCTGCCGTGACGGCTCGGCGGCCTACCGCGGCGCGATCAGTGCCGGGGCACCCGAGGCGATCCAGGTCAGCGACCGCTTCCAGCTGTGGCAGGGGCTCGGGCGGAAGGTCTACGAGGTGGTCACGGCTCACCGCGGTTGCCTGCCCGAACCTGGGTCCGACGCGACCGCGCCCGACGACCTCCACCGCCTCGCCGACACGGCAGGGATCGCCGTCCCCACAGAGATCAAGACGGCGAGTTAATAATCCGCAGGCCCCTACCTTTCTGGCATTGGGGCAAGACCCCTTCAGGCGTTCGACGACGGTGGGGAGGCGCGGAACCGGGCTCTACCCGGACCGTGTTCGATGAAGCTGCGCATGCCGGTCGCACGGTCTTCGGTGGCGAACAGCCCCGCGAATAGGCCTCGTTCGATCGCCAGGCCGGACTCCAGGTCCGCTTTCAGCCCGCTGTCCACGGCTTCCTTCGCTGCGCGCAGTGCGAGCTCTGGCCCGCGCGCCATCCGCACGGCCCACGCGTGGGCCTGTGCGTAGACGCGCTTGGCCGGGACCACGTGGTCCACCAGCCCGATGGCGTGAGCCTCGGGGGCCTTCACGCGGCGGCCGGTGAAGATCAGATCCTTGGCCCTGGACGGCCCGATCAGCCGGGCCAGCCGCTGGGTGCCGCCCCCACCCGGGATCAGACCCAGGAGGATCTCCGGCAGGCCGAACTGGGCATCTTCGGCCGCAATCCTGATGTCGGCGCACAGCGCCAGCTCACATCCGCCGCCCAGTGCGTAACCAACCACACCGGCCACCACCGGCTTGGGGATGCGCGTGACGGCGGTGAAGGAGTCCTGAAGTGCGCGGGCGCGCACCGCCATGTCCTGATACCCCATGGTCTGCATCTCTTCGATGTCGGCGCCGATCCCGAATGTCTCGCCGCCCCATACGACAACGGCACGCACATCGCTACGGCGGGCTGCCTCCTCGGCGGCCTCGCGCAGCCGGTCCTGGGTGGCGACGTCCAGGGCGTTCATCGGGGGACGGGCTACACGAATGACACCGACGCCGTCAGCGATGTCAAGGTGAACCGTCAACACACACCTCCGGGGAAAACTCCGACTGTTGGAGGGGACGTCGGCCCCGACGGTATCGCCTGCTGGGCTGGGCGGGTAGAGCGCGCAGGAATGCGTGATTCCGTTTTACTTACTGAGCTTGGCCCACCAGGGTCTGAGCTCCGGTGCCGCCTCGGACCAAACGCGCGAGTCACCAGCCTCGCTTGACTGCGGCATGGGGTACCGGGCTGACCCTGAAAGGCGGATGTCAGTAGTGGTCGCGCAAATAGGCAGCTCATCATGGTCTGCGCCGGAGGCGTGTGTCCCAGCGGTGGGTGTTCCATGCTCGGTGGATCGGGCTACGTACAGTGATGATCGTGTTGGCGAGGTCGAAGAAGGCTTCGATGACGCTGGTCCGGCGTCCGTAGCAGCGAGCGAGTCGGTGGAAGGCGTTCTGCCAGGTGTGCGTGCGCTCGACATGCCGCCGTTGGGTGGCCTGGACCGGCGCCCGGGTCCCCTTGTGTGCGATCCGACCGTGCCCCGCTCGTCGAGCAAGGTGCGGGACTTGGCCGAGTCGTAGCCCGCATCGAGGCGAACGGTGATGGGTGTAGATCTTTTGAGGGTTTGGCCTACCTGCGGTTTCGTACGGATCGAGTCCATCGTCGCCACGGAGCCATCGCGGCCGACCTGCCCGTCTGTCTCCCACGGCACCCTTTCGGCCATGTCGGGGGCGTACGGCCGGGCTTGCCTGGCACGGCGTGGCCGTGGTGAATCAAGAACCCGCAGGTCACGCCCATGCCAGACACCCTCAAAAGATCTGCACCCAACGGTGATATACCGATCGACTGCGCTCTTGTCACAAACGATCGCAGCCGGTTAAGTGAAGCCGTAACAGCCGCCGCCTGCGCTGCATGCATGGATGGTGAACTGTGACTCTTCGCGCATGCTCTTTCGTGCCGTGAGTCGGCTGCTACGACGGCTCATCCCTTTGACCACAGCGCGGAGGAGTGGATCGATGAGCGCAGTTATCTCGCACGCGCCCGCTGCCCCGATCGCGGGCGTATTTCTTGACGGTATGGCCGGTTTTCCATGGTCGGCACCGGCGAGCAAGCGCCTGCCCTCGGATTTATCGCAGGCGTGGGCGTGACGCCGGCCGCTGTGATCGCCGGTCTCGGGGCCTGGGTCCCGGAGCGTGTGGTCACCAACGACATGCTGACCGAGCAGCTGGACACCTCGGACGAATGGATACGCTCCCGTACGGGCATCGCAACCCGTCACGTGATCGACGCAGGCATGGCGACGTCCGACCTGGCGGTTGAGGCGGCGAAGCGGGCCATGGCCTCGGCGGGCCCGGCCGCGCCGGATGCGCTTGTACTGGCGACCGCCACACCGGACCACCCCTGCCCGGCAACGGCACCTGCGGTCGCCACCCGATTAGGGCTGGGGGGAATCCCGGCGCTGGACGTAGCCGCAGTGTGCGCGGGATTCATCTACGCGCTGGCCGTGGGGGCGGGCCTCATCGCCGCAGAGCACGCCAGGAACGTCCTGGTGATAGGCGCGGACACGTTCAGTACCCTCCTCGACCCGCACGACCGCGCCACCCGCCCCCTCTTCGGCGACGGTGCCGGGGCGGTGGTGCTGCGCGCCGGAAACCGATCAGAACCCGGCGCCCTCCTGGGAATGGACCTGGGCAGCGACGGGGCCGACGCCGACCTGATCATGGTGGCGGCCGGTGGGTCCCGGCAGCGCGCCAGCGAGCGCCCGCCAGGGCCGAAAGACCACTACTTCCACATGAGCGGCCGAGAGGTGTTCCGGCAGTCGGCGTTCCATATGGCGGACACCTCGCGTCGGGCGCTGAAGAAGGTCGGATGGCAGCCAGATGACGTCGACTGGCTCGTCAGCCATCAGGCCAACCTGCGGATCCTGCAAGCCGTGTGCGAGCAGCTGGGCATCCCGCCCGCGCGGGCCGTGGTCAATGTGGACCGCGTGGGCAACACCTCGGCCGCATCCATCCCCCTCGCCCTGGCCAATGCGGTCGCCGAAGACCGGCTGAGGGCCGGGCAGCGGGTCCTGCTGACCGCATTCGGCGGCGGGCTGGCCTGGGGGGCCGCAGCCCTGCACTGGCCCCAGGTGAACGTGACTCCCTGACCGTCGATCTCCCCAGCCGATCTTTGAGAACACGATCGCAGCCAGGACCGCACGAGCACCTGTTTGTCGCTGTCCCCCCTTGCGGACGCTTCCTCACCGTTGGCGGCACCACCTTACGGAACAGCGCCCACAACTCTCCCGGCACCAACGGCAGGAAGCCCCCATCACAAACGACGCCTTACGGAGGATACGCATGTCCAACATCTTCGATCAGCTCGCCGAAGTGATCATCGAGAAGGCCACAAAGGTGGACCCGGAGAAGATCACACGCGAGATCACACTCGGGGCTCTCGGAGTCGATTCCCTCGCCGAAGTGGAGATCGCCCAGGGGATGGAGCGGCGCCTCGGCTTCCCCGTGGACGACAGCAAATTCGTCTCGCGTAACACGCTCGGCGAGATCGAAGACTATCTCCGCCGGCAGGAGGCGGACCACCTCCGAAAGCAGGCGCGCTGACCCCACCTCCAGCCCTAGGAGCCGCAGTGTTCCCCGAAGTAGCAGACACCCAAGAACCCACAGACCCCAGAGACCTCTTACGCGCGGCCTACGACTATGCGAACAGCTACCTCAGCACCCAGCGCGGTGCCCGGCCGCGCAACCCCAAGCACTCGCACGACCTTCTCGACGAAGCCATGCCGGTCACCGGTACTCCGGCTGCCGCAACGCTCGCCCGGCTCGCGGAGGCCGGTACGGCAGGCGTACAGCCCACGACCGATCCGACCGCGTTCGGCTACGTCTTCGGCGGAACCCTGCCCCTCGGCATCGCGGCCGACTGGCTGACCACCGTGTGGGACCAAGTGGCCATCACGTACAACGCCAGCCCCGTCACCGCCCAGGCCGAAATGGTCTGTGAGCGCTGGCTCGTCGACCTTCTGGGGCTGCCGAGGGAAACCGTGATGGGCCTCACCTCCGGGTGCACTTCGGCGAACCTCGTCGGCCTCGCCACCGGACGCGAAGCCCAGCTGCGCCGATGGGGCTGGGACGTGAACCGCGACGGCATGCAAAGCGCCCCTGGGGTGGCCGTCATCCTCAGCGAGCAGACACACGCCAGTGTGCCGCGTTGCCTGCGTCTGCTCGGCCTGAGCGGGCAGGTGCACTACGCCCGCACCGACCACGAGGGCCGCATCGACCCCCTCCACGTGCGGCAGATCGCCCGCCGCCAGCGCGGCAACGGAGTGATCATCGTCGGGCAGGTGGGGGCCACCGACGGCGGTTCCATCGACCCGATCGCGGAGCTGGCCGAGATCAGGGACGAATGTGAGGGCTGGCTGCATCTGGACGCGGCGTTCGGCATGTGGGCCGCCGCCTCCCCCACACTCCGGCCGCTGGTGACCGGCATGGAAAAGGCCGACTCGTGGTCGACGGACGGCCACAAGTGGCTCAACTGCCCGTACGACTGCGGCATGGTCTTCTGCGCCCATCCGGAGATCCTGGCCCGCGCGATGGTGATCGGGGCGGATTACCTCGACAACACCACCGCAGCCGTGCGGCATCCGATGAACTACCGGATGGAAGTCTCCCAGCGCGCCCGTGCCCTGCCGCTGTGGGCCACCCTCCACCACCTCGGCAAGACAGGCGTCGCCCGGCTCGTTGAGCAGGGATGCGCCGCGGCACGACGCATCGCCCAGCGCCTGGAGGCCGAGCCGGGCATCCGCATCCTCGCCCCGGTACGCCTCAACCAGGTACTGGTCCACGTCGGCAACCGCACGCGTACCGGGCATCTCGCCGAGCGCCTCGCCGCCGACGGGGTGGGGTGGTTCACCACGACCACGTGGAAGGACGAGCCCGCGATACGGGTGTCCGTGAGCAGCTGGCAGACCACCGTGCACACAGCAGAGCAGGTAGCGGAGGGATTCGTGCGGACCTTCCGAGAGCTGAAAGAAGGGAACGATGGCTAAACCCCAGCGAGAAATCTTCATGTGCGACGACATCGAGGATGTCGACCACATCATGGTCAGCGCCTTCGCCACCGACCCGACGTTCGCCTGGACCACTCCATTCGACATGCCGGAACGCGAGCGCTGGCTGCTCGGATTCCTGCACGCCTGGCACATGTTCATACGCCGTCACGGTGGATTCGCCATCATGGACTCCAGCCGAACGTGCGCGATCATCACCGAGTCGTATCACGAGACGCCCCCAACGGAAGCCGACATCAAACGGTTCTACGAGGAGATCAGGGAGGCCACCGGGCCCGCAGCGGAACGGTTTGTCACATTGGTGGACCTTCTCGAAGAGAAGAAGCCGAAGGGCATACCGCCCCATATTCACCTGTGCCTGGGTGGAGCTCTGCCCGACGGATACGAGCGGGGCGCCATCGGCGACATCCTCAACTGGCACAAGGGGTACGCGGACGCCTTGGGACTTGAGATGTACTTGGAGGCGTCCTCGCTCGGCGCGATGCACCGCTGGAGCCGCAGCGGATTCACGCGGGTCGGCGACCCGATCCAGATGCCCGGCGGCGACGTGGAACTCTACCCAATGCGCACCTATAGGCGGTCCACGCCACCTGCTTGAAAGTTTGCCGCCAGTCGCGTAAAGCGGTACAGGCCGGACATGCCGGCCTGTACCAGACCTTCGAACTACCCGATCAAGGGGCACTGTCACGTTGGCTGATCGGTATCTACTGGCAGCTGGCTGCCCCCGACATACCGTGATCACACCCGAACCATGAAAGAACCGCAGCTCATCGAGCTGCGGTTCGGTTGGCCACCCCGCACTGAGACCGCCGCTTGTCCTGCGCCGGTAGTTCCGTCGTTAGATATCGTATGAGTTCTTCTGCCGGGGTGCCGACGCCGCGTCGTGGTCCGAAGCTGGAGCCGCTGCTGTTGGCGGATGACTGAGAGCGGACAGCGCAAGATCCTTGTAGGCGGACAAGTCAGATCCTGCTCTGTGGACAGTTGATCTCCCTTTCCGTGGACCCATTCGTGTCGATTCCGAACAGATGATCCCTCCGGGGGTTGGCTCAGTGCTGCCTGGCATTGAGCCCATGCCAACCTGATTTCTGCTGATCAGGGGGGGCTGGTGTGCTGTCTCGGCGAAGTGCTCGTGCTGGTCTGGGTGGAGATCGGTAGCACGTGATCGTCTGTCACGGGTGTCCTCTGCGGTTCTCGGGCAAGGTTCTTGGCCTGTTGCGTAGGTTCCGCGGCGGGAGGGATCTTCATCGTGGATGTGTTGACGTGGACGATCGAGCAGCGGGTGCAGCTGGCGGAACGCGCTGAGCTGCTGCACAAGGAGCTGGCCGAGATCGAGACGCGGGTGGCCCGGCTGGAAGCCGCCGAAGTGGTGTACGGGCAGTGGGCCGAGGAGACCGACTGCGGGCGGCGGCCGTCGGGCATTGTGTCGCCGGAGCCGGAGCCGGAGCCGGAGCCGGTGAGTGTGGTGGCCGGGCCGGGTGCGGGTGGGATGAGGCTGGTCCCGGACCGGTCCGCGGGCATGGGGCTGGAGTCCCTGACCTCGGAGTACCGGCGGATCATGGAGATCGTGACCGGGGTGGACGGTCCGGTGATGGCCAAGGACGTCGCGCGGGCGCTGGGCCGGGAGCTCACGCCGGGCAAGGTCAAGCCGGTCCGAGGCCAGCTGCGCAAACTCGCCGACCGGGGCTGGATCCCTGCGAAATCACGATGAAAACTTCTCAGTGCCAGTGGGCCCTCAGTCGCGGCCGCCACAGCGGCTGCTGTCATCAGTCGTGTCTTGGCGCATTCGGTGGCCTATAGCACAGCTCCCGGTCGACGTCGTGTTTCATGAGCGACCACCCCCATGAAACGCTCGGGCCGCGCAGCCCCGCGTCAACATGCTGCTGCGGAGACCACCCCGCAAAAAATCCGAAAAGGCCCGGGACCGTACGCCCGGCCGGAAGGATGCTCGGCATGCTACGCAACAAAGTCCGGCCCCTGCGCCACTGTTCCCGCTGCACCCGCGCTGGAAGTGATCATGGTCGTTGATGATGGGGACAGGGCGCCGCGGGATCCCGCCGCGCCCTCTGGCGAAGGACCAACTCCCCCTCGCATCCAGCGGATAGCCGCCTGGCTTCGCGGTCACGGACCTGAAACGCTCATCGGCGGCATCCTCATCGCGGTAACCGCCTCGGTGGTCGGAGCTGTGGTGACCGGGATGTTCGACTCCCGTGGTGACGACGACAAGCCGTCGGCTCAGGCCACCCGGGTCCTGGCCTGGGCGGAGGGCAAGGTGAAGGAGGGCCCGATCACCACGTCAAAGGACGTCACCACCGTCAAGCGCGGCAATTACTACACCGGCATGTGCTGGACGACCGGAGACAAGGTCATGTACCGCGAGTACAGCAACCACAAGTGGGTCCGGCTGCGGTTGCCCAACGGCCGCACCGGCTACGTCAGTGCCATCTTCCTGCATGGCAATGACCAGGGCGGCGTCCCCAACGAATGCTGAAGCCCGATCCGTCCCTGCACTACCTGGAGTGCGACCCTGGCCATGGCCGAGGAAATCGCCGCGTACTTGCGGGAATCTGCTGGCACGCGAGGCGCTCATGGCCATGGTCAACAGCTGACGGCGGCTGAACGGAGACCGGTCGAAGCCGTCGAAGCGGCCCGTACCCTCATGGGGTACGGGCCGCTTTCGTCATATCCCCGCACGGGCGGGGAGCAGTGCTGCGCGCCCCCAAGCTCAGGGCCATCCCCACATACGTGGGGAGCAGGGCACCGACTCTAGCCGTCGGTGTACTGGGCTGCCAGCGCTTCCCGGATCTCCTCCACGGACTCGGCGCGGACCGTCAGCCAGTACCTGACGTCGATGTCACCGGGGTTCGACGTCAGCAGCTCCGGCCGCTGAGGGGTGCGGGCGATGACGACCTGGTCCTCGCCGTCGATGTCGATCAGCTGCTGAAGGATGGCGTGGATGACCTCGTGCGCCTCGCGTGTGCCCCGCCCATACCGCTCCTCGACCTCGTCGAGCAGGTCGTAGCGGGCGATGGAGCGGCCGGGGAAATCATCGGCGATGACGGGCTGGGAGTCCCGGTAGCGCTCGGCGAGGGCGTAGACCCGGGTGGCGGAGATCCCGAGGATACGGGCGGCCTCCTTCGCGCCGTGCTGCTGGGCCAGGTCGTGGGCGATCCGGGAGCGGCGTGCGGCGGCGGCTTTGGCCTCGTCGATGATGTCTCCGGCGGCGTCGTACTGCTCGCGCAAGCGCAACGAAGCGCCCGCCCGGTTCTCAGACCGGGCGAGCGCCGTCGTGTTTGGTGCGGCTGGTCAGCTGGCGGCCGTCTTGCGCCGTCGCATCCACCAGGCGAGGGCGCCGCCTGCTGCGACCAGAGCCGCGGCGATGGCGCTGATCAGCCCGATGGGGGTGTCAGAGCCGGTGTCGGCGAGGTCTCCGTCCGGGTCCCGCGGCTTGTGGGTGTCGCCGGGGGCCGGGGTGGAGGGGGTCGGGTCCGGCGCCGGAGTCGAGGGCTGCTTGGTCGGCGTCGGGGTGGGCTTGTCCGTCGGCTCCCCGGCCGGCGGGTTGGTCAGGTCCGGACCCGGATCGCTCCCGAGGTCGCCGACGCCGTTGCCGCCCATGAACGAGGTGGTGGTGTCCCGGTAGGCGGTCTCATCGCGTACCGAGGTCTTGGTGGTCTTGTCCCTCTGCGGGTGCTGAAGGTTGAAGCGGGCCTGGGTGATGTTGCGCTTCTCCGCCTTGGAGAAGTCCACCCCGCCCACAGTGAAGGTGTAGATGCTGCCGCCGGAAGGCCACTCGTACGTGTATTCGCCCTCAGTGAAGGACTTACGCATCTCCTCCCACACCGTGCGCTTGTCCCAGTCCTTGTTGGGGGCCCGCAGCGGCCACCGGTCAAGGTCGTTGCTGTTGATGATCTTCCGGAAGTCGGTGGGCCGCTTGGCGTCCTGCTGGCGGATCCACTCCGCTGCCACGCGGGCCTTGTAGACGCGGCGCAGGTCGGCGTACTTAGGGTCGTTGTTGACCTTCTCCTGGACCGCGGGGATGATCCACCGCTTCATCAGGCGGACGCTGTATTCCTTCTCCGCCCTGGTCAGCTTCTTGTCGCAGCGTTCGCCGGGTACCGGGGTGGTGAAGTCCATCGGCGCGTGGTTGACCTTCAGCGGCGCGTCGAGGATGTAGATACCGCCGTCCTGCTCGCGGACCTGGGCGCGGTCCGGGACGATCCAGTTACGGCCCGGACCCCAACACGGAACGCCATCGACCTTCGGGGCCGCGGCCATGAACTCCCGGCCCGGTGACTTCTTCGGGTTCAGGGCACGGGACCAGTCCCGCTTCATCTCCATGTCCGCTTCCAGCAAGATGCGGCCGGCGTCGGTCTCACCGAACGCATTGTCCATGATCTTGTCGGGCTGGTCGGGATTGAGGTTCACCCACATGCGGTCCGGGGACAAAGCGAGCCAGGTGAATACCGCGTCCGAGGACATGTGAAGCTTCGCCTGCCCGCCGTAGCCCGGTTTTTCGTCCGGGTTGGGCATGTAGTCGGCCTTGAAGCTGTAGTCGAGGCCCTTGCCCTTGGCGAGGTTGCCTACGTACTGGAGTTCCAGGGTGGAGAAGTCCACGCCGCCCGGCCCGCGTCCGCCGGGGAATGCCCCTCGGGTGCCCGCGTTCTTCGCGGCCTCTTGGAGGCGGCGGGCGTCGTTCGGCGTCGGCCCGGAGTTGCGGGCGGCGGAGTTGACCGGGCCCCGGCCGCCCTTGTTCGGGTCCAGGTTCAGGATCGGGTCGTACTTGGTGTAGACGTTCGGCTTGCCGATCTGGGCCCGGCCGACGGAACGGTGCTCACGCACACGCACCTGGGTTCGGTTGGTGCCGCGTTCCTTCTTCAGCTCGTCATCGAGGGCCTTGGTGGCGTCCTTGGTGACGTCTTCGGTTTTCATGCCGGTGACGTACGTCAGCCGGTGGCTGCGGTACTTCGGGTCGCGCAGGATAATGCGTTCGGCCCTATGCTGGTCGGCCCGGTGCTCACCGGTGGACTTGAACTCGGCGAACTCCTTGTTGGCCTTGTTGTAGGCGTCGAAGTCGCGTACGACCCACTTCCCAGTGGTGGGGTCCTTGACGCGGACCTTGACCTGGCACAGCCAGTCGGGACCAACGAGGTTGAAGTCCTTGACGACCTTCGCCTCGAACCTGTTGCCGCGGGCGTTGATGACCTGGTTGCCGATGTACTTCACATCGCGCCAGGTCTTCCAGTCCGTGGTGGGCCTGGAGCCGGAGAGCTGCCGGTTGTATCGGGCGTAGATCGCCATCGCCTTGTCGGCGGGGTTGCCGGACTTCTTGAACGCCGCGTCCCACTTCTTGACGTCCGCGTCGGTGTCCCCCGCCTTTTGCTTCTGGGCGTCGGTGGGGGCCTTGAGGTCGTCGTAGGCGGCGTTGGGGTTGGCGTAGTCGTAGGCGCTCTCCGCGCCGGCGGCGATCTCGGAGAACTGGCTGGAGCCGGGGATCTGCCCGTTGCCGTTGATCTCCTTGCCCAGCCACTTCTTGTCGCAGCGCGTGCCGCCGATGATCTCGGCGGACGCGTCGGTGACGGGAAGGCCGGGAAGGCCGGTCAAGGTGACCGCGCAGGCCGCCGCGGCGGCCACAGTCAGACGCGCCCCTCTACGGCGCCGTCGGTGCTGGGGTGGTGCTATCGCGTAACTCACTCCCGCATCTTTCCCTCGGTCGGTGGGGGCAGTGGGTGCGGTGAGGGTTTACGGCGCGTAGTGCCCCCGTGACAACAGCGCCGCGGGCACCACCCTAGAACCTCAACCCCCTGTGCCCACAGGAGATATGAAGGTGTCGACAAGTCTTCCCCTCGCCGGACCTGGTCCGCAGTACGCCTGCCGCGCCCGGTGCCTAAAGTGGTGGGCATGCCCTCTGCAGACGAAGCGATACCGCAGCCCGCGCAGCAGCTCGACGCTTGGCTCCACGACCGCGCAGGGTTCTTCGAAGCCTGGCGTGAGGAGACCGGCTGCCCGCAGAGCTGGGACTTCAGTGAGGAATCCCTCGACATCCTCGAAACGCTCGTGCGTGAGAGGTTCAGTGAGGACGTGGAGGTCACAACGGCCAAGAGCAGCAGCTTCGTCCAGGGGGCCGTCTGGTACGTGGGAGAGACCGTACGGCGCAACCGCACCGCTTCCTGGATGTTCGATCCCCGCCACCTGGCGCCCGAAGACCCAGCTCCTGCCCTCTTCGAAGGCACCCGAGGGCAGCAGGACACCCCTTCCATGAGCGGATGGGTCCGCGGGGGCGGCGACGGCGGCATCTACCCGCTCGGGGCGCTGGTGGAACTGTTCTGGGACGAAGACGACGCAGGCGAGCCCATCGAACCGCACCTGAGAGACATCCTCGACTGCTTCGACTGAGGAAACGGCCCCGCTCGAGACGATCGGATTTTGCTCAGTGGGCCGTGGGTTCAGCGTGACTGAGGGACTTTCACCGGGAACCCACGGCGTCTTCTGCAGGTGCGCTCGGAAGTGCGGTGGGTTCGTCGGCGCTGAGTTTAGTGAGCGGGGCAGGTACCTGCGACAGCTGTCACTCATCGACGCTCAGCGATCGCGCGGTCGCCCGTTTCGGCAGGGCTTCTTCGCACCGATGCAAATCCCGTGGGCAGCCAGACAGTTGACGCCGTAGTCTCCCCGGATGACTACCGCTTCCGTCGAAGATCTCGCACGTGCATGCAAATCTGTCGGCGACCTGCTCGCCGAGGTCCGCCCCGAGCAGTGGAAGGAGCCGACGCCGTGCACGGAATGGAACGTGCGCGAGGTGGTGGCCCACCTGGTCGGCATGGACCTGGTGTTCGCAGCCATGATCGAGGGCGGCCCGATGCCCGAACGCGGAGCAGACCGCCTCGGTGACGACCCGGTCGGCGCCTACCGGTCCTCCAGTGCTTCACTGCTGGCAGCTTTCTCCGGCCCTGGGGTGCTGGAACGGAGTTATCGCGGACCCTTGGGGAGTGCCACGGGCGCCGAGCGCTTGCAGATCCGCCTGTACGATCTGCTCGCTCACGGATGGGACCTCGCCCAGGCCACCCGAATCCCTGTCCGGCTGCCCGAAGACGTTGCCGAGCGGGCCCTGGCTTTCGCTCAGGACCAGCTCTCCACCCAGTCCCGAACGGGACGATTCGCCGAGCCGCAACCCGTCGAGGAGACCGCTCCGGCCATCGATCGCCTTGCCGCGTTTCTCGGCCGGCCGGTCCCACCGCAGCTGTGAGACCGATCGAGTGCAACTGACCGCCCCGAAACCACACCCGCTGATGATCTCCGGGCATTGATGAATGCAGGCCGTGAGCGCCTGATTGGCAGGGCACTCATTCGTTCCTGGCGGGGGAGTGTCATGAATCCTGATAGACCCTCCACATCGGCCGCGGGCACTAACGGCCGCCGAGTAGGCTCCGCCAGTGCCATGGGAGCCGCTCAGGGTGGTGGAGAGGCTGGAGCTGGTACGTGAGGCGATGACGGGGATCTGGTGGGTGCGAGGGCAGTGCCGACCGGCCTGCGGCCGCGTTCTACGAGGTGTACATGCTGCACGGCCTGTTCATGCCCGCCGCCGCTGGCTCGCCGGCCAGCAGCGGTCTGAGATTGTTGCGCAGGCAGTGGACCAAAGTGCACATCTGCCGGTGGTGAGGTGTGGTGAGGTTGCATCATGGGGTCCCGATCGAAGCGCCGCGGGCTGCGCAACAAGAAGAAGCGCCGTCGTTCCAGTTCCGCGCCGCCGGCGACCGACCCGCACGTACAGATGCTGGTGAATTCCATAGCGGAGTTGACTGCGCTCATGGCCACCCTTGAGGGAGAAGATCCTGCAGCGGCTACCGATGCTGCATTCACCACGGCGGTCGACGAGTTCGTCGAGAAGGTGGTGCGGTTCGACGCGATCCGACTGACCGAGGTGGCTCGTCAGCGGTTCCTGCCGTTCGCGGCTGAGGGAGACGTTCCGAACGCTGTTGAGGCGAACACCGCGCATCTGGAACTACTGGCACTGGTTGCTTACGCCGTCCAGCAGGATGCTGAGGCACACGTGCCGGCTCCAGCCGAGTTTCAGGAGATGAGCCGGTGTATCGCCGGGGCGGCGGCTGAGCTCGACAAGATCCTGCATCTCGCCCAGCTGCGATCGTTTGCTGCCACCGACCCGGCCGACCAGCTCGCTTCGGTGTCGCTGCTCATTCGCAGCGCCGAGGTATGGATGCGCAACTCGTCCTACCCAGAGATGGTCACGACAACGAACCTCGCGCTTCTTGATGGCAACCCGGGCGTCCGCGCTGCGTTGAAGGAGCATCTCGGATTTGACGCCCATGATGCCCTGGCTGTCCTCAGCGCCTGCAACGACCTGCAACTGGATGCCCTGAACCAGCGGCTGCGGACCATGGGTAACACCGTGACGGGTGCAATGGCTGCGGCGCAGAAGGGCCAGCTCGACGATGAGGTGAAGGAGTCGGCCAGGTCCAGCCTTCTGTCCGTGTTCGAACCCAGCGCCGACCAGGCCACCGTCTCCGTCGATGACATCACTGCACGCACAGGCATTCCCGCGGCAGGTGTCACGGCCGTCATCGAGCAGTTCCGGCTCGACCTGAGGACTGACACTGCGGCGGACGTCATCGATGCCTTCACCACCGGCAGGAACCCCCTGCGCACCCGGCCGCTCCTGGTCACCGGCAACGGGCGGCTCATGCTGCCGCATCCGGCGCTGCACGTGTGCGCGGTGAGGGAGAACATGGAGGAGTACCTGAAGACGCTTGCGCCGGTGTGGAGTCAGTACGCCAAGCACCGCGGGGAACTTCTTGAGTCCCGCACCCGCCGTGCACTGGACCGCGTTTTCCCCGGCGCCCACTTCCGCGACGCGTTCGAGTACTACGTGCCCGCCAACGACGACGAGACCCAGGCCGCAGATCCTGCGAAGTACACCAAACGTGTCGAGGGCGACCACCTCATCGTTCTCGACGATGTCGCGGTCATCGTCGAGGACAAGGCCGTCGCGCTCAGCGCACTGTCCCGCGGAGGAAAGAAAACACGCATCCGCACTGATCTGACCGGCATCATCACGAAGGCAGCCGAACAATCCGGCCGCATGCGCGACGCGATCGAACGCGACGGCGGCCTGCGTGTCGAGAAAGAAGGCTGGGTCGACCTCAGGGGCATCCGCGAGATCCACACCATAGCCGTCAGCCTCGACGACATCTCCACCGTCCTGACCGCCACCGCGGAACTCGTACGTGCCGGGCTGCTCAGCATCGACAACATTCCCTGGACGGTGTCCCTGCACGACCTCGAGCTCATCACCGAGCTCGTCGCGCACCCCGCACAGTTCCTGCTCTACCTGCGCCGGCGCCGCGACCCCGACGTCACCGTCATGTTCCACGCCCCGGACGAACTCGACCTCTTCCTCTACTTCTTCGAAGCCGGCCTGTTCGTCGAACCCGACCCGGTCCAAGTACGTGCGGCGTTCCCGATCCTCCCCGAGCCGACCGCCGCCGATCTCCGCAGATACAACAACCAGGCGCCTGCGCTTTTGACCAGCCGGACCGACGCGCTCCACACCTGGTTTCACGCCAAAGAGCGTGGCAGCTCGGGAGCCGGCACCGCGCCCAAGCCCACAATGGCGCCTGCGCCGCTGCTGCCTCTCGCCGAAGAACTGCGAACACGCAACGTCCAAGGTTGGCTCAGTATCGGAGCGACGCTACTGGCCTTGGAGGGGACCACACAGCGCAGGGCCGCTCGGTATGGCGACACCCTCCTCGACAACCCGAACCCGTCCGGGCAGGGCCGCAGCCTGACGATGCCCCTCACCCCCGGCGCCGATCCAGCCGAGGGATGGCTGCTGGTATGGGCCACTCGACCAGCCGGGCCCGATCCAACCGTCGTCGAGAAGAGCGCCCGCGGCTACCTACGCGCCAAGAAGCACCAGCTCGGACTGCCGCGGGGCGTCGTCTTCCTCTACGACGAAACGACACGTGAACTCACCGGGGCTTTCTATGACGGACACATCGGCCCGCTCGACGCAGCCCTGACCGCCACGGTGCAGGCCCTGCGCCCCGCGACGGATCTGCGAACGCTGCATCCCAACGCCAAGCGGCCCCCACGACGAGGCAAAGCTCCAGGGAGGCCAACGAAGTAGGCGGCTCAAACCGCCGCATGGCTTGCGACGGCCAGCAACCTTGCCGCCTACAGCAGCCAATAGCCGGGGCGGGCAGCGCCGCGCAGAACTCCCGGAGTCTGCGCGGCGCACCGGACACCACGCCAGACCGGCTGCAGCCGAGCGGCATGCTTGCCACCCTCAGCCGGTGTACCGGACTTCGGGATAGGCGACACGGCCCGGATCGTCGTGGGAGAGCAGTCCAGCCGGGTCGATCAGAGGCACCACTGCTTCGTAGAGGTCGTCGCCCGCGGGGTTCGACTGGCCGTCGTGCCGCTCAGCCACGGCGAATCCTGCGCCTGAGACCAGGTCCGCAAGCTGAAGCGAGGGGTGATCCTTGGATTTCCCCCTCACAAGCTCCCCCAGGTGGACTCCGTAGGAGAGATAGCGAAACTCGGGAAGCGTACGGCCGCGTGCTTCGTCTTCGATGCGGTCTAGGTTGGTGTCGGTCATGGCTCGCTGATCATCAAGCAGGAAATTGACCCGCCCCAGCTTCTTGGACCAGTTCGCGATGATCGCAGCGGTCGCAGGGATGAGGGGTTCGAGCGACTGCCCAAGGACTGCATCAGGGCCGTGAGCCTCCTGAAGGTACTCCGCGGCTTCTTCCTTCGTCGTGCGCAGGACGGCAAGAGCATCGGTGACCTTGCGTCGCCGGGACTGTGCCCATGCCTCCTCTACGAGGTGGTGGAAGTCCTCGACAGTGACGCTATGGTCATGGTTCTTCGCCGCCGCGAAGGCAACGGTGGTGGACAGCAGGCGCCCGAAGAGATCCGGCCCCAGAGCTCGGGGGCCTTCCGCGAAAAGGCTGCGTGCCATCTGACGAGCACGGTCTGTGTTGCGGATGTCGCGCCCTTGCTTGGCTTCCCTTTCTTCAATGAACAGGTCGATCATCTTGCCCACGATGAAGTAGTGCTTGTCGACCAAGTACACCGATGCCCGCTCATGCAGAACCCCTCCGGGTGCGAGCATCGTGGCCAGCACTGCTCGGCGTGGGCTGTTGCGCGGCCCGGTGAACGCCTTGGAGAACTTCACCTCGGCCGCCTGAAGGCGCGTCGCCGTGCGTATCTCCTCGACGATCGGCGCGGCCTCGTCGTCGCTGATGGCGACTGTACCGATGGACAGATACCGGCTGCGCTGCTGACCGTAGAGCTGATCACCGTCCCAACCTGATTCGTCCAGGGCCACCCACAGCCCGAGGTCCTCGGTTTCGTCGGTCGGATGGGGCCGGTTACGGCGAGCAAAGTTCGGTCCGAGCAGACCTGTGCCAGGGTTCGGCTGGCGAGAGGGATCGTTCACTGCGCCATCGTCTGACAGCTCGTTCGTTGTCAGCAACGAGTTTGGGCACGCCGGCAAACCCTGCTGGGCGTGCCTCGAACTGACGTCCCGGACCCAAAATGGCGGCTCTCCCCCGTTGACCGCCACGGGTCCACCGAACGGCCTCCCCCGAGAAGAACACCTCACCGTACAGGCATGGCCGGCTTCCGGGCAGGAAGAACGCCACTACCTGAGCGGTAGACTCAGGTATCCCCCACTACGCCCCTGACCTGCGCAAACAGGAAGGCGATGCCATAGGATTCTCGCGATATTTACGAGACTCCCATTCATTCCACGGAGTCGCAGGTCGCACAGCATCGCCTGCAGACACCGATCAAGAGTCCCCTGGTCAAGCGTGTTCTCTCGCCCCTCGCGACCGTCTAACCCAAGTCACGAAGCATCAGATCAGAGCGACTTCAACCGCTGGCAACGAACGAGAATTCACACCCCTTCGAGAGTCCCGTTGCGACAGGAATAGCCACGAATCCCGCGGCACCAGTTCGTGCGATAGCGATCAACGAGCCTCTTGGCCATGAGAACTCGTTCGATCAACGCGGGCGTCATGTTCGGAGCGGTGCCGTCGGCGCGCAGCTGTCGCTCAGCGTCCGTGAAGGTGGCCATGGGCGAAGGAATGATCACGGGGCCATCGTGTGAGAGCTCTCACCCCACTGACCGGCAGATTCTCACCCAGTGACCAGCCGATCCTCATCACCTGTCCAACAGCCAGCCCCAGCTACCAGCCCCCAACTCCACCAAAAGCAAGCACAACCAGCCCGGCCACGCCCCCCGCCGCTCCCGGACACCGAACCGAGAAGCACCCCGGACAACGAAGCGAAGACTCCCAGTAACCGGTGTCGCTGCGCGAAGGGCGACTTTGAGTCGCCGGTGCTATGAAACCGGTCGAGCACGACGTGGCTCGCGGTGGTGATGATCAAATAGGGAGACATCGGCTGACGGTGAACCGCGAGTCCGCAACCGTGTGGTCTCCCGGATCGGATACTCCAGATCAAAGAGGACGAGCGTGGGCGACCAGGTTGACATAGTGAGTGACGGCAGTGCACATACGGCGTCTGAACACGAAGCCCCTATGGCCGTGCCCGTTCCCGACCTGCACTGCCCCATCCCGCCCGCCCTGGGTGATCATGCCGAGGTGCTTAATGCCCATGCCGCCGCCTGGATGGCAGACAACCACCTGTATGCGAGCCTTGCGAAGCTCGCCCAGTACCAGGCATCCCACTTCGGCACCTTCGCCGCCCGCACCTGCCCCCATCCCGACATTCCCCTGGAGCTGATGAAGCTCTACACCGAGTGGCTGGCCTTCGGATTCTTCTACGACGACCAGTTCATGGACGAATCCGGCGCGGCGAACGAGCCCGCAGCCATCGCCGAAGCCGTCATCGCCATCGTCTCCGCCTACACCCCACAGGGCGGCACCGGCGGGGCACCCATCTACGCAGACACGGGCGGGGACCACCGTCTTCCGGTGATGCGCAGCCTGCTGGAGCGCACCGCTGCCATCGCCCGCCCCGAACAGTTCGAACGACTGCGCACTCACATGCTGCTGTGGTGGTACAGCTACCTGCACGAGCCACTGACTCGGGCCTCCGGGCGCCCGATGGGCCTGACCGGATTCTGCGTGAACCGGGTCTACAACATCGCGTCCGTCCCGTATGTGACCGTGGCCCAGATCGTGGCGGGCTGCTCGGCCACCGCCCAGGACCTGGCGCACCCAGACGCAGTGCGCATGAGCTACCTGGCCGCTTACCAGATGGCGTGGTGCAACGACATCCACTCCGCCGACCACGAGACAAAGGTCAACCCCGACATCACCCACCTGCCCGGTCTTCTGGCCGCGTCAGGCATGGACAGGGCGAGCGCGGTGGCCGAGGCAGTACGCATCCACGACACCACCATGCGGGCCTACCTGGACGCGGAGAAGAAGGTACTGACCGCCAACAGGGCAGGACTAGTCGACTATGCCCGCGTGCTACGGGCATGGGTTCGCGGCCACTACGACTGGTGCCGGGCCACAGGCCGCTACAACGCCCCCCTCGCCGACTGAGCCGCCATCGCCGGCAGCTGACCGAAGCAGGCCGGGGCCCACAGACTGTGCTTGTCAGGGACACAACCCGGAGACCCCGGGACTCCCAATCTATCCGCCCGACCCGATCTCCCCGGCGCGGACACTCACGACTTCACGCTGACCGGACAGAAGTCACCCGATCGAGGTGGCCCCGCTTTCGTTGCCGATCACGAACCTGTGCGGGCCTGCACCAGGGGGCTGCCGATTAATAACTCCTCGGTTTTTCCGGGTCGTTGGGCCGTAGGATGCGGGTGTGTCCGAGGGTATCAAGGCAGGGTTGGTGGAAGTGTTCGGGCTGCTGCTGCCGCATCTCGATGAGCGCCAGCAGCGCCTGACGCTGGGCGCCGCGGCCCGCGTTCTGGGCCACGGCGGGATCCGCATGGTGGCCTCAGCGGCCGGGGTGGCGGAGTCCACGGTGTCGCGCGGGAAGCGGGAGCTGGAGCACGCGGAGGAACCCGCTGGCCGGGTCCGGGCACCGGGCGCGGGCCGGAAGCCCTTGCGGGAGGCCGATCCGGGGCTGGTGCCCGCGTTGCTGGCGCTGGTCGAGCCGGACCAGCGCGGCGACCCGGAATCTCCGCTGCTGTGGACGGTGAAGTCCACCCGGAATCTGGCGGCCGAGCTGACGCGCCAGGGGCACCGGGTCGCTTCGGACACGGTGGCCACGCTGTTGAAGGCGGAGGGCTTCTCCCCGCAGGGCACCTCGAGGACCACCGAGGGGGCCCGGCATCCGGACCGGGACGCCCAGTTCCGCTACCTCAACGACCAGGTCACGGCGTACCTCGCCGACGGGCAGCCGGTGATCAGCGTGGATGCCAAGAAGAAGGAGACGCTGGGCAACTACGCGGTCATCGGACGCCAGTGGCATCGCGCCGGGCAGCCGGTGCAGGTCCGCGCGCACGACTTCCCCGAGAAGGGTGCCCAGAAAGCGGTGCCGTACGGGATCTACGACATCGGCGCGGATACCGGCTGGGTGTCGGTGGGCTGCGACGGGGATACCTCTGCCTTCGCGGTGGCCACTTTGCGCCGCTGGTGGAACGGTGAGGGGCGCTGCCGCTACCCGCACGCTTCTCGCCTGTTGGTCACCGCCGACGCCGGAGGCTCCAACGGCTACCGTGTGCGTGCCTGGAAGAAGGAACTCGCCGATTTCGCCTATGAGTCGGGCCTTGATATCACTGTCTGTCACTTTCCACCGGGAACATCGAAGTGGAACAAGAGAGAGCATCGGCTGTTCTCACAGATCAGTATCAACTGGCGTGGCAGGCCCCTGACCAGCCACGAAGTCGTCGTCAGCGCCATCGGAGCGACCACGACACGCAGCGGGCTGTCCGTCCACGCCGAGCTCGACCCCGGCGCCTACCCCACCGGCGTCACCGTCCCCGACACCGTCATGGAGCGCCTGCCCCTGACGCCGCACGAGGGGCACGGCACGTGGAACTACACGTTGCGCCCCGAACCGCTCGCTCCCGAACCGCCCCCGCCCAGCGCCGAGTTCGGGCGCTTTCCCACCGGGGACAAGCTCCCCGCCTGGCTGCGGCACCCCCGCCTCACCGGACTCGAGCCCGCCGCCTTTGACGATCTCGCCGTCCGCTACCGAGCCTGGCGTGCCGAGCACCCGCCGATCTTCCTGCCCGGGAAACGCCCCGATGGCGGCCCCGGCGCCGGCGGCAGACGGCTCTCCGTCTCCGACCAGCTTGTCGTCTTCCTCCTCAAGAGGCGCTGGTCCATGACGAACGCCGTTCTCGCCGAGGCGACCAGCCTGGCCAAGAGCAGAATCGGCGCGACCCTCCAGGAGGTCACCCCCGTGCTCACCGCGCTCGGGCACAAGGTCCCGGCCGGCGCCCTCACCGTGACCATGGCACAACAACTCGCCGCGATCGCCGGGCACGACCCCACCCTCCCGTAATCCCCACCAAGATCGACGAGTTATTAATCGGCAGCCCCCTGCCCCACAGGGCGACTCTGAAGGGCCAAAAATCCTTCATCTTCTCGCACAGCATCATTTCCAGAAGCTGCCCTACTACCAACTCCTATCCATGTTCAGGACACACCCGGTTACGAGCCCCCTTACGCCCCGGCACACACTCGAAGGTCGGTGGGCAGCAGGTCCACCATGTGCGCCCGTTCGTCGGTGCTCAGCTCCGGCTGGAGGGCCAGGCAGAGCAGTCCCAGGTGTGCCTCGGCGGATTCTCGAATGTTGATCAGTTGCTCGGCCGCGTCGACCCGGACAGCGACGGGCGCTTCGCGATCCCCCAGTATCTCCTTCAGTGTCTGGACGGCCCGTCCTCGCAACGTCCGCCACTTCGCGAGTGCCCCCGCCGCGGCGAGCCGGTGCCGCGCATCCGCCCGTTCGTCGTCGAGCACATGGCGGTAGGCGGCCACCGCTTCACGCCCGATGTGCAGTTTCTCCCAGGCTGATGCTGCGGCGAGGTGCGCCTCGGGATCGGTGGTGTGCGGACCGGACAGGTTCCGAAGTATGCGGCGGCCTTCATCGCCCAGGTCTTCGGCGAGCAGGGCGGCGGCCTTCGCGCGGGCCCTGGCGGGGTAGGCCGTATTCGCTGCCAGGGCGCGGGTGAGGGGAATGCGGTTGTGCGCGCCGCTGGAGGGGAGGAACTCACAAATTGCCGCGCGCAGTTCCGGCGGAGCGCTGCCGTCGCGGGCGAGGGCATACCACGGCTCTCCCACCCACCGGTCGGCGGTCGCTGCCGCTGCGAGCCTGTCCGTAAGCGCGGCCTTGGAGTCTTCGACCCACGAGACAAGCAGGTCATCCACCCGCTGGCGGTCGGCGCCAGAGCGTATCAGGCTGCGCAGTAGCCGCAGATGGGTGATGGCTTCCGGTCGGCGCTGCGCGATGAGCTCGATCCACTGTGCGACGGCGGCGTTGGGATCCAGGCCCGCGAGAGCGCCCGTCGGGGTCGTGGTCTTTTCCGGATCTCGGTGGAAGGACAGGTAACCCCAGACCCCGGGGGCGATCCCGGACGGGGACAGCCCTCCAGAGGCCACATGCAGGCTCAGGCAGTGCAGGGGGTCTGGGCTGAGCCCGGCCATGAGGGTCTTCCAGCGAGGGTAGGGGAGCAGTCCGACGGAGCGGGCGGCGGCCAGCGCCCGGGTATGCGGCTCGGTAGCGGGGTCATCCGCTATCCGGCTGAGAGTCTGCCGGATCGAGGGAACGATCTCCGTCCGGTGCAGGCGGGTCTCGATCTGTAGGAAGGAGGTCGCGGGAACGTCCTCGTCCTCGATCAGGGCGTCCAGGCGTCCGCGGAGCGGAGCGCCAGGGGTGAGGGCGTCGACGAGGTCGAGAAGCTGCCACAGGTGTTCGTCCAGTAGGCCGGGCTCGTCGAGGATCCGGTGCAGCGTCTCAGAAGCCGCTCGGATGTCGACCCCAGCCAGAGCGGTGAGGGCATCGATACGGGGCCCCATACCCGCAAGATGGTCTTCGGCAATGCGGCGCAGCAGTCTTGAGGCGGTGTCCCGTTGGCCGGCGTTCAGGACCTGTGTTGCCGCGCGGTGGCGTACGTTGCCGGGCAGTTTGTCGTCGGCCGCGAAACCGGCAAAAGGATTCCCTGGGGCCGCGGGATCCATATCGTTGTGCAGGCATGCGAGTGTTGACAGCCGGTCGGCTGCCGCTGTGCCGGTGTCTGCCGCCATGCGTGACAGGGTGTCGCGTATCGCCTCCGACGTGCCCAGGGTGATCACTGTGGTGACACATATCAAACGTGTATTGGCAGTCAGCTCTGGATTGCTCACGGCGTCGAGGAGGATCCGCCTGCCCTTGGACGGCTGGCCGAGTTCGCGGAGGACCTCGGCCAGCAACAGGATCTCGGCCACCCACAGGGCCTCCCCTGGGGACGCCAGGCTGGCTGGGATGTCATCGGCGCAGTCCGCAGCGATGGTGTGCTGGTCGAGTTCGATGAGCCGCTTGATCGCCTGGATGCGCACGTAGGTGGGCAACTGCTTGTTGCGGGCGGCGCGCTCGATCAGTCCTACCTCGCGCGAGCCGCTGACAGCTGCCTGAACGGCTTCGTTGGAGGAGGCCGGATCCCTGAGGAGGTCGGAGAACAGGGCATCTCTCACGGTGTCCGCGCAAGCGTTCTCCTCCTCTGGAAAGCTCCCGATCGCCTTGCAGCGAAGGTGGACAGGTACGGAGGGGTCCTTGCACAGGTCTTCCAGGAGCTCCGGCTGGTCGGGGGCCAGCAGGCAGCCTGTGAGGTAGCGGGAGGTGTGCGGGCCTGCTGTGGCCAGCACGGGGTTCGCGGCCAGTGCGTCGGCCAGCACGGTCCGGGCGTCCCGGTCCGTGGTGGCATGAAGGCGCTTCAGCACGGATTCGACATGAAGTTCGGGGAGGTCGGTGGTCTTCAGCAGGTCGCTGAGCACCGCTGTCCCGGCGGGGCGGTCCAGGGCGAGCAGCGCCGCAGCGGCCTCGAACCTTGGTGCGGGCAGCTGATCGGGGTTCTGGGCGAGGTCGGTGAGGCGGCGGCAGGCTGCCGTGCGTTCGCCCGCCTCGGCGAGCAGCTCGGCCGCGGCAATCCGCAGAGGGGTGGGGAAGTCCTGCTCATCGGCGAGTTCGGCAGCAAGGTCTGCGGCCTGGTCGCTTCCACGCCGTACACAGTGCTTCAGCGCGTCGATGCGCGGGCGGTGCGGGACCGTTGGATCGCCGACAACGGCTGCCAGGTTTTGCGCGTCGAGCACCGCGTACAGGCGATCCAGCACTGTGGGCACATTAAGGTCGCCGACGGTGACGGACCGGCTGTACAGCTTGATCACTGCTCGGGTGAAGCGCGCTGTCAGTTCTTCGTTGATCACCAGTCCGTCGCTCAGGATCGCGGCGCACAAGAGCAGGTCGCGCCAGCCGCCCCCGTCCACGGCAGTGCGCAGGAACTCTTCGAGCGGCATGTCCCGTTCGTGCCAGCGCGCGGCCATGAACAGAACGATATTCGGCCGCTCGGCGGCGATCTCCTCCCGCACGGCCTTGAGCGCTTGCGGGTCCTTCGGGCTCAAGCGATCGGCGATCGCGTATCCGGCCAGGTACTCCTGAAGGGTGTGGTGCGGAAAGACAAGATCCCCGCCGCGCCGCGTGACCAGTCCGGTGAAGGTGAGCGCCCGGAAGACCACATCCTTCGAAGCACTGTCCGGCAAGCGTCCGGCGAGCAGTTCGAGTACCTGGTCGAGCAGGGGCCGGGTATCCCTGCCTTGCCGCTGCTCGGCCACCGCAGGCAGCACCTCGTGCACCTTCTCCAGCAGCTCCGGGGTGATGCCAGGGGCGGCCGCGCCGCTGCGTGCGAGCCGTTGCGTTCCTTTATCCCGCAGGATGCGGAGGAACCGTCCGTAGAGTTCCGCGGTGTTGCGCGGCAGGTCCGTCAGCGCCGCGACCACGCAGATCATGGTCAAGTACAGCGGGTTGCGGGCCGCTTCGCTCAGCTGCCCCTGGCGCAGCTCGGCGGCCAGTTGCTCAGCGCGCCGCCCGGCCTTGGGTACTTTCAGTGCTTCGAACCATGCTCGGGCGACCTCCTCGATCTGCTGGTCGCCGAACCCCAGGAGCGAGTAGCGCTTGAGCGCGTTCATCCTGTTCATCTCCGCGGTGACCAGCGAGCGGCTGGCCACCGCGAACCGCAGGTACGGTTCTTGCGCCCATCGCTGGATCAGTCGGATGGCCTTGCCGCGGTCGTCCGGATCCAGGACCTCGTCCAGGCCGTCCACGCACACGAGCCAGTCCACCGACGGCATGGGACTGGTCTCGAAAAGCTCCGGTGGTAGCGAGCGCCGCAGGCCCGGTAAGTCCCGGCCGACCGCCCCTGCCAGCGCCTCCGGGAAGGGGCGGTCCAGGAGCTGGTCGGCGGCGACCCTCACCGGTACGTACGGTGGTGCCTGCACCGGATCCTCCAGCCAGGCGCAGGCGGCGGTGAACGTCAGGCGGCGCAGCAGGCTCGACTTTCCCGATCCCGCGCCGCCGGTGAACAGCACATGGCGGTCGGCGGCGAGCACGCTTTCAGCGGCGGGACCCTTCGTGCGCGACATCTGGCGGCTGCGGTCGTCATCGGCGCCGTCGCTGGTGGGCGAGGCCTCCTGCCGGACGTAGACGGTGGATAGCGGGATGTGTTCCACATTCTCGGTCAGCAGCGTGGCGTAGGGGTGCTCATCGGCACCGTCCCGCGCCGCCGCCAGGTAGTCCCACAACAAGGCAGCCGGGGGACGGAACTCCCTGGCCTGCAGCGGGTTTGTCGGCTCGTGGCCGGGCAGGCCGATCGGCACGGCATGCGGCCGCACGCCCTCGGAGGTGAGCAGGCGGGCGAATGCCGGGTCCTTCAGCGCCGCGGTGACCGGCTCGGCCTCCGCGGCGCCGGTGCCCGCAGCGGGCAGCCGCTGCGCCTGCACCCCGATCAGCAGGCCACCGTGCTGCGCGAACAGGGCCGCGCCCGAGAGGCCCTGCCAGGGATCTTGCCCGTCGGGGCCCTTCGCGGCGGGCGGGGCGGTGGTGAAGCTGAGGTCCAGCAGCCCTGACTTCATGTTGGAGCCGAGTTGGACGGACCCGTCGACCTGTCTGCTGTCCCGCCGCCGCAGCCCCTCCGCCCTGGCCGAGGCGGGCCGCTGCGCGAAGGCCGGGAAGCCGACCCCGGTGAACGGCACGCTGTCCACCCCGTCCGGCAGGCTACCGAGGACAACCGGCTCCACGGTGCCCAGATGCGGGTTCGGGTCGGCCTTTGCGGCGGGGTCCAGGCGCAGCAGCGCCAGATCCTGGCCGGTGCCCTGCCATACCGGTGTTGCGGGCAGTTCGGTGTCATCGCCGCCGAGCAGGACGGTGCAGGCCGGATCCTTGCCGTCGCCAAGCAGATGGGCCGCGGTGAGGATCAGGTGGGGGCTGATCCGGTAGCCGGATCCGTACGCGGCCTGGTTCCCGCCCCGGACGATGACCTCGGCTACCCGGGCTGTGTCGATCGGGCTCATGGAGCGGTCAGCCTGCGGAGAGCAGGTGCGAGACGTCGTCGCCGGTCAGCACCGGCTCGCCGGTGTCCGTCTCGGCGGCCAGGCTGAGCTTGACCGTGTGGGTCTGCGTGGATTTCACGCTGCCCTTGCCGCCGAGTGAGACCACCCAGAAGCGCACACCGGTGTTGGCCTCGGCGGACTTCTCCACAGCGACTTGGAGCTCCAGGTCAATGGCGTTGATGCGGAAACGCATGTCCTGGTCGGCCGCTTCGAGCCGGGCGCGGTTGATCTCCGAGCGCAGCGATCTGAGGAGGTCGGCGAGCTCGATGTCCATGCAATCCCCCGAGATGAAAGAGAGAACAACAAACCGGTTGCCCATGCGAAGCGTCGCAGGCGGTAGGACGCTTCGTACCCGATCAAGCATGGAAGCGCAACTTCCTCCTGTCCCTTCCCCTTTCCGTGCTCCTTCCGGTCCTCATCATGCCCTGGCACTGTGGGTGACCGGGGATGACCACGTGCTTCTCCTGGCAGGAGGACGACGCCGTGTACGCGGGAACCGCGCCCCGCATGGTGCAGCGGCTGTCGAAGGCGACCGGCCCGATCGAGGCCGCGTACGCCTGCGATAGCCCGGTTGTCCTGTCGCCGTGCATCTGGCAGGCAGTGCGCTTCTGACCTGTTGGGTTGCCAAGTTGATTGAGAACGCTGCCCCCTGGTCAGGGGCCTGCCGATCAATAACTCTGAACCGGTGCTGGAACGCGCCGCGCATCACGTACACCACGGCGGTGATGTCGACGGCGGCCAGGGCGACGTCGACGACCGGGCGCACCCGCTCCCATACCGCCGCGGCCGCTGCCCGGGCCCGCTCGATCAGCCGGTAGACGACGCAGGCGCCTACCTTCCGGATCACCGATTGCCCGCCGGGCGGTGGCCGTCGCCGACCATCACGCTGCGGAAGTGGTACCGCCACCCTGCCGGGGTGACCTTCGCGACGCTGAGCATCCGGCCATGCAACCCCGCGTGCGACCTGCGGAAAAGCATGATCCGGCGTGCTTCCCGCCGGGCGGGAGGCCGTCACCAGATCTTTACCGTGGCGCCCGCCCGGCGGGCCGTCCCGCCAGCCGTGGACGGTAAGCAGTCGACGTGTGCACGGTGCCGCCCATGAACATCATCAGGTACGGAAACCCCTGCCCTTCTGCCGCACGCCGCTCCTGCTGGACGTGGTCCAAGTCTGCTCCACTCAGTCCGGCTTCATCCAGCGGGAGCGGATCAACGGACGGCGTTGCCCCAGTTGCGAGGCGGCCCGGCCCGAGCAGTGGACCGAGGTGATGTGGGCGCTCTACGGCGACGACTGACAACCTGTGCGAATGCTGCACCGAGACTGAGCGGGGCGGTTTCTCGAACTTGGGACACCGCCTCTCCTCTATCCGACCTGTTCAGGTCCGGGTGCTGTTCTGAATCAGGGCGATCACGTCGGCCGTTGGCCGGACATCGCCGAAGGACCGGTAGACGGTGTGGAGAGTGGCGTTGTGGTCCTGGTCGCGTCCGGTGGCATTGGCGTCAGCGACCATGATGACGCGGTAGCCGAGGGCGGAGGCGTCGCGGGCAGAGGACTCGCAGCAGACGTTGGTGACAGTGCCAGTGATCAGGGCCGTGTCGATCTCGCGTTCCTGGAGCAGTTCGGGGAGTGGGCAGCGGCCGGGGAAGAAGGCGCTGGGCGCGTATTTCTCCACCAGCAGGTCGTCGACGGCGGGGGTGAAGCCGTGCCACAGCCGCTTGGGGAGCGGTCCGCTGCCGCCGGAGTTACGGAACATCTCGGCGGCTTCCGGGCCGTGGAATTCGTCGCCGGCCAGGGTGCGTTCGGTGCGGCCGGGCAGAACCCAGGCAACGGTTCCGCCAGCGGTGCGCAGCCGGTCGGCGAGGTGCTGGATATTCGGGACGACGCCGCGGGCGTAGGGGTTGGCGTCGACGAAGAACGACACCATGTCGATGACGACCAGCGCGGTGCGGGTGGGATCGATGCTGGTGTAGGCAAAGCGGCGGCCGCGGCGTTCTTCCTGGCGCCGGTACTCGCGGTCGTCGATGCGCCAGGCATGTGCCTCGGTGTCCTGCACGGCGGTTCCTCCTTGTCAGTCGTGGTCCGGGTGGAGCTTGCGGTTGGTTCCGGAGCGGCCGATGTCCAGGTCCAGGAAAGAGGTCAGCGCGGTGCCGCTGTTCCAGAAGCCGAGCAGGTTGACGTCGATCAGGCACAGCCGGTGCCGGGCGGCGAAGTCGCGGGCGGGTTTGGTGAAGACGCAGGAGGCGACGAAGACAGGGACGTCGGCTCTGTGTTCGGCGCGTGCGGTGCCGTTGAAGGTCTGGATGTCGCGGCTGCCGACCGTGCGGTGCTTGGCGTAGCGCTTGCACTGGATGACGATGCGGCGGCCGTCGGGCAGGACGCCGGTGACGTCGGCTCCGAGGTCGCCGGCTCCGCCGACGCGCTTGACGTCGGTGCATCCGTCGCGGCGGCATAGCTCCGCGACGTATTCCTCGAACTGGCGGTCGTCCATCGCCCAGACGGCGTCCAGTGACCGGCGTGCCTGTCGCTTCGCCTCTTCGGCGAGACGTGCCTTCTCGGCCTGTGCTTCGCGGCGTCCGGCGCGTGCCAGGCCCGTGACGACGACTACGGCGACGATGGCGGCTATCGCCAGCAGCACTGTTCCCATGTGTTCCCGCCCCTCCCCTGTTCCCGGTGGTGTGCCGCTTGGTGCCTCCCCAGCGTGAGGCCGGTCTATCCGGTGAGGTTGGCCAGGTAGGAGGTGCCGGTGTTCCACGGGGTGAGTTCGACGCCAAAGCCGGAGTGGTCGCCGTGGTGGAGGTGGACGAGCTTTCCGGCGACGTGCACGGTGTCGCCGGTGCGGTAGGGGCCGGTGTACGCGCCCAGGTAGGAGCGCAGGTGGGTGATGCGGCGGGCGAAGCGGTCCGGTTCGTCGACGGTGGCGGACAGGATGGTGGTGGCCTCCACCCCGTACAGGACTCCGTTGGTAAAAGGACAAGGCGGGCCGCGCAGCTCGCCTGCCGGTCGGAGGCGGATCCTTCGACCTGCGAGTCCGCGGAGGAGGGCAAGGAGCGCGGTGGTGAGGGCGGCGGCTGTCCTGGTTCGGATGCGGGTCCGGTGGCTTGGGGTCATGGTCGGGCTGTTCCTTGGAGTTGGCGGATACCGGGTGATGCTGAGCACCAGTGAGCCAGAGGTGGAATTTCGCTGGAGGTGGCACTTCTCGGGGTTGTAATGGTGGGCATGGCACGAGGAGCGCCGAGTCCGGCTGAGCTGCAGGTGACCCGCGAACTGGCTGCGCGCGGGCTGGTGGTGACGGCGAGCCAGCTGGAGAGCTGGCGGCGGGCGGGGGTGTTGCCGCGTCATCGGCGCCGGGGGCTGGGGCGGGGCCAGGGGTCGGTGGTGGACGTGGTCGATCCGGTGGTGGAGAGCGCGGCGGCGCTGGCGCGGCATCTTAGAAGCAGTCCTCTTTCCGGTCATGCGGTCGTTCTTGATCGAACGGGGTCCTGGATCGGGTGAGTTGGCTGCTGTTCGCGCATGAAGGAAGGGCCTCCTGGTAGCTCGCGGGTGTCGAATCCCGAGCGGCAGGAGGCCCTGTGTCGCAGTTGTACGTGGTCGCGTCCGCGGAGTCCAGTTCGTTCACCGCCAAGTGTGACTGTCTCGCCCACCGGTTCGGGAACGCGGGCGACCATCCGGACCGCCGGCCCCGCTACGGGACGGACATGACGGACGCCGAGTGGGTAGTGGTGCGGGCTGCGCTGCCGGTGCCGGCGTGGAGGGACGGCCGGGGCGGCCGCCCGGAGGGTTACTGCCACCGCCAGATGATCGACGTTGTCCGCTACCTGGTCGACAACGGCGTCAAGTGGCGGAACCTGCCCGCGGACTTTCCGCCCTGGAAGCGTGTCTACGCGTTCTTTTGCCGCTGGCGGGACAACGCTCTGATCCGTGAGTTCCACGACCGTCTGCGCGCGAGGGTGAGGAAGGCGGAGGGCCGCGACACCGAGCCGACCGCGGCCATCGTGGACTCGCAGTCGGTGAAGGCCGACGCAGTCGTCAAGAACGACTCACGCGGCTTCGACGGCGGCAATTATCTGGGGGCGTCGGTTATGGCGGGTCGGGCCGATCAGAGCTGGTGGATGGCGGTGCCGCAGGGGCTGAGGCCGGTGATAACTACAGGTTCTCCAGGAAGGTGAGCAGGCTGTCGGTGGGCCGGTAGCGTTTGGTGGCGGTGTCGCGGGGTGCGGTGCGGGCCAGGGCTCGTTCCTTCATCGCCAGGTCGGCGTGCAGGTAGACGTCGGTGGCCTTGGTGCTCGCGTGTCCGAGCCAGAGCGCGATGGTGGAGGTGTCGACGCCAGCGGTCAGCAGTGCCATGGCCGCCGTGTGGCGAAGTGTGTGCGGGGTGACGTTCTTGCTGGCCAGGGCCGGGCATCGCTCCGCGGCCGCGGGCAGGTACTTGCGGAGGAGGTCGGCAACGGCATCGCGGCTGAGGTGTCCGCCGACGCGGTTGGGGAACAGTGGGTCGTCCGGGGCTGCGTTGCGGGCGGTGATCCATCGATGGAGCAGGCGGGCGGTGGGTTTCGTCAGCGGAGTGCAGCGCTGTTTGCGGCCCTTGCCGGTGCAGCGCAGGTGGGCGCCGGTGCCGAGTTCGGTGTCGGCGCAGGTGAGTGCGGTCAGCTCCGAGACGCGCAGTCCGCTTTGCGTCGCGACCAGCAGCAGGAGGTGGTCACGTCGCCCCAGGAGGGTCGACTGGTCCGGGACCGCCAGCAGGGCCTCGGTCTCCTCGTGGCTGAGGAAGCACACGAGTGTGCAGTCGCGGCGCTTTTGCGGGATCGCCAGGACGCGCTGGATCAGCAGGGCGTGTTCCGGGCAGCGGTAGGCGGCATAGGCGAACAGCGAGTGGATCGCGGCCAGCCTGGCATTTCGGGTGGTCACGCTGTTGTTCCGGTCGTGTTCGAGATGGTCCAGGAAGCCGCCGACGAACACGGCGTCGATGTCGGTCAGCTCCAGCGCCGACGGCGGGCGGCCAAGCCGGCGCCGGGCGTACTCCAGCAGGAGGCGGAACGTGTCGCGGTAAGCAGCGACGGTGTGGGCACTGACCCGGCGCTGGGCCAGCCGCTCGGTGAAGAAGCCCTGCATGACAGGGGCCAGAGTGGTCACGGTGATTCCTTCCAGGTCCGGTCGAGGCGTTCGGCCGCGGCTGTCATCAGCTGCGGGCAGGCGTGCAGGTACCAGTAGGTCGTTGCCGGGCTGACGTGTCCGAGGTAGGTGGACAGCGCCGGGAGCCGGTGGGCGACGTCGGCGTCGGCGGCGTACCAGTTCACCAAGGTGGTCACGGCGAACGTGTGGCGCAGGTCGTAGAGGCGCGGCTTGCCCGCGCCGGCGGGGGCCGTGAGGTCGACGGCCTTCAGCAGCCGGGTGAAGGTCTTGCTGGCGTTGGTGTGGTTGAGCCGGGTCCCGGCTCCGGAGAGGAAGAACGCTCCGGTGGACGGGTGGGGACACAGTTCGTCGCGTCGGCGCTGGTAGTCGGCGAGTTGCTCGACGGTGGTGGGGTGCAGTGGAACCAGCCGGGACTTGCCGAACTTGGTCCCTTGCACCAGCAGGACACCGCGGTCCAGGTCCGGGTCGCACCGGTCCAGTCCCCTCGCCTCTCCGGTGCGGATCCCGGTCGCGGCCATGAGCCCGATGAAAGACTCGAACGTCGCCGCGCGAAGGGGGTGGGACAGGTGCCGGGCCGCGTGGATCAGCGCGGTGATCTCCGCCTGCGAATACAGATACGGCGGCGTCGTTCGCCCGGCGCGGCGGGGCAGCAGGCCAGGCGGCGGGATCTCGGTGAGCTCATCGAAAGTCGCCAGGAAGCGGGCGAACTCGCGGATCACCGTCAGCCTGGCCGCCCACCAGTCCGGATCGGCGCTGTCCGGCAGCACGGCCCACTCCAGTGCGGCCTGGACCGTCAGGCGCGAGTGGCCGCGCTCCTCCAGGAAGTCGACGAACTGGCCGAGCATCCGGCCCTCGACCTTGAGTTTGTAGCCCAGGCTCCGGCGGATCGTCAGATAGCGTTCGGCGCCGTCCCGGATGCCGTTCACCGCTCGCTCGCCGTCGGCCAGGGACGCACGACCGGTGCCAGCGCCACCATGTCGACCTTCGCATAGATCGCCGTGGTGTCCTCGCCGTGGTGACGCAACAGTTGGGCGGCCTCGCCGAGGGTTCCGCCGCCGACCAGCACCTGGCAGGCGGCGCGGTGTCGCAGTTGGTGCGCGGCGACGACAGGTATGCCGGCGCGGCGTGAAGCGCAGCGCGGCACCATAACCACGGACTGCCGTGCCATCGGCGCGTCCGGGCCGATGGTGCGCAGGAACACCTCGCGGAACACTGACGGCCGCCGGCCGTGCCGCAGCCAGTCGGCCAGCGCGGCGCCGACATCCGCGGGCAGCGGCATCCGGTCGACCCGTCCGCCCTTGCCCCGGACCACCAGCTCGCCACCGCGCCAGTCCAGGTCCTCCAAGCACAGCCGCGTCACCTCGACCGCCCGCAGGCCCAGCCGTGCCATCAGCAGCAGAATCGCGAAGTCCCGCCGTCCCAATGCGGTGGTCCGATCGCAGTTTTCCAGCAGGACCGGCACCGCGTCCGTGCCGGACGGCAGCCGGCTCAGCCGCCATCCGGCGACCGACGGCACCGCCGTGGGCAAGTCCCGGTCAAGGGCCGCGGTCACGAACAAGAACCGCAGCAGCGCCCGCAGACTCGACGTCACCACCTTCATCGACCCGGTCGCGTACCGCTTTGAGGTGTCCAGGATGAAACCGGCCACCGACTCCGGGCTCAGCCGGTCCAGCCGAAGCCGGCCCTCGACGAGCTGCGTGGTCAGGAACCTGCGGGCGACGTCGACACGCCCGCGAACCGTACGTTCGCCGAGCCGGCGCTCACGCAGCAGATAGCTGCGGTACTCCTCCAGCACGCCCTCGACCGGGCTCCCGGCCGCGCCATGCTCCTGTGGCGGGACGGCACCGGCGTCCCGCAGAAAGCCGAGCATCAGCTGCAACGACCGGTCCGTCAGCCACCGTCGGTGCCCGGCGTCCCGCCGCGCCCGGACGAATTCCCCCACCCGCTCCGCGGTCAACTGCCCCGCAGCCAGCCCTTTGCGTTCCAGCCAGCGGCTCAGGTCCGCCAGTACGTAGGCGTGATCCTGAGAGGACCGCGGCGTGAACCCGCGCCGCACCAACTCCAACCGGAACGGATGAACCGACAGGGCCAGCGGCCCCGACACCCGCACCGGATACCGGCCATCTGTCGCTGCTTTGACCATGAGCGCGCCTCCTTCGAGAACCTCTACGAAGGAGACCGCGCAGGACCGCCGTTATGACGTCCTTCTCCGAATCCGCCCACCGTCAGCCAGCCATAGCCACCCGACCCGCCATAACCGACGCCCCCAGATAATTGCCGCCGTCGAAGCCGCGTGAGTCGTTCTTGACGACTGCGTCGGCCTTCACCGACTGCGAGTCCACGATGGCCGCGGTCGGCTCGGTGTCGCGGCCCTCCGCCTTCCTTGCCCTCGCGCGCAGACGGTCGTGGAACTCACGGATCAGAGCGTTGTCCCGCCAGCGGCAAAAGAACGCGTAGACACGCTTCCAGGGCGGAAAGTCCGCGGGCAGGTTCCGCCACTTGACGCCGTTGTCGACCAGGTAGCGGACAACGTCGATCATCTGGCGGTGGCAGTAACCCTCCGGGCGGCCGCCCCGGCCGTCCCTCCACGCCGGCACCGGCAGCGCAGCCCGCACCACTACCCACTCGGCGTCCGTCATGTCCGTCCCGTAGCGGGGCCGGCGGTCCGGATGGTCGCCCGCGTTCCCGAACCGGTGGGCGAGACAGTCACACTTGGCGGTGAACGAACTGGACTCCGCGGACGCGACCACGTACAACTGCGACACAGGGCCTCCTGCCGCTCGGGATTCGACACCCGCGAGCTACCAGGAGGCCCTTCCTTCATGCGCGAACAGCAGCCAACTCACCCGATCCAGGACCCCGTTCGATCAAGAACGACCGCATGACCGGAAAGAGGACTGCTTCTCATGCACAGGAATGCAACTGATGATGTTCCAGCTTGGCGAAACCCTCACTCTGGAGAAGCAGCCTTCCGAAGAGAGAGTTGCAGGGCAGACCTGTTCCAGAAAATACTCCACCGGAAGCAGGAGGGAATGGCGGCTCGGTGTCCGTGGCCGTCCGGATCTTGTACTCCATGACATTCCGCGCGGCCCGGCCGATCACCGGCCACACCTTGGGGTCCTGCTCATAGGGCACGCTCTTCCAGACCAGGTCGCCGAACTTCTCTTCCCAATGCGGCTTGGGGTGGTCGGGCCAGACCTCGCGAAGCCTTTGTTCGGCGCGCTCGATGATGGGTGCCCAGCCCGCGCCGGCCGCACTGAACATGCGGTGCGTGACGGTGGGCTGGGTCTCGGCCCGGAGAGCGGCCGTGTACTTCTCGCCGGTGTCGGCCTGTCGCTGCCGGGCCCTCTGCGCGGCGGTCGACTGCTTCCTTGGCATCTGCTGCTCGCTCCTGGCGGGTCTCCCACGCTCCCGCCGGATCGAAATACTGCCGGGGGAAGCGGGCCTCGGAGGACCTTGGTCGGTCGATCACCTCGCGGCGTGGGCGCTGGTGCCGGCGGGCGGCGTACGCAACTTGCCAGCCGACAGCGTACCGGGACGACGGCCTGGGACCAGTTGGGTCTCGCCCGCCCCATTACTTTGACGATCCCTGGGACACATACGAAGGGGCCTGGTGCCGCTTGGAAGCGGCACCAGGCCCCACGGAGCGGGCCAACAGTCCTGTCGCATTGCCACAGGTCAGGGTTCTGTAGCGCGACGTTTATCCGTCCCGCGCTCACCCTCGCGGGCGGCTCGTCCAGCCTCTCAGCTCCTCCGCGACGTCCCGCACGTCCAGCCCGTCACGAGCGATCCGCTCGGCCAGGTCCGCCGCTTCCTTGGGGGTCACCGTCACCACGGCCCCGGACACCGTCAGGTACGACGCTGCCACGACCGCCCCGAACAGCTCATTGGCGTACTCCAGCGCGGGGCACCGGACGAACTGGTGCATGAGTGCTGCCGCCCGATGGTGCGGCTCGGCGTAGACGAGCGTGTCCATCACCTTGTCGGCGTGCCGAGCGACGGCGGCCTGAAGGGTGCCGAAGTCGGTCACGTCCGGGTCACCGGGCACGCTGCGGTGCGCGAGGTCCAGCAACCACGCCCGGTCGATGTGCAAGATCACGCGGCGGCCTTCCGGGGGGTCTCCTGGTCAGTGGACGCGGGGTGGCCGAACTTCTCGGCGAAGTGGGGGCCCCACTCGTCGACGAAGTGCGCGGCCGTGTTGAGGAACCGGTGCCTTAGGTCGTTGCCCTCGTCGGCGAGGACCTGGCGGGCGTAGTCGGTCACCTCCATGCCGACGGCGGCCGCGCGCTCCTCGATTCCGGCGTACACGTCTTCGTCCACCCGCACGTTGATCTGTTTCTTCACCATGGGTCAAGCGTAGCGGCTCGTACGCGCTGCTACACCAGGTTGGCGGGAAGCCGCCCGGGGCGCAGGCTCCGCCCCCGCATTCCAGCCGGATCGGGCCTTGCCTGACCGTAAGGCATGGCCATGACCACGTCCGCCATCCGGCACGGCTGAAGGTCACGGTCAAAACGCTCGAACGGGCCGCCGTCGACGTGCCCGCCGACGCCCAGATACTGCTGGGAGGTCTGGGCGCGATCGGCGTGGGCACCCTCGCCGCGGCCAGTGGCTGCCGTCTCCTGATCACCGCCTTCGCCGAGGCCGCCGTGCGCGGCGCGGGCAGGTAGGCGGCTCGCAATGCCCCGTTCTTCCGTCGGCAGCGCCGAGCGCCCTTTCGCCCACCTCGCCGAGCACCTGATCGCCCTGCGGCGCACCGCACGGCTGCCCCAGCGCGCCCTGGCCCAGGCCGCCAGCGTCTCCCGAGGTGCCGTGCAGCGCGCCGAGTCCGGCACTGCGGCTCCCTCGCCAGCTGTCCTCGACGCCTACGTACGCGCCTGCGGAGGCCGTCAGGAGGACCTCAACCGGGCCCGACGCCTGCGTGCTCGCGGCCGCACCGCCCAGCGCGACCGGCTCCGTCACCTCCAGGCTCCAGCCCCCGCTCTCATCCACACCGCGGACGACCTCGGTGCCGCCCTGGCCGCCGCCTACGAGCGGGCCGGTGCCCACTCGCTGAGCGACGCCCGCCTCACCCCCGGGCGCACGCCCCTGCCGCGCACCACCGCCTGGCGGATCGTCAAGCGCAGGAAGCTGCCGCCCACCGCCGAGCAACTGGTGACGTTCCTGACCACCTGCGGCATCAGCCCCGCCGAGCAGCGCCCGTACATCGCGGCCTACGACCGCATCACCGCCGGCTTCGACGCACGCCCCACGCCCCCACACGTGCGGCGCATGACCGGCCTCGGCCGGAGGGGATCTGTCCCCCTGGTCGCTGGAGGACGCTACGAGCTGCAGGCACTCGCCGCACGGGCATCGAACTCGGTCCTTCACCTGCCCTCAGCCGCGCTCGGGAAGGTCATGAGCCACTGGGTGGAGGAGGCACGTCGCAACGGGATTTCCGAAGTCCGCCTCTTCGACTTCGCCGTCGAGCTCCCCGAGCTCTGCATCCGCACCGCTGACAGCCGTGTGGAGGTCTACCAGCTCAAGGACGAGCAGCACCGCCCCGAACAGCCGCCCCCGCCAGCGCTGATCGCCTCCGCTCCCCCGCCGCTTTTGGGATCGGTCGACCCCGCCTGCCTCGCCACCGCCAGCTGACCCTCGGCACCCCCGGGGCACACAAGGCCCCCCACACTCTCCATCGGCGGCGAGGTCGTCGTACGGCGGCCCGGCTTGCCCGGGGCGGGCGGCATAGGGCGGCGCGGCCTTGGCGCCCTGGAGCGGCAGGCTCAGTGGCCGCGACGTACGGGCCGTGTCTCGTCCCGGCAGTACGAGTGACTCCTCCCCCTCATGAATGAGGGGGCTTCTCGCTATGCCGGGTTGGCGTCGCGACGGACCAGCCCGGCCCGTAGAACGTTCAGGGCGCCCACCGTGTCCGCGTGCGCGCTGTGGCCGCAGGCCTGACAGTGGAACTTCTCCTGGGTGGGCCGGTTCTCCGCTGAGACGTGCCCGCATGCGGGGCAGGTCCGGGAGATGTTGCGGGGGTCCACGGCGATCACGTGCCGTCCGGCGCTTTCAGCCTTGGCGGTGAGGATCGTAAGGAACACCCCCCATCCGGCGTCAGAGATCGATTGGTTGAGACCGCCCTTGGCGCTGGCCCCGTTGGGCAGGAAGCTGCCCGGCTGTCCGGGGTCCGGCTTCGGCGCGGGGGCCTTGACCATGTTGCGGATCTTGAGGTCTTCGTGCGCGATGAAGTCGTGTTCCCGCACGAGATCGAGCGCGGTCTTGTGCGCGTGGTCGAGACGCTGGTGTCGGACCTTGCGGTGCAGGTCGGCAACCTTCTGAACAGCCCGTTTGTGGTTGCCGGTGCGCTTGTCCCGGCGGACGCGGGGGAACCGGGCGAGGGCCTGCTGTGCTGCTTCGAGCTTCGCGGCGGCTTTGCGGCCGTGGCGGGGATGGGGGATGTGTTCGCCGTGGGACGTGGTGAGGAACGATGCTATGCCCATGTCGATGCCGACCACGCTGCCCGTCGTCGCAAGCGGCTCGGGCTGGACCTGCTCGGCGGTGAGGATGACGTACCAGCGCTTGCCTTCACGCTTGACCGACACGGTCTTGACCTTGCCGACCACCAGCCGGTGCTGGTTGACCTTGACGTGCCCGACGCCTTGCAGGCGGACGCGGGTGACCCGGTCGTTGGGGGTGGAGTCCCAGCGGCAGCCGTCGCCGTCCTTGGGGAAATCCACGGTGTCGAACCAGTTGACCCCACGAAAAACGCGGATAGCCCGGCGTGTCGCCGGACTTCACGCGCCGGAAGAACGCGGCGAACGCCTTGTCCAGACGGCGCAAGGTGGCCTGCTGGCTGGAGAACGACCAGCGTCCCTGCCGTTCTGGGTCGAAGGCGCGGATGTCCTTGAGCTGGGCGGACTGCTGCCCGTAGGTGATGCTCGTCTTCGAGGTGTGGCGCCAGGCGTCGCGGCGTTCCTGCAAGGCTCCGTTGTAGAGCGAGCAGTGATCACGCAGCATCTCGCCGAGCGAGGCGGCCTGGCCCACCGTGGGCCGCATGAGGAACTTGTACGCACGGATCATCCGGCCCACCCCCTTTCCTGGCCAGCTTCGAAGAACATACTACACTTGGCGCATGTCACCGCGTTGGGAACCAAACCCCGATGTCCGCACTGGCCGTCACGTCGCCTATCACCTGCACGCACACTTGGTGTTCGTCACCAAGTACCGGCGCGGCGTGTTCGATGACGCCATGCTGAAGCGGTGCGAAGAGATCATGCGCGAGGTCTGCGGCAAGTTCGAGGCGGAACTACGGGAGTTCAACGGCGAGACCGATCACGTCCACCTGCTGGTGCACTACCCGCCGAAGGTCGCCCTGTCGAAGCTGATCAACTCGCTCAAGGGCGTCAGCTCCCGATACCTGCGGGCCGAGTACACCGGCCGGATGAACCGCATCGGGATGGGCTCGGTGTTCTGGTCCCGCTCCTACTTCGCCGCGTCGTGCGGCGGCGCACCTGTCACGGTGATCCGTCAGTACATCGAGCAGCAAAAACGTCCGCTGTGACCTGCGGGTCAGAGCAGTTCTCAGATGCGTTTTTCTCCCCGGCTGAAGCCGGGGATACCCACGCAAGATCAGGGATGGAGGATGTACCTCGCTGGCCAGTCGCCCAGCCCGGTGTGCCCAGTCCGCCGTAACAGCCAGGCCGGATCAACGGGCGGCTTTCTTCTGCAGGACCCATACGTAGTGCCACTTGCCGTGCGTGTGTTTGGGTTTGATGTCGGCGAACGCCTGGATGGTCGGCCATAGGCCGGTTGCACCGGCTGCGATCGTCGCGCTGAAGGCGAGCGCGCCTTGGAGGGCCTCGGGTCGGACCGCGGCAAGGACGGCGCTCGTTGTGCCCAGTACGGCACCGGAGCGGTTGAGGGCCCGGGACCGGGCCGCGCTGCTCATCTCAGCGGTAGCGGCGTTCACCTCGTCACGGATGGAGAGCGCGACCCGTTCCAGGGCTACCTGGGAGTCGACCGCCTCCAGCGCGTCGTCGAGTTCGAGGAGCCGGGAGCGCATGAAGTCGCGGTACTGGCTGTAGGAGTCGAACTCCTCGCTGGTGGCCTGTGCGAAGTCGCTGAGGCTGAGCCCGTCGATGAAGGGCAGATCGATCTCCAGGATCGGCCGGACCACCCTGCTGGCGAGGGGCTTGGCCCTCGCCAGATCCACGGCGCGGCCGTGCTCCACCACGAAGTCGACGGACCGGTCGCTGAACGAAGGGAGCTCACCGGACGGCGTAATACGCAGCCCAATCAGCCCTCCCGTGCTCCCCGTTGTGAAGACCGGCCCGTACCAGACCAGCCCGCTGCGCAGCAGCGGTTCAGCGTCCAGGAGCCACTGCCCTAACTCGACAAGATCCTTGGTCACCATCCCGTATCGATTTGTCGCGGTGTTGAGCGACCCGGACGGAGGATCGCCCGGTTCGGGTATCGAGAACACGTTTGAGATCTCCCCGAGTTCGTGCACCGCCCCGACGCCGTGGTCGGACAACAGCATCGTGTCCGCGACCAGGACAATCCGCTTGGTGACGTGCGTGAAGCTCCCCATCTCTGAGGACAGCCCGACGTAGTACGGGGAGGTCGAGGCGGCTTTCGCGCTCAGGAGACGCTCGTAGTCGTAGTAGAGCGTGCGGGCGTACTTGAGGGCAACGTTCTGGGGAGAGGCCCTCTCCGGCTCCACGAGCGAGTCGTAGAACTCGTTCATCCGGACCGCCACACCCTGGTTCTGCCACGCTCGCCGGTCCTGCCACGTTCGCCGTAGACGTTGGAACATCCGCAAATCATGAGGGGTGGCCGAGCACCCCGTCCAACAGTCGACATCCCCAACCCTGCAAAGCGCATCTCGCCGAGCAAGGCACCCCTCTACGCCAGATACCGCTGAAGATTCACAGACCTGAACCTCTGAAGGTCACACCCTGCGCTGCCACGAGACGGTCACGGCGCTGGCCTGGCGGCCGGGCAACGGAGGCCATCTGGCCAGCGGTGGCGCCGACGGCACGGTGGCGCTGTGGTATGCGACCGTCGGACGACCGCAGCAACGCCTGAGCACCGCACGCGAGTTGACCGGTCACGGCACGGGGGGCGCGGCGCTGGCCTGGGCTGGACCGCACCTGCTGATCGCCGCGTACCGGGACGGCCGGGTCCGGGCTTACGGGGTGCCCTCCAGGACCGCCCTGTGAGCCCGCGGACGGCGACCGTGACTGTCGGCGCGGCGCGCGCACGCCCCTGCACACTCGTCGTCTGCCGGGGCTGCTGCTGCGGCAACCCACGCAAGCACCCCGGCACCGACCACGCCTGGCAACTGGAGCGGCTGCGCGCCGCAGCGGCCGAACACGGCTTCCAGGTCCGCACGACGGACTGCCTCGGCCCCTGCGACCAGGCCAACGTCATCGTCGTCCAGCCTTCCGCCGCCGGGCGCCCGGCCGGCGGCCGGGCGACCTGGATCGGCTTCGCCATGGACGACGACTGCACGGACGACGTCCTGCGCTGGGCCGCCGACGGCGGTCCCGGGATGGCGCAGCCCGCGGCCACACTAAAATCCGTCCACCGCGCGAGGCACGGCTTCGTGCACGCCGGTGAGCCGGTGCCGTCCGGCGATGCCGTGGGCGGCCGCGACGTCATCGCGGCCGCGCACCTCGACGAGTCAACCGCCCGAGTCAACCGCCGTTTCGGTGGCCTCCACGCTCCAGGCACTGGCCACACCCTCCCGCCTGCTGATCCTCACCGCCCTGCGCCGGTCCGCGTACTCGGTCACCGAACTCACCACCGCTGTGGGGATGGAGCAGTCCGCGGTCTCCCACCAGCTGCGGCTGCTGCGCGCCCTGGGCCTGGTCACCGGACGGCGCCACGGCCGCCGCATCGTCTACCGCCTCTACGACGACCACGTGGCACAGCTCCTCGACCAGGAGGTCCACCACATCGAGCACCTGCGGCTCGACGTGCGGGCTCCCGGTTGACGACCTGACCGATGATCCGCCCGACCCACGGGAGCGAACTGCACCCACGGCGGGTGGACTTCGAGCAACACATGCGTGAATTGCCATATGTTAATGTCGCCATGCACGGCCTGCGGAGCACGAGTTGCAGGCAACTAGAGAGCACCACGAGGAGCACCACATGACCACCGCCACCGAGCACCGCACGCACGACGACCACACGCACACCCACGGCGAGGGCTGCGGCCACGTCGCCATCCCGCACGGCGACCACACCGACTACGCGCACGACGGCCACATCCACAAGACCCACGAGGGCCACGTCGACGAATGCGCGAGCGCTGGCCACACCACCCACGAGGGCCACGACCACCAGCACGGCGAGGGCTGCGGCCACGTTGCCGTGCCGCACGAGGACCACGTGGACTACGTGCACGACGGCCACCGTCACGCCGCGCACAGCGGTCACTGGGACGACCACTGATCCAAATCCGCGTTCGACGACACGAACCCGGACCGGAAATCATTGTCACTTGCTAATATACGCATGTGACGATGATTCCTCCCCCTTCGACAGCCCCGGCGGACGAGCCGATACGCGCCCTGGAGGCCGCCAGTGACCTGCTCAAGGCACTGGCCTCCCCCGTCCGCCTCGGCATCGTGCGCGAGCTGTCCGAGGGCGGAAAGTACGTGCACGAACTGGTCGCCACCCTCGACGTGAGCCAGCCGCTGGTCTCCCAGCACCTCCGGGTCCTGCGCAACTCCCGCATCGTGACGGCCCGACGCCAGGCCCGTGAGATCCGGTACCACCTCACCGACGAACACATCGCGCACATCGTGCTGGACGCCATCCAGCACGCACAGGAATAGTCCGGCGCCGTCACGACACGACGGCGCCGGACTGTTATTGACGGATTCATTTCCACATAGCGTCGTCGTGTCCGGAGGACTGCTGAGGCGGTCACAACTGGGCGCGACGCACGTCTGGGCGCGGTCAGGAAACCCGTCTGATCCCGCCAACGAAAGCCCGCCTGCAGCACGGGCGAGGACCACACACATCTCCTCGGTCAACACCTCCGCCGAGGAGGCAAGCCCATGTCGGCCCGCTGATGCCAGTCTGACGGCCAACCCTGCGGCTATGCAGGGACTTCCATCCGGTCCACGACCGGGGCGGGGTGCTGGTGAGTGCGGCGTGCGCGGTGCTGCTGGGAGCGCGTTCGATCGCCGGGATCGAGGTGATGCGGCAGGCTGCGCTGGTGCTGGGGCATCCGGCCTCCGCCTCCACGCTGTACCGCACACTGGACGGGACCGGCCCGGTCCAGCTCGCGAAGATCACCTCTGCCCGCACCTGGGTCCGCTCCCGCGTGCATGACCTGCTCGACCTGCGCCCCGGCGGTTTCCCCTGGATACGCGTGGACGGCAAGCCGCTCACCGGCTGGACGGTGTGGGACGTCGATGCCTCGTTCGTGCCCGCACGCTCCGACAAGGAGGGCGCCGAGCCTCACCGCAAGGGCTTCGGCCCGCACCCGCTGCTGATGTTCTGCGACAACACCGACGAACACCTGCTCTGCCGCCTGCGCCCCGGCTCGGCCGGCGCGAACACCGCGAGCGATCACATCGACGTCTCCACGGAGGCGATCCGGCAGCTGCCCACCCGTCGCCGGCGCAAGGTCCTCTTCCGCGCCGACGGCGCCGGAGCCACGAAGGAGTGGCTGGCCTGGATCACCAGCGGCGGCGGGAACAAGGCCCGCACCTGGGAGTACTCGGTCGGCTGGAGCCGGGACGAGGACTTCTGGGCCGCACTGGCCAAGGTCCCTGCGAAGGCGTGGACGCCCGCCCTGGACGCGAAGGGCGAGCCGCGCGAGGACGCCGCCCTGGTCGAGATCACCGACCTGCTCGACCTTTCCGGCCGGCCCGACGGGCTGCGGATCGTCGTGCGCCGCGAACCGGTCCACCCCAAGTACGCGCGTGACCTCAAGCCCTACGAGATCGCCACGGGCTTCCGTTACCAGGCGATCGCGACCAATACCCCAGGTCGCCAGTTGCAGTGGCTGGACGCCCGGCACGGGGTCCACGCCCACGTCGAGTCCGGCATCCGGCGATCGAAAGCGCTCACCCTCACCCGGCTGCCGTCCGCCAAGTTCGCCCTGAACCAGGCGTGGTGCACCCTGCTCGCCCTGGCCATGGACCTGCTCTCCTGGCTGCAGCTCCTCGCCCTGGGCGGCAAGCTCGCCCGCGCCGAACCAGCCACCATCCGAACCGAACTGTTCGACGTCCCAGTCAAGTTGACCGAGCACGCCCGCCGCCGGGAGCTCAAGCCGGACCCCGCCTGGCCCGCCGGCCACGCCGTGGTCCAGGCATGGGACCGAATCCAGGAACTCCCCGGCCCCGGCTGAGCCCCACGCCGCCCCGACACCCCGGAAGGAGGAGACCGCAGCGCCTTCGGCCCGTGGAAGCCGACGCCCACCGCGACGACACGCGGCACACCGCCCTGGCCAGCACCGATCACACCGCAGAACGAACCGCCAGGAACCGGACACCCCAGCCGAACCCCTCACGCCGACGCGCGCACGTGAATGATCGAGGCCGGTCGGTGACCATGGGGGGAATATCCAGAATCTTTGTCTGCATATGTGGCGATTACCCGACCAGTGAGATCAGCGAACTACAGCGGAGCAGTCGATCTCCAACTGAAGGGACGGAGCCGATTTGTGCGTCCGCGCAGCCGCTACGGACACTCGCGCGGTCCGGTCACGAAATCTCATTAAACCTGCGCGAAATCTTGACGACACCGTTGCCCTGTCCCATGCTTGGCAAATCGTTTGGGCATGACGGCAAATCGTTTGGGCAACTGGGTCAAGGCGGAGAGCTGATGCCGGTGGGCACAGGAATGGCCAGTCTTCGAGACGTCGCCGAACTCGCGGGTGTCTCGATCACCACGGTCTCGCACGTGCTCAACGACGTCCCCGGCAAACGGATCGCGCCCAAGACTCGGCAGCGGGTGCGGTCGGCGGCCGCGCAACTCGATTACCGTCCGAACAAGCTCGCCCAGGGACTGCGCTCGCAGCAGAGCCACTCGCTCGGGTTCGTCTCCAACCTCGTCGCGACCACGCCGTACGCGGTGCGCATGGTGCTCGGCGCGCAGGAGGCCGCGGCGGACGCCGAGTACCTGATGTTCCTGGTGACCTCCAGCGGTGACCCGGACCTCGAGGCACAGCAGTTGCGCGCGCTGCTGGATCGGCAGGTCGACGGGCTGCTGTACGCGAGCATGTTCCATCGGGTCGTCGAAGCGCCGGACCTGCTCGAGGCCGCGCCGACCGTGCTGCTCGACGCACGGGCCGCGGACGGCCGGTACAGCTCAGTCGTCCCGGACGAGACCGGCGGCGCGCGGGCCGCCGTCGAGGAACTGGCGCGGCACGGGCACCGGCGCATCGGGTTCCTGCACAGCGAACGCGACATCCCCGCGCGGTCGCTCCGGACGCGGGGCTACCAGGAGGCGCTCGCCGCGCACGGCATCGACTTCGCACCGGAGCTGGTGCGGTACGGCGAGGACGCCCCCGGCGGCTACGCCGCGGCGCGTGAGCTGCTGGACCGGGCCGAGCACCCCACGGCGTTGTTCTGCTTCACCGACCGTCTGGCGATGGGTGCTTACCAGGCCGCGCAGGAGCTCGGCCTGCGAGTCCCGCACGACCTGTCGGTCGTCGGTTTCGACGACCAGGAGGGCATCGCGGCGAGCCTACGGCCGGGGCTGACGACGGTGGCACTGCCCCACTACGAGATGGGCCGGTGGGCGGTGACCGAGCTGATGAAGCGGATCGACACCGGCGGCGAGGTGCCGCCGACGCATGCCTTGCTCGACTGTCCACTCGTGCGCCGGGAATCGGTCGCCGCACCGTGGGAGACACGCTGATGCCGGAGTACCCGACTCCTGAGCGTGGAACCTCCGGCTCGCCGACAGCGGCGGACGGTACCCCTGTTCTTCCTGTACGCCTCACGCCACTGCGCGACCCGGGGCGCCGCCGCCGGCCCGCAGCGAGCCCGGTCCCGAGCGGTAACCCGGGAGCTTCGTCCGTAACCGCCAGGGGAACAGCGGCAGTTCCTGTCGTTCCTGGACGACGGCCTCGAACGGCTCGTCGTCGGAACATGCCGATCCGGTGCCGGTGCGCCGGGACGGCGAGCAGACCTCGCTCGGGCCCGGCATCCGGTCCCGGCGACGAAGTAACCACTCAGCCGCTGGCCGCACCACGCGTGGGCATACCGCGCGCCGTGAAGGCCACGAGGAGAAACGGAGTGACACTGATGTCCGCGAAGAATGTCATGGTGGTTGCCGAACGGCAGTTAAACCACCCGCGCCCGGTCGTGTTCCGGGCCTGGACCGAACCCGGGGAATTATCCCAGTGGCGAGGTAGCCCCGGATGGCATGGGGAAGCCGGAGCCGCCAGCGCCGACAGCCGGCTCGGCGGTCGCCACCACCAGGTGAAGATACGCGACAATGACCCGTCGATACGGGTGACGACCGACGGCGTCTCCACCGAGTACTTCGACCCGGACGTGTTCGTCTCGTCCGAACACATCATCACCAGCGATTCCAGCATAGACCCGGAGGTCCCGCTGGAGCTGCGGGTCGAATTCACCAAGTACGGCAAGGACGGCACGCTCGTACGGATCATCCAGGGACCGTACGATCCCCACGTCGCCGACTGTCATGGCGAAGGCTGGGAGAAGGAACTCACGCGGCTGCAAGATTTCCTCGAGGCGCACTGCGGGGGCATGCGATGAGCGCCTCGCCGAACCTGCAACACACCACGACCGTACGGCAGAAGCCGCTGATGAACATGCGGCAGATCCTGCTGATGAACCTGGGCTTCTTCGGCATCCAGTACAGCTTCGGGATGCAGCAGACCGCGGTGAACCCGATCTTCCAGTTCCTGGACGCATCCCCCGAGAGCCTGCCGATCCTCAACCTCGCCGGACCGATGACCGGACTGCTGATCCAGCCGCTCGTCGGCGCCTGGTCGGACCGGACATGGAGTCCGAAGTGGGGCCGCCGAAAGCCCTTCTTCCTCATCGGCGCAATCGGCTGCAGCCTGTGCCTTTTCCTCTTCCCCTTCGTCTCGGCGCTCTGGATGGCCGTGCTGCTGCTGTGGCTCCTGGACGCGAGCAACAACACCGCGATGGAGCCGTACCGGGCGTTCATCGCCGACAAGCTCTCGCCGTCGCAACTCGGCAAGGGCTTCCTCGCGCAGAGCTTCTTCACCGGCCTCGGTATCACACTGGCGAACATATCCCTGTTCGTCTTCCAGAAGGTGCTCAGCGACATGACGGACGCGGGAATCCCTTATTGGGTCTTCGGCGCGTTCATGCTCGGGTCGGTGTGCTCGATCGCGTCCGTGCTCGTCTCGGTTCTTACCACCCCAGAGATTCCGCCGACGCCCGAGGAACTGGAGGCGATGAAGGACAAGAAGGGCGGCGTCGGGCGGTTCTTCAAGGAGATCTTCGAGGCGATCATCGAGATGCCGGTCGAGCTGCGCAAGCTCGCGCTGGTGTACTTGTTCCAGTGGTACGGCATGGTCTGCTATTGGCAGTTCGTGACATCGTCGATCGCGAAATCGGTATGGCACACGACCGACGTCGGCTCTCCTGGCTTCTCGGAGGCGATCGGCTGGACCGGACTGATCAACGGCTGGTACAACATCGTGACCTTCGCATGCGCCTTCACACTCGTATCGATCGCGCAGCGCCGGGGCGCGAAGTTCGTGCACATGGGGTGCCTGGTGCTCGCCGCCGTCGGGCTCCTCATCTTCCCTCATCTGTCGAACAAGTACCTGCTGTTCATCCCGATCATCGGTCTTGGTATCGCGTGGGCGTCGATCATGGGCGTGCCGTACATCATGGCGGCGCGGATGATCCCGTCGACCCGGTACGGCGTGTACATGGGGATCATCAACATGATGATCGTCATCCCGATGCTGATCCAGTCCTTCAGTTTCGGCTGGATTTTCAAGCACGTTCTGAACGACAATCCCAACAACGCGATCATGACGACGGGCGTGCTCCTCGCGTGCGCCGCAGTGGCCATGGCATGGATCAAGGAACCGCCGATCGACCGCAACATCGAGGCGGCCACGGCCGCTCCCGGCGGGCACTGACGAAGGGGGTATCTGGTGACGGGACTTCCCCGCCGAGTAGCCGAGGGGATTCTCACCCCTCGGCCCTCACAGATCCGGACGTGACGTTGGGTAGGCCGCCAGCGAGGTGCCTGTGACCAGGCCCTTTTCCAACGGCCCCCCACCGAACCGGACTTGCGGCTTGTAACCGCATCCGGCTCTCCGGTGCCACATTGCTCCGGAATTTCTGCCGCGAGGGACATCCGCTGTAGTGGATGTTCTCGTGGCAGACACGGCAGACGACCAGGGTGAACCGCCCCGGGTTCGGTAGAGATCTCAGATTGTGGTTGTGACCTGGGGTTTCGTGGATTCCATGTAGTGATTGGCCTCGTACTCGACGGGCGGAACGTGGCCTATCTCACCGTGGAGGCGGCGGTGGTTGTACCAGTCGACCCTCCCCCAGCTTCGGCCGGGGGTGCCCCCAGGCGGTGGCCAACTCGACCTGGGAGAGCGACTTCCAGGGACGCTGGGGTTTGATCAACTCGGTTTTGTACAGACCGATCGTCGACTCCATCAGGGCGTTGTCGTACGCGTCTCCGACTGATCCGATACTCGCCGCGATGCCGGCCGCGTCGAGGTGTTCGGCGAGGCGGAACGACGTGTATTGCGATCCGGCATCGGAGTGGTGGATCAGCTGCCCCGGAGTGTGCCGACGGTCCTCGCGGTCGCGCTGCCACAGGGCCATCTCCAGTGCGTCCAGGACGAGTTGGGTCTCCTTGGAGGTGGAGGCGGACCAGCCGACGATGCGCCGGGAGAAGGTGTCCACGACGAAGGCGACGTAGACGACACCGCTCCAGGCGGCGACATGCGTGAAGTCGGCAACCCAGCAGCGGTTCGGGGCACGGGCGACGAAGTCGCGGTCGAGAAGGTCCGGGGCCCGCCCGGCGGCCGGATCGGTGATCGTGGTGATCACCTTCTTGCCGCGGACGGCGCCGGTGATGCCGAGTTCGCGCATCAGACGCTCGACGGTGCAGCGGGCCACCGCATGGCCCTGCCGGTTCAGCTCGCGCCAGATCTTCCGGGCCCCGTAGACACGGTAGTTGGACGTGTAGACCTCCTGGATCCGTTCTTTGAGTTCCTCGTCGCGCACGGAACGGGCGGAGGGAGTTTCAAGGCGTTTCTTGTGGGCGTAGTAGGTGGAAGGGGCGATCTTGCAGTCGTGCTCGGTGAGCGTCCTGCAGATCGGCTCGACGCCGCCGAAGCGGTCCCGGTGCTCGTCGATGAACGCTACGAGCGTGTGTGTGGCCGGTCGAGCTCGGCCGCGAAGAAACTCGCCGCGGCCTTCAGGATCTCGTTGGCCCGCTTGAGTTCGGCGTTCTCCTTCTTCAACGCCTTGAGCTGGGCGGACTCCTCCGTCGTCGTCCCCGGACGCTGGCCCGCGTCGATCGCGTGCTGCTTCACCCAGTTCCGCAGCGTCTCGCGGGAGCCGATGTCGAGCTTCTCGGCCACCGCCTGCAAGGCGGCCGTCTCGGTCGGATAGTCGTCGCGCACCTCGGCGACCATGCGCACCGCACGACGGCGGAGCTCAAGCGGGTAACGGGAAGGTCGTGCCATGACTCGATCCTTTCACGAAATCGAGTCTCCATTCGAGCCGGGGCGGTTCACGATCGGCCAGCCCGCCTCCAGCGCGATGTCGTAGTGGAGCCGGTCGAGATGCCCGTTCAGGTAGCGCACGCACGTTTCGACGCTGCCCCCTTGCACGCCGCTGAGCCGGTCCTTCTCCACCTGCGCGGTCATCTCCCGGGTGACGCGGGCAGCGTGTCCGTGCAGGATCGCGGTGAGTTTGTCCGCGGCGAAGGTCTCCGCGGCCTCGCTGCCGACCGGGTGGAAGGCGTGGGCCGCCGTCCAGACGTATTCGGCGACGTGCACGAAGTCGATCAGGACGTGAACCGGTGCCTTGCACCGTCGCGCCTCGGCTTCGATGAGGTCGAGCTGGTGGTGGGCGCCGTCGACGAGGACGAGCCAGGGCCGCAGGTGGCCCCGGTCGCGGTCGTCTGCCCGGGTGAACGCCTCGGCGATCACGTCGCCGGGGTCATGGACCAGCGAGGCGGTGCACCACCGGTTGACCGCCTTCGGCCCGGGACGGACCGGTCGCAGGCCGGTGCGGCCGCCGGGCGGGTGGACGATGTCGTGCGGGCGGCGGGGCGCGGGGTGGGTGTCGTGGACGCAGGCGATCGTCGCCATCCGTTTGTCGGTTGGGTTTCTCTCCCGGCGCGAGGCGGGCCTGTCGGCCCTGCCGTTTTTTGGCCCCGGCCGCTTTGCGGGTGGCCTCGCGCAGTGCTTCGCAGTGCTTCGGGGCGCATGATCACGCCCTTGCCGTCGACCTGGATGACCAGCGGCAGGTCGGCCGTGCACACCGGGGCGATCTTGTGGTGGTAGAAGGCGTGGTAGAAGGCGTCGATGTCGCGGGCGGCCTCGACGACCAGGGACTCGGCCCGGCGTTTACCCAGCACCGGCCCGCACCGCTCCCCGATCGCCTCGACGGCCTGCGCGAACGAGCCACGGATCGCCTCACGGACCGCGAGGCGCTTGATCCCGTGACTGTGCCGGCCACGCGGGAGTGACAGCTGCGCGTCCGCCGGGTGCACATCGGCGCGGCCCCGGCTCCGCCAGGCGCACCGCACCACACTCACCTTGCCGAACAGGCAGGCCAGTTGCCGTCCGCGACCGGTTTCACGGTGCGCACGCACCTCGCCGTCCGCACCCACGACCGCCTCCGGTGGCGGGTGCTGTTCCTCGCGCAGAGCGCGCAGGTCGAGGTGGTCCTGGAAGAAACGGCGCAGGACCTCCCGGCCCTCGGTGGCGATCAGCTCCTCCACCGCACCGTGGCCGGCTCGGCGGTCTCCGGTGCCGACAGCCGTACTGCCAGCGAGTGGGCCGCCTGAACCGGGCAGGCAAACGAGTCAGGGACGTCGTTGGTGTCGTAGCGTTCCATCCGGGCTCTTCTTCCAGGCGTTCGTTTCGGTTCGCACCTACGAATGTAGGGAGAAGAGCCCCTTTCATCACCGGGACCTGACGCTGCCCGTCACTCCCGCAGCCCTCCGCCGGGCGGACGTGGTGAACAACCCCGCCGTCTGTTCGTCCAGCCGGCCCCGCTCGACCAGCCGTTTCAGCTTGCCCCGCGTCCCCTCGATCTTCGCTGTCCGGGCCGACAGACCGATCCGGGGCACGATCTGCTTCGCCTGCACCGGCCCCGGCGCATCGTCGACCACGTCCACGATGTCCCGATAGACCGGCGGGAGATCTGCGCTGGTCATCCCCTCCCGCCAGACCGTCACGGTCTGCACCCCCACGACCTGGCCCCCACCGACCGGCTCCGGCTCCGGCTCCGACGCCTCGAGGGCGATCCCTTCGGCCGCAAGCTCGTCCAGAGTCCCCCGCGTCACCGTCAGCCGCTCCAGCTGCCTCCGCTCCGCTTCCAGCCGGGACGTCAGCACGGCGATCTGCCTTTCGAGTTCCTCCACCCGGCCCCGAACCGCTGCCTGCCTCGCCTCGAGTTCCCCGATCAACGAACCCATCCAGCATCGCCTCCTCTACCGACACGGTAGAGACGACACCACCCACCCCACACCCGGATCAGCAAATCCCCAGCTCAACCGTCCCCCGAAAGGATCCGCACCCGACGACGTAAGCACCCCGCTTCGCTCAGTGCGCATGAACTTCGCCGCCCGCCAGGCTGCTGAAGAAGCCCGCCGCCAAGCATGGGGAGGAGGAGCGGCGTGTGCGGGCGGGCCTCGAAGTGGCCGTGCCCGACCCGAGGCCGTGACGTCTACCCGGACCACGAGGCTGGCCTGGTGAGAGGCCAGCCGCCTGGACGGATGGCTCGGCGCCGTACCTGACCCTGGCTCAGATCGCTGCATCTGGGAGTTGTTCTCCAGCTGGTTCACGTGCCACTGGTAGGACGTGCGGTACGCACGCGCCGTGCGGTGGCGCTGGGCCGACACCACGGTGGTGCCCCCGAGGAGCGTGAAGCTCGTGGCCAGCAGGCACCGGATTGCGAGGGGCTGCGACGGTAGCGCGGCGGCCCACACGCACAGCAGCGCGAGGGCCACGATGATCTGCTGGAGGAAGCGGTGTCGCGCTCAGCAGGCCGGCCTGGTGTTCACCAGGACAGCAGGGCGCAGCCGTTGCCGCCGGACCCGCCGGCGCCGCCGGAGTTGTTTCCCCCGAGAGTCCTTTGGCCGTCGGTGCCGCCAGAGGCGCCCTTGCCGCCGGCGGATCCGGCGCCTCCGCCGCCCCCGCCGCCTCCAAAGCCGCTGCATTGCGCGGGGATGGGCGGAGCGTAGGGGTTGCCAGGGCTGACACCGGCGCCGCCTTGGTTGACGCCGCGGTACCCAGCACCGTCACCGCCTCGATCGCCCGGGGCCCCGCTACCCCTCTTGCCTCTGCAATGAGCCCCGTATACGTCGGCGCCCAGACCACTTCCGCCGGCGCCGCCGCGGCTACCACCGTCGCTGGAGGTCTGTCCGGCGCCGCCGTCACCGCCGCCGCTGTAACCTTCGCCGCCCTTGCCCGCCACACCCTTCGTGCCAGGGCTGCCGGGGCTGTAGCCGCCGCCTGCGCCCCCTCCCGTACCGGTCTGATCGCCGACGCCGGGGGCGCCGCCTCCGCCGCCGGCACCGATACCGCCTCCGTATGCGGTGGCCAGCTCGGTGCCGTCAGGGGTTTCGATCCTGGTCATGCCGCCGACGCGTGGCGCCGACGCTCCGCCTCCGCCGCCCCGGACACCATTTTGGCCTCCGCCGCCGCCCGAGCCACCGGCACCCACCGTGACGGTCAGCGACTTGATGCTGGACACATCGATCACGCAGCTGTACACGTAGCCTCCGCTGCCGCCCCCGCCGCCGGCCCCGCCGGCGCCTCCCCCGATGGCGCTGGAACCATTGGCGCCGGTCTGCCCCCAGCCTCCGGCCCCGCCGCCACCACCCCCGGCGCCGACGAGGTTGACGGTGACCTCGGTGACGCCCTGCGGGATGGTGCAGGTGTAGGTGCCCGCAGTGGTGTGGGTCCTGGCGCAGTCAGCGGCGTACGCCGGGGTCTGCCCCAGGGGCACCAGCAGTGCCCCGGCCATCGCGAGGGGTGCCACGGCTGAGAGGACCGGACGGGCGAACCTCGTGCCGCCGGGGCTGTCAGGGATGGGTGTCACTTGCTGAGGCGTCATGATCTCTTTCCTCTGGGCTCGGTGATGTTGTCGTGCGGTGCCGGGAACCGCTGGTCCGGCCCGGACGGCCGGTGCCCGCGACGCCGAGCCCGCCACCAGGGCGGGGTCCTGCGGGCGGGGGGAGAGCGGAACAGCTTCCAGCAAGTTGGTTCAGGGAAAGCGAGGCCCGCACTTGGACCATGGGGCCGTGGTCGGCCGCAGACGCCGGATGCGAGGGGGCACGGGCTGCCTCCTGGAGGCAAGAGGTGAGGACTGGCTCATGGGAGACGGTCAGGGCTGGTGCAGGCTCCCCTGCCTCGGATTCGGGAAACGGCTCACCGGCTCAACCACTCTCGTGAGCGATCAGTTTCCGGCCACAGTTCCCGTTGGACCCATGCGGTGCCGCTGCCGGGCTCCTGTATGCAGGCCATGCCCAGGGCGAGGTTCAGACCATCGGCGTGGGCGCGGGTAGGCGTCGCCCTCCGGTACGCGTCGGTGAGGGCCGCGGTCTGGGCCTCGGGCCCGGTTCGTGCGACGGAACGCATGCTCGGTCGTGTCGTGATGGGGCCGTGCAGCACCGCTGGCCGGCGTGTCGGCACTGCCCCACCGGTACGCCGGCGAGCTCCTGCACCGGACACATCACATCAGCCTGAGCCGTCTTCCACGTCACTCTCCACCTGGGTCTCAAGGATGTCCCGTAAATGATCTCAATCATGCCCGCGGCCCGGCCCGCACCCGGGTTACCCGGCGACGTCGTCGTCACCCCGCCCCGGCCCATCCCGCCCCGGCCTCCCATGGACCTCTCCCAGGGCCGGTTCCCGTTCTGTTCCCTTCCGGTCAGGCACGCCCGTCCACGACGTCCGTGACTTTCCAGCGCTGCCCGTTGCCGCCGTCGCACCTGCGTGCCTGCAGCGGAGCGTCCTCCTGGACGGCGGTGAGGCACCTACCCTGCTGATCCGTGATCTGGTACCAGCTGCCGCGCGCCTTGTGGAAGGTCCAGAACTGCGCCTGCGAGGACTCGACTTTGGCCAGGTTCGTCGAACCGGAGGGCTTCAGGGTGACGACGGATCCCTGGCTTGCCCCCGCGACCCCGTTCGTCTCGAAGGTTTCGAGGATCACGGCCTGCTGGTGCGGCTGGTTGGGCTGGCTGCCGAACCAGAATGCCCAGCGCTGGGCATCCGACTTGTCCGGCCTGGCGGAGCTGCGGATCGACGTCAATGACGATCTCGCCGTCAGTGCGGAGGACATGCTCGAGGGCGCACTGATCGCCAACGTCCACAGGGTCGACGTCCCGCCGCTGGACCAGGCGAAGGCGATCCAGGAACTGCTCAGCAAACACGGCAGCCAGGAGAAAGTGGCCAAGCGGCTGGGGAAGTCCGGCGCTTGGGTGTCGCAGCGTCTGGCGCTGCTCGGCTTGTCCGAGGAACTGCAGGAGAAGGTCGAAGCGGGCGAGCTGACGGTGAAGGACGGGCGCCGCATCGGCCGGCTCCCCTCCGATCAGCAGCAGACCGAGGCTGCCGCAGCCCTTAACCGGGTTAAGGCCCCCCGAAAGCGCAGGGCCAAAGACGCGAGCGACTCTGTCAAAGACCAGCCGGCCTCGCCGATCCCTCCGCAGCATTCCGGAACGGCGACGGTCGCGGACCCGGCCCCCGAAGGTCTTAACCCGGTTAAGGGTGAGCCGGAGCCCGCCGCCGGTCCTGACCTGCCGTGGCAGGACCCGACGTGGTTCAACGAGCAGCTTCGGGTGCACATGTCGACCGAGCACCGTGAGGAACTGGTGCTGCTGCTCATGGCAGACGGCTGACTCTCCACCCGTCGGCCTTAACCCGGTTAAGGCCCGTGCGGGGAGCAGCGGCGCGCCCTCCGCCGGATCGCTCACTTTCAGGGGTCATCCCCGCGGGTACGGGGATGACCCCTGCTGGGGCCGCCCCTCCGGGCCGCGTGCTGTCCGATAGCTCCGTGTTGGGAGCGGCACCCGGTCCGGGGTCCGGGGGGTTGCGGCCGCGATATCGTGGAGGGCCCTGACGACCGTCCCACCTCATGAGCTGGCAGGAGATCCGCGTGCCCGAGGACCCCATCGCACAGAGCGAGATCGCCGCCCTCACCCGTCGTTTCGAGGAAGTGGCGGAGAGAACTGATCGAGAGTTCGGGATCGTCAAGAGCGATCTCACCGCGCTGCGCCTCCAGGTCGGCAACCTTGATCAGAAGGTGGGCAACCTCGCTGGTGAGGTCCGCGGTCTCGCCGAGAAGATGGACCGGAATCAGGCACAGATCGTTGAGCTGCTGACCCAGCTGGTCGGCCGGCACCCCGAGGCCCGCTGACCTCTCCCGCTTGAACGGCTGCGGCCCCGAACACGCCAGGTGTTCGGGGCCGCAGCCGTATGTGTGCTGGTCAGATGGTCGCTGGATGGGTTTCCTGTGGGATATCTCGTGGGTTCCGATGGACCTTCAGGCCGCCTCGGCGGCTCTGGCCAGGCAGTTTGTGCTCCTTGGGCTGCGATCCTGGAAGTAGATCATGATGATTCGTCAGAAATCCCGAAGAACCATCATGATCGACTTTGTGTTCCTGGCACCCCTGGGTGCTCGTGACCAGGGGCGACGAGGTAACTGCGAGGCGCGGAGAATCAAGGCGAACCCACGTGATATCCCATGTACGGAACTGGAAGGACCGCACCTTCTACCGGCCCTCGGCCAGCGCCCGTTGCCGGCACATCGACGTCCTGTTCGACCAGGGCGGCCGCAACGTCATCGACTGGCGGCTCATCGAGACACTGGCGCGATCTCATGCGTGTCTCGATCGCGATCCGGGAGGGCACCCTGGTCTCGCCGCTGCTGCTGCGGCGCCTGGGCAGCAACTCCCACCGCAACCAGATCTACCAGGCCTTCCGCGAAGTCGGCCGGGCGGTCGCGACCGTGCAGTTGCTGCGGTTCATCTCGGATCCGTCGCTTCGCCGCCGGGTGACGGCGGCCACCAACAAGGTGGAGTCCTTCAACAACTTCACCGACTGGCTGGCGTTCTGCAACGGCGGGGTGATCGCCGAGAACGACCCGGTGGAGCAGGAGAAGGCGGTGAAGCTGACCTCTCTGCTCGCCAACTGTGTGATCTTCCATACGATCCTGGATCTCATGGAGGTCGTGCGCGAGCTCCAGTCGGAGGGGTGGCAGATTACTGGGGAGGACCTGGCCGCGATCAGCCCGTACCTGACCGACCACATCATGCGGTTCGGCGCCTACGCCACCACGGAACTCACCGTGCGCCCGGACGCGTTCGAGCCGCATCTGGACGTCGAGTTCGACGCGGAGGAGGAAGTACCGGCCGCCGCCTGAGAACCGCTCCACCGGCAACACCGGTGTCAGCCGGTCGCTCTGAGCGTTTCGAGGAGTTCGGCTACACCGGTCGCGTCCGCGTGCGGGCTGAAGGCCGGTTCGAGGTCTCGCACCATGGTCACACATCGGGGCGCGTCGATGCGGCTGGCCAGGGCGAGGGAGCGTGTGGCGGTCTCGGCGGCGATCTCGGGTTCGCCGTCACGCAGGTAGGTCTCGGCCTGGTAGGTCAGGAACACGGATTTGGTCTTGGAGCGGGTGGCGGACAGCAGGGCGATGCCCTCGTCCATGAGCTGGTGGGCCTGGCGGTGCTGGCCGAGGTCCGCGAGGCACCGGCCGCTGTCCGCGGCCAGGTCGGCGTGCGACATCCACGAGCACCAGGCGGGGGCGGGGTCGTACGACGGAGTGTCGAGGGCCTTCTCCGCGGCGGTGAGGGCCCGGCGGCACCGGCCGTCCTCGTCGAGGACGGCGAGGGCGCGGGCCTGTCGCACAGGGAGGGGCTGCCATGTCGTACGACCACTGAGCCCGAGGAATCCGGGGCGGGCCCGCTGCCGTGGGCCCGCCCCTCCCGCTCTGGAGAGGACCCGCGATGCCGACTGTGAGACCGCTACGACCCCTTGGACACGGAGATCCTGCGCGACCCGTACCCGGTGCTGGCCGAACTGCGGACCGTTGCGCCGGTGTTCTGGCACGTCGGCATGGACTCGTGGGCGCTGACCCGGTACGCGGACAGCGTGCGGGTGCTGCGCGACCACGCGACGTTCGCCCGCGACCCGCGGCGCACCGGGGGCACGGTGCCCGAGCCGTCCTTGAGCGTGCAGACGCTCGATCCGCCGCAGCAGAACGCGGTGCGCTCCCTGTTCATGACCGCGCTGCGCGCCCAGGACCTGACCGAGGTCGAGGACCGTGCCCGCCTCCTGGTGCGCGAGCGGCTCGACCAGCTGGCCGGGGCCGGCCCGTTCGACGTGGTGGCCGAGATCGCGGTGCCGCTGGCCGTGGCGGTCGTGGCCGACCTGCTGGGTGTCGAGCCCCCGCCGTACGGGGAGTTCGCCGCGGTGTCGGACGCGATCATGCGGAGCATGGACGGCGGCCTCAACCCGGCACTCGTGGAGCCGGGCCGGATCGCCCGCCAGCAGCTGAGCGACCTGGTCGACTCCTGGTTCGCGGCCTCGGCCCGGCCCGGCCTGCTGGCCCGGGTGCGGCAGGCCACGGCCGCCGACGCCGACGCGCTCACCCGGCTGTATGTGAAGAACACGGCGCGGGTGATGTTCCAGGGCGGCTACAGCACGATGGCGGCCGCCGTCGGCAACGCCGTCCACACCCTCCTCGCCCACCCGGGAACGCTGGACCGGATGCAGGACCGGGCGCTGCTGGCCACGGGGGTGGATGAGCTGGTGCGCACTGCCCTACCTCGCACAGATCCTGGACTCGTTCCCCGCCCCGCTGAACGCGGTGCGGCTCATGGCGCTGGGGCCCGGCGCCGTCTCCAAGGCGCACAGCGACCCCAAGTACCGCCTGGACCGCGGCATCGTGCGCCTGCACATCCCCGTGGTCACCGACCCGGCCGCCGTGCTCGTCCTGGACGGCGTCGAACACTGCTGGCAGCCGGGCACCTGCTGGTACGGCGACTTCTCCCGCGAGCACCTGGTGCGCAACACCAGCGCCACGGTGACCCGGGTCCACGTCGTCATCGACGCGCTGCTCACCGCCGACCTCGCGGCCTGGTTCCCCACCTCCTGGCAGGACTTCCTCACCCGCGGCGAGGTCCTCCTCAACCACACCGCCCCGGCCGAGACTCCCGCCTGGCCCGCCGGGCTGCCGTACGAGGCGCTGCTGCCCTCCGGGTTCGCGGACTTCGACGCCCCCGCCCCGCTGGACGGCTCCCTCATCCCCGCCCGCATCGACCGCGATGCCGACGACGTCCTCGCCCTGACGATCGCCGGGCGCACCTTCGCCCTCGCCCCGGTAGGCGGCGCCGAGTTCCGGTTCTCCGGCTGGAGCGAACAGCGCACCCTCCAGCCGCAAGACGACGGCGGCCTGACCCTGCGGGTCCGCCGGGGCCGCGCCCTCGCCGACCGGCACGTCACCGCCGCACCTCGCACCCCCTGACCCGCCTCGCGCACCCGAGAGGAACGCCCATGCCCCGCCTGAACAGTCACGACGACTTCACCCCGCTCAAGGAGGTCATCGTCGGGTCCGCCGCCAACTACCTGTCCCACGAGCGTGACGTCAGCTTCGAGCTGTTCCACCACGAGAACTTGACCGGCTTCCGCTCGGACTGGGCCTATCCGCGCCTGACGAAGGCGGCGGCCGGCCACCGGGAGAGCTGGGCCATCAAGGAGCGGTACGCCGAGGAGCTGCACGAGGACGTGGAGGCCCTGGCCGCCACGCTCGCCCGGCTCGGGGCCGTCGTGCACCGGCCGCTGCCCCTGCCCCCGGACGCCGCGTCCGTCGCGGGCCTGGGCTGGGAAGCCGCCCCCACCCCGGCGCTGAACATCCGCGACAACACGCTGATCCTCGGCGACGAGATCATCGAGACGCCGCCCGCGATCCGCTCCCGCTACCTGGAGACCCGCCTGCTCGCCCCCGTCTTCACCGCCTACTGGGAGGACGGCGCGCGGTGGACGACGATGCCCCGCCCCACCCTCACCGACAACTCCTTCGACCTGTCGTACGCGCGGGACACCGCGACCACCCTGGGCGGGCCGACCGAGGCCATCGACGACCCGCAGCCGAGCCCGTACGACGTCGGCCTGGAGATGATGCTGGACGGCGCGCAGGTGCTGCGGCTGGGCCGCGACCTGGTCGTCAACGTCGCCCAGGAGAACCACACCCGGGGCGCCGAGTGGCTTCAGCGGCACCTCGGCCACCAGTACCGCGTCCACCGGGTGTGGCGGATGGCGGACAACCACATCGACAGCATGGTCCTCGCCCTGAAGCCGGGCGTGTTCCTGGCCCGGCACGACGGCATCCGGGACCTGATGCCCGAACCGCTGCGCTCGTGGCGCTACCTCGTGCCGCCGGAGCCGGACGCGGGCGCCTTCCCGGTGTACGACGACTACGAGGACCTGGTCCTCACCAGCCCCTACATCGACCTCAACGTGCTCTCGGTCGACGAGCACACGGTGCTGGTCAACGAGGACTGCACCGGCCTGGCCAAGACGCTGGAGACCGAGGGCTTCGACGTGGTGCCCGTACGCCACCGGCACCGGCGCCTGTTCGGCGGCGGGTTCCACTGCTTCACCCTGGACACCCACCGCACCGGCGGCTTCGAGGACTACCTGTCGTGACCCTGCCGGGCGTGCTGCTGCTGGACGCGGCCGGCCCCGAGTCCGGCGCCCTCGCCAGGGCGGCAGTCGCCCGCGGGCACCAGGTCCACGCCGCGACCACCACCGCGGCGTACGCGGGCTACGGGCCGGAGCTGAAGGGATTGCTGGCCGGGCACATCGCCACCGACTTCACCCGGTCCGGCCGGGCTCTCGCCGAGATCGCCGCGTACGCCCGCCGCCGTGGTGTCGGCGCGGTGCTGACCGTCAACGAGTACCTGACCGAACTCCCGCGCACCTCTGCGCCGAGCTAGGGGTGCCCGGCAACGCCCCGGGCCGGGCGCGGGCCGCCCGGGACAAGGCCGCCATGGCCGAAGCCTTCGCGGCGGCCGGGGTGCGCGCCCCGCACACCGTCCTGGTCCGGGACGACGCCGGGCTGCGGGCCGCCCTGGCGGACCCGCGGGTCGGCTTCCCCTGCGTCATCAAGCCGCTGTCCGGGGCGGGCTCCGCCGGCATCACGGTGGTGAGCGGCCCGGCCGGTGCGGCCGCGGCCGCCGACGCCGCCCGCGCGGCGGTCGGCATGTACGCAAGCGGTGGCGACCCGCGTGTGCTGGTCCAGGCGTACGCCGCCGGGACGGAGTACAGCGTCGAGTCCCTCACGCAGGACGGCACCACGACGCACCTCGCCATCACCCGCAAGCAGGTGACCGGCGGCCCGAAGAGGGTCGAGACGGGGCACAGCCTGCCCGTCCACCTGCCCCCGGCCGTGGAGGCGGACGTGTACCGGGAGGTGGAGGCGGCGATCCGGGCGGCCGGTATCCGCAACGGCACCTCGCACACCGAGGTCATCGTCGGCGCGGACGGGCGGTGCGTGGTCATCGAGATCGGCGCCCGCCTCGCCGCCGGGCAGATCGGGGTCCTGATCCAGCACGCCCTGGGCATCGACGTCTGGTCGGCGCTGCTCGACGTCGCCCTCGCCCGCCCGGCCGCGCTCGCCCCCACTTCCCGCGGGTACGCCACCGTGCGGTTCGTGACCAGCCCGTGCGCCGGACGGCTGACGTCTGTGTGCGGGTTCCCGACGACGGGGCCGGGCGTGCCGTTCGTCCGCTGGCGGGCGGCGATCGGCGGCACGGTCCACGAGCCGGGCGCCAACGGCCACCGGCTGGGGTCGTTCGTGGTCACCGGCGCGGACGCCGACGAGGTCGAGGAGCGGGCCGACGCGCTCGTGCGCCGGGTCCGCATCCACGTCGAACCGGTCCCGGAGAACACCGGTCAGGTCAGGCCGGCAAGCACCTCGGCCATCGCACCGTAGCTCTCGCCGACCGAGTCCTTGCCCAGCCGGTGGCGCTCCAGGCGGATCGCGCCCAGGTGCCGGACCTCGTAGACCCGCGCCCGCCACACCGCCGCGGGCGAGCGGTCCAGGGCGCCGTACGGTTCCCAGAACGCGGTCCGCTCGTCCGCCTTGGCCGTCGCCATGCGGATGGTCCAGTCAGCCGCCGGATCACCGAACAGGCAGCGATCGAAATCCAGCACGCCGCTGATCACCGGCTCGGGGGCCGCCGGGTCCAGCAGAGCGTTGACGGTCCACAGGTCCCCGGTCAGCAGCCGGGGTTCGGTGACCTCGTCGAGCACGGCGCTCTCGTGCGCGGCCACCGCGGCGACCTTCCGCACATCGGCAGCGTCCAGGCCGACGCTGTCCAGGTCGGCGGCGATCTCCTCCAGCGACGCGATCACGGCCTCGCTCCAGGTGGCGTACCCCGGCCCGTCGACGGGTCCGAAGCGCGGTCCGCGCACGTCGTGCACGAACCGGGTGATGCCGCCCAGCTGCCGGAAGAACGCCGGCCAGACCGTACGGGGATAGTCGCCGAGGCGCTCGGGAGCCGGGACGCCGCCGAGGAGACTCTGCACCATCCAGTCCCGGCCGATCACCTCGTGCGACCAGTCCGCCGCGATCACCAGCGGCATCAGCGGCGCAATCACCGCGAGGTAGGGCACGGACGCGTACTCGTTGCGCATCAGCTGCCGCTCGGACCGGAACTGCCGGGCAGGCTCCGGGGCGACCCGCAGGATCACCGGCCGCTCCTGTCCGGCCACCATCACGCGATAGACGTTGTTGTACATCCCCGTGCCCAGCTCGACAGCGGACACCGGCATGGCAGTGCCCCCGAAGGCCCGTCGGCAGACCTTCCCGATCTCCTCCGCGGTCAGTGACTGCTGGAACGCCTCCGAGGCGCGCTCAACCGGCTGGAAGTCCATGCCGCTCAGGATGCCCCGCTCGCGGGCTGTTCGTCACACATACCGCGTTAAAGTGTCCGCACTCGGCCCCGGCGCCGCCCTTCCCCCCGTGGGGCGCCGCCAGGGCCGATCGCCGTCCACGGCTCACTCATCCTGGCCGTCGTCGTCATCGTCGAGCTCGGGGGCGTCCGGGTCGCGCAGCGGGCGCAGGCCCTGGCGCGGGGTGGAGGGAGTGAAGCTGTAGCGGCCAGGACGTTGAGGTTCTTGAACTTCAGCGGGGACAGGCGGGCGACATCCTCATCGCTGATCTCGTGGCCCTCGGCGCGCAGCTGGGCGACCGCGGCGTCGATGTACTTCGCCGCCCCGGATAACACAGCGAACACCCTGTACATCGACGCCGCGGTGAAGGAACTTGAGGCCGGCGGCCTGTCGATCTCGCCGGAGATCCGCTCCCGCCTGTCCCCGCTGGTCCCTGAACACATCAATTTCCACGGGCGCTATCCGATTGTCCGATCGCACCGGGACGGGCTGCGGCCGCTGCGCGACCCGCGCGCCGAGGAGAAGAGCTGACCACGCCGGAGGGCGGCCCCGGCCTGGATGGCTGGGACCGCCCTTCGGCGTACTCGGTGCTGCCGCCTACGCGGCGAGCAGGTGCTGTTCGGCGCCGGCTTCGACCACCGTCACGCAGGCGGTGAACGCCTCGTCGGGCTGCTTCCACGGGTCGGGGACGTCGCGGCCGTCGAGGTAGAGCGCCAGCTTCGGCACGGTCTGCTCGTCGGCGAGTTCGCGCAGCGCGTCCAGAACGGCGCTGTCCATGGCAGAGGACGTCCTACGGCTTCGCGGACAACACCGGGGGAACCGCGCATGTTCCGTCCGGGCCGCACATGACCGCATCCTCGCCCAGGGCGTCCAGGGGACGCTCGGCCCATGCCGTCTCCAACGCCTTACGGAACGCGCTGACCGGCTGCGCTCCGCCCAGCGTGCGGCGGCCGTCGAACACGAAGAACGGCACACCCTGGGCACCGGCGAGTGCTGCGCCGCGCTCGTCTTCGCGGACCGCCTCAAGGTAGGCGTCGGCGTCGGCCAGGATGTGGCGGGCCTGCTCGGGGTCAAGGCCGGCCCGTGCGGCGATGCCCACCAGGGCGTCATGGGTGAAGATGCTTTCGGCCTGGGCGAAGTTGGTCTCGAACAGGACGGCGAGCAGCTGTCCCTGGCGTCCCTGCTCCTCGGCCCAGTGCAGGAGCCGGTGGGCGTCCAGGGTGCTGCCGACCTGCCGGTCGGTGCGGTAGGTCAGTCCCTCGCGCCGGGCGCGCTCGGCGACCTGCTCGTCCATGGCGGGGCCCTGCGGACCGAAGCGCCGGGCTAGGAACGCGGGGACGGATTCGACGTGCGCGGCGTCGTGGCCCGGGTCGAGTTCGAAGGACCGGTGCACAACCTCGACCCGGTCGCGGTGGGGGAACTCGGTCAGGGCCCGTTCGAAGCGGGCATCCGCGATGTAGCACCAGGGGCAGACCACATCGCCCCAGATCTCGATGCGCATAAGGATGTCCTTCCTCCTTTCTTGCTTTCGGTTCGGGTCGTGCTTGGGGGGCGCTGCCGCGCCCCCGAGGGTGGGTCAGGCCGTGCGAAGGCCGCGCAAAGTGGTGGCGATCGCCTGGCTCAGCCGGGTGGTGGGTCGTCCGATAAGCCCGGCCAAGTCACCGCTGGCGGTGTGCAGTTCGCCGCGGCGCAGGCCCTGGTCGGCGTCGGCGAGGATGTCGGCGACCAGTTGCGGCATGCCGGTGCCGGCCAGGGCCCGGGCGTGCTCGGCCTGGGGCAGATCGGTGTAGGCCACCTGGGTGCCCGCCTGGGCGGTGATCTCGGCGGCGAGCTCGGCCAGGGTGAACGGCTCGTCGCCGCCGAGCTCGTACGCCCGTCCCTCGTGGCCGTCCCCGGTGAGCACAGCCGCCGCGGCGGCGGCGTAGTCGGCACGGGTGGCCGCACTGACCCGGCCCTCGCCCGCGCTGCCGAACACCGCGCCGTGCTCCAGGAACACGGCCAGGTAGGCCGTGTAGTTCTCGAAGTACCAGCTGTTGCGCAGGAAGGTGAACGGTACGCCGCTCCCGCGCAGCAGCGCCTCGGTGGCCTGGTGGTCCTCCGCGAGACGCATGCTCGTGGTGGCGGCGTTGACGATGCTGGTGTAGGCCACCAGGGAGGCCCCCGCGTCGCGGGCCGCCTCGATCACGTTGCGGTGCTGCTGCACCCGGGCACCCGGCTCGCTGCCGGAGACCAGCAGCACCCGCTGCGCGCCCTGGAAGGCAGTGCGCAGCGACGCGGGGTCCGCGTAGTCCGCGTCGCGCACCTGAACGCCGCGGTCGCCCAGGCTCTTCAGCTGGTCCAGGCGGCGTCCGGTGGCGACGATGTCGCCTGCCGGTACCCCCTGCTCCAGCAGGCTTTCGACGGTCAGACGGCCCAGCTGGCCGGTCGCTCCGGTGACGATCAGGGACATCGGGGGCTCCTTCAAGTGCGGTCACGGTGAATCCACCGGGCTCAACCAGCCCGAGCCTCCCGCCGTTCCTCATCGCTGGTACGCACTATTTTGTAAGGTACTAGCATGAATGAAAGTATCGAGGCCAGTGGCATTCCACTGGGGAATCTCGCGGGCAACGTGTTCGAGCCGAACTGTCCCAGCCGGGTGCTGCTGAACCACGTGACCAGCCGCTGGGGCGTCCTGGTGCTGGTCGCCCTCTCCCACGGGACGATGCGCTGGGGTGAGGTGCGCCGCTGGGTCAAGGGCATCACCGAGAAGATGCTGGCCCACACCCTGCGCACCCTGGAGGCCGACGGCCTGGTGCTCCGGGTGGCCCACCCGGAGGTGCCGCCCCGCGTCGACTACAGCCTCACGGACCGCGGACAGGAACTGGTCGCCCTGCTCCTGCCCCTGGTCGGCTGGGTCACCGCCAACGCCGCAGCCACCCCTGTGGAGTCCCCAGTCTGAGCCAGGACGACTGCCGAGGGTCCCGCAGCGCGCGGGCGCGCGCCGCGGGACCGTGCCCGGGTCGGCCGCTCAGGCCATCGCCGCGTGGACAATGGCCGAGTCGACGATCTGCTCCATGCGCACGATACGGCCGCCGCGGACGGTGAAGGCGTGCGCGACGCGTGCCTCCATCTCCTTGCCGGTGGCCTAACCACTTAGGGCTTGCAGATCAATAACTCGCCGTCTTGATCTCCGGTTTGGGGATGCCGAGGTGTGCGGTGAGGTCGGTGAGATCGTCGTCCACCGCACGCTTGCGGCCCCCACCGGACCGGCGCACCCGCCTCAACGGCGCCTCGCCGGACTCCAGTTCCGTCACTCCGCGCGACACGGTGCCCTCCCGGACTCCGGCCACGCGAGCGACGAGCCTGATGCCTCCATGGCCCAGCGACCGTGCTTCTGCTCCTATGGCCAGCCGCCGCTGCCGCTCGTCGAGATGCGGGAACAGCGCCTCGAACTTCGCGGCCAGGGCCGCCTCGATCCCCTCCGGACTCCCCATACCATGGCAACGAACCTCGGAGCAGGAAGCGACGGCTTGTTTCCCGGCAAGCCCTTAGCGTTCAATCCTGGAGCATTACCGGATCTGCCGCCAATTGCATCTGATGCGAACTCGCGACGGTATGCGCATCGTCGTCACCCGGGGCATCAATCGACGTGCCGAACCGGGGAGTTGGGCTACCGCGCTGATGCCCATCGTAGAGGCTGGCGGGGCGGGGGTGACGCCCGATCAGGAGGCTGACCTGCACCTCTTCCGGCGACTCGCATAGGATGCGGTTTTCTCGCGTCTAATGCGAGTTGCGGAGAGTGGTGGATAAGTGGGGTTCAACGGGTCGGTACCAGGGGCGGCGAGGCTGCTCCTGGTCGACGGGGTTGCGTTGCTGCGGCCAGAGGAACAGGTCTTCACGGCGATGCTGACGGGGTTCGCGAACCAGCAGCTGGCGCGGAATCTGGCCCGCACGACGGTTGAGGGCCGGGAGAACACGGTGAAGGCGTTCACCGCGTACGTGAACACCTACCCGTGGCACTGGACGCCGGCGATGGTGGACGAGTGGCTCGGTGACCTGCGCTCACTGCGTGATCTGAAGCGCTCGACGATCCGCTCCTACTCCGAGGCGATACGGGCGTTCTGCCACTTCGTCACCGACCCGCTCTACGAGTGGACCGCGACCTGCGAGGAACGGTTCGGTACCTACCCGGTCCAGGTGGTGCACGAGTGGAACACCGCGGTGCACGTCCAGGACAACGAGTCGGACCCGAAGAAGCGCGCGTTCACCAAGGCCGAGCTGCACGCCTTCTTCGCCCACTGCGACGACGAGGTCGCCCGGATCCGCGCCTTCGGCCGCAAGGGCTGGCTGCCCGCGTTCCGCGACGCCACCCTGTTCAAGACCGCCTACGCTACGGGCTGCGGCGCAACGAGACGCGGATGCTGGACGCCGCCGACTTCGGCCGCAACCCGCACGGCGCCGAGCACGGCGAGTACGGCCGCCTGCTGGTCCGCTTCGGCAAGGCCAAGAAGGGCTCGCCGCCCAAGCGCCGCAGCGTGCTGACCGGGTTCGGCTGGACCCCGGACATCCTCGACGAGTGGGCCACCGAGGTCCGCCCCTTGTTCGGCACCGACAACAACCCGGCCCTTTGGCCCTCCGAGCGCGGACAGCGAGTCGGCTGCCAGCGGCTCAACTCCCTCTTCATCGCCTACCGCAAGGCCCTGGGCCTGGACGACGGGCTGGACTTCCACTCCCTGCGAAGGTCGTACGTCACGCACCTGATCGAGGACGGCTGGGACCCGCGCTTCGTCCAGGAACAGGTCGGTCACGAGCACGCCAGCACCACCTCGATCTAATGCGTGTCCTCGGACTTCCGCACCCGCACCCTGCGCCGGCGCCTGGACGACACCATCGCCGCCGCCCTTGAGACCCAAACTGGGAGGCACGCGTGAAACGCAAGGTCGGCTACACGTGGCGGCTGCGCGAGGTGATGGCGGCACACGGCGTCTTCACCGCCACCGAACTGGTGCCGCTGCTGCGCGAGCGGGGCATCGACCTGTCCGCTTCTCAAGTCCACCGTCTCGTCTCCGGCACCCCCGAACGTATGTCGCTGCAGGTGATGGCGGCGCTCTGCGACATCCTCGCGTGCACCCCGGCCGACCTGGTGGCCACCACCGCCGAGAACGCCGGAGTCCGCAAGACCGCCACCGGCGACCTGCCCGCCCCGCCCGCGAACGTCGCGAAGCTGCGGCCTCGCGCGGCTCGCATCCTGCCCGACGCATGAGCCGTTCCTACGCGACCGACGAGCAGTACGAGCGCTGGTTCATGGCCGAGTGCTGCCGCTGCGGCCGCCGCAAACACAAGGCCGGCAGCTGGCCGGACGGATACGTCTGCCGAACCTGTTCCGATCGCGCTGTGCGGACCCGAGGAATCTGTCCCGGCTGCGACCAGGAACGGGCGCTTCCGGGCCGTCGGCCCAGCGACGGTGCAGCCGTCTGCACCACCTGCGCGGGCTTCTCCCAGTCCTTCACCTGCACCCGCTGCGGCTTCGAGGACAAACTGCACCGCGGCCGACTCTGCACCCATTGCACCCTCACCGACCGACTCACCGATCTCCTGGACGACGGCACCGGCCGCATCCGTCCCGAGCTCACCCCGCTGGCCGACTCCCTGCTCGCCATGAACAACCCTCTGTCCGGGCTGACTTGGCTCTACACCCGCAAGGGACAGCCCGGCTCTCCCGAAGACCTTCTACGGCGCCTCGGCCGCGGGGACATTGAGCTCACCCACGAGGCATTCCACAATCTTGACCACGGACAAGCCGCCTCCCACCTGCGTGAACTCCTCATGAGCTGCGGTGTGCTCCCCGTCGTCGACAAGCAGATATGCCTGTTCGAGCAGTGGCTCGTCACTCATCTCGCTACGATCACAGACCCCGAACAGGCCCAGATCGTCCGCCGCTTCACCACCTGGGAAGTCTTGCCGAAGCTCCGCCGGCGCGCGGAGCCCGGCCCGCTCACCGCCTCCAGCCGCAAGTACGTCGGCGACCAGGTCAAGCAGGCCACGTCCTTCCTCCAGTGGCTCACCGGCCATGATCTGGACCTGAGTACCTGCCATCAGAGCGACATCGACCTCTGGCACGTCGAGCACACCAATCACGACCGGAGCACCGTCCGGCCCTTCCTTCTGTGGTGCGCGACCACCAAGCTCACCCGGCGCTTCACGCTGCCCACGGCCAAGATCAGCCAGGCCACACCGGTCTCCCAACAACAGCGTCTGGACCTGCTCGGACGCCTCCTCACCGGCCACGACCTGCCGCTGCGGACCCGAGTCGCCGCGATCATCGTCCTGCTCTACGCCCAGCCACTCACCCGAGTCGTGCGACTCACCATCGACGACGTCATCCGGGACGACCAAGTACTCCTCCAGCTTGGCAACCCGCCCTCCCCGGTCCCTGCACCCTTCGCGGACCTGCTCCTGGCATGGATCGACAGCCGCGACAACATGAACACCGCCACGAACCGCGGCTCCCGCTGGCTCTTCCCCGGCCGCCGGGCCGCGCAACCCATGCACCCCTACGCCCTCGCCGCCTCGATCAACGACATCGGCATACCGACCACCGCCACCCGGGCGGCTGCCATCCGCCAGCACGTCCTGGAGATGCCCGCGCCCGTCGTCGCCGATGCCCTCGGCTACCACCAGGACACCGCTGCCAGGCTTGCCTCACAGACCGGCGGCACGTGGAGTCGGTACACAGCCGGAGACCACCTACGGTCACCATCAGGCTGGACACCCCAGCGAACTCACGACAGTTGAATAGGCGAGCCCGTGCGCCATGAGGCGTTGTTCGATTGTGTGGAGTTGCAAGATCGTGCGCCACGAGGCGCTGTGATCCGCGTGCGGGTGTGAGACCCGCATCGTCGTCCCGTCGCAGCGGGACGACAGAAGCAGGGGGTAGCTGGGCCTGGCGAGTCGGCCGGGTCTGGTGGAGAGCAGCCCCGACAACGACGGGACGCACCGGAACTACCGGATGGTGCGGGTCCGGCAAGCGAGACGGGAAGGTGGACGCGAGGAACCAGCGGTGTAAAGCCCCTCAAGACCTCCGCCAGCTCAAACCCGGTGGATCTGGGCTGGATCGCGGTGCGCACTGCCCGTATGGGCAGGAACTCCTGGATCGGATTGATCTTGCCGGTCGGGAGGCCACGGAGAAGGACTGCGGCGTAACCGTGGCGATGCCGCAGGGGCAAAGCTGGCCGCCTCACCCGACGAGCGGATCACAGTGAACGTGGGAACCACCTCGAAGCTTTCGTCTCAATGCACTCTCCAGGTGCGATGGGGCGGGAAGGCGCGACGTCCGCCGACGGCCCGAGGTGGGGCGGAGGGCTGGTAGTAGTCCGGGGGCGGGAAAGCCGTCCACATGGCGAAGCAGCCCAGCGGATTCAGGTAGTTGAGGAACTGCAATGGACGGAGACGCTGGTGAATACCGGTGATCTGTGGCCCGATCCCGATGGGGCCTGGCTGCGGGTACGACGGATGCAGACCAAACTGCACCAATGGGCGGTCGATGATCCCGACCGCAGGTTCGATGATCTCTACAACCTTGTCCATCACCCCGACTTCCTCACCGTGGCGTGGGAGAGGGTGAGGGGCAACAAGGGCGCGCGCACCGCCGGCGTGGACCGGGTCATCCCGGCCTTCATCGCCGATGACGCCGACATCGTGGCCTTTCTGAAGAACACGCGGGAGCAGTTGAAGGCCCGTACGTTCACTCCTCTGCCGGTGCGGGAGCGCATGATCCCCAAGCCGGGCAGCGGGGGAAAGCTCAGGAGGCTGGGGATTCCGACGGTCACGGCATAGTGCCGTCTCATCCAGGCCGTCTTTGGGTTTTCTCACGGTGACGCATCCGTTCCACGCACTGGCCGGTCAGCGTCTGGAGATTTTGTATGCCAAGCGCCGCGGTGATGCGCTGGTCTTTGTGTGCGCGCGGGAGGTGAGCCGGACAGTGACGTTGCCGCAGGCGTGGACGGACCGCGGCCAGGCACCGGCTGCGGAGCGGCTCTCGGGCGAGGGCCTGGGGGCTTTGCGGGAGCTGGTGGATGCCCTGATACGCCAGGGCGAGGGGGAAGGAGGCAGGGGTACGGTGAGGAGGAACCGTCCATGTCGCACGCAGGCCCCGGCCGGGGCGGGAGCGAGGGGCGATGCCGCAGCCGGAGGTGTGGCGCGAGCAGGTGATGGTGCTGGCCAACATGGTCGAGTCGGTGCTGGGAGGCGGCCGTGAACGGGCTGTCGAAGATCACTGCGTCCCATCGCGCGCGGACGGCGGCGATCTATCTGCGGCAGTCGACGTATGCGCAGGTCCGCGACAACACCGTCTCCACGCTGCGGCAGTACGACCTGGCGGAGAAGGCCATGGAGCTGGGCTGGGCCCGCGAGGACGTGCGGGTGATCGACGCGGACCTGGGCGTGTCGGGGAAGTTCGGCGCCGACCGCGAGGGCTTTCGGGACCTGGTCGCGCAGGTCTGCCTGGGCGAGGTCGGGGCGATCTTCGGACTGGAGGTGAGCCGGCTGGCGCGGTCCTCGGCGGACTTCGCCCGGCTGCTGGAGCTGGCCCGCCTCACCGATACGCTGCTGATCGACGGCGACGGCGTCTACGACCTGGCCGACATCAACGACCGCCTCCTGCTCGGCTTGAAAGGCAGCATCTCGGAGGCCGAACTGCACCTTCTGGCGGGCCGGTTGCAAGGGGCGAAGCGGGCCGCGGCGATGCGCGGCGAGCTGCGTTTCCCGCTGCCGGTGGGCTACCTCTACGACGAGGCGGACGACGAGGCGGGCTGCGGGTTCCGTCCGTGGCGGATGCGTTCCCGCTCGCGCAGGGCTGCGGCGATCCGCTCCCAGCGGCCCTCGATCCGCCACTGCCTCCAGTAGTGGTAGACGGTCTACCACTGGGGAAAGTCGTGCGGCAGCAGCCGCCAGGCACAGCCGGCCCGCAGCCAGTACGCAATCGCATCGACGATCTCACGGCGGGAGTGGACAGCAGGGCGCCCACCGGTCTTGGGCACGGGATCAGCGGCTCCAGCAACTTCCATTCACGGTCGGTCAGGTCCGTCGGATACGGACGCCGTCGAGCAGACATGGTCCTCCTCCCGATCAGCAGTCGGTGCCTCTCGTCTCGACGCACGCCTACCCAAAAGGTGGCTTTTCAGACACCCTCCAGCCCTGCGGGAGTGGCGGGCGAGGGACCGGCCCGGACTGGTTGCGGCACCGGCCTGGCGAGAGAACTCGCACCCGGTGATCGTTGACATGCGGCGCGTGCGAAGTCCGGAGGCTGTATGAGCGGGAGGTTCTACCTCGTGCGCCAGCGGCAGACGTGGGGCAGTCGCACCTCGCCCTGGGTCAATCGGCCAGTGCTGGGCCGCCGCGTGGCACACGAAGTCGGTAGCGCAGGAACAGGTACGAGTCCCGTCGCCGGGCGCTGATCAGGTCCGTCCAGGCTGGCCGGTTCGGCAGCAGTTCGAGCCCGGAGACCACTCCGGGTCGGGATGTGCCGGCCCGGCCGGCCAGCACTGGGGACGTCGTGAGGAACAGCTCATCCAGCAGGTCCTCGCCGAGGAGGTGACCGATGACCTGCGGCCCACCCTCGGTAAGCACTGTGGCGTGTCCCTGGGCGCGAAGAGCGCGCGAGGACGTCGGCCATACGGAGGGTGGATCCTTCGACCGCTGTGAGTATCGCGCATGTCGGCGGCAGGCGTCCCTCCAGGCGGCGGGCGCCGTCCGCGGTGGTGGCCACGAGCGCGCCCGACTGCAGCGCCGGGTGCTCGGTGGGCACATCACCGCTCGCTGTGATCACAACCAGTTGCGGTTGAGTGGCGCGTCTCAAGCTACGTCGTAGCTCGGCGAAGTCGGAGGCGGCTTGCGGACAGACGTGGTCGGGGGTCCACCGGTGGCGGGCTGTGGCTCGGAGGGTGCCGGCTCCGATGAGTACGGCGTCGGCGCAGGCGCGCAGCAGTCCCATGACGAATCGGTCCGCGGGTTCGCGTCCGCTGATCGCCGAGCCGGAGGAGGGGTATTCGGGGCCGAGGGCGACCACTCCGTCGATGGATGCAACGAAGTTCGCGTACACGCACGGTGGGGTGAAGCCCAGATCGCCGCCGTACGCCGTGGTGAGCGTCGCAGGCAGACCGAAGCAGGGCTGCCCTGCTTCCTCGTACAACAGTTCCAGGGGCTCCAGCGAACCTGTTTGTGTTCCGCTGGCGGGGTGTGCGGTGCTGTCCTCAGCCATGTCCGGCCAGGCCGCGTTGGCCGCACAACGTGAAGAATTCGCCCCGCAGTTGCGGATCCTCTTCGTAGGTGCCCCGCCAGTGGGTGGTGCGGGTGCTGGATTCGATCTCCCGTACACCGCGCATCTGCGTGCACAGATGCACCGCTTCCAAATGGACCGCGACGCCGTGCGGCAGCATGATTTGCTGCAAGGATTCGGCGAGTTGGTGGCCGATGCGTTCTTGCACCGAGAAGCGGCGGGCGAACAGCCGTACCAGCCTGGTCAGCTTCGAGAGCCCGAGGATGTGCTCGTGTGCGATGTAGCCGACATACGCCTTGCCGAAGAAGGGCAGAGCGTGATGCTCACAGAGGGCGAAGAACGGGATCGGTCCTTCGACGATCTGGCTGATCCGGCAGTCCGACCCGCCGTGGCATTCGGTTTCGAACGCGGTGACCAGCTTTTCGTCGCCTTCGTACCCGCTCGTGGCGTCGAAGAGGGCACGCAGAAAGCGGCGGGGTGTGTCGGCCGTGGCCGCTGACCCGACTGCCAGGCCCAGCGCCTCGAAGATCTCCTTGAGGTGGCCCTCGAACCGCTGCCAATCCTCGGGGGTGATCTGCCGCGGAGACACGGCCGCCCACTCGATCTCGTCGGTGACGGGTACGAGGCTCTCACCGACCAGCCCTGCGACGGGCGGGGGACCGTTCCACTGCGGCAGTTGATCATTCATGAGCAGTCTCAAGATGCGACGAATGTCTCGCTGGAGCCGGTTACACCCATTATCGGCTGATTTCTGCATGAGCGCTGCGCCCGAGAACACGATGGCCCCTGTGCGCCAGTGCAGTGAGGCGGCGAGCGCACTTTGGTGCCGTTTGACCCCGGTCACTTCCGGAGCATCTTGGCGAGTACTTCGGCTTCGCTGATCTCGGGGTGCTTGGTCGCGGTGAGTAGCGTCAATGGCCGGGCTCCGGCGAGGTCGCGCAGGTGCGCCAGGGCGTCTGCGTGTTCGGGATCTTTGAGCTCGGTTCGGTAGCGGCGGCTGAATTCCGCGAAACGCTCGGAGTCGTGGCCGTACCACTTGCGTAGCTCTGGGGAGGGGGCGACCTGCTTGCACCACTCGTCGAGGTGGGCCTTCTCCTTGGTCAGTCCCCGCGGCCAGATGCGGTCGACCAGCACTCTGGCGCCGTCTGCCTGCGCCGGAGCCTCGTAGACCCGGCGGACACGTACCGCCTTCTCACATACGCACAGTGGCGAATGGTCACGGTGTCTTGAGATGGGAGTCAGCTGCGGCGAGGCCCAACTGTGCGGGGTTGTAAGGGCTGTTGGAGCCCACCGGTGCGGGTACGATCACTCGGTCGGCGAGCCCGCCCAGAGTGCTCTGGAGTTCGGCGCCGAGTCGTCCGGGCGCGGGCCGAAGTGCGAACAGGCCGAGCACGTCGTCGTCGATCCGATCCGTCATCCTTAGCCACCGGTCGGGGTCGTCGGACATGCTTAGCTCGGCGAGCTCGTCGGCCAGGCGGCCTAGTTCGTACGGCTCGAAGACGGACCGGTAGGCACGGGTGGCGCACCACAGGGCGACGAGCCGACGGGCGTGCTCGGTGTCCTCGGGACTGATGGCGAGAAGCGGCGCGGCGACGACGGTGAACTCGTCCCGGCTGCGGCCCGAGCGGGCCAGACCGCGTTCGACCGCGGGCAGCAGAACCTCGGCGAGATGGCGTCGGTTGGCATAAGGAGGTGCCATGACGCCGTCTGCGATCTCGCCCGCGAGTTCCGCGGCCCGGGGCCCCGTTGCGGCGAGCATCACCGGGGGTGGACCGTGCGGGTTGGGCGGGGGCGTGAAGAACGGATTGGTCAGGACATGGGTGGTGAACTCGCCGCGGAAGTCGAGGGGCTTGCCTTCGTTCCAGTACGCCCAGATCGCCCGTAGCGCGGCAACGTGCTCGCGTAGCCGGGCCAGGCGCCGGTCGCCCGGCATGGAGAAGCGGTAGACGAGATTGGCACGGAACTGCGGTCCGAGGCCGAGCACGAAGCGTCCCCCCGAGAGGGCGTGCAGATCGTGGGCGGTGTGCGCCACGGTCATCGGTGAGCGGGCAAGCGCGACCAGTACCGATGTGCCGAGTCCGATGGAGTGGGTGGACGTGATGGCGGCGGCGAGTGCGGGCACCGGGTCGTGGGTCTGCTCCTGGGCCCAGAACATGCCGTATCCCGCGGCCTCGCACGCGGCTGCCGCCGCGGCCGCGGCGGGGAAGGCTCCGGTGTGCCCGAAGCGGTGGGGGGTGAGGCAGCCGTCGATCCGGACGGAGGGTGCTGGAGGTGGCGTGACGGGCGCGCGCTGAGGGGTGCTGTGAGGGGACGTGAGGGCGCGGGCGGGCGGGGCGAGGTGGGAGACGAGCCGGTCGAGGAAGCTCTCACCCAGCGGGTCGGGGTGCATCCCACGCGTGGCGAGCGTCGTCCAGGTCGCCTCCGACCGTATGTGGGGCAGGGTGTGCTCCGCGTCGAGGGCCAGCATGTACCGTGCGACCTCGCTCATCGAGGCCATGGGATGGACGGCCGGGTGGTCGGCGTGCTTTTCCACTCGGCGCCACCATTCCTCCGCCGGCACGGGCTCCAGTACGTGTCCGGCCCGACGCAGGGCGGCGAACAGGTCCGACAGGCGCAGGTGCTGGGGGTGGACGAGGTGGAAGGCACGCCCTGCGACACCTGGAGCGGCCAGCAGGGTGACGATTGCGCGGGCCACGATATCGACCCGCTCAGCGGGTAGTTCGGGGGTGCAGGTAGGCGCCGTGCCTAGCCCGACGGCCGCCCACATCAGCGGGGTGAGTAGATCGGAGGTGGAGGTGCGACCGGTGCGCGAGTGACCGGTGACCGCGGCCGGCCGGTGCATGGTGACCGGCAGTCCGTCTTCGGCGGCCCGCCACAGGGCCACTTCGGCGGCCGCCTTCGAACGCGGGTAGCCAAGGGGGCCCGAGGTCTCCTCGGAGACCTCGGTGGACTCGTCGACGACCGTGCTTCCTGTGCGGCGGGCCCCGAGGAGAACGCCGAGGGTGGACACGTAGTGGAACGCCGGTGGACGTCCGACGAGCTGCTCACGTCGCCGGGCGAACGCGATCAGGTTCTGGGTGGCGCCCAGGTTGGCCGGGGCGAGGTGCTCGTAGCCGGCCGCGAGGTCGACACTCGCGGCGCAGTGGACGATGGTGGTGACGCTTTCGGCCAGCGCGTCGTACTCCTTCGGCCTCAGCCCGAGCAGGGGGTGTTCGAGGTCGGCTGGCCCCGCCGTCAGCCTCCGGTCCCCTACGAGTGGCGGATCCTCGACGGCGTGGAGCCGTGCGGTGACCCGCGCGCGGGCGGCGTCACGGCCCGCGGCCCGGACCAGACAGTGGACGGAGGCCGGGGTCGTGGAGAGGAGCTCGGCGCACAGGTAGCCGCCCAGACTTCCCGTGGCGCCGGTCAGCAGGACCGAAGAGTGGCGGATCACGCGGCACCGGCCGCACGGGCGGTGGCGAGCTCCATGGCCAGGGCGTGGATGCCCGGTGCCTTCAACAGCCGCGGAATGGTGACTTGGTGTCCGTGTTCGCGGCGCAGCAGCGTGTCGAGCTCGGCGGCCATGAGCGAGTCGACCCCGAGGCGGTTGAGCGGCCGGTTGCGGTCGATGCGCGCCACCGGAAGGTCGAGCAGCCGAGCCACCCACTCCACGAGCCACTCCTCCAGAGTGGAGCTGTCAGTTTCGGACATGGGTGCCTTGACCGTTGCCGCTGTGGTGCCACCTGCCGAATCAGCGGCTCCCGGGCTCCTGGGCCTCCTGGCTTCCGGCACAGCAGCCGGGTCGTTCCGCTTGGGGGCAGGGAGAGGTGCAGCTACATCCGAGATATCTAGAGCTGCCCGATTCATCTGCCCGGCGTCGTCCCTGGGCGCGTGGATCGCGAGTGCCTCGGTACTGGCACGCAGTGCGGGCACGCGCTGCGGAGCAGATCCCAGGCCGCCCGGCTCGGCCAACTCATCGGCGCGTTGGAGCAGTTCACGCAGGACAGGCGCATCCGCATCCTGCGGATTGGCCTCGGTGTACGCCTGCCAGTCGGCGGGCACCACCAGCATTCGTCCCTGGGTGCGCAGCATCCGCGCGAACAGATCCGGCGCGTCCTCGGGGAGGATCGGCAGCATCCCCTCGGGCCGTACGTCATGGCCGCTGCGCAGGCTGAGCCGGTGGGCGAGCCCAGTTTCGGCCCAGTAGCCCCAGTTGACCCCGGTGGCGGGCAGCCCCAGGGCGCGCCGGTAGTCGACCAGGGAGTCCAGGAAGGAGTTCCCCGCGGCGTACGCCCCGAGCTGACTGCCCAACCGCAAGCCGCTCAGCAGTGACACGGCCGATGAGAACACGATGAAGAAGTCTAGTTCCTGGTCCGCGAAGAGCCGGTGCAGGGTCCAGCCGCCGGCCACCTTGGGGTGCAGAGTGTCTGCCAGTTCGTCGGCTGACAGCTCGGGCAGGGGTGCCGGTTCGAGGACCGCCGCGGAATGCACCACCCCGGCGACTGGCGGGATCCCTCGTGCTGCACGATCGCGGAGCAGCCTTGCCATGGCGCGTTCGTCTCCCGCGTCGATCCGCTCGTACGCCACGTTCGTGCCGTTGGAGCGCAACCTGTTCAGCAGTGCCGCGCGTTCCGGATCGGCGTCGGGGTCGCCGCGGCCGGTGAGCAGCAGATGACCTGCGCCCTGTCCGGCCAGCCATTCGGAGACCAGGCCGCCGACTCCGCTGAGTCCGCCGGTGACGAGATAGGTGGCATCGGAGCGCAGCCTGAAAGCTGTGGACATCCCGGTCGGCTCCTTGTCCGGACCTGGTGCGGAGTCATCCTGCGGCTTGAAGCTCAGCACCAGTTTGCCGATATGACCGGCCCGCACCATGAGGCCGAAGGCATCGGCCGCCTGCTCCGCAGGGAAGACCTGCACCCTGGGCACGGCCAGCTCGTCCCGTTCGAACATCCCGAGGACGTCGTTCATCACCTCGGTGAACACCTCCGGCCGGGCGAACACGAGGGCCCGGAAGTCCAGGAACAGATAGCTGCGTCCCGGCGCGAAGTGCGCCATGGACAGCGGACGCCCTTTCCGGGCGTCGCTTCGTGCCAGCTCGACGTACCGTCCGAAGGGGGCGAGAATCGAGAAGTTCGCCTCCACTGCGTCTCCCACGAGTGGGCTGAGGATCACATCCATACCGCCCACTGAACGGAAATCGTCCGCGAAGGCGGTGCCGCGGGAATTGGCTACGGCGGTGGCCCCGAGCTGCAGCAGGAGCTGCCGCTTCTCCTCGGTGCTTGCGGTGGCGTAGACAGTGGCACCCCGATTGAGCGCGAGGTCCAGGGCGGCCAAGCCGAACCCTCCCGTGCCGTTGTGAATGAGCACCTTCTCACCCGGCTGGAGCCGGGCGAGAAGGTCGAGCGCATAGTGGGCCGTGCCGTAGACCGTCGGCAGCGAGGCCGCCTCAGCGGGGGCGAGCCGCCGTGGCAGAGGCAGCACATGGCGGACGTCGGCCAGGGCGTGCGTACGCATCGCAGGATGGGCCACGGCCATCACCCGCGTACCCGCAACCGGGCTGGCAACGCCGGGGCCGACCCGTGTCACGGTGCCCACGCATTCAATGCCGAGGTGCATCTCGGTCCGGCCCTCGGGGGCGTCGGGCGGGGGGATCTCCAGGACGTCGTGGTAGTTCAGGGCCGCGTGGCTGACCGCGATCTCGACCTGCCCGGGGCCTGGTGCCGGACGCTCGAAGGGAATGAGCCGCAGTCCGGTGAAGCCCCCTTCGGTGTGCAGCGCGAGACCCTGCTCGGGATACGGGCCAGGGGCGGGCTGCTCGCCAGGTTCTGCGGTCAGGCGCGGGGCGAACACGTGGCTGCCCCGCACTGCGAGCCGGTCCTCGGGCCCGGGAGCGAGCAGCAGTGCCGCCACCACGTCGGTGTCAGGGTCGCCGTCGAGATCCACCAGGATCGCGGAGCACGCGGGCACCTCCCGTGCCAGCGTCTGGCCGAGTCCCCATAGCGCGGCTTGCCAGGGAGCTGTACAGGCATCACCTTCGGAGACTGCCTGCGCCTCCTGCGTGAGCGCGAACAGTCGGGGAGCGGAGGGAAGTTGCAGTTCCTGAAGAGCGAGGCCCTGGGCAAGAAGCGTCTCGCACAGGTCCGTGGCCGTCCACTGCACCTCGCGCGTGGAGGCGGCACCGTCGACGGCACAGTCCAGCGCAACGGTGCTTACCACGCCTTGCAGCATCCCCTCGTGTGCCGCTTCCTTCAGGATCCGCGCGGGATCACCCTGGGCCGCACCGGCCGTCGTCACCGTGCAGCCCGCCGTGCGCAGTGCTCGTGCCAGGGTCTTGTCGAGGGAGCCGCCGCTGCCCAGGATCACCCAGTGTCCGGGGTTCTGCGGCGTGGGCCCGGCGAGCACCGGCCGCCAGCGCCAGGCGAGTTCCTTGCTGGTTGGCGGCGTCGGCTGACCATCGGGCTGCGCGGTCAGTTCCTTGGCCCGTACGCCGCAGATCTCGGCCACCACTTCGCCCGACGCATCGAGCACGGTGATGTCCACGGTCGCCGGGCCCGCAGTGCGGGCATGGGCCCACAGCTCGCCCTCCACCGTGTCCCGGTACAGCCGCACACGGTCCATGCCGACCAGGACGAAGCCGCGTTCACCGCCCAACGGCATTACTGTGGCGGAAAGTTGCAGTGCGCAGTCGAATGCTGCCGGATGGAAGTGGAAGCCCTCCGCGCGCACCGGGCGCAGCCGGGCCAGCACCTCGCCGTCTCCGCCCCACAGCTCGGCGATGCCACGGAACGCGCCCTGCCAGACGTTGCCGTACTGCTCGCGCTCACGATAGAAGAGCAACCCAGGCCGCCAGCCGGGGCAGCGGTCCTGGATCTCTTCGAGAGACACGGTCCGCCCGCCGGTTGCCACCTTGTCCGTCGCCACCGTCATCGAGGCGAGCTCGGACCAGGCCCCGGCCCCCCGGTCGCGGCCTGCCACGGACAACCGTCCGCCGTCGGCGACGGTGATCCGCAGCTCCTGCGCGTCGAGGCCGTCTTCGTCGAGCAGCAGCATCTGGTGCAGGGCAACGTCCCGCACCTCGGCCCCGGTGCCGATCCGCCGCGCCGCCGCGAGCCCCAGCTCGACATGGGCCGCGCCTGGCAGCACGGGGCGTCCCGCGACCCGGTGGTCAAGCAGGAAGGCGCAGGTCTCCTCGGCGAGGGTCTTCTGCCAGATGCCCTGTTCACCCTGCCGGTCACCGAGGAGCGGGTGCGGTGCTTCGTGCATGGGGGTCGATACCTCCGGGCGAGCGGGCTTGACAGCCCGGCGAGAGGGAAGGGGGGCGAAGTCGGTGTCGCTGAGCGGCGGCCAGGGGAAGGACTCGGCCTGCTGCCAGTGGTACTGGCGCTGCCAGGGGTAGCGGGGAAGCTCCACGTGTCCCTCGGGGCGGCCGAGGACCGCGTCCCAGTCCAGCTCGCATCCGGCGGCGTACAGGGCGGCCAACGACTCATGGAGCGAGGCGAGTTCCGGCCGGTGCCGACGCAGTGAGGCCAGGGCGGGCGAGCCGGTCGCCCTCAGTGGCCCGGTGAGAACCGGGTGGGGCGACATCTGTAGGAAGATCACCGGATCCGGTCCTAGCAGGCCGCGCAGCGTGGAGTTCAGCCGGACCGGTTCGCGCAGGTTGCGCCACCAGTAAGCGGCGTCGAGGTCCGTCCCCGGGATGTGGTCTCCGGTCACGGTGGAGAGGAAGGGGACTGTTCCTTCGCGCGGCTGAAGGCCGGCGAGTCCCTCGATCAACGGGCGGCGCACCGGGTCGACGCTCGGGCTGTGCGCGGCGTACGCGGCGCGTACGGTGAAGCAGTCGATGCCGCGTTCCTCGCAGCCCGCCACGATCCGCTCGATCTGCTCCGCCACCCCGCCCAGGACGGCCGACTCGGGGCTCTCCTCGACGGCCACTGATGCCCGGGCTCCGAGTGTGTCGAGCAGCGCGGGGATCTCCTCCTGTGACAGCTTCACCCAGCACATGGCACCCGGTGCGGCATGCTCGGCGATCAGCCGGGCGCGCAGGCAGCTGACCCGGCCGGCCTCCTCGAGACTCAGCGCGCCCGCCTCGTGCGCGGCGGGGATCTCCCCCTGGCTGTGTCCGAGCACAGCGTCGGGCACGACACCCCAGGCCCGCCACTGCGCGGCGAGCGCGGTGCCCATGGCCCACAGCGCCGGCTGCACCTTCGCAGTCTGCTCCAGCCATTCCTCGTCGTCGCCGGCCAGCGCATCGAGCAGGGAGAAACCGGCGTGCTCCCGGATGACCGCGTCGCAGGCTTCGATGGTGTCCTTGAAGGGGCCCCCGAGCGCGAGCAGTTCGCGCCCCATCCCGGCCCACTGTGCGCCCTGGCCGGGAAAGACGAAGACGATACGCGGCCGGGGCGGGACTCCGTCGACCGCCGCCGCCGTGCCGGGGCGCTCCCGCCCGGCCAGGAAGTCGTCCAGCGCGTCGGCCATGGCGTAGGCCGATCGGGCGGTGAGGGCGAGGCGGCATTCGTGGTGGTCGCGGCGGGTGACGGCCGCCGCGCACAGTTCGTGCAGCGGCGGGGCACCGGAGCTACGCAGCAACTCGGCGTACTCCGTGGCGAGCGCCCGCAGCGCCTCGGGGGAGCGCGCGGACAGCAGGAGCAGCGAGCCGCCCTCGCGCGCCTTCGTCCGCCGGGCCCCTACGGTCGGCCCAGGTGCGCTCCTCAGGACCACGTGCACATTGGCGCCCGATGCGCCGAAGCTGTTCACCCCGGCCAATAGCTGGCCCTCACGCGGCAGTTCGATCTCACCCCTGGGCAGTGTCAGAGGCACCTTTCCCCAGTCCAGCTCCGCGGTGAGTTCCCCCAGGAAGGGCAACCTCGGCACGGTCCGGTGCTCCAGGCTCAGTACGGTCTTGATCAGTCCGACCACCCCCGCGGCGCCCTCGGTGTGGCCGACGCAGGTCTTCACCGAGCCAACGACGCACGGCTCCGCTGCCGCCCGCCCCTCCATCACCTCGGCCAGCGCGCGCAGTTCCGCCGCGTCACCGGCCACGGTCCCGCTTCCGTGCGCCTCGACGAAGTGCAGGTCCTTGGGATCGATCCGGGCGCAGGCGAAGGCCGCCCGCATCACCTCGACCTTGGCCGCCGCATTCGGCGCGGCCATACCCGCACCGGAGAAGCCGTCGTTGTTGAACGCACTGCCCAGGATCACGGCACGGACCCGGTCACCGTCGGCAATGGCCTTGTCCAACGGCTTCAGTACGACGATGCCGGCGGCCTCGCTGCGGACATACCCGTTGGCCGCCGCATCGCCGAACCGGCAACGACCCTCGGGGCTGAGCGCGCCCGCACTGGCGAAGGTCACCGTGTTGAAAGGGCTCAGCGTCACCTGCGCTCCGCCGACCAGAGCGACGTCGCACTCTCCGGCTCGCAGTGAGCCGCAAGCCAGGTGCACCGCGGCCAGCGAGGACGCGCATGCGGCATCCACCAGGACGGAGGGGCCGCGCAGTCCGAAGGCGTACGAAAGTCGGCCGGCTAACACGCCACCCGCGTTGCCGACCTCCGCGTACAGGTCGAGCGCTTCGAGATCACCGATCTGTCGCAGCCAGTAGTCGCTGTACAGCCCGCTCATGAAGACACCGGTCCGCGGCCCGGCCAGAGAGCGCATCGGCAGCCCGGCGTCCTCGGCCGATTCCACCGCGAGTTCGAGGAGCAGTCTCAGCTGCGGATCGGCACGCCGTGCTTCGCGCGGCGACATCCCGAAGAACTCCGCGTCGAAGAAGCCCAGACCAGGCAGGAACCCGCCGCGCGTGGTCGGCACCTTGCCCGGCACGCGCGGCGCAGCGTCGTACAGCTCACGCATCCACGGCCGGTCGGCCGGCGCCTCGGCGACGCCTTCGGCGCCGGCAGCGATCATGTCCCATAACGCATCGGCGTCGTGCGCACCGGGAAACCGGCCGCTGAGACCGACGATGGCGATCGGGGTGCTGGGGGAGTCGGGCACGGCGGGCCTCCTGCGCTGTCGGAACACGGGCGTGGGAGGCCGGCCGGCTCGCCCTCGCACCGCCCGCCCGGAACTCTGCGGCCCCGGAGTCTCCGCCTCTCCAGTGTGCCATCCGCCGGTGAACGGGACTGAACCGCCGACTTGAGGGGTAGCGGGACGCGGTCGAGTTGGCCGCTCGTAGCGGGCCGTAGGACGCCGGGCCGGGTGACTCGTGAACCGTCTGCCGGGCGCTGTCACGTTGTTGAGCACGTGGGTGCCTGACCCTGCGTCAGGGATGGCTGGACCGGCGTCGGCCTTGACTCAAGCCGCGGTGAGCCGGCCGGCGGCGTCGGTGATCTGCTCCCAGATCGCGAAGGCGGGCGGGGCGCCGACGGCTCGGGGACGGTGGTCCGCCGCCGCTGCCCACGGAGCACGCCCTCCAGGGGCATTAGGCGAACTTGAGCACAGGCTGCTGGAGCTCCAGCCATACGGCGAAATCGAGGGCCTTGTCCATCTGGTGGCGCTGCCACGCGGCCATGTGCGAGGGATCCATCGAGGCCCCTTCCGTAAGGGCTGCGCGGTCCAACAGGTCCAGCGCGGGACTACCGCTGGACAGCAGGTCCTTCAACTGGTTCTGCAACGCTGCCGTGTAGGCGGGCTCCTGCGTGGACGGGTAAGGGCTCTTGACCCGTTCGACGACGGAACGCGGGAGAAGGTCCGCGGTGGCGTGCCGCAGCAGGCTCTTCTCCCTGCCGTCGAAGGTCTTCACCGACCACGGTGCGTTGAAGACATACGTCACCAGGCGGTGGTCGCAGAACGGCACGCGGACCTCCAGGCCCGTGGCCATGCTGATCCGGTCCTTGCGCTCCAGCATGTAGGTGAGCAGGCGCGTCAGGTGCATATGGCAGATCTCGCGCATGCGCCGCTCCAGGCGATCCGTCTCATCGCCGTACGGCACCTGTGCCAGCGCCTCCCGGTAGCGGCTTTCGGTGTAGCCGGGTACGTCCAGCAGGTCCAGCAGCGCGGGGTCGAGCAGCCCGGAGCACTCATAACCGCCGTACCTGCGGGCCGCCGCTTCCCAGGGGAAGTTGTCCACGTCACGCAGTGCCGGAGCGTGGAACCAGCTGTACCCGCCGAACACCTCGTCCGCCGCCTCCCCGGACAGTGCGACGGTGGAGTGTTCGCGGACGGCGCGGAACAGCAGCAGCAGCGACTTGTCGAGGTCTCCCATGGCTACCGCCATGTCGCGGGCGAGTACGGCGTCGGAGCGCAGCGCGGGGTCCGCCAGGTCCTTGGCGGCCAGCACGAGGTCACGGTGCTCGGTTCCGGCGTGCTCGGCGACGTCGCGCACGTAGGGAGCGTCGGGAGTGGTACGCAGCTCGTCCGGCCGGAACCCCTCGTCCGAACCTGCGAAGTCGACTGAGAACGTGCGGGGGACCTCCTTGCCGCGCAGACGCTCGGTGGCGAGGACGGCGAGCGCGCTGGAGTCCAGTCCTCCGGACAGCAGCACACAGCGCGGTACGTCGGCGATGAGTTGGCGCTCGACGATGTCGTCGAGCAGCTCGCGTACCCTGGCGACGGTCTCCTCGGGACCGTCACGGTGCTCCTCCAGAGTCAGCTCCCAGTAGGTGCTGGTGCGCAGTCCAGCCCTGTCGAGGACGACAACGCTTCCCGGGAGGACCTGCTGCATGCCGGACCACACTGCCTGGCCCGGGGTGCGGACGAGGCTGAACATCTCGCGCAGGCCGTCGAGCCCGACCTCCCGCCGGGCCAGCGGATTGGCCAGGATGGCCTTGGGCTCGGAACCGAAGAGCAGACCGTCCTCGGTGGGGTAGTAGTACAGCGGTTTGATGCCCAGGCGGTCTCGGACGAGCGACAGCCGCTCGCTGCGGCCGTCCCATATCGCGAAGGCGTACATGCCGTTCAGCCGGTCCGGCAGGCCGTCTCCCCATTCGAGATAGCCGCGCAGCACGACCTCGGTATCGCCGGAGGTCCTGAAGCGGTGCCCGCGCAGGCGCAACTGCTCGCGTAACTCGGTGAAGTTGTAGATCTCCCCGGAGTACACCAGGACGACGCATCCCTCCGGAGTCTCCTCTGCCATCGGCTGCGTACTGCCGGCCAGGTCGATGATCGACAGGCGCCGGTGTCCCAGGGCGACATGCGTGTCGGTCCACACGCCCTCCGCGTCAGGCCCGCGGCACGCCATGGTGGTGGTCATGCCCAGCGCGGTGGCGTGCTGTTCGCGCACGTCGCGCCGGAATCCGACCCAACCGGTGATCCCGCACATGAAGTCTCCTTGCCGTTTCGTCCGTGCAGTTGAATCGTGGCGGCATCGGCTCCAGGCCGGGTCCGTGAGAACCGCCTTGCGGTGCGGGCGGCTGGCAGAGCCCGGCGCCCGCACCGTTGCCGTGCCGTCAGGCGGTGCCTGACAGCCACTCGTGGACCGCCCGCGCGACGGCGGCGCCGTGGTCCTCCATCATGGTGAAGTGGTTGCCGGGCACACGGATCAGGCTGTGCTCCCCGCTCCAGGAGCCCTCCCAGTCGATGCCGTCGGCACCGGGAATGGGCTCCGTCGGACGGATGACGAGGACAGGTGCCGAGACGGGCCGCGGCGTCCATGAGGCAAGCAGGCGACAGTAGGTGCCCATCGCCGTCGGCCAGGCGGAATCCGACGACAGTATCTTCTTCTGTCGCTCCAGGATGCTTGCCCCGAGCGAAGGCATGATCCGCCGGAGCGCTTCCTCGCCGTCCAGATAGGTGTCGATCAGCACCACCGCGCTGGGCGGCGTCCCGGCACGCTCCAGGTGCTCCGCCATGAGATGGGCCAGCCATCCGCCGGCGGAGTAACCGACGAGGGCGAAGGGAGCGCCCGAGGCGCACCGCCGGAGGGCGTCGGCCTGAATCCCCATCAGCGCGTCCAGAGTGGCCGGAACCGTCTCCCCGTCGCCGTAACCGGGCGTGGGGAGGAAGGAGACGGACCGCACGTGCCGCAGGGTGGAGGCGAAGTGTGCGTAGGTGTGGGCGCCGCCGGGGACGTAGGGGGAGGAGAGGCATATCAGCTGGGGTTCGGCAGGTCCGTCGGCGAGTGGGACGGGAAGGATCTCCGTTCCTCTGCGGGTTTCCCCGTCGAAGGCGGGCCGGAACTTCGACAGCCCCCTCATGAGGTCCACGAACTCCTGCCACTGCTCGAAGTCCCCGACCTCGGCGAACATCGAGCCGACCGTGACCTCGGCAGGAGCGGCTGCATCGCGGGAGGCCACGTGAGCTCTCCGGCTCGGCTGCCCCTGGGGGGCTGACGGAAGCCGTGACCGCAGGTGGGCGGCGAGTGCCCGGGGAGTCGGGTGGTCGAAGACGGTGCTGACGGGAAGCTGGAGGCCGGTGACGGCGCTGAGCCGGTTGCGCAACTCGATCGCCGCGAGGGAATCGAAGCCCAAGTCCTTGAAGGACTGCTCGGTCGCGACCGCATCGGGCCCGTCGTGCCCGAGGACCGTGGCGGTGTGCGTGTGGATGAGTCCTCGCAGGAGGTCTTCCTGTTCCGCCTCGGGACGACCGGACAGCCGTGCCATCAGGGTGGAATCCCCTGGCGCGCCGGTCGAGGCGGCGGCAGCGCCGGCCACCCGTCGCCGCACCATGCTCCGCAGCAGCGCCGGAACGGCGCCCGAGCCGGCCTGGTCGCGCACGGACCGTGCGTCGAACCGCATCGGAAGCACCACGGGTGTACCGCTCGTCAGCGCGAGATCGAACAGTGCCAGTCCGTCAGCCGGTGAGAGCGCGGCGGCACCTCCTCGGTTGATCCGGGCGAGGTCGGCGGTGCCGAGGTGCCCTGTCATGCCGCCGCTCTGCTCCCACAGTCCCCAGGCCAGCGACAGGCCGCTGAGACCGGCCGCACGGCGCCGTCCCGCCAGCGCGTCGAGGAACGCGTTCGCCGCGCAGTAGCCGGCCTGTCCCGGGCTTCCCAAGGTGGCCGCGGCCGACGAGAAGAGGACGAACGCCGACAGTTTCATGTCCTTGGTGAGTTCGTGCAGGTTCACACCGGCATCGAGCTTCGCTCGCAGCACCCGGTCGATCTGCCGTGGTGTCAGCGCGGCGATCACTCCGTCGTCGAGCACTCCCGCCGTGTGGATGACCGCCGTCAGCGGGTGCTCCGGAGAGATGCGGGCCAGCTCGGCGGCCAGCGCGTCGCGGTCGGCCACGTCGCAGGCGGCGATCTCCACGGTGGCTCCCGCAGCGGCCAGTTCCGCGGCGAGTTCCGACGCGCCTGCGGCCGACCGCCCCTGGCGGCTGATCAGCAGGAGGCGGCGTACGCCGTACGCGGTCACGAGGTGACGGGCCACCAGCTTGCCCAGGGAACCCGTACCACCCGTGATCAGCACCGTGCCGTGCGGGTCCCACGCCCGTCGCTCGCCCGGCCCCGGCGCCACCCGGACGAGACGGGGAACGCTGACCCGTCCCGCACGCACCGCGATCTGCGGCTCGTCCAGGAGCAGTGCTGCAGGCAACGCGCGATACGAGGCATCCTGCCCATCGACGTCTGCAAGGACGAAACGCCCGGGGTGCTCCGCCTGGGCGGACCGCAGCAGGCCGAGCACCGGAGCCTGGGAAAGATCCTCGGACTCCGTCTTCCCGCAGGCCACAGCGGATCGTGTGGCCACCACCAACCGGCTGGAGGCGAAGCGGTCATCGGCCAGCCACCGCTGGATGTCGTCCAGCGCCCGATACAGGACTTCCCGGGCCTGCGCCGGCACCTCACCGCCAGGGCCGGCGCCCAGAGCGTCGGCGGGAGCCGACCCGGGTGCAGGGTCGTAGGAGATCACCACCACGTCCGGCACCGGCGCTCCTGCGACGACGGCTTCGGACAGGGCGGCCAGATCCCGATAGGTGCCGACCGGCTCGGCACCGTCCGCCAGAGCGACGCACCATTCCCGGCTGTCCCCGCCGATCACGGCCCAGCGCCGAACCGCTCCCGTGGACGCCGGATCCGGTGCGCCGCTTTCCTGCACGATCCATTCCAGCCGGAACAACATGTCGGCCCCGCGACCGGCGGCGTGCAACTGCTCCACCGGGATCGGGCGGCTGACCAGGCTCTCCACCGCGGCCACCGGCAGGCCCGCGCTGTCGGTCATGGTGAGGCTCAGCTCCCCGGGGGAACGGGACTCCAGACACACGCGCAGATCGGTGGCGCCCGGTGCAGGGACGTGAACCCCCTTCCAGGTGAACGGCAGCCATGCCTGGCCCTCGTCGGCGTCGGCGAGGCCGATCGCGGTCGAGGCGTGCAGGGCCGCGTCCAGCAGGGCCGGGTGCAGCACGAAGCCGTCGGCCGCGGACCGCTCCGGCTCCGCCAGGCACACCTCACCGAAGCCCCGCCGCTCCTGCCGCCACAGCGCTCGCAGCCCCCGGAAGGCGGGCCCGTACTCGTATCCCCTCGTGGACAAATCCTCGTAGAGCCCGTCGGTCTTGACCACCTCGGCCTCCGCCACGGGCCACGGCCCGCCACCGGCGTCCGGTGGCGCGTCGGTACCGGCGTCCGGTGGCGCGTCGGTACCAGTCCCGGCCAGGAAACCGGTTGCGTGGCGTGCCCATGCCCCCGCACGCGCATCGTCCTCCTCCCCGCACGCGAACACGCTCAAGGGACGCTGCCCGCCGGAGTCGGCCTCACCGACCACGACCTGCAACCTCACCCCGTCGGCCGGCGGCAGCGGCAGCGGTGCCTCCACCGTGAGCTCCTCCACACGACCGCACCCCACCTCCTGGCCGGCTCGCAACGCGAGCTCCACGAAACCGGCGCCGGGGAACAGCACCGTGCCGAATACCGCGTGGTCGGCGAGCCACGGATGCGACCGCAGTGACACCCTCCCGGTCAGCACCGTCTCCCCGGTTCCGGCCACCGCTACCGCGGCGCCCAGCAGGGCATGGCGAACCGGTGCCAGGCCCGCGGACTCGACGTCGGCCGCCACGGCCGGCGGGTCCAGCCAGAACCTCTGCCGCTGGAAGGCGTAGGTCGGCAGCGCGACCCCGGCGGAACCGGGCGTACCGATGACCGCCTTCCAGTCCACTGGCAACCCGTGTACAAACAACTCGGCCGCGGCGGTGGTCGCCGCCAGTGCCTCGGGGCGGCCACGGCGCTGCACCGGGGCCCACAGCACATCATCGCCCGACGGGTGACCGGAGGGTCCACCCTCGCCGCGGACGGTGGATCGGGGCGCAGCCGCCAGGCTGTCCCGCCCCATGGCGCACAGCACCGCGTCCGGACCTGCCTCCACGAACACGGCCACGTCCGCGTTCCGCAGCCATGTCACCCCGTCGTGGAACCGCACGGGCCGGCGCACGTGCTGCACCCAGTACTCCGCGGAACAGACCTCGGCCGCGGACACCGGACGACCAGTCAGATCGGAGACGATCGGAATCGTGGGTGCGGCGAACGACAGGCCGCCGGCGATACGAGCGAACTCCTCCAGCATCGGCTCCATCAGCGGCGAGTGGAAGGCGTGGCTGACTCGCAACCGCCGGGTCCGGCAGCCTCGGGCGGCGAACTCACCGGCCACCTCGGTCACCGCGTCCCACTCCCCGGAGATGACCACGGCCGAAGGGCCGTTCACCGCCGCGATCGCCACCCGGTCCTCACGACCGGCCAGTGTCCGCGCCACGTCCTCCTCGCGCGCCTGCAGCGCCACCATCGTCCCGCCCCCGCCAAGCGCCCCCATCAACCGGCCCCGTGCCGCGACCAGGGTGCACGCGTCCGGCAGCGAGAGCACCCCGGCCACATGGGCCGCAGCGAGTTCACCGATGGAGTGGCCCAGCAGAAAATCCGGGCGCAGCCCCCAAGCGTGCAGCAACCGGTACAGCGCGACCTCGAAGGCGAAGAGTCCGGCCTGAGTGAACAGGGTGTGGTCCAGCCGATGGGCGTGCTCCGCATCCGGTGCGCGGAACACCACATCGGTCAGCGGTTCGCCCAGCAGCCTGTCCAGATGGGTGCACACCTCGTCCCAGGCGCGCGCGAAGACCGGGAAGGACTGGTGCAGGTCCCGCCCCATCCCGGCGCGCTGCGAGCCCTGACCGGAGAACAGTACGGCCACTCGGCCCGGCGACGGCCTGGTGCTGCCCTGGACGATTGTTGCTGTTTCCTGGCCGGTGGCGAGGGCTTCGAGCCCCCGGGTGAGGTCCTTGGTGTCGGTGCCGAGGACGACCGCGCGGTGCTCCAGTGCGGCTCGGGTCGTCACCAGTGAGAGGCCGATGTCGGTGGGCGACAGGTCGGGGTGGGCGGTGGTGAAGTCCCTCAGCCGTGCGGCCTGTCCGCGTAGTCCGGCCGCGCCGCGCCCGGTGACCACCCAGGGCACTACGGCGGGTGTGGCGGCGATCCGCGGGGCGGGGGTGTTTGTCCCCGTGTCGGGATCGGTGCCCGTGGCGGGGGCCGGTGGGGCCTGTTCCAGTATGAGGTGGGCGTTGGTGCCGCTGATGCCGAATCCGGAGACGCCCGTTCTGCGGGGCCGTCCGGTCTGGGGCCAGGGCAGTGCCTCGGTCAGCAGGGACACGGATCCGGACGACCAGTCGACGTGGCTGGTGGGTTCGTCCACGTGCAGGGTCTTGGGCAGGATCCCGTGGCGCATCGCCATGACCATTTTGATGACGCCGGCGACACCGGCGGCTGCCTGGGCGTGGCCGATGTTCGACTTCAGGGAGCCCAGTCGCAGCGGCTGCCCCTCGGGCCGTCCCTGTCCGTAGACGGCCAGCAGGGCCTCGGCCTCGATGGGGTCGCCCAGCCGGGTGCCCGTGCCGTGTGCCTCGACCGCGTCCACCTCGGCGGCCGACAGCCCGGCGTGGTCCAGAGCCTGACGGATCACGCGCTGCTGGGACGGGCCGTTGGGCGCGGTCAGGCCGTTGCTGGCACCGTCCTGGTTGACGGCCGAACCGCGGATCACGGCGAGGACCCGGTGACCGTTGCGGCGGGCGTCGGACAGCCGCTCGACGCAGCAGCATCCCGACGCCCTCGGCCCAGCCGGTGCCGTCCGCGGCGGCGGCGAACGACTTGCAGCGCCCGTCCGCCGACAGACCGCGCTGCCGGGTGAACTCCACGAAGTTGTCCGGCGTCGACATGACCGTCACGCCGCCCGCCAGCGCCAGATCGCACTCGCCGCGGCGCAGCGCCTGCACGGCCAGGTGCAGCGCCACCAGCGACGACGAGCACGCGGTGTCGACGGTGACCGCCGGGCCCTCCAGGCCGAGGGTGTACGCGACGCGGCCGGAGGCGACGCTGCGGGCGTTGCCGGTGCTAGATGTAGCCCTCGATGTCCGGCCGGGACGCCGTGCAGGCGGGTCAGGTAGTCGTCGCTGAGCAGCCGACGAAGACACCGGTCCGGCTGCCGCGCAACGACGGCGGGTCGATGCCGGCCCGCTCGAAGCGCCTCCCACGACGGTCTCCAGCAGCAGCCGCTGCTGCGGGATCCATGGCCAGCGCCTCGCGCGGCGAGATGCCGAAGAACGCGGCGTCGAACTCGGTCGCGTCGTGCAGGAATCCGCCGTGGCGGGTGTAGGTCCTGCCGGGTCGGTCGGGGTCCGGGTCGTACAGACGCTCCAGGTCCCAGCCCCGGTCGTCAGGGAACTCCGAGATGGCGTCCCGGCCCTCGCGCGACCAGGTGCCACAGGTCCTCCGGCGACCGCACCCGCCGGGGTAGCGGCAGCTCATGCCGACGATCGCGATCGGCTCCCGAGCGGCCTTGGTGAGCTGCTCGTTCTCCTGACGCAGACGCAGGTTCTCTCGGACCGACCGGCGCAGCGCCGCCACAACCTGTTCTTGCGACGTCATCGCCATCAGCCCTCGTTCGCTTCCGAGCCGCCGACCGCCAGGTCGATCAGACTCTGCACATCCATGCCGTCGACCGACTCCAGTAGTTCGTCGACATCGTTCTGCGGCTCCGGGGCGGGCTCGAGCCGCGACAGGACGTCCACCACTCCGGCGCGGCGCAGCCGGTCGATCGGAGTGGTGGCCAGGACCGCCCGTATCCGGGCTTCCTCGTCCTCGGCCTTCGGGTCCTCGTCCGGCCCCGCCAGTTCGCCGAGCAGGTGCCGCGCGAGGTCGATGGGGGTCGGATGGTCGAAGACCGTCGTGGCGGGCAGACGCAGCCCGGTGGCGCTGTTCAGCCTGTTGCGCAGTTCGACGGCGAGGAGCGAGTCGAATCCGAGGTCCTTGAACGCCCGCCCGGATTCCACCGCCTGGGCCCCGTCGTGGCCCAGCACGGCCGCCGTGTGGGTGCGGACGAGTTCCCGCACCACGTGGTCCTGGTCCGCCTTGGAAAGGCCGGCGAGCCTCGCGTTGAGCGCCTGCCCACCGGACGCCTCGGCGGTACCGCCGGACAGCCGTCGCTCTGGGGCCCGCACCAGGCCCCGGAGCAGCGGTGGAACGCCCTCCGACGCCGCACGGGCCCGCAGTGCCGCCGTGTCGAGCCGAAGGGGCAGAACCACCGGTCCGCTTGACGCGACCGCGACGTCGAACAGCGCCAGTCCCTCGGCGGAGGACATCGGCCCCAGGCCCATCCGCCGCACCCGTGCCAGGTTCACCCCGTTCACGTGCCGGGTCATCTCGCTGGTCTCCTCCCACAGCCCCCACACCAGCGAGACACCGGCAGTCCGGCGGCCCGGCGCTGCCGGCCAGCGCGTCGAGGAAGGCGTTCGCGGCCGCGTAGTTGGCCTGACCGGGGCTGCCGAACGTCCCCGGCGGCCGAGGAGAACAGCACGAACGCCGACAGGTCCATGTCCCGGGTCAGCTCGTGCAGGTTCAGCGCCGCGTCGACCTTCGGCCGCAGGACCCGCTCGAGCCGCTCCGGCGGTCAGCGCCTCGATGATTCCGTCGTCGAGCACGTCCCGCCGCGTGGACGACCGCGGTCAGCGGGTGCTCGGCCGGAATGTCCCGAGCAGCCGCGCGAGTCGCCTCGCGGTCGGCGACGTCGCACGCGGCCACCGTCCACCACGGCGCCGAGGGCGGTGAGCTCGTTCCGGAGTTCCACGGCGCCCCGCGGCTGCCAGGCCCCGCCGGCTGGTCAGCAGCAGGTGGCGCACGCCGTGCTCGCGCCACCAGGTGGCGTGCCACCAATCGCGCCCAGGGCGCCGGTGCCGCCGGTGATCAGCACGGTGCCCTCGGGGTCCCCCATACGAGCACTGCCGGCGGACTCGGCCTGGCCGGCGGTTGTGCGTCCCAGCCGCGGCACCATGACCGTACCTGCCCGTACCGCCATCTCGGGCTCGTCCGTGGCAAGCGCACGCGGCAGCACGGCGGGCGCGTCAGCCTGGTCGTCCAGATCGACGAGTACGAAGCGGCCGGGATGGGCCGCCCGCGCGGCCCGCACCAGGCCCCATGGCGCGGCCTGAACGGGATCCGCCACTTCCTGCCCGCCGGTGGCGACGGCTCCTCGCGTCACCAGCACCAACCGGCATTCACCCAGGGTGTCTTCACCCAGCCATGCCGTGACCTGGGCCAGGGCACGGTGTACCTCCTTCCGGGCCGTCGCAGCCACCCCTCCGCCGCCGTCCCTGGTATCCGGGACCAGCTGCCAGGAGCCGAGGCCGGTCACCACCACATCAGGAAGGGCGCTCCCCTGCTCAACAGCGCTCTTCAGGCTCTCCAGGTCCGGATAGGCGTCGACGGCCACCCCGCTGCTGGTGAGTCCCGCTTGGAGGCCCACGTCGTCAGCGCCGATGACCGCCCATCGGCGGCCCGCCGTCTCCCCGGACGGCAGCGGCACCTGGCTCCAGTCCAGCAGGAACACGGACGTGTCGCCGACGGCACCGGCGCCTCGCACTTGCTGGGCCGAGACCGTACGGATCGTCAAGTCGTCCACCGCCGCGACGGGTCGGCCCGCGGTGTCCGCCACCGTCACGCTCAGCCTGTCGCGAGCGGGTGACGTCAGCCGTACGCGCAGCGTCGACGCTCCCGTCGCATGGGACCGCACGCCGTTCCACGAGAACGGCAACCAGGTCTGGCCCTCGGCCAGGGCCTGAGCGTCGCCCACCACTCCCGCATGGAGCGCAGCGTCGAGCAGAGCCGGATGAATCAGGAACCGGTCGGTGCCGGGCCGTTCCTCCTCCGGCAGGCACACCTCGGCGAAGATCTCCTCGCCTCGCCGCCAGAGCGCACGCACGCCCCGGAACACCGGGCCGTAGTCATAACCGGCCGCCGCCAGCTGCTCGTAGAAGTCGTCGGTCCCGACCGGTTCCGCACCCGCCGGGGGCCACGCCTGCCCGAACAGCGGCTCGGGCCCGCTGGTAACGTCAGGGCTCAAGGTGCCAACCGCGTGCCGGGTCCACGTGCCGTCGCTGGTACCGCACTCCGCGCGCGCGTACACGGCCACCGAACGACGGCCTGACGCATCGGCCTCGCCCACCACCACTTGCAGCCGGACCGCGCCCTCCGCGAGTGCCAGAGGGGCCTCGACCGTCAGCTCCTCCAGCAGGTCGCAACCGGTTTCCTGTCCTGCCCGAAGCGCCAGCTCGACGAATCCGGTGCCCGGGAACAGCACGGTACCGAAGACGGCGTGGTCAGCCAGCCAAGGGTGGGTCTGCAACGACAGCCGCCCGGCCAGTACGGTTCCAGCGCCGTCGGCCAGATCCACCGCGGCCCCCAGCAGTGGATGTTCCGCGGGCGTGAGCCCGGCAGAGGTGACATCCGCCGTCCGTTTCCCCGACAACTCCATCCAGTACCGCTGTCGCTGGAACGCATACGTCGGCAGGTTCACCGGCGCGGCCCCCCACCCGGCGAAGACCGCTTGCCAGTCCACTCGGGCACCACGCACGTACACCTCGGCCAGCGAGGTCAGGAAGCGGTCCAGTCCGCCGTCGCCGCGGCGCAGCGAGTCGGCGACCACCACCTTCTCACCGGCCTCGCGCAGCTCGTGCAGTGTCTCCTGCAGGCCGACGGTGAGCACCGGATGCGCACTCGCCTCGATGAACACGCCGAAACCCTGCTCGACCAGCCGGCGAGTCGTCTCCTCGAAACGAACCGTGTGGCGCAGGTTGTCGTACCAGTAGCCGGCATCCAGTCCCGCGGTGTCCATCCGGTCACCAGTGACCGCCGAGAAGAACGGGACGCCCGACGAGCGGGGTGTGATCTCGGACAGCAGATCCAGCAGCTCAGCGCGGATCTCCTCGACCTGGGGCGAGTGCGAGGCATAGTCCACCGGGACCCGCCGCGCTCGTACCCCCTCGGCCTCGCACTCCTCCATCAGAGTCGCCAAAGCCTCCGGGTCACCGGAGACGACGACCGAGTGCGGGCCGTTGACCGCAGCGACGGCCAGCCGCTCGCCCCACCCAACCAGCCGTTTGCGCACACATGCCTCCGACGATGCGACCGAGACCATCCCGCCTCGACCGGCCAGGGCGGCAAGAGCCTGGCTGCGCAGCGCGACCACCTTCGCCGCGTCCGGCAGGGACAACGTCCCCGCCACGTAAGCGGCGGCGATCTCCCCCTGGGAATGCCCCATCACCGCGTCCGGCTCGATCCCGCAGGAGCGCCACAGCCCCGCCAGGGAGACCATCATCGCGAACAGCGCCGGTTGCACCACGTCCACCCGGTCCAGGAGCGGCTCGCATTCAGGCGCTCCACGCAGCACGTCCGTCAAGGACCAGTCGATGAAGGGGGCCAGCGCATCCGCGCACTGGCGTATCTGCTCCCGGAACACCGGCGACGACTCCAGCAGCGCACGGCCCATCCCGAGCCACTGCGCACCCTGCCCGGGAAACACCAGCACCGTCCCGCCCGGACGGGAGTGGGCGACTCCCTGGACGATTGTTGCTGTTTCCTGGCCGGTGGCGAGGGCTTCGAGCCCCCGGGTGAGGTCCTTGGTGTCGGTGCCGAGGACGACCGCGCGGTGCTCCAGTGCGGCTCGGGTCGTCACCAGTGAGAGGCCGATGTCGGTGGGCGACAGGTCGGGGTGGGCGGTGGTGAAGTCCCTCAGCCGTGCGGCCTGTCCGCGTAGTCCGGCCGCGCCGCGCCCGGTGACCACCCAGGGCACTACGGCGGGTGTGGCGGCGATCCGCGGGGCGGGGGTGTTTGTCCCCGTGTCGGGATCGGTGCCCGTGGCGGGGGCCGGTGGGGCCTGTTCCAGTATGAGGTGGGCGTTGGTGCCGCTGATGCCGAATCCGGAGACGCCCGTTCTGCGGGGCCGTCCGGTCTGGGGCCAGGGCAGTGCCTCGGTCAGCAGGGACACGGATCCGGACGACCAGTCGACGTGGCTGGTGGGTTCGTCCACGTGCAGGGTCTTGGGCAGGATCCCGTGGTGCATCGCCATGACCATTTTGATGACACCGGCGACACCGGCGGCTGCCTGGGCGTGGCCGATGTTCGACTTCAGGGAGCCCAGTCGCAACGGCTGCCCCTCGGGCCGTCCCTGTCCGTAGACGGCCAGCAGGGCCTCGGCCTCGATGGGGTCTCCCAGCCGGGTGCCCGTGCCGTGTGCCTCCACCGCGTCCACCTCGGCGGCCGACAGCCCGGCGTGCTCCAGAGCCTGACGGATCACCCGTTCCTGGGACAGGCCGTTGGGCGCCGTCAGCCCGTTGCTCGCACCGTCCTGGTTGACGGCCGAACCCCGGATCACCGCCAGGACCCGGTGACCGTTGGTCAGTGCGTCCGACAAGCGTTCCAGGAGCAGCACACCGACCCCCTCGGCCGGGCCGAACCCGTCGGCCTGCGCCGAGAACGCCTTGCACCGCCCGTCAGGAGACAGGGCCCGCTGGCGGCTGAATTCCACGAAGGGCCCCGGCGTGGACATCACCGTAACCCCACCTGCCAGCGCCATCGAGCACTCTTCCTGACGCAGCGCCTGGACGGCCAGGTGCACTGCGGTCAGCGACGACGAACACGCGGTGTCCACCGTGACCGCCGGTCCTTCGAGGCCCAGGGTGTAGGCGACCCTGCCCGACACGACGCTGGTCGTGTTCCCGGTCATCAGATGGCCCTCCAGCCCGTCCGGCACCTGGCTGAGCAGGGGGGCGTACTCCTGGGCGATGGCTCCCACGAACACGGCGGTCCGGCTGCCCCGCAGCGACCGCGGGTTTACACCCGCCCGCTCCAGGGCCTCCCATGAGGTCTCCAGCAGCAGGCGCTGCTGGGGATCCATCGCCAGCGCCTCACGAGGGGAGATGTCGAAGAAGCCCGCGTCGAACTCGTCGCCGTCGTGCAGGAAGCCGCCCTCGCGGACATAGCTCGCGCCTTGCCGACCGGGATCGGGGTCGTACAACCCGTCGACGTCCCAGCCCCGATTGGCCGGAAACGCGGACACGGCGTCGCCACCGGCTGCGACCAACTGCCACAGGTCCTCCGGCGACGTGATACCGCCGGGCAGCCGGCACGCCATCCCCACAATGGCTATCGCCTCAGGGGACTTCGCGTCCGCGAGGTGCAGCCGTCGCCGGGTCTCCCGTAAGTCCGCGGTGACGAGCCTCAGGTAGTCGCGTAGTTTTTCCTCGTTGCCGGACATGGGACGTAACCTCCAGGTGCCATTTCTCCAGAACCGGTGCGCCTGTGCTTAGGGCCTGTATTGAGTTGCCCCGTGGAAGAAGGAGCGGCGCTGGGTGCGTGCGATCGCAAGACGCCGGAGCGCCCTCGTGGCGGAGCCACGTGGGCGTTTCGGCAACGCCGCGAGCGTGCGTGCCCAGCGCCGCGACGCCGCGGGGCAACTCAATACAGGCCCTAGGCGAGCCCGAGTTCCTTGTTGATCAGCTCGAACATCTCGTCGTCCGACGCGGACGCCAGTTCGTCGCTGCCAGGACCGCTCCGCGGACCCGATCCCGGGCTGTCAAGCTTGCGAAGGACCGCCAGCAGACGTGCCGAGATCACTGCGCGGGTGCCCTCATCGGGCGGGTTGTCCGACAGGGTGCCCTCCAGCTTGCTGAGGTCTTCCAGAGCGGAACCGGACGTCGCGGTACCGGAGGACGACACCTGAGGGGGAAGCAGCTCCGTCAGGAGATGGCGGGTGAGCGCGAGGGGTGTGGGATGCCGGAACACCATGGTGGTCGGCAGGCGCAGCCCGGTGTCGGCCGTCAACCGGTTGCGCAGCTCCACCGCGGTCAGGGAATCGAATCCCACATCCTTGAACGGCCGGTCGGGCTCGATGGCGTAGGACGACGAGTGGCCGAGTACGGCGGCAGCGCGGGAACGGACCAGGTCGAGCAGCGCTGTCTCGCGCTCGACGCCGGACAGACCGGACAGCCGCCCCACCAGCGAGGGCGCTTGAGGCCGGGCAGCGTCGGCGACCGCGGTGCGCCGTACCGGCATGCGCACCAGCCCGTTCACCATCGGTGGCAGCGTCCCTGACTCTGCCTGGGCGCGCAACGCCGCGGCATCCAGCCTGACCGGTACCAGAAGGGCGTCATCCCTGCCCCGGGCCGCCTGGAACAAGGCCAGCCCCTGCCCAGATGTCAAGGCCCGCACTCCTGAGCGCGCAAGCCGTGCCACGTTGACGTCGTCCAGACCGCCGGTCATCCCGCTGAGGCCCTCCCACAGCCCCCACGCCAACGACAGGCCCGGCAGTCCCCGGTTCCGGCGGCGCTGTGCCAGGGCGTCGAGGAACGTGTTCGCGGCGGCGTAGCCGGCCTGGCCGGAGTTGCCGAGGACACCCGCCACGGAGGAGAAGACGATGAAGTCTGACAACTCAAGCCCGGCCGTCAACTCGTCAAGGTGCACGGCCGCGTCGACCTTCGGGCGCAGCACCGCATCCAGACGCTCCGGCGTCAAGGAGGCCACCAGGCCGTCGTCCAACACACCGGCGGCATGCACCACCCCGGTCAGCGGATGCTCCGCCGGGACCGCGGCCAGCACCCGCGCGAGTGCGTCCCGGTCTGCTACATCGCAGGACGCGAGGGTGACCGACGCGCCCAGCGCCGCCAGAGTGCGCTCCAACTCCGCCGCTCCCGCGGCCTCCCGCCCCGCACGACTGGTCAGCAGCAGGTGCCGCACGCCGTGCTCCTCGACCAGGTGGCGTGCCATCAGTCCGCCCAGCAGACCCGTGCCACCCGTCACCAGCACCGTTCCCTCGGCCGCCGGCCGCCGAGGCACCCGGAACACCACCTTCCCCACATGCCGGGCCTGGCTGACGAACCGGAACGCCTCCCGGGCCCGGCGCACATCCCATGAGGTCATGGGGATCGGCTGCAGCGCACCTTCCTCGAACAGGGCGAGCAGTGCGGACAACATGCGCTGGACGCGGTCGGGGTCGGTTTCGATCAAATCGAACCAGTGGTAGGCCACGCCGGGATGACGTGCGGCGACCGTATCGGGGTCGCGGATGTCGGTCTTGCCCATCTCGACGAAGCGGCCGCCACGCGAAAGCAGCCGCAGTGAGGCGTCCACGAACTCCTTCGACAGCGAGTTCAGGACCACGTCTACGCCCCTGCCGCCAGTGGCGGCCAGGAACCGCTGCTCGAACTCCAGCGATCGCGACGAGGCGATATGGGCGTCTTCCATACCCGCCGACCGCAGCACGTCCCACTTGGCGGGGCTTGCCGTCGCGAACACCTCGGCTCCCAGGTGCCGGGCCAACTGCACCGCGGCCATCCCGACTCCTCCAGCTGCCGCGTGTATCAGGACCGACTCGCCCGCGCGCAGACCGGCCAGCTCACACAGGCCGTAGTAGGCGGTCAGGAACGCCACGGGCGTGGCGGCGGCCCGCTCGAACGACCACCCCTGCGGTATCCGGACGACCAACCGCTCATCGGTGACGGCGAGTTGGCCGAACGCGCCGGTGACGATCCCCATCACCGCGTCGCCGACGCCGACGCCACGCACCCCCGGCCCGACCTCTGCGATCACTCCGGCCGCCTCGACGCCCAATCCCTCCAGCCACGGTACGACACCGAGGGCCACCACCACGTCACGGAAGTTGAGCCCCGCGGCTCGCACCTCGATCCGCACCTGGCCTTCGGCAAGCGGCTGCGCCGCCTCGGCATCGGCTTCCAGCGACAGGCCTTCCAGTGTTCCCGTGCCGTCGGTCTCCAGCCGCCAGAGGCGACCGGCGGGAGGAACCAGGACTCCGGGCGATGCGTCCGCGGTCAGACGGGGCGCAAGAAGCAGCCCGCCGCGCAGCGCGATCTGTGGCTCGCCGCACCCCAGCGCCCTCGCCAGGGCATCGTGGGCCGCCTTCCGGCCTCCGGTGTCGATCAGGACGAAACGGCCGGGGTTCTCCGACTGCGCCGAGCGGACCAGGCCCCACACCGCGGCGTGCACGAGGTCCCGTACCTCCTCCTCCGCGCCGGTGGCCACCGCCCCGTGGGTCACGAACACCAAGCGGGATGCGGCGAAACGGTCCTCCGCGAGCCACTGCCGCACCAAGGCCAGTGCATCGCGGGTGGCGGTGTGGACAACAGCTGCGAGGTCACCCTGTGCGCCGCGCTCCGGCCCGCAGGGGACCAGCACCACGTCCGGCACGGAAGCGCCCTCGGTGACCGCCGCCGCGAGCGATGCCAGGTCCGCGTATGCGTCGGCGTCCACGTGCGGATCGCCGGAGCCCAGCACGGCCCAGCTGCCTGCGGCCGGCGTGGCGGAGTCGGGCAGCACCGTCCAGTCCACCCGCAGCAGCGCCTCCCCGGATGCGGCAGCGGCGTACCGCACCCGCTCCAGCGACACCGGCCGCAGCGTCAGCGCGCCGATCGAGGCGACGGGTCGGCCCGCGGTGTCCGCCATGGCCACGGACACCGCTTCCTGACCGACTCCCGAGAGCCTCACCCGCAACGACCGGGCGCCCGTGGCGTGCAACGACACACCGCTCCAGGCGAATGGCAGCAGGATCTGACCCGGTGCGCTGTCCGCGACGACCAGCAGGGAGTGCAGCGCTGCGTCCAGCAGGGCCGGATGGAGAGCGAACCGGTCGGCGTCGTCCTGCCGCTGCGGCTCGAGATCCACCTGCGCGTACACGTCGTCGCCGAGCCGCCATGCGGCCCGAAGCCCCTGGAAAGCCGGGCCGTAGCCGTAACCGTCTCGCGCGAGCCGTTCGTACACGTCGGCGATGTCCAGGGGAACGGCGCCGGCCGGCGGCCACGCCGAGAGGTCGAAGGCTGAGGGCAGGTCGACGCGGGACAGCATCCCACTGGCATGGCGAGTCCACGGCTCGCCCGGCGACGCCTCCTCGGACCTGGAATGGACGCTCAGCGACCTCCGCCCGGACTCGTCCGCCTCGCCCACCATGATCTGCACCTGGACGGCGCCGTGCTCGGGTATCGCCAGCGGGGCTTCGAGTGTCAGGTCCTCGACCTGGGCGCATCCAGCGTCGTCAGCGGCTGTGATGGCCATGTCGACCAGTGCGGCGCCCGGCAGCACGACGGTGCCCCCCACCGAGTGATCGGCGAGCCACGGCTGCGTGTGCAGTGACCATCGGCATGTGTACAGGCTCCCTCTCGCATCGGCCAACTCGGCGGCCGCTCCCAGCAGCGGATGGTCCACCTCGGACAGGCCCAGACCCGCGGCATCGGTGTCGGCCGCGGTCGCACCGTCGAGCCAGTAGCGCTGCCGCTGGAAGGGATAGGTGGGCAGCTCGCAGATCCTGCCTCCGGTGCAGGCGGCCCGCCAGTCCACAGAAACTCCCCGGACATGGGCCTGCGCGAGCGAGAGCAGCATGCGGTCCGCCCCACCTTCGTCCCGGCGCAGGGAGCCCACCGCCGCGGCGCCGCTGTCGGCCGCCTCCAGGGTGTCCTCGATCACCGCGGTCAGTACCGGATGCGGACTGATCTCGATGAACGTCCCGTATCCCTGCTCCGCGAGCGCCCGGGTCGCCTGCTCCATCTGCACGGTGTCCCGCATGTTGCGGTACCAGTAGGCGGAGTCCATCTGCTCCGTGTCCTGCCACTGCCCGGTCACCGTCGACAGCAGCGGCAATCGGCCCCGCATCGGAGTGATCCCCTCCAGTGCCTGGGTCACCGTCTCGCGTATGCGTTCCACCTGCGGCGAATGCCCGGCGACGTCAGCTTGGATGCGGCGTGTGCGCACGCCCTCGGCTGCCAGCGACTCCGCCAGTTCCTCCAGCGCGTCGCAGGAGCCGGAGACCACCACCGAGTGGGACCCGTTGACGGCCGCCAGTGACAGGTGCTCGCCCCCTCGCTCAAGCCGCCCGCGGACGTCGTCCGCGCCGAGCTGGACCGACACCATCCCGCCCTGGTCCTTCAGCGCCAGCAGCGCCCGGCTTCGCAGGGCCACCACCCGCGCACCGTCCTCGAGCGACAACGCGCCCGCCACACAGGCCGCGGCGACCTCGCCCTGCGAGTGGCCCACCACCGCTGACGGCTCGACGCCGAAGGAACGCCATACCTCGGCGAGCGAGACCATCACTGCCCACAGCACCGGCTGGACCACATCGATCCGCGCCAGCGCGTCCGGGTCCGTCAGCGCTTCGCGCAGCGACCAGTCGGTGAACGGGCGCAGGGCGCTTTCGCACTCCGCGAACCGAGAGGCGAAAACCGGTGAGGACCGCAGGAGCTCGCACCCCATTCCCGGCCACTGCGAGCCCTGGCCCGGGAAAACGAACGCGATTTTGCTCCGATCCCCGGCCAGTGCCTGGACCAGGTTGGCGGCGGCACCCTCCTCGACCAAGGCCGACAGCCCGGCGAGCAGTTCGTCCTTGCCGCGACCGACCACCACGGCACGATGCGCATGAGCGGACCGTGTCGTGGCCAGGGACAGCGCGATGTCCACGGCACTGGACTCCGGGCGGTCCTCCACATGAGCACGCAACTGCGTGGCCTGCGCCCGCAGCGCCGTCTCGTCGGCCGCCGAAACCACCCACGGCAGCGCCGGCGCAGGAGCCGTGTCCCCCGGCGGGGCCTGGATATCGTCGGCCCGGGCGGCTTCCTCCACGATCACATGGGCGTTGGTGCCGCTGATGCCGAACGAGGACACGCCGGCCCGGCGCGGACGCCCCGCTCTCGCCGCCCACTGCCGGTGACTCGGTCAGCAGGTCCACCGCGCCCGACGACCAGTCGACGTGGGGCGTGGGTTCGTCGACGTGCAGGGTCTGGGGCAGCACACCGTGCCGCATCGCCATGACCATCTTGATGACGCCGGCGACCCCGGCGGCGGCCTGGGTGTGCCCGATGTTGGACTTGAGCGAGCCCAGCCACAGCGGCTGGTCCTCGGACCGGTCCTGTCCGTACGCGGCGAGCAGGCGCCTGCGCCTCGATCGGGTCGCCGAGCCTGGTGCCGGTGCCGTGGGCCTCCACCGCGTCGACGTCGGCGGGTGACAGCCGGGCGTTCGCCAGTGCCTGACGGATCACGCGCTCCTGCGAGGGGCCGTTGGGGGCGGTCAGGCCGTTCGATGCGCCGTCCTGGTTGACGGCGCTGCCGCGCACCACGCGCCAGGACCCGGTGCCCGTTGCGTCGGGCGTCGGACAGGCGTTCGAGGAGGAGCATGCCGACGCCCTCAGCCCAGCCCGTGCCGTCAGCGGCCGCGGCGAAGGGCTTGCACCGGCCGTTCGGGGCCAGCCCGCGCTGGCGGGAGAACTCCACGAACATGCCCGGGGTGGCCATCACGGTGACCCCGCCGGCCAGCGCCAGGGCGCACTCGCCCTGACGCAGCGCCTGGCACGGCGAGATGCAGTGCCACGAGCGACGACGAGCATGCCGTGTCCACCGTGACCGCAGCTCCCGTCAGGCCGAAGGTGTACGACAAACGGCCCGCGGCGACGGCCGGCAGATTGCCGGTCAGCGTGTATCCGTCGGAAGCCGCCTCATGCAGGCGGGGCCCGTACTCCGGCGCCATCGCTCCCACGAACACCCCGGTCCGGCTGCCGTGGAGCGACCCGGGATCGATTGCGGCGCGCTCGAAGGTCTCCCATGCCGTCTCCAGCAGCAGACGCTGCTGGGGATCCATCGCGGCCGCCTCCCTGGGGGAGATACCGAAGAACCCGGCGTCGAACTCGGTGGCCCGCTCCAGGAAGCCACCCGCCCGTACATAGCTCCTGCCCCGCTGGTCCGGATCCGGGTCGTAGAGATGGGCGAGGTCCCAGCCGCGGTCCTCCGGGAACGTGCCGATAGCGTCGCCACCGGAGGCCACCAGCCGCCACAGGGCTTCGGGCGACTCGACACCGCCGGGCAGTCGGCAGCTCATCCCCACGAGGGCGATCGGCTCTCCCGCGTTCGGGCCGGCCTCGTGCTCCGCACCGTGTGCCGCCCCGCCGGACGCCCCGGCGTGCAGGTACCCGGCCACCGCACGGCACGTCGGGTAGTCGAACAGCAGCGTGGTGGGCAGCCGCAGGCCGGTCGCCGTGCTCAGCCGGTTGCGCAGTTCCACGGACAGGTGGGAGTCGAGCCCCAGGTCGCGGAAGGCCAGTTCGGGATCGACGGCGTCCAAAGAGGGATGGCCGAGGACGGCTGCGGCGTGTTTGCGTACCAGGTCCAGCGAGTCGCTCGGATCGGCGGGGACATCAGGCGTCTGCGGCTGCTCGGACGGCGGCGCGCCACCGGACGCAACGGGTGCCACCTGCTCGGCCGGTCCCTGATCGCCTTCGTGCGTCCCCGGGGCCGAGGCGGCGCCCAGCCAGTAGCCGCTCCGCTGGAAGGCGTAGGTGGGCAGGTCCACCTTGCGGGCCCCCGTGCCGTGGAACACCGCCTCCCAGTCCGGCTGGATGCCCCGGGCGTACACCTCGCCCAGGGAGGTGAGGAACCGGTCGAGTCCGCCGTCGTCCCGTCGCAGCGATCCGACCACTACGGCATCACGCGCACAGCTCTCGGCGGTCTCCTGCACGGCGGCGGTCAGCACCGGATGCGGACTGGCCTCGACGAACACCCCGTGGTCCGACTCGACGAGCGTGCGGATGGCCGGTTCGAAACCCACCGTCTCCCGCAGGTTGCAGTACCAGTACCAGGCGTCCAGATCGCTGCCGGAAGCCCACCGTCCCGTCACCGTCGACAGCATGGGGATCTCGGCCGGGCGTGGAGCGACATCCGCCAGCTCGGCAAGGAGCCTTTCGCGTACCGCCTCCACCTCCGGTGAGTGCGACGCGTAGTCGACGTTGATGCGGCCGACGCGTATCCCTTGGTCGCGGTGCCGGGCGAGCCACTCGTCCAGCCGCCGGGCCTCGCCCGACACCACGACGGAACGGGGACCGTTGACCGCTGCCAGGGACAGCCCGTCGTCCAGGGCGACCTCGTCTGCCGGAACGGCGATCGAGGCCATGCCCCCCTGTCCGGCGATGGCGGCCAGCGCCCTGCTGCGTACGGCCACGACCCTGCAGGCGTCCTGCAGGGTCAGCGCCCCCGCCACGCAGGCCGCGGCGATCTCGCCCTGCGAGTGCCCCACCACCGCGTCCGGCTGGATGCCGTACGACCGCCACAGTTCGGCGAGGGACACCATCACCGCGAACAGCGCGGGCTGGACCACGTCCACCCGTTCCCACAGCGCGCTGTCCTGCAGCGCCCGGAACAGCGACCAGTCGGTGTGGGGTGCCAGTGCGTTCGCGCACTGACCCATCCGCTCGGCGAAGACTGGCGAGGAGTCCATGAGTTGTGCTGCCATCCCCAGCCACTGAGAGCCCTGGCCCGGGAACACGAACACCGTCTTGCCGCCATCGGCGCCGGCGATGCCGCGCAGCACATCGGGCCGCGGTTCGCCGTCCACGACGGCGTCCAGCCCCTGCAGCAGTGCGTTCCGGTCGTCGCCGACGATCACCGCCCGGTGCGCGAAGGAGGTGCGGGTCTTTGCGAGCGAGTAACCGACGTCCGCCACGTCCAGGTCCGGACGGGCATGGAGATGGGACCGCAGCGAACGGGCCTGGCCTTGCAGGGCCTTCTCGTCGCGCCCCGAGAGCACCCAGCAGGCCGGCCGACGAGTGCCGCGCCCACCGGGCTCGTCGAGGGCGGGCGCCTGGGTCAGCACCAGGTGGCAGTTGGTGCCGCCCATGCCGAAGGAGCTGACCCCGGCCGTCCTTGGCTGGTCGGTCGCCGTCCAGGGGCTCCTGGTGCTCTGGACGCGCAGACCGAGAGCGTCCATCGGGATCTGCGGGTTGGCTGTGTCGAAGTTGAGGCTGGCCGGCAGTTCGCCGCTGCGCAGACTCAGCACCGTCTTGATCAGTCCGGCGATTCCCGAGGCGCCCTCGAGGTGCCCGATGTTGGTCTTGGCGGACCCCACCCTGAGCGGTTCGGTGCGGCCCCTAGCGGTCCCGAGGACGGCACCGAGTGCGGCGGCCTCGATCGGGTCGCCCACCCTGGTCCCGGTCCCGTGCAGTTCGACGTACTGCACGTCGGCCGGTTCGACTCCCGCGAGTCGGTAAGCGGTCCGCAGCACTTCCTCCTGGGCTGCCTGCCTCGGTGCCGTCAGACTGCGGCCACCGCCGTCGTTGTTGACGGCGCTGCCGCGGATCACGGCATGGATCCGGTCGCCGTCCGCGAGCGCGTCCTGAAGCCGCTTCAGGACGACCAGCCCACCCCCCTCGCCGCGGACATAGCCTCCGGCCCTGGCGTCGAAGACGAAGCAACGACCGTCGGGGGACAGGCCCCCGAACCGCTCGGCCTCCACGGTGCTCTCCCACGCCAGATTGAGCTGCACCCCGCCGGCGATCGCGAGTTCCGACTCACCGCGGCGGAGACTCTCGCAGGCCATATGCACGGCCACCAGCGAAGACGCCTGGGCCGCGTCGATGGTCACGCTCGGACCCTGAAGGCCCAGGACGTAGGACACCCGGTTGGCGATGATGCCCCGGCGCAGTCCGGTCATCGTGTGCTGGGTGATGGCATGCACACCATGCCGGCGCTGTAGGGTCGCGTAGTCGTCCGCGATCGCTCCGACGAACACCCCGGCCTTACCGCCGCGCAACCGCTCGGGGATCAGTCGGGCGTCCTCCAGTGCCTCCCAAGCCAGTTCCAGCGTCAACCGCTGCTGAGGATCCATCGCGGCGGCCTCGCGCGGGGAGATGCCGAAGAACCCGGGGTCGAATCCGTCCACCCGGTCGAGGAATCCGCCCTGCACTGTGGACGCCGAAGGTCCGGCACCGCTCAAGTTCACGCGCTCTTCCGGAATGTCCGTGATCGCATCGATCCCGTCCTGGAGAAGCCTCCAGAATTCGGTGGGATCTGACGACTTCGGGAAACGGCACGACAAGCCGATCAACGCGATAGGGTCATGCGACATTTCTTCCGCCTTCAACTGTGTCACTCGCCTTCTGCCGCGCGCCCGTAAATATGCCGAACCCACCGGCCAGTGCTGCCGGATTCGACGTTCCTGAAAGCACGCCAAGAAGGAAGGAAACCGCGGACGTCCGCGTTTCTTCAGATTGGATCGTCAGGAATTTCCGTGGAAGAGGTAGAGAGCCAGACGATTCTCCAGCGTCATTGGGTGGGGTACTCAGTGGACTCTGAATGGTCTTGATGTGCGGTCGGACGCCGTGGAAGTTAGCACAGTTGAAACACCCGATGGAAGTGGCCGACGAACGGCAGCGGCATGTGAGCTAGGCAATAGGTTCTCGACGTTTGAGCAACGCGTTCCTTGAATAAGGCCCGCCCCTCGGCAAGGCAATGCGTACCTAACTTCGGGCGATGTGATGGCTGATTGTTTTCCACGGCGTCGATGTCGAATTTCGCGCCAGGTTGGCGCGAATTCGATAGTCGGATGGCGCTGCGCCGGCGACTGCGTTCAAAGATGAGCGGCCAAGCACAGCACCTTCTGCCTTCTGCCTTCTGCCTTCTGCCTTCTGCCTTCTGCCTTCTGCCTTCTGCCTTCTGCCTTCTGCGCTGCAACGACCGGCGCTTCACTGCTTGGGCCGAATGGTGGCCGGCTGCTGCCCCTGTTGACGTCGACCACATCAGGTCGGTGCCACCGCTTCCTGCTGGGAGCGAGATCGACTGGTGGACCTCTCAGGTGTCAGCCCCGCCTCGCTGAGCTGCTTGGAGAGGGGCGCGTGTGTCGGTTGCGCGACGCGGCGTACGTCACCTGCGGGACGGTGCGGGGCCGTCTCCATTCCGACGAGAGCGAGCACGCGAGCGGGCACGTTGGCAGGCCGCCACCCAGCAGGATGGCGGCGTCAAGGTCCTCACAGCCGACGGGCGGCGACGAATCCGACCCGGTCGCCGGCCGCCACGCGATCCTTGCCCAGCTCACGGCCAGTCAAAGGAGCGACGCGCCACGGGTGAGTGCTGTGTCTTGTCTGTCGGACTCTCCCGACGCTGTCGTGCGGGCGTCTGCCGGCGCCCCGGAGTCGTATCCCGATGAAAGGCGCCGATTCAGCTGTCGGTCGTCCTGAACCGGTTGATGGCGTCGATGTGCTTGGCGCGCATCTCCTCGTCGCACACGCCCAGGCCCTCGTCGGGGGCGAGGCAGAGCACGCCGACCTTGCCCTGGTGGAGGTTGCGGTGCACGTCGTACGCGGCCTGGCCGGTCTCCTGAAGCGGGTAGACCTTGGAGAGTGTCGGGTGGATCCTGCCCTTGGCGATGAGGCGGTTGGCCTCCCAGGCCTCACGGTAGTTGGCGAAGTGGGAGCCGATGATCCGCTTCAGGGACATCCACAGGTAGCGGTTGTCGTACTCGTGCTGGTACCCGGAGGTCGAGGCGCACGTGACGATCGTGCCGCCCTTGCGTGTGACGTAGACGGAGGCGCCGAAGGTCTCGCGGCCGGGGTGCTCGAAGACGATGTCGACGTCCTCGCCGCCGGTCAGCTCGCGGATGCGCTTGCCGAAGCGCTTCCACTCCTTCGGATCCTGGGTGTGCTCGTTCCTCCAGAACCGGTAGTCCTCGGCACTGCGGTCGATGACCGCCTCGGCCCCCATCGAGCGACAGATCTCCGCCTTGGCGGGCGAGGAGACCACACAGATGGGGTTCGCGCCGCCCGCGAGCGCGAACTGGGTGGCGTAACTGCCGAGGCCGCCGCTCGCGCCCCAGATCAGCACGTTGTCGCCCTGCTTCATTCCGGCGCCGTTGCGTGAGACCAGCTGGCGATACGCGGTGGAGTTGACCAGGCCGGGGGCGGCGGCCTCCTCCCACGACAGATGGGCCGGCTTGGGCATCAGCTGGTTGGACTTGACCAGCGCTAACTCCGCGAGGCCGCCGAAGTTGGTCTCGAAGCCCCAGATGCGCTGCTCGGGGTCGAGCATCGTGTCGTTGTGACCGTCGGAGGACTCCAGCTCGACCGACAGACAGTGCGCGACGACCTCGTCACCGGGCTTCCAGGCATTCACGCCCGGGCCGGTGCGCAGGACGACGCCCGCGAGGTCGGAGCCGATGACGTGGTACGGCAGGTCATGGCGCTTGGCGAGCTCGCTGAGCTTGCCGTAACGCTCCAGGAAGCCGAAGGTCGGCACCGGCTCGAAGATCGACGACCAGACGGTGTTGTAGTTGACCGACGAGGCCATAACGGCGACCAGGGCTTCACCCGGCCCGAGTTCCGGAGTCGGCACCTCCTCGTGGTGCAGGGACTTGCGGGGGTCCTTCTCCCTCAAGTCCATGCCCTCAAAGATGTCGACCTCGTTCTTGTGGAGGACGATGCCGCGGTAGCTCTCCGGAATCCGGAGGGAGGCTATGGCCTCGGACGTCGCATCGCCGGACGTGATGGCATCGATGATGTGCTGCACTGGTCATTGCCTTTCGGTTCAAGAAATGCAGGCGGATACCGGAAGTCGGCCGCGTCTTCCCGGCAACAAGCCGTCCTCTCCCATGGGCCACTGCCGGCAGCACGGCGAGGGCGCCACGCTCGGCGCGCCGAGCGGCCACCCGCACGTCGTGATGGCCTGGTCGGCCGTCGCCCGAGGGGTGCCCCGCCGACGCGGACGCCGAGCCAACGGCGAAGCGCAGTGTCGACTCGGCACTGCCTTCGACGACCCTCACGCCGGTAGGGGGCAGCAGCTCGATGTTCACGCAGCCCGACAGGGACAGCACTGGGAGCGACACCCGCGGCAGCACCTGAGACGCCGTTGCTCCGGCGACGTACCCGGACACGCATTCGCCTCCGCTCATGCTCCCCGCCGGCGCACCCAGCAGCGGACGCGAAGGAGAACCGCACGAACGCCGACAGACCCACCCTTGATCGACTCGTGCGGATGCTACGCCGCTTCGGCTGTCTGCCACAGCACCACATCCAGCCGCTACGCCATCAATGACTGAATAGTCATCCCGGGCCCTGTCGGACCCGCCCCGTGGATCCTGCTGGCCAAATGTGGGGTTATTCCGCGAGGGTGAGGTCGAGGCGGGCGAGGTGGCTGGTGCGGGTGCGGTCGAGGGGCTGGCCGTTCCACCAGGCGTCGAGGCGGATCAGGTTGAGGGCGACGGCGGAGTAGACGTGTTCGAGGTGGGTTTTCGCGAGGCCGCGATAGCGGGCCCGGCGGCTGCCGGTGACCGCGACGGTCTGGCGGATGGTGCCCTCGACGCCGGCCGCAGGGCGTACTTCGCCCGCCAGTCCCGGTCCTCTTGGGCAGCATGGTTCGCATCGATGAGTTCTTGCAATGGCCTTGGCCGCAGGGTGAGTTGGCGGCCCCAGCGGGTGGCATTGGTGCATGCGGCCCTGGCAGGGCAGGGACCGCAGTCGGCCTGATCGAAGCGGACCACGATCACGTCGCGGCCCTTCTGTCTGGCCGGGCTCCAGTATCGGCTCGTGGCGCCCTGCGGGCAGGTGGCCCGGCGGGCGTCCCAGTCGACGGTGAAGGCTTCGCGCTGGTAGCCGGCGTTCTCCCGGTACTGGCGGGACGTGCCTGTCAGCAGCGGTGTGACCAGCGTGATGCCGAAGGCGGCCTGGGCGCCGACGATGAGTTCGGCGCTTGCGTAGCCGGAGTCGAGGTAGTGCTCGGCGGGCAGCAGGCCCCGGTCGGCGAGGGCCCGGTGGACGGGCTCGACGAGTTTCACGTCGGGCACGGTCGCGTCGGTGGTCGCGACGTGTGTGATCACGTTCGGGACCGGAGGGCGTGCCTGCCGGCCGGGCCGCGGAATCTCGTCATCGGGCCGGGGCGGCTGGCAGACCTCGCTGATGTGCAGTTTGTACCCCGTCCAGTGCAGATCTTCCTTGGTGCCGTAGCGGGCATCGAGGTCATAGGGCGAGGTCAGACGCAATCTGCCGGGCGGGAGACCGTCCTTGTCCGCCTCCCGCCGCTTGACCACCTCCCGCCCGGCGCTGTCGGCGGTGATCAGGTAGTTCTGCACGGTGACCTGGCGCAGCACCTGGACGGCGGGCAGCTCCCGCAGCCAGACCGGCGCGGCCGGATGGTAGACCGCCCGCAGCAAGGCCACCGCGTCGCGGCCGTAGCCCAGAGCGAGTTCGTTCCGTTGGGCCTGGGAACCAGGTGGGCGCCAGGACGCGTCAATCCGCCGCCCGTAGCGGCGGTTCCACTCACCGACCTCCACCACCTGCGCCACCCAGTGCGGGGCTGCGGCGGACAGGGCCTCCAGCGTGGACCGCACCGTCTCCCCGGCCAGCTCCAGCCGGTTCAACTCCCTTACCGCCGCCAGCACATGAGTGGAGTCCGTACGCTGCTTGCCTCCGGTCTTGACCAGGCCCTTCTCCTTCAACGCCGCCAGCAGCAGATCCAGCACCCGCTCCTCCAGGCCATGCTCGACCACCCGGGTGCGGAACTCCGAGAGCACCGAGGCATCGAAGCCGACGTCCTCCAGCTCCAGACCCAGGCAGTACTTCCACGACAAGTCGAACCGGACCCGCTGAACGGCAGCGCGGTCGGTCAGGTTCTCCGCCATCTGCAGCACGGTCACCATCGCCAGCCGTCCCGGCGACCATCCACGTCGGCCCCGGCGGCCGAACGCCCCAGCGAACTCCGCATCCGCGAAGAGCCCGCCCAGCTCGTCCCGCACCCGCATCGCCAACGGCGGCGCCCCGCGTCCTGCGACGGCCCGTGCGACCCGCGCCGTCGCCTCGGGGATCTCGGGCCATTCCTCCGGCCGCAACGACATGACTCCCACCCCAGCGGCCGGGAACGACAGGACCGGCCACCACGGTGCCAACAGCATCCCCACACCCCAGGACACGATATTTGGCCAGCAGGATCCCCGTGGCCGGGAAAATCGGGGCGGTGCCTGTCCGGAGGACGTCGATCTAGTGTCCTGCGCCAGTAGTTGATCGTTAGTAGTTGCGTGACTTCTGCTGCTGGTGCGTCAGTTCCTCGTCGGGGCCCGAAGCTGGAACCGTTGCTGCTGTCTGAGGACGAGCGGGCGGTGTTGGAGCGTTGGACGCGGCGGGCGTCGTCGGCCCAGGCGCTGGCCCTGCGCGCGCGGATTGTGCTGGCGTGCGCGGGTCCGGAGGTACCGCCGATCGTCGCGGTCGCCCGCGAGTTGCGGGTGGCTGCCGACACCGTCCGCAAGTGGCGGCGCCGGTTCCTGGCGGAACGGCTCGACGGCCTGGTCGACGAACCCCGGCCGGGCCGGCCGCCCACCATCAGCGTTGATCAGGTGGAAGCGGTCGTGGTCACGACGCTGGAGGAGATCCCGAAGAACGCCACCCACTGGTCGCGCAAGTCGATGGCGGAGCACAGCGGCCTGTCGAAGTCCACCGTCGGCCGGATCTGGCGGAAGTTCCAGCTCAAGCCGCATCTGACCGACACCTTCAAGCTGTCGACGGACCCGCTGTTCGTGGAGAAGGTCTACGACGTCGTCGGGCTGTACTTCAACCCGCCTGAGGGCGCTGTGGTGCTGTCGGTGGACGAGAAGTCGCAGATCCAGGCCCTGGACCGGTCCCAGCCGGTGCTGCCGATGATGCCGGGCATGCCCGAACGGCGTACCCACGACTACGTCCGCAACGGACTGACCACCTTGTTCGCTGCGTTCGACGTCGCCACCGGCGAGGTCATCAGTGCCCTGCACCGCCGGCACCGGGCAGCGGAGTTCAAGAAATTCCTGATCCGGATCGACAAGGAAGTGCCCGCGCACCTGGCGGTCCACCTGATCTGCGACAACTACGGCACCCACAAGGCGCCCGCGATCAGGACGTGGCTGGCCAAACACCCACGCTTCCACATGCACTTCACCCCGACCGGCTCCTCCTGGATCAACCAGGTCGTGCGACACGAAAGTCGCTTGAGAAGAGCGGAAATCACCAAGGAGGTTCGACTGATGTCGAAGGTGTAGGACCCGAGCCAGTGCACAGGGCTCGTTCCCGCCTCAGCGTGCGTCGCGAGTAATCGTGGGGTGCGAAGCCTGGGGAAGTGCCCAAGGACCCTCGTTCCATCCGGGGGTTACAGGCTGGGAAATGCCGGACGGGTGAATGCGAATGAACCCTTGATGATGCCTCGTCATGAGCACTCTCGCAGATAGGTTGTTTCAGTGGGAGATAGGGACTGGCCGTTGGAAAGCGGCAGGCGCCGACCGGAGATACCTGGCCGGTCGGGAGTGCACCGCCGTCCCCGGGGTCCAGAGGGCGCCCTCCCCGGTCGTATCTCTCTCATGCGGAACGTGACAACCCCGATGGGGTCCAGACAGCAATGCAAGTCTGGTAAGCCGACTGTAAGGAAGGCCCAACTCCCCAGCGGGCGCAGGAAGATCCAAGAAGGTGCGCCGTCTCACTCGGCGTTGGATTGCCCCCACAGGGGGCAGGGGTTCGGAAGGAGAAGACCTCTGGATCGCCCACCTAACCCGAAGGCGAAAGCTGGAAGGGACAAGAGCATGGTGGGAAAGCGTGGGACGCAGAGAAGGCACCAAAGGCGTGGCCGCGCAAGATCCGCGTGATACGGCGAAGACCAGACTGTTTGAAGCCTAGTCTCCGGCGATGTAATGGTCTCTTCCTCCGACACGGTGTCTTAAGTCGGAGCCACCAGTATAGGACGGATTTGCTTCTTGCCGTCTGAATACTTCCGACTGGTGGGGCGGCGGACAATGAGTCCGCTCAAGGGGACGGAAAGGCCGCCTACGTCACGCTAGATACGTCCAACGCAAGGGGAATTCGGGATCGCCTAAGGGGCGCGAGCCCTATCGGTGACGGAGTGCCCATAGTAGTCGGTGCGCCATGAGGTGCGCTGGTGTATCGCCCGCGCAGCGGGCAGAGACGAGAGGAGTTGTCTCTGGATCTGATGGCTGACCCGGTCTCGAAAGGGTAACCCGGGGAAAATAGCATGCCAGGAAACCGGCAGTTCACGCCCAGGCGTACGGGGTGGCGTGCCGGGAGATCCGCACGATATGGCGAAAGCTGGATTGCCTGAATCCTAGTCTCCAGAAGGTGAAATATGGCACCTATCGGAAAGACGCCTGAAACCGGTACCGGCCCCTGCGGTGGGTTAGCGACTTGCCCGCTGCAATCCTCTGGGGCGCAGGAGCGATGTCCTGTCAGGGCATTCAAGGAGACGAACAGGACGCCTACGTCGTGCTCGATACGTACAGCAGTCGTGAACATGGGATCGCCTAAGAGACGCGAGTCTTATGGCGACGGAGTGCCCGCAGTAGTCGTCGGGGTAACGTCCGGCCAATCTGGTGACCGCTAATGACGGTCCACAGGGCGAAGGGGCACAGGCGATGAACGGTTAAGAACCATGAGGGATGCGCAATGCAGGAAGCCGAAGTGGTATTGAACGTTCTCCGCGAGCGTGGCAGAAAGGGCCTGCCGCTCACGCAGCTATACAGGCAGATGTTCAACAAGGAGTTGTACCTGCTGGCGTACGGGAACATCTACTCCAACCAGGGGGCGATGACGCCTGGGGCCAGCGAAGAAACCGCAGACGGTATGTCCGAGGACAAGATCGAACAGATCATTGGGCTGATGCGGCAGGAACGGTACCGGTTTTCACCCGTCCGCCGCTTCTACATTCCGAAAAAGAATGGGAAGTTCCGCCCTCTCGGACTGCCGTCATGGTCTGACAAACTGGTAGGTGAAGTGGTCCGTCTGCTTCTAGAGGCGTACTACGATCCGGGGTTCTCCGGGCACTCACACGGATTCCGGAAAGGGCGAGGGTGTCACACCGCACTGCGGGAGATAAACAACACCTGGACCGGAACCGCATGGTTTGTCGAGGGTGACATCTCTGACTGCTTCGGCAGTTTCAACCATGAGATCCTTCTCGGGATACTGGCGGAGAAAATCCATGACCAGCGGCTTCTTCGGCTTATTCGTCACATGCTGCAAGCCGGGTATCTGGAAGACTGGGAATACCGTGACACGCTCAGTGGCGTTCCGCAAGGCGGCGGGGTATCCCCAATCCTCAGCAACATCTACCTGCACAAGCTCGACGAATTTGTCGAGCGGGAACTGATTCCGCAGTACACGCGAGGAGCGCTCCGAGCCGCCAATCCCGCCTACAGACTGGTAGACAGCCAGCTCAGGAGGGCACGGCGGCGCGGGGACCGGGCAGAGGCCCGGCGCCTGGAACACCAGATGCGCTCGCTCCCGTCAACCGACCCGATGGACCCTGGCTACCGCCGTCTCAGGTATGTGAGGTACGCGGACGATCACTTGCTGGGATTCACCGGGCCGAAGGCCGAAGCCGAAGAGATCAAGGCCAGGATTGCGACGTTCCTCCGAGAGACCCTCGGACTGGAGCTCAATGCGACCAAGACCTTGATCACGCATGCTCGCAGCCAGCGGGCGCGGTTCCTCGGTTATGACATCACCGTCCAGCACTCCAGCACGAAAATCACCAGGAGCCGGAGATCGGCGAATGGGAAGATTGCGTTGCGGGTGCCGGCGGATGCGGTCAAGGCCCAGTGCGCCCGTTACCGGCAACACGGCAAGCCGTGGCACCGGTCTCGGCTCCAGAATCTGGACGACTACGACATCGTACGGATCTACGGAGCCGAATACAGGGGCGTCGTGAACTACTACCTGCTCGCCCAGGACGTCTGGCGGCTGCGCACACTGCGCTGGCACGCCGAGACATCGATGCTGAAAACGCTGGCCGCCAAGCACAGGTCCACTGTCACCAAGATGGCCGCCCGCCACCAGGCGAAGGTCATCACAGGCAAGGGCCTCAGGACCTGCTTCGAGGCCAAGCGCAAGCGAAAGGGCAAGCCGGACCTGGTAGCACGATTCGGCGGAATCATCCTGCGGCAAGACCGGCGGGCGGTCATCACCGACCCGGCCCGGGTCCCGGCCCGTGTTCCACGCAAAGAGTTGCTTATGCGGCTCCGGACACGGAAATGCGAGCTTTGCGAGACCGGCACCACGGTAGCAGTACACCAGGTCGCCGGTCTCAAAGAACTCGGAAGGCCAGGAATGGACCGGCCTGCGTGGGCCGCGCTCATGGCCAGAATGCGGCGCAAGACACTCGTAGTCTGCGCGCCGTGCCATGACTGGATCCACGCGAACCCGGTCACGCACGCGGCATAAATCGCTGGAGAGCCCGGTGCCCGGAAAACGGGCCCGCCGGGTTCGGAGGGAGGCCGAGCGGAAAAGGACCAGCTCACACTGGCACCTCGCCGCTCGGCCGACCCTACCCGGAGTAACGACCGGCCATGAAGTCCGGGAAAGCCGGAATGAGGGCAAAGGGGCACAGGTGTTGACTGAACTACAGGGATGGTGAGGTACGCGTAATGCAGAACGCCGAAGCCATACTGGAGATCATCCGTGATCGCGGTAGAAGAGGATTGCCGCTGGAGCGGTTGTATCGGTGCTTGTTCAATCCGGAGCTGTATCTGCGCGCCTACGGGCGGATTTACCGCAACGACGGCGCAATGACCCCCGGCACTACGGCGGAGACCGTGGACGGAATGAGCATGGGGAAGATTCAGGAGATCATTGATGCACTCCGTTCGGAGCGCTATCGATGGACGCCAGTACGGCGAGTTTATATCCAGAAGAAGGGATCAAGCGCCAAGCGTCCGCTTGGATTACCCTCGTGGTCGGATAAGCTGTTGCAGGAAGTCATGCGCTCTCTATTAGATGCGTACTACGACCCGCAATTCAGTGATTCCTCTCATGGTTTCCGCACGGGGCGGGGGTGCCACACTGCTTTACAGGAGATCTATCCAACGTGGTGTGGCACAGTGTGGTTCGTAGAAGGTGACATCTCTCAGTGTTTCGATCGGCTGGACCATGGCATCCTCCATGGAATTCTGGCCGAGAAGATTCACGACAACCGATTCCTGCGGTTGGTCGACGGGCTACTACAGGCTGGATATCTGGAAGATTGGCGCTACCACGCCAATCTGAGTGGAAGTCCACAAGGTGGGATTGTCACACCCCCAACGCAGTGGGCAACTTCTGCTTCGATGTCACACTGAGTTACCGGCGGCTGGAACGGCCCCGGCGGGACGGGGGCGGCTGAGGTGGGCGGCGGTACGGTCGGTTCATGGCCAGTGCTCTTGGCGCCGGCAGCCACAGCCCGCTGCGGTGGGCCGAGGCGGCAGCCCGGCGAATACGGCGATGAACGGGGCACGGGCCGAGACCGAGTGGGTCTTCGACCGCCTGGCGGCCGCGGACCTCTCGGCGGCCTACGCCCTCCTGGTACCCCAGCGGCAGGCCCGCGTGCGGCGGGCCGGTCAGGAAGGAGCGCCGCATCATGACGAGCGCGGCGATCTACGCCCGGGTCTCCTCCACCGGGCAGAAGAAGGACCAGACGATCGGCTCGCAGACGGCGGCGCTGCGCGACCTCGCCGCCGAGCGGCATCTTGAGGTGCCCCAGGAGTGGGTCTTCGAGGACGAGGGGCACTCCGGGGCCACCCTGGTGCGCCCCGCGCTGGAGCGGCTGCGGGATCTGGTCGCCCAGGTCGGGGTGGATGTGGTGCTGTGCTACGCGCCAGACCGCCTCGCCCGCAAGTTCGCCTACCAGGCCCTGCTGATCGAGGAGTTCGCCCGTGCCGGAACGCGGGTGGAGTTCGTGCGTGGCCCGCGCAGCGACACTCCTGAGGACCAGCTGCTGGTCCAGTTCCAGGGCATATTCGCCGAGTACGAGAAGGCCCAGCTGATGGAGCGTTACCGGCGGGGCAAGGCATACCGGGCCCGCACTGGATCGGTCAACGTCCTTGGCGGCGCTCCGTTCGGCTACCGCTACCGGCGCAAGACCCCTGAGTGCGGGGCCACTTACGAGATCGTCGAGCACGAGGCGGCGATCGTGGCTGAGCTGTTCCGCCGCTACACCGATGACGGCGACTCCATCGCGGAGCTGACCCGCTGGCTCACCGAGTCCGGCACTGCGACCCGGACCGGCAAGAGGCGCTGGGACCGCAGCGTGGTGTGGGGCATGCTGAAGAATCCCGCCTACGCAGGGGCCGCCGCCTTCGGCAAGACCCGCATCCTCCACGAACCGGCGGGGCTGAACCGCCGGGCCCGGCTGGAAGGCCGCAGCACCCCGCGCCCGGCCAGGACCGTGGATCAGCCCCGCCAGGAGTGGACCGCCATCCCGGTGCCCGCGATCATCTCCCGCCTCACCTTCGAACGCGCCGCCAAGCGGCTGGAAGACAACAAGAAGTTCGCCTCCCGCAACAGCAAAGTCCCCTCCCTGCTCCAAGGCATGATCGCCTGCGCAGCCTGTGGCTACGGCTACTACCGCAGCCACACCACCACGACCGCCAAGAACAAGATCTACTACTACCGGTGCCTGGGCTCCGACGACTACCGCTACGAAGGCGGGCGCATCTGCGCCGGCAAGCCGGTCCGCGCCGACTACCTCGACGCCCTCGTGTGGGAGCACATCACCGGCCTGCTCGCCGACCCCTCGCTGATCCGCGCCGAGATCGACCAGCGGCTCGCACACGCCCGGACCTCGGATCCCGCCACCCGCGAGCAAGACCGCCTCCAACTGGCCCTGGCCAAGGCCGACACCAGCATCACCCGCATGATCGAGGCCTACCAGGAACAGCTGATCACCATCGACGAGCTGCGGACCCGGATGCCCGGCCTGCGGGCCCGCCAGGTGAACCTGCGCGGCCAGCTCGACGCCCTCCAGGCCCAGCTCGCCGACCGCGAGGCCTACCTGAAGCTCGCCGAGGACCTGGAGGGCTTCCTCGCCCAGCTCCGCCACAACGCGGCCACCGCCGACGTCGAACAACGGCAGCGCGTCCTGCGGCTGCTGGTCAAAGACGTCCTGATCGGACCCGAAAAGATCACCATCCGGCACCGGATCCCCCTCCGCGAGCCCGGCCCCACCACCCGGCCCCGCGACCCGCACACCGACACGGAGAGTGACGAAAAAGGCGACCGCGGGCCGAGTTGCCCATTGCGTTGGGGGTGTGGTTAGCCCTCTGCTGGCTAATGTCTATCTGGATCGACTGGACAAGTACATCGAGACGACGCTCCTACCTGCCTACAACAAGGGGAAACGGCGTCAGAAATATCGGCCCTATGCGCGGCTGAGCAGGGCGATCGAGAACAGGGAACAACGTGGCCTCATTGAGGAGGCACGGGCACTGCGTAGGCAGCGCCGTACGATGCCTTCCGGTGATCCACACGACCCTGAATATCGACGCCTGCGCTATGTGCGCTACGCCGACGACTGGCTGCTGGGATTCACCGGCCCCAGGCAGGAGGCCGAGGAGATCAAGGAAGAGATCGGGCGGTTCCTGCGTGACGAGCTCAAGCTAGAGCTGTCCCCGACAAAAACCCTGATTACCAACGGGCGAAGCGAAGCGGCCCGCTTCCTCGGTTACGAGATCGTGGTTTTAGGGAACGACGACAAGCATGATCAGAGCGGGCGGCGCAGCATTAATGCGCAGATCGGCCTGAAAGTTCCTGTCGACGTGGTGCGGTCCAAATGCAAACCCTACATGCGACGTGGTAAGCCAGTCTATCGGGCTGAGCTGATGTTCGACTCTGATTTCTCGATCATCGCGCAATATCAGGCCGAATTCCGGGGTATCGCGAACTACTACCAGTTGGCATTCAATCGACATCGTCTCGGCCGCCTGAAGTATGTCATGGAGCGATCGTTGACCAGGACTCTGGCATGTAAATTCCGTGTCAGTGCCGCCAAGGTCTTCCGCCGTTATCGTGCCGTGCTTCAGACCGACCAGGGTCCCCGCGCGGGGCTCCGGGTCACGGTCGAACGAAGCGACGGGCGAAAGCCACTGGTAGCGCAGTGGGGCGGGATCTCACTTGCCCGCAAGACCACAATCGGCATCCTCGACGACAACCCTCCGAAGGTTTGGAGTGGTCGGTCGGAACTCGTACAACGACTTCTGGCCGACACCTGCGAATTATGCGGCTCCCGGCAAGGCGTCGAAGTGCACCACATTCGACACCTCAAGGACCTCCATACCAAGGGGCGGGCAGAGGTGCCCGCATGGGTTCAGCGGATGGCAGCTCGCCGCCGCAAAACCCTGGTTGTCTGCCGCAGCTGCCATGAGGCCATCCATGCTGGACGGCCAACACGTCAGCCTTCACGGATATAGACACTGGAGAGCGGTGTGCCCGGAAACGGGCACGCACCGTTCGGCGGGGGGCCGTCGGAAAAGGACCCAGTAATGGGCACCTCGTCGGCGGCCTACCCAACCGAATACCGGCGGCCGAAAGGCAGCAGGAAACCGGAAACCATATGCCGATACCTCCATCAGCGGTTTCCGCATAACTGGCCGGACAGGGGCGGATGCCCTGCCTGAAAGGGTGCTGACGTGGGTCTGGTGAGCCTGTGAGGAAACGATGACCAAGGACACCGGAACCGAAGGGCAAGTTGGACGCCATGACGACGCAGTTGGCCAAAGCGGCTCAGGCCGCGGCGACCGAGGTTGGCACGGTGAACGGACCGGAGGACGAGATCACCGACTGGCCGTCGATTGACTGGCGGACGGTCGAGGACGACGTACGGCGTCTGCGGCAGCGCATCTTCACGGCCTCGCAGGCAGGAGACCTGGCCATGGTCAGGAATCTGCAGAAGTTGATGCTCCGTTCTCGCGCCAACGCACTCGCGAGTGTGCGGCGGGTCACGGAGCTCAACGCTGGTCGCAAGACGGCGGGAGTCGACGGGAAAGTTGCTCTGCTGCCCCAGGAAAAGGCCGAGTTGGCCGACTGGGTCCAGCATGGCGCGGCCCCGTGGAAACCCAAGCCCGTCAAGCGGGTGTATATAGCCAAGGCGAATGGAATGCGGCGCCCAATCGGAATTCCCGTGATCTCCGACAGATGCCTTCAAGCTCTGACGTTGAATGCGCTGGAGCCCGAGTGGGAGGCGCGGCTGGAACCGAAGGTCTACGGCTTTCGTCCCGGTCGTGGCTGTCATGACGCGATCGTTGCCATCCACACGACGGCGAGCGGCAAGAACGCCAAACGCCTGTGGGTGCTTGATGCCGACTTAAAGGCGGCATTCGATCGAATCGACCACGATCACCTGCTCACGTCATTGGGCACCTTTCCCGGGAGGGGAATGATTGCCGGATGGCTGAAGGCCGGTGTAGTAGAGAAAGGTTGGTTCACCCCCACGGTGGAGGGAACTCCCCAGGGTGGGGTGATCAGTCCCGCGTTGTTGAACATCGCCTTGCATGGAATGGGGAGGGCCGCTGGAGTCCGCTATCAGAATCCCGGCAGTGATGCCGTGCTCCTGGCGCGTGATTCCCCGGTTGTGGTCGTCTACGCCGACGACCTTCTTGCCCTGTGCCATTCACAGGAACAGGCCGAGCAGGTCAAGGCGCGGCTGGCCGCGTGGCTTGAACCCCGGGGGCTGGTCTTCAACGAGGACAAGACGCGGATCGTCCATCTCGATGAGGGCTGCGACTTTCTGGGGTTCAACATCCGACGCTATCGCGGCAAGTTGCTGACCAAGCCGAGCAACGCGGCCCTGCGGCGGATCCGGGAACGGCTCTCCGCCGAGGTGCTGGCCCTGCGTGGGGCCAACGCCGACGCGGTGATCGCCAAGCTCAACCCGATCATCAAGGGCTGGGCTGCCTACTACCGGATCGGGGTGTCCAAGCGGGCGTTCAACTCGCTGGACGCCCACGTGTGGAGACTGGTCTACAAGTGGGCCAAGTTCTCCCACCCGAACAAGCCGAGGCGCTGGGTGACCGCCCGGTACTTCGGCAAGTTCAATCCGTTCAGGCAGGACACGTGGGTGTTCGGGGGCCGCGACAGCGGCTTCTACCTGTGCAAGTTCGCCTGGACGCCGATCGTCCGGCACCGGATGGTGGCAGGGACGGCGTCACCGGACGATCCCGCCCTGACCGACTACTGGGCCCAGCGGCGTCGCCGCAGCAAACTCCCGCTGGGCAAGGGCACCCTGCGTCTGCTGCAGAAGCAGCACGGCCGATGCCCGCTCTGCCGAGGGCTGCTGCTGCACGCCGACCGCGAGCCACAAAGCCCCGAACGAGTGGGAACAGTGGCTCACGGCCACCCGCACCGCGATCCGCAAACACGCGATCATCGCCATGCGGGCAACGGCACGCCGGACGAACGCGCCGCCACCCGCCTGATACACACCCACTGCCACCGTCGGCTGGCCACCGATACAGGCCAGGGACCAGCACTTCTGTCCGCCCGCGAGCCCAAGGGGCTTGCTTGAGCCGGTTGCCCGGAAAGCGGGCACGGCCGGTTCTGAGGGGGCACCGGCGCAGCAATGCGCCGGGCCTACCCGACGAGCGGTGGTTCGGCTTCCTGGCCGACCAGATGATCCGCCGCGGCGCACACAAGAACGTCCAGGCCCTGGAAGCCGACATCCGCAAGTGGGTCAAGAACTGGAACGAGGATCCCAAGCCGTTCATCTGGACCAAGACCGCCGAAGAGATCCTCGATTCCCTCGCCCGCTTCTGCCGACGGATCTCTGGCGCAGCACACTAGAGCGGCGGAAGCTGTTCGCCCTGGACGGCCTGGAGGTCGGGCCCGACGCGGAGCGTGGTGCCGATGGCGGCCATGCCTGCCTGGACGACCTGGTTGTAGTTCATCGCGAAGTCCTCGCGCGGCAGTTCCACGGTGGCCCGGAACGCGGCCCGTGGGCCGCCCCACGGGTCGGGACCGGTGCCGAGGCAGGCCAGGTCCAGGTCAACGACCCGGGCCTTGTTTGTTTCCTGACCGCCGACGCCGACGCCGGCGCGGAGGCCGACGGCCCGGCGCGCACGCCACGGGTGGGTGGCGTTGCTGCCGGGCCGTCAGTCACTCACGCGGTCTCACTTCCCGTGCAAAGCCCTGCGGCGACGTCCGCGAAGCACCAGCACGCCGCCGGCAGCGATGACCAGCAGGCCACCGAGGGCGCTGTACGTGACAGCGTTGCTCGCCCCGGTGGAAGCCAGGTCGCCGGACGTGCTGCTCGGGGTCGGCTGGCCGACGGGTGCGCCGATCTCCCCCTGCGCACGGGTGCCGGTCGTGCCGGGGGCGGAGACAACCGGCGTGGCGGCGGTCGGCGTGGGGGCGGGCGTCGGCTTGTCAGCGCCAGCGGTCCCCGACGCGGGCTTCAGCTGAAGAGTCGTGATCGAGTACGGCGGCAGCTTCTGTGCGACCGCCGTGCCCCGCTTCGCCGTCGTCAGGGCGGTGTCTCCCTTGGCATACGAAACGGTCGTGACCGCCCCTGCGGCCGGGGTGAATCCGGCGTACGAGAGCGACACCTGCGCCGCGTTCTGCGGGCTCTTGTTGGTCAGCATGACGTTCAGACCGCCGTTGCTGCTCCGCACCGCGTGCACAGCTAACCGACGAGTTGCCCGAGGACGACTTGACCATGGTGTCGCCAGGCTGCGCCAGTGCGGTCAGCGAGCGGATGCCCCAGTAGGTGGGGAAGGGCGTGTCGCGCGGCGGTTCGCACTTCCCCCCGGCGCAGGTTCCAGCGGAGAGAATGCCCCCGTCCTGGTAGTCGGTCTCGCCGTGGACGGTGGTGGGTGCTTCGCCCGTGCCGTTGTGCAGGTTCCACCAGTCCACGTGGGTGGCACCCTGCTCGAACCAGGTCATGTAGGTGTCCGGCGCGAACAGGGCCGCGGCCTGGCTGGTCAAGGCGGGCGAGCCGACGCCGTCGGTCTCGGTGACCGCGATCTCCACCGAAGCGGCGCGCGAGCCCGTGTACTTGGCGATCAGCGAGCGCAGCTCGGACGTGGTAGCGGCGATCCGGGAGGGGGTGTTCAGCAGGTCGGCCGTGGTGGTGCCGCCCGGATACCAGTGGACGATGACGAAGTCGATCGAGCTTCCCGCGATGGAGAGCACCGTGTTGTTCCAGTCGGCGGTGTCACCGGGAGCCTTCTCCTTATCCGGCCAGCCGCCGGGGGTGGTGAGCACCGCTCCGATCTTCACCTTCGGGTCCACGGCCTTCATCGCCTTCGCGTAGGCGACCAGGTTCTTCCCGTACTCCGTCGGGCTCTTGTCGGCGTGATTGTCAATTTCCCAGCCCTTGCCGTCGCCGTAGTGCCCGTTGCCGTAGACCTCGTTGCCGATCTCCCAGTACTTCACGCCGTAACCCTTGTCGACGTTGGCGTACTTGACCCAGTCGGCGGCCTCCTGGGGGGTGCCGGAACCGTAGTTCGCGGTCAGGATCGGCTGGGCGCCGACCTTCTTCGCGGTGGCCATGAAGCGGTCGAAGTCGGTGTTGGAGGGGATCCAGCCGCTGCCGTCGCCGGAGGTGTGGGTCTTCCAGTGGTAGTCGTCCGCGCCGGAGCCGCCGGGATAGCGCAGCTGCCGAACTCCCGCGGCCTTCATCAGCGACGTCACCTTGGCGGTCCCCATGTGCTCGTCGCCGAAGCCCGTGTTGAGGCCGACACCACTGCTGGGCACCGTGCCCAAGGAGGTACCGGCGTCCACCTTGATGCCGACGGTCGGCGCGGCGCCCGCGCTGGGCGCCAGGGCGCCGACACCGGCCGAGGCGGCGAGCACCGCCACCGCCCCCGCGACAAAGCGCCGGCGCATCCGGCTACGGCGGGGCGTGCGCCCCCAAGGCATCGGCTGTTCGGCGGGTCTCGGGTCGTCTGATGACACGTAATGCTCCGATCAGGGTGTGGACACAGGTGGCATAGCGCCGCTGACCACGGCTCGCCCTCGTCGGTACACCCTAATGCCGCGTTCCTCAAAGCGGGCGTATGTTCGACAGGGGGCGTGTGGAAGGAGGCGCGCCATGCCGAAGTTTCTGTATGCCAGGCCGCCGGCCGACCCGGAGGAGGAGCGCAAGGTCCGTAAGCTGGCGGGTGCACGGCATGCGCCGGGGGACTGGATTGTGCGGGCCCGGATGATCGTGGCCAGCTGGCGGGGGTTGCACACCACGGCGATTGCCGCTGAGTTGGGCTGTCACCCGCAGACGGTGCGCGAGCGTCTGGAGCGGTTCAACGCCGAGGGGCTGGACGGGCTCGGTGACCGGCCGATCCCCGGACGCCCGCCCCGGCTGACCGAGGAGGAGCGCTCAGTGATCATCGCTTTGGCCCGGGGTGACCCGCCCGGGCGCCTGGTGCGCGGTCCCGACAGGGCTTTGGGGGCTGCTGAGGAGGCTGGGCCGCCGACCTGGACGCTGGATTCGCTCACTGAGGTCGCCCGGGAGAAGGGTATCGAGGTGCACCGCAGCCAGGTGCGCCGGATCCTGCTGCGCGAGGGGGTCCGTTGGCGGCACACGCACTCCTGGGCGAGGAGCACCGATCCGGAGTTCGCCCCAAAAGGGCAAAGGTCATCGGGCTCCACACCGACCCGCCGCCGCGCTCCACGGTGATCTGCGGTGACGAGCTCGGCCCGGTGATCCCGCGCACCTTTGCCCCGGCACCGGGCTGGTCGCCTACCGGGCACCGGATCAAGGCGCTGCTGGAGTACTCCCGTGGCAGCGAGAAGACCTGGGTGTATGGGGGGTTGCGGGTCCGTGACGGGAAGGAGGTGACCTTTGGCGCGCCTTCCCGCAACACCGCCGGCTGGCTGCGGCTTTTGCAGGAGATCGCCCGGCCAACCCACGCGGGCAGGTCTACGTCGTCGCCGCCCACCTCTCCAGCCACACCAGCGGTCCTATCCGCAGGTGGCTGAGCCCCGTTCCTCGGCCTGTACTGCTACACGATCACCGTCATCTGGTACACGCTGCACGGCCACCACCCCCAGGACGCGGCCGAGCACCGGGCACGGGCCCCGTGGTACCTCACCAAGACGCACCCGGCGTTCTCCGACATGACCGTCAAGCAAGCTCCGCCGAACGATCATCGCGGCCCGACTTATGCCCATCGACGCCGGTCAGCCCACAGATACCGAAATCCGCGCCGTAGCAAGAGGCATGGGCCGCAGCCAGCGCACACCTGGCATGACGATCAATCAGAACGACGAAAGTCGAGAGACAAAGATTGCTGGATATTCCCCCCATGGTCACCGACATGGTCACCGACCGGGAGCGGGCCGGTCAGCTGGAGGATCTCCTGCTGGAGGTGGGGCCGATCTTCCCGCGTTCCGCGTCCTCGGCCCCGGCATACCGCATCCTCGGAGCCGGGGTCATCCTCAGAGACGAGGTCGCCATCCTCGGAGCCGAGGTCGTCTTCGGAGCCGAGGTCGTCATCCTCGGAGCTGAAGTAGTCGGGCTCGGAGGCGTGGTTGTCGCTCTTGGCGGCGCGGTTGTCGCTTCCGGCGCTCGGTCCCCACGCGTCCAGCGAGTGGGGCACGGTCGGGTCCGGCACCACGTTGCCGTCCCGGTCCAGGAACCGCAGCCCGGGACCGTCGGCCCCCGTCCTCAGCTGGAGCCTGAGGGAAGCTCCGCCCTCGCCCCGGATCTCCTGGCCGTCGACATCGAGGGGAACAGCCTGCCGGGCGAGGTGGTCGACTCTCCAGTACGCGGCGGGGCCTTCGCCACCCGCGGACAGGACCTCTTCGACGGTGCGGCCGTCGCGGGTGTCGACGACGAGACGGGGTATCGGCAGCCTGGGCCTGTCCGCCACGGTCGGGAACAGGGGCGACACGACGACCTCATGCGCGCTCCGCCGCCCTGCGTAGCCGAAGGCAGCACTGCTCGGGGCGTTCACCGCCTCCGTGTCCCGCACCACACGCAGGTCGTTCGGGGTCCTCGCGGGGATCCGGAGGTAGTGGCGGCGCGACGACCCCAACGGGACCTCACGGTAGAGAGCCTCGCCTCTGGAGTTGTGGACGTGGCGGATCCCGGTCGCCGTCTCGACGAGCATGTGCTCGCCGCCCGCCCGGGTCTCCAGCCGGAACACCTGCCGGTCCTCCCACGGCCCGAGCAGCACCCGCTCCGTACCATCACCCGGCCGCTCCTGGAGGACCACCCGCAACCCGGCGATCCTGGGGTCGGCGTACGGGCCGCCCAGGATCAGCGACTCACTCTCCACCTGCCACCTGGCGTCCAGCTGGTATTCCCTCACCGGCCCGTCCGGGCTGTCGGCCACTGGCCCGTTCGGGCTGTCGACGAGCCGGGGGAGACGGATGACGAAACGGTCCCCGTCCCGGACGATCTGCACGGGAACCCGGCGGTACTCAGGATTCCACCACCGTAGGCCAGGAGCCCACCAGGGCGCGTAGAGCCGAAGCCTCCGGGGCTCGCCCCCGGCCTCCTCCGGCCTGAGCCGCACCTCCGGAAAGTCTCCGTCGCCGTCCCTCAGGAGTCGGGCGATGGTTCCCCGGGGCGGTTCGGTCTGCTGCGGCTCGGGGGCGACCTGGTCCGGTTCCTGCGCGGTGATACGCATCGGCTCGGTACCCCAGGCGAGGCGCCTGAACCGAGCCTGGCCCGTGCCGTCCTCGACCACCAGGCCGCCGCCCGGCTGCCTGGTCACCGTCAGACGGAGTTTCAGGATGCTTTCCAGCGTCCTGTCGGTCGGCAAAGCCTCGTGGCCGTCGACGTCGAGACGGCTGCTGAGGAGGGGCTCGTCTCCCCGTGGGTTGCCAACGCGGGCGTAGCCGACAAGCTGCCCCTCGCGGTCCCGTAGCGGGACGGTCTCCTGGTGCAGGTCTCCGGTGGCCAGGTTGAAGACTATCCGCTGGTGCGGCGGGCCCCCGTCGTCGGCGGGCCGCACCTCGATCCTCCCGGCGACCGGATTCCCGGCCTGGTCGACCGGATTCCCGTGCCGGTCGACTGGATGCTCGGGATCCTGGGCCGCCCGCCAGTCTTCCCACGGCACACCCTGCGGATCGGCCAGCAGGGGCGCACCGTCGAAAGCACCCATGTGGGTCCGCAGATACGCCCACCCGCCCTCAAGCCGCGTGTCACGAACGGTGAACGTGCCCTCCTGCCCGAAGTGGTACCGGTGGCCGTACGCATCGTCGGTGGCTACGAACGGACCATGGACGTACTCCGCCGAGTCCGGCGGGACGGTGTGCACGGCGAACCGTGCCACGGCGCCCGGGTCGGCACCCGCCAGCCGGTAGGTGATCCCCTCCGCACTGCTCTCCTCATCGTCGGAACCCCACGTATCCTCGCTGCTCTCCTCATCGCTGGAACTCCACGTATCCGTACTGCTCTCCTCATCGCCGGGACCCCAGGTACGGTCCGCCACGGCCCGCAGACCGGTCATGGTCGGCGGCGGGTAGCCCAGCAGGTACTCCCGCGAGGTCCACCGCTGCCGGGAATCGAACTCGATCCGCAGACCCCGCCCGCTGCTCGGCCTGTTGGCCGACTCGTTGGCCGGCCCGTGGTAGACCACCGCGTGCCCGCCACCGGGCAGTTCGGTGACGGTGAAGCCGGCGCTGAGCTCCGCCGGCCGGCCCTCCAGATGCGCCAGATGTGACCGCAGGGCCTGCTGCGCGTCCTGCAACAGCCTGTCGTATGCGGCACTCCGCAGCGCCCTCGACCCCTGATGCAGGCTGCTCAGCGGAACATCCCGGTTTTCCGCCCGTGCCTCGCTGCTGTTCGCCTGACGCCGGGCCTCGGCGATCAACCGCTCGCTCTCCACGACATCCGCGCCGATGGCGTCCCCGTACAGCACACGGTCGATGGCGCCCCCGTACAGCACAGGGCGGATCGAGCGGATCGCCGGGCGGTCGGCACCAGGGCGGTCGGCGTCTGCCTGGTCGGCGCCGGGCCGGGTGGACGGCCCGGCCTCGGAGGGCACGAAGACACCCTCCACCACCTGCTGCAGCACACCCGGGGCGTCGGCGGGCGGCACCGTGCGCGTCTCGACCGGCGGGCCCTGCGGCCTGTGCGCGGCAATGTGCAGCTGCGACGCCCCCTTGTCCTGCGGCGGCTGGTCCTCGGGCCGGGACGCGTGGCGCACCTCCGGCTCCGCGCCGGCGCCGGGCCCCGCCTCCTCAGCCGTGCCGGGCGGGATGTGCTGTTCTTCCGTGCGGATGCCCCAGCGGCCCAAGGCGTCACTGGTCCATGTGCGGCCGGAGGCCGCGTGCAGGGCGACCGGGTGTCCGTTCCGGAATCCGTGCCAGTGCACGCTGTCCGAACCGCGCTCCCGGTGCTCGTCCGGGGACTGCGGGGCTTCGGCCTGCTCCGGAACGGCGCCGTCGTCGGCCGGCTCCGCGGTGAGGTCTGTGGCCGGCTCCGCCGTGAGGTCTGTGGCCGGCTCCGCCGTGAGGTCTGTGACCGGCTCCGCGGTGAGGTCTGTGACCGGGCGGCTGCCGGATGTTTCCTCGCCGCTCCGGGTGTGCCGCGGGGTGGATTCGTCGTGGCGGGAAAGGGCGGCCGCCCCTGTTGTGGTCCTGCCGGACCAGCGGCTCACGGCATCGCTGACCCACCGCGCCGGTGCGGACAGGCGGGACCCGTTCGCCTGACGCGGGGCCTCCCCGGTGAGCGGCCGGTTCTGGAACACCGACTGCTCCAGCTCCTCGGTCCTCGCCTTGGGGCGCACCTGCCTCCACTTCCCCGTCCGCCAACCCAAAGGCGAGACTTCGTTGGCGTGCAGCCCAAAGCCGTTGGCTCCATATTGGTCCACCGTGCCGTTGGCTCCATAGACGATGCGCCCGGTGGCTTCGGCAAGCCCTTCGGCGACGCTCGTCAGCTCGGGGAAACGCTCCAGCAGCCTGGGGTCCGGAGGGGCCGCGGCCGAGCAGGTCCATATCACGACGGGAGAAGTCGGTGGCAGCCGGCGGAAGCTGGGCCTGCGCATCAGGTAGCGGCCCCACTCCTCCCCCGTGACGATGACGGTCCGGCCGTCGCGCAGCGCGACGGCCATGATTCCCGAGTTGCCGTGCCCGTCGGCGTGGTAGACGTCCGCCCCGTGCTTCAGGTACGGCATCGGCTCGCTGCCGAACAGCGCCCGGAACGGCCAGAGGGGCCGCAGGAAGGAACGCCCGATGTAGGAGCTGACACCGGGGAGGAACGGGAGGTCGTGCTGCAGTCCGTCGTCGGCCGCCATGGTGCTGCGTCCGCGCGGCCGGTGGTCCCGCCGGTCGATGACGGGCTGGCTGCGGACCTCCGTGTCCCGGACCCTGCCCCCGACCAGCAGTTGTAGGTAACCGGGTTCGCCGGAGCGCTCCCCCGCCCGGACTCCGCCCGGCCCGGCGTCGCCCGGCTCGGTGCGCAGCCACTCGCCGGGAAGGTTCCTCCCGGTCCCCCGCAGCTCCCGCGTCATGCGCAGCCACTGGGTGCGCAGCCACTGGCCGGGAAGGTTGCTGTCGGTCCCCGGCAGCTCCCGCGTCATCAGGGCGATACGGTGCCCGTTGTGCTCGCCGGGGACGAGGCGAACATCGGAGGTGGCCGCCCACACGGTGGCCCAGGTGCGGTCGGAGAGCGCGCGGGGCAGTTCCAGCCCGCCCATGGCGCCGTGCGGGAGCAGGAGCACGACCGGGGCACCCTGCCCGGTCCGGCGGCGCAACTGGGGGTCGGCGCCTATCGCCTCGGCGACCTTTTCCACCTCGTCCAGGCCGAATTCGTGTACCTCTCCGGCCTCGTCGCGGATCCGGAAGTGCTGGTCGTCGCCGCCGAGTTCCACGAAGTACGGGATCGGGCTCTCCTCCCCCTGCGGCCAGGGCACCCGGGAGAGGCCGGAGTTGTCCGGCCGGCCGTCCTTCGTCCTCGCGAGGCGCTCGACGTAGTGCCAGGCGCGCGCGTGCAAGGGCAGCCCGGAGTTGTCCGGCCGGCCGTCCTTCGTCCTCGCGAGGCGCTCGACGTAGTGCCAGGCGCGCGCGTGCAAGGGCAGCGACGACGGGGAGGCGTTCCCGTACGCGTAGTAGCTGCGGCCCACCTGGACACCGCCATCGACCAGCGCGACCCACTGCGGCTCGAAACCCAGCAGGTCGGCGACGTTCCCGTCCTCGGAGACGGGGTCGTCGCTCCCGGCGGCCGACGCCCATTCGTCCAGCGGGCTGGGCCCGGTCCGGTCCAGCACCACGTTGCCGTCCCCGTCCAGGAACCGCAGCCCGGGAGTGTCGGCCCCCGTCTCCAGCTCGGGACTGAGGGAAGCTCCGCCCTCGCCCAGGACCTCATAGCCGTCGGCATCGAGGGGAACGGCCTGCGGGAAGACGTAGTTGACCTTCCAGTACGCGGCAGGGCCTTCGCCACTCGCCCGCAGGACCTCTTCGAGGATCCGGCCGTCGCGGGTGTCGACGACGACCCGGGGCATCGGCAGCCCGCCCTCGAGCGTGGCCAACGCGGTCTCCGCGTCCACGGGCGACACGACGACCCTATGCCTGCCCAGCGGCTCTGCGAGGCCGAGGGCAGCACTGCCCGGGGCGCCCACCGGATCCATGGCCCGCACTACACGCAGGCGCTCCCGGTAGCTCACGGGGATCCGGACGTAGTGGCGGCGTGACGACCCCACCGGGACCTCACGGTACAGAGCATCGCCCCGGCGATCGTAGAGGTGGCGGATCCCGGTCGCCGTCTCGACGAGCGTGTGCCCGCCGTCCTCCCGGCTCTCCAGCCGGAACGCCTGCCGGTCCTCCTCCGGCCCGCGCAGCACCCGCTCCGTACCACCACCCGGCCGCTCCTGGTCGGCCACCCGCAACCCGGCGATCCTGGGATCGGCGTACGGCCCGCCCAGGATCAGCGACTCACGCTCCACCCGCCCGGCGTCCAGTCGGTATTCCCTCACCGGCCCGTCCGGGCTGTCGGCGGACAGGGGGAGGCGGAGGGCGAAACCGTCCCCGTCCCGGACGATCTGTCCGGGAACCGAACGGCCCTCATGATCACTCAACCGCAGGCCAGGACCGTTCTCCGGCGCGTGGACCCGGAGCCTCCGGGGCTCGCCACCGGCCTCCTCCGGCCTGAGCCGCACCTCCGGGAAGTTTCCGTGGCCGTCTCCCAGGAGTGGGGCAATGGTTCCCCGGGGCGGTTCGGTCTGCGGCTCGGAGGCAAGCTGGTTCGATCCCGGCGCGGCGATGCGGATCGGCCCGGTACCCCGGGCCAAGCGCTCGAACAGAACCCGGCCCTCGCCGTCCTCGACCCTCAGGCTGCCGCCCGGCCGCCCGGTCACCGTCAGACGGTGCTCCGGCACAACGCGGCCGTTGACGTCGCGATGCCCGCTGACGAGGGGCCTGCCCTCACCCGAGCCGTGGTCAACGTGGGCGTAGCCGGCAAGCCGTCCCTCGTGGTCCCGTAGCGGGACGATCTCGTTGTACAGCCGTCCGTCGTCCAGGTCGAAGACCATCCGCTGGTGCGGCGCGCCCCCGTCGTCGGCGGGCCGCACCTCGATCATCCCGTCGCCCTGGTGCCGGGCCTGCCAGTCCTCCCACGGCGCACCCTGCGGATCGAGCAGCCGGGGCGCACCGTCAGGAGCACCCACCTCAGTCCGCAGATACGCCCACCCGCCCAGAAGCGGCCTGTCACGAGCGGTGAGCGTACCCTCCGGCCCGAAGTGGTACCGGTGACCGTACCCACCGTCGGTGGCCACGAACGACCCATGGACGTACTCCGCCGACTCCGGCGGGACAGTGCGGACGGCGAACCGTGCCACGGCCGACGGGTCGTCACCCGTCAGCCGGTAGGTGATCCTCCCCTCACCGCTCTCCTCATCGCCGGGGCCCCAGGTACGGTCCGCCACGGCCCACAGACCGGCCATGCTCGGCGGCGCCTCGCCCAGCAGGTACTCCCGTGACGTCCACCGCTGCTGGGAATCGAACTCGATCCGCAGACCCCGCCCCCCGTCGCCCAGCACGCTGGCCGACCTGTGGTGCACCACCGCGTACCTGTCACCGGGCAGCGCGGTGACGGTGAAGAGGGCGCCGCGCGGGCGCGGCCCGCGCTCCAGATACGCCCGCAGTGTCTCCTGCGCGTCCCGCAACAGCCTGTCGTATGCGGCACTCCGCAGCGCCACCGACCCCTGATGCAGCCCGCTCAGCGGAACACCCCGCCTGGGCGCCTCAGCCCGGGCCGCGGCGATCAACCGCTCGCTCTCCGCGACATCCGCGCCGAGGGCCTCCCCGTCCAGCACACGGTCGAGCGCCGAGCGGTCGGCCAGGTCCGCAGCAGGCCGCTTGCGCGGCACCTGCGCGGGCCCGTGCGGGGACGGGTCGTCGAGGGAGGCCAGCGGGTCCGACGCCTCGCCCCGCAGCGGGACGTCCAGCGAACGCACCTGCGCGTTGGCGTCGAGGTGCCACCGCCGCAGCCCGGCATCGTCCCCGCCCGCCGCGGGCATCCGCACCACGAGGCCGCCGTCGTCGGGGGTGGTCTCCCCTGCCGGCCCGTCCGTCAGCGCCGCGCCCTCCGCATCCACGAGACGGACCCCGTCGACCCCGGCCAGCGCTTCGGCGGCCCGCGCTTCCCCGGCCCGCGCTTCGGCGACGACCGTGTCGAACACCTCTTGCCGGTCGACCGGGACGGACGACGGCAGCGGGTGGTCCCGCACCACGGGACCGGAGTCGATGGTGTCCTCGATGATCTCCAGGTAGCGCCTGGGCACACCGGTGCCCAGGGCGGGGGCGAGGTCGGCCATGATGCCGATGCCGGTGGACTTCCCCCGGGTGTCGCGGAACACCGCCTCCGGGTCGAAGGAGGTGTCCGGCAGGCCGGCGAAGTGCGCCAGCTCGTGCAGGCCCAGCATGTCGTTACGGCGCTGCCGGGCCCGCAGCTGCGCCGGGCTGAGCGCCGGGTCCTCGGACCGCAGCCGGAAGTTCAGCTGGTCCGCCTGGCCGGGGGCGGGCGACATGCTGAGCTCGACGGCCTGCCGGTTGTCGGATACCCGGGTCAGCTGCAGGCTGATGTGCAACTGGTCGCCCGAGCGCGGCAGTTGCAGGCCGGTGTTGAAGTAGCCGTCCAGCGCGGCGCGCCAGCGGCGCTGGAACTCCGGCAGCATCTCCGGTGTGAAGCCCTCGCCGAAGCGCACCGGCAGGTGCAGTGTCATCTCGCGTACCCAGCGTTCGTCCTCGGCCTGGATACGTCGGACGGTCGCGCGGATCCTGGTCTTGTTCCCGGGCAGCCAGCCGCCCTCGAGCGGCTTTCCGTGCCTGGGGTCGAAACGCTCGGTCTCCAGCCGGGCGGCCGGTGCCTCGGCCCGCCGGTGCTGCCACTGCTCCGGCCGCACCGGATCCGCCACCGGCTGCACCATCTCCTGCGGCGCCCGCGAGGCCCCGCCCCGCGAGGTCCCGCCCCGCAGGGACACCCCGTCGGGTGGCAGGGATGCCCCGTCGGGCTGGGCGTGCGAAGGCATGTGGGCGCTGTCCCCGTCGATCTCCATCGGTTCGGCAGTCGGCTCCCTGGTCAGCTCCCTTTCGGCCGGGGGCAGCGTGGACGGTCCGGCCTGCCCCACAGAGGTGCCTGCCCCAGCACCTTCGGCGGGACGCGACTCCGCCTCTGCCTCTGCCTCGTCGGGGGCGAGGTGGGCGTCGGAACGCTCGGAGCCGGTATCCGCATCCTCATCCTCATCCTCGGAGACGAGGTCGTCATGCTCGGAGACGAGGTTGTCGCTCCCGGCGTTCGACGCCCACTCGTCCAGCGGGTTGTGCCCGGTCAGGTCCAGCACCACGTTGCCGTCCCCGTCCAGGAACAGCAGCACCTGACCGTGGGCCGCCATCCTCACGGACCTGAGGGAAGCTCCGCCCTCGCCCACGACCTCACGGCCGGCGGCATCGACGGGAACGGCCTGCCGGACGATGTGGTTGACCCTCCAGTACACGGCAGGGCCTTCGCCACCCGCAGGCACGAACTCTTCGAGGATCCGGCCGTCGCGGGTGTCGACGACGACACGGGGCACCGGCAGCTCGAGCTCGTCGTGCTCGGAGAGCAGGTCGTCGCTCCCGGTGGACGTGGAGGCCGCGGACGTGGAGGCCGCGTCCACGGGCGACACGACGACCGTATGCTCGCTCAGCCGCCATGGGCGGTCGAAGGCAGCACTGCTCGGGGCGTCCACCGGATCCGTGTCCCGCACCACACGCAGGTCGTGCCAGTTCCAGTTCCGGTTCCGGTTCCGGTTCCGGTACCTCGCGGGGATCCGGACGTAGTGGCGGCGCGATGGCCCCAACGGGACCTCACGGTACAGAGTCTCGCCCCGGCGACCGTAGACGTGGCGGATCCCGGTCGCCGTCTCGACGAGCGCGTACCCTCCGTCCTCCCGGATCTCCAGCCGGAACGCCTGCCGGTACTCCTCCGGCCCGACCAGCTCCCCGCCGACCACACGCAACCCGGCGAGCATGGAGTCGGCATAGTTCCCCACGAAGATCCGGGCATAGTGGCGGGGCAATGACCTCGACGGCTCCTCACGGTACAGAGCCTCGCCCAAGGGACCGTAGAGGTGGCGGATCCCCCTCGCCGTCTCGACGAGCGCGTACCCGCCGCCCTCCCGGGTCTCCAGCCGGAACGCCTGCCGGGACTCCTCCGGCCCGACCAGCACCCTCCTCCTGGCACCGCCCGGCCGCCCCTGGAAGGCCACACGCAACTCGGCGATCCTGGGGTCGTCGGTATACGGCCCGCCCAGGATCAGCGATTCACGCTCCACCGCCCACCCGGCGTCCAACCGGTGTTCCATCACCGGCCCGTCCGGCCTGTTGGCGAACAGGGGGCGTCGGAGGACGAAACGGTCCCCGTCCCGGACCATCTGTACGGGACGGTGCCCGTGGTCCGCAGGATTCCTCAACTCCAGGCCAGGACTGCCCGCCCACGCGTAGATCTCGAACAGCACGGCCTCGCCACCGGCCACCGCCGCCCCGAGCCGCACCCTTCGAAAGTCTCCCGGAAAGTCTCCGTGGCCGGCCCGCAGGAAGGGCCGGGCAATGGTTCCCCTGGGCGGTTCGGGCTGCGGGGCGGGGAGCCATCGCCCGGCCCGCAGGAACCGCAGGAACCACAGGAGCTGTTCGGTCTGCAGCTCGGGGGCGCCCTGGACCGGTCCCGGCGCGGCGACACCGAGCGGCTCGGCACCCCAGGCGAAGCGCCTGAACAGAACCCGGCCCTCGCCGTCCCCGACCCGCAGGCCGCCGCCCGGCTGCCTGGTCACCGTCAGACGCTGCTCCGGCCCCCCGTCGTCCGGCAAAACGTCGCCGTTGACGTCGAGACGCCAGCTGTCGAAGGACCCGTCATCACGCGGCGCCTCGTAGTGAACGTGGGCGTAGCCGACAAGCCGCCCCTCGTGGTCCCGTAGCGGGACGATCTCGCGGAGCAGCCGTCCGCTGATCCGGCTGAAGAGCATGTGCTGGTGCGGCGCGCCCCCGTCGTCGGCGGGCCGCACCTCGACCGTCAGGGCGCCCTGATACTCGGCCTGCCAGTCCTCCCACGTCGCACCCTGCGGATCGAGCAGCCGGGGCGCACCGTCGGGAGCACCCATCTCGGTCCGCAGATACGCCCACCCGCCCTCAACCGGCGTGTCCTGAGCGGTGAACGTACCCTCCTGCCCGAAGTGGTACCGATGGCCGTACGCACCGTCGATGGCCACGAACGCACCATGGACGTACTCCGCCGACTCCGGCGGGACGGTGTGGACGGCGAACCGTGCCACGGCCCCCGGGTCGTCACCCGTCAGCCGGTAGGAGATCCTCTCCTCACCGCCGGAATCCCGTGTACGGTCCGCCACGGCCCGCAGACCGCGCATGGTCCACGGTGGCATGGTCGACGGCGCCCCGCCCAGCGGGTACTCCCGCGACGTCCACCACTGCCGGGAATCGAACTCGATCCGCAGACCCCGCCCGGCGCTCAGTACGTTGACCGGCTCGTTGGCCGGCCCGTTGTACACCACCGCGTGCCTGCCACCGGGCAGCTCGGTGACGGTGAAGAGGGTGCCGCGCGGGCGCGGCCCGCGCTCCAGATACGACCGCAGTGCCTCCTGCGCGTCCCGCAACAGCCTCTCGTAGGCGGCACTCCGCAGCGCCATCAACCCCTGATGCAAGGTGCTCAGCGGGACACTCTGCCTGCGCGCCTCAGCCCGTGCCTCGGCGATCAACCGCTCGGTCTCCACGACATCCGCGCCGATGGCGTCCCCGTCCAGCACACGGTCGAGCGCCGAGCGGTCGGCCAGGTCCGCATCGGCCAGGTCCGCAGCAGGCCGCTTGCGCGGTGCCTGCGCGGGCCCGTGCGGGTACGGGTCGTCGAGGGAGGCCAGCGGGTCCGACACCCCGCTCACCGCGTCGGCCCACTCGGAACTGTTGCCAGTGCCCGCATCCTCGGACCCGGCCTCCGCATCCGCATCCTCGGAGACGAGGTCGTCTCTCCGGGTGGCCGACGCCCACTCGTCCAGCGGGTTGTGCCTGGTCAGGTCCAGCATCACGTTGTCGTCCGCGTCCAGGAACAGCAGCACGTGACCGTCGGTCACCGCCCTCACGGACCTGAGGGAAGCTCCGCCCTCGCCCAGGACCTCATTGCCGTCGGCATCGAGGGGAACGGCCTGCCGGAGGTCGTGGTCGACCCTCCAGTACACGGCAGGGCCTTCGCCACGCGCAGGCACGACCTCTTCGGTTCTCCGGCCGTCGCGGGTGTCGACGACGACCCGGGGCATCGGCAGCCCGCCGGTGGACGTGGAGGCCGCAGACGTGGAGGCCGCAGACGTGGAGGCCGCAGACGCAGAGGCCGCGTCCACCGGCGACACGACGACCTCATGCTCGCTCAGCCGCCGTGCGGGGCCGAAGGTAGCCCTGCTCGGGGTGCGCCCTTGATCCGTGTCCCGCACCACAGGCAGGTCGTCCCGGTTGTATAGGGAGATCCGGACGTAGTGGCGGCGCGACGACCCCAGCGGGAGCTCACGGTACAGAAGCGTGCCCCCGGGAGCGTCGACGGGGCGACCGTAGACGTGGCGGATCCCGGTCGCCGTCTCGACGAGCGCGTACCCGCCGTCCTGCCGGTTCTCCAGCCGGAACGCCCTCCGGTACTCCTCCGGCCCGCGCAGCTCCCCGCCGACCACACGCAACTCGGCGAGCATGGAGTCGGCATAGTTCCCCACGAAGCGCCGGGCATAGTGGCCGGGCGACGACCCCACCGGCTCCTCACGGTACAGAGCCTCGCCCCTGGGGCCGTAGAGGTGGCGGACCCCGGTCGCCGTCGCGACGAGCGCGTACCCGCCGTCCTCCCGGTTCTCCAGCCGGAACGCCTGCCGGTGCTCATCCGGCCCGTGCAGCTCCCGGTCGACCACGCGCAACTCGGCGATCCTGGAGTCGGTATACGGCCCGCCCAGGATCAGCGCCTCACGCTCCACCGCCCACGCGGCGTCCAACCGGTGTTCCATCCTTGGCCCGTCCGGCACGTTGGCGAACAGGCGGCGTCGGATGACGAAACGGTCCCCGTCCCAGACGAGCTCCCCGGGAACCAGGCGGCCCACATCATTCCTCAACTGCAGGCCCGGAGCGTGCTCCGGCGCCTTGAGCCGGAACTCCCGGGTCCGGTCACCGGCCCCCGCTGCCCCGAGCCGCACCCTCTGAAAGACTCCCGCACTCGGGGAGGCTCCGTCGCCGTCCTCCGGGAAGGGCCCGGCAATGGTTCCCCTGGGCGGTTCGGTCTGCGGCTCAGGGGCGACCAGCTTCGGTCCCGGCGTGGTGATGTGGATCGGCTCGGTTCCCCAGGCGAAGCGCCGGAACAGAACCCGGCCCGTGCCGTCCTCGACCCTCAGGCCGCCGCCCGGCTGCCTGGTCACCCTCAGATCCTGCCCCGGACTCTCGTTGTCCGACACATCGTGGCCGTTGACGTCGAGACGGGTGTGGGGGAAGGACCCGTTACGACGCGACTGGAAGTCAACGGTGGCGTAGCCGACAAGCCGCCCCTTGCGGTCCCGTAGCGGGACGGTCTCGTCGTCCAGCCGTCCGTCCGGCTCGAAGAGCATCCGCTGGAGCGGCGCGCCCCCGTCGTCGGCGGGCCGTACCTCGATCTTCCTGTTGTCCCGTTCCCTGGTCTGCCAGTCCTCCCATATCGCACCCTGCGGATCGGCCAGCCGGGGCGCACCGCCGGGAACACCCATGTCGGTCCGCAGATACGCCCACCCGCCCAGAAGCGGCAGGTCACGAGCGGTGAACGTCCCCTCCTGCCCGAAGTGGTACCGATGGCCGTACGCACCGTCGGTGGCCACGAACGACCCATGGACGGACTCCGCCGACTCCGGCGGGACAGTGTGGACGGCGAACCGTGCCACGGCCCCCGCGTCGGCACCCGTCAGCCGGTAGGTGATCTTCTCCGCACCGTTCTCCTCACCGCCGGGGCCCCAGGTACGGTCCGCCACCGCCCGCAGACCGGCCATGGTCCGCGGCGGCTCGCTCAGCAGGTACTCCCGCGAGGTCCACCGCTGCCGGGCATCGAACTCGATCCGCAGCCCTGGCCCGCTGCCCAGCACGTCGTCCGGCCCGTCGTACACCACCGCGTGCCCGTGCCCGTCACCGGGCAGTGCGGTGACGGTGAAATCGGCATCGAACTCCGTCGGCCGGCCCTCCAGATGCGACCGCAGTGCCTCCTGCGCGTCCCGCAACAGCCTGTCGTAGGCGGCACTCCGCAGCGCCACCGACCCCTGATGCAGCCCGCTCAGCGGGACACCCTGCCTGCGCGCCTCAGTCCGGGCCATGGCGATCAACCGCTCGCTGTCCACGACATCCGCACCGATGGCGTCCCCGTACAGCACACGGTCGATGGCGCCCCCGTACAGCACAGGGCGGATCACCGGGCGGTCGGCGCCGGGCCGGTCGGCACCAGGGCGGTCTGCGTCTGCCGCCCGGTCGGCGTCTGCCCGGTCGGCGTCGGGCCGGGTGGACGGCCCGGCCTCGGACGGCCCGGCCTCGGACGCCCGGAGACATCCACCACCACCTGCTGCAGCACACCCGGGGCATCGGCGGGCGGCACCGTGTGCGTCTCGACCTGCGGGCCCTGCGCCTGATGCGCGGCAATGTGCAGCTGCGACGCCCCCTGCCCGGCGTCGGCCTGCTCGGACCCGGCATCCGCATCCCCGGACAGTTGAGTCGCCTCCGGCTCGGCAGCCCGCCGGAAATTGCGGATCGTGATGACCGCACGGCGGCGCGCGTCCGGGCCGCGCTCCGGAAGGCGGGCAGTGCCGTCCTCCGGACGAGGGTTGACGGGAGGATACGCACGGCCCCGGGACATGACGGCGCCGGGGAAGCCGTAACCATCCAGAACAGCACCCCCCTGGGCAGCCGCAGCCGCCAGATACTCCCCCAGCCTCCCGGCCGCCTCCAGCTTCTGCCGCAGCCCCCTGAGGAAGGCTGTGGCGAAGGCGAGGGCCACCGCGTCGGCACGCTCCTGACCACTGCGCAGGGCAGTCTCGCGCAGGGCACGGGCACGCTCCTGAGCACTGCGCAGGGCAAGACCGGAGCGCGACTGATCGAACCAGGTGCCGTTGCTGTGACCGGTGATGGTCACCACCGGCACCGGCCGCCCCTTGTCAAGAGCCGCCACACTGTCCCGCACGGTACGCGCCGCGAGCTCCTCGATGACCTCCCGTGCCTCCGGCGACAACCGGCTCGACCCACCACCGAAGACGATGTCCCCCCTGACCTCCCCGGCCACCTCCCACGCCAGCTCCTCGGTCCTCGCCTCGGGGCGCACCCGCCTCCACTCCCCCGGCGGCCAGCCCGAAGCCTTGACTACGGTGTACACCTGGCCGCCGCGATCGAACCCTAGGGTCACCACGCCGTCGGCTCCATAGACGATGCGCCCGGTGGCTTTGGCAAGCCCTACGGCGGCGCTCGTCAGCTCGGGGTAACGCTCCAGATAGCTGCGGTGCGGAGGGGCCGCGGCCGAGCAGTTCCACATCACGACGGGAGAAGTCGGTGGCAGCCGGCGGAAGCTGGGCCTGCGCATCAGGTAGCGGCCCCACTCCTCCCCCGCGACGTCGACGGTCCCTCCGTCGCGCAGCGCGACCTCCACGGCTCCCGCCTCGCCGTGCCCGTCTGCGTGGTAGGCGTCCGCCCCGTGGTTCAGGTGCGGCAGCGGCTCGCTGCCGAACGACCCCTGGAACGGCCGGTGGTCCCACAGGGAGGAGCGCCTGGTGTAGGACCCGACACCGGGGAGGAACGGGATGTAGAGCTGCGTTCTGTCGTCGGCCGCCAGGGTGCTGCGTCCGCGCGGCCGGTGGTCCCGCCGGTCGATGACGGGCCGGCTGCGGACCTCCGTGTCCCAGACCCTGCCCCCGTTCGGCAGCTGTAGGTAGCCGGGTTCGCCGGAGCGCTCCCCCGCCCGGACTCCGCCCGGCCCGGCGTCGCCCGGCTCGGTGCGCAGCCACTCGCCGGGAAGGCTGTTGTCGGTCCCCGCCAGCTCCTGCCTCATCAGGGCGATGCGGTGCCCGTTGTTCCTGCCGGGGACGAGGCGAACATCGGAGGTGGCCGCCCACACGGTGGCCCGGGTGCGGTCGGAGAGCGCGCGGGGCAGTTCCAGCCCGCCCATGGCGCCGTGCGGGAGCAGGAGCACGACCGGGGCACCCTGCCCGGTCCGGCGGCGCAACTCAGGGTCGGCGCCTATCGCCTCGGCGACCTTTTCCACCTCGTCCAGGCCGAATTCGTGTACCTCTCCGGCATCGTCGCGGATCCGGAAGTGCTGGTCGTCGCCGCCGAGTTCCACGAAGTACGGGATCGGACTCTCCTCCCCAGGGCACCCAGGAGCTGCCGGATTCCTCCAGCCGGCCGTCCTCCGTCCTCGCGAGGCGCTCGACGTAGTACGCGGCGTGCGCGTGCAAGGGCAGCGACGACGTGGAGGCGTTCCCGTACGCGTAGTAGCTGCGGCCCACCTGGACACCGCCATCGACCAGCGCGACCTCCTGCGGCCCGAAACCCAGCAGGTCGACGACACCCAGCAGGTCGGCGACGCTCCCGGGCTCGGAGACGGGGTCGTCGCTCCCGGCGGCCGGCGCCCATGCGTCCAGCGGGTTGGGCCCGGTCCGGTCCAGCACCACATTGCCGGCCTCGTCCACGAACCGCAGCCCGGGAGTGTCGGCCCCCGTCTCCAGCACGGGCCTGAGGGAAGCCCCGCCCTCGCCCAGGACCTCCTGGCCGTCGGCATCGAGGGCAACGGCCTGCCGGGTGAGGTGGTCGACCTGCCAGTACGCGGCGGGGCCTTCGCCCTCCGCCCGCAGGACCTCTTCGAGGATCCGGCCGTCGCGGGTATCGACGACGACACGGGGCATCCGCAGCCTGAGCCCGTCCTCGAGCGTGGTCAACGAGAACTCCGCGTCCACGGGCGACACGACGACCCTATGCCCGCTCAGCGGCTCTGCGGGGCCGAGGGCAGCACTGCTCGGGGCGTTCACCGGATCCGTGGCCCGCACCACACGCAGGTCGTACGACGGGTTCTCCGCGGAGATCCGGAGGTAGTGGCGGTGCGACGACCCCAACGGCACCTCGCGGTACAGAGCCTTGCCCCGGGAACGGTAGATGTGGCGGATCCCGGTCGCCGTCTCGACGAGCGCGTGCCCGCCGCCCGCCCGGATCTCCAGCCGGAACGCCTGCCGGTACTCCTCCGGCCCGAGCAGCACCCTCTCCCTGCCACCACCCGGCCGCTCCTGGAGGGCCACACGCAACTTGGGGATCCTGGGGTCGGTATACGGCCCGCCCAGGATCAGCGACTCACTCTCCACCTGCCACCTGGCGTCCAGCCGGTATTCCCTCATCGGCCCGTCCGGCTCGGCGGACAGGGGGCGGAGGAAGACGAAACGGTCCCCGTCCCGGACGAACTGTCCGGGAACCGGGCGCCCAGCATCCCTCAACTGCAGGCCAGGACCCCACGGCGCGTGGATCCGGAGCTCTTGGGCCCCGCGACCGAGCACCGCCGCCCCGCCACCGAGCACCGCCTCCCCGGGCCGCACCTGCCGGACGTCTCCGTGGCTGTCCTCCAGGAAGGGCCGGGCAATGGTTCCCCTGGGCGGTTCGGTCTGCGGGGTGGACTGGTTCGTTCCCGGCGCGGTACCCCAGGCGAAGCGCCTGAACAGAACCCGGCCCGTGCCGTCCTCGACCACCAGGCCGCCGCCCGGCTGCCCCGTCACCGTCAGAGGGTGCCCCTGCTCAACATTGCCGTTGACGTCGAGAGGCCTGCTGACGAGGGGCCTGCCCTCATGCAGGTGGTGGGCAACCTCGGCATAGCCGACAAGCTGCCCCTCGTGGTCCCGTAGCGGGACACTCTCGTAGTACAGCCGTCCGTTGACCGAGTGGAAGAGCATCCGCTGGTGCGGCGCGCCCCCGTCGTCGGCGGGCCGCACCTCGATCAACCCGTCGACGCCCCGCTTCCCGGCCTGCCAGTCCTCCCACGTCACACCCTGCGGATCGAGCAGCCGGGGCGCACCGCCGGGAGCACCCACCTCGGTCCGTAGATACGCCCACCCGCCCTGAAGGGGCGTGTCACGAGCGGTGAACGTACCCTCCGGCCCGAAGTGGTACCGGTGACCGTACCCATGGTCGGTGGCCACGAACGGACCATGGACGTACTCCGCCGACTCCGGCGGGACGGTGTGCACGGCGAACCGTGCCACGGCCCCCGCGTCGGCACCCGTCAGCCGGTAGGTGATCCTCCCCGCACCGTTCTCCTCATCGCCGGGACCCCAGGTACGGTCCGCCACCGCCCACAGACCGGCCATGCTCCACGGCGCCTCGCCCAGCAGGTACTCCCGCGAGGTCCACCGCTGCCGGGAATCGAACTCGATCCGCAGACCTGGCCCGCTGCCCACCACGTTGGCCGACTCGTCGGACTCGTAGCCCGACTCGTCGACTGGCCCGCTGCCCACCACGTTGGCCGACTCGTCGGACTCGTAGCCCGACTCGTCGGCTCGCCCGTCGTACACCACCGTGTGCCTGCCACCGGTCAGTGCGGTGACGGTGAAGTCGGCATCGAACTCCGTCGGCTGGCCCTCCCGATGCGACCGCAGTGCCTGCTGCGCGTCCCGCAACAGCCTGTCGTAGGCGGCACTCCGCAGCGCCCTCGACCTCTGATGCAGCCTGCTCAGCAGAACATCCCGGCTTTCCGCCCGAGCCTCGCCGCTGTCGCCTCGCCTCAGCCCAGGAACTGTCCGCCTCAGCCCAGGAACTGTCGGCCTCAGCCCGTGCCTCGGCGATCAACCGCTCGCTCTCCACGACATCCGCGCCGAGGGCGTCCCCGTACAGCACACGGTCGATGGCGCCCCCGTACAGCACAGGGCGGATCGAGCGGATCGCCGGGCCGGTCGGCGTCTGACCGGTCGGCGTCTGACCGGGTGGCGTCTGACCGGGTGGCGTCTGACCAGGTGGACGGCCCTGCCTCGGACTGCCCGGAGACACCCTCCACCACCACCTGCTGCAGCACACCCGGGGCGTCGGCGGACGGCACCGTGTACGTCCCGTCCGGCTCGCCCTGCGCCTGCTGCGCGGCAATGTGCAGCTGCGACGCCCCCTGCCCGGCGTCGGCCTGCTCGGACCCGGCATCCGCATCCCCGGGCAGTTGAATCGCCTCCGGCTCGGCAGCCCGCCGGAGACGGCGGATCGTGAGGACCGCACGGCGGCGGGCGTCCGGACCCCCCTCGGGACCGGTACCCGAGGGGTAATCACGGCCCCGGGACATGACGACGACAGGGACGCCGAAACTATGCCGAACAGTGCCCCCCGCGGCAGCCGTGGCCGCCAGATACTCCCGCAGCCGCTCTGCCTCCGCCTGATACTCCTCCAGCTGCTGCCGCAGCGGCCCGGCCGCCTCCAGCTGCTGCCGCAGCTGCTCGACGAAGGCGAGGGCCACCGCGTCGGCACGCTCCTGACCACTGCGCCGGGCGGTATCGCGCAGGGCACCGGCACGCTGCTCAGCCCTGAGCAGGTCAAGACCGGAGCGCGACTGATCGAACCAGGTGCCGTTGCTGTGACCGGTGATGGTCACCACCGGCAACGGCCGCCCCTCGTCAAGAGCCGCCACACTGTCCCGCACGGTACGCGCCGCGAGCTCCTCGATGACCTGCCGGGCCTCCGGCGACAACCGGCTCGACCCACCATCGAAGACGATGTTCCCCGCGACCTCCCCGGCCGTCTCCCACTCACCAGTGGAGACGAGGTCGTCGCTCCCGGCGGCCGGCGCCCACTCGTCCAGCGGGTTGTGCCTGGTCCGGTCCAGCACCACGTTGCCGTCCCCGTCCAGGAACATCAGCACGGGACTGCCGGTCATCGTCCTCGGCTCAAGCCCGAGGGAAGAGCCGTCCTCACCCAGGACCTCCTGGCCGGCGGCATCGACGGGAACGGCCTGCAGGACGAGGTAGTTGACCCTCCAGTACACGGCGGGGCCTTCGCCACCCGCAGGCAGGACCTCTTCGAGGATCCGGCCGTCGCGGAGGTCGACGACGACACGGGGCATCGGCAGCCTGTGCCTGCCCGCGGGTACGACCTGCGCGTCCACCGGCGACACGACGACCGCATGCTCGCTCAGCCGCTGTACGGGGCCGAAGGCAGCACTGCTCGGAGCGTCCACCGGATCCGTGTCCCGCACCACACGCAGGTCGAGCGAGTTCCTCTCGGCGATCCGGACATAGTGGCGGCGCGACGACCCCAACGGGACCTCACGGTACAGAGGCACGCCCCTGCGATCTCCGGAGAAAGCGTGGCGGATCCCGGTCGCCCTCTCGACGAACGCGTACCCGCCGTCCTCCCGGTTCTCCAGCCGGAACGCCCGCCGGAACTCCTCCGGCCCGGCCAGCACCCTCTCCCGACCACGAGCATGGCCCGGACGATCCTGGAAGTCCGTACCCAACTCGTCGATCATGTGGCTGGCATGGTTCCCCACGAAGAGCCGGTCATAGCTGCGGCGCGACGACCTCGACGGGACCTCACGGTACAGAGCCGACGGGACCTCACGGTACAGAGCCTCACCCAAGGGACCGTAGAGGTGGCGGATCCCCCTCGCCGTCTCGACGAGCGCGAACCCGCCGTCCTCCCGGCTCGCCAGCCGGAACGCCCCCCGGTGCTCCTCCGGCCCGGTCAGCACCCTCTCCGTACCACCGCCCGGCCGCTCCTGGAGGGCCACCCGCAACTCGGCGATCCTGGGGTCGTCATACGGCCCGCCCAGGATCAGCGACTCACTCTCCACCGCACGCCCGGCGTCCAGCCAGTGTTCCATCATCGGCCCGTCCGGCGCCTCGTCGGCGAACGGCCTGGCGGCGAACAGGGCGCGACGGATGACGAAACGGTCCCCGTACCGGACGATCTGTCCGTCAACGTACCGGTCATGTCGTCCGGGAACTCCGGGAAACTGGAGCCCAATCTCCCTCAACCGCATGCCAGGAGCGTCCGTCGGCGCGGTGATCTGGAACCTCCGGGGCCCGCCACCGACCACCGTCGCCCCGAGCCGCACCTCCAGAAAGTCTCCGCGGTCGTTCCTCAGGAAGGGCAGGGCAATGGTTCCCCTGGGCGGTTCGGTCCGCTGGGCGAACTGGTCCGGTCCCGGCGCGGCGATGCTGAGCGGCTCGGTCTCGGCACCCCAGGCGGAGCGACTGAACAGCACCCGGCCCTTGAGGTTCCCGACCGTCAGGAAGCCGCCCGGCTCCCTGTTCATCGTCAGAGGGCTCCCCCGCAAAACGCGGCCGTCGACGTCGAAACGCCTGACCCTGTTGGGCTCGTCAGACTCGTCAAAATGCGGCGAGCGGTCAACGGCGGCGTAGCCGACAAGCCGCCCCCTGCGGTCCCGTAGCGGGACGACCTCGAGGAGCAGCCGTCCGTTGCCCAAGTCGAAGACCATCCGCTGGTGCGGCGCGCCCCCCTCGTCGACGGGCCGCATGGCGTTGACAGGCCGCACCTCGATCCTCGCGATGACCGGATTCCCGTCCCGGCCGACCGGATTCCCGACCTGCCAGTCCTCCCACGTCACACCCTGCGGATCGAGCAGCCGGGGCGCACCGTGGGGAACACCCACCTCGGTCCGCAGATACGCCCACCCGCCCTCAAGCGGCCTGTCCTGAGCGGTGAACGTACCCTCCGGCCCGAAGTGGAACCGGCGACCGTTCCCCCCGTCGGTGGCCACGAACGGACCATGGACGTACTCCGCCGACTCCGGCGGGACGGTGTGCACGGCGAACCGTGTCACGGCCCCCGGGTCGTTACCCGTCAGCCGGTAGGTGATCCTCCCCGCACCGTTCTCCTCATCGCCGGGACCCCAGGTACGGTCCGCCACGGCCCGCAGACCGTCCATGGTCGGCGGCGGGTTGCCCAGCAGGTACTCCCGCGATGTCCACCGCTGCCGGGAATCGAACTCGATCCGCAGAGCCGGCACGTCGCCCGGCTCGTTGCCCTGCCGGTTACCCGGCTCGTTGGCCGGCCCGTGGTACACCACCGCATGCCCGTCACCGGGCAGTTCGGTGACGGTGAAGCCTGCGCCGAGCTCCGCCGACCGGCCCTCCCGATATGACCGCAGTGTTTCCTGCGCGTCCCGCAACAGCTGCTCGTAGGCGGCACTCCGCAGCGCCCTCGATCCCTGATGCAGGCTGCTCAGCGGAGCACGCCGACGGCGCGCCTCGTCCCGGGCGTCGCCGATCACCTGCTCCATCTCGTGGAGCTCCCCCGGGAGGCGGCCGGTGCGCTCCAGCACGTCCACCCAGTGCTCGAACGCGTCCAGGCCCCTCACCTGGCTCTGCTCCACCGGCAGGTCGGCGGCCGGGACCTCACCCACCCCGGCGTCCCTGGCCTCTTGGAGGACCTGCCGGTAGGCGTCCGCTATAAGCGGCGGGAACTGGTCCTCGGGGAACTGGGCCTCGGGGAACTGGTCCTCGCGCGGCTGGGGGTCGGCGTCGTAGCGCCGCTGGGCTGCCTCCGCTGCCTCTGCCTGTGTCTCCGCACTGTCGGGAGCCTCCTGCGCAGCCACCTCGGAGGTTCCCGCGGGGAAGGACGGCGCGTCCGACTCAGGCGGGGCGGTGCCCGGCTCCCCCGCCTCGGAAGGCACGGTGCCCGGCTCGGGCTCCGGCCTGCTCACGCTCTCCCCGACCGCCTCCGCGCTCCCGCTCTCCTCCGGATGAGCGTCGGCCTGCCCGGCGAAACCCGCCACCTGCTGCAGCACACCCGGGGCGTCGATGGGCGGCGGCATCGTGTGCGTCTCGACCTGCGGGTCCTGCGCCTGCTGCGCGGCAATGCGCAGCTGCGACGCCCCCTGCCCGGCGTCAGCCTGCTCGGACCCGGCATCCGCATCCCCGGACAGTTGAGTCGCCTCCGGCTCGGCAGCCCGCCGGAAATTGCGGATCGTGATGACCGCACGGCGGCGCGCGTCCGGGCCGCGCTCCGGAAGGCGGGCAGTGCCGTCCTCCGGACGAGGGTTGACGGGAGGATACGCACGGCCCCGGGACATGACGGCGACGGGCAAGCCGTAACTATCCAGAACAGCACCCCCCTGGGCAGCCGCAGCCGCCAGATACTCCCCCAGCCTCCTGGCCGCCCCCAGCTCCCGCCGCAGCCCCCTGAGGAAGGCTGTGGCGAAGGCGGTGGCCACCGCGTCGGCACGCTCCTGACCACTGCGCCGGGCAGTATCGCGCAGGGCATCGGCACGCTGCTCAGCCCTGCGCAGGGCAAGACCGGAGCGCGACTGATCGAACCAGGTGCCGTTGCTGTGACCGGTGATGGTCACCACCGGCACCGGCCGCCCCGCGTCAAGAGCCGCCACACTGTCCCGCACGGTACGCGCCGCGAGCTCCTCGATGACCTGCCGGGCCTCCGGCGACAACCGGCTCGACCCACCGCCGAAGACGATGTCCCCCCTGACCTCCCCGGCCACCTCCCACTCACCAGCGGAGACGAGGTCGTCGCTCCCGGCGGCCGACGCCCACTCGTCCAGCGGGTTGTGCACGGTCCGGTCCAGCACCACGTTGCCGTCCCCGTCCAGGAACAGCAGCACGGGAGTGTCGACCACCATCTTCGGCTTGGGCTTGAGGGAAGCTCCGCCCTCGCCCAGGACCTCACGGCCGGCGGCATCGAGGGGAACGGCCTGCCGGTGGTCGTGGTCGACCCACCAGTACACGGCGGGGCCTTCGCCCCCCGCAGGCACGATCTCTTCGAGGATCCGGCCGTCGCGGGTGTCGACGACGACATGGGGCATCGGTAGCCTGCCCGTGGACGTAGAGGCCGCAGACGTAGAGGCCGCGTGTGCCACCGGCGACACGACGACCGCATGCTCGCCCCGCCCCCGCTGTACGGGGCCGAAGGCAGCACTGCTCGGGGCGTCCACCGGATCCGTGGCCCGCACCACACGCAGGACGCCCGAGTTCTCGTCATACGGATTCCTCGCGGATATCCGGACATAGTGGCTGCGCGACGACCCCAACGGGATCTCACGGTAGCGCGTAAACCCGCCCTCGGGCTCGGGACGGGGGACGCGGACGTGGCGGATCCCGGTCGCCCTCTCGACGAACGTGTACCCGCCGTCCTCCCGGTTCTCCAGCCGGAACGCCCGCCGGTACTCCTCCGGCCCGACCAGCACCCTCTCCGTACCACCGCCCGGCAGCTCCTGGAGGGCCACCCGCAACGCGGCGAGCATGAAGTCGGCATAGCTCCCCACGAAGCGCCGGACATAGTGGCCGGGCGATCGGTGCCGGGCCGGGTGGACGGCTCGGCTTCTTTCTGCGACCCCACCGGCTCCTCACGGTACAGAGCCTCGCCCAAGGGACCGTAGACGTGGCGGATCCCGTTCGCCGTCTCGACGAGCGCGAGCCCGCCGCCCGCCCGGCTCTCCAGCCGGAACGCCTGCCGGTACTCCTCCGGCCCGGTCAGCACCCTCTCCGGACCACGAGCCTCGTCCGGCCGCTCCCGGAGGTCCACACGCAACTCGGCGATCCTGGGGTTGGCATACGGCCCGCCCAGGATCAGCGACTCACGCTCCACCGCCCACTCGGCGTCCAACCGGTGTTCCATCACCGGCCCGAGCAGCACGTTGGCGAACAGGCTGCGTCGGATGACGAAATAGTCCCCGTCCCGGACGATCCGTCCGGGAACCGGGCGGCGTTCATGATTCACCAACTGCAGGCCAGGACCGTGCCTCGGCGCCTCGATCCGGAATTCCTGGGCCTGGACACCGGCCACCGCCGCCCCGAGCCACACCCGCAGAGGGCCTCCGGCGCTGTCCTGCAGGAAGGGCTGGGCAATGGTTCCCCTGGGCGGTTCGGTCTGCCCGAAGGCGAGCTGGTTCCCTCCCGACGCATCGATGCGGAGCGGCTCGGTACCCCAGGCAGAGCGCCTGAACAGAACCTGGCCCCTGCTGTCCTTGACCATCAGGCTGCCGTCCGGCTGCCTGGTCGCCGTCAGACGGCGTCCCGGCACAACGTCGCCGTTGACGTCGAGACGCCTGCTGTAGAAGGGGCGGTTATCACGCGACGCGCGGTAGCGGTAGTTGACGTCGGCGTAGCCGACAAGCCGCCCCTTGCGGTCCCGTAGCGGGACGATCTCGCGGTCCAGCTGTCGTCGTCCAGGTGGAAGAGCATCCACTGGTGCGGCGCGCCCCCGTCGTCGGCGGGCCGCACCTCGATCCTCGCGATGACCGGATTCCCGTCCGGGCCGACCGGATTCCTGACCTGCCAGTCCTCCCACGGCACACCCTGCGGATCGAGCAGCCGGGGGGCACCGTGGGGAGCACCCACCTCGGTCCGCAGATACGCCCACCCGCCCTCAAGCGGCCTGTCACTGAGCGGTGAACGTACCCTCCGGCCCGAAGTGGAACCGGTCACCGTACGCACCGTCGGTGGCCACGAACGGCCCATGGACGTACTCCGCCGACTCCGGCGGGACGGTGTGCACGGCGAACCGTGCCACGGCCCCCGAGTCGTCACCCGTCAGCCGGTAGGTGATCCTCCCCTCACCGCTCTCCTCATCGCCGGGACCCCAGGTACGGTCCGCCACGGCCCGCAGACCGGCCATGGTCCGCGGCGGGTCGCCCAGCAGGTACTCCCGCGAGGTCCACCGCTGCCAGGAATCGAACTCGATCCGCAGACGCGGCACGTCGCCCCACACGACGCCCCGCACGAACGCGTCGGCCGACCCGTTGTACACCACCGTGTGCCCGCCACCGTCCAGCGCGGTGACGGTGAAGCCGGCGCCGAGCTCCGCCGGCCGGCCCTCCCGATACGACCGCAGTGCCTCCCGCGCCTCCTGCAACAGCCAGCGGTAGGCGGCACTCCGCAGCTCGCTCCGCGGAACATCCCGGCTTTCCGCCCGGGCCTCGCCGCTGTCCGCCTCAGCCCGGGAACTGTCCACCTCAGCCTGGGCCTTGGCGCTCAACTCCTCGGTCGCCACGACATCCGCGCCGGTGGCGTCCCCGTACCGCACAGGGTCGACCGCCGAGCGGTCGGCCAGGCCGGACCCGACAGGATCCGCTGTGGGGTCGGCGTACTCGGCCGAACCGAGCTCACCCGCCGCCTCCGGAGCACCGGGAATGCTGCTGAGGATCGAGCGGCCCTCCCGGAGGACCCTTGCGGCCCGCTCGGCGAGTTCAGCGTTTGTCCGGTCGGCGCCGGGCCAGTCGGACGACTCGGCCTCGGACCCGGACGGCCCGGCACCCCCCACCAGTACCCCCCGCGGGCCCTGCGGGCCGTGCGCACCCGGCAGGCCCCGCTGCCGGGCCAGGTCCAAGGCGGCCTCCACCCCCCGGGCCCACCCCTGGACCGGGCCCCCGTGTGCGTGCAGTTCCTGTGCCACCCGCAGGATGTGCCCGAACTGCTCCGGATCCCGCTGGAGCAGCGAGGAAGCCTGCTCACTGACCGTCAGCGGGAACGGGTTGTACCGCCAGGTGATCCTCGCCGCCGCCGCCCACAACGCCCGCGCCCCGGCCTCATCCAGCCCGGACCACGCCGCGACCTCCCCCAGACCACCCGGCACCGCCTCCCCGGCACCAGTGCGCTCCCCGGCATCGGTGCTCTTCCCGGTGCGCTCCCCGGCATCGGTGCTCTTCCCCGGCATCGGTACGTTCCCTGGCCGGGCTCCCCGCACCCTGTGCAGCGTCGCGTACCGGCTGCTCCACGGCCTCGGTGTCCTGCGCAGCGTCGCGTACCGGCTGGTCCACGGCCTCGGTGTCCTGCGCAGCGTCGCGTACCGGCTGGTCCACGGACCCGGTCGCCGGGTGGGTGTCCGCCGACTGGTCCGCATCCCGCGGCGCCGGGTGCGTGGCGTCGGCCTGCTCCACGGGCGCCGCCGCTGTCTCCCCGGCCTGCTCCGCCGCTGTCTGGCCTGCCTGCTCCGCCACTGTCTGGCCTGCCTGCTCCGCCACTGTCTGGCCTGCCTGCTCCGCGGGCAGCCGCTGCGGCGTGCCGTCGCCGGGCTCCGCCCCCGCGGCGTCCTGCTCCTTCTCCAGCTCGGCGAGGGTGTTCTCCAGGTCGTCGAAGCGCGGGACCCGTTCGGGCATGGTGGCCCGGTCCCCGCGCGAGGTACCGGACGGTGCCTTGGGCAGCGCGGTGTCGTCCGGGTCGGCTGCGGGGCGGGAGCGTTCGGGCTGCAGCTGGGCGGTCTCGGAACCCGGCTGGGCGGGCTCCTGCCTGCCCGGCGGGGGCCCCGGCTGCACGGGCGTCTTTGCCGGGCGCGGGCCGGCCACGTCACCGAACTGCGCCAGCGGGCTCAGCGGGGCGCCGGGCAGGTCCTCCAGCGCGGCCAGGAGACTGGCCGCCGCGTCGTCCTCGCTGAGCGCGGGCCTGCCCTCAGGTGAGGTGACCGTGTCCTCAGGTGAGGTGACCGTGTCCTCAGCGAAGGTCGTGCTCTCAGGTGAGGTGGTCGTGTCGCCGGGGGATGTGGTGGTGTCCTCGGGCCTGGTGGCGGGCGCGTCCGGCTGCCCGTCGGGCCGGGCACCGGGCACACCCGGCAACGCGTCGAGGTCGTCCAGGGACCAGTCACCGGTCGAGGTCGTGTCCCCGGCCGGCTCCTGCCTGCCTTCGGCCTCCCCGGCAGGCTCCTGCGTACCTTCGGCCGTACCTTCGGCATCCTCGGCAGGCTCCCGGCGCAGGTCCTCCAGCTGCCCCCGGCGCAGGTCCTCCAGCTGCTCCCGGGCACGCTCCGCCTCCTGCCCGGCCCGCTCCTGCCCGGCCCGCCGGGCAAGACCCTCCGCCACCAGCCGGTCCAGCCGCCCCCCCGAACCCGCACCCGAACCCGCACCCGGCCGGTCCGAGTCCAGCTCCCCGGCCTCCACCTCCTGCCGCAACTCACGACGCAGCGCGGCAGCGTGCTCGTCCGCCGTACGCAGCCCGGCCAGCCGCTGCCGGGCCTCCTCCAGCCGCTGCTGGCTCCGGGCCGCGTCGTCCACCGCACCGGTACGCCGCTGCCGCGTCAACTCCTCCTGCAGGGAGGTGACTTCCTGCTCCTGGCTGCGGACCTGTGCCAGCCGGAGTTCCTCCCGCTGCTGCTCCTGCTGCTGTCTGCCGGCCAGGTACTCCCGCAGGGCCTGCTCCGCCTGGCGGGCCTGCTCGGGGCTGGTGGCCGTCTCCATCCGCCGGAGCAGAGCCGCCTCGGCCGGATCCAGCCGCCTCCCCTCGCCGCGCAGTGCCGCGAACCGCTCCAGCAGCGGATCACCAGCGGCCGGTAGCGGATCACCGGGCACCGGTGCGGCCTGCCCGTCCTCGCCGCGCAGCACCGCAAACCGCTGGACGAGGTCCTCGTGGACCGCCGCGGTCTCCTGCCGCTGCGCCAGGTGCTGCTGCTGTGCGCGGATCCGGCGGTCGGTGTGCTCCTTCAGCGCCTGCTCAGCCCGGTGGGACTCCTGCGGCGTCCGGGCGCTCTCGATCTGCCGCAGCAGCTGTGCGTGGCGGGCGTCCGCCTCCGGCGCACGGCCCGGCCCCAGTGCCGTACGCAGCTCGGCCAGCCGCCGCTCGGCCGGCGTCCAGTTGTTGAAGGCGGCCTGCGCGTCCAGCGCCCGGGTCCGCTCCCGGTCGGTCGTCGCGTTCTCGACCCGCTGCTGCAGCTGGTCCTGCTTGTGCCCGGCCAGCTCGTGCAGCGCCTGCGTCCGCTCCGCCTCGGTCGCCGCGTCGTCGAGCCGCCGCCGCAGCTCCGCCTCGCGCGCATCCTGCGGCACACCCCCGTCCCCCGCGTCCAGCCGCCGCCGCAGAGCCGCGTTCTCCGCCTGGGTACGGGCATCCGCGGCGGTGTGCAGCCGCTCGGTGAGCTGCTGCTGCTGTGCGCGGATCTGACGGTCCGTGAACTCCTTCAGTTCCTGGGACGCCTGGCGCGCCTCCTGCGGGGTCCGGGCGTCGAGGACCTGCTGAACCAGCTGCTCTTGGTGCACATCCGGCCCTGGCCCGCCGCTCTCGCCGGCGAGCACCTCACGCAAGGCCTCCAGCCGCCGTTCGTCCGCCCTCAGCTGGTTGTGCGCGGCCAGCTCCCCAAGCGCCCGGTCCCGCTCCTGCGGTGTCGCCGCGTCGTCCACCCGCTGATTCAGTTCCTGCCCGCGCGCATCCGGGGCGGCCGCCTCGCGCAGCGCCTCGAACCGCCGGTCCAGATCCGCGTGGGCCGTGCCCTCACGCAAGGCGTCCAGCTGCCGCTGCATTGCGCGGTCCTGCTGGTACTCCCGCAGCTCCTGCCGCACCTGCGCCACCTCCTGGGCGCTGCGCGCCGCCTCCTCCTGCCCCAGCGCCTGCCGCAGCCTCAACGAGGCCTCCTGGTCGGCCTGGGCCAGCCGGTCCAGCCGCCGGCGCAGCTCGCGGTGCACGGCCAGCTCGTCCTGCAGCCGCTGCCGCCCGGCCGGGTCACCGACCGCGGTCAGCTCCCGGCGCAGCTGCTCCACCTGGCCGTCGAACGAGCCCGGGGTGTCCCTGCCGGTGAGCACCTGGGGGGGCAGGTGCCGCTCCACGAACGCGGTGTACTCCCGCAGCGCGCTGTCCATCAGTACCACCTCGCCGGTGGCCGCGGCCCGCTCCACCGCGTCCACCTGCGCCTGCCAGTCATCCGGGCGGATACCGAGCGGTTCCAACCGGGAGACTCCGCTGTGCACATGGGCGCGGAAGTCCTCCAGCCGCCTCTCCAGCAGCCCGTGTTCCACCGTGCTGCGCAGCTCGGCCAGGTGCTGGGCGCTCTGCCCCCAGTTACCGGTGCCGGCCGCCTGGCGGGCCGCGTCGGCCTGCTGCTGCCAGCTGGCCTCGGCCAGCTGGGCGGAGCGGGCGAGGTGGGTGAGCGCGTCGATACTGCGCTGCACCTGCGGGCCCAGGGCGGCGATCGCCTCGCTGGGTGCCGCCGGCAGGCCGGGGAGCAGGTGGGGGAGCAGGGCCTGCGGGGAGGGGTCCGGCAACTGTGCGGGGTCGAACGCGGCAGGTGCCTGGGGCAGGTCGAGGATGGGTTGCAGGTCGGCCTCTTCCTCGGCCGGGGATGTTCCGCTCTCCTGGGCGGCGGTGTCCGCGGTGCCGGGCGCGGCGGCGGTGCCCGGGGCGGAGTCGGGCGCGGTGCCGGAGCCGGGCCCGGTGCCGGTGCCGGTGCCGGGTGCGGGTGCGGTGCCGGAGCCGGGCGCGGTGCCGGGTGCGGTGCCGGGTGCGGTGCCGGAGCCGGGCGCGGTGCCGGGTGCGGTGGCGGGTGCGGCGGCGGAGCCGGGTGCGGTGGCGGGTGCGGCGGCGGAGCCGGGTGCGGTGGCGGGTGCGGCGGCGGAGCCGGGTGCGGTGGCGGGTGCGGCGGCGGAGCCGGGTGCGGTGCCGGGTGCGGTACCGGTGACCGGGTCGGCGGCGGTGTTGCCGGTCGGCACCTGCCCGTCGGCATCGGCCGACACCTGCCCGTCGGCGCGGGTCTCGTCCCGGGGCAGCGCCGACTCCAGGCGAGTGCCCCCACCGGCCCCCTCCCCCCGGGAGGCGGAACCGGGCCCCGTTGCGGTGACCGGCCTCCGGTCCCCGGGCAGACGCGCGTCAGCGGCGGACCCCGCACCGACGCCCTCGGCAACCGCTACCCTGTGCCGCCCGGCACCGCTGCCCTCCACCGGGGCCGGGACCCTGCCCTGCGCCGGGACCGGGCTGCTGGCCTCCCGCGCTCCGGGGAGCTGGCCCGTTCCGGGGAGCTGGCCCGTTCCGGCCTCGGTGTCCGGCACGGCAGGAGCCGACGAGGGGGTGGCGTTGTCCTCGCTGCGCAACGCCTCAAGCCGCTGAACAAGATCCTCATGGATCGCCGCGGACTCCTGCGGGTCCGCCGGCTGCTGCTGTTCGCGGATCTGACGGTCTGTCTGCGCGACCGGCGCCTGGTCCGCCTGAGGGCCGGCCGTCTCCCGGGGTGCCCTGTCCGGGGCGGATTCCGTCGGGGGACGAGTCTCGGCGACCCTGGTCTCCGCGGTGCCAGTGCCGCCGGTGCCGCCGGTGCCGCCAGTGCCGCCAGTGCCGCCGGTGCCGGTGGTGCCGCCGGTGCCGGTGGTGCCGCCGGTGCCGGTCGGAGCAGGAGCCGTGCCGGAGGGCCGGAACCGTGCCGGACGCGGCCGGAGCCGTCCCGGGCGCGGCCGTGAGAGCGGGGCCGCTGTTGGTCTCAGGGGCGACCGTGGGAGTGGGGCCGCTGTTGGTCTCGGGGGCTGTGACATCGTTGCGACCCGGAGTAACCAGCACGGTCTTGAAACCGGGAAGGTCCTGGGCCGGGGGGGCCGACACGGCGCTGGTGGGCTGCTCGTTGACCACTCCCTGGGCGAACCGCCCGTCCCGTTCGTCCCGTTCGTCTTGTTGCCGCTCCGTGCGCTCCGTGCCGTTGCCATCGCCCTGACGGTTGCCAGTGCCCCGGTCCGCACCCGTGGCAGACGGCGTATCCGCCGGGGACACCGGCGCTGTACCCGCACCCGCACCCGTGTCCGCACCCGCGCCCGCACCCGCGCCCGCACCCGTGTCCGCACCCGCACCCGCACCCGCGCCCGTCTGCTGCGTACCGGAGGCCCCGCCACCGGTACCCGTAGTGCCCCTAGAGCCCGTAGTGCCCGCAGTGCCCGGGGTGGATGCGGTGCCGGGCGGCCCGTCGGACGTGGTGGGTGCGGCGGTGGCCGGCCCGTCGGACTCGGTGAGCTGCCCGCCCCCGCCTGGCCTTCCGCCCCCGCCCGGCTGGTCCAGCAGCGGCATGGTCTCCAGCTGGGACAGGTCGATGTCCGGCAGATCAGGGATCTTCACATCGAGGGAGTTGGCGTCTCCTGCCGGCTTCTGCCACCGAAAACGCCGCCCGCCCCCACTGAGCGCCTCGGTCATCCCCGAGGTGAACGCCCCCGCCAGAGCCGAGTTCCCGCCCAGCAGCGCATCCTGTGCCACCGTGGTGACCAGCCCCGTCGCCCCACCCACCGCGAGCTTGCCCGCCAGCGTGCTGGCGACCTTCGGCAGCACCGCGCCCGCCACCATCGGGAGCGCACCCCCGATCGCCCCCCCGATCGCCCCTGCCTTGAGCATCCCCAGGGTGTTCTGTGCGTTCCACCGGGTACGGTCGCCCAGCATCATCTGGAAGGTCTGCACCGCCACGTCCATGCCGGTCATCAGCCCGATACCCGCCGCCATCGACACCGCCAGCCGGCGCAGGATCATCCGCACCGCCGCCCGGCCCGCCGCCACGATCGCCGGAACCACCTGCGGTGCGTACACCGCGAACTGCGCGATCTCGAACGCCATCCAGGCCAGCTGCACGAGGATCATGTACTTCGCGTACTGCAGCTCGACGGCCGAGGTCCGCGCCAGCTTCGCCAGCTGATCCGCCGACTTCGCCGTCTGCGGCAGGTTCTTCAGGAACGTCCCGACGAACTCCCGGAACTGCCCCACCACCGGCCCGGCCATGCTCTCCAGCACCCCGCTGACCGAGGGACCCACCTCACGGCTGATCGCCAGCAGCTCCTGGGCGGCCTCTTCCCACGCCTCACTCAGCTCGCGGAGTTTGTCCTCGTCACCCTGGGGCCAGTTCTCCCCGACCGCCAGGTAGGCCACCCAGGCCAACGCGGGGGGAAGGTTGATGCTCATAAGGTGCCAGAACCGTGCCAGAGGTGAGTTGCGAGGGGGGAGCTAAGAGGGGAGGGAAGGAGGGAGCGGAGATAGGGAGTCGAGTGAATATAGCCGAACAGTCGAGCGAACGCCAGGACCTGTTCGGGGTCGTGATCTTGGTCCTGGCGATCGCTTCCGACAACCGCGTTCGAACTGGTAGAACACCCGCATGCCGCGACGTGAACTGAGTAATGATGACTGGGAGCTGATCCGCCCTCACCTGCCGATCGGGCAGTACGGCCCCTATCCGGAGCGCCTGCGCGACCAGTTGGAGGGGATCATCTGGCGGTTCCGCACCGGCAGCCCGTGGCGGGACGTGCCGGAGGCGTTCGGCTCCTGGTCCACGGTCTACGACCGGTTCGCCCAGTGGCGCGAAGTCGGGGTGTTCGCCGGCCTGATGGAGGCAGTGATCGCGGAGGCCGCCCGTCGCGGGCAGGTGGACTTATCCCTGGTCAGCGTGGATTCCACCACCGCCCGCGCCCACCACGACGCGGCCGGCCTGGTCATGGACGAGGAGGTCCTTGCCGCCCTGGAGAAGGCCGCCGAGGCCGAAAAGGGGGCACGCGAAAGGCACGAAAGCGGCACAAGCGGCAGGCTGCCGCCGAGGCGGTGACCCCGGCTGAGGAGGCCGAGCCCGATCCGGAGCGCGAGGAGCGCCGCCGACAGCGCCGCCGACAGCGGCGTCGGCGCCGGGTGCGGTTGAAGGCGGCGGCCCTGGGCCGCTCCCGCCCCGGTCTGACCTGCAAGGTCCACCCGTCGGCCGACCGACGCTGCCCTCCGCTGTCGTTCGTGCTCACCCCCGGGCAGCCCGCCGACAGCCCGCAGTTTCCCTAAAGAAGCCCGACAGCTGCATGGCGGGGCTTCAGCTGCGCGGCGCGGTCATCTGGCTGCGCAGCCTCCACCCCGCTACATGATCACAACTCCGAACAGGCTCTGGACCGGTGTGTGAGCAGGCGCGGCCGGTGGCCCACTACTTCTTCCTTTTCCAGCAGCAACCGCGGACGGGGAGACCTACCAGACGCTCAGCCGTCGGGTGCGGCCGGCCCCCCATGGCCAGAGCGGCACCGTACCGGCTCCAGGCAACCGAGCCCAGGAGCCAGGCAGCCCGGCGAACTACCCTGAAGACAGTGAAAGGACACGGACCATGGCGGACACCGAGCGGCAGTCCTACAAGATCATCATGGATCGGTCGGAAGGATTCGGTGAGCGGCCGCTGGGGTGCTGCTCGACCGGGAGCAGGCCATACCGCCACAGTTGCTCGCACCGCTGATCGCGGAAGAGGTGGCCCGGATCGGTGGCCGGGAGGTCTCGCTCCTCCTGCAGGACTACGGCCAAGAGGTGCTGGCCCCGTTGCCGGGCAGGCGGCTGGCGGTCGGCGGGACTGAGCCGATTGATGGCTCCGACGCCGGTGCGGCCTTTTGCACGCAACCCGTGTCGAGGTACCGCAGGCCGACGGCGTCCGGATGTTCCTGCCGCTGCTGGACGGCAGCGATCAGGTGGGGGTGATGGCTCTGACCCTGGACACCGTCGATGACGATGACCGGCGTCTTTTGCACAGGCTCGCCAGCCTGGTCGCCGACATGCTGGTCACCAAGAACAGCTACACCGACCAGTTCTTCCTGGCCCGGCACTGCGAACCGATGAGCGTGGCTGTCGTCGCTCGTGTCGTAGAAAGGACGGTGACCGCTCTCGTCTTGGGAAGAAAGAAGCAGCGGCATCGTTCCTGTCGCTCTGTCGTAGAGCTATGCCGTCAACGGGTCGTCTCCGCCTGGGCCAGCGGCAGGCTGCATTCCCGCCGTCCCCCTGATCTCCTCCGAGCGTTCGCGTCTGTCAACGGTCGTGGTGGGTGAACCACTTCCGCGCGGGGCTGTCGCCGCGGACGGGGCCGCTACGGTGGCCGGGTGACTGTCGCGAACGACTTGACGGGCGATGGCGCTGCCAGCCCCATCGGTTTCACCGTCTCGGCTCAGCTGTCCATGGCACTGACCGCTCAAGGGCCGCACGGCGAGCGGGCGTTGAACCTCCTGCGGGATGCGGCGGCTGTCCTGTCCGAGCCGGCTCGGTGGAACGCGCCGTACGAGCTCGCCCAGTCCTGCTGCCGGGGGGCGATCGACAGCATCCTCAATCTGGCGCCGAAGAACAGGGAACTCATCGAACTGGTCGGCCTGGCCGGCTTCGAGAAGCGCCTGCCCGGCGAACCCTCCGGAGGAGAGCAACAGCGTGTGGGTCTGGCTCGGGCTCTCGCTGTCGAGCCCCGGGTGCTGCTCATGGACGAGCCCTTCGGCGCCCTCGACGAGCAGACGCGCCGCATTCTTCAAGAGGAGCTGCTCGGCATCTGGGAGCGTAACCAGATCACCGTCGTCTTCATCACCCACAGCATGGACGAGGCCGTACTGCTCGGTGATCGCGTGGTGCTGATGAGCCCGCGCCCCGGACGGATCGCGGAGATCGTCCCGGTGGGGTTGCCCCGGCCCCGCTCCTCGGACGTCGGCGGCTTGGAGCAGTCGCCGGAATTCACCGCGATCACCCAGCGTCTCTGGGAGAGCTTGCGCACCATGCACCCCGACCACCGCACGCACGCCGCGGCGCCGGGCACGATCGCCTCGCGGACGAGATCAGCGCCCGCTTCCGCGCCCTGTGCGAAGCGCACGGCTTCGCGGAGAACTTCGACGCCCTGACCGGCACGGGCCTGCGGGACCGCGCCTACACCTGGACCGCCGCCAGCTACCTCTTCCTCGCGGAGGCACACACACGCCGAGGCAGCCGCTGACCAGTCACCTACCGCCTCGAAGGTCACGGTGATCTCCGGCGCCTGGTACGCCTTCTTCTGCGGCTTGTCGCTCATACCGGTCCTCCTCACTTCGGTCTTCGGCCGGCCGGTTCAGTCGCTGACCTTGCTCCGGGCCTGGTACAGCAGATCGGCGTACTCGGGGTGGCGGTCGATCCAGGCTGCGTAGAAGGGACACGTGGCCAGCACGCGCAACCCTGCGGCGCGTGCCTCGTCGAGGGAGGTCCGAACCAGCGCCGAACCGACCCCCCGGCCCTCGAACTCCGGAGCCACCTCCGTGTGCAGGAAGGCGATCAGTTCTGATGTGCGGAGATACTGAGAGAAGCCCGCGACCTCCAACCAACCGTCCACCCTGGCCTCATAGCGGCGGGCCTCGGGAACGTCGATCACCTTGGTCGTCACTTGTCCTCCTTGGGGAATGTTGATACATCAATAAAATATCCATGTTCAAGTTGATGTGTCAACCTATAGTGGGGCGGTCTGATTCATCGTCCACCGCGGCCGGTACCGGGCTGCTCAGTCGCAGTCCTTCTCCAGCTGATCGAGGATGCGGTTGGAGATCTGGGCGAGCATGGCGAGCTCTGCCGGGGTGAGCGGGTCGATGAACAGGCGGCGGACCGCTTCGACATGACGGGGAGCCGCGGTCGCGAGGGCCTCACGGCCGGCGGGGGTGACGGCGACGAACGCCACGCGCGCGTCGGTGGGGCAGTCCTCCCGGACGATCAGGCCGCGCTTGGCCATCCGGTTGAGATGGTGGGACATCCGGCTCTTCTCCCACTCCACCGCCCTGGCGAGCTCCAGTACGCGCAGCCTGCCCTCGGGAACCTCGGTGAGATGGACGAGTACCCCGTAGTCGGCGGAGGACAGGCCCGACTCGGCCTGCACCTCGCGGCCCAGCCGGCCGACGAGCTTGGCCTGCAGCCGCACGAAGCTGCGCCAGGCGTGTTGTTCCGCGTCGGTGAGCCAGCGCGATGTCTCAGTCATATGTGCGAGTGTAGTCGACTTGTTGACACATCATCTGATTCTCGCCTTGCGTGTTCTGCTGTCCGCGCACTGATGACGGTACGTCCGCGCGCTGATTCCGGGAAGCGGTCGAGCATCGCGCGCAGCTCCTCGGCGCCGACGTTGGCGCCGAAGGGCTCGGTGCCCGGCTCGAGTCGTACGCCTTCGGCAAGCGGTCCGGCGATGACGGGGTCGAAGCCGAAGTCGTCGACGAGGCGCCGCGACGGCTGGCGAGGTCGTCCGGATCGTCACCGGCGATGGCGATCGCCTTGCGTCCCGGCGTACCCGGCGGGCCGGGCCTCGTCCTCGAGGTCGTGGTAGCCCATGTGGTTGAACGCCTTGACCACGCGTGCTCCGGACAGGAAGTGCCTGCACGATCTCGCTCGACGAGGTGCGCGGGTCGGTGAGGTCGTCGCGGATGCCGTCGACCTCCCACCAGTAGTTCATCGCGTCGATGACGAGCTTGCCGCGCAGCGCTTCGGCGGGGATGGTGCGGTACTTGCCGAGCGGGAGGGCGAGGATGACGACGTCGGCCTGCGCGGCGGCCTCGCGCGGCGGTGACCGCGGACCGCGCCGGGGGTGAGGACCTCGACGGTGAGGGCGATCTTCGCGGGGTCGCCGGAGCCGGCGATGAGCACGCGGTAGCCGGCGGCGAGGGCGAGCCGGGCCAGCACGGTGCCGACCTTGCCCGCACCCAGGATGCCGACGGTGACGCACGGCTGTGGTGTCCATGTCCTCTCCGTTCGCGGCGTCAGCCGGCGAGGATGTCGCGGACCATCGGGATCACCTTGGTGCCGTACAGCTCGACGGCGCGCAGGCGGGCGCTGGCCGGCTGCGCGCCGGCGGTGTAGATGAGGTCGAACCGGCCGACGCCGAGTGCGCTGGACGGCGCGGGCGATCTTGCGGGCGACCGTCTCGGGCGAGCCGATGTAGAGGGAGCCGTGCTCGATCTCGGCGTCGAACTCCTCCCGGCGGACCGGCGGCCAGCCGCGCAGCGCGCCGATGCGGTCGCGGATGACCCGGTAGTGGGGCCAGTAGCAGCTCCTTGGCCTCCTCGTCGGTGTCGGCGATGAAGCCCGGCGAGTGCATCCCGACCGGATGAGCGGTGGTGCCGAACTGCTCGGTGGCGCGTCGGTAGAGGTCGACGTAGGGCGCGAAGCGGTCCGGGGCGCCGCCGATGATGGCGAGCATGAGCGGGAAGCCGTAGCGCGCGGTGCGGACGACCGACTGCGGCGAACCGCCGACGCCGACCCAGGTGGTCAGGCGTCCGGACTCGGTCTTGGGGAAGACGTCGGCGTCGTCGAGCGCGGCGCGCGTGGTGCCGCTCCAGGTGACCGGCTTCTCGTCCAGCAGCTTGGCGAAGAGCTCGATCTTCTCCTCGAACAGCACGTCGTAGTCGCCAGGTCGTAGCCGAACAGCGGGAACGACTCGGTGAACGAGCCGCGCCCGAGGATGACCTCGGCCCGGCCGTTGGAGAGCGCGTCCACGGTGGCGAAGCGCTGGAAGACGCGCACCGGGTCGTCGGAGCTCAGCACGGTCACGCCGGAGCCGAGCCGGATACGGCTCGGTGCGGGTGGCGATGCCGGCGAGCACCGTCTCCGGAGTCGAGATCGAGTACTCCGGGCGGTGGTGCTCGCCGAGGGCGATGACATCGACGCCGATCTCGTCGGCGAGCACGGCCTCCGTCGACGACCTGGCGGATGGCCGTCGCGTCAGAGTTGACTCGTCATCTTTACGGCGCTAGCTTTGTAGACGCATCAACCAAAGGTCTTCGGGCAGGAGCACCATCCATGAGCGAGCAGAAGGTCATCGCAGTCACCGGAGCGACGGGTGCCCAGGGCGGCGGTACCGCGCGGGCGATCCTCGCCGACCCCGACTCGGGCTTCGCGGTACGCGCGCTGACCCGCGACCCCGCCTCACCCGCCGCCAGGGAACTGGCCGAACTCGGTGCCGAGGTCGTCCAGGCGGACTCTACGACGAGCCCAGCGTGCACAAGGCGTTCGAAGGCGCCTACGGCGCCTTCCTGGTCACCAATTTCTGGGCACACGGCTCGGCGGCCAAGGAGATCGAGGAGATCAACATCCTGGTACGGGCCGCCAAGGCCGCGGAGCTGAAGCACGTCGTGTGGTCGACGCTGGAGGACACCCGCGACCTCCTGCCGCTCGACGACGAGAGGATGCCCGTACTCCAGGACAAGTACAACGTGCCGCACTTCGACGCCAAGGGAGAGGCCAACGACCTCTTCCGCCGAGCCGGCGTACCCACCACCTTCCTGAACACCACCTTCTTCTTCCAGAACTTCCTGACCCAGATGAGTCCCCAGCGCGGTGATGACGGCGTGCTGACGCTGACCCTGTCGCTGGAGGAGGGCAAGCTGCTCTCCGGCGTGGACGCCGAGGACATCGGCCGGACGGCTTTCGGCATCCTCAAGGGCGGCGAGCGCCTCATCGGCGAGACCGTCGGCCTGGCCGGTGACCATCTGACGGCTGCGCAGTACGCGGCGAAGTTCGAGGCCACCCTCGGTGAGCCGGTGCGCTTCCAGCCGGTGCCCTACGACGTCTTCCGCTCCCTCGATTTTCCGGGCGCAGACGAGATCGGCAACATGTTCCAGTACTACGGCGACTTCGACCAGGAGTTCACCGGCGCCCGCGACCTGGACAAGGTGCGGGAACTCAACCCGGCACTCAAGAGCTTCGACGACTGGCTGGCCGCCAACGTCTCGAAGATCAAGGCGAGCTGACCGATGAATTTCGGTAGGCACCAATGACGGCCTACTCACCCTCAGCTGCGCGGAGCCATGGCGCAGCCCTGCAAATCCCGCCCGGCATACGCCGGAACGCTCTCGAATGAGTGTGTATAAGCGTGTATGAGATTACTCCAGTGGTGCTACGATCTTCCCGTGAATCTGACTGAGTGGGCGCGGACACAGGGGATCAGTCCCCACACGGCGTATCGCTGGTTCCGTAACGGGACACTTCCCGTGCCTGCTCAGCGTGTCGGCCCCCGCACAATCCTGGTGAACATCGAAGCCGCGACGGCGCCGGAAGCCATCAACGGGCTGGGGCTGTATGCCCGTGTCTCCTCCCACGATCAGAAGAGCGATCTGGAGCGCCAGGTGGCCCGCTTGTCGAAGTGGGCCGCGAAGGCCGGTCACCGAGTGGTCCGCGTGGAAGCGGAGATCGCGTCCGGTATGCACGGCACACGTGCGAAGGCGAAGCGGCTGCTGGCTGATCCCGCCGTGACCACGGTCGTGGTGGAACACAAAGACCGGCTCGGCCCGATGAACGTCGAACTCGTTGAGGCCACCCTGTCCGCGCACGGCCGTCGTCTCGTCGTCCTGGATGACGGTGAGGTGGAAGACGACCTGGTACGCGACATGGCGGAGGTTCTGACGTGGTTCTGTGCCCGCCTGTACGGCCGCCAGTCGGCAAAGAACCGCGCCGGTAAGGCACTGGAGGCCGCGCGGCATGGCTGACCAGCGCAAGCCGCTGCGGCAGATCGCCCGGCCGTTCATCGCCGACGGACCCTCGGGTGTCTCGGTACGCGACCGTCTCAAGGGCCTTTCCGCTGAGGACGAGAAGGTCTTGCGCCTCATCGGCGCGCACATGGGCCATCTGGCCTCCCTCGATCTGGCCCGCAGGTGCCGTGACGGTCCGGACCACTCCACCGATACCTGGGCAGCCCGTAAGCGGGAGCTGACAGCGCAGTCGTCCTCCCGGTGGGCGGGATCGGTCACCTCCCACACACATGATCAGTGGGGCCTGTCCCGCCGCGCCCAGCACCAGCACATGCAGTCCCTGGCAGCCGGTATCAGCACCATCCGGCACCGCCTGTCCCTCCCGGTCGGCGAGAAAGGCAGCCGGGGCAAGCCCGGCGGCTACCGCTCCGGGCACGAGTGGTTCCACAAAACACGGCGGCTGGCGATCCTCGAAGACCGATACCAGCACGTCCGCGCCGAGTGGGAGGCCGGGAAGGTCTCCATCGTGCGCGGCAGCCGTCGGCTGTTGCACCAGCGGCACCACCTCGCCGCCGCGCACAAGAGGGAAGCCTCGTGGCGTGCCCAGTGGGAGACAGCCCGCTGGTTCCTCACCGCTGAGGGGGAGTCCGGCAAGCGCCACGGCAACGAGACGATCCGCGTCGCCCCCAACGGCGAGATCAGCATCAAACTCCCGGCCCCGCTCGCCGAACTGGCCAACGCCAGGCACGGCCGGTACGTCCTCGCCGCGACAGTGTCCTTCCCGCACCGGGGCGCCGAGTGGCGCGACCGGGTAGAGGCGAATCGGGCTGTGGCCTACCGCATCCATCTCGACACCACCTCCGGCCGCTGGTACCTCGACGCGTCATGGACCCGCAAAGACCTGCCCGTCGTCCCCCTCGACACGCTCCGGACAGGCGGCGTGATCGGCGTCGACATGAACGCCGATCACTTGGCCGCGTGGCTGCTGGACGAGCACGGCAACCCGGTCGGCACACCGCGCCGTTTCGACTACGACCTCACAGGCACCGCCACCCGCCGCGACGCGCAGCTACGCCCCGCCCTCACCCGGCTCCTGCACTGGGCCAAGGCCACCGGCGTGCAAGCGGTCGCGATCGAAGACCTTGACTTCACCGACTCCACGTCCCGGGAGAAGCACGGCCGTAAGAAACGATTCCGGCAGCTCATCTCCAAGATCCCTACCGGCAAACTGCGCGCACGGCTGCTGTCGATGTGCGCGGAAACCGGCATCGGCGTGATCGCTGTCGATCCCGCCTACACCTCGCGTTGGGGAGCCGAGCACTGGCAGAAGCCACTCAGCACCCCACGACGGCCCGTCAGCCGCCACCAGGCGGCAGGCGTGGCTATCGGACGACGCTCCCTCGGCCACCGGATCAGGCTGGGGGTACCTCCCAGGCCCTTAAGGCACTGGGGGAGGACGGCACCGCCCCCGCACCACCAGAGTGATGGTGCGGGGCATCGGACCGCCCAGGCCCGGCCCAGCAGCCGGGGCAGTGAGGGAAACCGCCCCCGCGTACCCGGACCACGGACACGATCCGCTGGCGCTGGACACGGGCCGAACGCGGTGGACCAGAACGCCCAAGACCGTTCGGGGCGTTCGGCTGAGCACGTGCAACTCATGCTCAGTCTTTAGGAACGGTGTGTTGCACCTGGCTGTTGCGCCGTGTGTTGCATGTTCGCCGGCTGTCCGGCCTGCCGCCGGATCACGCCGTCTGCTCCAGGTGCTGCGGCTCCACCTGGCGGCTGGCCTTCTCGGCACGGGCCCGGCGCAGCGCTAGGGCATGACCTCGCGGTGGGCGGCACTGGAGGAGCGGAGCTTGTCGGTGACGATCTCCCGGGCACCGAACTCTTCTCAGCAACGATTCGTGACTGATCGTGATCTTCGTTCAGGTGGTGCGGCCGTGTTCAAGATGGAGCAGGACCAGGGCGGCGCGGGTGATCTGGGTGATGGCGGCGGGATCGAGGCTCACCCTGCGCAGGGCCTTGAAGGTGACCTTCAGCAGGGCGTTGGCCCACTCGGCCACCCCGTGGATGCCGCGGATCACGGAGTTGAACGCCTTGTCCGCTTCGGCGAGTTCGCCGCCCTTGGGTTCCTTGACCGGGTGGCGGAAGCCGTCCCCGGCGTTCTCGTAGCCGAGGTCGGTCAGGGTGGGGACGCCCAGGGTGGCGGCGAGCCGGTTGAGCGCGTCGATGAGGCCGTGCGCGCAGGCACAGGTGGTGTCGTGCTCGCGGCCCGGACGGACCGGGGAGAGCCACAGCGGCCAGCCGTCCGAGGCGGCGATGACCTGCACGTTTCCCCCGTGGTGCTGGTGTTTTCCGGACCACCACAGATCCGCGCCGTTCGGGCCGGCGGCGGCCACCCGGTCGGTGCGGATCACGGTGCCGTCCAGGTTCAGGTGGGTGTACCCGGCCGCCGCCGCGCGTTCCAGCGCCGTGGACAGGTCGGGCGCGTGGTCGGCCAGTACGGTCAGCCCCTCGTGCAGGTAGCGGTACGCGGTCGGTGCTGAGATGTTGTTGTCCCGGGCGAGCTGGGCCAGCCGGGTTCCGTCGACGAACCAGCGCAGCACCCGTACCGCCTGCTTGAACACCCCCAGCGCGCGGGTGTTCTTGCGGGTGCCGAGCCGTTCGCGGTGCCCGTGCAGCAGCTTCGCGAGATGCTCGGCGGTCTCCCTGCGGACATCGAGCACGGCGGTGTAGGTGATACTGGTCAATGTGTGAAGCCTCTGGCTGTACGGAACTTGTTCTTCGCAGACTCGTTCCTACCAGGGGCTTCACCCATGTCTGACGCCAAGTCGCCCGACGCGCAGCCGACCCACGAGGCGCGTCGTCACTCTCCGCACCCATCACTTTGCTGAGAAGACCTCACTGTCAGGTTGGTGGTGGAGTGCCCATGAGATGATCATTTGATCATTGGGCGTGTGCTGGGAGGGGCTGGCTGTGGGGATCGAGACGGCGGTGCCGTACAAGGGTTTTCGGTTCCCGGCGGAGGTCATCTCCCACGCGGTGTGGCTGTACCACCGCTTCCCGTTGTCCTTCCGCGAGGTCGAGGAGCTGCTGCTGGCGCGCGGGATCATCGTCTCCCACGAGACGATCCGGGCCTGGTGCGACCGGTGTGGAGCCGAGTACGCCGCCGCGCTGCGCCGGCGTCGGCCGCAAGCCGGGGACAAGGGGCACTTGGACGAGGTGTTCATCAAGGTCGACAGGGTGCGGCACTCCCTGTGGCGGGCCGTCGATCAGGACGGCACCGTGCTCGACCTCCTCGTGCCGTCCAAGCGGGACGCCAAGGCCGCCAAGCGGTTCATGGCCAGGCTGATGAAAAAGCAGCGCCGGGTGTGGCGGGTGCTGGTCACCGACAAACTCCGTTCCTACAACGTCGCGCACCGCGAGCTGATGACCTCGGTCGAACACCGCTCCGGCAAGGGTCTGAACAACCGGGCCGAGAACTCCCGCCAACCGACCCGCCGGCGTGAACGCGCCATGAAAGGTTTCCGCTCCGCAGGCCGGAGACAGCGCTTCCTGTCCGCGTTCAGCCAGCTCTCATCCCACTTCCGACCCCGATGCCATCTGCTCACCGCACCCGGCTACCGCACCGAGATGCGGCACCGCTTCACCATGGGGAACCAGATCACCGGCGTCACCGCCCTGCCCACCACGGCCTGAGCGCGACACCGCACCGGCCCCACCACGCCCCGACGGATCCCCACCCAGCCGATCCACAGTCAACTTGACAACGCCTGTGGCTCGGCTTCGAGGAGGCGGCCATCGAACTCCACCGGGATCCCGAGGAAGCCGATGCAGCGTCGCAGGGACGCTTCCGGGCCGAACTTCTCCTCCCCGGACCGCTGGTGGGGAGACACAGGATCGGTCGAAGGACGGTGGACCATCCGCGATGGCCTGGTCGCCAACGCGCTAACGGACCCCACCCCTGACTCCGGTGATTCCGGCCGAGATCAGCCCTACTCGCCAGCCGCCTGGAAGAGGCTGAACTCCACTCCCTGGTCATCGACACAGTTGGCGAACATTCCCGAGGGGATGGTCACCGTCTCGCCCGCCGTGCCGCCGAGTTCACGCACCCGCTCGATGGCCGCGTTCAGGTCGTCGACGCCGAAGTAGACGCGCGGGAACTTCGACGTGTCCCCGTGCGGGAAGCCGCCCATCGGGCTCGGGCCGTGAATCATCGAGTATCCTGGGAAGTTCCCCTCCTTGAACTCCCACCCGAACAGCGACTCCCAGAACTTCGCCGTTGCCCCGGCGTCCTTGCCGGGCAGGTCGAAGAAGACGATGTCTCCACTCATGGTGCTCTCCTCATACGTGTGGATGTGGACTGCTGTAGATCGGAGCGTCGATGAACGGCACATGTCCGTGGTGCGGCAGTGTGATCGGACGGGCGGTCGCCCTCACACCCCCCTCGGAGGTTCCGTGCTCGACCTCCGAACAATATCCTCATGGGCGCTGATGATCCTGCACTTCCACTATTCATAGTGGATTTGATCAGTCAGCTTGTCAATCTGAACCAAAGACGAAGAACAACACCTGCGTGCCAGGTTCTGCGGCTGCATCACTCCCGCTCCCTCGAGCGGCGGGTAAGCGACGAGTAAGCGGCGATACTCTTGTACGTCGATCCGAGGTGGCCCCGTACAGAGGCGCGACGTCGCCCCCGACCTCGTTCGAACGGTTCTTCACAGTTGGCTGACGAACAGGTCAGAATAATTCACAGTGGGACGCCACTCGCTCGTCAAGTCTGGTAGCGATACGCTCGTCATGGTGGCTGACCGTTTTGGTGGACCACAATCAAATCAGTGAGCATAGACAGGTCAGACGATGGATGACATCAACCAAACGGATGCCAACCCGAACGGGTCGCCAACCCTGCCGCCGAACTTCGCGAACTCCATCGGGTTCCTGCTGAACAAGGCCGGGCAGCTCCTGACTGCGCAGTTCGAGAGGGAGCTCGCTCCGTACGGACTCAGCGCGCGGCACTGGGGAATCCTCCGGTTCATCGACGTCAACGGCAACCGCTCGCAGCAGTACATCGGTGAGCACCTGCGTATCGACCGGTCGACGATGGTGACCCTGGTCGACGAGCTGGAGCGGATGGGCTACGTCGTCAGGCTGCGTGACCGGCACGACCGCCGCCGCTATGCCGTGACGCTGACCGAGTACGGGGAGCGCCAGCTCCGCGGCGGCCTCGACTCGGTCGAGGACAAGGTAACGAAACAGTTCCTCGCGCCTATCAGCGAACAGAGCCGCGAGCGCTTGATCTCGATCCTGATTTCGTTGGTTGTACCCGACGACGTAGCATCGCCGAGGGCGTTGTCAAGTTGACTGTGGATCGGCTGGGTGGGGATCCGTCGGGGCGTGGTGGGGCCGGTGCGGTGTCGCGCTCAGGCCGTGGTGGGCAGGGCGGTGACGCCGGTGATCTGGTTCCCCGTGGTGAAGCGGTGCCGCATCTCGGTGCGGTAGCCGGGTGCGGTGAGCAGATGGCATCGGGGTCGGAAGTGGGATGAGAGCTGGCTGAACGCGGACAGGAAGCGCTGTCTCCGGCCTGCGGAGCGGAAACCTTTCATGGCGCGTTCACGCCGGCGGGTCGGTTGGCGGGAGTTCTCGGCCCGGTTGTTCAGACCCTTGCCGGAGCGGTGTTCGACCGAGGTCATCAGCTCGCGGTGCGCGACGTTGTAGGAACGGAGTTTGTCGGTGACCAGCACCCGCCACACCCGGCGCTGCTTTTTCATCAGCCTGGCCATGAACCGCTTGGCGGCCTTGGCGTCCCGCTTGGACGGCACGAGGAGGTCGAGCACGGTGCCGTCCTGATCGACGGCCCGCCACAGGGAGTGCCGCACCCTGTCGACCTTGATGAACACCTCGTCCAAGTGCCCCTTGTCCCCGGCTTGCGGCCGACGCCGGCGCAGCGCGGCGGCGTACTCGGCTCCACACCGGTCGCACCAGGCCCGGATCGTCTCGTGGGAGACGATGATCCCGCGCGCCAGCAGCAGCTCCTCGACCTCGCGGAAGGACAACGGGAAGCGGTGGTACAGCCACACCGCGTGGGAGATGACCTCCGCCGGGAACCGAAAACCCTTGTACGGCACCGCCGTCTCGATCCCCACAGCCAGCCCCTCCCAGCACACGCCCAATGATCAAATGATCATCTCATGGGCACTCCACCACCAACCTGACAGTGCCTGTGCAGGACCTGCGGGCGGGAGGTGCCCGTGGCGGCGTCCCACTCATTGTGCGCCAGTTGCAGATAGCACACGGTCGAGCCGTTCTTGTTCTTCCGCGTGGTCGCCCGTACGTACATGTTTCCAGACATTAACAGCATCACCACAGGTCAACACACAGTAGTCACGCGGAACGTGTTACTAGGCGATTCTGACCGTTCCACCAGGCCGGAACCACGTGACCTGCAACAACGCCCTCATCCGTGCCGCGAACCCGCCATCAACTGCGGAACCCAGGCCTCCAGCACGCCCTCGACCGGCCCCTCAACCACATCGGGCTCCTGCGGCGGGACAACGCCAGCGTCCCGGAGAAAGCCGAGCATCAGCCGCAGCGACGGCTGCGACAACCACCACCGGTGCCCGGCGTCGCGCCGGTCCTGGACGAACTCCTCCACCCGCCCCGCGGTCAACTGCCCCGGAGCCAGCCCTTCACGCTCCAGCCAGCGACGCAGATCGGCCTGGACGTAGGCGTGGTCCGGCCTCCCCTGCGTCGCGTCATCGGCCGGCCTGGACGGCTTCCAGCGAGGCTTCCTTCTTGGCTGTCTTCGTGTGGACGACGGTGAGCACGGTGGCGACCAGAGCGAGGAAGGCCGCGGGAAGGCCGAGCGAGGTCACCGGCAGCCAGTCCTGCGCGATGCCGCCGAGCCCGCCGCCCAGTGCTACGCCCAGGAAGACTGCGGAGGAGTTGAGGCCGAACAGGACCGGAGCCGAGGCGGGAGCAAAGCTGACCAGCCGGTATTGCTGGATTACCGAGGGGGATCCGTCCGTGATGCCCCAGATTCCGGCCCAGACGATGACGACGGCAAGGTTGTTGACCGCGAGGGGGCTGATGCCGAGCAGGAGCGTCGCGGCAGCGAGTGCTGTGACCGCTACGCGGACCGTGGGAAGGCTGTCCACGAGGTAACCGGCGAGCACATTGCCGATGAGCGCGCCGATGCCCCAGGCCAACAGGATCAGGGTCAGTGCCTGGGCGAACGACCCAGCAGTGGCATCCGCTGTGACCGCTCCGATGTAGGTGTAGAGCGTGTAGTGCCCGCCCATCACCAGCAGGGTCGTCAGCAGAGTGACGATCATCTCGGGCTTGCGGAGCGGCGCCAGGCGTGCGCCGAGGCTCGTCGGAGGCAGCGTGATCCTGGGCAGCCCCACCGTGGTACCGATCGCCGCGACGACACCGAGAGCAGCCACCGCCCAGAGCGTCAGACGCCAGTCGACGCTGCCGATCATGTTGCCCAACGGCATACCCAGCGCTGTCGAGACGGTGAGTCCGCCGATGACGAACGCCATCGCACGCCCGCGCCGTTCCTCCGGCGTGACCGCCACCGCGGCGCTGGAAGCCGTGGCCGTAATGGTGGCCGCTCCGATAGCCGTGAGGACACGGGAGAACAGCGCCACTGTGTAGTCGGGACTCAGCGCGGTGACCGCGTTGCCCACGGTGAACACGACCAGTGCCACCTGTAGCGCCGTGCGACGGTCCAGCGAGCTCAGCAGCCAGCCAAGAATCGGTGCGGCAATGGCGAACGTCAGGGCGAATGCCGTGACTAACTGGCCGGCGGCCGCGATGCTGACCTCGAAATCGGAGGCAATGGCGGGCAGCAGCCCGGAGATGACGAACGCGTCGGTGCCGACCGCGAAGGTCGCCAGGGCGAGCGGAAGAAGGGGCTTCATAAATGGGCCGGAACCGTGCTGCCCGGGTTCACTAACCTCTGTGGGACTCAATCTTGGCCTCGTTCCTGTGTGGCGAACAGACTGAACTTCGTGCGCCGCGGTCCGGCGCGTCACGCTAGGCAGGCGTCAGGTCGACTCGAAGCCCCTGGAGCCCGTGCAGGGTCAAGGACGTCTTCCACGCTGGTTCCTCGGCGAGTTCGATTCGGGAGAACTTCCGCATCAGCCCCTGGAGGGCAAACCGGCCTTCGAGCCGAGCAAGTGCTGCTCCCAGACAGAAATGTATGCCTCCGCCGAAGGAAACCGGCTGGACGTCGGTCCGGCGCACGTCCAGCCGATCGGGGTCGCGGTACCGGCTCGGATCACGGTTCGCCGCACCGAGCAACGTCACGATCGATTCGCCGGCCGGGATCGTGACGTCACCAAGCCGGAGATCGTTGCGTGCGGTCCGGGGGCTGAGCTGCACGGAGGCGTCATACCTCAGGAGCTCCTCCACCGCCCCTGACGTGAGGCCAGGTTCGCGACGAAGGGTGAGCATCTGATCGGGGTTGCGCAGCAGCGCCAACAAGCCGTTGCCAATCAGGTTCGTCGTGCTTTCGAACCCGGCACCGAAAAGAAACTGAACCAGGCTCATGAGCTCATGGTGGGTCAGCTGTTCGCCGTCATTCTCCGCCGCGAGAAGCGTGGAGACAAGGTCGTCCGCCGGGTGTTTGCGGCGCTTGGTGATCAGCTCTTCGAAGTAGTCGTTTATCTCTACTGCCGCGCCGTCCGCGGTGGCCAGTTGCGCCGGACTCGGATGCGGCTCCATCGAGAGCGTCACGTCCCGGAAGAGCTGCTGGAAACGGGGCCAGTCCTCACGAGGCACTCCGATGATCTCGCTTATCACCGAAGCCGGAAGCGGGAAGGCGAACTCACGAAGAAGGTCCACCTCTCCCGCTTTCTCACAGAGGGGCGTCAGAAGCTCGTCGACCAGTTGCTCGATCTTGGGTTCCAGCTTGGCGATGGAGTGAGCCGTGAAACCCTTGCTCACCAATTTTCGTTGCCGCGTGTGCTTGGGGGGATTTGCCCACATGAGGTGTTCCAGTACGCGCGTGTAGGACGGGTGGTCCGCCCAATTCTCGACGCCCTGTGCGCGGATGAAACTCTGTACGTCTTTCCCGACCTCGGACGATCGAAGAACTTCGACGACCTGGGTGTGCCCGCTCAAGACCCAGTGGCCAGCTTGGCTGCGAGCCACCGGTGCGACCTCGCGCAGTCGGTGGTAGGTCGGGTACGGGTCGGCGGCGCACGCCGGATTCGAGAACAACTCGCCGAGTATGCGGTCGACTTCGGCCGCCGACGCCTGCTGGGTGTAGGGACTCATCATTTCCCTCCTCGGTCATCTGAACATCTCGGGGCGTGCACCGCGGGTAAATTTTACTCAGTATGACTGAGGATTCGCATAGCTGTCAATCTTAAGGGATGATGATTTATCAGACGGAAAGTTAGCTGTGCATGCCGCATCCTTACGGCTGTGACATGCGGGCCCCAAGACTGAATCCGGCCCGATCGGCCCAGCCCGGTGAAGCTCCAGCTGTTCGTCGGGGCCCGGGCCAGCGGTGCCTTGTGGTCGGACGTCTTCGGCCGACGCGCAGGCGACGGCGCAGCAGTTTCGCAGTGGCGCGACGATGACGGCGAGCTGTCCCAATCGTATCCATAGCTGATCATCTTAGGTGTCTATTGACATATTAACGGACAGTCTGAGAGTATGACCGTTGCGTCAGGAGTTTACGGGGGAGTGCAGAGATGTCGATCAAGACAGCATTCGTCTATCCCGGCCAGGGCAGTCAGTTCGTCGGGATGGGGGCTGACCTGATGCACGATCGGCCTCAACTGACAGAGGTGTTCGAACACGTCGAGGCCGTCACGGGTCGTCCGGTGATCGAGCCGATGGTGCACGGTCCGGAGGGCCGGCTGCGCGAGACAAGGACGGCCCAGCTCGTCCTGTTCACGTTCGGCGTGGCGATGACGCGGGTGCTCGCCGCGGAGGGCGTCGTACTCCAACTGGTCGCGGGCCACAGCCTCGGCGAGTTCACCGCCCTCGTCGCGGGCGGCTGGCTCGACCTGGACGAGGCCGCCGCGACCGTGGCCCAGCGCGCCGACGCCATGGCCCGCTGCTGCCACGAGCGGGCCGGTGCGATGGCGGCGGTGATGGGCACCGACCCGGAAGAGGTCGCCCGGGTCCTGGCGCGGCACCCCGGACGACGCGACGACGGGCGCCCGCACACCGCCGTCATCGCCAACTACAACTCTCCTCGGCAGACCGTCATCTCCGGCGACGCCGCGACTGTCGAGGAGATAGGGGAGGCGATCCATGCGGAGTCGATCGCCGTCGCCCAGCCCCTGTCCGTCGCAGGCGCCTTCCACTCACCGCTCATGCGGCCCGCCCAGGAGACACTCATGGCCACGATCGCCGGCCTGCCGTTGCGCCGTGGGCACACGCCGATGGTCAGCAGCGTCACCGGCGGGCTGGTCACCGACCTCGAGCACTACCGCGACGCCCTCGCCCACCAGATCACCGCACCCGTGCACTGGACGCGGACGGCCCGTCGGATCCTCGACCACCGGCCGCACCGAATCGTCGAGGTCGGACCCGGAACCACATTGCGGAGCCTGATCCGCAAGGTCGATCGCGGACAGGAAATCCATCCCTGCGGCAGCAGGGACGAGCTGCGTGCCATCACCGGCACGCGCGGCTGAGACACGACCGGAAGTTCCACGGAACAGAAGGAGACGTCCGACATGACCGCAACCTACGACGCCATCGTCATCGGTGGAGGCCCCTCCGGCGCCACCACGGCCGGCCTGCTGGCCAAGGCCGGACACAACGTGCTCGTCCTGGAGAAGGAACAGTTCCCCCGCTATCACATCGGTGAGTCGCTCATCCCGGGCCTCAACGCCGTCGTCGACGAACTCGGCGTCCGGGAAACCATCGACGCCGCTGGCTTCACCCGCAAGGCAGGCATCTCGCTGCTCTGGGGAGCCGAGCGCAAGCTCTGGAGCATCGCCTTCGGGGAGAGTGGCCCCTACGACTACACGTGGCAGGTCAAGCGCGCCGAGTTCGACCTCCTCCTGCTCGAGCACGCCCGCAAGCTCGGAGCCATGGTCATCGAGCACGCGTCGGTGCGCGAGGTACTGACCACCGACGGCAGGGCCACCGGCGTGACGTACACGATCGGTCGCGGGACGGAGCCGATCCGGGCGGAGGCCCGCTGCATCGTCGACGCCTCCGGCCAGTCCAAGATCCTCGCCCGGGAGTTCGGGCTGGTCGAAATGCACGACGACCTCAAGAACCTGGCCGTGTGGACCTACTACCAGGGTGGCGATCGGCTTCCCGACGAGCTGTCGGGCAACATCCTCGTCGAGAACCACCCGGACGGCTGGCTCTGGGTCATCCCGCTGTCCGACGGCACCCAGAGCGTGGGATTCGTCGGCCCCAACGACCGGATAGCGGAGGACACCCGGCCGAGTCTGGAGCTGCTCAAAAGCAAGATAGCCACGTCGCGCGAGGCCAAGAAGCTGCTCAGGAACGCCACCCAGGTCGCCGGGTGTCGCACGGCGAAGGACTGGTCCTACACCTGCTCCCGCTTCTTCGGGCCCGGCTACCTGATGGTCGGCGACGCCGCCGCGTTCATCGACCCGCTGTTCTCCACCGGGGTCACGCTCGCGATGAAGGGCGCCAGCTCGGCCGCGGCGACCGTCTCCGCGATGCTCCAGGAGCCCGACCGCGAGGAGGAGTTCGCGCAGGCCTACGACGAGGGCCTGCGTGAGTTCCTCGGCAACGTGCTGTCCTTCGTGCGCTTCTTCTACGACGCGAGCAAGGACGTCAAGGCGTACTGGGCCAAGGCGAAGGAGCTGATCGACCCGATCGGCTGGATGACCGCCCGGGACGACTTCATCATCATGGTCTCCGGCCTCAACGCCGAGCTGGCCGTGATGCAGCCGCACCACGACGCCGCGCCGGAGGGCGTCGCCGAGGGCCGCCTTGCCGGCAGCCGCAACAAGGGCGTGGAGTGGGCGAACGTCGAGTCGGTGATCCGGTGACGGTCGTCGACGCGCACGCGCACGGCCTGCCGCCGTGGGTGCAGGCGGCGTTCCTGGAGTGGCTCGCCGAGTCGGGCTCGACGGCCGAGGGGCCCCCGGGTCTTTGGCAGTCCCCGGCGTTCGACGGCCCGGAGCGGCAGCTGGCCGACGCCGACCTGCACGGGATCGAGACCACCGTACTGACGCACAGCTCGAACGCCGTGGCCGCGCTGCACTCGGCCGCGGTGCGCGGAAAGCGGCGGCGAGGGCCGGCCGAGATCATCGCCACGGTCAACGACGAGATGCGGGCGTGGTCCGTGTGGACCGGTGGGCGGCTGCAGGCCGCGCGCTGGGTGGACCCCCGGTTCGTCGAGTCGGCCGAGGCCGAGATCGAGCGGGCGGCCACGGACGGCGGCATTCCCGCCATCTCGATGAACACCGCGTACCTGGAGCCGTCGACCGGCCGGTTACGGTTCCTCGACGACCCGGAGTTCGCCCCGGTACTGGCCGCCGCCGAGGCGCGCGGCGTCGTCCTGTTCGTACATCCCTCGGCGAAGTTCCAGCTCGGGTCCGAGCCGCCGTTGCCCGGCCGCGCGGAGCACCTGCTGACCGGCTCACTGTCCATGCTGGTCGAGACGACCGTCTGCGTCATGCGCCTGGTGCTGCGCGGCACGCTGGAGCAGCACTCCGGGCTGCGACTCGTGTTCGGCCAGCTCGGCGGTGTGCTGCCGCTCGCGCTCGGCCGGTTCGACCTGATCCACCGGCTCGTCGGCGGTGCGGACGCCGACGCGGCGCGGGCCTCCGGCGCGCTGCGCCACCTGCGTGACTACGCGGGCAACATCTACGCGGACACCCACTCCGCCGACGCCGCCGGGCTGCGATGCGCCCTCGAGGCGCTCGGCGAGGAACGGATCCTCTTCGGCAGCGACTTCCCGGTGACGCCCGGCGAGTTCGGGCGCGCCGACGCGCTGGAGGTGCTGCGGGGAGCGTCGCTCCCGACGGCGACGGTCCACGCCATCGAATCCGGCAACGCCCGGTCGCTCCTTGGGCTGGGCGAGCCACTGACCGTCAGCGACGAGGGAGCAGCAGCATGATCGCGCATGTCGTTCTCTACCGGTACCCGGAATCGATGTCCGAGTCGGATCGGGAGCGGTTCCGCAAGGAGCTCGCCGAGGCCACCCGGAGTACGGGTGTGGTCGAACGGTTCACGGCGGGTCGGCACATTCCGCTGCCGGCCGACGACAAGGCGACCGAGTCGCTGTACTCGGTCGCCGCCCGCTGGGAGTTCACCGATCTCGAGCAGCTGCGCGCCTTCTCCGTGCATCCCGCCATGAGCGGCGTGGTGGACGCCTGGGTCCGTCGGCTCGGCATCGGCGTCGCCTTCGCCAACACCGCGGACGAAACAGTCGAAGAGAGGGTCCGGACATGACCGAGTTGACCGACAAGGTCTGCCTCATCACCGGCGCCGCATCGGGAATCGGCCGGGCCACCGCCCGCGTGCTCGCGGAAGCGGGCGCATCCGTGCTGGCCGTCGACGTGGACGAGGTGGGGCTGAAGTCCCTCGCCGAGGAGACCCCCCTGCTCGGCGTCCGCCCTCTCGACGTGGCCGACCCCGACTCGGTGCGCGACGCGGTCTCCGACCTCGTCGCACGGGCCGGCGAGATCCACGCGTGCCTGACGTTCGCCGCCGTCGTCGCCAACTGGGGACCACCGGCCGAGATCGACGACGAGCTGTGGACGAGGGTGCTCGACGTCAACCTGCGAGGGACCACCGGCGTGTGCCGCGCGGTACTCCCCTCGATGTCCCCGGGCGGATCGATCGTGACCTGCTCGAGCATCGCGGGCGGGCTCAAGCCGAGCCCCTCCAGGGCGCCGTACACCGCGGCCAAGGCCGGGATCGTCGCGCACACCCGGGATCTCGCCGTCGCCTACGGGCCGGCGGGCATCCGGGTCAACACGATCATCCCCGGATTCATCGACACCCCGATGTCCCGAAAGCTGGTCCGGGGACACGAGGAGCAGGCCGAGGCCGAGCGGGGACGCATTCCGCTGCGCCGGCTCGGCACCGCGCACGAAGTCGCCGACGTCGCCCGCTTCCTGGTGTCCGACGCATCTTCCTACATCACCGGCGCGACGCTCGTCGTCGACGGAGGGCTGAGCCTTGTCTGAGCAGCCAGGAACCACGACCACACCGGCCCGGATCCTCGACTTCGCCTGGGGGCTCGGGCGTACGGCCACCCTGGTCACGGCACTCGACCTGGACGTCTTCACGGCCATCGCCGAGGGCCAGGACACAGTGGAGGACCTGGGCCGCCGCACCGGTGCGAGCATGCGCGGCCTGCGCGCGCTGCTCACCGCGCTGCATGCCTCGGAGTTCGTGCATCGCGAGGGCGACCGCTACCGACTGGCCGATGACACCGCCCTGTACCTGGTCCGCGGCTCGCGTGCCTACCTCGGGGACATGCGGCACATCCATCGGGAGCTGAACTTCCGGATCTGGCCCCAGCTCACCGAAGCGGTGCGCACCGACACTCCGTGCAAGGAGATCTTCGCCGACCAGGCGGACGACGTCTGGGCCAAGATCACGCCGTATCTGGACGCACTCGCGGTGGGCACCGGCCGCTGGATCGCCGGCGCCGCCGGTGATCTGGTCAAGCCGCGGCCCCGGATCCTCGACGTGGGGTGCGGGTACGGCGGTTCCGGACGCGCCCTGGCCGAGAGCTGGGACGGCACGGTCGTCGGCATCGACCGGGAGGTCTCGGTGTCGCAGGCCCGCAGGCTCGCCCGCGAGGCGGGGTTGGGAGACCGGGCCGAGTACTGGGCCGGGGACCTGTTCGCCGTGCCCTGGGGCGGACCGTACGACGTGGTACTGCTGGGCAATCTGCTGCACGGATACCCGCCCGCGCAGGTACTCAAGATCCTTGAGTTGTGCACGGCGGCGCTGGCGGACGACGGTGTGCTGCTGCTCGACGAGATTGTCCCGGACGACACGGAGACCGATCCCGTGGGCGCGTTCTTCTCCCTCCAGATGCTGATGACCAGCGCGGGTTCGGCCCACGGACTCGACGACTACGGCCGGTGGCTCGCCGACGCGGGCCTGCCGGTGTGCCGACAGCTGAGGTCGCCGACCGGGCCGGGCACGCTCGTGGCCGCGACGCGCGGGAGGCAGTCGTGAAACGGGTCGCGGTGACCGGGCTCGGAGTCCTGGCCCCCAACGGCATCGGGACCAAGGACTTCATGGCCGGACTCTGCGCGGGCCGCTCCGGGGTGATCACCGGCCGTGAGTTCGACACGTCCCGGCTGGCCTCCCGGATCTACGGGACGCTGCCGGAGTGCGACCTGCCCGGCCTCTCCGTCGAGCACAGCACCGGGGACGACCGGGTCGTCCGCATCGCGCTGCGGGCCGCCCGGGAAGCCATCACCTCGGCCGGTCTGCTCGACGAGGACATCGCCCCGGAACGGATGGGCGTCGTCATGGCGAACGCGATCGGCGGAACGAAGTTCATGACCGAGCATTTTCCGCAGATCACCGGCGGTGGCACGGTCGCGATCGACGTGGCCGCGGCCCACCCGCGCCTGCATGTCGCGGCCACGTTCAACCGGCCCGCGGCGGCCATCGCCGATGCGCACGGGATACGCGGCCCGGTGCTGACCCCGGCCACCGGCTGCACTGGGGGCAACGACGCGGTCGGTTTCGCGCTCGACACGATCCGCCGCGGCGAGGCGGACGTGATGGTCACCGGCGCCGCCGAGGCTCCGCTGACCCCGTTCGTCGTTGCCTGCTTCGATGTGATCGGTGCTCTGTCCACGCGCAACGACGATCCGGAGGCCGCCTCCAGGCCGTTCGACGCCGATCGGGACGGCTTCGTACTCGGCGAGGGCGCCGGTGTGGTGGTTCTGGAGGAGTGGGAACACGCCCGCCGCAGGGAGGCGCCGATTCTCGCCGAGGTCCTGGGTTTCGGGAGCACGTCGAACGCGTTCCACATGACCGACCTGGACAGCGAGGGAACGCATCTCGCCCGTTCCTTCCAGCTCGCGCTGGACGACGCCCGGTATTCCGTCACCAGCGTCGACTACGTCAACGCGCACGGCAGCTCGACACCGCAGAACGACGTGTGCGAGACCAACGCGATCAAGACGGTGCTCGGGGCGCACGCCTACCGGACCCCGGTCAGCTCGATCAAGTCGATGGTCGGCCACGCGCTGGCCGCGGCGAACGCGCTGGAGCTCGTGGCGTGCGTACTGGCCCTGGAAGAGGGCGTGATCCCACCGACGATCAACCACCACGCCCCCGGCGACTTCTGCGACCTCGACTACGTACCGAACGAGGCACGGGAAGAGCGGACGAAGGTCATCGCCAGCCTGTCCAGCGGCTTCGGCGGAATCCACTCCACCGTCGTACTCGGCAGCCCCCGCAACGCCGGCTCCGGGGAGGGCCGACGATGACCGGCACCGTGGTCACCGGAATCGGGCTCGCCCTGCCCGGTGCCTCGGACACCGACCAGCTCTGGCGCTCGGTGACTGGGGGCCGAAGCGCCGTGCGGCCCATCGAGCGGTTCGACACCGACTCCTACCCGTGTCCCAACGCCGGCTTTCTGGCCGAGGAGACCGAGCGGGAGACCATCGGCACGTTCACCCCACGGGTACGCAAGCGGATGGACCGCTTCTGCCAACTGGCGCTCTCGGCCGCCCGGTCCGCCCAGCACGACGCCGGCCTCGCACCGAGCGAGGACGCCGATCGGACCGGTGTGTACGTGGGCAACATGTTCGGTGGCTGGGAGATCACCGAGCCGAGCCTGCGCGGCCTGTTGGACCAGGGCTACACCGGGGTCAGCCCACACATCGCGTCGGCGTGGTTCCCCACCGCGCCGCAGGGGCAGATCACCATCGGAAACGGGCTGACCGGTTTCAGCAAGACCCTCGTGGCGGACAGTGCGAGTGCCGCGCTGGCCATCGGCTACGGGGCCCGGGCGGTGGCCGAAGGACGCGCCGATGTGCTGCTCGCGGGCGGCGCGGAGGCGCCCGTGACGCCGTACACCTACACGTTCTGCACCACCTCGGGACGGCTTTCCCCCACCGGGACCTACCGGCCCGGGGACGACGCGGCGGACGGGTTCTGCGTCGGTGAGGGTGCCGTGATGCTCGTCCTGGAGCGCGAGGAGACGGCCCGGGCGCGTGAGACGGTCCCGCTGGCCAGGCTGGCGGGCTTCGCCGTCCGGCACGTACCGGAGGACGAGGTGTTCGGGCCGTCCGGCACCCAGGCGCTCGCCGCAGTTCTCACGGCAGCGCTCGACGAGGCGGGCACCGATCGCGTCGACTGTGTCGCCCTCGACGCACAGGGAGCCGCCGGAGCCGACGAGTCCGAGCTGTCCGCCATCCACTCGGTGCTCGGTCCTGTCCCCCTCACCACGGCCAAGCCGGTGACCGGCAACCTCCTTGGCGCGGCGCCCGCGGTGGACGCGGCGGTCGCCCTGCTGAGCCTGCGGCACGGGACGATCCCGCCGGTGGCGGGCTGCGAGCGCCCGCGGAACGCGAACATCGTCGTCGGCGCGCCGCGCGAGACGCCCGTACGCACTGTCGCCTTGCTCGCCAGGGGCGCCGACGGCACGATCGCTGCGAGCGTGCTGCGGGCCATCTGATCCTCCCACTGTGAAGGAAAGTGTCATGACCAGCACCAAGAGCACATACGGGCAGGTGCACGACGTCCTCGTCGAGGTCGGCCTGGAGCCGTCGGAGATTACCAGCGGGGCCGCGCTCCGCGCCGACCTGGGCGTGGATTCGGCCGAACTCGTCGAGATCGTGACCGCGCTCGCACCGGGCAGCAAGGTGGACGGAAAAGTGCTGAAGTCCGTGGTGACCGTCGCCAACCTGGTCGTTTTCCTGGACAACCTGGCCTGAACGAGCCGAACTTCTCACGAGGAGCCACCATGGAGAACACGCAGCACACCGAGCACACGGTCACCGCGCAGGCGCCGCAGAGTGTCGTCTGGGAGGTCCTGACCGACATCGAGAACTACCCGAACCTCTTCGGCGCCACCAAGTCCGCCGTCATCACGGAGCGGGGGGACGGCTACGAGATCGCCCGGCTCGAGGTGGACGTCAGCGGGCAGTTGCAGGCCTGGACCACCCGCCGCGACCTGGATCCGGAACTGGGTGTCGTCGCGTACCGCCAGCTGGAGACGGCGCCGCTCGTGGAACACATGAGCGGGGAATGGCGGGCACTTCCGTACGGACCGGACCGCACCCAGGTCGTGCTGACCCACGACTTCGCCGCGCGCCAGGAGGGTGCGGACGGCAAGGTGGCCGGCCAGTTCACCCATGCCGAGGCCCACGAGATGCTCGCGGGGGCCGTCGAGCGCAACAGCACGGCGCATCTGGCCGCGGTCCGCGACGAGGCCGAGCGCCGTGCCGCGAGGGCGAAGAGGGCCGCGTAATGGCCACGTTGATCGACCTCAGCGTGCCCACGGGGCCGAACGCCGGCGAAGCGACTCCGGTGCAGATCGACACCCTCACGCACGAGCAAGGGCCGGCGGTGCTGGGGCTGAAGACGTCCGACTTCCCGGACGGCATGGCCATCTCGAGCGAGACGATCACGCTGACGACGCACACCGGGACCCACATGGACGCGCCGCTGCACTACGGCCCGCACAGTGGCGGCGAACCGGCCCGGAGCATCGACAAGGTTCCCCTGGAGTGGTGCATCGGGCCGGGAGTCCGGCTCGACGTGCGCCACATCAAACCCGGTGAGGAGATCGGCGAGGACGATGTGACCGAGGCACTGGGCGTCGCCGAACACACCCTCGGCGACGGGGACATCGTGCTCCTGTGGACCGGGGCGGACCGGCTGTGGGGAAGCACCGAGTACCTGGCCACGTACCCCGGCCTGTCCGGTGGCGCCACCCGGTTCCTGGTGGAACGGGGGGTCCGCGTGATCGGCATCGACGCGTGGGGGCTCGACCGGCCGATGGCGAGCATGATCGAGGACTACCGGCGCACCGGGGACCGGGAAATGCTCTGGCCGGCGCACGTGTACGGGCGGGAACGCGAGTACCTCCAGCTGGAAAAGCTGGCCAACCTCGGGCAGCTGCCCGGTCCGACCGGATTCACCGTCATGTGCTTCCCGATACCGGTGGTGAACGCCGGGGCCGGATGGACCCGCGTTGTGGCGGTGACCGGCAGGTTCGTCGAGTCCGACGGGTGACGGCCCGGCCACGGCACGCGCAACGTGCCGTGGCCGGGCGGGCACGCGTTCCCCGCCCGGGAGCCCCCAGGGGATACGACCGGCCTGCCCGATCCGCAGGACGCCACGTAACGACGCCATGTAAGGGCTGCGCACCACAAGAAGGAGTCGTACCCATGAGCAACGACGCAACTTCCGCGCCCGTCAGGACCGGTGCGCCACCGGACATCGTCACGGCACTCGCGGATGCGGTGAACGTGTTCGACGCGACGTTGACGGGAGTTCAGGACGGCGCCTGGGACACCGCGTCCCCGTGCTCCGGCTGGTCCACCCGGGACGTCGTGGGACACGTCATCGGCACCCTCGGCAAGGTCGCCCTGATCGCGCGGGGCGAGCCCACGCAGTCCGCGCCTTCGCAGCCCGGCGCCGCCGCCGCCGGCGACCCGGTGAAGGCATGGCGGGACGCGGCGGCGGCGGCGCGCACGGCCGTTGCCGCGGCCGACCCCGAGCTGCAGGTCGACACGCCGGCCGGGCGCCAGAACCTGGCCAGAGCGCTGGCGTTCCCGGTCTCGGACGTCATCGTGCACGCCTGGGACATCGCGGCGGCGACCGGCCGGCCGCTCCGGCTGCCCGATTCCCTGCTCGCCCACGTCGTGCACACCTGTGCGCAGGTACCGGAGGCGGCGCTGCGCGGCCCGGGGCGGATCGGTGAGGCGCGGCCGTCGGCGCCCGGAGCCGACGACACCACGCGGATGATGGCCTGGCTCGGCCGGGACGTCGAACGGTGGGCGACTGCGGACGACGCCGGGGCTCCCGCGCGCCGGGCCGCCGCAACGGACTCCGCCGAACTGCTCGCCCTGGACCGGGCCCATGTGTGGCATCCCTTCCGGCCCATGCCGGGCGTGGACGACCAGCTGCTGGTCACCGAAGCCGAAGGTGTCCGGCTGACCCTCGCCGACGGCCGGGAACTCATCGACGGAATGTCGTCGTTCTGGGCCGCCGTCCACGGCTACCGCAACCCGGTACTGGACAAGGCACTGGCCGATCAGGCGAGTCGGTTCACGCACGTGATGTTCGGCGGTCTGACCCACGAGCCGGCGATCCGGCTCGCGCACACGCTGGTGGACCTGACGCCCGACGGCCTGGAGCACGTGTATTTCTGCGACTCCGGGGCGGTGTCGGTCGAGGTCGCGTTGAAGATGTGCCTCCAGTACTGGCGTTCGTCGGGCCGGAGCGAGAAACGCCGGATACTGACCTGGCGTCGTGGGTACCACGGCGCCAGTCTCCACGCGATGAGCGTGTGCGACCCGGACGACGGGGAACACGCGTCGTGGCAGGGACTCCTACCCGAGCAGGTGTTCCTTCCGGCGCCGCCCGCGTCGTCGGCCACCAGCCTGCGCAACGCCACCGACCCGGCACGGACCGACGACGAACAGCTCGATCCGGCGTACGTCGACACCATGGCGCGGACCATCGCGGCACACGCCGACGAGTTGGCGGCAATCATCGTGGAACCGGTGGTGCAGAGCGCCGGGGGGATGCGCTTCCACGACCCCGGATACCTGCGGGTGCTGCGCGAGCTCGCCGACGAGCACGACGTACTTTTGATCTTCGACGAGATGGCCACCGGATTCGGCCACACCGGTGCCCTGTTCGCCGCCGATCACGTCGGCGTCACGCCCGACGTAATGTGCCTCGGCAAGACCCTCACCGGCGGGTACATGTCGATGGCCGCGACTCTCTGCACGACGCGCGTCGCCGACGGGATCCGGCAGGGCGAGCTGCCGGTGCTGGTGCACGGACAGACCTTCATGGCCAACGCGTTGACGGCGGCCGTGGCCAACGCCTCGCTGGGTCTGCTCGTCGACGGCGACTGGAAGGGCGACGTGGTGCGGATCGAGAGGGCGCTGCGCCGGGGACTGCAGGAGGCGGTGCATGTCGACGGTGTCGTCGACGTCCGGGTTCTCGGCGCCATCGGGGTGATCGAACTCGACCACCCCGTCGACAAGCGGATGACCAGGGCGGCGGTCGACAACGGCGTCTGGCTGCGTCCCTTCGGGAACCTGATCTACTGCCTGCCGCCCTACCTCTGCACGGACGACGACATCGCCCGGATCTGCGCCGCGATGGTCGCTGCCGCAACCGTCGGGGCGGCCCCGAATCCGCCACAGCACTAGGTACCTCCACAGATGAGTCAATCCCGCGCGGGTGCTCGACCGGGACCCGGTCGGTCCGTCCGGACCGACCCCACTCGAAAGGAGTGATTGATGCCAGACCACGATGTGATCGTCGTCGGCGGAGGCCACAACGGACTGACGGCCGGCGCCTACATGGCCAAGGCCGGGCTCGACGTCGTCGTGCTGGAGGCGAGCGATGAGGTGGGCGGAGGCGTGGTGACCCAGGAGGTCACCCTGCCCGGGTTCCGGCACGACCTGCACGCCATCGCCCATGTGTTCGTGCAGCTCAACCCACTGATCCGGAACGACGAGCTGGGCCTGCTCTCACGGTACGGACTGGAGTACGTCTTCCCGGACCCGGCCATCGCCGTGGCCTTCCCGGACGGGGAGCACATCGAGTTCTACCGGGACTCCGACCGGACCGCGGAGACCATCGCCGCGATCTCGCCCGCCGACGCGCAGAACTACCTGCGCTTCCACAAGTTCGCCGACAGCATGCTGGACATGCTCGTCGACGCGATGTTCTCGCCGCCGCTGCCGATGGGCGAGTTCTTCGCCCTGCTGGGCCGGACTGAGGCCGGGCGGGAGATGACGCGCCTGCTGATGATGAGTTACCTCGACGTCATCGACGAGTGGTTCGAGCACCCGAAGATCAAGGCCGCGCTCGCGCGGTGGGTGTCCGAGCTCATCTGCGCACCGGAGGAAGGCGGCACAGGCGCGTTCCTGCTGGCGATGGTGCCGACGATGCACCGTTACGGCGTGGGGTTTCCGGTCGGCGGGTCCGGCGCCCTCTCCACGGCTCTGGCCAGTGCCTTCGTTGATCTCGGCGGGACGATCAGGACCGGCGCCCCGGTGGACCGCTTCCTGTTCGAGGACGAGCGGGTGACCGGCGTGCGGCTGGGCACGGGGGAGGAGGTCACCGCGGTCCGGGCCGTCGTGGCGGACCTCAACATCCGCCAGATCCCCGAAATGGTCAACCACAGGTTCGGACCCGAGTGGGACGCGAAGGCGTTGCGTGGCAAACGGACCGCCTTCAGCTGCCTGGTCGGCCACCTCGCGCTGAGCGAGGCTCCGGTGTACGCCGCGGGCGACGAGGTGACCCGCGCCGGGATCCAGGAGTTCGCGCTGCCGCTGCCGGAGCTGCGCCAGGCTTTCGACGGGCTGAAGTACGGCACGACGGCGGTCGGCATGCCCAGCGCCGTCGTCGCGAGCGTCTGGGACCCGACACGCGCGCCCGAGGGCCAACACACCCTGTACCTGCTCGGGTACGCCCCGATGGAGTTGGAAGGGCAGAGCTGGGACGAGCACAAGGAAGAGATCTTCGACGAGATCTTCGCGACGTTCTGCAAGCTGACCACGAACATGGACTCGACGAAGGTGCTGTCCCGCAGCATCAAGTCACCGCTCGACGCGGCCCGGTTCAACGCGTCCTGGCCCAGCGGCGACGCCAGCCACCTCGGTCAGCAGATCCACCAGTACCTGGGGAACCGGCCGATGCCGAACATGGGGTACCGGCTGCCGGCCGACGGGTTCTTCCTCGTCGGCCCGTCGACCCATCCGGGCGGTGGGGCGAACTGCGGAGCACGCGCCGGGGTCCAGGCGATCCTCACCGACCTCGGCATCGATCCGGACCCGGTGCTCCGACCGAGCTGATCGACGCCCCATCCGCATCCGACCCCGCCCGAGGCGACTCGCACCGACCACCGACCACCGACCACCGACCACCGACCACCGACCACCGACAGGAGAATTCGTCATGCAGCACGAGACCGACTTCGACGCCGTCTACCAGGGCCGGGAGTCCGCACAGAACGTCCCCTGGGTGCCGTGGAACATCGGGGAGCCCCAGCCCAAGTTGGCCGAGCTCGAACCGCAGGGGGTGTTCCGCAGCGATGTCCTGGACGCCGGCTGCGGAGTCGGGGTCACGAGCCTGTTCCTGGCCCGGATGGGATACACGGTCGTCGGGCTCGACTCGGCGCCGTCCGCCATCGCGGCCGCGCAACAGGCTACGGAGGGTCACGACCTCCCGGTCACGTTCGACGTGGCCGACCTGACCACGTTGCAGGGCTACGAGGGGCGCTTCCGCGCGGTCGTCGACTCGGGGACGATACCGGCCGTCTCGGACGACAAGCGCGCGGACTACCTGGCGTGCCTCGCCCGCTCCACCACCGACGACGCGACGCTCTCGATCCTCACGTTCGCCCAGGACGCGCGGTCGGTGATGCCGAAGGGGCCGACCTTGTTCAGCGCCGACGAGCTGGCGACGCTCGTGGAGAAGGACTGGGAGATCGATCGGCTGGAGCCGTCCTCCATCGCGGCGCGGCTGGCCCCGGAGCTCGGCGACAAGGCTCTCGGGACCGACGAGAAGGGCCGGGTGCTGGTCCCGGCGCTGCTACTCGTCGCACACAAGCGGTAGTCGCCTTCCCGCACCGGCCCCGCACGGGTGGCGTGGGCCGGTGCCGCCTTCACACAGGGTCCTCGTGCCCCTGTCGGACTGCCGGCCGACCGATGGCCAGGACTCGGTGCCCGGCTGCCGGAGCCGCTCGTTCTTCTTGCTCACGCGAAGGACTGCACCCGTGCAGAAGGAGTGCTCGTGACCACCCACCAAACAGTCATGATCATGGTCGGTCTGGCGTTGATACTCGCACTCGCCCACGTGCTCGGGCGCCTCGCGCGGCGGTGCGGCCAGCCCGCGGTCATCGGCGAGATCCTGGCCGGCATCCTGCTCGGTCCGACCCTGTTTCACGGTGCCCTGTCGGAAACGCTCGTACCTCTCGACACCCGGCCGATGCTCACCACACTCGGCAACCTCGGGGCCGCGCTCTTCATGTTCCTGGTCGGTCTCGAACTCGACTACCGGCTCTTGCGCGGGAACGGGCGGGCCACGGCCGGGGTGGCCGTCGGGTCGATCGTCTGCGCGTTCGGACTCGGTGTCCTGCTCGCGCTGTACCTGTGGAACGACCACGCGGTCGAACACCGTCTCGGCTTCCTGCTGTTCATCGGCGCGGCCATGTCCATCACGGCGTTCCCGGTGCTGGCCCGCATCCTCACTGACCGGGGGATCCAGCACACCAGGATCGGCGCACTGGCCCTGGCGAGTGCGGCCGTCGGGGACGTGGCGGCCTGGCTCCTGCTCGCGGCGCTGCTCACCTTCACCGGGAGCCAGAACTCCTGGCAGGTCCTGCTGATCGTGCCGTACGCCCTGGCCATGGTGTGGGTGCTGCGGCCGTTGCTCGGCAGGCTCTTGGCCGCGCCGACCAGGGGTCGAGGAGACCCCGAAGACGCGGCTGGGGAGCAAGGGATCAGAGCCACGCTGACGGTGCTGTTTCTTGTCTCGGGCGCGCTGAGCGAGTGGCTCGGGCTGCACTTCATCTTCGGTGTGTTCCTCGCCGGCGCGATCGTGCCACGGCGTGGCACGGAGAGGCTGCGCGTGGCGATCAGGGACCGGTTTGAGACGATCATCTGGATGCTGCTGCCGGCGTACTTCGCCGTATCGGGGTTGAAGGTGGACCTGACCACAGTGGGCGGCGCCGGACTCGGCAAACTGGGGCTGATCCTCCTCGTGGCGATCGGCGGCAAGTTCGGTGGCGCCTATCTGGGAGCACGGTTCGCCGGCCAGTCCGGGAGATCGGCCACGACGCTGGGCATCCTCATGAACACCCGCGGCCTCACCGAACTGATCATCCTCGGCATCGGCCTGCAACTGGGTCTGCTCGATACGGAGCTGTACTCGCTGATGGTGGTCATGGCCCTCGTCACCACCGCCATGACCTCACCACTGCTGCGCTGGGCCTATCCGAGCCACATGATCGACGGGCACTGTCAGGTTGGTGGTGGAGTGCCCATGAGATGATCATTTGATCATTGGGCGTGTGCTGGGAGCGGCACTCCCTGTGGCGGGCCGTCGACCAGGACGGCACCGTGCTCGACCTCCTCGTGCCGTCCAAGCGGGACGCCAAGGCCGCCAAGCGGTTCATGGCCAGGCTGATGAAAAAGCAGCGCCGGGTGTGGCGGGTGCTGGTCACCGACAAACTCCGCTCCTACAACGTCGCGCACCGCGAGCTGATGACCTCGGTCGAACACCGCTCCGGCAAGGGTCTGAACAACCGGGCCGAGAACTCCCGCCAACCGACCCGCCGGCGTGAACGCGCCATGAAAGGTTTCCGCTCCGCAGGCCGGAGACAGCGCTTCCTGTCCGCGTTCAGCCAGCTCTCATCCCACTTCCGACCCCGATGCCATCTGCTCACCGCACCCGGCTACCGCACCGAGATGCGGCACCGCTTCACCATGGGGAACCAGATCACCGGCGTCACCGCCCTGCCCACCACGGCCTGAGCGCGACACCGCACCGGCCCCACCACGCCCCGACGGATCCCCACCCAGCCGATCCACAGTCAACTTGACAACGCCCTCTACAAGTTACTGAAGTCCGGCCTCGCGGTCCGAGTCCGCTTGATCTCGTAAAAGCCCGGAATCGAGGCGACCGCGATCGCACCGTCCCAGAGCTTGGCGGCGTCCTCGCCCTTGGGGGCCGGGGTGACGACCGGGCCAAAGAAAGCGATCTGTTCACCGTCGGCACCGGGCAAGGCGATGATCGGTGTGCCGACCTCCTGGCCGATCTTGTCGATCCCCGCCTTGTGGGAGGCGCGCAGTTCGGCGTCGAACTCGAAATCCTCCTGTTCTGCGTACTCGATGAGATCGGCGGGGAGCCCGACGTCCGCTAAAGCACTGACGATCGCCTCGATGGTCGGGCCCTCGCCGTTATTGTGAAAGCGGGTGCCAAGCGCGGTGTAGAGCTGGCCCAGGATGCCTGGGCCGTGCTTCTGCCAGGCCGCGGTCACCACGCGCACCGGCTGCCAAGCTTGGGATACAAGCATCTGCCGGTACTGCTCGGGAAGTTGGTCGAGCTTGTCCTCGTTCAGTACCGCCAGGCTCATGATGTGCCAGCGGACGTCTATGTCCCGTGCCTTCTCCACTTCCAGCACCCACCGGGACGTCATCCAGGCCCAGGGGCACAGCGGGTCAAACCAGAAATCGACAGGAGTCTTCGCGGTGGTGGTGGCACTCTCGGGCATGGCCTCTCCTCGGAATAAGGTCGCAGGGCTACAACACGCAACTTTCGCCGTCCCCTTCCCATTCCCAGCGGCCCTACTCCACTGGGCGTGGCCTCACCGATCCTGTCCCATATCTACCTGCACAAGAGGGTGTCTGAAAAGGGCGTTGTCAAGTTGACTGTGGATCGGCCCCGTCAGCGCTCCGCCTGCCGCGACGGCGGCGGCGATGGCGCTGAGCAGGCCGACCGGGGTATCCGATCCGGTGTCGGCGAGGTCGCCGTCAGTGTCCTTCGCCGGGGGCTGGGTGGGCTTGCCGGTGTCACCGGGGCCCGGGGTGGTGGGATCCGGCGCCGGAGTCGACGGGGCGTCGGTCTGCGTCGGCTCCCCCGTGTCCGTGGAGGTCGGCGTGGGGGGGGTCGGGCTTGCCGTCGTCGGTCCTCGCGGCCCCGTTCCCACCGAGGAACGTCACCTCGGCATTCCGCGCGGAGGTCTGCGCCTGCACGCTGTCCTTCGTGGTCCGGGGAAGGCGCCGGTGGTGGAGCTGGAATTCCACGGGGGTGATGTTGCGCTTGGGGGCCTTGGAGAGGTCGACGCCGCCGACGAAGAAGGTGGAGACACGTCCGTCGCCGAGGGGCCATTCGTACGTGAAGTCGCCCTTGGTGAAGGACTTCACCCTCTCCTTCCCTACGGTGCGCTTGTCCCAGTCGGCGTTCTCACCCCGCAGCGGCCACCGCTTGAGATTGTTGCTGTTGATGAGGGGCCGGAAGTCGGTGGCCTTCTTGGCGTCCTGCTGCCGGATCCACTCGGCGGCTACCCGGTACGTGTAGACGCGGCGCAGGTCGGCGTACTTCTTCTCGGTGTTGATCTGCTTCTCCACGTGCGGAACGAGGTAGCGGGTGATCAGCCGGTGGCTGCGCTCCTTCTCCGCCTTGGTGCGCTTCTTCGAGCAGTCCTCGCCCTGCACGGGGGTGTCGAAGTCCCTCACCGCGTGGTTGACCTTGAGCGGGGCGTCGAGGATGTAGATGCCGCCGTCCTGCTCGCGGACCTTCGCCCGGCCGGGAACGATCCAGTTGCGGCCGGATCCCCAGCACGGCACCCCGTCCACCTTGGGGGTGGCGTTCATGAACTCTTTGCCGGGGGACTTCTTGGGGTCCATGGTGCGGGAGAAGTCCCGCTTCATCTCCATGTCGGCTTCGAGGAGGACGCGTCCGGCGTCGGTCTCCCCGAACCCCTTATCCATGATCTTGTCCGGCTGATCCGGATTCAGGTTCACCCACTGCCTGTCGGGGGTGAGGGCCAGCCACGTGAACAGGGCGTCCGAGGCCAGCTCAAGTTTCGCTTGCCCACCCCAGCCGGGATTGTTGTCCTCGTCGGGCATGAAGTCGGCCTTCCTGCTGTAGTCCAGCCCCTTGCCCTTGACGGGGCTGGCGACCTACTGGAGCTCCAAGGTGGAGAAGTCGACGCCGCCGGGGCCGCGGCCGAGGACACCGCGGGTGTTCCTCTCACGCCCGGAGAGAAGTTGCTCCGGCTCAGCGGAAAGCCGCCCGCACGCGGTGGTGAGGTGGTCAGTAGCGGCCGCTTCCCTCCAGGTCGAAAGTATTGTGCAGGTATTCCGAATAGAACTCGATCACAGGCTTTACGTATATGAGGCCGGCTCCTGGTTCGTACTCATAGATGCCGGAGCAGACGCGTTCGTCGAAGCTGCTGTCGGTGAAGAACACGTACGAGACCCTGTCGGACTTGCCGGATTCGGTCTCGGGTTGCTCGACTACGCGGTGGGGACGGGCGATCACCGGAGTGCTGGTCTTCCTCGTGAGAATTTCCATCAGTACCCCGAAGTTGACGATGAATTTTCCGGGGACAGGGTCGATGGGATACCACTCACCGTTCCGGTCCACCTCAAGGCCGGGTTCGGTGGAGCGCACGACGCTCAGCCAACCGGTGTCCTGGTGGAGGGCCAGTCCTCGGGCCCGCATCTGGGGCCGGTAGTGGTTGAACAGCAGAGCGTAGTAGCCGCGTGACGAGGAACAGCCGCCTGTCGCCTTGTCCCAAAGCTCCGGGGGTAGATCAAGATGCGGGAGCACCGCACGCAGGATACCGAGCGTGACGTCACGGAGGGCGCCGGCCTGCACGGTCATCTCGTGCGGGTAGACGCTCTCCCACCACGTGCGTTCAAGGAGGAACTGCTCTGACTGGTCCGCCTTGTGATCCGTGTATCCCAGCCAGGCGGCAGGCGGGTCGAGCTTGTCCCCCGTCAGAGAAGAGAAGCCGCAAAACCGGTCCGGCGCTTCGGAGTCTTCGGGCAGATACCAGCTACGGGCGAACTGATCTGCCGTGTCCAGCATCAGATCCGGCGGCTGTTCGACGTAGAAGAATCCATCCTTGAATGCCTGCTTGATTCCCTCCGGGGAATCGAAGACAAGCCTGCCTTCGTGCAGTCGGGCGCTCTGCCAGTGCCACGCGAGCTTGGCACTCATCAAGATCCTCCTTTTCCGTGGCCTCTCGTTCCCTGTGTGGAAATCGTGCGACGAAGTATCGGGCCAACCGAACCGCCCTCACCTTATGACTCATCCAGTCAGTACGGGGAGGGAGCATCAGAACTGTAGTCGAAGGATTAATGGCAGCATCGCAATCCCTGTCCGATCGACCGCAGTGTTGATCCCTTCCATTGCCATGGACAGCGAGCTGCGGATATGTTGGTGAATATGGCGAATTTGGCGCATTCTGCCCAGAGTCTTCTTTTGGCCGGCCCTCGGTTCGACCTGTGTGCGGTAATCCTTCGCAAGGAATCCGGAAGGGAATCCAGAAGGGAATCCAATGACTCGCCAAGCAGCTGAACGTTCGCCTGCCACGTATACGAGTCTGTTCACCCGGACAAAGGCGGAAATGGAGGCCGAGCGACTCCATTTGATGGCTGAAGTCTTCGATGAGCACAGCAGAAACGTGCTCGAATCGGTGGGGCTCACTGAGGGTATGCGCTGCCTGGACGTCGGTGCGGGCGCGGGGACGATGGCCAATTGGATCGCCGGCCGGACCGGTGCCGGTGAGGTCGTTGCGCTGGACCGAGAGGTCTCGCTCCTGCTGGGGACACGCGAGCGTGCGCGCAACGTCACGGTCGTTGAGGCCGATCTGACCGCGGAGAACACCAGCACCCTGCTGGAGTCGGGGTCCTTCGACCTGGTTCACACCCGCTCGCTGCTCGGTGTGCTGGTCAATCCCAGAACAGCGCTGCGTCGTCTGCTGTCCTGGCTGGCGCCCGGCGGCACGCTCGTGGTGAGCGACCTGTGGGCGTCACCGCTCGACGGGACGATGGGCGAGGCGTTGCGCAGTGCCCTGCAAGCAGGGGTCGACCTCATGGCCAAAACGGTCGGCGTGGACCCCGGGTGGGCCATACGGTTGCCGCACGCTCTGGCGGACCACGGTCTGCGGGAGGCCGGTATGCATGTCGCGGCGCCGGTGCTCACCGCTGACAGCGATCATGCCTCGTTCCTGCGGGTTTCCTTAAGTCTCTTGGGGGAGCCGATGATGTCGGCCGGCTTGCTCACCAGGCAGCGACTCGACACCGCGCTGACCGACCTGCAGGATGCCGGCTTGGTCGCCGCGCCGCTGATCATGGTGAGTGCATGGGGTCGAAAACCGGCGGACGGTTGACCGGGCAGACGGCTGACCGGGCAGACGGCTGACCGGCCGGTCCCGAGGCGTTCTGAGGAGGAGTGCGACAAAGTGCGCCGCCTGCCGCCCCCACAGTGGACTCGGGCCGGGCCGGTCCGCCCGGGCGGCCGGACTCGGGCCGGGGGCCGTCCCACCCGCAGGGACCCGGGCCGGTCGCGGTCAGGCCAGGTCGTCCCTGAGGCCCTCGGTGAGCCCCGCGTCCTTGGCGATCAGGGCGGCGCGGACCCGGTTCCCGCAGTGGAGCTTGGTCAGCAGACGGCTGATGTGGGCCTTCACGCCGCCCTCGCTCAGGTGCAGCGCGCGTCCGATCTCGCTGTTCGCCATGCCCTGGGCGACGAGCGCCAGGACCTCCCGCTCCCGCGGGGTGAGGCCGCCGACGAGTTCGCGTGCCCGCTCGAGTCGTTCGCTGTCGATCCGGGCGACGCTGTCGAGGACGTGCTTGGTGACCTCCGGGCACAGCACCGCGCCACCGGAGGCCACCACCCGTACCGCCGCGACAAGATCCTGGGGGTTGCCGCTCTTGAGCAGGCAGCCGGCCACACCGGCCCGCAGGATACGGTCGAGGTGGCTGCCGCCCGGCAGTGAAGCGAGCACCACCACGCCCGTCGAGGGTGACAGCTGGCGCACGGTACGGGTGACCAGGGCCCCCTGTGTGCCCGCCATATTGCTGTCGATCAGCAGCACACCGAGCCGGTGACGCAGCGTCATCTCGATCGCGGCGCCCTCGTCGCCCGTCTCCGCGACGACGCTGATGCCCTGGGACCGCTCCAGCGCTGCCCGGATGCCGCCGCGCACCAGCACCTCGCGGTCGGCTATGCCCACCGCGACGGTCGTCCCGGTGCGCGGGGTGATGCCGTCGCGTGGTGTCCCGTGGAGTAACGCCGCGCGCCGCGCGGCGGGGGCGGCAGTGCTCCGGACGTCTTCCAGGGCGGTCGCCCTCGTGGTGGTGACCGGGCCGAACGGCCACTCGGTCCGCAGCGGAGATTGTGCCATGCCTACTCCTCACACACGTTTCTTCGGGCAGGGGCCGCCGGCGCAACTGCCGGTTCCTGCCCGCTGGGGCCGGGCGCACCTCGATGTGTGGCACCCCTCATGTCATGGTCATCACTGCTCATGGTCCTCACTGCCGCGGGGGCCGCCACATGCGAGCCCCGGCTGTGGGCACGGGGCACGGCGGAAACCCGACGTCGGTTCGACCGGGAAGGCGAGCATCCGCCCGTTTCGAGAGTTCGACCCGCCACGACTGCCGGGGCCCCGCCACGACTGCCGGGGCACGGTGGACAAGGAGTCGGTGTGAGGTCAGGGAAGTCTGTTTCTGACCAGTTTTCCTGTGCTGTTGCGGGGGAGTTCGCCGACGAACACCACGTCTCTGGGTACCTTGTGGGCGGCCAGGCGCTCCTTCACGAAGGACCGCACTGCGTCCGCCTCCAGCGGCACCCCGTCGACGGGGACGACGTACGCCCTCAGGCGCTGCCCGAACTCCTCGTCGACCACCGCGACCACCGCGGCCTCACGGACGCCGCTGTGCTCCGCGAGCAGGTGCTCGACCTCCAGGGGGGAGACGTTCTCGCCGCCCGAGACGATCATGTCGTCCTCCCGGCCGTCGATGAACAGCCGCCCCTCCGCGTCGAGATGACCCAGGTCGCCGCAGGTCAGCATCGAGCTGATCCTCTCCCGCCGCCTGCCGTGGGTGTATCCCCCGAAGGCCATGTCGCTGGCGACGAAGACCCGCCCGGTGACGCCGGGTTCGTCGATCGGCCGGCCGTCGCGGCCGAGGACGGCGATCCGGGCGCCGACCGGGGCCCGGCCCACGGTCCCCGGTGCCGCCTTCCAGTCCTCCGGCAGGGCCACGCTGGCGACCGAGACCTCGGTGGCGCCGTACATGTGGTGCAGCACGTCGCCGAACAACTCGGTGGCCCGGTTGCCCAGTTGGGGGGCGAGAGCCGCGCCGGCGACCAGGATGATCCGCAGCGAGCCGACGTCGTAGGAGTCGATCAGGTCGCGGTCCAGGTCGAGGATTCTGCGCAGCATCGTCGGGACGAGCACCAACGCCGTGGCCCGGTGCCGCTCGACGGCGCCCAGCGCGGCCTCGGCGTCGAAGCGGCGGCGCACCACGCAGGCGGAGCCCAGGGCCAGGGACATGAGGAACTGGGACAGTCCGGTGCCGTGGAAGAGCGGTGCGCCGATCACCGTGCACTCACCGGCCCGCAGCGGTATGCGGTCCAGCAGTTGGGCGACGCTCAGGGGATTGCCGATCGTCCTGGGCGCGGCCTTCGGTGTTCCCCTGGTGCCGCTGGTGAGCAGGACCAGTGTGCCGGGGTGTGCGGGGGCGGACAGCGGCCTGCCGTCGCCGTCGAGGATCAGCTCCTCCAGAGCCCGCCCGGCGGGCCGCTGAAGTCCTCCGGCGCGGTCCGTCCAGGCGAGGAAGCGCCGTACGGTCCCGGGGAGGGCGGCGACGGCCTCGGTGAACTCCTCGTCGTGGACGAGCGCGTCCACGCCCTCGCGCCGGGCGACCTCGGCCAGTTGGGGCCCGGCGAACCCGGTGTTCATCGGCAGCAGTCGGGCGCCCAGCTTGCCCGTGGCGACCATGGTCTCGACCGCGCCCCGGTGGTCGCGGGCCATCAGCGCGATCAGGGAGCCGGGGCCGAGGCCGTGCTCGGCGAGGGAGCGCGCCAGCGCGTTGGTCCTGGTGTCCAGTTGACCGAACGACAGCTCTCCGAGTTCGTCGACCAGGCACAGCCTGGCCGGATGTGTGCGGGCCCCCGCGTACACCGGGCCGGCCACCGGGCCCAGGGTCCTGAGGGCCCGCCCCGATCGCAACAGCAGGTCGGGGCGGGCGACGCGCAGCAGTCCCGAGCGGTGGACGACCTTCAGGCTGCGCAGGAGGGTGCGGGCCCGTCCGGCCCGTCCGGCGGAAGCAAGGCCCTGGCGGGTGTTCGACACAGACCCTCCCACTGTCGTGCTGCCTGTCTGCGGTGCAGCCCACCCGACAGAGGGGTACATACCATTTTTCACCCAGGGGGTGGCCACCCTCATGGTCTGATCACACGGCCGGACGACGACACCTAAACCGGCCGAAGGATTCACTCTGTGCGCCACCGGCGGGCCGATCGGACACAGTGTGGCCGCCGGACACTTCCCCACCGCCGCCGCGCCCCTACGGTGATCAGCCGACGACGGCGACAAGGGCATGAGGTGCGATGAACCACTTCCACGAGACCCCGCGGCAGCGGTCGCTGCGCCGGGAGGTGGCCGAAGTGGCCGGCCGCTACGGACTGGAGTACTACGTGGAGAAGGCCAAAGCCGGGCAGGACACCACCGAGGTCTGGCAGGAGGCCGCACGCCGGGGTTTTCTGGGCGTCAGCATCCCGCAGGAGTACGGCGGCGGTGGCGCCGGGATCTACGAACTCCACATCGTGGCCGAGGAGTTCGCCACCGCCGGAGTGCCGCTGCTGTTCCTGCCGGTGTCCGCGGCGATGTGCGCCACCTTCCTCGCGCGGGCCGGCACCGAGGAGCAGAAGAAGGCGTGGCTGCCGGGCTTCGCGGACGGCTCGGCCCGTATGACGTTCGGCGTCAGCGACCCGGCGGGCGGCTCGAACCTGCACCGCGTCACGGCCATCGCCCGCCAGGTGCCCGGCGGCTGGGTGCTGTCGGGCCGCAAGGCGCTGGTCTCCGCGATCGATCTGGCCGACGCCATGATGGTGCTCGCCCGCACCGAGGACGCCGCGACCGGCAGAGTGCGGCCCGCCCTGTTCATCGTCGAACGCGACGCGCCCGGCCTGACGTACGCACGCACGCCGATGACCCTCACGTCGGCGACCGGGCAGTTCACCGTGACCATGGACGAGGTGCGGCTGCCGGCCGGCGCGCTGGTCGGCGAGGACGTCTCGGCACTGCGGGCGCTGTTCGCCGGGGCACTCAACCCCGAGCGGATCACCTTCGCGGCCTGGACCGCCGGGCTCGGCCGGTTCGCCGTGGACAAGGCGGTGTCGTACGCGAAGGAGCGCCGGGTGTGGGACACCACCATCGGCGCACACCAGGGCCTGTCCCACCCGCTGGCCGTCGCGAAGATCAACCTGGAGTTGGCCAGGACCTTTGTGCAGAAGGCCGCCTGGCTCTACGACAACGGCCAGGACCTCACCGGTGAGGTCGCGAACATGGCCAAGTTCGCGGCCGGGGAGGCCGCGATCAGGGCCGTCGACCAGGCGGTCCAGATCCACGGCGGCTACGGCATGACCGAGGAGCACCTGACCGGGTTCCTCTACCCGATGGTCCGGGTCGCCCATCTGGCTCCGGTGAGCCGGGAGATGCTGCTCAACTTCGTCGCCGAGCACACCCTCGGCCTGGAGAAGTCGTACTGAGCCGTGCTCAGCCGTGCTCAGCCGTTCCGGTCCGAGATATCCGGGATATCCGAGGCAAAGGGGCTGCGATGCGCACCACCACGACCGTTCCCCTCGAACCGCTGCTCGCGTACGCGAAGGCGGGCGGGCCCCCCGTCAAGACCCTCTCGTCGCTGACCGGCGAACCGCTCGCCGCGCTCCCCCAGTCCACCGTGGGGGACGTGGCCGGGGCATACGCCACGGCCGCCCGCGCCCAGGAGAGCTGGGCGGCCGTCCCGGCGCGGCAGCGGGCCAGGATCCTGCTGCGTTTCCACGACCGGCTGCTCGCCCGGCAGGACGAGATCATCGACCTCCTCCAGGTGGAGACCGGCAAGTCGCGCTGGCACGCCTTCCAGGAGGTCGCGGGCACCTCGATGAACGCGCGCTACTACGGACTGCGGGCCCCCCGGCTGCTCGCCCCGGCCCGACGCCACGGACTGCTGCCGTGGCTGACCCATGTCCGGGAACTGCGGGCCCCCGTCGGTGTCGTCGGGGCGATCTCGCCGTGGAACTACCCGTTCGAGCTGGGTCTGTCCGATGTGCTGCCGGCGCTGGCGGCGGGCAACGCCGTGGTGCACAAGCCGGACAACCAGGGGGCCCTCGGCGTGCTGTGGGGCCTGCGGCTGCTGCGCGCGTGCGGGCTGCCCGACGACGTCTGCCAGGTCGTGCTCGGCGACGGGCCCACCATCGGCGGAGCGGTCGTGGACGGCGCGGGTCACGTCTGTTTCACCGGATCGTCCGAGGTGGGACGCCTCGTGGCTGAGCGGGCCGGGCGGCGGCTGGTCGGCTGCTCTCTGGAACTCGGCGGCAAGAACCCGCTGTTGGTGCTGGACGACGCCGATCCCGTCAAGGCGGCCTTTGGCGCGGCCCGCGACTGCTTCACCTCGGCGGGCCAGCTGTGCGGGTCCAGCGAGCGGATCTATGTCCACGACCGGGTGTACGACGCCTTCACCCGGGAGTTCCTGAACCGCGTTCGCGCGCTGAAGATCGGGGTCGGGCTGGAGTACGGGGCCGACATGGGCTCGCTGGTATCCCAGCGGCAGCTCGACACGGTCACCGGGCATCTGCGGGACGCCGTCGCCAAGGGCGCCCGGGTCCTCGTCGGCGGAAAGCACCGCCCGGACATCGGCCCGTACTGCTTCGAACCGACCGTGCTGACCGGAGTGACGCCGCAGATGACGCTCTTCGACGAGGAGACCTTCGGCCCCGTGATCGCGCTCTACCGCTGCCGTTCGGTGGCCGAGCAGATCGAGCTGGCCAACGCCAGCCGCTACGGCCTCAACGCCTGCGTCTGGAGCGGCAGTACGGCCCGCGGCCGCAGGGTCGCCGCGAGGCTGCGCGCCGGGACGGTGAACGTCAACGAGATCTTCGGGGTGAGCTACGGCAGCGTCGACTCCCCGATGGGCGGCATGAAGGACTCCGGCGTGGGCCGCCGGCACGGCATCGAGGGACTGCTGAGGTTCACCGAGGCACAGACCGTCGCCACCCAGCGGCTGGTCCCCCTCGAACCGCCCCTCGGCCTCGGCTACGCGACCCTGGCCCGCGGCTACACCGGCGCCCTGCGCGCTTTGCGGGCCGTACGCCGCCGGTGACCGGCCTGAAGAGAGGAAGCGCCGCATGACGGACATGACGGAGACGACGGTCCAGGTCGCGGTGGTCGGCGCCGGACTCGCCGGGCTGTGCGCGGCGATCCGCCTGGAGCAGGCGGGCGTGCGCTCCTTCACCGTGCTGGAGAAGGCCGCGGAGGCCGGCGGCGTCTGGCGGGACAACAGCTACCCGGGCGCGGGCTGCGACATCCCGTCCTGCCTGTACTCCTACTCCTTCGCCCGCGACGAGCCCTGGAGGCGCACCTACGCCGGGCAGCCCGACATCCTCGGCTATATCAGGCGCTGCGCCCGGCGGTACGGCGTCCTGTCCCGCATCCGCTTCGGCACCGAGGTCACCCATGCCTGCTTCGACGAGACGGCGGGCGTGTGGCGGCTGCGTACGGCGTCGGGGGCGCGGTACGCGGCCCGCGTGCTGGTCACGGCCACCGGACAGCTGGGCCGTCCGCGCGTACCGGATCTCCCGGGCGCCGAGGAGTTCGCCGGCACCGCCTTCCACTCGGCGCGCTGGGACCACGGCCACGACCTCGCCGGACGGTCCGTCGCGGTGATCGGCAACGGGTGCAGTGCCGTGCAGTTCATCCCCCGTATCGTTCCCGAGGTGGAGCGGCTGACGGTCTTTCAGCGCTCCCCGAAGTGGATCATTCCGAAGATGGACCGCGGGTACGGGCCGCCGGCCCGCTGGGCGTTCGACCGGATTCCGGGTGTGGGGGCGGCACAGCGGGCGGCCTGGTTCGCGATGGCCGAGACCCTCGCGTACTCCCCCGTACGACGCGGGATCATCAGCCGGGGCCTGGCCGCCCAGGCCCGGCTGCACCTGCGCCGCCAGATCCCCGACCCGCAACTGCGGGCGCGGCTGCGGCCGGACTTCCCGTTCGGGTGCAACCGGATGATCCTGTCCAACGACTACTATCCGGCCCTCACCCGCCCCCATGTCAGCCTGGTGACCGACCCGGTCGAACGGCTCACCAAGGACGGCCCTCTGACCGCCGACGGCCGCACCCACCGGGCCGACACCCTCATCTACGCGACCGGATTCCACTCGACCGGATTCCTCGCCCCCCTCGAGGTGGCGGGCCCCGGCGGACGGCTGCACGACGTGTGGCGGGACGGCGCGTCGGCGTACCTCGGCATCACCGTGCCGGGCTTCCCGAACCTGTTCCTGTTGTACGGGCCGAACACCAGCAGCGCCCACAACTCGGTGATCTACATGCTGGAGTCCCAGGTCCGCTACCTCCTTGCCTGTCTGGAGGTGATCGGCGACCGGCCACGCAGCATGGAGGTCACCTCGCGGGCCCTCGCCGATTACCAGCGTGTGCTGGACGCGGACCTGGCGACCACCGTCTGGCAGCACGAGTGCAGCAGCTGGTACAAGACGCCCGCCGGCCGGGTCACCAACCTCTGGCCGCGCCGCGCCTACCGCTACCGCCTCGCCACCCGCCGTCCCGACCTGTCCCACTACCGGCTGCGCGAGTACCGAGAGGCGGCTCCCGCGTGAAGAACGTCCACGCCCGCTGGCTCCATGCCGCGGGAATACACGACCCGGGCCTGCGGGCCGCGTACGAGGAGTGCAGAAAGCTGCACGCCTCCTTCGGCCGCACCTACTACCTGGCGACGTGGCTCCTGCCGCCCGCCAAACGCCCGTATGTGAGCAGCCTGTACGGCTTCGCCCGCTACGCCGACGAGATCGCCGACAACGGCGACCCGCAAACCCGCGCCGACACCCTGACCCGCTGGAGCGACGCCGTCCTGGCGGACCTGCGCCGGGGCGACAGCACCGACCCGGTCTGCCGTGCCCTGCTGCACACCATGAAGGTCTGGGATATCCGCGCCGACCACATCGCGGCGTTCCTGGCGTCCATGCTCATGGACCTCACCGTCACGGAGTACCCGACCTACGCCGACCTGCAAAAGTACATGTACGGCTCCGCCGCGGTGATCGGCCTGGAGATGACCCCGATCCTCGAACCCCTCGCCGAGGGCGCGTACGAGCGGGCGCACGCACTCGGCGAGGCGTTCCAGCTCACCAACTTCCTCCGCGACATCGGCGAGGACCTCGACCGCGGCCGTCTCTACGTCCCGCTGTCCGATCTGGACGCCTTCGGAGTCACCCGCGAGGAACTGGAGGCCCGTCGGGTGACGCCCCGGATCAGGGAGCTGCTGCGGTACGAGATCCACCGCACGCGCCGGATCTACACGTTCGCCGCCGAGGGCATAGACCTGCTCGCCCCCTCCAGCCGCGAGTGCATCCGCACCGCGCTTGCGCTGTACCGCGGCATCCTGGACGAGATCGAGCGCGCGGACCACCAGGTCTTCGCCCGCCGGGCGAGGGTGGGCCTGCCCCGGCGGCTCAGGGTGGCCCTGCCCGCGTACGTGCGGGCGCGGCGGCTGTGGGGTGCGAGCGCCGCATGACGTACCGGGTCTTCCTCGCCCTGGTGCTGCTGCCGCTGGCGGTGTGCGCCGCCGCGCCGCTCGCGGTTCGCTTCCGCAGACTCACGGCCGAGCAGCGGGCCGAGGTCCGGCGCGGGCTGGCGCTTACCGGGGTGCTCGCCGTGATCGCCGTGGTCTGGACGGCGCCCTGGGACCGGTGGCTGATCGTCCACGACGTCTGGGGCTACCCGCCGGGCAGCGTGACCGCGACCGTGGCTCAAGTGCCGGTCGAGGAGTATGTGTTCATGGTCGGCCAGACGGCGCTGACCGGCTGCTGGACGCTCTTCGTCACCGTCGGCGCCCCGGACCGCGAGCCGGCCGGGGCGTGGCGGCGGTGGGTCTGCTGCGCGGGATGGCTCGCGGCGGCGGTCACGGGATGGCTGCTGACGGCCTGGGGCCCGGCGCTGTACCTCGCTGCCCTCCTTTTCTGGTTCGGCCCGCCCCTGGCCCTGCAGGCCGCCGCCGGGGCCGATGTGCTGCGGGCCGCGCGCCGGTGGCGGCTCGCCGCCCTCGCCCCGACCCCGCTGCTGTGGGCGGCGGACGCGCTGGCCCTCCACGCGGGCGCCTGGCACCTCAGCGACACCCGGACGCTGGGGTGGACCGTGGCCGCTCTGCCCGTCGAGGAGGCCGTGTTCTTCCTGGTCACCAATCTGCTGGTGGTCAACAGCTTCGTCCTGGTCCGCTCCCCCGTGGTGCGCGGGCGGCTGCCCGGACGGCGGGCCCACACCTCCCTTGCCCACGCCCCACGGTCCTGACAGAGCGGAGAGAGCGCCATGGCACTGCGTACGGTTCAGGGGCCCACCCGCCGGGTGGTGATTGTCGGGGCCGGGCTCGGCGGGCTGTCGGCGGCGCTGCGGCTGGCCGCGGCGGGCCGGGAGGTCACCGTGGTCGAGCGGGAGGACGAGCCGGGCGGGCGGGCCGGTGTCCTGCGGGAGGGAGGCTATACCTTCGACACCGGGCCGACCGTGCTGACCATGCCGGACCTGATCGCCGACGCCTTCGACTGCGTCGGCGAGCGGATGGAGGACTGGCTGCGGCTCGTCCGGCTGGACCCCCTGTACCGGGCGTCCTTCGCGGACGGCTCGCGCCTGGACGTACGGGCGGACCCCGAGGACATGGCCGAGGAGATCGCCCGGCTCTGCGGGGCCCGGGAGGCGGCCGGATACCGCAGGTTCCACCGTTTCCTGCGCGAGATGTACCGGTGCGAGATAAACGACTTCATCGACCGCAACCTCGACAGCCCCTGGAACCTGCTCACCCCCCACCTCGCCCGCCTCACCGCCCTGGGCGGCTTCCGCCGTCTGGCCCCCAAGGTCGCCTCGTATCTGCGCGACGACCGCACCCAGCGGATCTTCTCCTTCCAGGCGATGTACGCCGGGATGTCGCCGCAGCAGGCGCTGGCGCTGTACGCCGTCATCGCCTACATGGACACCGTCGCCGGGGTGTACTTCCCGGTCGGCGGGATGCACGCCGTCCCGAAGGCGCTGGCCGGGGCGGCGGCCCAGCACGGCGTGGTCTTCCGGTACGGGACCGGGGCGGCCCGGGTCGAGACGCGGGGCCGGCGCGCGAGCGCCGTCATCACCACCGACGGCGACCGTATCCCGGCCGATGTGGTCGTCCTCAACCCCGACCTTCCCGTGGCCCACCGCGACCTGCTGGGCCGTGAGCCCCGCTCGGTGCGCCGGCTGCGCTACTCGCCGTCCTGCTTCCTGCTGCTGTCCGGAGGCCGGGCCACCCACCAGGAACCGGCCCACCACCACCTCCACTTCGGCCGGGCCTGGCGCGAGGTCTTCACCGAACTGCTCCACCGGGGGCGGCTGATGAGCGACCCGTCGTTCCTCGTCACCTCGCCCAGCCACACCGACCCGCAGCTGGCGCCGCCGGGGCGGCACACGTACTCCACGCTCTTCCCCACGCCGAACCTGCGCTCCGGTCTCGACTGGGACCGGCTGGGGCCGCTGTACCGTGACGAGGTGGCCGCCACCCTGGAGAGCCACGGCTACACGGGGTTCGGCTCGGCCATGGAGGTGGAGCACGTCATCACCCCGGCCGACTGGCGGCGCAAGGGCATGGCCGAGGGCACGCCCTTCGCCGCGTCGCACGTGTTCTCCCAGACCGGGCCGTTCCGGCCGGGCAACTTGCACGGCGAGAACGTGGTCTTCACCGGCTCCGGCACCCGGCCCGGCGTGGGCGTCCCGATGGTGCTGATCAGCGGGCGGCTGGCCGCCGAGCGGATCACCGGCGCCGGCTGAGCCCGGCGCCCACGGCTTCGAGGTCCAGTCCGGGAATCCAGTGGGAGTGGAAACCGAAGGGGACGCGCACCGGCAGCCGGACGGTCGCCACGGGCGGTCCCGCGATGTCCCGGGCGTCCAGGACCACCAGGTCGCTCTCCTGCTGGAGCGGGTCGATGAGGAAGTGCAGGATCCAGCCGTCGTCCTCGGCGCCCCCGGAGCCGGGCCGGGGCACGAACACCGGCTCGGTGGGCACCGATCCGCCAGGCACGCGCCGCTCCTCGGTGCGCTCCTCGACGAGGTCGTACTTGAGCAGCGAGCCGGGCTCGTACGGGGCACGCCCCCGGTCGGCACCGCTGAGGCCGTAGTAGTGGCGAAAGGGCCTGCCGGTGCGCCGGGGGTCGACGCGCGGCAGCTCCTGCTGCCGGTCGTCGAGCTGACGCTCCCTCACCCGCCCGCTGTCCATGTCCACGGTCCACTCCCACAGCCTGCCCGCCCCGTAGGCGAAGGGGTCCTGGCTCGTGCCGTCGAACATCGTCGCGTACCGCAGCGCGTAGACGCGGACGCGGCCGTCCTCCTCGACGGCGTTGACCATGTGGAAGACAAAGCACGGCTCGATGGGGAACCACCGGATGCCGCGCCCTGGGCCCTCCCGGTGCAGCAGCCCGATCCTCGCCTGGTGCCGGGGGTTCCAGCGGAAGGGGAACCTGCCCCGCGCCGCCTGGCCCAGGTCGAAGCGGACCGGCAGGTCGAACAGCACCACATGGCGCTGGGTCAGGGCGATGTCGTGCATCATCGGCCGGCCGCCGAGCGGGACGCGCTCGGCCTTTCTGAGGTTGCCGTCGCGGTCGATCGCCAGGTAGTCGGCCGTGGTCCGCAGCGGCGAACAGGCGACGGCGACGAGTTCTCCGCTCACCGGGTCGGTCCGGGGGTGCGCGGTGAACCCCCTGGGCAGCGCGCCGCCCAGATCGGTGTACTCGACGGTCTCCAGGCTGCCGCTGAGCCGGGCCGGCAGGCACCCCGACTCGACGAGGGCGAGCAACATCCCTCCGTGACAGACCACGTTGGTGTTGACGACGTCGGTGAAGAAGCGGCGCGGGCCCGGCGGCCGCGGCTCTCCCAGGGCCCGGCACACCCGCCGGGAGCGGATCCAGCGGTTGCGGAACCACTCGGCGCGCCCGCCCCGCAGCCGTACCCCGCAGACCATGCCGTCCTGGCTGAACCACGAGTAGTCCTCCCTGCCCCGCCGGCGCGGCGGGCCCACGGGGTTGCCGCCGATCTGGGTGAACAGACCATCCAACTCGGGCGGCAGGGTGCCTTTGACCGTGAGGCGGTGGGCGGTGCGTTCGGTGTAGAGGGGGGCGAAGGCGCCCTGGAGAAAAGGACTGACCGGTCCGGTCATGGGCTTCTCCTCGCAGCTACTCGCGGCTACGGAACGTATCGCAACGGCCCGGGTCTTCCGCGCGAGCGGACCGGTCCGAGGAGTTCCGAAAAGTATCGAGGCCGTGACCGGCGCATACTTCAGCCGGCATGCGCGTCCCCGGCTCGGCTCCCCTCGCTCTGTCGTCCCCCTATTTCCTCCAGCCGGTCCGCGGCGCCCGGCGGTGCCGGCCCGGAAACCGTCCGAAGGATTCACTCACGGCCCCTCACGCGCGTCCGAAAGGCCGCACCTCGGGCGGGAAGGCGTGCACCCGCCGCTCCCCACCGGCGAGGGTGGACCAGCCGCCGCGCACGTCCCGGCCGCCCTGCGATCCGAGGGAGCGTGATGAACCCCGTTCAGGAGCAGCAGACCGTGCCGGCCGCGCCCGGACGCCTCCCCGTGCTCGGGCACCTCGTGGAACTCCGGCGCAGGCCCCTCGACTTCTTCCAGAGCCTGCGGCCGTACGGCCCGATGGTCCGGATCGGCTTCGGGCCGAAACCGGCGTACGTCGTCAACGATCCCGACCTCATCCGGCGGGTGTTCGTGGACGACGCGAGCGACTACGACAAGGGTGTCTTCTGGGAAAAGGTCCGCGAGTTCGTCGGGGACGGACTGGCGAGCGTGGACAGCGGCACGTTCCATCTGCGGCAGCGGCGGCTGATGCAGCCGGCCTTCCACCGCCGGCAGATCGCCCAGTACGCCGAGATCATGAGCGCCTGCCTGACCGAGCGCGCCGAGTCCTGGCGAGCGGGGGAGGTGGTGTCCATGGACGAGGAGATGCAGGCCACCGCCCTCACACTCGTCGCGCGGACCTTCTTCTCCTCGCACCTCGGGCGGACCGCGAGCCGCGCGCTGGAGGAGTCCTTCCCGACCGTGCAGGACGGGATCATCAAGCGCACCCTGGCCCCGCTGGGGGTGAGGGAGAAGCTGCCGACGGCGGAAAACCGGCGCTTCACCCGCGCAATGCGGCACATCCGGGACAGCTGCGAGCGCGCGATCGGCGACTACCGGGCCCTCGGGGCTCCCGGCGAGGACCTGATGTCGATGCTGATCAACGCGCGGGACCCGGACACCGGCGAGTCCCTGAGCGACGACCTGATCAGGGACCAGGTGATCACGATCGCCCTCTCCGGCCGGGACACCACGGCCAACGCGCTGGCCTGGGCGCTGTACGAACTGAGCCGGCGGCCCGAGGTGGCCGACCGTGTCGCCGCCGAGGTGAAGGAGGTCGTCGGCGACCGGCCGGCAAACTTCGAGGACCTGACGGCCCTCGACTACACGGGCCGCGTGGCACGGGAGGTGTTCCGCCTCTACGCCTTCTGGCTGCTCATCCGCCGTACGGTGAAGAACGTGGCCCTGGGCGGGATGCCGATCCCGGCGAGGACCCAGGTCCTGATCAGCCCGATCGCCCTGCACCGGGACCCCTCGCTCTACCGGGACCCGACGGTCCTGGACCCCGAACGCTGGCTGCCCGGCCGGGCCGAGGAGGTCCCCCGCAACGCCTCCTTCGTCTTCGGCGCCGGCAACCGCCAGTGCATCGGCGACCGCTACGCCTGGACCGCCGTCATGCTCGGCCTCGTGGCGATCGCGCCCCGCTGGCGGCTGGAACCCGTGGCGGGCCACACGGTGACCGAGGTGGCGAAAGTCTCCGTCACACCGAACGCGCTTCCGCTGCGCCTGATCCCCCGGACCCCGGCCCCGAACGGCCCGCACACAGGGAGGCGCGGGCATCGCCGATCACCCGCTCCACCTCGTGGAGCTCCCCCGGGAGGGGGAAGTCGCGCTCCAGCACGTCCACCCAGTGCTTGAACTCGTCCAGACCCCTCTCGGGGAACTGGGCCTCGCGCGGCTGGCGGTCGGCGTCGGAGGAGGACGGCACGGGCGGCGACTCGGCGAACAACTCCCTCAACATCCTGCGCCCTGGCAGAGGTTGAGTCGTCTCCGGCTCGGCAGCCTACTCAGCGTCGGACTGCTCGGACCCGGCATCCGCATCCTCGGACCCGGCATCCGCATCCGCATCCTCGGAGACGTGGACGGCGGCGTACCTGTCGGGCTCACCGGGGGTGACGGGGGGTGACGGTGAAGCCGTGCGTGTCGCTCGGTGCGGTGCCGGCGTCGAGCGCGGCACGGCCGTCGCTGTCGACGTTCCAGCTCCGGCCGGTGCGGGGGTCGGTGAGGGTGAAGCCGCCAGGCAGTCGTTCGGTGACCTCCCCGCCCAGCGGGGCGATGGGCTCCCCGCGCAGCGGGGCGATGGTGAAGCGGGTTCCGGGGGCGGTGGACGAGCCGAGGATCTCCAGGTGCCGGTTCCCCGGGGCGCCGTCGGTGCCCGGCGTACGCACCTCACGGACCGTCAGTCCGCGCAGGTCGGGGTCGAGTTCCTCACCGGTCAGTGAGGTCAGCGGGAACTGGGCCTCGCGCAGTCGGCGGTCGGCGTCGTAGCGCCACAGGGCGGCCAACTCCATGGACCGGATGGTGACGCCGCCCGACGGGTCGCTCTCCCTGGTGAACCGGTAGTCGGCGGGCCACCCCTCGGCGTCGACCAGCTGCCACCTGCCGGTCTGGTCGCGGTGCAGGAACATCCGGGTGCCCGGCAGACGCGGCATCCCCTGCTCGGGAGCCCCCTGCGCAGCCTCCTCGGCGAGCAGCTCCGCCACCGACCTGGTCCCCGGCGGACGTTGAGTCGTGTCCGGCTCGGCAGCCCGCGGAGGACAGCTGATCTCGATGACCGCACGGCGGCGCGCGTCCGGGCCGGGCACCGTGCCCTCCGGAAGAGTGCCGACGGGATAGTCACAGCCCCGGGACACGGCGACGACGGGGAAGCGCGGAAGCGTCCGGAACGGCAGTCCCGTCGGCAGCCGCAGCCTCCAGATGCGCCCGCAGGCTCTCGGCGAAGGCGGCAGCCACCGCGTGGGCACGCTCCTGACCACTGCGCAGGGCACGACCGAAGTGCGCACGACCGAAGTGCGACTGATCGAACCAGGTGCCGTTGCTGTGACCGGTGACGGTCACCACCGGCAACGGCCGCCCCGCGGCAAGAGCCGCCACACTGTCCCGCGCGGTACGCGCCGCGAGCTCCTCGATGACCTGCCGGGCCTCCGGCGACAACCGGCTCGACCCACCACCGAAGACGATGTGCCGCGTGCCCGGCCCGCCCGCCGCACGGCCGCCCGCCGCACTCTCCCCGGCCTGCTCGGCGTCGGACTGCCCCAAGACACCCACCACCCGCTGCAGCACACCCGGGACGTCGGCAGGCGGCACCGTGTACGTCCCGACCGGCGGGCCCTGCGGCCTGAGCGCGGCAATGTGCGGCTGCGACGTCCCCTGCCCGGCGTCGGACTGCCCGGCGTCGGACTGCCCGGACCCGGCATCCGCATCCGCGGGGTCCCCCACCGCGGCCGGGTCCACCGCCACGGTCTGCGGCTCCACCGGTGGCTCACTCCGCGACGACGACTCGGCGAACGACCCGGTCTCCGGCGGACGTTGAGCCGCCTCCGGCTCGGCGGCCCACCGGAGAGTGCGGATCGTGATGACCGCACGGCGGCGCGCCTCCGGGCCGGGCACCGCGCCCTCCGGAAGAGGGCCGACGGGATAGTCACGGCCCCGGGACATGATGGCGACAGGGACGCCGAAAGCCTCCCGACCAGTACCCCCCGCGGCAACCGCAGCCGCAGACGTAGCCTCCAGATACTCCCGCAGCTGCCCGGCCACCAGCAGATAGTCCTCCAGCAGGGCGCCCTCCTCCAGCTGCTCCCGCAGCTCCGGGACGAAGGCGAGGGCCACCTGGTCGGCACGCTCCTGAGCACTGCGCAGGGCGGTATCGCGCAGGGCATCGGCACGCTGCTCAGCCCTGAACAGCTCAAGACCGGAGCGCGACTGATCGAACCAGGTGCCGTTGCTGTGACCAGTGATGGTCACCACCGGCACCAGCCGCCCCTCGCGAAGAGCCGCCGTACTGGCCTGCACGGTACGCGCCACGAACTGCTCGATGAGCCGCTGGGCCTCCGACGACAACCGGCTCGACCCACCGTCGAAGACGATGTCCTGCCTGACCTCCTCGACCACCTCCCACTCACCAGCGGAGTCGAGGTCGTCGCGCCCGGCGGCCGGTGCCCACTCGTCCAGCGGGTTGCGCCTGGTCCGGTCCAGCACCACGTTGTCGGCCTCGTCCACGAACACCAGCACGGGAGTGTCGGCCACCGTCCTCAGTACGAGTTCGGGGGAAGCTCCATCCTCGCCCCGGACCTTCTGGCCGTCGGCATCGAGGGGAATGGCCACCCCGAGGAGATAGCTGACCTGCCAGTACACGGCGGGGCCTTCGCCCCTCGCCCGCAGGACCTCTTCGTGTACCCGGCCGTCACGGGTGTCGACGACGATACGGGGCATCGGCAGGCTGCCCGCGGGCACGACCTGCACGCCCTCCGCGTCCACGGGCGACACGATGACCATATGCCTGCTCAGCCGCTTTACGGGGCCGAAGGCAGCCCTGCTCGGGCTGCGCAGCGGATCCGTGGCCCGCACCACACGCAGGTCGCTCGGGTCGCTCGCGAGGGACCGGACGTAGTAGTGGGGCGACGACTCCACCGGGACCTCACGGTACAGAGCCTCGCCCCTGGGATCGTTGACGGGGGGACGACCGTAGACGTGGCGGATCCCGGTCGCCCTCTCGACGAGCGCGTACCCGCCGCCCTGCCGGTTCTCCAGCCGGAACGCCTGCCGGGACTCCTCCAGCCCGAGCAGCTCCCCACCGCTCACCTCCAATTGAGCGAGCAGGGAGCCAGCATGGTTCCCCACGAAGAACCGGACATAGCCGCCGGGCGCCGACTCCGACGGGAACTCGCGGTACAGCGCCTCGCCCAAGGGACCGTAGAGGTGGCGGACCCCGGTCGCCCTCTCGACGAGCGCGTACCCGCCGCCCTGCCGACCCTCCAGCCGGAACGCCTGCCGGTGCTCCTCCGGCCCGAGCAGCTCCTGGCCGGCCACCCGCAACTCCGCGATCCTGGAGTTGGTGTACGGCCCGCCCAGGATCAGCGACTCACTCTCCACCCGCCACTCGGCGTCCAGCCGGTATTCCAGCCTCGGCCCGTCCTGGCTGTCGGCAAGCAGGGAGCGGCGGATGACGAAACGGTCCCCGTCCCGGAGGAGCTGCACGGGACCCGTACGCAGGGCGTGCTCCTCCCCCAGCAACGACAGGCCAGGACCCCACCACGGCGCGTAGATCCGGTACTCCTGGGCCGCGCCACCGGCCACCGCCGCCCCGAGCCACATCCGCAGAGGGCCTCCGGCGCTGTCCTGCAGGAAGGGCCGGGCAATGGTTCCCCTGGGCGGTTCGGTCTGCGGCTCGGGGGCGACCAGCTTCCGTCCCGGCGCGGTGATGCGGATCGGCTCGGTACCCCAGGCGAAGCGCCTGAACAGAACCCGGCCCGTGCCGTCCCAGACCTTCAGGCTGCCGTCCGGCCGCCTGGTCACCCTCAGACGCTGTCCCGGCCTCCCGTCATTCGGCACAGCGTGGCCGTTGACGTCGAGACGCGTGCCGTTGAAAACTCCGTCATCACTCGACGGGTGCTCATCAATGGTGGCGTAGCCGACAAGCTGCCCCTCGTGGTCCCGTAGCGGGACGGTCTCCTGGTGCAGGTCTCCGGTGGTCGAGTCGAAGGCCATCCGCTGGTGCGGCGCGCCCCCGTCGTCGGCGGGCCGCACCTCGATCCTCGTGTCGGTGTCGACCCTCGTGTCGGTATCGACCGGATCCTCGGTCTCGGTCTTCCAATCCTCCCACGTCACACCCTGCGGATCGAGCAGCCGGGGCGCACCGTCGGGAGCGCCCTCCTCGGTCCGCAGATACGCCCACCTGCCCTCAAGCAGCGTGTCACGAGCGGTGAACGTACCCTCCGGCCCGAAGTGGTACCGGTGACCGTACCCGCCGTCGATGGCCACGAACGGACCATGGACGGACTCCGCCGACTCCGCCGACTCCGGCGGGACGATGCGTACGTCCGGGAGGGTGTGGACGGCGAACCGTGCCACGGCCTCCGGGTCGTCACCCGCCAGCCGGTAAGTGATCATCTCCTCATTGCCGGGATCCCACGAACGGTCCGCCACAGCCCACAGACCGTCCATGGTCGGCGGCGCGTTGCCCAGCAGGTACTCCCGCGAGGTCCACTCCTGCTGGGAATTGAACTCGATCCGCAGACCCCGGCCGTTGCCCCGCACACTGGCTGACCTGTGGTGCACCACCGCGTGCCCGCCACCGGGCAGCTCGGTGACGGTGAGGAGGGCGCCGCGCGGGCGCGGCCCGCGCTCCAGATACGCCCGCAGTGTCTCCTGCGCGTCCCGCAACAGCCTGTCGTAGGCGGCATTCCGCAGTGCCCTCGACCCCTGATGCAGCTCGCTCAGCGGGACACCCTGCCTGCGCGCCTCAGTCCGGGCCGTGGCGATCAACCGCTCGGCCGCCACGACATCCGTCAGGCCGACGGCGCCCCCGTACAGCACACGGTCGACGGCGCCTCCGTACAGCACAGGGCGGCCCGCCGAGCGGCCGGCGCCGGGCCGGGTGAACGGCCCGGCCTCGGATCCCGACGGCCCGGCACCCTCCCCGGCTCCCTCACGAGAGCTCTGCGGGCCGGGCACCTGCGACGACTCGGCCTCCGCAGGGTGCTCGCGCGGTGCCTGGGCGGGCCCGTGCGGGGACGGGTCGTCATCGAGGGAGGCCAGCGGGTCCGATACCTCGCTCACCGCGTCGGCCCCCTCGGAACTGCTGTCAGTGTCCGCACCCTCGGACCAGGCCTCCGCATCCGCATCCTCGGAGACCAGGTCGTCGCTCCGGGTGGCCGGCGCCCACTCGTCCAGCGGGTTGTGCCTGCTCCGGTCCAGCACCACGTTGCCGTCCCCGTCCAGGAACAGCAGCCCGGGACTGGCGGCCACCGCCCTCACGGGCCTGAGGGAAACTCCGCCCTCGCCCACGACCTCACGGCCGGCGGCATCGAGGGGAACGGCCTGCCGGAGGTCGTGGTCGATCCTCCAGTACACGGCAGGGCCTTCGCCACGCGCAGGCACGACCTCTTCGACTGTCCGGCCGTCGCGGGTGTCGACGACGACCCGGAGCATCGGCAGCCCGCGCATGGACGTGGAAGCCGCGGACATAGAGGCCGCGGACGTGGAGGCGCCGGACGTAGAGGCGCCGGACATAGAGGCGCCGGACGTGGAGGCCGCGTCCACGGGCGACACGACGACCGCATGCTCGTCCAGCCGCCGTGGGAGGCCGAAGGCAGCACTGCTCGGGGCTCCCCCCGGATCCGTGTCCCGCACCACACGCGGGTCGTCCCGGTTGTATAGGGAGATCCGGACGTAGTGGCGGCGCGACGACCCCAGCGGGAGCTCACGGTACAGAAGCCTGTCCCAGGGAGCGCCGACGGGGCGACCGTAGACGTAGCGGATCCCGGTCGCCGTCTCGACGAGCGCGTACCCGCCGTCCTGCCGGTTCTCCAGCCGGAACGCCCTCCGGTACTCCTCCGGCCCGCGCAGCACCCCGCCGACCACACGCAACTCGGCGAGCATGAAGTCGGCATAGTTCCCCACGAAGCGCCGGGCATAGTGGCCGGGCGACGACCCCACCGGCTCCTCACGGTACAGAGCCTCACCCCGGGGGCCGTAGAGGTGGCGGACCCCGGTCGCCGTCTCGACGAGCGCGTACCCGCCGCCCTGCCGACCCTCCAGCCGGAACGCCCTCCGGTACTCCTCCGGCCCGCGCAGCTCCCGGCCGACCACGCGCAACTCGGCGATCCTGGGGTCGGTATACGGCCCGCCCAGGATCAGCGCCTCACGCTCCACCCGCCACTCGGCGTCCAGCCGGTGTTCCATCCTCGGCCCGTCCGGCACGTTGGCGAACAGGGGGCGGCGGATGGCGAAACGGTCCCCGTCCCGGACGAGCTCCCCGGGAACCGAGTGGCCCTCATCATTCGTCAACCGCAGGCCCGGAGAGTCCTCCCGCGCGGCGAGCCGGAACTCCCGGGTCCGGTCACCGGCCCCCGCTGCCCCGAGCCGCACCCTCTGAAAGACTCCCGCCCTCTGGGCGGCTCCGTCGCCGTCCTCCGGGAAGGGCCCGGCAATGGTTCCCCTGGGCGGTTCGGTCTGCGGCTCGGGGGCGAGCTGCTTCCGTCCCGGCGCGGTGATGTGGATCGGCTCGGTTCCCCAGGCGAAGCGCCTGAACAGAACCCGGCCCCTGCCGTCCTCGACCCTCAGGCCGCCGCCCGGCTGCCCGGTCACCCTTAGATCCTGCCCCGGACTGTTGTGGTCCGGCACAACGTGGCCGTTGACGTCGAGACGGGTGTTGGGGAAGGGCCAGTTATTAACAACCGGGTAAACCTAAGCGACTAGAGGTCAACGGTGGCGTAGCCGACAAGCCGCCCCCTGCGGTCCCGTAGAGGGACGGTCTCCTCCTCCAGCCGTCCGCCGTCCGGGTGCGAAGACCATCCGCTGGTGCGGCGCGCCCCCGTCGTCGGCGGGCCGCACCTCGATCATCCCGTCGTCCAGGGCCCGGGCCTGCCAGTCCTCCCACGTCACACCCTGCGGATCGGCCAGCCGGGGCGCACCGTCGAAAGCACCCACGTCGGTCCGCAGATACGCCCACCCGCCCAGAAGCGGCCTGTCACGAGCGGTGTAGGTACCCTCCGGCCCGAAGTGGTACCGATGGCCCTACCCACCGTCAGTGGCCACGAACGGCCCATGGACGTACTCCGCCGACTCCGGCGGGACGGTGTGCACGGCGAACCGTGCCACGGCCCCCGCGCTGTTACCCGTCAGCCGGTAGGTGATCCTCCCCGCACCGTTCTCCTCATCGCCGGGACCCCAGGTACGGTCCGCCACCGCCCGCAGACCGGCCATGGTCCGCGGCGGCTCGCCCAGCAGGTACTCCCGCGACGTCCACCGCTGCCGGGCATCGAACTCGATCCGCAGACCCGGCCCGCCGCCCAGCACGTTGCCCGGCCCGTCGGCCGACTCGTTGCCCGGCCCGTGGTGCACCACCGCGTGCCCGCCACCGGGCAGCGCGGTGACGGTGAAGCCGGCGCTGAGCTCCGCCGGCCGGTCCTCCAGCTGCGCCAGATGCGACCGCAGGGCCTGCTGCGCGTCCCGCAACAGCCTGTCGTAGGCGGCACTCCGCAGCGCCATCGACCCCTGATGCAGGGTGTTCAGCGGAACATCCCGGCTTTCCGCCCGGGCCTCGCCGCTGTCCGCCTCAGCCCGGGCACTGCCCGCCTCAGCCCGGGCACTGCCCGCCTCAGCCCGGGCACTGCCCGCCTCAGCCCGTGCCTCGGCGATCAACCGCTCGCTCTCCACGACATCCGCACCGATGGCGTCCCCGTACAGCACACGGTCGATGGCGCCCCCGTACAGCACAGGGCGGATCGCCGGGCGGTCGGCACCGGGCCCCGCCTCCTCGGCTGTGCCGGGCGAGAGGGGCTGTTCTTCCGTACGGATGCCCCAGCGGCCCAGGGCGTCGCTGGTCCATGTGCGGCCGGAGGCCGCGTGCAGGGCGACCGGGTGTCCGTTGCGGAATGCGTGCCAGTGCACGCTGTCCGGACCGCGCTCCCGCTGCTCGTCCGGGGACCGCGGGGCTTCGGCCTGCTCCGCAACGGCGCCGTCATCGGTCGGCTCCGCGGCGCCGTCATCGGCCCGCTCCGCCGTGAGGTCTGTGGCAGGCTCCGCGGTGAGGTCTGTGACCGGGCGGCTGCCGGACGTTTCCTCGCCGCTCCGGGTGTGCCGCGTGGTGGATTCGTCGTGGCGGGAAAGGGCAGCCGCCCCTGTTGTGGTCCTGTCGGACCAGCGGCTCACGGCATCGCTGACCCACCGCGCCGGTGCGGACGGGCGGCGGGACACGTCCGCCTGAGGCGGGGCCTCCCAGATGAGCGGCCAGTTCCGGAACGCCGACCGCTCCAGCTCCTCGGTCCTCGCCTCGGGGCGTACCTGCCTCCACTGTCCCCAGACCGAACCCCCGACTTCGGTGTACACCTGGCCGCCGTAATCGAACCCTGTGTACACCACGCCGTCGGCTCCATAGACGATGCGCCCGGTGGCTATGGCAAGCCCTTCGGCGGCGCTCGTCAGCTCGGGGTAACGCTCCCGCAGCCTGCGGTGCGGAGGGGCCGCGGCCGAGCAGTTCCACATCACGACGGGAGAAGTCGGTGGCAGGCGGCGGAAGCTGGGTCTGCGCATCAGGTAGCGGCCCCACTCCTCCCCCGTGACGAGGACGGGCTCGCCGTCGCGCAGCGCGACCTTCACGGCTCCCGCCTTGCCGTGCCCGTCGACGTGGTAGGCGTCCGCCCCGTGGTTCAGGTGCGGCAGCGGCTTGCTGCCGAACGACACCCGGAACAGCGGGAGGTGCCGCAGGAAGGGGTATCTGGTCCCGAGGCGCCGCAGGAAGCGGTAGTTGGCGTAGGAGCTGAGAGCGGGGAGGAACGGGGCGTAGAGCTGCACTCTGTCGTCGGCCTTCAGGGTGCTGCGTCCGCGCGGCCGGTGGTCCCGCCGGTCGATGACGGGCTGGCTGCGGACCTCCGTGTCCTGGACCCTGCTCCCGTCCGGCAGTTGTAGGTAGCCGGGTTCGCCGGAGCGCTCCCCCGCCCGGACTCCGCCCGGCCCGGCATCGCCCGGCTCGGTGCGCAGCCACTGGCCGGGAAGGTTCCTGTCGGTCCCCGGCAGCTCCTGCGTCATCAGGGTGATGCGGTGCCCGTTGTTCCTGCCGGGGACGAGGCGAACGTCGGAGGTGGCCGCCCACACGGTGGCTCGGGTGCGGTCGGAGAGCGCGCGGGGCAGTTCCAGCCCGCCCATGGCGCCGTGCGGGAGCAGGAGCACGACCGGGGCACCCTGCCCGGTCCGGCGGCGCAACTGGGGGTCGGCGCCTATCGCCTCGGCGACCTTTTCCACCTCGTCCAGGCCGAATTCGTGTTCCTCTCCGGCCTCGTCGCGGATCCGGAAGTGCTGGTCGTCGCCGCCGAGTTCCACGAAGTACGGGATCGGGCTCTCCTTCCCCTGCGGCCAGGGCACCCGGGAGAGGCCGGTTTTGTCCGGCCGGCCGTCCTCCGTCCTCGCGAGGCGCTCGACGTAGTCCGCGGCGCGCGCGTGCAAGGGCAGCGACGACGGGGAGGCGTTCTCGTGCGCGTAGTAGCTGCGGCCCACCTGGACACCGCCCTCGACCAGCGCGACCTCCTGCGGCTCGAAACCCAGCAGGTCGGCGAGGCTCCCGTGCTCGGAGACGGAGTCGTCGCTCCCGGCGGCCGGCGCCCATTCGTCCAGCGGGTTGGGCCCGGTCCGGTCCAGCACCACGTTGCCGTCCCCGTCCAGGAACCGCAGCCCGGGACTGTCGGCCCCCCTCTCCAGCACGGGCCTGAGGGAAGCTCCGCCCTCGCCCACGACCTCCTGGCCGGCAGCATCGAGGGGAACGGCCTGCCGGGTGAGGTGGTCGACCTTCCAGTACGCGGCGGGGCCTTCGCCCTCCGCCCGCAGGACCTCTTCGAGGATCCGGCCGTCGCGGGTGTCGACGACGACCCGGGGCATCGGCAGCCCGCCCTCGGGCGTGGCCAACGCGGCCTCCGCGCCTACGGGCGACACGACGACCTCATGCTCGCCCCGCCGCTGTACGGGGCCGAAGGCAGCACGGCTCGGGGCGTTCACCGGATCCGTGGCCCGCACCACACGCAGGTTGTCCGGATTCTGCGTGGGGATCCGGACATAGTGGCGGGACGACCCCACCGGGACCTCACGGTACAGAGCCTTGCCCCTGCGACCGTAGAGGTGACGGATCCCGGTCGCCGTCTCGACGAGCGCGTCGTACCCGCCGCCCGCCCAGGTCTCCAGCCGGAACGCCTCCCGGTGCTCCTCCGGCCCGACCAGCACCCTCTCCGTACCACCGCCCGGCCGCTCCTGAAGGGCCACCCGCAACCCGGCGATCCTGGGGTCGGCGTACGGCCCGCCCAGGATCAGCGACTCACTCTCCACCCGCCACCTGGCGTCCAGCCGGTATTCCCTCTTCGGCCCGTACGGGCTGTCGGCGGACAGGGGGCGGAGGAAGACGAAACGGTCCCCGTCCCGGACGAACTGTCCGGGAACCCGGCGGCCCTGACCATCCCTCAACTGCAGGCCAGGACCCTCCCATGGCGCGTGGATCCGGGGCTCCCGGGCCCCGCGACCGAGCACCGCCTCCCCGGGCCGCACCTGCCGGATGTCTCCGTGGCTGTCCGCCAGGAAGGGCCGGGCAATGGTTCCCCTGGGCGGTTCGGTCTGCGGGGTGGACTGGTTCGTTCCCGGCGCGGTACCCCAGGCGAAGCGCCTGAACAGAACCTGGCCCGTGCCGTCCTCGACCACCAGGCCGCCGCCCGGCTGCCCAGTCACCGTCAGAGGGTGCCCCTGCTCCACATTGCCGTTGACGTCGAGACGTCCGCTGACGAGGGGCTTGCCCTCACCCGAGTCGTGGTCAACGTCGGCGTAGCCGACAAGCTGCCCCTCGCGGTCCCGTAGCGGGACGATCTCGCGGTGCAGCTGTCCGTCGTCCGTGTAGAAGACCATCCGCTGGTGCGGCGCGCCCCCGTCGTCGGCGGGCCGCACCTCGATCCCCCCGGCGACCGGATTCCGGGCCTGCCAGTCCTCCCACGTCACACCCTGCGGATCGAGCAGCCGGGGCGCACCGTCGAAAGCACCCACCTCGGTCCGCAGATACGCCCACATGCCCTGAAGCGGCAGGTCACGAGCGGTGAACGTACCCTCCGGCCCGAAGTGGTACCGCAGGCCGTACCCGCCGTCGGTGGCCACGAACGCACCATGGACGACCCGCGGACTCCGCCGACTCCGGCGGGACGGTACGTACGTCCGGGACGGTGTGCACGGCGAACCGTGCCACGGCCCCCGCGTCGTCACCCGTCAGCCGGTAGGTGATCTGCTCCGCACCGCTCTCCGCACCGCCGGGACCCCACGTACGGTCCGCCACGGCCCGCAGACCGTCCATGGTCGGCGGCGCGTCGGGCAGCAGGTACTCCCGCGACGTCCACCGCTGCCGGGAATCGAACTCGATCCGCAGACCCGGTCCGTCGCCCAGCCTGTTGGCCAGCTCGTTGTACACCACCGCGTGCCCGCCACCAGGCAGCTCGGTGATGCTGAAGTCGGCGCGGCGCCCCGCGGGCCGGCCCTCCCGGTGCGACCGCAGTGCCTGCTGCGCGTCCTGCAACAGCCTGTCGTAGGCGGCTCTCCGCAGCGCCCTCGTCCCCTGATGCAGCTCGTTCAGCGGGTGGCCCGGCCTGACCGCCTCCCGGGCCGCGGCGATCAACTGCTCGGTCTCCACGAGATCCACGCCGAGGGCGTCCTCGTCCAGCACCAGCCCGATCGCCGAGCGGCCGGCCAGACCCGGCAGATCCGCAAGCTGCCTGAGCGGTGCCTGCGCGGGCCCGTGCGGGGACGGCTCGTCGGGGGAGGTGGACGGGTCCGGCGCTTCGGCGGCCCGCACTTCGGCGGGGACCGCGTCGAACACCTCTTGCCGGTCGACCGGGACGGACGGCGGCAGCGGGTGGTCCCGCACCACGGGACCGGAGTCGATGGTGCCCTCGATGATCTCCAGGTAGCGCCTGGGCACACCGGTGCCCAGGGCGGGGGCGAGGCTGGCCATGATGCCGATGCCGGTGGACTTCCCCCGGGTGTCACGGAACACCGTCTCCGGGTCGAAGGAGGTGTCCGGCAGGCCGGCGAAGTGCGCCAGCTCGTGCAGGCCCAGCATGTCGTTGCGGCGCTGCCGGGTCCGTAGCTGCGCCGGGTCGAGCGCCGGGTCCTCGGACCGCAGCCGGAAGTTCAGCTGGTCCGCCTGGCCGGGGGCGGGCGACATGCTGAGCTCGATGGCCTGCCGGTTGTCGGATACCGGGATCAGCCGCAGGCTGATGTGCAACTGGTCGCCCGAGCGCGGCAGTTGCAGGCCGGTGTTGAAGTAGCCGTCCAGCGCGGCGCGCCAGCGGCGCTGGAACTCCGGCAGCATCTCCGGCGTGAAGCCCTCGCCGAAGCGCACCGGCAGGTGCAGCGTCATCTCACGTACCCAGCGTTCGTCCTCGGCCTGGATACGTCGGACGGTCGCGCGGATCCTGGTCTTGTTCCCGGGCAGCCAGCCGTCCTCGAGCGGCTTTCCGTGCCTGGGGTCGAAACGCTCGGTCTCCAGCCGGGCGGCCGGTGCCTCGGCCCGCCGGTGCTGCCACTGCTCCGGCCGCACCGGATCCGCCACCGGCTGCACCATCTCCTGCGGCGCCCGCGAGGCCTCGCCCCGCGAGGTCCTGCCCGGCAGGGACACCCGGTCGGGCGGGGAGCGTGGGGGGGCGAAGGCATGTGGGCACCGTTTCCGCCGGTCTCCAGCGGTTCGTCAGTCGGCTCCTCGACCCGCGCCTCGGCGAGCAGTTCCGTCAGTGTCCTGGTCCCCGGCGGATGAGTGCCGGGCTGCTCGGCGTCGGCCCGCCCGGACCCGGCATCCGCATCCCCGGACCCGGCATCCGCGTCTCCCTCCTCGGAGAGGAGGTCGTCGGACACGGAGACGAGGTCGTCGCTCCCGGCGGCTGGCGCCCATTCGTCCAGCGGGTTGTGCCTGGTCCGGTCCAGCACCACGTTGCCACCCCCGTCCAGGAACATCAGCACGGGACTGTCGGTCATCGTCTTCGGCTCGAGCCCGAGGGAAGCTCCGCCCTCGCCCAGGACCTCTTGGCCGGCGGCATCGACGGGAACGGCCTGGTGGACGAGGTGGTTGACCCTCCAGTACACGACAGGGCCTTCGCCACCCGCAGGCAGGAACTCTTCGAGGATCCGGCCGTCGCGGAGGTCGACGACGACACGGGGCATCGGCAGCCTGTACCTGCCCGCGGGCACGTCCTCCGCGTCCACGGGCGACACGACGACCGTATGCCTGCCCAGCCGCCGCACGGGGCCGAAGGCAGCACTGCTCGGAGCGTCCACCGGATCCGTGTCCCGCACCACACGCAGGTCGAGCGGGTTCCTCTCGGGGATCCGGACGTAGTGGCGGCGTGACGACCCCAACGGGATCTCACGGTAGCGCGTAAACCCGCCCTCGGGCTCGGGACGGGGGACGCGGACGTGGCGGATCCCGGTCGCCCTCTCGACGAACGTGTACCCGCCGTCCTCCCGGTTCTCCAGCCGGAACGCCCGCCGGTACTCCTCCGGCCCGGTCAGCACCCTCTCCGAGCCACGAGCGTGGCCCGGCCGATCCTGGAAGTCCGTACCCAACTCGTCGATCATGGAGTTGGCATAGTTCCCCACGAAGATCCGGGCATAGTGGTGGGGCGATGACCCCAACGGCTCCTCACGGTACAGAGCCTCGCCCAAGGAGCCGTAGAGGTGGCGGATCCCGGTCGCCGTCTCGACGAGCGCGAACCCGCCGTCCTCCCGGCTCTCCAGCCAGAACGCCTGCCGGTCCTCCTCCGGCCCGGTCAGCACCCTCTCCGTACCACCGCCCGGCAGCTCCTGGAGGGCCACCCGCAACTCGGCGATCCTGCGGTCGGTATACGGCCCGCCCAGGATCAGCGACTCACGCTCCACCGCCCGCCCGGCGTCCAGCCAGTGTTCCATCATCGGCCCGTCCGGCGCCTCGTCGGTGAACGGCCTGGCGGCGAACAGGGCGCGGCGGATGACAAAACGGTCCCCGTACCGGACGATCTGTCCGTCAATGTCCCGGTCAAGTGGTCCGGGAGCTCCGGGAACTCCGGGAAACGGGACCCAGATCTCCCTCAACTGCATGCCAGGAGCGTCCCTCTGCGCGGTGATCTGGAACCTCCGGGGCCCGCCACCGACCACCGCCGCCCCGAGCCGCACCTCCAGAAAGTCTCCGCGGTCGTTCCTCAGGAAGGGCTGGGCAATGGTTCCCCTGGGCGGTTCGGTCCGCTGGGCGAACTGGTCCGGTCCCGGCGCGGCGATGCGGAGCGGCTCGGTCTCGGCACCCCAGGCGGAGCGACTGAACAGCACCCGGCCCGCGCGGTTCCCGATCATCAGGTAGCCGCCCGGCTCCCTGTCCATCGTCAGACGGCGCCCCTCCAAAACGCGGCCGTTGACGTCGAGACGCCTGACCCTGTTGGGCTCGTCAGACTCGTCAAAATGCGGCGAGCGGTCAACGGCGGCGTAGCCGACAAGCCGCCCATCGGGCTCCCGTAGCGGGACGACCTCGAGGAGCAGCCGTCCGTTGCCCAAGTCGAAGACCATCCGCTGGTGCGGCGCGCCCCCCTCGTCGACGGGCCGCATGGCGTTGACGGGCCGCACCTCGATCCTCGCGATGACCGGATTCCCGTCCGGGCCGACCGGATTCCCGACCTGCCAGTCCTCCCACGGCACACCCTGCGGATCGAGCAGCCGGGGCGCACCGTGGGGAACACCCATCTCGGTCCGCAGATACGCCCACATGCCCTGAAGCGGTGTGTCGCGAACGGTGTAGGTACCCTCCGGCCCGAAGTGGTACCGGCGACCGTGCTCACCGTCGGTGGCTACGAACGGACCATGGACGTACTCCGCCGAGTCCGGCGGGACGGTGTGCACGTCGAACCGTGTCACGGCCCCCGGGTCCTCGCCCGTCAGCCGGTAGGTGATCCTCCCCTCACCGTTCTCCTCATCGCCGGGACCCCAGGTACGGTCCGCCACCGCCCGCAGACCGTCCATGGTCGGCGGCGGGTTGCCCAGCAGGTACTCCCGCGATGTCCACCGCTGCCGGGAATCGAACTCGATCCGCAGACCCGGCCTGTTGGCTGGCTCGTTGACCCGCTCGTTGCCCGGCTCGTTGACCGGCCTGTTGTGCACCACCGCGTGCCCGCCACCGGGCAGCGCGGTGACGGTGAAGCCGGCGCCGGCCTCCGCCGACCGGCCCTCCCGATGCGACCGCAGTGCCTCCCGCGCGTCCCGCAACAGCTGCTCGTAGGCGGCACTCCGCAGCACCCTCGATCCCTGATGCAGGCTGCTCAGCGGAGCACGCCGACGGCGCGCCTCGCCCCGGGCGTCGCCGATCACCCGCTCCATCTCGTGGAGCTCCCCCGGGAGGCGGCCGGTGCGCTCCAGCACGTCCACCCAGTGCTCGAACGCGTCCAGGCCCCTCACCTGGCTCTGCTCCACCGGCAGGTCGGCGGCCGGGACCTCACCCACCCCGGCGTCCCTGGCCTCTTGGTCCCTGGCCTCTTGGAGGACCTGCCGGTAGTCCTCTATAAGCGGCGGGAACTGGGCCTCGGGGAACTGGTCCTCGCGTGGCTGGGGGTCGGCGTCGTAGCGCCGCTGGGCTGCCTCCGCTGCCTCTTTTGTGTCTGTGTCTGTGTCTGTGTCTGTGTCTCCGCACTGTCGGGAGCCTCCTGCGCAGCCACCTCGGAGGTTCCCGCGGGGAAGGACGGCGCGTCCGACTCAGGCGGGGCGGTGCCCGGCTCCCCCGCCTCGGAAGGCACGGTGCCCGGCTCGGGCTCCGGCCTGCTCACGGTCTCCCCGACCGCCTCCGCGCTCCCGCTCTCCTCCGGATGAGCGTCGGCCTGCCCGGCATCGGCCTGCCCGGCGAACTCCACCACCTGCCGCGGCACACCCGGGGCGTCGATGGGCGGCGGCATCGTGTGCGTCTCGACCTGCGGGTCCTGCGCCTGCTGCGCGGCAATGCGCAGCTGCGACGCCCCCTGCCCGGCGTCGGCCTGCTCGCCCCCGGCGGCCGACGCCCACTCGTCCAGCGGGTTGCGCACGGTCCGGTCCAGCACCACGTTGCCGTCCCTGTCCAGGAACAACACCACGTGACCGGCGGTCACCCTCCTCAGCTTGAGCCTGAGGGAAGCTCCGCCCTCGCCCAGGACCTCACGGCCGGCGGCATCGACGGGAATGGCCTGCAGGACGATGTGGTTGACCCTCCGGTACACGGCGGGGCCTTCGCCACCCGCAGGCAGGACCTCTTCGAGGATCCGGCCGTCGCGGAGGTCGACGACGACACGGGGCATCGGCAGCCTGAGCTCGCCCGCGTCCACGACCTCCGCGTCCACGGGCGACACGACGACCGTATGCCTGCCCAGCCGCTGTACGGGGCCGAGGGCAGCACTGCTCGGAGCGTCCACCGGATCCGTGTCCCGCACCACACGCAGGTCGTCCGGGTTCTCCTCGGAGATCCGGACATAGTGGCGGTGCGGCGACCCCAACGGGACCTCACGGTACAGAGGCACGCCCCTGCGACCGTAGACGTGGCGGACCCCGGTCGCCGTCTCGACGAGCGCGTACCTGTCGTCCCTCAGGTCCTCCCGCCGGAACGCCTCCCGGGACTCATCCGGCCCGCGCAGCACCCTCCCACTGTGATGGCCTGTCAGCCACCGGAGGGCCAGACGCCTCGCGGCCTTCATGGAGTCGGCATAGTTCTCCACGAAGATCCGGACATAGTGGCGGTGCGGCGACCGCACCGGGACCTCACGGTACAGAGCCTCGCCCCAGGGACCGTAGACGTGGCGGATCCCCCTCGCCGTCGCGACGAGCGCGAACCCGCCGCCCTCCCGGTTCTCCAGCCGGAATGCCTGCCGGGACTCCTCCGGCCCGGTCAGCACCCTCTCCCTACCACCGCCCGGCCGCGTCTGGTAGCCCACACGCAACTCGGCGATCCTGGAGTCGGCATGCGGCCCGCCCAGGATCAGCGACTCACGCTCCACCGCCCACCCGGCGTCCAACCGGTATTCCAGCATCGGCCCGTCCGGCCTGTCGGCGAGCAGGTCGCGGCGGAGGATGACGAAACGGTCCCCGTCCCGGACGAACTGTGCGTCAATCCTGCCCCGGTCATCCCTCAACTCCAGGCCAGGAGCCCACCACGACCCGTAGACCCGGAGTCTTCGGGGCTCGCCACCGGCCTCCGCCGGCCTGAGCCGCACAGCCGGAAAGTTTCCGTGGCCGTCCCCCAGGATTCGGGCAATGGTTCCCCTGGGCGGTTCGGTCTGCGGCTCGGGGGCGAGCTGGTTCCGTCCCGGCGCGGTGATGCGGACCGGTTCGGTACCCCAGGCGAAGCGCCTGAACAGAACCTGGCCCTCGCCTTCCTCGCCCCTCAGGCTGCCCTCGACCTTCAGGCCGCCGCCCGGCTGCCTGGTCACCGTCAGAGGGTGCTTCCGCTCCAAGTCGGTCTGCCAAAAGCTGCCGTCGACGTGGAGACGACTGCTGCGGAGGGTCCTCTCAGGATGCAAGTGGGCAGCCCAGTGGTGAACTTGGGCGTAGCCGACAAGCTGCTCCTCGTGGTCCCGTAGCGGGACGATCTCGTCTCGCAGATCTCCGTCGCTCAGTCTGAAGACCATCCGCTGGTGCGGCGCGCCCCCGTCGTCGGCGGGCCGCACCTCGAACCCCTCGTAGGGCGCATTCCTGACCTGCCAGTCCTCCCACGGCGCACCCTGCGGAGCGGCCAGGTGGGGCGCACCGTCGGGAGCACCCTCGTCGGTCCGCAGATACGCCCACCCGCCCACAAGCGGCATGTCACGAACGGTGAACGTACCCTCCTGCCCGAAGTGGTACCGATGGCCGTACCCATGGTCGGTGGCCACGAACGGACCATGGACGTACTCCGCCGACTCCGGCGGGACGGTGTGCACGGCGAACCGTGCCACGGCCCCCGGGACCTCACTCGTCAGCCGGTAGGTGATCCTCCCCGCACCGTTCTCCTCATCGCCGGGACCCCAGGTACGGTCCGCCACGGCCCGCAGACCGGTCATGGTCGGTGGCGGGTTGCCCAGCAGGTACTCCCGCGATGTCCACCGCTGCCGGGAATCGAACTCGATCCGCAGACCCGGTCCGTCGCCCAGCACGTTGCCCGGCCTGTTACCCGGCCTGTCGCCCAACTCGTTGGCCAGCTCGTTGTACACCACTGCGTGCCCGCCACCGGGCAGCTCGGTGACGGTGAAGCTGGCGCGGCGCCCCGCCGCCCGGTCCTCCAGATGCGACCGCAGTGCCTCCTGCGCGTCCCGCAACAGCCTGTCGTATGCGGCACTCCGCAGCACCCTCGCCCCCTGATGCAGCCTGCTCAGCGGAACACGCAGTCTGTCCGCCTCAGCCTGGGCACTGCCCCTCTCAGCCCGTGCCTCGGCGGTCGCCTCAGCCCGGGCCGCGGCGATCAACTTCTCAGTCTCCACGACGTCCGCGCCGATGGCGTCCCCGTACAGCACACGGCGGATCGACGGCTGGTTGGCGCCGGGCCAGTCGGCGTCTGTCCGGTCGGCGTCTGTCCGGTCGGCGCCGGGCTGGTCGGCGCCGGGCTGGTCGGACAGCTCGGCTTCTTTCTGCTTGGGCCCGGACGGCCCGGCTTCTTCCTGCTTGGACCCCGACGGCCCGGCACCCCCCACGAGTACCCCGCGCAGGCCCCGCGGGCCGTGCAGGCCGTGCGCACTGTGCAGGCCCCGCTGCCGGGCCAGCTCCTGGGCGGCCTTCACCCCCTGGTCCCGCCCGTGGACCGGACCCCCGTGATCATGCAGTTGCTGCGCCACCCGCAGGATGTGCCCGAACTGCTCCGGATCACGCTGCAGCAGCGATTCGTCCTGCTCACTGATCGTCAGCGAGAACGGGTTGTACTGCCAGGTGATCCTCGCCGCCTCCGCCCACAACGCCCGCGCCCCGGCCTCGTCCAGCCCGAGCCGTGCCGCGACCTCCCACAGGCCCTGCCGCACCGCCTTCCCGGCCCTGGTGCGCTCCCCGGCATCGATGCGCTTCCCGGCATCGGTGCGCTTCCCGGCATCGGTGCGTTCCCTGGCCGGACCCCCCGCACCCTGGGCAGCGTCACGCACCGGCTGCGCCACGGACTCGGTGTCCTGCGCGGCGGCGCGCGCCGGCTGCGCCATGGACTCCGCGTTCTGCGCGGCGGCGCGCACCGGCTGCGCCACGGACTCGGTGTCCTGCGCGGCGCGCGCCGGCTGGTCCACGGGCCCAGTCGCCGGGTGCGTGTCCGTCGGCTGGTCCGCATCCTGCGGCACCGGGTGCGGGGCGTCGGCCTGCTCCGCGGGCGTCGCCGCCCTCTCCCCGGCCTGCTCCGCGGGCAGCCGCTGCGGCGTGCCGTCGCCGGGCTCCGCCCCCGCCGCAGCCTGCTCCGCCACGGCCTGCTCCGCCACGGCCTGCTCCGCGGCGGCCTGCTCCGCCTTCAGCGCGGCGATCGTGCTCTCCAGGTCCTCGACCCGCGGGACCCGTTCAGGGCTGGCGGCCCGCTCCGCATGCGAGGTGCCGGACGGCGCCTGGGGCAGGGCGATGTCGTCCGGGCCGGCTGCGGGGCGGGAGCGTCCAGGCCGCTCGATTACGAGATCGCCCAGTTCCCCGGGCGCCTGCCGGTCCGGCGGGGGCCCCGGCTGTGTGGGCGTCTTCGCCGGGGGTGGGCCGACCACGTCACCGAACCGCGCCAGCGGGCTCAGCGGGGCGCTGGGCAGGTCCGCGCCGGCTTCCTGCTCGTCCAGGGACCAGTCACGCGTTGAGGTGCTGTCCTCGGCTGAGGTGCTGTCCTCGGGCCTGGCGGCGGGCACGTCCGGCTGCCCGTCGGTCCGGGCACCGGGCACGCCCGGCAACGCGGCCCGCTCGTCCAACGCGGCCAGTTCGTCCCGGGACCCGTCACCGGCGTCGCGGGGCTGTGTGTCCCCGTCCGGCTCCTGCGTACCTTCGGCCGTACCTTCGGCCTCCTCGGCAGGCTCCCGGCGCAGCTCCGTCAGCTGCTCCCGGGCACGCTCCACCTCCTGCCCGGCCCGCTCCTGCCCGGCCCGCTCCTGCCCGGCCCGCTCCTGCCCGGCCCGCCGGGCAAGACCCTCCCCCACCAGCCGCTCCAGCCGCCCCCCCGCACCCGCACTCCGCATCCGGCCGGTCCGAGCCCCACTCCCCACCCTCCACCTCCTGCCGCAACTCACCACGCAGCGCGGCAGCATGCTCATCCGCCGTACGCAGAGCGGCCAGCCGCTGCCGGGCCTCCTCCAGCCGCTGCTGGGTCCGGGCGGCGTCGTCCCTCGCACCAGTACGCCGCTGCCGCGTCAACTCCCTCCGCAGAGAAGCGACTTCCTCTTCCTGGCTACGGACCTGCACCAGCCGCTGCCGCTCCCGCTCCTGCCGCTGCCCTTCCCTGCCGGCAAGGTACTCCCGCAGAGCCTCAGCAGCGGCCGCGCCCTCCTCCGCACTGGCAGCGGACTCCATCCGCCGCATCAGCGCCGCCTCCGCCGGATCCAGCCGCGTCTGCGCACTGCGCAGTGCCGCGTCCCGCTCCCGCAGCGGATCCAGCAGCCGATCACGGGCAGCCGGCGGGTCTTCACCCCGCAGGACCGCAAACCGCCCTACCAGCTCCTGGTGGACCGCCGCGGTGTCCCGCCGCTGCGCCAGATACTGCTGCTGCTCGCTGACCCGGCGCTCGTCGTACTCCTTCAGTTCCCGCTCGGCCAGCCGCGACTCCCGCACACCGCGGGCGTCCTCGATCCGCCGCAGCAGCTGTGCCCGGTACCAGTCCGCCTCCAGCCCACCCCCCGGCCCCAGCGCCGCCCGCAGCCCGGCCAGCCGCCGCTCCTCCGCTGTCCAGCGGTGGAACTGGGCCTGCTCGTCCAGCGCCCGGTTGCGTTCCCGGCCGGCCGGTGCCGCCTCGACCCGCTGCTGCAGCTGGGCCTGCTTATGCGCGGCCAGCTCGGCCAGCGCCTGGCTCTGCTGCCGGCCCGTGGGGGCCTCCTGCAGCCGCTGGCGCAGCTCCGCCTCGCGCGGGTCCTGCGCTACCTTGCCGTGCACCGCGTCGATCCGCCGCCGCAGCTCGGCGTCTTCCCTGCGGGTACGGCTGTCCGCGGCGGCGTCCTGCCGCTCCTGCAACTGCCGCTGCTGCTCGCTGATCTGGCGGTCGGTGTACTGCTGCAGCTCCTGCCCGGCCAGCCGCGCCTGCTGCGGGCCGCGGGCGCCTACGACCTGCTGGAGCAGCTGCTCCCGGCGCGTATCCGGCTCCGGCGTGCCGCCCTCACCGGCAGGTGCCCCGCCAGGCAGTGCCCCGCGCAGCGCCTCCAGCCTGCCCTCCAGGGCCTGCTGCATGCGGTCCTGAGCGGCCTGCTGGTGGTAGGCGGCCAGCTCAGCCAGCGCCTGCTCCCGCTCCTCGGCGGTGGCGGCCTCCTCCACCCGGCGCAGCAGCTCCACCCCCCGCGCATCCGGGGCGGCCGCCTCGCGCAGCGCCTCGAACCGCCGGCCCAGATCCGCGTGGGCCGTGCCCTCACGCAAGGCGTCCAGCTGCCGCTGCCTTGCGCGGTCCTGCTGGTACTCCCGAAGCTCCTGCCGCACCTGCGCCACCTCCTGGGCGCTGCGCGCCGCCTCCTGCTGCCCCAGCGCCTGCCGCAGCCTCAACGAGGCCTCCTGGTCGGCCTGGGCCAGCCGGTCCAGCCGCCGGCGCAGCTCGCGGTGCAGGGCCAGCTCGTCCTGCAGCCGCTGCCGCCCGGCCGGGTCACCGACCGCGGTCAGCTCCCGGCGCAGCTGCTCCACCTGGCCGTCGAACGAGCCCGGGGTGTCCCTGCCGGTGAGCACCTGGGGGGGCAGGTGCCGCTCCACGAACGCGGTGTACTCCCGCAGCGCGCTGTCCATCAGCACCACCTCGCCGGTGGCCGCGGCCCGCTCCACCGCGTCCACCTGCGCCTGCCAGTCATCCGGGCGGATACCGAGCGGTTCCAACCGGGAGACTCCGCTGTGCACATGGGCGCGGAAGTCCTCCAGCCGCCTCTCCAGCAGCCCGTGCTCCACCGTGCTGCGCAGCTCGGCCAGGTGCTGGGCGCTCTGCCCCCAGTTACCGGTGCCGGCCGCCTGGCGGGCCGCGTCGGCCTGCTGCTGCCAGCTGGCCTCGGCCAGCTGGGCGGAGCGGGCGAGGTGGGTGAGCGCGTCGATACTGCGCCGCACCTGCGGGCCCAGGGCGGCGATCGCCTCGCTGGGTGCCGCCGGCAGGCCGGGGAGCAGGTGGGGGAGCAGGGCCTGCGGGGAGGGGTCCGGCAACTGTGCGGGGTCGAACGCGGCAGGTGCCTGGGGCAGGTCGAGGAGGGTGTGCAGGTCGGCCTCTTCCTCGGCCGGGGATGGTTCTGCTCTCCTGGGGGCGGCGTCCGCGGTGCCGGGCGCGGCGGCGGTGCCCGGGGCCGGGGCGGTGCCGGGCGCGGTGCCGGAGCCGGGCGCGGCGGCCGGTGCCGGTGCCGGTGCCGGGTGCGGGTGCGGTGCCGGAGCCGGGCGCGGTGCCGGGTGCGGTGGCGGGTGCGGTGCCGGAGCCGGGTGCGGTGCCGGGTGCGGTGCCGGGTGCGGCGGCGGTGCCCGGGGCGGTGTCGGGTGCGGTGCCGGGTGCGGTACCGGTGACCGGGTCGGCGGCGGTGTTGCCGGTCGGCACCTGCCCGTCGGCATCGGCCGGCACCTGCCCGTCGGCGTGGGTCTCGTCCCGGGGCAGCGCCGGCTCCAGGCGGGTGCCCGCACCGGCTCCCTCCTCCCGGGAGGCGGAACCGGGCCCCGTTGCGGTGAGCGGCCCTCGGTCCCCGGGCGGACGCGCGTCAGCGGCGGACCCCGCACCGGCACCCTCGGCAACCGCGCTCCGGTGCCGCCCGGCACCCTCGCTGCCCTCCGCCGGGACCGGGACCCTGCCCTGCCGCCGGGACCCGGGACCCTGCCCTGCGCCGGGACCGGGCTGCTGGCCTCCCGCGCTCCGGGGAGCTGGCCCGTTCCGGCGATCTGTCCCGTTCCGGCCGGAGCAGTACTGGCCCCGGTGGTGTCTATGCCGGTCTTCGTCCCTGTGGTGGGAGCGGTGGTTTCGGTGGGCTCCAGCAGCGGCAGTCTCCCGACAGCCGGCGCGGCGTCCTCCCCCTGTCCGGGGAGCCGGCCCGTTCCGGCCCCGGTGTCCGGCACGGCAGGAGCCGACGAGGAGGTGGCATTGTCCTCGCCGCGCAACGCCTCAAGCCGCTGGACAAGCTGCTCATGGATCGCCGCGGTCTCCCGCGGGTCCGCCGGCTGCTGCTGTTCGCGGATCTGACGGTCTGTCTGCGCGACCGGCGCCTGGTCCGCCCGGGTGCCGGCCGTCTCCCGCGATGCCCTGTCCGGGACGGACTCCGTGGGGGGACGGGACTCGGCGGCCCTGCTCTCCGCGGTACCAGTGCCAGTGGTGCCGGTGCCGGTGCCGGTGCCGGTGGCGCCGGTCGGAGCAGGAGCCGTCCCGGGCGCGGCAGGAGCCGTGCCGGACACGACCGGAGTGGTACCGGGCGCGGCAGGAGCCGTGCCGGACACGACCGGAGTGGTACCGGGGGCGGCGGGAGCCGTGCCGGGCGCGGCCGTGGGAGCGGGGCTGCCGCTGGTCTCGGGGGCTGTGACATCGTTGCGACCCGGAGTGAGCAGCACGGTCTCGAAACCGGGAAGGTCCTGGGCCGGGGGGACCGACACGGGGCTGGTGGGCTGCTCGTTGACCACCCCCCGGGCGAACCACCCGTCCCGCTCGTCCCGTTCGCCTTGTTGCCGCTCCGTACGCTCCGTACGCTCCGTACGCTCCGTGCCGTTGCCGTCGCCCTGACGGTTGCCGGTGCCCCGGTCCGCACCCGGGGCAGACGGCGTATCCGCCACGGACACCGGCGCTGTACCCGCACCCGCACGCGCGTCCGTGCCCGCACCCGTCTGCTGCGTACCGGAAGCACCGCCACCGGCGCCCGTGGTACCCGTAGCGCCTGTGGTGCCCGCAGTGCCCGGGGTGGATACGGTGCCGGACGGCCCGTCAGACGTGGTGGATGCGGTGCCGGACGGCCCGTCGGACCCGGTGAGCTGTCCGCCCCCGCCTGACCTCTCGCCACCGCCCGGCTGGTCCAGCAGCGGCGTGGTCTCCAGCCGGGACAGGTCAAGATCCGGCAGATCCGGGAGCTCCACATCCAGGGAGTTGACGTCCCTCCCCTGAGGCTTCTGCCACCGAAAACGCCGCCCGCCCCCACTGAGCGCCTCGGTCATCCCCGAGGTGAACGCCCCCGCCAGAGCCGAGTTCCCGCCCAGCAGCACATCCTGCACCACCGTGGTGACCAGCCCCGTCGCCCCGCCCACCGCGAGCTTGCCCGCCAGCGTGCTGGCGACCTTCGGCAGCGCCGCGCCCGCCGCCAGGGGAAGCGCACCCCCGATCGCCCCCCCGATCGCCCCCGCCTTGAGCATCCCCAGAGTGTTCTGGGCGTTCCACCGGGTACGGTCACCCATCATCATCTGGAACGTCTGCACCGCCACATCCATGCCGGTCATCAGCCCGATACCCGCCGCGATCGACACCGCCAGCCGGCGCAGGATCATCCGCACCGCTGCCCGGCCCGCCGCCACGATCGCCGGAACCACCTGCGGTGCGTACACCGCGAACTGCGCGATCTCGAACGCCATCCAGGCCAGCTGGAGGAGGATCATGTACTTCGCGTACTGCAGCTCCACCGCCGTCACCCGCGCCAGCCGCGCCAGCTGCTCCGCCGACTGCGCCGTCTGCGGCAGGTTCTTCAAAAACGCAGTGACGAACTCCCGGAACTGCCCCGCCACCGGCCCGGCCATGCTCTCCAGCACCCCGCCGGCCGAGGGACCCACCTCACGGCTGATCGCCAGCAGCTCCTGGGCGGCCTCTTCCCATACCTCGCCCAGCTCGCGGAGGTTGTCCTCGTCGCCCTGGGGCCACTCCTCGCCGACCGCCAGGTAGGCCACCCAGCCCAGCGCGGGGGGAAGACGGATGCTCATAAGGTGCCGGAACCGTGCCAGAGGTGAGGTGTGAGGGGGAGCTGCGAGGGGAGGAGGGAGCGGAGATAGGGAGCCGAGTGAATATAGCCGAGTAATCGAGTAGCCGGGTAATCGAGTGAACGTGAGGACCTGTTCGGGGTCGTGATCTTGGTCCTGGCGATCGCTTCCGACAACCGCGATCGAACTGGTAGAACACCCGCATACCGCGACGTGAACTGATTAATCGTCAATTGACTAATAATGACCGGGAACTGATCTGCCCTCACCTGCCGATTGGGCAGTACGGCCCCTATCCGGAGCGCCTGCGCGACCAGTTGGAGGGGCTCATCTGGCGGTTCCGCACCGGCAGCCCGTGGCGGGACGTGCCGGAGGCGTTCGGCTCCTGGTCCACGGTCTACGACCGGTTCGCCCAGTGGCGCGAAGCCTGGGTGTCCGCCGGCCTGATGGAGGCAGTGATCGCGGAGGCCGCCCGCCGCAGGCAGGTGGACTTGTCCCTGGTCAGCATGGACTCCACCACCGCCCGCGCCCACCACGACGCGGCCGGCCTGGTCGTGGACGAGGAGGTCCTTGCCGCCCTGGAGAAGGCCGCCGAGGCCGAAAAGGGGACACGTGAAAGGCACGAAAGCGGCGCAAGCGGCAGGCTGCCGCCGAGGCGGTGACCCCGGCCCCATCACAGCGCAACCAAGGGCGGTGTGGTCGAGGTCACGGTGCACAAAGGAACCTCACAGAATCGGCCAACTTCGGCGACTGGCCGCTGACTTGCTCTCACCGGACAGCGGATTTCCGCATTCCGCCGCGCGATTGGCGGTTAACGCTCAAGCCGACACGCTCCGCCCCTCAGCTTTGCCGCTTCCCTGACATTCCGCCTAGCCACTCGCATCCTTGCAGGTCAATGGCACCTTTCTGCTATCGGGGCGTCAGATCGCCAATTCCGCTGAATGCCCAGATTGACTTCCTCCCCACGGCTAAAGCCGGGGGATTCCCACCAGCTCGAAAGCCAGTTGGCGCGGTACCCCTCGCGGGGCCGCTGGTTCCTGCTTCACAGACCGCCCCACGGCGAGGTCTCCACAGGCTGGCACCGCATGCCCTGCGGCGCTGAGGACATTCTTCGCGGCGTTCACGTCGGCGTGGTCCCGGTGGCCGCAGGCCGTGCACACGAAGACCGCTTGGCTCTCACGGTTCTTCCCGTCCACCTGCCCGCACCGGTTGCACGTCTGCGACGTGTACGCCGGGTTGACCAGCACTACTTCGGTGCCGGTCGACCTGGCCGCATCGCGGATGGCCAGCTCCATGCGGTGCCAGCCCTTGCCGAGGATCGCCCGGTTCAGTCCGGCTTTCTGGCGGACGTTGCGGCCGGGCTCGGTCTTGGTGCCCTTGGCCGAGGCGGTCATGTTCTTCGTGCGCAGGTCCTCCAGCACGACCACGCTGTGCCGGGTGGTGAGGCGGCTTGCGGTCCAGGCATGGAAGTCGGCGCGCCGGTCGGTGACCCGGACCATGATCCGGTTCATCGACGCGAGGGTCTCGCGGCGGTTCTTTGACCCCTTCTTCGACCGGGCGAGGCGCTGCTGGAGACGCCGGTAGCGGGTTTTCTCCCCGGCAGTGATGCACTGCCGGTCATGGAAGTCGCCGGTGCTCGTGGTCGCTGCGACGACGACGCCCCGGTCGATGCCGACAGGCGTGCCCGCGTGGTGCCCGGGGGTGAGAACACCGTCCTCGATGAGAAAAGAGACGTACCAGTGCCCGGCCTTGCGGGACACGGTGGCCGAGCGGATCTCGCCGCCGGGGTGCCGGGACCAGCGGAAAGTGACCCAGCCAAGCTTGGGGAGCTTGGCGCGGCCCCACTTGCGGTTCAGCCGCTCCACGGTGATGCGGTTCCCCGCGGGGAACCTGAAGGACGGGTTCCAGCGGGTCTTGGAGCGCCAGCGGACGGTGAACGTGCGTGGGTCCGGCATGCCTTGTCGAGGTCCTTCAGCGTCTGCTGGAGGACGTGCGAGGGGGCGGTGCGTAGCCACTCGTGCTCGCGTTTGGCGTCGGCGAGTTCGGCGGCCTGCGGGACGTAGTTCATCCATGCCCCGCGCCGCCGGTACTCCCGGCGCTGCTCCAGAGCGGTGTTCCACACCGACCGGCAGATGTTGCCGAACTCCTCCGCCATCTCCGCCTGTTCAGGGGTGAGCTTGAGCCGGTACTTCCTGCCCGCCAGCATGGGACACCCCCTCCTCAGACGTTCTTCTGGTCCTCGACGTACTTCTTGATGGCCTCCGGCGGCGCGCTGCCGACCGTGGCGACGAAGTAGCTGTTGGTCCACAGCGTGGGCAGGCGCGACTTCAGTGCCGGGAACTCCTCCCGCAGCACGCGGGAGGAACGCCCCTTGATCGCTTTGACGAGCCGGTGCACGCCGAACTGCGGATCGACCTCCACCAGGAGGTGAACGTGGTCCGGCATGACCTCCAACTCGACCAGCCACGCGCCCTTCTCGGCGACGACTTCCCGGATGATCTCCTTGAGTCGTGCCTCGATCCGGCCGCCCAGCACGCGGCGTCGGTACTTCGGGCACCACACCACGTGGAAGGCGCACTGGAACGTGATGTTCGCGTTCGAGCGCAAAGCGACTGCCACGAGTTTAACTATACAGCGTGGAGCTACCTAATCAATGAGGTGGCGCCGCGGCGTAACCCGTAGAAGGGCGAGAAAAGGGCGGAAAGGGAAGCAACCGGACGTGACAGTGTCGTGGACCTCGCGTGTGGGTGCAGGCCGGATCCGTTGGCGGTCTACGGTTCCAGCGCCTTGGTGTCCCACACCAGCCGGAAGCGGGGGCACGCCCCGGTGCCGCCGTCCCAGTCGGCGGCGACCACGACGGTGTCCAGGTCGCCGTCCGAGGAGTAGTCGGTGGGGATCACATACGCCTCCTGCCCCTGGAAGGTACCGGCGTCGGCCTCCCGCCCGTTGACGGTGATCCGCCACCGGATCGCACGGTCCTCGCAGCCCGCCGGGACGTACGCGGTCAGCGCGCCCGACACGTCGTCGACGCGGAGGAGGTGGGGCAGGGAGAACGACCGCCGGACGCTCAGGGTGCTTTCGAGGCTGTCGCGCACCCGCCAGGTGAAGGTGTAGCGGTGGTTGTCGGTGAGACCGGCGCCCACCTGACGGGAGCTGAACTCGGTGTCCGGGGCAGGGCCTCCTGTGTGGACGAGTCCGACGTTCGCCGTGGCCAGGATCTGGAAGATCACTCCGACAAACACCACCAGGGCGGCCAGCACGAGGCACAGGAGAACGACGCACCACCAGGCCGGCAAAAGCTCCGGCTCCTCCGGCTTCGTCGGCTTCTTGTAGGCCCTCGCATCCTCATCCATGTCACAAGTCACAAGCTTTGCCCGACGCGTCGGGACCCCTCCCATACCGCCGCCAGGGCTCACAGGACGTGGCGGTGTTGGGCCTCGGGGCAGCCGTATCGTCGGATCCTCTGAGGGAGACCCCCAGGGTCTTTCCGTACGGCCAGCATGCGCGGGCGGTGGAATCCGAAGCCGCGAACCCGGACAACGGCCGGTGAGGCAACTGGAGTTGCTCGGCCTCCGACAGGTTCAGCGCCCCGAGCACGATCGTGACCGCCAGGTGAACCAGCGCGGCCGAGCGGTCCCGCCAACCGGACGCCGCGCTGGACGGCAGCACCTTCGCCGACGCGTCCGTCAGCCCCGTCCAGTCCGCACCGTCCAGTCCGCACCGTCCAGTCCGAGTCCAGTCCGCACCGTCCAGTCCGCACCGTCCAGTCCGCACCGTCCAGTCCGCACCGTCCAGTCCGCACCGTCCAGTCCGCACCGTCCAGTCCGCACCGGCGCCGCAGCGCGGTGCTGCTGCGCCGGTGGATTCGTGGACGATGCCGGGCCGGCCGCGGCCGGCAGGCCGGCCTGTCACGTGGTGGGCACGCCGACACGGGGCGGGCACGCTGGGCGCCCGCCCCGTACTTTCAGCCTCGGGTCAGCCTCGGGTCAGTCCTTGCCGAGCAACTCGTTCATCTGGCTGATCTCGGCGGTCTGCGAGGTGATGATGTCCTTGGCCATCTTCTTGGCGGGGGCGTAAGCACCGTCGGCCTGCTCGGTCCTGGCCATGGCCACCGCGCCCTCGTGGTGCTTGATCATCATCTTCATGAAGGCGGTGTCGAACGCCGTGCCCGAGGAGCCCTTGAGCTTGTCCATCTCCTCGCCGCTCATCATGCCCTCCATGCCGCCGTGCAGGGAGTGGTCCATGGCGCCCTCGGCGGGCACCTCCTCGCCCCAGGAGGTCAGCTGGCCGGACAGGGTCTTGATCTCAGGGTCCTGGGCCTTCTTGATGTCCTCGGCGAGCTTCTTCACCTCCGGCGACTGCGCCCGGCCGGGGGCGAGGCCGGCCATCTCCACCGCCTGGCGGTGGTGCGGGATCATCCCCTGGGCGAACGCGACGTCGGCGGCGTTGTGCTTGCCCTGGTCAGCAGACGCCGACGCGGACGCGGAGGGCGACTTCGAGGTGTGACCGCCGTGCCCGGCCGAGCTGTCGCCGTTGCCGCCACAGGCGGCCAGGACGAGCGCGGCCGCGCCGGCGGCAGTCACCGCGACGGTACGGCGGAGGAGGGAACGCTTGCTGTTCATCGGTGCGACTCCTTCACGCGCGACCACGACAGGCCGCGCGGCTTCACGGATTCAAGGGTGTGCGCGAGCGCGGCAGCGCTCACCGGCCGATGCCGGGACGCTGGTGCCGTGCGGGCGGCTCTATATCCGCAGAAGTTGCAGCTCAGACAAGTCAGGCGGCGCCCGGCCGCTCTCGGCCGACGCGTGCGCGTCAACAGCTAGGACGGACATGACGGGCGCGTCCACCACAGCCGCGCTCAGCGCAGGCGGCACGTACGGGGAGCCGGTACCAGCCGCCGCACACGTCCCGTCCGCATGATCAAGGTGATCCGGCCCGTCGCCGGTGTGCGAGCAGGCCGCGCTCACGTGCTCTCCGTCAGCCGGGTGAGCCATCACCCTCGCGTGCGCGTCCGGTACTCCAGCGGGAGCAAGGGCATGCATGCCCAGGACACCGCCGAGCACCGCCATGACCAGCAGCACAAGCAGCCGCCCGGCTGGGCGGCTCCTCGATGCGATGCTCATGGTCACGCGCCCATCGTACGGTCACGTGCCGTGACCGGTACGTCGGCCGGCGGACATCCAACGGGCCTGCCACTGGGTCGACTGCCAGTTCTACCGGGGCTCCGCTTCCCTTGTCTGGCAAACCAATCTGGCAAACCAGCAGATCACAGCCCCGTTGACACCGGATCCCCGTCCTTGACTTCATGGCCTTGCCCTTCCGGAGTGCGTCCAGGCACATGCGGAGTGCGTCCAGGCACATCACACCCGGAAGCGGACACCTCTTCCCTACGGCCGTTCACCTGGGGATAAATTCCGAGCACGCGCAGGTCAGGGCGTATCTCCGGGTGTGACGCTCAGGGACAGGTGGTCATGTGCAAGGGTAGTCGGCCATGCCAGATGTATCCACGATTTCCTGAATTCAGGATTCTATGTATCGTCGTACTGTGCTGACCATCGCCTCCGAAATCGACGTGCTGGCCCGGTTCGGCCGCGCGCTCGCCGACCCGATCCGCTGCCGTATCCTGCTCGCCCTGCGCGAAGCTCCGGCCTACCCAGCCGACCTCGCCGACGCCCTCGGCGTCTCGCGGACCCGGCTGTCGAACCACCTGGCATGCCTGCGCGACTGCGGTCTGGTCGTCACCGTGCCCGACGGCCGCCGCACCCGCTACGAGCTCGCCGACGAACGCCTTGGCCACGCCCTGGACGACCTTGGCCACGCCCTGGACGACCTGCGCACCGCCGTGGTGGCCGTGGAGACCGACCGCACCTGCGTCGACGCCGACGACGAAGGGGTGCTGCTGATGACCGCGATATCCCTCGGCCCCTCACCGGCCCGCCGCGACGCCCTCGCCAAGCGCATACGCCTGCTGGTCGCGGCCACGATCACCTACAACGTCATCGAAGCGATCGTCGCCCTCACCGCCGGCACGATCGCCTCCTCCACCGCCCTGATCGGCTTCGGCCTGGACTCCGTCATCGAGGTCTCCTCCGCCGCCGCCGTCGCCTGGCAGTTCTCCGCGCGCGACCACGCCGTACGGGAAGCACGCGAGAAGACGCACCCTGCGGATCATCGCCGTCTCGTTCTTCGCCCTCGCCGCGTACGTCACCGTCGACGCCGTCCGCGCTCTGACCGGCACCGGCGAGGCCGAACAGTCCCTCCCCGGCATCGTGCTCGCCGCTCTCTCCCTCGCGGTCATGCCGTTCCTGTCCGCCGCCCAGCGCCGGGCCGGCCGCGAGACTCGGCTCTGCCAGCGCGGTCGCCGACTCCCAAGCAGACCCTGCTGTGCACCTACCTCTCCGCCGTGCTGCTGGTCGGCCTCGTCCTCAACGCCACTCTCGGCTGGTCCTGGGCCGACCCCATCGCCGCCCTCGTCATCGCCGCCGTCGCCGTCAAGGAAGGCCGCGACGCCTGGCAGGGCAAGGGCTGCTGCGCCCCCTCCACCACGCCGGTTCCGGCCGCCGATCAGGAGGCGAGCGACGCGTGCGGCTGCCGCCCCGGCTGTGACTGCTGCAACTGATACAGCGCCCGATTGGCCAACTATCGCTGAGCGAAGTGTCCATCAGCTGTGATTGGTCCAGCTGTGATTGGTCGCGATACCTGTCACTTGGAGCGGTATGCGACTTGGGGTTTCGGGCCGGGCACTTCCCCCGGACTGGACGACGCAGACACCACCTGAGCAGACACCACCCTTCCGTCGGCACACCGGCAGTGGTCCCGGGAAACACCCCTCGCGCACCCCTCAGGGATCACCTCAATGTCCGGCACCTCCTTCGCGGTGGACACCGAAACCTTCATGAAGGCGTCACCCGAGGTACTGCGGCTTGTCCCACGCGTGCAGGAGTCGCCCTCCACGCTGGGCTCGACAGTCAGCTCGCTGCAGGAGTCGCACTCCACGCCGGGCTCGACAGTCAGCTCGCTGGGCGAGTGCCGGGGCAACGACGTCAGCGGCTACCCGTTCGCTCAGCAGTATGAGCAGACCAAGGCTCAGATGTGGGAGGGGCTCGACAGCGTGTCGAAGGTACGGGACAGGATGGCTGGCGGTATCCACCCTTTTGCGGACGGCAGTGTCGGCAAAGCCCGCAGATGAGGCCTGTAACAGGCCGGGCCACTCATCCCCGGCGGTGCGTCCGGGCAGGTGATCGCCCCGCACGGGCAGCGGCGCCGGACCAGGCGCACCTCGGCCCTCGACTCGGTGCCTTCGGCCCGCAGCTCATCGATCACACGGGGCTGCTCAGCGATCATGCGGGGCTGCTCAGCGACCAGCGCGGTGAGCTCGTCGTACGACGGCCGCTGCGCCACAGGCAGGGAACCGCGAGTCCGTCAGATCGCCGAGATCACCGGGTCCAGCCGCAGGTCAGCACTGCCCGTGAAGGGACACGCGTCCGGCGCTCCCCTCTTCCTCTCTCTCGAGGTTCCCGCACAGCATGAGCATCGACATGCCCCCTTCCTTAGCCTGGGTCGCCAACCTGGTGGTGGGTGACGCGTGGCCCAAGGGGGACGAGGACAAGCTCCGGGCGCTGGGCGAGGCGTGGGAAGAGGCCGCCCAGGAGATGGCCGCCATCAGCCGCGAAGTGGGGCCGTCGGTGGACGGCGTGCTGAAAGGCCTGGCCGGGACGGTCCTGGACGAGTTCACGGATTTCGTCGAGAAGTTCCTGCGGAACCTGCCGCAGATGGCACAGTCGGCGGAGCAGCTGGCGATCCTCGCGAAGAAGACCGCCGTCGAGGTTCAGTACGCGAAGTACCTCATCCTTCTCCAGCTGGTCTGGATGGCGGTGGAGATCGCGCAGTGGATCCTGTTCGCGCCCGCGGTGGTTCCGTCGATCGTGGCAGCGGGCCGGGTGGCGGTGCGGATGATCGCGCGCCGGCTGCTGGTGTCGATAGCGACGGGCATCGGCGTGATGGTCGGCATGGACGTGGCCGTCCAGGGGCTGCAGATGCTGATGGGCGACCGCACCGAGTGGAACGTCCAGAACACCCTCGGCAGTGTGTACGCGGGCGCGATCGGTGGAGCGACAGGCGGGGTGTTCTTCGGCACGACCGGCGTGCTGATACCGAAGATCGCCCACTCGCTGGTGGGCAAGCTCCTCATCGGTGGGGCCACGGGTGTGGTCACCACCGTGACGCAGGACGCGGTCCTCAGTGGTCATTCGAGCATCGTGTCGGCGTTCACCTCGGGCCTGACGGATGCGTTCCAGAAAGGCGGGCATCGCTTCCGGTGGAAGGAGCCCAAGGGGATCGATGTCCCTTCATCCCACCTGAACTTCCCCGGCATGCCCGGTGCGCCGGACCTCGAGCAGTTGAAGCGGGAGTCCGGTGGGCCGGGGAGCGGTGACGGGGCGTCCCCCGACACCATGGGCGGTGACGGGGCATCCCCCGACACCATGGGCGGTGACGGGGCATCCCCCGACAGCATGGGCGGTGACGGGGTGTCCGGCTCGTCCACGAACACCGTCGGTGGTGACGGGCGGTTCACCGAGTCCGGCGGGCCCTCCACCACCGCGCCCACCACCGGCACGGACACCGGCACCGGGACCTCCGGAACGCGGCAGATGATCCTGTCGACGGGCACGGCAACGGCACCGGGATCCGTGGGGGATGCGCCGCCGACCACCACGGGACCGAACCAGAACACCGGTAACCGCCCGGGCGACGGTACCGGAGCGGACCGCGCGGAACGGCAACAGGACGAACGGGACGAACAGGAGGAACAGGAGGAACGGGACGAACAGGACGAACGGGACGAGGATCGGTTCGTCCGGCGGCCGGTCAACGAGCAGCCCGACTACACCGTGACACCGCCGCCCGCGATCCCGGACCGGTCGGCCCAGGGTCTGCCCGGTTTCGAGACCGTACTCTCGACGGTGTCCCAGACCGTACGTGGCGAATCCGGCGGCGGGACGAACTCGCAACACCCGCAACAGGTGCAGGCGTTGTCCCCCACCAAAAGCCCCGGACCGCGCAAGGAGTACACGGACCGTCGGATCCGCGAACAGCAACTGGCGGAGCAGCTGCGGGGCCGTTCCCTGGCGCCGGTCCCCGGCGAGCTGCTGCGGCAGTTCGATGAGCTGCGCGGCGACGACCCCCTGACGGCCGGTGCCGCCACCGGTGACCGCCAAGAGCCGGGTGGCTCGCGCGGCCCGGCCGTCATCGGCGGCGAGGACGAACCGCGGCACAGCGGACCGGCCTCCGAACCGGCGGTCACGAGGCACGTCACCTTCGCCGGCGGGTCAAGCCGGGTGTCCGGCAGCAGCCGGCGGGAGATCGACGTGCTGGCGGCCCGTGCGGCCGAGGAGGGTGTGGCAGCTCACGCGGCCGGGCGGCAGCTGCCGACGGTGACGATCACCGGTCACGGCAACGGGAGGAGGCTCGGTCAGCTGCATCTCGATCGTGCCGTACTCAGTGGTCAGGAGCGTGCCGACGCAGTGGCCACGGTCTTCCGCCAGCGTTTGGAGGCGCACCTGGCGTCGGCCGCGGCGCGCGGGGCGGCTGTCCCGCGCGCCGCGGACTTCCCGGTCGATGTCACGTCTCGTGACCGCGAGTATCCCCTCGACACCAGCCCCGAGGACACCAGCCCCGAGGCCGGCCCCGCCGCCCGCCGCCGCGCCGTCATCACCCTCAGCCACCCCTCGCCGGCAGTCCTGGAGCAGGCTCCGGGCCAGGGACGCCCGGGGGAACTCGCCGGTGAGGAGGGCAACACCGCATCCCAGGGCCTGACCGCTTCCCAGGGCCTGACCTCGTCCCGGACTCAGAGGCTGTCCGGGGAGGGGCTGGATGAGCTGCTGGCCGGGATGGAGGTGGGGGTCGGGCGTGGTGCGGACGGTGCGCTGGTGCGGTCCCTGGTCGGGGGTGGCTGGGGTGCGCACTTCGCGTACCGGGTCGAGGCGCTGCCGGAGTCTTTGGCCGGTAGCCTCGGTGACGGATTCACGCTCGTCGATCGGGCCACGGGTGAGGCGCTGCACTTCGATGCCGATGCCCGTCTCGTTCCTGTTGTCCCTCTTGTTCCTCTCGCTTTCCCTGGGGCGGACAGCGGCACCGCCGTGACCGCGTCGCAGGAGCGGCCGGATCCCGCCCGGCCGATTCCGCCGCGGGCGGGCGACGAGGGGCAGGACTCCCTCTCGCGGAACACCGCCTCCAGGCCAAAGACCGCGCTGCCGCTGGACGGGCCTGACGATGCCTCACGGAAGTCGTCCCTTGAGGCCACCCTTGAGGCCACCGGCGATGCCGCCCTGTCCCGCGAGGAGGGGGCACCACAGACCGCACCGGAGTCCGCACCGCGGACCGTACCGGAGCCCGCTGTACCGGAGCCCGCTGTACCGGAGCCCGCTGCACCGGAGTCCGCTGCGCCGCGGGACGGTGGGGCGGAGCTGGAGACCGTACTCCCCCTCACCGGCGACGGCCTCGATCCGGATCTGCGGCAGGTGTTCGAGGAGACGCTGCGGGAGGCGCGCGAGTTCGCGCAGGACAGCGCGCAGGTACCGGACGGCGCGCAGGTACCGGACGGCGGCAGCGGCCGGGCTTTTGTCGACCTGTCGGGTCTGGCGGGTCTGCGGGAAGTCAGGGACCTCACCACCGCCCTTGACAGCGGCGATCGGGTCCCGCTCGAGGGGGGCCATGTGGAGCGGATCGTCGAGGACGCCCGGGACGCGGTGCGGCGTGCGGGGTTCGATCCGGGCCTGCTGCACGAGCAGGTGGTCGCCCTGCGCCGCCGGGCTGTCGGCACTGTCACCGACCAGGCCCGGCAGGCTTACGAAAGCTACCGGGCCGCCCACGAACCTCACTACCGGGCCGCCCACGAACCCCAGCGGCCCCACGAACCTCAACAGCCCCACCAGCCTCAGCGGGAAGGGGACGCCCAAGGCCGCCAAGGCCGCCGAGGACGGGCCGGGGACCTTGGTCCTGCCGGTTTCACGGTGCGGCCGGCCGTGGGTGGCGGTCACCTGGTGGTGCAGCACACGACCCGCCTGACCCACGAGTTCGACGCCGAAGGCCGGCTGACCGCCCAGGACATGGTGCTGCGCGACGCCCCCGAGGAGCTGGCCAGGATGCGCGTGATGGCCCGGCACCGCTTCGAGGACGACGGCGGGCAACTGACGACGTTCCACCCGGCCGGTGACCGGAGTACGAGGGGGCAATTCACCGTCTCCCGCCCGGACCCGGAGCTCGCTGAGAGCCGACAGGTTTCTTTCCAGGTGACCCCCATCCGGACGGGGAACCGGTATCACTTCGCCGAGGACGGCACGCGGGTCTTCACCGACCGCCGGCTGGCGGCCGGTCTGGGAAGTCTGCGTCTGGACCTGGGAAGCCTGCGTCTGGACGCCGGTGCGGCCGACGGCGCGCCGCGGCTGCTCGATGCCACCGGCCGCCCGGCCGCCGGCTGGCGGGTGGAGCCGGACGGTGGTGAGCGTTTCGCCCTGCTCCCGCCGGAGCCCTCCGTCAAGCGGCCCCACGTACGCCTGGTCGTCGACGGCACCGGGCGTGTGGTGGAGGAGACCATCGGCGTGCGGAGCTGGTGGGGCAGCCGGCGGTTCGGTCACTACTGGCGGATCGACCACGAGGCGGGCACCGCCCGACGCCTGAACCTCGACTTCCGGTCAGCCGACCGGCCGACGGCGGAGATACGTCCCCACGACGGAGGCATCACCCTGGTCAGCCCCGAGGGGCGGGTGCTGTTCCGGCACTTCGATCCCCGCTATCAGGAGAAACCGGAGGTGCGGGACACGGAAGCCGAGAGCACCACGGCCCCGGCCGCCGGGGAGGCGCCGCAACCCCCCTGGCACGTGGACCAAGGAGCTCACGGCGCCATGACAGTGCTGGGAGCGGACCACTGGCCCGAGTGGGAGGCGCGGCATTGGGCGGACAAGATCGCGCGCCAGGTGACGCGCGAGGGGGACCCTCCGGAACTGAGTGAGGCGATCCGTGACGGCGTACGCCGCCTGCTGAAGGGCCAGGACGCCCCGGGCAAGGAGCGCGGCCCGGGGGTCGAGCACGGCGGCGCCGCGCCGGACTCGGCCACTCCGGAGGAACGGAACGCCCACTACTGGGAGCAGGCGCTGCACCGCGGCTACACCACCCCGGCCGGAAACCAGGTGGTGTCGCTCCGCCCGGTTCTGCGCGAGGTGGTGTCGGCGCCCGAGGCACCGGCACCGGTGCTGCGTCCTGCGAAACTGCACAGCCTCAAAGTGACGTCCAACGCGAAATCCGTCGATCAGACGACGTGGGGAGCCGAGTTACTGGTACGCGGCGAACTGGCCCTGTCGGCGGGGACGTCTCTCATGCTGGCCGCTCCGGTGCTGAGCGCGGTTTCGACGCGGTCGCGGGGGGCGGACTGGGATCGTATCGCCGGGGCGCGCCGCCAGGTGACCGTGGGCAATCCCTCCCGGTTCCGCAGTGGTCTGCATATCCGGGTCTTCGTGGACGGTGTGGAGCGGACGCACGAGGTGACGACGACCAGGCGGATCACCGTCGACTTCCCCGAACGCGTCAGCACTCCGGCCGGGCCCCGGCCGGCTGACGCTTCGCCGGCCGGTGAGGAGAGCGGTGAGGGAAGCGGCGAACGGCAGCGGCCCCGCCGGGCGCGTGAGGCGTTCAACGCTGTCGATCTGTTCCCGGTGGTGGCGGGGCTGCAACAGCAGCTGCGGGAGGCCGGGCTCCCGGGCAGGAGCGTACAACTGCTCACCGACCGCTGGCTGCCGATGCTGAATGAGCGGTCGGCCCTGTACCGGAGCCGGTATCTGCTCAGCAATGGCCTGATCACGGACAGTGTGCGGGTCTCGGCCGGAGCGGGCCCGTCGTTCGAGGGATATGTCGCCGTCCGCGCCACGATCGAACGTGTGCAGTACCTGGGGAACGCCCCGATCGCTCTCCGGGAAAAACTTGAGCACACTCTGTTTACAGGTCAGGCACGGGGAGCCAGGAGCGAGTTCTCCGTGGGGGGGCAGCTGGGTGTTTCGCTGCACGGCAAGAAACTCTCTCCTGTCGGTCTGATCCTCCCCTACGCGCAGCTGACGGCCCTGGCGGCGCGGGGAACCGGGCACGGGATGACGGAGGGGACCGGGGCGTTCACCCTGCTGGATCACAAGGGCGAGCAGGCACGCTACCGGGCGCAGTTACGGGTGACCGCGCAGGTGCGGTCGTCGACGCATCAGATCGGCGAGGTGGTGCGTCTGGTGGAGTCGGAGATCGGGATGCCTGCGCGGGAGGCGGCCGAGTTCGAGCGGAGTCTGCTGGGTGCGGACGCTCGGTCGCTGCGAGAGCCGGTGACCTCCGGCGAGGGGCCGGTTCAGGCGCGCCCGTTGGTGCGGGCGTTGCTGGCGGAGGCGAATCTGCCGCTGCCGGAGTTGGTGTACGAGCGGCCGGCGCGGCTCGACGAGCGGTTGCCGCCGCACCATGAGCGGGAGCCGCTCGCGCTGGCCAGCCGGCGGGGTCACCACTTCGGGGCGGAGACGTTGCTGCCGGGTTCGGAGCTGGTGTACGACCAGATACGAGGGGAGCTGCGGCGGTTGCACAAGCGGGGTGTCCCGGCGGACTGGTCGTATGCCGACCGGGAGTTGCTGGTGGTGTTCGGGCGTCCGGCGCTGGAGAGGGATCTGTCCGGGCTGATGGGGGGTCTGGACCATACCGTGCGGTTGGGTGAGGAGGCGTACCAGGTGTCCGTCACCGCGCATGTGCGCGAGCGCCTCGGCGGTGTGACCGGTAAGGACGCCTATCCGCTGACGGTCAATGCGCGGGCGCTGCAGGTCACCGCGGTCAGTGGCCACCGCGGCACAGGGTGGGGTATGACCGGCAGCGGGAACGCCGCTGTAGAGGTGCGGGCGAAGAAATGGCTGAATTTCCGGCTCGGGTGGGCGAAGATTTCCGGCGGTTTCGAACGCGGCACGCAGCACTCCTTCACTGGCGAGGCGAAGTCGACTCATCACACCCAGACGTCGGGTCTGGTCGATGAGCATGTGTATGACGTGGTCTATGAGGTGTCGGTGCGCCCTGAGGGCGGTGAGGGCAAGCCGTGGTGGATCTCCCGGGATCCGGGTGAGGTGGTGGCGCGTGTCGTCGTACCGCACCCGTACGTCCCCAGGACGCCGGTGACCGAGCAAGAGGTGGCCCAGGCGGGCACGGTGGTGCGACTGAAGCGGAAACCTGAGGGTGTGCTCGGTTTCCGGAGAAACGGTGCGAGTGCTGTTTCCCGGTCGTTCCTGGTGGCGCCGCCGGTGCGGGCCGAGATCGCGCGGATGTACCAGAAGGCCAATGACCTGCCCGCGAATTGGCTCGAGGAACCGGGGAACTGGCCGGACGCGCTGAGCAAAGTGACCTCTCCCACCGAGCTGACGGTCCATTTCGACAAGCTGACCGGGGTCAGTGGCCGGGTGCTGGAGCTGCCGAAGGGCCCGGACGGGTGGCAGCAGGCCCTGCGCATCCGGATGACCGCTGTCAGGCCGCGCCATGTGACGGCCCACACCGGGGAGCACATGGAGTTACGGCAGCACCTCCGTGGCGTGGCGAGGCTTCAGCGCAGCCAGGCGTTCAACGGCCGGTTCGGCGTGGGGATGGAACTCGGGCCGGAATTCACCGCCGGAAACACCCCGGCCGGCGCCCCCGCCGAGATACTCGCCACGGTGCGCGGTGACTATCAGCGGGGCTTCAGCAGGGGGAGCGCCACCGAGATGGTGCACTCCGGGATTTCCCGGGCGGCCTACAGGGGTCCGGCGCACACCTATCGTGCGGATCCGGTGTTCGAGGTGACGCTGCACCGGTGGAAGAGCGGCAGCCTGTTCAGCCCGTACGGCGGGGCGACGCACACCACGCGGTATCTGCGGGTGCGGGACGGCCTGGAGTTCATGGTGCCCGAGCGGCGGATCACCGATCTGGGGCTGCCCCTGCCGCAGGGCGTGGTCCCGGCCGAGCCGCGTCCGCCGGAGCGGTTCGTGGATCCGTCGCTGCTGCCGTCGGTGAGCCATCCGGAGGTGCTGCACGCGGACGGTGTGCTGCCGCGCATGGAGCGGTGGCTGAGCGAGCAGGGCTTGCTGCGCACGGAGCCGGACCGGCCGAAGGTGTACCTGCCCAGTCTGCTGCTGCGGGAGCTGGAGAGGTCGTTCTCCTCCGATGCGCTGCTGAGCCAGTTCAGGCTGCTGACCGATACGGGTGTGACGCGGCTGCTGGCGCTGCCGTCGACGTTCGGTTTCGTACGGTATCTGTGGGCGAAGGTCACCGCGGAGACCGGTGAGGTGCTTTCCCAGCTGAGCCGCCCCGAAGTGCGGCTGATGACACGCGCGCACGCCCTCGTGCAGAAGTCGCAGGACGCCAGCAGTACCAGGGCGACCACGCTGGGGGGCGGCATACGGTTCAAGAGCGGGATCGGTGACTGGGCGTCGGGGCAACTGGCCGGTGGCTATTACCGCGCCACCAAGACGGGCTTCGACCGGCTGGACAAGCATCGCGACATCTACCATGTCGTCACCCACGAGGGCTCGCAGGAGTTCACGTATGCGCAGACGTACCGGATCGAGATGGGTATCACGGCGGAGCTGCCCGAGGCGCTGAGTACGCCCGCGCGTGGGGTGCGGGGGGCCGCGCTGGGGCTGGCGGAGCTGATCGGGCACCGTCGTGACGCGGAGCGGTGGTGGGATCGGCAGAGGCCGTTCGTGCGGCGGACCGAGGTGACCGTGCCTGGTCGGGTACGTCTGCTGGTGCCCGACCACCTGGTGATGCACGACAGGCCGCTGCCGGCACCGGGACCCGCGTACGGTGTCCCGGTCCGCTGGGAGACGGACGATACGTCGTCGGCATCCCAGGCGGACCGATTACCGAACGAGCAGGTGGACCAGGAGGTGCTGGCCCGGCTGACCCGTGACGGGCAGCCGTTGAGGCTGCCGGCGGCGGCCGCGGTGAACCGGTGGGCGGCGCTGACGACGGTCCCTGACGCGTCGCGGCGTGACCTGGATGCCGACGGCGTCTGGAAGGTGCCGGGGGCGGACCCCACCCACTGGGGCGGTGCCCGCTACCAGTGGTTCACCAGCGAGAGCCCGCTCCGGCTCAACCTGCCCAAGCTGCTGCGGCACGCGTACGAGGTGCCCCTGGGCAGGCACACCCTCACCGTCGGGCTGGACATCACACGGACCCGGCCCCTCACCGGCAAAGACGACGCCGCGATCCAGGCACGCCGCTACACCGACGACTCGGCGGCGGGGAAGTACCCTGCCGCCGAGACACGCGGCTGGTCGATGCTGGCCGAGCCCCGCGACGGCACGCAGCTCGACCGCAACGGGAACAACTTGGTCGTCGGTGTGAGTGCCACGGCCGGGTTCCGTCACACCGAGGAGCGTGCGAGCGAGCGGGAGGTGGGCCCCTACCTGATCGGGCGTCGGCCGGAACCCGGCGCGGCACAGCCCGACGAGGTCGCCTATGCCCCGGCCGACAAAAAGGCCCAGCCCCACCGCTACTACCGGGCGGATGCGGAGCTGGTGCTGACAGGCCCGCACGGGCGGCTGCGCGTGAAGGTCGAGGACGGCCTGTACTTCATGATCCCCTCCGAAGGCATGGCCGAAGGCCACCACGTCACGTTCGGGGAGCAGGACACGAGCCGTCTGACGGCGGATCAGCTGAGCGTCGTCCACACGCTGGCCGCCGAGGTGGCGCGAAAGGGGCTGGAGAACGCGCGGGCCGGCCGCCCGCTGCCGACCGTCGTGATCAAAGGTCACGGCAACGGTACGGTGCCGGGACTGCCGCCGCACTTCGGGCGTGCGATGCACACCGGCAGGGAGCGTGCCGATGCGGTGAGGGCGGCGTTCACCACGGAGTTGGCGGTTCGTCTGCGGCAGGCGCAGGAGGGTCTGCCCGACCCGGTCGGCGCCGAGGCATTCCAGGTGACCGCCGAGTCGCGGGGCCAGGAACTTCCGGAAGGCACCAGTGAGGAGGACGGGCCCGAGGCCCGCCGGCGTGTGGTGATCACGGTGGACGCGGCCGTCGGTGGCCTCCCCTCCCCCGTGGCAGCTGACCGTAGAGAAGTGGCTGACGAGTCGTCAACTTCCTTGCGGAGCGCTGCTGATGCTCCCATAGTGGAGCCCAAGGAGCAGGGCGGGTAAGTCCGTTGCACCTGTTTGCGAGCCTTGTCCCGTCGGGTGCTCCACTGCCCTGGCGACATCGGTTGAATATTTGACATTAAGTTGCTGCCCTTCTAGCATCTCCGAACAGTTCGATAACAGAACGTTTGATTCCGGAACGTTCGATGGGAAGCCGGGAAGGGCGACGACCGCCCGCTCACTCCCGGCGCGGTTCAACGGCACGCTCTGAGTGGCGGTGCGTGCCGCACTCGCTTGCCAGGAGGAGAGCTTCACCGTGACACCTGTGGGCAAGGTGGTTCTGCTTCCGCAGACCCATCATCTACGCGCGTTGCACACGGTCATTCGTGACAAGAACGCGTCCCCGAGAGACTTCGCGGTCTTCTCCCGAAGGATCATCCGTCTGCTTCTCGAAGCAGGGATGGACGTGCTGCCCTTCGAGAAGCGCGAGGTCACCACCCCCGTGGGGGAGACGTACCACGGGCTGGGATTCACCCCGCGTCTGTGTGGTGTGTCGGTGGTCCGTGCGGGCGAGAGCATGGAGGCGGAGCTGCGCGAGATGCTGCCCGGTATCAGCATCGGGAAGATCCTGATCCAGCGGGACAAGCGGACCAAGCTTCCTGATCTGCTCTACCAGCACCTTCCCGCCGACATCGCTGAAGGCCATGTCCTGCTGCTGGAGCCCATGCTCGCCACCGGAGGCTCGGTGCTCGCCGCTCTGGATGTGCTGCGCGGTGCCGGAGTGCGGGACGAGAACATCGTGCTGATCAACTTCCTCGCCTCCCCGCAGGGGCTGGAGCGCGTCGGCCGCGCGGCCCCGGGCCTGACGATCGTGACGTCCGCCGTGGAGGACGGGCTCAACGAACACGCCTTCATGGTCCCCGGGATCGGAGACTTCGGGGACAGGTTCTTCGGCACGGTTCCGCGTGCCGGCGCCTCATGAAGAACCGGGCCGGGCTCGACTCGGCGCTGACGGCCCTGGCGCCGATGGTGTGGGGGAGCACCTACCTGGTGACCACCCAATTCCTGCCGCCTGACCGGCCCCTGCTCGCAGCCGCGGTCCGGGCCCTGCCAGGCGGGCTGATCCTCACCCTGGCAAGCCGGAGGCTGCCCCAGGGCCACTGGTGGGGGCGTGCTCTTGTCCTGGGAACCCTGAACATCGGGGTCTTCTTCTACCTGCTCTTCGTCGCCGCGTACCACCTGCCCGGCGGTGTGGCCTCACTCGTGGGCTCGATCCAGCCGGTGTTCGTCCTGCTGCTGTCGGCGCTGTTGCTGCGGGACGCGATACGGAGCCGGCAGGTCGCCGCCTGCCTGCTCGGGGCGCTCGGCGTCGGCCTGCTGGTCCTGGGCCCCGGGGCCGACCTCGACACGGTGGGAGTGCTCGCCGGCATAGGCGGAGCCGCTTGCATGGCAGCCGGGATCGTCCTGACCAAGCGCTGGGGCCGGCCGCCGGGGGTAAGCCTCCTCACCTTCACCGGCTGGCAACTCGCCGTCGGCGGCCTGCTGCTCGCCCCGGTGGCCTTCTTCGCGGAAGGTCTTCCCACACACGTGACCTGGCCCAATATCGCCGGCTTCGGCTATCTCAGCTTCATCGGAGCGCTCCTCGCCTACGCCGTCTGGTTCCGCGGTATCGAGCGGCTGCCCGCGCTGACCGTGTCGATACTCGGCTTCACCAGCCCGCTCGCGGCAACTCTCCTCGGTTACCTCTTCCTTCACCAGCGGCTGACGCTCGTGCAGGCAGCAGGGGCGGTGGCGGTGGTGGCGGCGGTCCTGCTGTCCCAGCGACTGCCCCTGCGAGCAACTGGAGGATCTCGTCCTCGTCGAGGCCGGCACCGACAGCGCAACGACACCAAGCATGTGAAGGAGCAGACCTCTCATGACCCAGTCGCCTGAAACCGCCGAGGCAGCGCAGGTCCCGGCCAAGCCCGGCGAAGGAGCGGTCGCGACGCGCCTGGTCCTGTTCGACCTCGACGGCACCCTCATCGACACGCCGAACGCCATCGTCAAGACCTTCACCGGCACCTTCGCCTCGCTCGGCATTCACGGCATCACCGCCGACGCGATCCGCTCCACCATCGGCCGCCCCCTGGCCGAGGCTTTCGCCCACCTCACCGGCCTCTCCCCCACGGACGTCACCGTGGAGGCGGCCGTCGAGCGCTACCAAGTGCTGTATCGCGAACAGATAGTGCCCCAAGCCCGGACACTGCTGTACCCCGGCGTGGCCGAAGGCCTCGCTCGCCTGCGCGCCAACGGCATGATCCTTGCCATCGCCACCAGCAAGTTCACCGCAAGCGCCGAAGTGCTGCTGGCCGCGGCCGGCATTCGCGACCACTTCGCCATGGTCGTCGGCGCGGACGCCGTCACCCAGCCGAAGCCGGACCCGGAGTCAGGCCTCCTCATCGCCGCGGAACTCGGCTACCGCCCCAGCCAGGCAATCATGGTCGGAGACACGACGCATGACTTGTTCATGGCTCACCTCGCCCACATGCGCTCCATCGCCGTCACTTACGGCATCCACACCCCGGCCCAACTCGAAGCCGCCAAGCCCAGCTGGATGGCGCGGACCTTCCCGGCGGTCGTCGAGCACATCCTCAGCACCGTGTAGGCCGCCGGTCGCGCACACCTGACTCGTCACTCCCGCCACCCGCGCAGCGAGGGGGTGGTGGGAGCGGTCCAGCCGTCCGACCCTGTGACCGCTGTAACTGTCCGGCGCGGCAACGTGTTCGAGGCCGTCGTCCTCGCTCGCTCCACCGCGCGCCGACAGAAGCCAGGCCGACACCGGCCCGGCCGACCCGCCCACCGGCCGGGCCCAGCGCAACTCACACCTGTTCGAGGGGTTCACCAACAATGAGCATCCAGGCACCGATATCGGGAGTGTCCTACCAGCACGCGTCGCTGCGCAGCCTGCTGCACCATCAGGCGCGGCTCCGCCCCGACGACATCGCGGTCACCACCGTCGGCGGCGACCTCACCTTCCACGAACTCAAGGCCGAGGCCGACCGGCTGGGCTCCCACCTGGCCGCGCTCGGCGTCGGCTCCGACGCCTGTGTCGGGCTCTACACCGAACCCTCGGCCGACCTGGTGACCGGTGTGTGGGGCATCCTCACCGCCGGCGCCGCCTACCTGCCGCTGTCCCCCGACTACCCCGAGGCCCGGCTGAGGTACATGGTCGAGAACGCGGGCGCCCGGGTCGTCGTCACCCAGCCGCATCTGCGGGACCGGCTCCTGCGTCTGGTCCCCGAGGGCACGACGGTGGTCACCGCCACCGACGCCCCGGCAGTCGGCACCCCTCTCGCGCTCCCCGACGTGCGGAGCGACCACCTCGCCTACGTCATCTACACCTCCGGCAGCACGGGCAGACCCAAAGGCGTGATGATCGAGCAGCGCAGCATCGTCTCGCAGCTGCGCTGGCTGGACAACTGCGGCCACCTGGGCCCGGACGTGTCCATCCTGCAGAAGACTCCGATGAGTTTCGACGCTGCCCAGTGGGAGATTCTGGCGTGCGCGGTCGGCGCCCGGGTCGTCATGGGCACCCCGGGTCTCTTCCGGGACCCCCAGGGCATCCTCACCATGATCTGCGCGCACCGGGTGACCGCCCTGCAGGGTGTGCCGACGCTGCTGCGGGCTCTTGCCGACACCGAAGAGCTCGGCGCCTGCTCCTCCCTGACGCGTATCTTCTCCGGGGGCGAGGCACTCACCCGCACCGTCGCCCAGGACCTGTTCCGCGCGCTGCCCGGCGTGTCGCTGGTCAACCTGTACGGCCCGACCGAGACGACCATCAACGCCACGTCGTTCTGGGTCGACCCGGACGCCCTCGACGAGGCGTCCGGCGGGATCATCCCGGTCGGCGTCCCGGCCGACAACGTCACCTGCTACATCCTCGACGAGAACCGCCAGCCGGTGGACATCGGCGAGAGCGGCGAGTTGTTCATCGGCGGAGTCCAGACAGCCCGCGGTTACATCGGCTTGCCCGAAGCGACGAAGGAACGTTTCCTCCCCTCGCCGTTCCACCCCACCGAGCGCCTCTACCGCACGGGCGACCTCGCCCGATGGAACCCGGACGGCACGATCCAGTTCCTGGGCCGCACGGACAACCAGGTCAAGCTGCGCGGCTACCGGGTCGAGCTGGAGGAGGTCGCCTCGCGGATCGAGGAGCACCTCTGGGTACGCAAGGCCGCCGCGGCTGTCACCGATGACCCCCGCACCGGTGGCAGGACCCTCGTTGCCGCGGTCGAGCTCAACGAGCGTATGGCCGCGGTGATGGACCAGGGCCGCAGCGATGCCGCCCACCACCGGTCGAAGGCGTCCAAGCTCCAGGTCAAGGCCCAGCTGTCCAACCCGGGCCTGCGTGAGGCACCACAGCTGGCGGGCCGTCAGATACTCGAACTGCCGGGCCGGGAGGGTACCGAGGAGCAGCGGCAGACGGCCTTCTCCCGGAAGACCTACCGGTTCTACGACGGCGGCGAGATGACCGTCGACGACGTGCTCGCCCTGCTCGCCCCCCGCCCGGTCGAGGCCGCCGCACCACGTGAGGTCACCGACCTCACGCTCGGCGAACTCGGCGAGTTCCTGCGCTGGTTGGGCCCGTTCCGCAGCGAGGAGCGGCTGCTGTCGAAGTACGCCTATGCCTCGCCCGGGGCCCTCTACGCCACCCAGCTGTACGTGGAGATCGACGGGCCGGCCGGCCTGTCGGGCGTCTACTACCACCACCCCGTCGACCACACCCTGGTCCGTGTCGGTGACCTCCCCGAAACCGGCCGGGCCCCCGGCCTGAAGCTGCACTTCCTCGGCAAACGGCAGGCCATCGAGCCTGTCTACAAGAACAACATCGTCGAGGTGCTGGAGTTCGAGACCGGTCACATGCTCGGCGTGCTGGAGGAGGTCCTCCCGCGCCACGGCCTGACCATCAACCCGCTGGGCTTCGACCCTTCCGTCATGTCACGGCTCGACGTGGCCGAGGAGGACCACTACCTCGGCACCTTCGCCGTCACCGCGTACGACGGCCGCCCCCGCGCGGACGAGGTGGAGCTGTTCGTGCAGGCGCATGGCGACCGGGTGGCCGGGCTGCCGGGCGGCTTGTACCGCTACCGGGACGGCGAACTGCGGTTCCTGAGCGAGCAGGTGGTGGAGCGGCGGCACGTCATCGCCATCAACCAGAGCGTGTACGACCGGGCGCCGATCGGTATCAGCGCGGTCTCCCGCGCGAGGGAGGAGTGGCGGCACTACCTCGTGCTCGGCACGCTGCTGCACCGCCTCCAGCGCACACCGGGCGGGGGCTTCATGGCGTCCGGGTACTCCTCGAAGACCGGCAACCCGTTGCTGGCCTCCCGGCGCCTGGACGATCTGCTCGCCGCCGCGGACCTCCCCGCGGCCCCGGCCTCGTACTTCTTCGTCGGCGGCCTCATCACCGCTGAGCAGGCCGCACACCAGGGTATGAACGAGGACTCCGTACACACCAAGGGGCCGGCGGAGTTGATCCGCGACGACCTCGCGCAGTTCCTGCCCGACTACATGATCCCCGCGCGGGTGGTCGTGGTGCACGAACTACCGCTCACCGCCAACGGCAAGATCGATGCCAAGGCCGCCGCCCGGCTGCCGGAGGTGACCGCGGCCCCCACCTCGGCCGCCTACGTCAGCCCGGCGACGCCGACCGAGCGGTGGCTGGCGGCCGAGTGGGGCCGGATGCTCTCCTACGACAGCGTCTCCACCCAGGACGAGTTCTTCGTCTCCGGCGGCAACTCCCTGCACGCCGTAGCGCTGGTGAACCGGATCAACAAGGAGTTCGGGGCACGGCTCCCGCTTCAGGTCATCTTCGAGACGCCCAAGCTGGAGGACCTGGCCACCCGCATCGACGAAGGTGCGCCGGTGTGCGGCTCCCGTCTCGTGCCGCTGAACCCCGGCGGCTTCGGCACTCCGGTGTTCGCCTGGCCGGGCCTGGGCGGTTATCCGATGAACCTGCGGCTGCTCGCCCAAGGCGTCGGCCCCGACCGGCCGGTGACCGGCATCCAGGCCCACGGCATCAACCCGGGCGAGACGCCGTACCCCACGATCCGGGAGATGGCGAGGGCCGACATCGACGAGATCCGCCGGGCCCAGCCCGCGGGACCGTACACACTGTGGGGCTACTCCTTCGGTGCCCGGGTCGCCTTCGAGGCAGCCTGGCAGCTGGAGCAACTCGGCGAAAAGGTGGAGAACCTGCTGCTCATCTGCCCCGGCAACCCCAGGGTGCGGGCGTGGGAGGGGCAGGGCCGCGGCCGCGAAGCCTCCTTCACCAACCCGGCCTACGTCACCATCCTGTTCTCCGTGTTCGCCGGCACCGCCCACGGCCGCGCCGTAGAGGCCTGCCTGCGTGAGGTCACGGACGAGGACTCCTTCGTGACCTTCGTGCACACGCGGATGCCCGCCCTCGACAAGGAGACGATCCGCCGCATCACGCGGATCGTCTCCGAGACCTACGAGTTCGAGTACACCTTCCGTGAACTGCGAAAGCGCCGGATCGAAGCCCCTGTCACGATCTTCAAGGCGCGCGGCGACGACTACTCCTTCCTGGAGGACAGCTCCGGCTACTGCGCCCGGCCGCCGCGTGTGATCGATCTTGACGGCGACCACTACAGCGTGTTGAAGAAGCACGGCGTCGGAGAGCTGATCGCCCACATCCGGCATCTGGACGGCGGCCATCTGGACGGCCGCCCGTAACCGAGCACCCGTCACCCAGAGCACCCGTCACCCAGAGAGCCCGTCACCCATAGAGCCCCTCGCCCCGCGGGTCCCCCGCCGTGGGCGAGACCCTCACCACACCGCCCCTCACCCCACCGAAAGGGATCCGCTGCCGTGCCGCACATCAGCATCAAGCACTTCTCCCGCACGTTCACCGAGGCCGAGAAGGCCGACCTGGTCGCCTCGTTGACCCACCTCGTCACCCGGGTCTTCGGCACCGGTCCGGGAGCGGTGTCCATCGCCGTGGAACCGGTCGAGCCGTCCGTGTGGACGGACGCCGTGTACCAGCCGGAGATCGAGGCGAAGGCGCACCTGCTGTGGAAGCAGCCGAACTACTCCGAGCCCCGTCCGGCCGAAGGAACCGAAGGAAGCGAAGGAACCCGATGAGTCCTGCCCGCTCTGTCCCGATCGTCTGCACCGAAGAGGTCCGTGAGGCCCTGCACGAGGGCCGCCCGGTCGTCGCGCTGGAGTCCAACGTCATCACGCACGGCCTGAAGTACCCCCACAACGCTGAGACGGCCCACAAGGTCGAAGCCGCCGTGCGCAAGGGCGGCTCGGTCCCGGCGACCATCTGCATCGAGGACGGCGCGCTCCGCATCGGCATGTCCGATCAGGACATCGAGCGCTTCGCGTCCGGGGCCGGCATCCCGAAGGTGTCCAGCCGCGACCTGCCGGTGGTGCTGGCCCGCGGCGGCCGCGGCGCCACCACCGTCGCCTCCTCGCTGGTAGCCGCGGAGCTCGCCGGGATCCCGTTCTTCGCCTCGGCCGGTCTGGGCGGCGTCCACCGCGGCGCGCAGACGACGATGGACATCTCCTCGGACCTGATCCAGCTGACCCGCTCCAGGGTCGCGGTGGTCTGCGCCGGCGCGAAGATGATCCTCGACCTGAGGCTGACCATGGAGTACCTGGAGACGCAGTGCGTCCCGGTGATCTCCTACGGCTCCGACGACTTCCCCGCGTTCTACTGCGCCTCCAGCGGTGTGCGGGCCCCGCACCGCATCGACGACGAGGACCTGATCGCCAAGGTTGTCGCCACCCACTGGGCCACAGGTCACCCTGGTGGCGTGGTCATCACCACGCCACCGCGGGAAGAGGACGCCGTCGACGCCGCCGAGGCCGAGGCCGCGATCGCCGAGGCGCTGGCGCGGGCCGAGCGGGACGGCGTCAGCGGCCAGGGCTTGACCAAGTACCTGATGCACGCGGTCGACCACGCCACGGGGGGCCGTACCGCGCAGGCCAACATGGCCGTCCTCATCTCCACTGCCGAGGTCGGGGGCCGCATGGCCGCCGCCTACGCCCACCGCCAGGTCCTCAACTCCTGACCATGGCAAGGAACGTCATGACCTCCCTGTCCGACGCCCTCACCCTCGGCAAAACCGGGCTGAAGATTATGGGATGTCCTTGTCCGACGGGGGAGCGGAGGTGCCCGGATCCTGTGGCCGGCTGTCCTGGTAGAACTGGCGTGCCCAGTGGCGGTATTGGCCGATCGCCTTCTCCTGCGGTGCGAGCCGGGGATGGAGATAGTGCTCTTTGTGGTTCCAGATCGGCTCGTCGTCGCCGAAGAGTTTGACCGTCACGCGCAGGAACATCATGGCGGCGGCCTGGGAGACCAGCGTGGCGAGGGGCCTGAGGAGTCGGCGGGGAAGACGTGCGGGGAGGGTGGTCGCGCCGGCCGCTGCGAAGTGGTGGCGGGTCCGCCAGGGATCGATGGGGGTGGGCAACACCCACAGACGGACCGCCGGGGCGTTGTTGGGCAGGGCGACCTCGGTCAGCGCCCAGCCGAGGCCGGCCACCTGGAGGGGTTGGTCCACCACGATGTCGCCCAGCACCGGCACTGTCGCGGCCCGTACGTGCATGCGCAGCCGCAGGTACGGCCCCTCCACATCCAGGGAGCCGGTGTCGAGCACGTCCATGCCGTGCAGCTCTTTCAAATGCGTGTAGTCGACCATATTTTCCAAGATTTCCTGCGGGTGGGAGGCCAGCTCCGTGCTCCAGGACATGGTCGGCCCGAAGCCGGTGTCGTCGACCTCGGGCAGTTCCCACTCCGGCTCCCCCTCCCCGTGCCAGACGAAGATGATCCCGTTGCGCTCCCGGATCGGGTAGTGGTCGAGCCGTGCCCGGGGTGGCTTTCCCACCGGCACCTTGGCGCACGCCCCGTCGGGGGCGAAGGCGAACCGGTGGAAGGGGCACACCAGCAGTTCTCCCTCGACGGTGCCGCCGACCCCCAGGTGTGCGCCCAGATGGGGGCAGTACGGGCGGACGGCGCGGACGGCTCCGGCACGGGTGCGGTAGACGACGACGTCCTCACCCATGAACCGGCGGGTGAGCACCTTGCCGGCGGGAAGCTCGCGGGAGAAGCCCACACAGAACCAGCCACTCGGATAGGGGGGCCATGGGTGGTCCCCCGCCCGAACATCCCCTCGCACAGGCTGTCCTGTGCCCGACGGTGGCAGAGAGCTGCCGGGTAACTTCATCGGTCTCCTCCCTCGATCCTGGAAGCCCTGCAAGACCGTCCTGGTCTGCGGGTGTTGTGCGCTCGTGGTCCACCGTGGAGGTCCTCGCAGAATGCGAGGGGTGGATGTGCAGGTCATGAAGGCGGCCCCGCGCTCCCGACTCCCGGCCGGCCATGCGCACAGCGGCCCTGCCCGGCGGGCCGACGATTCCCGCCGAAAGCAACGAAGGCGCGGGTCAGGGTGACGGGCCAGACCTCTGAGCGGCGCCCTCACATCCTCACCGTCAGTTGTCGCGGCTGGTGATCAGACGGGCGAGGGCGGCGAGTTCCGACGCCGGCACGGGAGCGGGTTCGGCTTTCCTGAGGTTCTCCAGTGCTTTCGCCGTGTAGTGCTCGGCCTGGAGCTGGGCCCAGGTGCGTCCACCAGCGGCTTCCACCAGTTCGGCGGCAAGCTGGACCTCCTGGTCCGATAAGGGCCGGTCGCTGCGGTACAGGCGGCCCAGGTCGTGTGCGGCATCCGTGCCGGACGCCAGGGCAAACGCGACCGGCAGCGACTTCTTGCGGGAGCGCAGGTCCGACCGGGCGGGTTTCCCGGTCAGGTGCGGGTCACCCCAGATCCCCAGCAGGTCGTCGACCAATTGGAACGCCATTCCCAGGTGAGTGCCAAAATCGTGCATATGTTCGACGCGTGGTGCTTCGGCCTCTCCGGCCAGCGCCCCGAGGGTGCACGAGGCGGCCAGCAGGGCGGCGGTCTTGCTCCGGGCCATTGCCTCGCACTCTTCCAGCCGGGGAGTGGAGCACTGCTCCAGGAGAGTGTCGGTGTACTCCCCGCCGATCAGTTCCACCACAGCCTGGGCCAGAACCTTCACGCCTTCCCTGCCCAGCCGGCCCGGGGCGGTGGTGAGGACGTGGATGCCCAGGAAGAACAGGGCGTCTCCCGCCAGGATGGCGGCGGGTATGCCGTGGGCGGCCCATACGGCGGGGCGTCCGCGGCGCAGCCGGTCTTTGTCGATGATGTCGTCGTGGAGCAGGGAGGCGTTGTGGACAAGTTCTACGGCCACCGCCGCCGGCACGCCCGCTGTGGCGTCGCCGCCCACCGCCTCGCACGTCAGCAGCGCCAGGGCGGCACGCACTGCCTTGCCGCCGGTGGACGCCGCTGGAGGGAGGGTGCCGTCGACGGGCCAGCCGAAGTGCGCGCCCACCACCGGGTGTATCACCTCGGGGAGTTGTTTCACGGACTTGTACAGCGAGAACCGGGATAAGCCCTGAGCGTCCGTGAGTACCTGGCGCGCCGTGCGCACCGTACGAGCGGGAACAGACGAGGACGAGAAAGGCATAGTTTCCACCTCTTTGCCCGGCAGTGAGTGAAGCATCGGCGGATCCGGCCTCCGCACCGCGGCACGGAAGCCAGCAGGCATGAACGGCTTCCCGGCGCCACTCAATGCCCCGGCAGGTTCGCCTCGCAATAGGCCACCCGAGTGCACCCGCAGCACGCGGGGGAGCACACGGAGCGCACGCCGATCAGCCTGGGAGTCCTCCCCATTCCGGGGCCGTCGGCCCCTCCCCCGCATTACCACACAACATATATCGAACATTTCACCTAGAACGCTCTGCGCCCCACGCGCCCCCCGTGTGCTCCCGCGCGCCCCGCCGAGCCCTTGTGGCAGACCTCCCGGCACCACAACATTCGAAGATCTGTGCGGTATCACCTTTCCCGCAGATGACTGCGGGCAGCACCGTCACAGGAGTTGACGGCAGCCTGCGCCACTGAGCGCGCAGACCGGAGCGGGAGGCTTGAGCGAGATGGTGCGACCTCGTTTACGTTCGTTGCGCAAGGGATCGCTCGGGGAGCGGCCCGGGCGGGGGGATGCCCTGGCGGGGGACCGGCCGTGGCTTCCGTATCCGAGCGGCTGGTTCTGTGTGGGGTTCTCCCGCGAGCTGCCCGCCGGCAAGGTGCTCACCCGCCGGTTCATGGGTGAGGACGTCGTCGTCTACCGCACCCGTGCCGGAGCCGTCCGCGCCGTCCGCCCGTACTGCCCCCATCTGGGCGCGCACCTGGGGGTCGGCGGCACCGTCGAGGGAGAACTGCTGGTGTGCCCCTTCCACCGGTTCGCCTTCGCCCCCGACGGGGCGTGCGCCAAGGCGCCGGTGGGAAAGCCGCCCCGGGCACGGCTCGACCACTACCCGGTGCGGGAGCAGCACGGAATCATCTACCTCTGGCACGGGGAGGGGGAGCCGGAGTGGGAACTGCCCGAGATCGACCACACCGGCTTCGGGCCGACCATGTCCTGGAGCAAGGAGATGGCCACCCACCCCCAGGAAGTCATGGAGAACGGGTTCGACTACACGCATTTGAAAGAGCTGCACGGCATGGACGTGCTCAAAACCGGCTCCCTGGAGGTGGAGGGCCCGTACCTGGGGCTGCACCTGCAGGTGTGCGTCGCGACCCTCCCGGTGCTGGGCGACATCGTGGTGGACCAGCCCAGCCAGCTGGCCGGCCTTGGCCGGGGACTGACTGAGATCGTCCTGCACAACAACGGCCCGACGGTCCGTCTGTGGCTTCTGCCCACCCCCATCGATCCCTGGCGGATCCGTCTGAACGTGGCGACGGCCTGCGAGCTCCGCTCCCCCTCATGGTTTCCTGCCCCGCTGCGCCGGACGGTCTCCGGATCGGCGTCCCAGGCGGTGGCCTATGTGCTTCTGCGGCGAATCGCTGGAGTCATCGGTGCGGACGAGTCGGTCTGGAACCACAAAAGGTACGAACCCCACCCACGGCTCAGGCCGCAGGACAAAGCGATCGGGCAGTACCGCCGCTGGGCGCGCCAGTTCTATCCGCCGCCCCTGGCGATGCCCGAGGTCCCCGTGAACGGCTCTTGCCCCATGCCGGTGCACGGGCCGCTCCCCGAGGAAGCGGAGACACACCAGTGAACGACAACGCACCCTTGGTGCGGCATTCCTTTTTCTCCGGTGTTCTGCGCTTCTTCGGGCAGAAGCCGGAGGTCTGTACGGTGCCTTCCCCGCCAATGGCTGCGGGTGGCGCTGTCACCGGGGTGAACGGCAGCCTGCGCCGTCGTGAGCGCAGGCTTCACGGAGTGAAGGGTTGAGCGACATGGTGGGACGCCGTTTACGTCTCTCACGCAAGGGATCGCACCAGGGTCAGCCGGTGCGGGGAGAAGTCCTGATGGGGGACCGGCCGTGGCTTCCGTATCCGAGCGGCTGGTTCTGTGTGGGGTTCTCCCGCGAGCTGCCCGCCGGCAAGGTGCTCACCCGCCGGTTCATGGGTGAGGACGTCGTCGTCTACCGCACCCGTGCCGGAGCCGTCCGCGCCGTCCGCCCGTACTGCCCCCATCTGGGCGCACACCTGGGGGTCGGCGGCACCGTCGAGGGAGAACTGCTGGTGTGCCCCTTCCACCGGTTCGCCTTCGCCCCCGACGGGGCGTGCGCCAAGGCGCCGGTGGGAAAGCCACCCCGGGCACGGCTCGACCACTACCCGATCCGGGAGCGCAACGGGATCATCTTCGTCTGGCACGGGGAGGGGGAGCCGGAGTGGGAACTGCCCGAGATCGATCACACCGGTTTCGGGCCGATCGTGTTCAGCAGCAAGGACATGTCCACCCATCCGCAGGAAATCTTGGAAAACGTGATTGATTACCCGCATTTGAAAGAGCTGCACGGCCTGGACGTGCTCGACACCGGCTCCCTGGAGCTGGAGGGCCCGTACCTGCGGATGAACCTGCGCGTACGCGCCGGGACCCTCCCGGTGCTGGGCGACATCGTGGCGAACCAGCCCAGCCAGATGGCCGGCCTCGGCTGGAACCTGGCCGAGCTCACCCTGCCCGACAGCGGCCTGGCGGTACGCACCTGGGGCATGCCCACCCCCATCGGTCCCTGGCAGACCCGTCTGAACATGGCGACGGCCTGCGCGCCCGCCCTCCCCGCGCGCGTGCCCCGTCAGCTCCGCGCACCCCTGACCGCGCTGGCGTCCCGGGTCATCGCCGCAGCGCTCCTGCGCATGACGCTCAAGATCTTCGATCAGGACCAGCCGATCTGGAACCACAAAAGGTACGAACCCCACCCACGGCTCAGGCCGGAGGACAAAGGGATCGGACCGTATCGCCGCTGGGCGCGCCAGTTCTACCCGCTGTCCCCGGAAACGCCCAACGTCTCCGTGAACGGCTCTTGTCCCACGCCGGTCCACGGGCCGACCTCCGAGGAAGCGGAGACACACCGGTGAACGACAACGCGTTCTCGGTGCGGTATGCCCCTCCCCGCGGCACTCCGCCGTTACCCGGGCAGAAGACGGCGGTGACCGCTGCTCAGCAGACTGCTCAAGAGGCTGCTCAGGAGACGGACGCCACCTGCGGGAAACTGCTGACGTTCTACTGCCCGCTCCCTGCGGAGGTCAGCCCCGAGGCGGACCTGCTGCGGCAGCGCACCCAGGAGTGGGCCAAGCGCTTCGACCTCGGCGAAGGGGACCCGGAGCGGGGCGCGCTCTTCGCACTGACCGGCGCGGTGTTCGCGGCGCATGTGTACCCCCACGCGCGGGGTGAGGTCGCCCAGGCGCTGGCCGACTACGACGCGTGGGCCTGGGCCGCCAACGACTTCGTGGGCTCGCACGCCCCTCTCCCCGAGATCGTGGTGGCCTTGGGCCGGTGGGAGCGCATCGTGCGGTCCCCCGGCTCCTGGCCCGGCTCCTCCCGCCCTCTGGATGCCGCGCTGGCGGATACCTTCGCGCGGCTGCGTGATCTGCTGACACCGGTGCAGTGGCAGCGCCTGACGGCCGGGCAGAGCCAATGGCTGTATCCCATGTGCTGGGAGGCCGCGCTGCGGGAGAGCGGCGTCCCGCTCGGAGTGGACGACTACCTCGCGATGCGCCTGTCGGCCTCGGGCGCCGGCTACGCGGCTCCCGCCTATCTGGACGCGACGGAGGGCATCGAGCTCTCCGAGCGGGAATGGGCGGACCCGGTACTGCGGGCGGCGGCGGAGGCCGGCATGCTGGTGGGCACCCTCGACAACGACCGTTACTCCTACTTCAGGGAACGGGACCTCGCGGTCAAGAAGCACAACCTGTTCGACGCCCTGCGCGTTGACGACCCCTCGTTGCCGTTCGCACCGGCCGTGGACAAGGCAGTCGCCCTGCGCGACCGGATCATGTCCCTTTACCTCAGGCTGCGCGGGCAGCTCCTGCCGACCGCCGGCGCCGACGTGCGCCGCTATGTGGTCGGCCTGGACACCGTCATCAGCGGGAACATGAACTTCGCGACGAAGGCGGCCCGTTACTTGCTGCCCGAGACGCAGCACGAGGTCACGGTCACCGAGGTGCCCTGCGACGACAGCACCGCTCCTCCCGATCTCCCCACCATCGCCTGGTGGTGGGACCAGCTCAGTCCTTGACTTCTCCCCCAGCTGAAGCAGGGGGTTTCTTCCCTCGCGGGTTGAGCTTTCTTCTTCTCAGACAGCAGCTGCCCCGAATCAACGGCAAGGCGCACCTGCTTGGTCGCACACGGAAGGACATTGCATGCGGTTCGACGTATTCATAGCCGGTACCGGCGCCTGCCTCCCGAGGGAGGAATCCGTAGAAACGGCCATTTCGCAAGGCCGGTACGATTCGCGCACGGCTGAAAGGACTCGCCAGCTCGGCGCAACTGTCGCCGAACCCGAGGAGCGAGCGGTCGACTTTGCGGTGACCGCTGCTCGACGGGCGCTTCTGGACTCGGGTCACCAACCCGACGACGTCGCCCTGCTCTTGCACGCCGTTACCCTTGACTCCGGTATTCTCGGCTGGAATTCGGCTTCCTACATCCAACGGGAGCTAGGATTAGGGGGACATTGCTTTGTGAGTGAGATTCGCAACGCCTGCGCCGGCGGTCTTACTGCCGTGGATTTCGCGGCCTCGCGTCTCTTCGCTCGGCCTGACCTGCCAGCGGCCGTGATCACTGCGGCTGATTGCTGGCCCGCAACAGTCATAAACCGCTGGCAATCCGGCGTGTCGAATATCATGGGAGATGGCGGGGGGGCGCTCGTACTTTCCCGCACGCACGGCTTCGCGCGGATTCTCTCTCTAGCCAGTCATACGGACCCACAATTGGAGGGAGCCACCCGTGGGGACGAGCGATTCGACCTCCTCCACTCTCGGTATCCCATTAACTTTGGCCAGCGCGCGAACGAATTCCTCCAAAGTACAATGTCTGAAGAGGAGCTTTGGACGCGCATTCGCGCCGGTTTACACGCCGTGGTCGATCAAGCCAATGCTGAGGCAGGTCTGAAGCTGTCCGAAATCGATTACGTCGTGTACACCTTCGCCCCGTACGACCTTATGCTGCGTGCGTGCCTGGAACCGCTTCGCTGGGCCGTCGAGCGGACCACATGGGACTTTGGCCGCCGGATCGGCCACATAGGCGCAGCGGACGTCTTCGTCGGTTACGACCACTTGGCACGATCCGGACGACTGACCGCAGGGTCGCGGGCGCTGCTGATCTGTGCCGGAGCCGGATTCGTCTGGACTGCCGCCGTCATGGAGACCCTGAGGCAGCATCCGTCCTCGTTGACCTGATGTCAGGGTCTGCGGTCGAGGCCGACCGGGCATACCCGCGTGTGTATCGGCGCGCCAGGGGAGATCAATGGAATTAGAACGCGAAGTCACGGCACCCACGATTTCCGCGCTGCTCGCCGACCGTGCTCGGCGACACGGTGCGAAGAGCGCCTACACGTTTTTGGACGACGGCCAGACGGAGAGCGCGTCGCTCACCTATGAGCAGCTCGACCGGCACGCGCGGGCCATCGCCGCACGGATCCAGGAGCGCGCCCGGCCAGGTGACCGGGCGCTCGTCCTGACCGTGGACAACGTCCACTTCGTGCGTGCCTTCATGGCGTGCCAGCACGCCGGAGTGATCGCGGTCCCGGTGGCTCCGCCGTTGCCCATCGGGTCGCGGCGGCGGGTGGACACTCTGCGCGCCATCGTCCGCGACTGCGCCGCCACACTGGTGCTCACCGGTGGTTCGGTCGATCTGCGCACAAGGGTCGGCGACGTCGCTCCGGAACTCGCCGCGCTGCCGTGGCTGGCGGTCGACACCGTCCCGTCGGCGGACGCCGAGGCGTTCCGGCAACCGCCGGTCGCCGGCGACGACGTGTCCTTCCTTCAGTACACTTCCGGCTCGACCTCGACGCCCAAAGGCGTGATGGTCAGTCACCGCAACCTGATGCTCAACGAGAAGCTCTTCGCCCGCTGCATGGGCCTGGGCCCCGAGGACGTCCTCGTCTCGTGGCTGCCGCTCTTCCACGATTTGGGTCTGATCGGCAATGTGCTCCAGAACCTGTATCTGGGGGCGCACGCGGTGCTGATGCCTCCGCTGGCCTTCGTGCAGCGGCCCGCGCGCTGGCTGCGGGCCCTCACCCGGTACCGCGGCACGATGGGCGCTGCCCCCAACTTCGCCTACGAGCTGTGCGTACGCCGCATCCCGGAGGCCGAACGCGGCGAGTTCGACCTGAGCAGCTGGCGCCTGGCGCTCAACGGGGCCGAGCCGGTGCGGGCGGCGACCCTGGAGGCTTTCGCCGAGGCGTACGCGCCCTACGGTTTCGACCGCGACGTGCTTTATCCGGCCTACGGCCTGGCGGAGGTCACGTTGCTAGCGACCGGCTCGGTCCGCGGGCAGGGGGCCATCACGTTGGCCGTCGAGCGGGACGCGCTGCGCGAGGGCAAGGTGGTGACCGGCGGGAACCAGGTACTGGTCGGCGTCGGCAAGCCGCGGATCCACCGCGAGGTCGAGATCGTCGATCCCGACAGCTGTCAGGCGCTCAGGCCGGACACCGTGGGAGAGGTGTGGCTCGCCGGACCCGATATCGCGCTCGGCTACTGGCAGCGCCCGCAGGAGAGCGAGGCGACCTTCCGCGCCCGGCTGGCCGACAGCGGCCGGGGACCGTTCCTGCGCACGGGCGACCTGGGCGTGGTGCACGAGGGCGAGCTGTACATCACCGGGCGCCTGAAGGACCTGATCATCTTGGGCGGGTGCAACTACTACCCGTCGGATATCGAGGCCAGCGCCGAAGCCGCACATGACTGGATCCGCTCAGGGTGCAGCGCCGCCTTCCCCGCGGAGCGCGACGGCGGGGAGGAACTGGTGCTGGTGGCTGAGGTGTTGAAACCGGCCGCGGCCCGGCGGCCCGGCGCGGGTGGGACGCCCCCGGGCCCCGGGGAGATCGAGCGCCGGATACGAGCCGCGATCAGTGCCGACCACGGCATCCAGGTGGCCGAGGTGGTGCTTGCGGTGCCGGGATCGGTACCCAAGACCTCCAGCGGCAAGTTACAGCGCCGCGCCTGCCGTGCCGCGTACGAGCAGGGCACGCTGCGGCGGGTGCCGGGGACCGGGACACCGCTGAGCGGGGAGGGCCGATGACGCCGCGCCGCGAGGAGATCACCGACTGGCTGACCGGCCGGCTCGCCCCGCTGCTCGGCCTGCCGCCCGACGCCGTTCCGCTGGATCTCCCGTTCACCCGGATGGGGCTTTCGTCGATGCAGGCAGTGGAGCTCTCCGACGACCTCCAGCGGTGGACGGGCCGTGAGCTGCCGCCCACCGTCGTCTACGACTACCCGACGATCGCGGAGGTCGCCGCGTTCGCCACCGGCCGGACGCCGGAGGCCGACCAGCCAACTGATATGCCGTCAGGCAGTGAGCCGATCGCCGTCGTCGGGATCGGCTGCCGAGTGCCGGGCGCGGACGGCCCGGAACACTTGTGGCAGTTGCTGTGCGACGAGGTGGACGCGATCACGACCGTTCCGGCGAGCCGCTGGGACGCCCATGCCTTCTACGACCCGGACCCGTCGGTGCCGGGCCGCATGAACACCCGGTGGGGCGGGTTCCTGGCGGACGTCGCCGGTTTCGACGCGGATTTCTTCGGCATCTCCGCCCGTGAGGCGGCACGCTCCGACCCCCAGCAGCGGCTGGCCCTGGAGGTCGCCTGGGAAGCGCTGGAGGACGCCGGGATCCCGCCCGGCGGGCTCTCCGGTTCCCTCACCGGGGTCTTCATGGGTGTCTCCTCCTTCGACCACGCAACCGCGCTCTTCAGTAACCGGTCCGACGTCGAGCCGTACGACGGAACCGGCGGGGCCCTGAGTATCGTCGCCAACCGCCTGTCGTACTGCCTCAACCTGCGGGGCCCCAGCATGGTGCTCGACACCGCCTGCTCCTCGTCACTGGTCGCCGTCCACTTCGCCTGCCAGGCGCTGCGCACCGGCGAGGCGGAGCTGGCGCTGGCCGGCGGGGTCAACGTCATCACCAGCCCGCGCCTCGCGCTCAGCTTCAGCAAGGGCGGCCTGATGGCACCGGACGGCCGCTGCAAGCCGTTCGACCACCGGGCCAACGGATACGTGCGCAGCGAGGGTGTGGGCGTGATCGTCCTCAAGCCGCTGTCGCGGGCGCTCGCCGACAGCGACCGGGTGTACGCCGTCGTGCTGGGCGGCGCCGTCAACCAGGACGGCCGCACCAACGGGTTGACCGCCCCCAACCGCCCCGCGCAGGAGGCCGTGTTGCGCGCCGCGTACCGGGCGGCAGGGGTGGACCCGGCCGAGGTGGCATACGTCGAGGCGCACGGTACGGGGACGGCGATCGGCGACCCCGTCGAAGTCGGCGCGCTGGCCACCGTGCTCGGTGCGGGCCGCCCGGCCGCCCGGCCGCTGCGGATCGGCTCGGTCAAGTCCAACCTCGGCCATCTGGAAGCCGCAGCAGGCGTGACCGGGCTGATCAAGGCGGCGCTGGCGCTGCGTCACCGGCGACTGCCCGGCACGGTGCACTTCGAGAAGGCCAACCCGCTGCTGGGGCTGGACCGCGTCCCCGTCGTGGTCACCGAACGGACCGGGCCCTGGCCAAAGTACGCGGACGGGCCCGCGCTGGCCGGCGTCAGCTCCTTCGGGTTCGGCGGCACCAACTGCCACGTGGTGCTGCGTGCCGCTCCTGACGCGCCGCCGCGGGAAGCCGGGCCGACGGGTATGCCACGGTTGATCCCGGTCTCGGCGCGCTCGCACGCCGCGCTGACGCGCCGTACCGCGCGGTGGGCGGAACACACCGTGGCGAACGGTCGCGGCGCGGACCCTGCGTGGCTGGGGCGCATCGCCGCGGCGGCGGCGCTGCGGACCGACCACGAGCCATGCCGTGCCGCCGTCGTCGCCGAGGACCCGGCCGATCTGGCCGCGGGCATGGTGGCGCTCTCGCGTGGCGAGCGGGCGCCCGGGGTCGTGGCCGCGCGTACCGCTGCCCGCCGGGCACCGCGAGTGGTGCTGGTGCTGCCGGGACAAGGCTCGCAGTGGGACGGCATGGGCCGTCAACTCGCCGCGAGGGAACCGGCGTTCCGCGACGCCATGCGGGAGGCCGACGCCGCGCTCGCCCGCCGGCTGGCCCGGCCGCTGTGGGACGACGCGACCGGCCTGGTGGCTCACGGCACCGCGACCGTGCAGCCCGCGCTGTTCGCCATGCAAGTGGCGCTCGCGGCGACCTGGCGGGCGTGGGGGCTGGAGCCCGCCGCCGTGATCGGCCACAGCATGGGCGAGATCGCCGCCGCCCACATCGCGGGCGCCCTGTCGCTGGACGACGCCGCCCGGATCGTGTGCGAGCGCAGCAGGCTGCTGGCCGAGATCTCCGGCTCCGGTGGCCTGGCCCTGGTAGAACTCGGTGTGGAGGACGCCCACGAGGTGCTACTCGGCAGGGAGCGCGAACTGTCGGTCGCGGCGGTCAACGGCCCGCGCGCCACCGTACTCTCCGGTTCCGCACGCGCCCTCGACGAGGTGATCGCCGAGCTGTCCGGCCGAGGTGTCTTCGCCCGCCGCGTCTCCGTGGCGTTCGCGGCGCACAGCCCGCAGGTCGAGCCCTTGCAGCCGCGGCTGCGCACGGCGCTGGACGGCATCGCCCCGCAGGCGTCCGCGACACCGCTGTACTCCACGGTGACCGGCGGCCCGGTCACCGGCACCGAGCTGGGCCCCGGCTACTGGGTGAGCAATGTGCGGGCCCCGGTGCTGTTCGCGCCCGCGCTCGGGCGGCTGATCGAGGACGGGTACGACGCGTACGTGGAGGTGGCGCCGCACCCGGTGCTGAGCCGTCCCGTCGCCGAGCTCGTCTCCGACGCCGGTGCGCAGGCGCTGGTCGTGCCGTCGCTGCGGCGCGGCGAGCACGAGCTGCGGGCGATGCTCACCGCTGTGGGCGAGCTGTGGAGTGCCGGGGCCCCCATGGACTGGGGGGCGCTCCACCCGGGTGGCGCACCGCACGCTGAGGTGCCGCATCACGGCTGGGAACACCGTGAGTTCCCTGTCGCCGGAGGCCAGGACGGCCCAGCCCGGGCCGGGCACCGGGCGCGCGGCTCCGGGCTGCTGGGTGAGCGGCTGCCGGTGGGCGTGGAGCCGTCGCTGCGGTTGTGGCCGCTGCCGCTCGATCTGGTCACCTCCCCTGAGTTGGCGGACCATGTGGTCGGCGATGTGCCGATCGTCCCCGCCGCCTACTGGCTGGCCGCCGCCCAGGAAGCGGGCGCGGCGGCATGGGGCGGTGGAGGGGTCGTGCTGGAGGACGTCTCCTTCCACCGGCCCTGCCCGCTCGGCGACAGGCCGGTCGCCGACCTCCAGATCGCCGCACGGCCCGCCGCCGACGGCGGGCTGCGCTGGACCGTCACCTCCTCCTCGGTCACCGGGCAGCCCGTCGTCCACGCCGAGGGCAGGGTCCGCCCCACGACGGACGGCGACGCACCCCGCGCCCCGGGCGAGCAGCACCACCTGAACGGGGTGGACGTGGCGCGGCAGTACGAGCAGTGGGAGCGGGCAGGGCTGCGCTACGGTCCCCGGTTCCGGGGGCTGATACACCTTCAGGTAGGCGCACAAGGAGCGCGGGGACGTTTCTGCCTGCCGTCCGGGCTGGACGGCAGCCTGGCACCTGCGCACCCCGCGCTGCTCGACGCCTGCCTGCAGACCATCGCAGCGGCCGCGAAGGGCCGGGAACCGGGAGCCGTGCTGCCGCTGCCGGTCGGCGCGGCCCGGGTCTGGGGCCGGCCGGGCGGCACCCCGCTCCGTGAGGGACAGTGCCTGGCGCGGGTGCTCCACGCCGATGACCGTGAAGTCGTCGCCGACGTCACCGTGTTCGCCGACGACAACACCCCGGTGTGGTCCGCCACCGGGTTCCGGGTCCGGCTGACCGCACCCCGGCGGCCGGTCGAGGAGGGCCGCCTGTACGAGGTGCGCTGGCGGTCGGCCGAGCCCGCCGAGGCCACGGGCGGCGGCGGGTGGCTGATCCTGGGCGACCCGCCGGGCACGGAGGCCGCACGCCTCACCGAACGCCTGACACGACTCGGCGAGCGCTGTGTGACCGCCGGCCCCGAGCCTGAGTACGCCGGATTGTTCGCCCGGGCCGAGGCCGGCATCGGCGCCTTGCGCGGAGTGATCGATCTGCGGGCGGCGGCTGGTGATCCGACCGTCGTTGCCGCGCGGGCATTGCGGCTGGCGCAGGCGGTGACCGGGCACACCTGGCGGGCCACCGCGCCACGGCTGTGGCTGGTGACCGCCGGGACCCAGACACCCGCCGGGAGTGGCGAGCCGGGCGTTCTTGTCGGCTCGGTGCTGTGGGGACTGGGCCGTGCGCTCGCCAACGAGGCTCCAGAGCAGGGATGTTCGCTGGTCGACCTCGATCGCGGCGTGAGGAACGACGAGGAACTGGACACCCTGTGCGCGGTGTTACGCCGGGCCGATCCGCCGAGCCAGGCGGTGCTGCGCGGCCGCCGGACGCTGGTCCCGGTACTCGCCGCGGCAGCGGACACACCCGGTGCGTACACCGCACGGCCGGACCGCACGTACGCGATCACCGGTGGTCTGGGCTCGCTCGGCCTGCTGGTGGCGAAACGACTGGTCGAACGCGGCGCCCGGCACCTGCTGCTGATCGGGCGGCACGGCCCCTCCCCCGAAACGTCACGCCGGCTGGCCGGCCTGCGGGCCGCGGGTGCCAGGGTGCACGTGGCCGAAGCCGACCTCGCCGACGGCGAGCGGGTGACCGGCCTGTTGTCGCCGGCCCACGCCGACCGGCCCGGGATCGGCGGGGTGTTCCATCTCGCCGGCGTGCTGGAGGACGCGCTCGTCGCCGATCTGAACGAGGCGGCCCTGGAGCGGGCACTGGCCGGGAAGGCGGTCGGCGCCTGGCATCTGCATCAGGCGACACTCGGGCAGCCGGTCGAGTCGTTCGTGCTGTTCTCCTCGCTCGCCGGTCTGCTGGGCTCGCCCGGCCAGGGCGCGTACGCGGCGGCCAACACCTTCCTCGACGCGCTCGCCCACCACCGCACCGCGCTCGGGCTGCCGGCTCAGAGCATCGCCTGGGGCCCCTGGGCGGGCTCGGGCCTCGCGGTGCGGGCAGGCGGTGTGGAGCGGCTCGCGGCCCGGGGCGTACCACCGCTGGAACCCGGCCGGGCCCTGTGGCTGCTGGACCAGGCGCTGGAGAGCGGGACACCGCAACTGGCCGCGGTGGCCTTGTGCCCGGACGAGCTGCGCCGTGCCGGATCGGGCCCGGCCTTCCGCCAGTTGTTCGCTGACCTGATACCGGATCAGGAAACCGCGCGGCGCGGCACGGGGCGCGACGCGGTGCTGTCCGGTTCCTCACCCGCTGAGCGCGGCCGGGCGATGCTCCGCCTGGTGCTGGACCACGTGGCTGCGGTGCTGGGCCGCCCGGCGGGGGCACTGGGGGCTTCGGTCTCCTTCCAGGAGCTGGGTTTCGACTCGCTGATGGCGGTCGAGCTGCGGGGCTGGCTGGAGAGCGCGTTGGACCTGCGGCTGTCGGCCGCCTTGGTGTACGACCATCCGACCGTGGAGGCCCTGGCCGAGGCCCTGCTGGACCGCCTGGCGCCGGATGTCCCGGCGGTGGAGGAGGCCGCCGACGACGAACTGTCCGAGCTGGGCGACGACGAGGTGGCCGCGCCACCGACCGCGGAACTCGAGCTGTCCGACAGGGGCGTCGACCCGGACCTCGATCGGGAGGAGGAGCGATGAGCGGGCGGCCGGCCACCGACCCGCGCGCTGCTGGAGCAGGCGCTGCGCCCGCTCGAAATGTCGGCTGAGGCGAACCGCGCGCTCCTGTCGCCCGGCAAAGAACCGCAGGGCGAGGTTGAGGGGGGGCACTACCACCGGAGCGGACGGCGAGGCGACCTCGTCGTGAGACCGCAGGACGGAGCAGGAGAGGTGAGCGACATGGTGAAGCACCGTTTACGTCTGTCACGTAAGAAGTCGCGCCAGGAAAGGCCTACGTGGGGGGATGTTCTGGCGGGGGACCGGCCGTGGCTTCCGTATCCGAGCGGCTGGTTCTGTGTGGGGTTCTCCCGCGAGCTGCCCGCCGGCAAGGTGCTCACCCGCCGGTTCATGGGTGAGGACGTCGTCGTCTACCGCACCCGTGCCGGAGCCGTCCGCGCCGTCCGCCCGTACTGCCCCCATCTGGGCGCACACCTGGGGGTCGGCGGCACCGTCGAGGGAGAACTGCTGGTGTGCCCCTTCCACCGGTTCGCCTTCGCCCCCGACGGGGCGTGCGCCAAGGCGCCGGTGGGAAAGCCACCCCGGGCACGGCTCGACCACTACCCGATCCAGGAGCGCAACGGGATCGTCCTCGTCTGGCACGGGGAGGGGGAGCCGGAGTGGGAACTGCCCGAGGTCGACGACACCGGCTTCGGGCCCACCCTGTCCTGGAGCACGGAGCTGGCCACCCACCCCCAGGAAATCATGGAGAACGGGTACGACTACACGCATTTGAGGGAGCTGCACGGCATGGACGTGCTCGACATCAGCCCTCCGGAGGCGGAGGGACCGTACCTGCGGATGAACCTGCGCGTACGGTCCGCGACGCTCCCGGTGCTGGGCGACATCGTGGTGAACCAGCCCAGCCAGATGGCCGGCCTCGGCTGGAACCTGGCCGAGCTCACCCTGCCCGACAGCGGCCTGGCGGTACGCACCTGGGGCCTGCCCACCCCCATCGATCCCTGGCGGATCCGCCTGAACATAGCGACGGCCTGCGCGCCCGCCCTCCCCGCGCGCCTGCCCAGCCGGCTCCGCGCACCCCTGGCCGCGCTGGCGTCCCGGGTCATCGCCACAACGCTCCTGCGCATGACGCTCAGGTTCTTCTATGAAGACCAGCCGATCTGGAACCACAAAAGGTACGAACCCCACCCACGGCTCGGGCCGGAGGACAAAGGGATCGGACCGTATCGCCGCTGGGCGAGCCAGTTCTACCCGCTGTCCCCCCAGATGCCTGAAGCCCCCGTGAACGGCTCTTGTCCCCCGCCGGTGCACGGGCCGGTCCCCGAGGAAGCGGAGACACACCGGTGAACGACAACGCACGCTGCCTGGGCTGTCCGACCAGGTCATCGCCTGGGCCGGCGCTTACCACGGCAACGGCTTCCACGAGGCTGGCTGCGAGTCGGGAGTCGCGGCGGCCGAGGCTTTCGACCTCGCCCCGCTGCAGCCCGCCGCGACAACTGCCTTGCGCGAGCTCGCCATCGACACCACTGCCCGCGTCGCCTGAGAGGCGACAGCTGACTCCGAGGATTTCCTGATTATGCCGCAAGCACAGCAGACGACGACCCGTACTGTTCCGGGAGGCATCCCCTACCTCGGTCACGCGGTCGGCTTTGCCGCCTCGCCACTGAAATTCCTGTCGGAGCAGCGTGCGCTCGGCGACATCACCGCCCTCAGTCTCGGTCCCTACCAGGCCCGGATCGTCAACGACCCGGCCCTGGTCCGTGAATTGCTCGTCTCACGCACGAAGGACTTCATCAAGGCCGGTCCGCTGCATGACCTCAACAGCGCCTTCGTCGGCAACGGGCTTGTCGTCAGCGAGGGAGCGTTCCACCGCCGGCAGCGACGCCTGATGCAGCCCGCCTTCCAGCGCTCCCGCATGCCCGCATATCACTCGGGCATGCGGCAGGCGGCAGAGGTGATGACCGGGCGGTGGCGCAGTGGTCAGCCCGTCGATATCCACAACGACCTCTTCCAGCTTGCGGTCCAGGTCATTGGCGACATGCTCTACAAGGACCGGTTCACGGACGAGATGACCGACCGGATCGTCTGGGCGGTGACCACCGCCGCCAAGGGCGTCGGCTGGCGCAGCCTCATCCCGCTGTCCTGGGCACACACATTGCCCACCCCGGAATTTCGTCGCTTCACCAACGCCCAGCAGGCACTTCACCGTCTCGGGGACTTCGTCGTCGCCGAGCACCGGAAGCTCGAAGACGCCGACCCGGATCACTTTCTGTCGATGCTCCTGGCGGCGCGAGACGAGCACGGGGAGCCGCTGAGCGACAAGGAGTTGCGGGACGAGGTCGTCACGCTCTTCTCCGCAGGCAGCGTTACCGTGGCCACCACGCTCACCTGGACGCTCCACCTGCTCAGCGTCAACCCCGACGTCGAGCAGCGTATACACGCGGAGGTCGTCGAGGTCCTCGACGGCCGCCCGGTGACCGCCGCCGACCTGCCGCGGCTGGAATACCTGGGCCGGGTCATCACCGAGGTGCTGCGTCTCTACCCGCCTTCCTGGCTGCTGCCGCGTATCACCCCCGAGGACACCGAGCTCGGCGGGCACCGCATCCCGCGCGGCACTCATGTCTTCTCCAGCCCCTACTCGATCCATCACGACCCCCGGTACTACCCGGACCCCGAGCGGTTCGCCCCGGACCGCTGGCTGCCTGAGCGCTCGGCGAACCGGTCCCGTGAGGTCTACCTCCCGTTCGGCACCGGCATCCATCAGTGCATCGGCAACAACTTCGCACTCACCGAAGCCACCATCGCCCTCGCCACCATCGCTGTCGGCTGGTCGCTGTGTCGCCCGCCGCGCGCCAAGGTCGGCGCCCGCAGGACCGCAGTGCTGGGACCTGTCGGACTCACTCTGATCGCCCGGCGCCGTCCAGCCCCCGCGACGCCGCGCTCCTCGTGGGCCCCGGCCGACCAGGACGGCTGCCCCTACAGGGGCAGCGGTACCCGGAGTGCGCCCAGCATGAGCGAGGGGTCCTGACCCCGCCCCCGCCCCCGCCACCCGTCACCCATACGGCCCGTACGGCCCGTACGGCACCGTACGGCACCGGACGGCACCGGACGGCACCGGACGGCACCGGACGGCACCGGCCAGGAGTGCGGGCAGGCCGGACCGGTTCCCGTGGAGTGCGGCGTGGTGTCCGTTTCGTCGGCATTCCCGGGGTACTCGGCAGGCGCCGGTACCGGGTCAGGTTGGACACTGGTGTTCTGCCGGCGTAGGCCGGTCGACGAGACCAGGACGCTGCTGCTATGGCTGCTGCTATGAAACGCGACACGACACATTCCGGCCGGGCGACGGACCTCGTCTCCACCCGTTCCGTGTGCGGCGCCCCGTGCTGGGTGAGTCTGACCAGCCGGGACATGCCGGCCACGGAGGCCTTCTACCACGCCGTACTGGGGTGGCAGTGGCGGTCGGCGAAGCTGGGGGATCACTTCCGTATCGCGCTGCAGGACGGGGCGCCGGTCGCGGGGATCGCCGGGATGGCCACCATGTGGCAGGTGGCCGTAGCGTGGACGCCCTACTTCGCCGTGCCCAGCGCTGACGAGGCCGCGGCCCGGGCCCGGGAGCGCGGGGGTACCGCGGCGGTCGGGCCGCTCTCCTTCCCGCCCGGGCGGGCGGCCCTGCTGGCCGACCGTGACGGGGCCACCTTCGGGATCTGGGAGGGGCAGCTCCCCACCGGCTGGGAGTCCTGGCGCCGGGTCGCGCCGGCGTTCATCAGGCTGCATACGCGGGATGCCTTCGACGCCGCCATCTTCTACGGCGAGGTCCTGGAGTGGGCCTCGGAGCGGCCGGGCTGCTGCGAGGTCCGCTACGAGGGGAACGAGGTCGTGCTGCGCAGCCGGAACGAGGTCGTGGCCCGGATCACCTCCGGGGCGCTGGAGGCGGCGCCCGACCCCGCCATCCGGCCCCACTGGCAGATCCACTTCGCGGTCTTCGACGTGACGGCCACCGCCAAGGCGGTGGAGGAGCACGGCGGCACCGTCCTGCGGCAGGACGAAGACGAAGCGGTGTTCCGTGACCCGGACGGCGCACAGTTCACGGTGGTCCGGCGGCCCTGGCCGGACAGGCCGCCGGACAGGCCGGGCGACTGACCGGGCGACTGACCGGCCCGCTTTTCCCCCGTGAGGGGTCGATCGTGAGGGGTCGATCGCTCTCCTCGCGCGCCTCACGGCCCGGCCGTCCGGAAGGCGGAGCCTCAGCCCGGCCCTTGCTCCGTCTCCCGCTGGAGGAAGCTGCTGATCTCGCGGGCGAGCCCCTCTTCGGTCCCGTCAGTCCCGTCAGTCCCGTCAGTCCCGTCAGTTCCGTCGGAGCCGGCGGCCCGGTCGAGGACGTCTTCGGGCGCTCCGATGCCGCCCGCCCACAGATGGCGGTCGGCCCATTCCTCGTCCGCTCTCAGCTGGATCTGGATGTCCATACGGGCGAGGGAGGCGTCGGTGGCCGCGGCGTACACGACGGCCGTGGCCCGGCGCAGGGGATAGAGATCAAAGCCTTCAATGAATTGTGAATTGCGCCAGTCGAGAAATGCGCTTTCGCCGTCGGGCCCGGTACGGACGTCGAACTGGCCGTCCTCCAAGTGGATATCGAAGGTTTTGTCCATACGATTCTCCACGGTCACCCGGAACCGGAAATACGCCAGTCCCCCGGCCGCGTCATCACGTCCCTGCGGCGGTTCCGCCCGCTCCGCACCATGCACACGAACACGCAGGCCGGCGTGGGCACCGCCGTACTCCTGCCAGTCCCCGATCACCTTGGGCACGCGCACTCTCCACCTCCCGGCCTCAGCGGAACGCTTCTTATCCACGCGCCGGACATGCTGTCAAACGAGCGGGACGTCCCGTTGCCGGGATGTTTCCCCCCAGTGATCGGCGATCAAGCCGTGCCCAGCCACTCTTCACCCCACCATGGTTCCGGCACCGCTCCCTCACGTGCCACACATCACACTCCGGCAGCATGTCGGCGCCTCGTGCGCACACTGTTCCAGCGTGATCAGATACGGGGAAAACGGTTGCCGACAGACTCCACCGCATGGCCCCTTCGCCCCCGCGTTCGCCCCGCGCGCGCCCTTGTCCCGCTCACCCCGGGCCGCCCGGTCCGAGGACCACCAGCAGAGGGCGCGGCTGTGCCGTGCAGGGGGCCCCGTGCAGGGGGCCGCCCCGTGCCCGGATCCATCCCGTCTCACATTGCTTCGGTAAGGGGGGTGCGGGCTGCCCGGCCTTCGAGCACGAGCTGGACCTGGACCTCCTGGTCGCCGGGTATGGCGTCGGCCTCCTGGATGGTGAACGACTCCTCCAGGGCCTCCCTCAGATGCCGCACCGCGAGCGGGCTGCCCTGGATGTCGGCGGTCACCGGGCCGGAGAGCGGCACGGGGTGCGGTTCGTGGGGGTGGCCGGTCGGGTGTTCGGGGTCGTCGAGCAGGTCGAAGGTGCCCGTCCACACGGTCGGGCGGCCGCGGCCCGCTTCGTGCGGTTCCTCGCCGACGCGGCGGTCCGAAGTGAAGCACGTGCACAGCGCGTCGAACAGGAGGCCGGCGTCGTGCGCGGAGCAGTCGCTGAGCACCACCTGGACCTGGGACACGGGCAGCGGGGTGGGGGTCACGAGGGTCCTCCCTCCTGGACGGCACTGTGCGGGTACCCCCCGCGTGCGGCCGAAACGGGATCCCGCGTGTCACCCCTTCACCACCACTGTCACCACGGGATCGGGATCCGCGGCGCATCTCCCAGGAGAGCAGGAGGGGAACAGCGGGAGCGGGGCGGGAACTCCCCCGCACAAGGGGGACGTTGTCCAGCTGACGGTCGCTCCGACAGGCGGCGGCGATGAGTGAGCTGATTTCCGGGGGCACGATGAGCGAGCTGATTCCCGGGGGCAATCTGCCCCTGCCGGTCTGCCCCCTGACTTTCCGGGTGCCGGGCCCCTTCGACGTGTCCGCGCTCATCACCGACGAGAGCGGGAAGGTGCGCGGGGACGGCGACTTCGTGTTCTACAACCAGCCGGCCGCGCCCGGAGTCCGCCTCGGGAGCGAAGGGCTCCGTATCGATCCGGCCGCGCTGCGGGCCGGAGCCAGCCGCGTCACGGTGGTCGTCAGCCCCGCCGAGCCCGGCACACCACTCGGGCACCTGCCCGCACCCTCGCTGTCCCTCACCCGTAACGGCGGACGCGTCGTCGCCCGCTTCACCCCGCCACGGCCACAGCGCGAGACCGTGCTGCTGCTCGCCGAGATCTACCGGCGCGGCCCCGCGTGGAAGCTGCGGGCCCTGGGACAGGGGTACGCGGACGGACTGGCCGGTGTCGCACGGGACTTCGGGATCGATGTCGCCGAGGACGCGACTGCTGCCCCCGGGCCGAACGGCCACCACGCGCGAGGGAGCGCCCCCGACCCGGACGGCTTCCTGCCCTTGGTGAACTCCGCGCGGGCGCGGGCCGGTTCGCCTCCCGTGGTACTTGACGCCCGGCTCGTGGCGGCGGCCCGGGAGCATGCGGCCGGGATGGCGGCGCGGCGACGGCTCACCTCCGAGGGGCCGGACGGGCGATCCGTGTTCCAGCGGATCACGGCGAGCGGCTACGCGTACCTGAGCGTCGGCGAGCACCTGGTCTCGGGCCCCCGCACCCCGGCCGGGTTCGTGGAGTACTGCCTGTCCACCGGGCAGGCCCGCGGCACGCTGTGCGAACCGGCGTTCACGGAGGCCGGATGGGCGTACGTCGCTGACGGGCGCTGTGGCGACGTGTACTGGACGGCCGTGTGGGCGCGGCCCTTCACACCGGCCGGGCTGACACGGACGGCCACCGAGGTCATCGTGCTCACCAACGCCGAGCGGGCGTCGGCCGGGCTGCCACCCCTGGCCGGCGACCCGCTCCTCACCCACGCGGCCCAGGCGCACAGCGACGACATGGTGAAGCGGGCGTTCTACTCGCACACCTCCCCCGACGGCGGCGAGCCCTGGCACCGGGCCGCCGCCGCGGGCTCCACGCGCCGCGCCATCGGCGAGAACATCGCCTGCGGCCAGCGTTCCCCGGCCGAGGTCGTACGCGGCTGGATGGACAGCCCTGGCCACCGCGCCAACATCCTCAAGGCGGGCTTCACCCACCTGGGCATCGGCTTCGCCGGGGGCGGCGCCGCGGGCACGTACTGGACGCAGCTGTTCGGCGGCTGACGGGCTCGCACGGGACACGCCGAGGCCGACCAGCAGGCGACGTTCGCCCCTCTGACGGCGGACAGGGGGCGTGGCGCGGGCGGGTTTCCCCGAGGCCGGCGGTAGCGTCGCCACGCCGCTGCCGAGTCCGGTACCGCCGGTTCCCCTGCCGGTGACCGCCGGTTCCCCTACCGATGACCGCCGGTTCCCTGCCGGAAGGTCAGGGCACCCGCGAGGCGCTTCCCCTGCTGTGCGGCGCGGCTCTTTGGGGGCCGTCGGTCCGGGTCGGCCCATGGAGGAGGACCATGACCGAACTGTCAGAGCGCGTCGGCGGAGCCCGGCGGCGAGCCGCCCCGGCCCCCTCTGCGGGACGTACGCTGCTGCGCTGGGCCACCAGCACCGATCACAAGGTGATCGGGCGCCTCTACATGGTGACGGCCTTCTGCTTCTTCCTGTTCGCCGGCCTGCTGGCCCTGGCGATGCGGGCCGAACTCGCCCGCCCCGGGCTGGAGTTCGTGAACGAGCACACCTACAACCAGCTGTTCACGATTCACGGCACGACCATGATGCTGCTGTTCGCGACACCGATGTTCGCGGGCTTCGCGAACGCGGTGATGCCGCTGCAGATCGGCGCCCCGGACGTGGCGTTCCCCCGCCTGAACGCCCTGTCGTACTGGATGTATCTCTTCGGCGGCCTGATGGTCGTCGCGGGCTTCGTGGTGCCGGGCGGCGCGGCGGCGTTCGGCTGGTTCGCGTACGCGCCGCTGAACAGCTCCTCCCACTCCCCCGGAGCCGGTGCGGATCTGTGGGTGATGGGCCAGGTGGTGACGGGCGTGTCGACGACGCTCGGCGCGGTCAACTTCATCGCCACGATCCTGTGCCTGCGCGCTCCCGGGATGACCATGTTCCGGATGCCCCTGTTCACCTGGAACGTCCTGTTCACCTCGATCCTGGTGCTGCCTGCGTTCCCGGTGCTGACCGCCGCGCTGCTCGCCCTGGAGGCGGACCGCAAGTTCGGGGCGCACGTCTTCGATCCGGCGAACGGGGGCGCCCTGCTGTGGCAGCACCTGTTCTGGTTCTTCGGGCACCCGGAGGTGTACATCGTCGCGCTGCCGTTCTTCGGGATCATCACGGAGATCATTCCGGTGTTCTCGCGCAAGCCCCTGTTCGGGTATCTGCCGCTGATCGGTGCGACCGTCGTGATCACGATGCTGTCGGCGGTCGTGTGGGCGCACCACATGTTCGCCACCGGTGCGGTGCTGCTGCCGTTCTTCTCCCTGATGTCGTTCCTGATCGCGGTGCCCACGGGCATCAAGTTCTTCACGTGGATCGGCACGATGCACAAGGGGTCGCTGTCGTTCGAGACGCCGATGCTGTGGGCGTTCGGCTTCCTGGTGTCGTTCCTGCTCGGGGGCCTGAGCGGGGTGCTGATCGCGTCCCCGCCGCTCGACTTCCATCTCACCGACTCGTACTTCATCGTGGCGCACCTGCACTATGTGCTGTTCGGCACGGTGGTGTTCGCGATGTTCGCCGGGTTCTACTTCTGGTGGCCGAAGTTCACGGGGAAGATGCTCGACGAGCGGCTCGGCAAGCTGCAGTTCTGGCTGCTGTTCCCCGGCTTCCAGCTGACCTTCCTGGTGCAGCACTGGCTCGGCGAGGAGGGCATGCCGCGCCGGTACGCCGACTATCTGCCCGCCGACGGGTTCACGCTCCTCAACACGCTGTCGTCCGTGGGCGCGTTCCTGCTCGGGGTCTCCACGCTGCCGTTCCTGTACAACGTGTGGCGTACGTCCCGGTACGGCAAGCCGGTGACGGAGGACGACCCGTGGGGGTTCGGGCGCAGCCTGGAGTGGGTGACGTCGTGCCCGCCGCCCCGCCACAACTTCGTGGCCCTGCCCCGCGTACGGTCGGAGTCGCCCGCGTTCGACCTGCGTCATCCCGAGATCCTCAGGCGGGGGAAGTCCGGGGTCCTCGGGCGGGGGAAGGGCGGGGAGGTGCGATGAGGACCGAGGCGTTTCTCTTCGGTGGCGTCGCCGCCTTCTTCGGGGCCGCCGCCGTCCTCTACGGCTGGTGGTCCGGCGATCCCGCCGGGACGTCGGCGCTGGTCGTCGCCTTCCTGATGGGCGCCCTGGTGTGCTTCTTCTGCGCGGTGCAGTACCGGCGCAAGGGGCGGCGCCCGCAGGACCGCGGGGACGCGGAAGTGGCCGACGGCAGCGGGCCGCTGGAGTTCTTCCCGGCGCACAGCCCCTGGCCGCTGGTCACGGCGCTCGGCTTCGCGCTCGCGTCCACGGGTGTGGTCTACGGGCTGTGGCTGTTCCTCATCGGCGTCGGCGTGCTGGCCGAGGGGGTGGTGGGGCTGGTGTTCCAGTACGCCCGTCGTCAGGACCGCCAGGACCGCCAGGGCTGAGCGGGGGCCTGGGCGCGCCGGGGCGGAACCGGTCGACGGGCCGGTGCCCGCTCTCGTATCCCCCTTCCACGGTCTGGCGCACCTCGCCGGTCTCCTCGCCTTCCTGGAGTCGCTCGCGTTCGGTGTCCAGCAGGGCGTGGCAGACCTGGCGCGTGATCAGGAAGGCGACGACGGGCGCCACCAGGAGGGCGATGCGCAGCACCCAGGTGAGCGTGTTGAGCGAGATCCGGAACGTCCACGCCACGACGTCGTTGCCGCCGGCGAGCAGCAGGACGCTGTAGAAGGTAAGGCCGGCGACACCGAGAGCGGTACGCACGGGGCGTTCCCGCGGCCGGTCGCACAGGTGGTGTTCCTGGCGCCGCTCCCCCGTCAGCCGCTGCTCGGCGAACGGGTACAGGTACAGGACGAGGAAGAGCAGACCGGGCAGGACGACCGCCGGGAGCAGCACGTTCCACATGAGGGTGTGCCCGGCGATGGTCGTCTCCCAGGCCGGTACGAGCCGCAGCGCGCCCTCCAGGAAGCCGACGTACCAGTCGGGCTGGGCACCGGTCGACACCTGGTCCGGCCGGTACGGGCCGTACGCCCACACGGGGTTGATCTGGGCGAGGCCGCCGAGCAGCGTGAGCACGCCGAAGACCATGAGGGACAGGCCGCCGGAGGACGCGGTGAACTGGGGGAAGAAGGGCCTGCCGAGGGCGTTCCGGTTCGATTTTCCGGGCCCCCGCCACTGGGTGTGCTTCAGGGAGAAGACCAGGATCAGGTGCACGGTGACCAGGGCGATCAGTGCTCCGGGCAGCAGCAGGACGTGCAGGCTGTACAGCCGCGGGATGAGGTCCTCGCCGGGGAACTCGGCGCCGAACGCGAAAAAGCTCACGTAGGTGCCGACGACCGGGATCGACAGCATGATGCCCTGCGCGATGCGCATCCCCGTGCCGGACAGCAGGTCGTCGGGGAGGGAGTAGCCCGCGAAGCCCTCGGCGAGGGAGAGCACGAACAGCGTGAGGCCGATGAGCCAGTTCGCCTCGCGGGGCCTGCGGAAGGCGCCGGTGAAGAAGATCCGCAGCAGATGCAGCCCGATCGCGGCGAGGAAGACGAGTGCCGCCCAGTGGTGTGTCTGCCTCATGAGGAGGCCGCCGCGCACGTCGAAGCTGATGTGCAGGGTCGAGTCGAAGGCCGCCGACATGCGTACGCCCCGCAGGGGTGCGTGGCTTCCGTCGTAGATCACCTCGCTCATGTCCGGTTTGAAGAAGAGCGTCAGCCATACGCCGGTGAGCAGCAGGATGATCAGGCTGTAGAGCGCGAGCTCGCCCAGGAGGAACGACCAGTGGTCGGGGAAGGCCTTGCGCAGCAGTCGGCCTCCCCCGTCGGCCACGGGCAGCCGGGCGTCGACCGCGTCGGCCACACGCTCGGCGGGGGGCCGGGCTTCAGGCTCGGCGGGGTGCCGGGCTTCACGCTCGGCGGGTTCCTCGCCTCGCTCGCGATCCACTGATCGCCCTCCTCTTGCCCGTCGTCACGGCTCGCTCCTCGGCATCCCTAGCCCTGGGGCCGCGGGGCAAGTGCCCCGGCCATGCGAAACACTCGCGCGGCCGGGGCACAGCACCCGTTCGGCTGCCGGGGTCCGGCGGGGCAGCGTCCCGTGGGGTCAGGGCTGGAGTCAGGGCTTTCGGGCGGCACCGCCCGGGGCGGTCACCTCACCGTGGGAACCAGACCGTGAGAACCAGACCGTGGGAACCAGCGGAGCGCTCAGGCCGCCTTCGCCGCCCACTCCGTGACCAGGCGCTGGTACTCCCGCCGCTGCTCCCCGTTCAGCCTCCCGCCGCTGCGGAACCACAGGGCCCGGATCTCCTCGTTGACCTCGGCCGCTGTTCGTTCCGTGCCTTTCAGAACGGTTTCAGGAGTAGTGGACATGCTGTGAGCTTACGGTGCTGAGAGTGAAGCTTATGTGAGTAAAGGGACACTTCGGACATGGGGAAACGTGAAGCCGATCACGCCGCGTTCTCAGCTGGTTCACGTCAACCAGCCCTCCGCCCCCACCTGGTGTCGATGCGCCGCCACTCCTCGTCCCACTGCTCCAGGCGCCGCCGCTCCAGGCATCCGCGCACACCGTAGGCACACGCCCCTACGGCCCCTCCGGTGAAGGCCGTGGCCATCACGCCCAGCAGGACCGCCTCCGTCAGTGCCTCGGCGGGCCCCAGCGGTCGCGTCGCCAGGACGCCCTGCCGGTCGGTCCAGATGGTGACGCGGGCCCCGCCGGGGGTGCCGGGCGCCGCCTGGGAACGGCCCGTGCGTACCTCGCCGTCCGGGGCCGTCCAGCGGACCGTGACCCAGACCGGTTCCCCCTCCGCCACGCTCGTGGACATCTCGCCTTCCGCATCACCGGCGCTGCGCGGATTCTCCACGGCCGGGTTCTCCACGACCGGGTTCTCCACGGCCGGGTTCTCCACGGCCGGGTTCTCCACGACCGTGGCCGTCACCTCGTGGCGTTCCGCCCGCTGCCGCTCGAAGGTCCGCTCCGCGGCGCCCGCCGTCACCACGCCCGCCAGGACACCGCCGGCCACGCCCAGCACCCAGGCCACCAGAAGTACCCACGCCTCCACGAGGTCGCTGCGCCTCCTCAGCGCACTGCTCCGCCACCGCCACAGTCCCGCCCGGGTGAGGGGTCTTGGGGTGAGCGGTTTCCTTCCCCGAGTCCGCGACATCGGCCGACACCCCCTGCGAGCGGCAACCGCCGCTCACCTCCAGTGTGCGCCGCCGGGCGCTCCCGCGCTCCCGGGCAGCACAGTCCGCTACCTGCCTATGACGCTCCGCTACGAACTGGAGCGGAATCCCGGCTTCCGGGAATCTCCACATCGATTGCCCAACCAGGTCACCCCACGCGGCGAATCCGCACAGGCCCCCGTCGGGTGCCGCGTCATTCCGACGGGAGTGTCCTGTTCGTTTTCCCCGTGGCAATAACGGGGACGCGACGATGCCGCGCACCGTGTGGAGAAGTCGCCACCGACTCGTGTGCGTACCTGCACCGTCGGTCTCTTCCCGGGCACGGGTTGCCTGGTGAGACGCGTCACGTGGGTGGAAGCCGGAACCTGGGCGTGCTTTGATCCATCGCACCGCGGGAGTCGCCCGTGGGGTTCCCCGGGGAACCGGCGCTCGATGCCCGCGTGTGCGGCCGGCCGTCTGTTCCAGAAGGGGACCCGCTCTCCCCTCTTCACGCATACCTATACGAAGGGAAGTTCCCCCATGAACGCCTCCCAGGTTGAGACCGTCGAGATCTCGGACACCGCCCTTGACGCCGTCTCCGGCGGTCTGACCGTGAACACGCTCAACACCCTCGTCAACACAGTTGACGACACCTTCCCGGTCACCCAGCTCGCCGGCACGGTCGTCGGCACCGTCGAGGACATCACCGGCCTGAACACGGCCCCGGTCACCGGCCTGGTCCGCAACCTCTGAGACCTCTGACCGCGTCTTCTTGCCGCCGAGTCCCGGAACCGTTTCGCGGTTCCGGGACTCTTGGTTGCTGTAAGAGACGTCCGCGCGAAGGAGTCCTCCCGCGCGCGGGCGCCGTACTCCTTAGATTCGAGCAGGTGAGGGAAGTCCCGTGCAGTTCCGTCAGCAGGCCCTCGCCAAGCTGCAGTCCCCCGAGGAACTCGACCTTCCCGTACGCTTCGCCCGCCCGCAGGGCTGGCTGGTGCTGGTGGTGACGGTGGTCGTGATGGCCGCCGCGTCCGTGTGGGCCGTGACCGGTTCGGTGGCGTCCACGGTCAGCGCGCCCGCCGTGCTGACCCACGGGCAGGGCAGCTACCTCCTGCAGAGCCCCGTCGCGGGCCAGGTCACCGAGGTCTTCGCCGAGCAGGGCGAGCGGATCGCCGCGAAGGCGCCCGTCCTCACGGTGCGTACGGCGCGGGGCGAGACGGTCGTACGCTCCGTCGCCGCGGGCCGGGTCACCGCGCTCGCCGCGCAGATCGGCCAGATCATCTCCACCGGCGCCAGTGTCGCGGCCGTCGAGAAGGTCTCCGGTGCCGAAGACCCGCTGTACGCGACGGTGTACGTGCCCGCCGGGAGCGCCGCCACGATCCCGCGGAACGCGCCCGTCGACCTCACCGTCCAGTCGGTTCCCACCCAGCGGTACGGTGTGCTGCGCGGCCATGTGAAGTCCGTGGACCGCACCGCGCAGACCCCGCAGTCGATCGGCGCGTACCTCGGTGACAGCCAGCTGGGCGAGCAGTTCACGAAGGAGGGCCGGCCGGTGGCCGTACTGGTGCGCCTGGATCGCGGGGCCGCCACCGCGTCCGGCTACGCGTGGTCCTCGCAGGAGGGGCCGCCGTTCAAGCTGACCTCCATGACCCTGGCCACGGGTTCGATCCGCCTGGCCGATCAGCGTCCGATCGATTGGCTGCTGCCGTGAGCGTATCCACCTCGTCCCGGGAGACCGCGCCGCCGCCCGTGCGCGGCAGACGCAAGGCCCAGCCGAAGAAGCGCCCGGTGCCCAAGGGGAGACAGAAGACCGTCCGCACGCCCACCGTCCTCCAGATGGAGGCCGTGGAGTGCGGTGCCGCCTCTCTCGCCATGGTGCTCGCCCACTACGGGCGGCACATCCCGCTGGAGGAGCTGCGCATCGCCTGCGGTGTCTCCCGGGACGGCTCGCGCGCGAGCAACCTCCTGAAGGCCGCCCGCAGTTATGGCCTGACAGCCAAGGGCATGCAGATGGACCTGGCCGCGCTGGCCGAGGTCAAGTCGCCGGCCATCCTGTTCTGGGAGTTCAACCACTACGTCGTGTACGACGGTGTGGGCCGCCGCTTCGGCCGGCGGGGTGTGTACGTCAACGACCCGGGCAAAGGCCGCCGTTTCGTTCCCATGGAGGACTTCGACGCCAGCTTCACCGGTGTCGTCCTCGTCATGGAGCCGGGCGAGGACTTCCAGCGCGGCGGCCGCAAACCGGGCGTCCTGGGCGCCATGCCGGCCCGGCTGCGCGGTACGTCCGGCACGATGCCCGCCGCCGTGCTGGCGAGCCTGCTGCTGGTGGCGGTCGGCGCGGCGATGCCCGCGCTGAGCCGGACGTACATCGACATGTTCCTCATAGGCGGCCAGACCTCGCTGCTGGGCGTGCTGTTCGCGTCGATGGGCGCCTCGGTGGCGCTCACGGTGGTGCTGACCTGGCTGCAACAGGCCAACCTGCTGCGCGGCCGCATCATCTCCTCGACGCTGTCCAGCGCCCGCTTCCTGCGCCATCTGCTGCGGCTGCCGGTCACCTTCTTCGCCCAGCGCAGCCCGGCGGACCTCGTCCAGCGGCTCCAGTCGAACGACGCGGTGGCCGAGACGCTGGCCCGCGACCTCGCGGCGGCGGGCGTCGACGCGGTCGTGGTCGTCCTGTACGCGCTGCTGCTCTACACCTACGACCCGCAGCTCACCTTCGTCGGTATCGGTGTGGCCCTGCTCAACGTCGTGGCGATGCGGGTGGTCATCCGGCTGCGCGCGACCCGTACGGCGAAGCTGCGCGCCGACAGCGCCCGGCTGACCAACACCTCGTACACCGGCCTGCAGCTGATCGAGACGATGAAGGCGACCGGCGGCGAGGACGGCTACTTCCGCAAGTGGGCCGGGCAGCACGCCACCACCCTGGAGGAGCAGCAGCGCCTCGGGGTGCCGAGCGCCTGGCTGGGGGTGGTCGCGCCGACGCTGGCCACGCTGAACAGCGCGCTGATCCTGTGGATCGGCGGCATGCGGGCGGTCGAGGGGCATATCTCGGTCGGTCTGCTGGTGGCGTTCCAGGCGCTGGTGACCCGCTTCACCGCGCCGATCACCCGGCTCAACGGTGTCGCGGGCCGTATCCAGGACTTCGCGGCCGACGTGGCCCGGCTGAAGGACGTGGAGAACTTCCAGGCGGACCCGCTCTACACCCGCCGCCGTGAGGCGGGCGAGTCCACGCGCCGGCTGCAGGGCCATGTCGAGCTGCAGGACATCACGTTCGGCTACAGCCCGCTCGACAAGCCGCTGCTGACCGGCTTCGACCTGACCGTCGGCCCCGGGCAGCAGGTGGCGCTGGTCGGCGGCTCGGGCAGCGGCAAGTCGACGGTGTCCCGGCTGATCGCGGGCCTGTACGCGCCGTGGGAGGGCGTGATCCGTATCGACGGGCAGCGTCTGGAGGACATATCCCGCGGGGCGCTCGCCGCCTCGGTCTCGTTCGTCGACCAGGACGTGTTCCTCTTCGAGGGCACGGTCCGCGACAACGTGGCGCTGTGGGACCCCTCGATCCCGGACGACGCGGTCGTGGCCGCGTTGGAGGACGCGGCGCTGTACGACGTCGTGACGCGCCGGCCCGGCGGTATCCACAGCAAGGTCGAGCAGGACGGGCGGAACTTCTCCGGTGGGCAGCGCCAGCGTCTGGAGATCGCCCGGGCGCTGGTGCGCAGGCCCAGCGTCATGGTCCTCGACGAGGTGACGAGCGCGCTGGACGCGGAGACCGAACTGGTCGTCATGGACAATCTGCGCAAGCGTGGCTGCGCCTGCGTGGTGATCGCGCACCGGCTCAGCACGGTCCGCGACAGTGACGAGATCGTGGTGCTCCAGCACGGCACGATCGTGGAGCGCGGGCGGCACGAGGAGCTGGTGGCGCGTGGCGGGGCGTACGCGACGCTGGTCAGGGAGCGATGAGGATGACGACCGACCGGCAAGGACACGAGGGCGATGTGGTCCTGGGCGCGCTCGGCGCCCTGGGCACGCCGATCGACTGCTCCGGCTTCAGCCGCCTCGACCTTCAGGGCCCGCAGGTCCTGTGGCTGGTGGCGTCGGGTGCGCTCGACCTGTTCGCGGTCGACGCCGGGCGGCAGGGGCACTGGCACCACCTGGGCCGTCTGGAGGCGGGCTCCCTGCTGCTCGGGCCGGTCGCGGGGCCGCAGCACACGCTGGTCGCCCGGCCGCTCAGGGACTGTGTGGTGCGCCGTATCGGGCTGCGCGAGCTGTATCAGCAGGTCGACACCGCGAGCTGGTCGTACGACGAGTACGGCAACGCGCAGTACGTCCCGCCGACGACGAGCCCGCTGGAGTACGCCCTCGCCCTCGGGGTCGGCCGCAGCCTGTCGATCCTCTTCCAGGCGCCCATGGCCACCGAGAACGCCGCCGCCCTCACGGACGACGACGTCTTCTGGATGCAGGTGCCGCCGGGCAGCGTGCGGTACGGCTCCCTGTACGGCGCGCAGGCGGCGGCCGATCTGCTGATGGACCCCGGCCTCTGGCAGGGTCTGGTCGACCAGCAGTACCGGCTGCTGGCGACTTTGGACCGGTGGATCGAGCAGCTGGAGCGCACCCACGAGGACCGTACGGCCGCCGGGATAAAGGCGGGTGAGGCCGTGCGCGCCCAGGCGGACCAGACGCTGCTGGCCTCGATCGGCAAGCCGTCGTCGGCGCGGCAGACGACGGCGGCGGACGCCGACGCCACGTACGCGGCCTGTGAACTGGTCGCCCGCGCGGCCGGGATCGCCCTGTCCGCGCCCGCGCAGAGCGGCACGGAGAGCGACCGGCTCGACCCGGTGGAACGTCTCGCGATCGCTTCGCGGGTGCGCACGCGCGCCGTACGCCTCACGGGGCGCTGGTGGCGGGAGAACTCCGGTCCGCTGGTCGGCCGGCGGGCCCTGTCGGGGGCGCCGGTCGCCCTGCTGTGGCGGCGCGGCGGGTATGTGGCCGTGCATCCGTCGTCCGGGCGGCAGACGCCGGTCGAGAAGGTGAACGCGGCGGAGTTCGAGCCGCGGGCGGTGATGTTCTACCGTCCGCTGCCCGAGCGGACGCTGAGCCCGCTGCGGCTGCTGCGGTTCAGCCTGTGGGGTACCCGCGGTGACCTCGGCAATCTGCTGGTCAGCGGATTCGTGACGGTCGTGCTGGGGTCACTGGTGCCGATCGCGACGGGCAAGGTCCTCGGGAGCTACGTCCCGGAGGCGCAGGAGAACCTGATCGTGCAGGTCTGTCTGGCCATCATGGTCGCGAGCGTGGTGTCGGCGGCGTTCATGCTGTTGCAGAACCTCACGATCCTGCGGCTGGAGGGCCGGATCGAGGCGACGCTGCAACCGGCTGTCTGGGACCGGTTGCTGAGGCTGCCGACGAAGTTCTTCACCTCGCGTTCCACCGGTGAACTCGCCAGTGCCGCCATGGGCATCAGCTCGATCCGCCGGCTGCTGGCGGGCGTCGGCCCGGTGATCGCCCAGTCGGTCACGATCGGCGCGGTGAACCTGGCGCTGCTGCTCTGGTACAGCGTGCCCATGGCGCTGGCGGCGATCGGCATGCTCGTCGTCATCGCCGCGGTGTTCCTCGGGCTCGGTCTGTGGCAGGTGCGCTGGCAGCGGCGGTTGGTCGTGCTCAGCAACAAGCTGAACAACCAGGCGTTCCAGACTCTGCGCGGCCTGCCGAAGCTGCGGGTCGCGGCGGCCGAGAACTACGCGTACGCGGCCTGGGCGGGCAAGTTCGCGCGCAGCCGGAAGCTCCAGCAGCGGGTCGGCCGCATCAAGAACGTCACCACGGTGCTGGGCGCGGTGTATCTGCCGGTGGTCACGCTGGTGATGTTCATGCTGCTGGCGGGGCCCGCGCGCGGTTCGATGTCGGCGTCCGCCTTCCTCACCTTCAGCACCTCGGTGACCATGCTGCTGACCTCGGTCACGCAGCTCACCGGCGCGTTCGTGTCGGCGGTGTCCGCGCTGCCGTTGTTCGAGGAGATCAAGCCGGTGCTGGAGGCGACACCGGAGGTACGTACGGCGAGCACGCGGCCGGGTGTGCTGTCCGGCGCGATCGAAGCGCGGCGGCTGTCCTTCCGGTACGCCGACGACGGCCCCCTGGTCCTCGACGACGTGTCGTTCAAGATCGGCGCGGGTGAGTTCGTGGCGATCGTCGGTCCGAGCGGCTGCGGCAAGTCGACGCTGCTCAGGCTCCTGATCGGCTTCGACAAGCCGGTCTCGGGCAGCGTCCTGTACGACGGCCAGGACCTGGCGGCCCTGGACCAGTCGGCCGTACGGCGGCAGTGCGGGGTGGTGCTCCAGCACGCGCAGCCGTTCACGGGCTCGATCCTGGACGTCATCTGCGGTGCCGAGCCCTACACGCCCGAGGAGGCGATGGCGGCGGCCGAGAGGGCGGGGCTCGGTGAGGACATCAAGCGGATGCCGATGGGCCTGCACACCATCGTCCAGGGCAGCGGCGCGATCTCGGGTGGTCAGCGGCAGCGCCTGATGATCGCCCAGGCGCTGATCCGGCGGCCGCGCATCCTGTTCTTCGACGAGGCCACCAGCGCGCTCGACAACGAGACGCAGCGCAAGGTCATCGAGAGCACGCGGGACCTCAACGCCACCCGTGTCGTCATCGCCCACCGCCTGTCCACGGTGCTGGACGCCGACCGTGTGATCGTGATGGAGGACGGCAAGGTGGCCCAGCAGGGGCCGCCCGCGCAGCTCCTCGCGGACACGGGCGGGCGGCTGCACGAGCTGGTGCGGCGGCAGATGGCGTGAGGGGTCAGGCGGGGGGCGGGGCCCTGCGGCCCTGACCGCGGGGAAGCGCGAGGGACCATGACCGGCAGCTGGATGCGGACCTTTCGGCGGTGTGCCGAGAACGCGGCACCGAGAACCGACAGAGCCGCGCGCGGGAGTCGGGAGTGGGGAGGGGGAGTGGGGACGCTCAGATCTGCCAGGACCGCAGCCGGTCCGCGGCCCCGTACACGTCCACGTTCCCGGAGATCAGGTCGCGGGTGAGGTCCACGAGGGCGCCGTAGGGCGGGTCGATGCCGACGCCGCTCACGAACATGTACGCCACGGCGGTGGCGCAGGCGAAGCGGGCGTTGGCGGCCGGCAGCGGCTTGAGCAGGGCCAGCGTGTGCAGCAGCGCCGCGGCACGCCAGGCCGGGTCGGAGTCCACGCCGAGGCGGGGCGGGTCGACGCGGTGGCGGGCCACGGCGGCGACGAGAGCGGAGAAGTCGTTGACCGTCGGCTGGTCGGGCAGGACCTCTTCGTGGCGCTGGAGCAGCCAGGGCACGTCGATGTGGATGACGGGAGGAGTCATCGGTCAGACGGCCCGCCCCAGGTTCTTGGCGGCAGGTTCGTCCTCGGGGAACGCGGCGGCGAACTCGTCCGCGTGCGCCGTGAAGAACTGCCGGAAGGCCTCGGCGCCCTCCTTCAGCGCCCGGTAGCGCACTATGTCGGCCGCGGCCGCCTCGCGCACGAGCGCCTTCATCGACGTACCGCGCTCCTTCGCGATCTGCCGGAGATCCTCGAGTTCGCGGTCGCTGAACTCCACATTCAGAGCTGGCATGCCCCTCACGCTACCGCGCGGGTACTTACGCGTAAATAGCCGCAGGTCAACAGCCATACAGTGCGGTACCTCCGAGATCCAGCAAGCGGTCACCGCGCGGGCGCGGGCGGCGCGTCGGACCTACCGTGGTCCCAGAGGGACGGTAAGCCGAACCGGGGTTGTGAAGGAGACTGCGATGGAGGAGCACTTCGTCTGGGTGACGACACGCCGCCTTCGGCCGGGCACTTTGGAGGATTTCGAGCGGGCATGGCGCCCGTCCCCCTCTCCGCGGGGTCTGCGCCGCGCCTTCGCGTACTGGTCGAAGGACGGTCAGGAGATCACCGGGGTGTCGTTCTGGGACTCCGAGGAGGCCTGCGACTCCTGGCGGGCCTCCGAGCCGGAGCAGCAGCGGCGCGCGAGCATGGCCCCGTACGTCGTCGAGGAGCGGGAAGGTTTCTACCGCGGCCGTGAACTCGCCGTTCCCCAGCGGACGTGAGGGGCGGACAGGCGATTGTCCGCGAAGGTCCCCGGTGCCCTGAGGGCACCGGGGACCTTCGCGTTGTTGTTCCCGTAGGGAACCTGGCCGCAGACCGGTTAACCGGCCAGGGACGGGGCGTAGGGCGACAGGGCCGGACCGAGCTGCACTCCGGGGGCCAGGCCGAGGGCGACGAGGGCGTCGGGCATGCCCCGTCCGACGCGCGCCGCCTCCAGACTGCCCGGCGCGGCCAGGGGACGGCAGCTGGCGGCGATGATCTCGAACAGCCGCTCCACCCGGCCCGGTCCCCGGGGCAGCAACTGGCCGTGGAAATCCTCGTGATGGGCGAGCACGAGGGCGGCGAGACCGGCGACGTGGGCCGAGGCCGTGCCGGTGCCGTCCAGGGCCGCGTATCCGCCCTGCGGGGAGCACGACAGCACCGCCACACCGGGGGCGGCCGCGTCGACCCCGGGGCCGAGGCAGCTGAACGGCGCGGCGAACAGCCCTTCCGGCGTCAACTGCGTGCCGGAATGGGTGGCTTGGGAGGTGTCCGGCGGGTAGGAACCGAAGACTCCCAGCGCCCCCACGGTGAACACGGTGGGCAGTGAGCCCGGGAAGGCGACCGGTCCGGCCGTGTCGCCGGCGGGGGCGACACAGGCGATGCCCGCCGCGTTGGCATCTGCCAGTTTGCGGGAGACGAGGGCCGAGGGGTACGGGCTCGCCACTCCGAGGTGGGCGATGTCGACATCGCGTTCGATGCAGTGGTCCAGAGCGGCGATCAGGTCGCTGAAGCAGCCGTTCGGCTGCACCTGACAGACTTCGATCTCGGCGTCGACCGCGATGCCGATGAGGCCCGTTCCGGTGTCCGCGCCGGCGATGATGCCCGCCGCGTGGGTTCCGGTGCCCACCTTGTCACGGTCCCAGCCCAGTTCCGTGTCGCGGGAGAGCGCCATCCCGGAGCGCACCCGTTCCTTCAGGTCGGGGTGCTCGGCGGCGACGCCCGAACCGATGACCGCGATCTTGACCCCGAAGGCGCGGAACGTGGGGGGCAGCCGGTCCAGCCGCATGGCCTGCTGACCCCAGCCGTACTGCTGCCTCTCGTCCAGCCCCGGGGAGACCTTGGCCAGCGGCGTGAGGGTGACCGTGTTCTCCTGGGTCACCGACAGGTCCGGGCGCGGGATCCAGGTGTCCAGGTAACCGCCCACGGGCCGGACGTACAGGGACTGAACGGACTCCGCGGTCTCCGTGGCCAGGGTGACGGTGACCTTCCCGTCGGCGTCGGTGATGCCCTGGCCCGGCCAGGACGCCCCGATCAGGAACACTCCCGCGCCGGCCAGCGGTTCGCCCTCCGGGCCGCACACCCGCAGCGAGATCTCCACGGATTCGTCCAGCGGCACGACCAGCCCCGGATCGCGCAGCGGCAGGATCCCCGCGGCCGCCGTGGTGAGCGGGTCCGGTTCCGGACAGCGGCAGGTCCGGCTCGATGTGCACATGCAGCGATCGCATCGCCGGTACCTGGGACTCGGCTGCTTCGACGACCGCGATTTCCGGGCAGGAGGGGTGCAGCCCGGCCGACTGGAGCTTCTCCGAGGGGTGAAGTCTGCGGAGCACCTTGACCTCGGGCATCCGGCCCAGCCGGTCGATCACCGCGTCCATGCTGAGTTCGGGCACTCCCGGTGGGAGCAGATGCTGTGGCAGCGGTGTCACCATGTACCGTTCCCGGCGCGGCTGCACCGCTCGCGGTTGCCGCGCGCCCTTCTCGCGTGGCGCCGCTTCCCTGCCCTCGGGTGCGGGACCGCCCGCGCCCCCACCCTCGGACCCGCGGTTCTTCCCGGGCCTTTCCTTGACCATCACGTCCACCTTCACCACGCCTACGTCGTCCTTGTGCGTCCCTGTGCGTCCTCGTGCCCGCTGATCCGGCGAGGGGGCAGCTCCTGCTTCCACGGTGATGCGGTGTGCCCGCGAACCGCTCCGGGCACACCGCGTCACACCGCCCTCAGATCAGCCGATACCGAACGGCTGGCCCATCTGACCGAAGCCGAAGCCCGGCTGCTGGTACTGCTGGCCGTACGGCTGCTGGCCGTACTGCTGCTGGCCCTGCTGGCCGAACGGCTGCTGGCCCTGCTGGCCGAACCCGCCGCCCCACTGCTGCTGGCCCTGCTGGCCCTGCTGGCTCTGCTGGAGCAGCGTCACGATCGCGGTCGGCAGCGCCTGCTGCACGGACTGCTCCACAGCCTGGCGGATCCCCGCGTGCAGCGAGCGGTGCAGCGCGAGCGCCAGGTAGGGGTGCGCCTGCTGGGCCAGGCCCTGCTGCTGGAGCTGCTGCTGGATCTGCTGAATCTGCTGGAACGTCTGCTGCACCTGCTGCGCGACCTGCTGGCCCGCCTGCTGGCAGGCCTGCTGGACTGCCTGCTGGACGACCTGGGCGATCTGCTGCGAGCCCTGCGGGCCGCCCAGCTGCTGGCCGACCTGCTGCTGCAGGGGTTGGGTACCGGTCATCACCGACATGAATGCTCCATTCGATGCCACCAAGGGGGGAGCCGACATAAGGATGAATGTCGGCTTTGTCGGATTGTCCGACGATCTGAAGCTATGCCGACGCAGACCCGGCCGCAATCCGACGCGCGGCTGCCGAAGGGGGTGTCACCACCGGGTCGGTCGGCTTCGCCGGCCTGCCAACGCCCCGCAGCACAAGGGCCGCACGGCCGCGGTCACGCCCCATGAGCGCCTGTGGGCCAGGTCCCGCCCGAACGGCCCTCGCGCCGCCGATCGGGTGATCGTCATCCCGCACACACCTCCCCGCACGCACCTGCCCGCGCGCCCTTCCTGGGAGGCGGGCCGGTCATCCGCGCGGCATGAACTCCCCGCACCACCGGGTGAACTGTTTCTCCGCGTCTCCGGTGTACGACCACGGCGTGCGCGTGCCGCGGGGGCCGAGGAGCGTGAAGAGCGAGCCGGCGAGGTCTGTCAGTCCGGCCCAACAGGCGGCGTGCGTCAGGTAGTTGAGGTCACGCAGCTCTCCGGGGGCGGGGGGGCCGTCCGCGCGTTCCGTGATCCAGCGCTGCCAGGTGCGGCGTACGTCGCTGGCGGCGCCGTCGTTGTTCCAGTGGCGGCCGGTGCCGACGTTCGACTGCCGGATCTTGGCGTCCTCCAGGCTGTAGCGGTACTCCTCGACACGGGCGTACTGCACGAGCACCGGCAACGGGGAGCCGGGCGGTGCGACGCCGGCCGCGTCGCGTGCGAAGTCGTACATCAGGCCGTGCGTGCCGTGCCAGCGCGAGGAGTAGTAGTGCAGTATCTGGAGGTGGCCCTCCATGCTGTCCGGGTCGCGCTCGTACAACTCGTCCCACCAGCGGGCGAGTTCCTGACGGCGTACCCCTCCGGGGTAGAGCCGGACCACGGAGATCAGGGAGATCCACGGCGTGGGGTCGTCGGGGCAGGCGTCGGCGGCGGCGAAGCAGGCCATCGCCGCGCTGTCGATGCGCTGCCGGTCGATGGGGACGCCCCGGCCCGCGGCGATGGCCAGGTGGAAGGCCCGTGCCGTCTCGGTCGCGGCCCGCAGCACCAGGGCGTCGGCGCTGCGGGGCTCCGCGGACAGCCAGGACTCCAGCGTCGACGTGCTCGCGCAGGCCTGGGCGAGCAGCCGGACGCGGTGGCCCCGGGCGAGCCATGCGGGGCCGGTCGCGGCCAGCAGTTCCCGCAGGCCCTGCCAGCGGCCGATGATGATGTCCTGCCGGGCGGTGGTGAGGGCCGCGTCCCCGCAGTCGGGGTCGAAGTCGGGCGTGAAGCGCCTCCGCGCCATCGCGGTCCCTCTCAGAAATCAGTGGGAAGACCGTCGTGGACGGAGGACCGTTGGGCCGCCGCGGCAGCATACCCGTCGGCCGCGTAGTCGGTCTCGACGGTCTGGGTGGCATCCAGTCTGGCGGGCCGGTAGTACGCGCTGCCCTGTTTCCAGTACCAGAGCATCGGGATCAGGCCGATGGCGAGACCGCCGATACCGATCGCGACGGACGCGGTACTCAGTTCACTGAGCGACTCGACGAAGACCCAGAACATGAACAGGGAGCCGAACAGCGGCCACACCCCTCCGAAGAGGAAGTTGGCCGGGGACTTGAGGAGCATCCTGCGGTAGGCGATGACGGCGGCGAGCCCGGCCAGTCCGTAGTAGACGGCGATCTGCAGGCCGATCGCGGAGACGGCGGCGGAGAGGATCTCGCCGACCGAGCCGAGGGCGTTGGAGGCGATGAGCATCATCAGTGCCACTGCGCCGACCACGACGATGGCCACCCACGGGGTGTTCCACCTGCGGTGCACCCGGCCCAGCGCCCCCGGCATCGTACGGTCCCGGCCCATCGCGAACAGTGAGCGGGTGACCTGGATGAGGGTGGTCTCGAGGGTGGCGATGGTGGACAGCATCACGACGACGACGAACAGCTTGCCGCCCCAGCCGGGCCAGATCTCCTCGCCGAGGGCGACCAGTACCTTGGCGTCGTTCTCCTGGATCTGCCGGTCGGTCAGGATGATCTTCACGGCGATGGTGAAGATCACGTAGAGCAGGAAGAGGATGCCCACGCCGATCAGGCAGGCGAGGCCCGTGGTGCGGCGGCTGTCGCGGGTCTCCTCGCTGAGGTTGCTGGTGACGTCCCAGCCCCAGTAGTAGAAGGCCGCGATGAGCGCGCCGGCCGCGAAGCCGCTCACGCCGTCGAAGTGGCCGAAACCGAGCCAGGACCACTCGAAGGGCCGGGTGTTGCCGTGGTACAGCAGGGCACGGACGGCGAACACGGCGAGGATGATCAGTTCCACGCCGGACATGAGGAGTTGGGCGCGGACGGTGAGGCGGGCGCCGCCGAGGACCACGCCCAGCATGAGCAGGAACCACAACGCGCCGACCGCGGTGGCGAGCGCGGTGTTCTTCGCGAGTTCCTCGTCGAACAGGGACAGCGTCATCACACCGGCGGGCAGCGATCCGGCCACCATGAAGAGGGTGGTGGAGATCACCAGGGCCCAGCCGCTGATGAACCCGAGGAAGGGGTGGAGAGTGCGGCCCACCCAGGAGTAACTGGCGCCCGCGTTCACGTCGATGCGGCTGAGACAGCTGAAGGCCAGGGCGATGCCCAGCATGGGAATCACGCAGTACAGCAGTGCCGCGGGGCTCGCCAGGCCCACCGCCCCCACGAGGACCGCGGTGGTCGACGCCAGGGTGTACGCGGGCGCGCTGCCCGCGACGGCCATGACCACCGTGTCGAACACGCCGAGGACATTGGCCTGTAGTCCTCGGCCCCTCAAGTTGCTCATGGATGCACTGCTTTCGTACTCGGCTTTCGTACTCGTACGCCGGGCAGGCGTCATCGCCCGCCGGTGTGAGGGACGTTCGGGGGTGGTGCCGCCTCGGGCCCGGAAGGGGAGGGCTTCGGGCCCGGAGCCGGCAACGGTGCCGGTCGCCGTGCAGACGCGGAGTCGGCAGACGATCACACCGTGTGTCCGAGTGATGATAGCCGTGCTGCTTGAGTATTCGAGAGTAAGCGGTGAGTAACGCCCTTCTCCGGCCGGGAGTTCGGCGCCGGCCCCGCACAAGGCCCTTCGCCTCCCGCCCGAACGGCCGGGCTCGCGACGCTCACACCGGTGTCCGCCCAGCCGGTCGGGCCTTACTCCTTGACGAACTCGCCTGGCAGGGACAGTGGTTGACGTTCCGTCAACTGTGCGGAGCCGGGCCCGTACCGGCGTGGTCGCCGCGTATCCGCCCTACGCGGACTACCAGGAGAAGACCGACCGGGAGAAGACCGACCGGGAGATCCCCGCTCTTCGTGCGGGAGCCGGTGGACAGTGGCTGACGGAAAAAACTTCGGTTCGGGATGTATGAACCGTCGCCCGCCGGGCACGCGTGCGTCAGGCCCCGCCGCGTTCCCCCGTCGCGGCGGGGCCTTCTCGTGGAGACCCGTACGGCTGTTCCCGCCCAGCGAGAAGAATCCCCGAGAGGAGAGATCCAGGTGGCCAAGAAGAAGCTGAAGCTCCCCCTCGCCTACAAGCCCGTCGGGTTCGCGCTCGGCTGGGCGGGCGGTGCCCTGGCCGGGAGGGCGTTCCGTACGACGTGGAAGGCGATCCGTCACGAGGACGACGCGCCCGACCCGCTGGACAAGGACCGCGACTGGGGCGAGATCCTGCTGGCCGCGGCCGTCCAGGGCGCCCTCTTCGCGGCGGTCCGCAGCGCGGTGGACCGCGCGGGTGCGACGGTCATCGAGCGCTCGACGGGGGCGTGGCCGGCGTCCGGGAAAGGCCGGGCCTGAGCCTGCGCGAGGGCCGGGCTCCCCCGCGGTTCAGCTCAGCTCTTGACGGCATCAGGTCCTGCCCGTCCATGGCGGCATCAGGTCCTGCTCACACGCCCGGGAGCCCAGATCAGCCGCACCTCACCTCAGAGGTTGATCATGTGCCCGGCGATGCCCTCGACGGCCTCCTTCATCGCCTCCGACAGCGTCGGGTGGGCGAACACATTGCGCGCGACCTCGTCTGCGGTCAGGTCCCACATCTGGGCCAGCGTGAGCGCGGGCAGCAGCTCGGTGACCTCGGGACCGATCAGGTGGGCGCCGACGATCTCGTTGTACTTGGCGTCGGCCACGATCTTGACGAAGCCCACGCCTTCGGCCATGCCGCGCGCCTTGCCGTTGGCGGAGAACGGGAACTGGGCGACCTTGACGTCGTACCCCCGCTCCTTGGCCTGGGCCTCGGAGTAGCCGAAGGACGCGATCTGCGGCTGGCAGAACGTGGCCCGCGGGATCATGTCGAAGTCGATCTCCTGGGTCTGAGCGCCGGCGATCGTCTCCGCTGCCACGACTCCCATCGCCTCGGCCGTGTGGGCGAGCATGAGCTTGCCCGTCACATCACCGATCGCGTAGACACCGCCGACGTTGGTGCGTCCACGGGCGTCGACCGCGACGGCACCGCGGTCCGTGAGCTGGACGCCGGTGGCCTCCAGGCCGTACCCCTCGACCCGGGGAGCGAAGCCGAACGCGGCCAGCATCTTGTCGGCCTCGAGCACCTTGGCCTCACCGCCCGCGGCCGGGCTGACCGTGACCCGGACCCCCGAGCCCGTGTCCTCCACGGACTCGACCTTGGTCGAGAGGAGGACGTCGATGCCGAGCTTCTTGTACTGCCGGAGCAGTTCCCTGGAGACGTCCGCGTCCTCGGTCGGCACCATCCGGTCGAGGAACTCCACGATCGTCACGTCGACGCCGAAGTTCTTCAGCACGTAGGCGAACTCGACGCCGATCGCGCCGGAGCCGCCGATGATGACCGAGCGCGGCAGGTTCTCGTCGAGGATCTGCTCCTCGTAGGTGACGACGTTCGTGCTCTTGCGCATGCCCGGCAGCATCCGCACCTGGGCGCCGGTGGCGATGATGAGGTTGTCGCAGCTGTACGAGGTGGGGGTGCCGTCGGCGCCCTTGACGTCGACCGACTTGGGGCCCGTGAGGGTGCCCCACCCGTGAATTTCGGTGATCTTGTTCTTCTTCATGAGGTAGTGCACGCCCTTGGCACTGGCCTCGGCGACGCTGCGGCTGCGCCGGTGGGTGACGGCGAAGTCCATCGTGGCGTCGCCGCTGATCCCGAACGTCTTCTTCTCATGCGTGAGGATGTGGGCGATCTCGGCGTTGCGCAGCAGCGCCTTGGAGGGGATGCATCCGACATTGAGGCAGACTCCGCCCCAGTATTTCTCCTCCACCACGGCAACGGACTTGCCGAGTTGGGCGGCACGGATCGCGGCGACGTACCCACCAGGGCCGGCACCAAGAACGAGGACATCGAAGTGGGTCACGGGCTCAGCCTATAACCGCTGTGGTGGCAGACATGACAGCCGGGTGGCCCGCCGGGAAAGCGGCCCGTGCGACAACCGTTCGCGTGGGGATCAGCCGGCCATCAGCGCGCGGGAACTGATCGCCGCTCCGCTGCGTCCGGCTGCGTCCGGCGGGTACGACGCCGCGGGTCCTCTGCCCGATCACGCCGGCCTGGGCGGAGGTCTGGGCACACGGGCTGGAGCCGGGCTCGCTGGAGGGGAAGTTCCCGCCCGGCCATGCGTGTGCGTAGGGCCGGGCGGGGCTCCTCCGAGCGCCGGGCCGGGTCCTCCGAGCGGCCGGGCGGGCCCTACGAGCGGCCGGGCGGGCCCTACGAGGGGAACGCGACCGGCAGGCTGTCCAGCCGTGACTCCCAGGTGGAGGCCGTGGAGGTCAGCTCCTCGGACGGTACGGCGAGTTGGAGGCCCGGCAGCCGGTGCAGCAGCACGTCCACGGCGCCCTCGATGATGGCCTGGCCGATGCCCTGGGCCGGGCACTCGTGGGGGCCGCCGCTGAAGGCGAGGTGTGACTGGTTGCCGTGGACGGAGATGCCGGAGTCGGGGCGGATCTCCGGGTCGAGGTTGCCTGCGGTGAGCCCGAGCACCAGCAGGTCGCCCTCCTTGATGCTCATGCCGCCGAGTTCGAGGTCGGCGGTGGCGAACCGGCCCGGCAGGACGGCCACCGGCGGTGTGTTCCACATGACCTCCTCGACCACCGCGGAGATGTTCAGCTCCCCGCCCACGAGGCCGGTGAGCCGCGAGGTGTCGGTGAGGATCAGCTGGAGTACCCGGGCGAGCAGGTTGCTGGTGGTGGTGTGGGCGGTGATCAGCACCAGGCGCAGATGCTGGAGGATCTCGTCCTCGTCGAGGCCGGCGGGGTGCTCGATGAGTCCGGTGGTGAAGTCGGCGCCGGGCCCTTGCCGTTTGCGTTCCGCGAGGGCGCCGAGGATGCCCATGATGCGCTCGTTGTGCGCGAGGGCGTCCGCGCCGCCCTTGATGACGTGGGCGCAGGACTCGGCCAGAGTGCGGCCCTCGCTCGCGGCGAGCCCGAACACACGGGTCAGCACCAGCATGGGCAGGTACTCGGCGAAGTCGGCGACCAGGTCGGCGGTGCCCGCGTCGGCGAACGCGTCGATCTGCTTGTTCGCGAAGTGCGCGATGTGGCGGCGGATGCCGCGGCCGACCACGGCGTGGAGGTTGTCGGTAACCGCGCCGCGCAGCCTGCGGTGCGGCTCGCCGTCCTGGGACACGCAGTCGGGCCGCCAGCCCAGGATCGGGATCAGCGGCGAGGTGGCCTCGATGCGGCCCTCCTTCCCGTCACGCCAGATGCGGGAGTCCCGGCTGAACTGGAGCGGGTTGTCGAGTACGCGCCGGACCTCGCGGTAGCCGAGCACCAGCCAGGCGGGCGTGTCCCCTTCGAGGAGGACCGGGGCGACGGGGCCGTGCTCCGCGCGCAGCCGGGCGTAGATGCCGTACGGGTCGACCGCCGCGTCGGGGCCGTACAGGCGGGTCATGTCACCGTGGGCGACGGGGCAGCCCTGCGCGGTCCCCGGATCGTGCAAAGGGTGTCCGGGGGGCGGAGGCTGGTCGTTCATCGGGGCTCCAGTGCGACGGCGGGGCGTGCCTTGAGGTGGTGGATCAGGGCGATGAGCACGTCCCGGCTGGAGGCGCGGTCGCGGGCGTCGAAGCCCACGACCGGGATGTGCTCGGGGATGTCGAGGGCGTCGCGGATCTCCTCGACGGGGTGCTCGCGGGAGTCGGGGAAGACGTTGAGGGCGATGACGAAGGGGACGTTCTGCCGCTCCATCTCCTCTATGGCCCGGAAGCTGGAGGCGAGCCGCCGGGTGTCGACGATGACGACCGCGCCGAGGGCGCCCTTGAACAGGCCGTTCCACAGGAACCAGAAGCGCTCCTGGCCGGGTGTGCCGAACAGGTACAGCACCAGCTGGTCGTTGATGCCGATCTTGCCGAAGTCGAGGCTGACGGTGGTTTCCTGCTTGTCGGTCACGCCGATGAGGTGGTCGACGTCGGCGCTGGCCTGGGTCAGGGTCGCCTCGGTGGTGAGCGGCTTGATGTCGCTGACCGCGCGGACCAGGGTGGTCTTCCCGGTGCCGAACCCGCCGGCGATCATGATCTTCACGGACCGGGTGCCCCCGGTCACCGCCCCGTCGGGGTGGTCAAAGCCTTTGAAGTCCACTGAGTACCTCCTCAAGGAGCGCGAGGTCGGGCCCGCGGTCGGTGTAGGACGCCGGGATGGGGTCACGGGCTTCGATCCGGTCCGCGTCCAGCAGGTCGGTGAGCAGCACCGCGAGAATGTTGAAGGGCAGTCCGAGGTAGGCGCCCAGTTCGGCCACCGACAGCGGATCACGGCAGCGGCGGAGGATCTCCGCGTGTTCGTGCGGCATGCCGGGGACCGCCGCTGAGCGGGACAGGATGAGGGTCGCCACGTCGAGGCTCGACGCCGAACCGCCCGGTCCGCTGCGACCGCCTGTGAGGACGTAGTAGCGCTCCAGACCCGGGGGGTCCGTGGGCCGGTGGGGAGCACTCATCCAGAGTGCTCCTCCAGGCGCGCGGTGGTGCCGAGGAGGTCTCCCATCCTGCGGGCCAGATCCATCATCTGGTGGCCGAGGAGCCCCTGGTCGAGGCCCTCCCTCGCGAGGACTCCGAGGTACGTCTCGACACCGGCCCGCACCACGAAGAGATGACCGCCGTCGACCTCGATCATCGCGAGGCGGAGCTGTCCGGCGTACTTGGGGAACTGCTCGGCGACGGGCTGCGCGAGCGCCTGCAGGCCGGCGACCACGGCGGCGAAGCGGTCGACGTCGTCGGGGTCCTCGGCGCCGTAGAAGGTGATGGCCTTGCCGTCGCTGGAGGCGACGAGGGCGAAGCGGATCTCCTGGATGCTCTCGACGAGGTCGCGGAGCGCCCAGCTCACGTCGGTTGCGTGGTGCGTCATGGGGACTGATCGCTTTCTTCGGTGTGCTGCTCGTTGGACGCGCGGAGGGCACTCTGCTCGCTCCCGGCCGCGGTGTCCGTCTCATGGTCGGCGGAGCTCCCGCGTCCCGCGGCCGCGAAGGCGGCGAGCCCCTGGAAGGAGGTGTCCGGCGGTACGGTGGAGGCGGCGGCCTCGGGGTGGCCCGCGGTCCTGGGCCAGGCCGGCTCACCGCGCTCACCGCCCTCACCGCGCTTGCCGCGACGCCGGGGCAGGCCGCCGGGTGTGGTGTCCAGCGTTTCGGTGTCCTCTCCGTATGCGGCGTACGCGGCGGACCCGACAGAGTCGACGGACGCGGCATGCCTGGCGGACCCGGCGGCAAAGGCCCCGGCAGCCCCGGCAGCCCCGGCAGCCCCGGCAGCCCCGGCAGCCCCGGCAGCCCCGGCAGCGAAGTATCCGGCCGGTGTGCGGTCCGACGCGGACGCGAGGGGCTGGGGCCGCTCGGCCGGGGCGGGAGCGGTGGGTGCCGCGGGCAGCGGGCTGAAGTACTTGTGGGGGACCACGACGACCACGGAGGTGCCGAGCCAGGGCGAGTCCGCGAGGGTGATGCGGATGCCGTAGCGGCGGGCGAGGGTGCCGACGACGCGCAGACCGAGGTTGGCGTCCTCGGCGATACCGCCGAGGCCCGGCCCGGTGGCGGTGCCGGCGAGAGCGTGCCCGGCCTCGCGCTTCTTCTCCTCGCTCAGGCCCTTGCCCGCGTCCTGGATCTCGATGCCGACACCGTTCGGGACCTCTTTGCCGTAGATGAGGACGGGCTCGGTGGGCGGCGAGTAGCGGGCCGCGTTGTCCAGCAGGTGGGCGAAGATCAGCGTGAGGTGGTCCACGAGGCCGCCGTCGACGCCGAGTTCGGGCAGATGGCGGATCTGGACGCGGCCGAAATCCTTGATGCGGCCGATGCCGCCGCGCACCACGCTGAGCAGGCGCTGCGGCTCCTGCCACTGTCTGCCGGGCCGGTCGGAGCCGCCGAGGACGCCGATGCTGGCCGCGAGACAGTCGGCGGGGCCGATCGCCTGGTCGAGCTCCATCAGCCCTTGGGCAACGGCGGGCAGCCGGCCGTGCTCGCCCTGCAACTCGTGCAGCCGGCCGCGGAGTTTGCTGGTGAGGACGTGGATACGGCTGCCGATGCCGACGACGGCGTGCTCGGCGGCGGTGGAGCGGTTGAACTCCTCCTCGACCGCGATGAGCGAGGTCCGCAGCACCTTGTGCAGCTCGGCCCACAGGTCGCCGCTCACCTCCGCGCGCTGGGTGACGGTGGGCAGCACGTCGTCGATGGCCTCGCCCTCACGCAGCCGCTTCAGGGCGTCGGGCAGCTGCTGCTCGGCGAGCAGGGCGACCGCGGTCTGCTGCGTGGCAAACTGCTCCCGCCAGGCCTGGTTCTGCTCGGCGAGCCGGGCCTCGTACTCCCGTGCCTGCTCGGCGTACCGCTCCTCGTGGGCGGCACGCTCTGCGGTGAACGTCCGCTCCAGGCCCTCCACATGCCGCTGCCACCGCTGGGAGTGCTCGGTCTGCGTGTCGCGGAACTCGCCCGCGCTGCGCCGCATATGGCGCTGCGAGCGGATCAGCAGCCGTACGCAGACGGAGCAGGCGGCGGTCGCCGCGGCACCGGCGACGGCCGTGACCAGCTGGGCCGTGTCGGAGACCGCGGCCGTCACGGCGACCGTCCCGCCTCCTGAAGCCAGCGGCAGCAGCCACCAGCTGTACCAGGCGACGGGCGGCCGTGCCACTGGGGGCGAAGTGGCGAGTTCCATCTACATCCTTCAAGGCAACACAATCGAACAGGGGGGTGCGCAAGGGGAGTCGCACTCATACGTACGCGCCAAGAGCCGACCTCCTTGCGGTCGCGTCAACTCACGGCACCGCAAGGGAGCTTATAGGGTCAGCGGATCAATCTCTCCACCACCGCGCCTGATCGACGCCTGCGAAGCCTGGAGAACCGTGGACTCGTACGCCGGGAGCGAAATCCGCGCAACCGGCGCGAGCTGCTGAGCATGCTGACCGACGACGGGCGCGAACTCCTCGCGCAGCATGCGGAATCCAGTGCGGGAACTGGAGAAACGCATGATCAAGGGCCTTACCGCCCACCAGACCGACCAGTTCCGCCAGGCCCCGTCCAAGGCCTGGCACGCACTCTCCTGGCACCGGCGCACGCCCGGGGCGTGGAGCAGGCGCCCGACTCGCCCGGCAGCTGGTTGAGTCAAATCGAAGACACATGCCAACCGAGCATGCTGAAATTCACTCGATCGGGGGGCAACTTGCAGGGCGAGGAATATTTTTGCCCTCACGAGGACCCGGTGGTACCTCTGTGCTCGGCCGACGTGTCGCTCCGGTTCCCGGGGACGTCAGGCCCTGCCCTGAGGGAACCGGCTGGAGGCGATGTCGGTGTACAACGGCCCCGCGCCCGACCCCGCACCATCCGTCGGGCATCTCCGTGTCCGCCGGGAGCGCGGACACGCCGTACTGGAGCTCTACGGTGAGATCGATATCCTCGCCGCGCTGGAGATCATCCCGTACCTGGACTCCGCGACCGCCCGCCCGGAGCCCCGTATCGTGATCGACCTGCGGCCCGTCGAGTTCTTCGACTGCTCCGGGCTGCGCCTGCTGTACCGGGCCCAGCGCCGCATCCTCGCCCAGGGCGGAAAACTGCACCTGGTGTGCACCCACGAGCTGACCTTGCGGATCCTCAAGGCGACCGGCCTCGCCCGCCTGCTGCCGCCTCTGGCGTCACTGGAGGAGGCGCTGGGTCTGCCGGAGGCCACCTCCGGGTCTCTGTGAGCTGTACAGCGGCCAGAGGTCCAGAAGTCCAGAGGTTCAGTGCGGCACCCAGGTGAACTTGTCGCCGCCGACCCAGCGGACCACGTCCGGGTCGTCGAGATCATGGACGGTGATGCCTGCCGCCGAGGCGGCGACCAGGACATCGGTGAGGGCCGTGGCCCCGCCGACGACCTGTCCGTCGATCTCCACGATCCGGAACGGCGGAGTGCCCGGCTGGACCCCGAGCACCAGGATCCGCGGGTGGGAGATGTACGGGCTCGCGATTTCAGTCATACAAGAGAGCGTAGAGCTGATCGGGTCAAGGGAGCTCAAATGAGCCCAAAGGGGACTAAATGACCCCAAGGGGATCAAAGGCAGAGCCCCCGGAGCTCACGGGGCGGAGATCACCGGAGCTCACGGGGCGGAGATCACCGGAGCCCCGGGCGTGAACACGTTCCCGGTGTGCCGCTGAGCGCGATCGCGTGCGGCGTCGCGTGCATCCTCCGCAGCCGGGTACTCGGGTTTCCCCTCCGGTAGGAGCAAGGTCCCCTGTGGCCTGGGAGAGGAGCCAGCGGTGAGCAGTGAAACCGGCGGCAGGATTGTCGTCACGGGTGCCACCGGCAACGTGGGCACCAGTCTCGTACGTCTGCTCGCGGAGGACGACCGGGTCGGTTCCGTGCGGGGACTCGCCCGGCGGATTCCCGACTGGGCGCCCCGCAAGACGGAGTGGTCGGCGGTGGACCTGGCGGTCAGGGAGACCGACCTGGTGAAGGAGTTCGAGGGCGCCGACGCCGTCGTACACCTCGCCTGGGCGTTCCAGCCCACCCACGATCCGGCCGCCACCTGGCGCACCAACGTGCTCGGCGGCATCCGCGTCTTCGAGGCGGTGGCCGCCGCGGACGTGCCGACGCTGGTGCATGCCTCGTCGGTGGGCGCGTACTCGCCGGGGCCCAAGGACCGTTCGGTGGACGAGTCGTGGCCCACGCACGGGTGGCCGGGCGCCGCGTACTGCCGGGAGAAGGCCTATCTGGAGCGCGCCCTGGACTCCTTCGAGCACGGGCACCCGGAGGTCCGGGTCGTGCGGATGCGGCCCGCGTTCCTGTTCAAAGAGGAGTCGGCGAGCGAGCAGCGGCGCCTCTTCGGCGGCCGCTTCCTGCCCGGCCCGCTGATCCGCCCCGATCTGCTGCCCGTACTGCCCGACATTCCCGGGCTGCGGGTGCAGGCCCTGCACACGGAGGACGCGGCCGAGGCGTACCGGCTCGCGCTGCACGGCGACGTACGCGGCGCGTTCAACCTCGCCGCCGAACCACCCGTCGACGCGGCGGTGCTGGGCGAGATGCTCGGCGCCCGGCCGGTACGGCTGCCCCGGGTGGCCGCCCGCTCGGCGCTCGCGGCGGCCTGGGGACTGCACCTGGTGCCCGCCTCGCCGCACCTGTTCGACGCGGTCCTGCGGCTGCCCCTGATGGACTGCACGCGCGCGCGTGACGAGCTGGCCTGGCACCCCGAGCGCACCGCGGTCGAGGTCCTGGAGGAGTTCCTGCGGGGGCTGCGGGAGGGAGCGGGGGTGCGGACGGAGCCGATGCGGGGGCGGAAGGCGGGCTGACGGAAGGCGGGCTGAAGGGCCGCATGCGTGGGCCGGTGTTCGTCGCGCACCGCGCACCGCTCACCGTCGTCCGGGGCCGGCGGGGCCGGGCAAGGTCGTCGGCCCGCGTGTCGCCACCCTCGGCATCAGGCCGTTTTCCGGTGGGTCGGGTTGAGTATCTCCGTGACTTCCTCGGCAGTGGGGGTGCGGGGGACTTCGTCGCGCGAGGCGAACGAGGACGTCCGCTCCGAGACCGGGTCCCGGGGCGGGCTCTGAACCGGGCCTACCGCGTCGTGCCACACCTCGAGGTCCTCCGGGCCGACTGCGTCGTGCCACACCTCGGGATCCTCCGGAGCGCTGTCCTCACGGGAGGAGGGGGCGGGGGGCCTCGGCGTCCCTGTGCTGCTTGGCGGCGGATTCACCGTCGGTGGCGAACCGGGCGACTGGGGCTGGGTGAATCCGCCGCCATGTGGCTCCCTCGGCGTCTCTCTCGGCGTCTCCCTCGGCGGACGGGACAGGCCGTCCCAAGCGGTCTCCAGATGATCCGCCGGCGAGATCGAGCCGAGATTCCCCGGATTCATCGCGGTATGGCGAGCGCCCCAGACACCGTTGAACGACCCGTTGGCGGCGCCGGCGACCCAGTCACCGGACAGCCCGAACACCGCATCCTGAGCGGCCCCTTCCGCCATGCCGGCCAGCGACCCGAAGCCGCCCTGGCCCACCAGTTGAGCAGCTCCCTGTCCCCGCGCGCCCCATCCGGCCGGGCGGGCTCCCCTGCTCACGCCCCGGGCGAGCGCGCCACCGGCCAGGCCAGCCCCGAATCCGACGGCTCCTCCGACAGCGCCGTTGACCGCGGCCACCCGCAGCTGCGCACCGTCGAGCGACCGGCGGTGGTGCTGGGCCAATTGGATGACCTGCGCCAGAAGAGTGAAGCCCACTTGGGCCAGCACCGACTCGCCGATACGCGTCAGCGCATGGATGATCGCGCGCCGCAGAAACGCCAGACACAGCACTCGTGTGGCGGTGATCCGGGCGGCGGCGAGCGCTGGTCCGCCGAACAGAGCGAAGACGGTCAAGTCCACCGTCAGTTGCACGAAGAGCACGGCCACCGCACCGATGATCACGATGCGCAGGGTCTGGATCTCGTTCGCCAGCGCGTCCAGCGCGTCAGCGGCTTCTTCGCAGGAGCGGGCGATCAACGGCAGCACGGCCCCGCCACTGTCCCCGGCTTTCCCTGCCAGCTTGATGAGGAACGTGTCGATGGCCTCACGCGTGGAGCCTTCAAGGCCCGCGCCGACCCGCCTGTGCACCTCGGCCACATCCTGGGCGCAGGCCCGTATCGCATGGGCGGCCTCCCGCCACGCCGCTGCCTCCCGGCGCAGCGCCGTCTCATCGCCGGTGGGCCATTTGTTGCCCACGACCACCATCAGCAGGTTCTGCAACTGCGGCGGCACATGGTGAGCATCTGTCACCACGACGCACCCCTCGCGTCGGCGAAACCTCGGGCAAGATCGCGGCAGCGGTGAGGGCGGCGTCCTCGGCGCCGGCGAAGCCGCGTCGTGTCGCGTCCAGGGAGTCCGCCAGGCCGTGCAGCAGCGCCGGCAGTTCCCGCACCGTCCGCATCAGCGTGGTACGGGGTCCGGCGAACGCCTCGCCAAACGCCTTCCCCAGTCCAGGATCGTCGCCCCAAGGAGCGGGTCCGGACCGCCCGGTGGCGGCCTCGACATCGTCCGCGAGGCGCTGAGCCCGTGCCGCCACGGTCTCGGCGGCTTTCACCGCGGCGCTCAGAGCACCCAGGTCCACCACCAGTGCCCCCCTGTTGTCGGGCACGGCGGGAACGACGGGAATCGGCAGCTCTGGAGTCGGTGCGGACACAGGGGCGTTGCGGTAGCCGCCGGCGGGCCCTGGCACCTCGGCGGGCTGGTGGGGACTAACGGCTCCGGGTGGCATGCGTGTTCCCTTTCGTGGTCGACGGTTGTGCCTGTTCGTGGTCGACGGTTGTGCCTGTTCGTGGTCGACGGTTGTGCCTGTTCGTGGTCGACGGTTGTGCCTGATTCCCAGCGCGGTGGGACTGACGGCAGCCCCACCGCATCACCTTCAGAACTCCGTGCGAGGGCCCCTGACGGACTCCGAACGCCGACCGGTCGAAAAATGACGGGATATTCCATGACGACCGCCAGCCGCAAAGAGACTGTGGCTCCTTCGGCCGCGGCCGAACACGGCGCTGGTCCGCGGCTCGCGGTCCGGGCACGGTCGGCACCATCCGGGGGGCCACCGTGCCGGAGTGGGGGCAGGCCCGTGGGTGCCTCGGGGGTTGTCCCCACGGGTGCCCGCGGTCTCATCCCTTGGCGGCTTTCCCTACGACCGGTGAGTACGGCTTAGGCTTCCGTACGGACGTACGAATGGTCGACGTCCGAGAAGAAACGTTCCGGGAACTGGCGGAAGGGGAACAGCGCAAGGATGCGAGACGTACGTGCTGCGTGGGCTGTGGCCGGCACGCAGATGGCGAAGTGGCGTCAGGAACCCCTGGTCGTACAGGCGGTGCGGTCGACAGCGGCGGCGACGCTGGCGTATGTGGTGGCGCTGCGGTTCAGCCCTGAAGTGGCGCCCCTGACCGCCCCGCTGACCGCGCTGCTTGTTGTGCAGGTCACTCTCTACGCCACGCTCACCACCGGCATCCGCCGCGTGAACTCGGTGGTGGCCGGCGTCGTCATCGCCATCGCCTTCAGCGTGCTCGTAGGGCTCACCTGGTGGAGTCTCGCCCTGATCATCCTCGCCTCGCTGGCCGTGGGGCATCTCGTGCGGGTCAGCGAGTTCGTGCCCGAGGTGGCGATCAGCGCCATGCTCGTGCTGGGCGTCACCAAGGTCGGGGACACGGCGTGGGCGCGGGTGCTGGAGACGCTGATCGGTGCCGTCGTGGGGCTCGCCTTCAACTTCCTTCTCGCTCCCCCGGTGTGGGTGGAGGCGGCCGGTGAGTCCCTGGAGGACATGGCGCGCCGGATGCGGCAGTTGATGCTGCGTGTCGGTGAGGAAGCCGCGGGCCGGCCCCCTGTCGAGCGCGCCGCCGCCCAGCTCCACGAGGCCCGCCGCCTCGACCACGACATCGTCGAGGTGGACGCGGCTCTCCGGCAGGCCGAGGACAGCCTGAGGCTCAATCCGCGGGTACAGGAAGGTCTGCTGCACCGGGTCGTACTGCGCACCGGCCTCGACACGCTGGAGATCTGCACGGTGGTCCTGCGTGTCCTCGCCCGCACTCTCACCGACCTCGCCAAAGAACGGGAACCGGAGCCGCTGTTCGAGCCCCAGACGGGAGCCGCTCTCGAACAGCTCCTCGCCGAGATCGCGGACGCCCTGGTCAGCTTCGCGGTGCTGGTCACCACGGATGTCAGCCGCAACGCCGAGTCCGCCGAGGCCCGGCTCACCGCCGAGCTGGACACGGCTGCCGCGACCCGTGACAGGCTGGCCCAGCTGCTGCTCGACGACGTACAGCGCGACGCCCGCCACTGGCAGCTGCGCGGTGCCGTCCTCACCGAGGTCAACCGCATCCTGGACGAGCTGGACACCGAGCACCGCTCCCGCCGCCTGCTGGAGGAACTCGACCGCTGCGCCCATGAGCAGCGGGAGCGCCGCCCTCGCCTCACCCGCCTGCGCGACCGCGTGCGCCTCGCCCGCGGGTCCCTGCGGAACCGCCCGGCCCTCCTGCGGCGTTCCAAGTGAGGATCAGCGTGAGGATCAGCCCTGTCGCAGCCGCCGCGATCGCCTCCGAGATGCGAACACGCGCGCGCCGCAGTGCCATGGAGACAAGAGGCGGCGTCATCAGGGCGGAGGGCAACGATGACCTCACAGCACCGAGAAGGCGACGGGCTCCCCGTGCCCATGACCGACGCCACCGACCGGATCTTCGTGTTGCAGCAAGAGGTCGACCAGCTCAAGGAGGCGGTCACCTCACACGCCGTCGTGGACCAGGCCATCGGCATGGTCATCGCCATGGGGCGGGTCACGCCTGACCAGGGCTGGGCGATCCTGCGGGAGGTCTCGCAGCACACGAACATCAAGCTGCGCAACATTGCGGAGATGTTCATCATCTGGGGCCGCAACGGGGAACTGCCGACGGAGATCCTTGCCGAGCTGGAGGACGCGCTCGATCGCCATGGACCCACCTGGTTCCCGGAGGAACCGGCCGCCCCCTAGGTTTTCCGGGCTTCCGGGAACCGTGGGGACGCCGAGCTCGGGACCCCGGGCTCAGGACCCCGGGCTCAGGACCCCAGGCTTGTGAGCCTTCCGGTGGATGATCCCCCCGTCACCTGGCCGACTCCGAAGCGTTTCAGCTGATTCATCCTGGTTAGTCCGGAGCGTGGAGACTCGGAGCGCCGGGGGCATTCCCTCTGGCGAACCCGTCCCGGGAGGGTTCGACAGTGAGCTCGCCATCCGGCCGCCCGGTCCGGGAAACCCGTCCGGGCGGCCGGATTGAAGGCGGCCGGATTGAAGGTCCCTGTCCCCTGCGGTCCCCGTCCCCCTGCGGTCACGGTCGCATGGGCACGGTCACAGAGGCACGGTCGCATGGGCACCGTCATACGGATCCGGGTCGGACGGATCCGGTCCGGCGAGCATTTCGTCGCGTAGCCGTGCGCAGCAGCCGCTGATCAACCGGGAGACATGCATCTGGGAGATACCGAGTTGCTGTGCGATGCGGCTCTGTGTCATACCGCGGAAGAACCGGAGGTAGAGGATGGTGCGCTCCCGTTCAGGGAGCGCACGCAGGCAGGGCTTGACGGACTCGCGGTCGACGACGAGGTCGAAGCCACCGTCCGGCCCGCCGAGGGCGTCCCCCAGCGAGAAGCCGTCGTCGCTGCCCTGCAGTTCGGCGTCCAGCGACAGGGTGCTGAAACAGTCCAGGGCCTCCATGCCGACGTGCACGTCCTCCTCGCTGAGGTGGGCGTACTCGGCGATCTCGGCGACGGTCGGGCTGCGTCCCGAGACCTCCTGCGACAGCTCCTTCGAGGCCGTGCGCACCCGGTTGCGCAGGTCCTGGACGCGGCGCGGCACATGCAGGACCCACATGTGGTCGCGGAAGTGCCGCTTGATCTCGCCGGTGATGGTCGGGACGGCGTAGCTCTCGAAGGCGTTGCCGCGCACCGGGTCGTAGCGGTCGACGGCCTTGACGAGGCCGAGCGCCGCCACCTGGCAGAGGTCTTCGAGGGACTCGCCGCGGCCTCGGAAGCGGACGGCGATCCGCTCGGCCATGGGCAGCCACGCCTGGACGATCTCCTCGCGCAGCGCTTGGCGCTGTGGCCCGTCCGGAAGTGCGCGGAGCCGGTCGAACGCCTCGGCCGTGTCGGGTGCGTCGTCGTGCGGGTGTTGCTTCGTCCTGACGGTGATGGGCATGTGCGCCGCATCTCCCTCCATGAGCGACCGGGCAGTCACCATGGGAGCGCGCGCACTCGGACCGTACGGAGAGCCTGGGGCCTGGCGTACCAGCTCCCACGGACGTGCCTTCTGTCCGAAGCACTGGAATTCCGATTCCCGCCTTTCGGAGCAGGCAAACAATTTGGGTGGTTTTCAGGTTTTCTGTGTGTGTTTCCGCGCATTCGTGGACCAGGGTTGGCCGGTTGGCCGGTTGGCCGGTTGGCGACAGGCGATCAGCGGTGGTCGGGGTTCTCGGCGTCCTCGTGGCAGCCCGCGTCCCACTCCGAGCGCTGGTTGCCGTGGGCGGGGATGCCGCCCGTGCGCTTGAGCAGGGCCGCCAGGTGCATCAGGTTCCAGGCCATGAAGGCGGTGTTGCGGTTGGTGAAGTCGTTCTCCGGGCCGCCCGAACCGGGGTCGAGGTACGACGGCCCGGGTCCCGCCGCGCCGATCCAGCCCGCGTCGGCCTGCGGCGGGATGGTGTAGCCGAGGTGCTGGAGGCTGTAGAGGACGTTCATGGCGCAGTGCTTCACGCCGTCCTCGTTGCCGGTGATCAGACAGCCGCCGGTCCGCCCGTAATAGGCGTATTGTCCTTGGGAGTTGAGCTGAGCCGAGCAGCTGTAGAGCCGCTCGATGACCTGCTTCATGACCGAGCTGTTGTCACCCAGCCAGATCGGTCCGGCCAGCACCAGGATGTCCGCGGCCATCACCTGCTCGTACAGCGGGGGCCAGGCGTCGGCGGCGAAGCCGTGCTCGGTCATGTCCGGGTAGACGCCGGGCGCGATGTCGTGGTCGACGGCGCGTACGACGTCCGTGGTCACCCCGCGTACGTCCATGATCGCCCGGCTTTTGTCGATCAGTCCCTGGGTGTGGCTGAGCTGCGGGGACGGTTTGAGCGTGCAGTTGACGAAGAGGGCGCGCAGGTCGTCGAAGCGGTAGGTGCGGTCAGGGGACGGGGTGGGCGCGACTGTCATGGGGGCTCCTTCGCGGGAGAGGGTGGTTCACAGGAGAGGGTGGGTGCCCATTCGCCCGACTTTCGGTGAACGGGCCGCGTCAAGCCCGGCCGTGTGCCTCCTGGGAGCGTCGTGAGAGCGAGTCGATGACCACGGCGGCGAACAGCACGCCACCGGTGATCATGAACTGGACGGCGACGGGGGTGTCCGTGATCGCCATGCCCGAGGCGACCGACTCGATGACCAGGATGCCGAGGACCGCGGACCAGGTCGTGCCGCGTCCTCCGAACAGGCTGGTGCCCCCGATGACCGCCGCCGCGATGGCGTTCAGCAGCAGGGCGCCCGAGCCCGAGGCCTGGCTCACCGAGGTGATCCGCGAGGCGAGGAACAGTCCGCCGACCGCCGCCATCGTGCCCGAGACCGCGAGCACCGCGGTCTGCACCCGCACCACCCTGAGGCTGGCGCGGCGGGCCGCCTCGACGCCGCCGCCGAGTGCGTAGACCTGCCGCCCGTAGTGCGTGTGGCGCAGGACGATGTCCAGGCCGGCCACCACGACGAGGAAGATCAGGAAGGCCAGCGGCAGGCCCTGGAACCGGTTGAGCACGAACGCGGCGGCGAACGCGACCGCTGCGAGCGCTCCCGTGCGTGCCCCGATCGACGGGAGCGAGCGGTGCGGCATGCCGACGGCCCTGCGGCGCTTCCTGTCCCGGTAGGACGTGAGGAAGACCAGGCCTGCGCCGACCGCCGCGAGAGCCGTAGGCGGCACTGTCGTTGGTGAAGTAGTGGCTGGTCAGCTTGGCGACGAGGCCGTTCTCGTCGAGGTTGATGGTGCCGCTGATGCCGAGGATGTACAGCATGAGGCCGTTCCAGGCCAGCAGTCCCGCGAGCGTGACGACGAACGCGGGCACCCTGGCCCGCGCGAAGGAGAAGCCCTGGAGGGTGCCCACCGCGGTACCCGCGAGTACCGCGACGATGACGGCGAGCCATTCCGGCACACCGTGGTTCACGTTCAGTACGGCGAAGACAGCCGCCGCGAGACCGCTGACCGAGCCGACCGAGAGATCGATCTGGCCGATCAGCAGCACGAAGACGATGCCGACCGCGATCAGGCCCGTACCGACGATGTCCACGCTGAGGTTGGACAGGTTCCGCGGTGAGAGGAAGTTCTCGTTGAGGGACTGAAAGACGGTCCAGACCGCGAGGAGGACCAGGATGACCGGGAGCCGGCCCAGTTCGCCGACACTCAGCTTGAGCCTGAACGCGTCCAGCTTGAGCCTGAAGGCGTCGGCCCAGCCCTCCACGGCCTGGGCGATGTCCCGCCTCCGGTACGGCCGGCGGGCCTGGGCCGTGGAGGTGGCGGAGCCGGCCGGAGTGCTGTCCGCCGTTTTGCGCATCCCTTTCACCACTCCTCTTCCTGGGCGGCCATACGGCGGGGCACATTTTCCGTGGCGCCGGTGATGGAGGAAATGATCTGCTCCTGGGACGTGGTGTTCACGTCGAAGAAGCCGTTGTTGCGACCGAGCCGCAGCACCGCGGCCCGGTCCGCGAGGGCCTTCACATCGCCCATGTTGTGGCTGATGAGCAGTATTCCCAGGCCGCGGTCGCGCAGCCGGTCGATGAGGTCCAGGATCTCGGCGGTCTGCTTCAGGCCCAGGGAGGCGGTCGGTTCGTCCAGGAGAAGGACCCGCGGATCGCCGAGGACCGAACGGGCGATGGCGACCGTCTGCCGCTGACCGCTGGACAGGGAGACGACAGGGGCCCGCAGATCGGGGACGCCCGTCGCCAGGTGCTCCAGCAGTTCCCGGGTACGGCGCTCCATCTCCACCTCGTCGAGGAACCCGAACCTGCGGATCTCCCGGCCGAGGAACAGGTTGCCGACGACATCGAGGTTCCCGCACAGCGCGAGGTCCTGGTAGACGGTGGCGATGCCGAGGTCCCGGGCGTCGTGGGGGCGTCTGATGGGCACCGTACGGCCCTCCCACTCGATGACGCCCCTGTCCGCGGGGGCGACGCCCGAGATCACCTTCACCAGGGTGGACTTGCCGGCCCCGCTGTCACCCAGCAGGGCGACGACCTGGCCGGCGCGAAGCTCCAACTCGACGTCCTTGAGGGCCTGTACGACGCCGAATCGCTTGCACACGCCGTGCAGCGCCAGCAGGGGTGGAGCCGGCACGGAACCTCTCCTTTCCGCCGATTTCCCTTCCGGGTTTCGCTTCCCGAGTCCTGTTTCCCGGGTTTCGCTTCCCGGGTTTCGCTTGCCGGGGCTCGCTTCCGGGGCGGCCGGGACGGGAAACCGGGCGGCCCGGTGAAGCCGGGCCACCCGGTGAATCCCGGCTACCTGGTGAGTCCGGCCTTGTCGCAGGCCGCCCTGAGTTGCGGGGTGCAGATCTCCTGGACCGTGTACATGCCGTCCTTCACCACGGTGTCCTTGATGTTGCCGACGGTCACGGACACCGGAGTGAGCAGGACCGCAGGGACCGTCTTCCCGGTGCTGATGCGCACCGTGCCGGTGGCGATGTCGTCGAAGCTCTCACCGCGGGCCGCGGCCACGGCCATGGCGGCGCCCGCGGAGGCCTCGGGTGCGAAGGGCTTGTAGACGGTCATGTGCTGCTCGCCGACGACTATGCGCCGCAGGGCTCCGAGTTCGGCGTCCTGGCCGGTGACGGGTGGCAGCGGGCTGACCTTGTTCGCTTTGAGAGCGGAGAGGATGCCGCCGGCCAGGCTGTCGTTGGCGGCGTAGACGCCGTCGATGTTGTCGGCACCGAGCGAGGAGAGGGCTCCTGACATGTTCTTGTTCGCGATCTCTGTCCGCCACATGGGGGTATCGTACGTTTTGCTGATCTTGACCCGGTCGCTGAACACGGACAGCGCGCCCTTCTTGAACGAGAGCGCGTTGGGGTCGTTGGGGTCGCCGTTCATCATGACGATCTCACCGCCGTCCGCTCGGGCGCCCATGGCCTTCAGCAGTGCCTCGCCCTGGAGCCTGCCGACCTTCTCACCGTCGAAGGTGACGTAACCCGAGACCGGGCCCTCGGCCAGACGGTCATAGGCGATCACCGGGATGTCCGCCTCGTCCGCCTTCCTGACAGCGGCGCCGAGAGATCTGGCGTCCACAGCCACGAGTACCATCGCATCGACCCCCTTGGCGATCATGGAGTTCACCTGTTGCTGCTGGGTGGCCACATCACCCACGGCATTGGCATGCTCGATCGTGCAGTCGCCGCACAGCTCCTTGACCCTCTTCTCGAAGAGGGGCTTGTCGTGTGTCTCCCAGCGAGCCGTGATGGTCTCCGGCAACAGCAGGCCGATCCGTGGGGCACCGTCCCCGGCGGCACTGCCTCCGCCGCCCTGTCCGCAGGCCGCGAGAGCAAGGGCCGTGGACACCGCCGTCACGGTGACGACAGCGTCCCGGATGCGGGTCCTCACCCGAGTACTGGTCGTCATAGGGGTCGTCATGGGAGAGACCTCCGTTGTCCTTGCGGCGGGGCGTTGTTCTCGCACCGGGGCGAAGCCCGGCCGGATTCCTCAGGGCTGCGGCACACCGGCGGGACACCGACGGGACACCGAAGCGACGGCGAGAAAGAGGAACCTGGCAGCCGGTCACTGCCTGGTTCCTGAGTACCGGCAAGGAGAGCGCACCCGCCGAGGGCGGCGCCCGGTGCGTGCACCAGGGCACTGGTGACCGACTCGGGGACGCGGTCAGTCTGTCACCGGCTGCCGTGACCTGCGAGCGCAGCCGAGTGCGGTCCGGGCACGATGCCCGGCTCCGGGCACGATGCCCAGCTCGGCACCCAGCTCGGCAGGGCTTACGGACCTGACCTGTGACACGTCTGCGACAGTCGGCGGACACTGTCGTGAAGTCACTCATACAGGCTCTTTATATCCGACAAACAGAATTATTCAGACACGCGTCTCCGCGTCTCCGCGTCTCCGCTTCTTCTCTTCTGCTTCTTCTCTACGTCTCTGCGTCCCCGCGTCCCCGCGTCCCCGCTTCCCAAAGGCGCCAAAGAGCGTGAGCGGTGATGATCTGGCCGATCCCCGGAGGAAACTTTTGAGCAGCACATCCGCCACGCCGCACGCCGAAGCCCCCGCACTCGCGCTGTTGGCTCCGCGTGAGCTGGAGGCACTGCGACATATCGCGGCGGGACGCACCTACCTGCAAACGGCCCGCCAGATGGGGCTCTCCAAACACACGGTCGACGCCTATCTCCGCCGTATCCGGGCCAAGTTCAACGTCAACAGCGCGGCCGAACTCATCCGGCTGGCCGTCTCCCTGGGACTGTGAGCTCATGGGACTGTGACGCTCATCCGCCGGTCGCCAGGAACTGCTCGGCCCAGATGGTCTTGCCGAGAGGGGCATGGCGGGTGCCCCAGCGGCGGGCGAGCTGGGCGACCAGCAGCAGACCCCGCCCCCCTTCGTCGAACATCCGGGCGCGCCGCAGGTGCGGGGCGGTACTGCTGGAGTCGAAAACCTCACTGATCAGGGTGTTGTTCTCGTGGATCAGCCGCAGCTGGATGGGCGGCCTGCCGTAACGGATGGCGTTGGTGACCAGTTCGCTGACGATCAGTTCGGTGATCAGTGCGGCGTCGTCCAGTCTCCAGGCAGTCAGCTGGTCAGTGGCGTGGCGGCGGGCCTGGGCGACGATCGCGGGGTCGCTGGCCAGGTCCCAGACGGCGACCCGGTCGGCGTGCAGGGCCCGGGTACGGGCGATGAGCAGGGCGACGTCGTCATCGGGGCGGCGGGTCAGCACGGCCGCGAGGACCCTGTCGCAGACCGTCTCCACTGTCGTGGCAGGCCCCGCCAGGGCGGTGAACATCTTGTCCAGGGCCCGGTCGATGTCGTGCTCGCGAGGTTCGAGCAGGCCGTCGGTGTACAGGGCGAGGAGGCTGCCCTCGGGCAGTTCGGCCTCGAGGGTCTCGAAGGGCAGGCCGCCCAGGCCCAGCGGCGGGCCGGCCGGGACATCCAGGAAGTACACCGCGCCGTCGGGGGTGGCCACGGCGGGCAGGGGGTGACCGGCCCGGGCCAGGGTGCAGCGGCGTGAGACCGGGTCGTAGACCGCGTACAGGCAGGTGGTGCCGATGCCGCCGGCGGTCTCGGCGGCACCTTCCACGCCGCCCTCCTCGGCGGACAGGTGCAGGACGAGGTCGTCGAGGTGGGTGAGCAGTTCGTCGGGCGGCAGGTCGACGTCGGCCAGGGTCCGTACCGCGGTGCGCAGCCGGCCCATGGTGGCCGAGGCACGGATGCCGTGGCCGACGACGTCGCCGACGACGAGGGCCACCCGCGCCCCGGACAGCGGGATCACATCGAACCAGTCGCCGCCCACTCCGGCGCGGGTCGCGGTGGGCAGGTAACGGGAGGAGACCTCCAGGGCCGCCTGATCGGGCAGCGTCTGCGGCAGCAGGCTGCTCTGCAGCATCATGGTGGTGGTGCGCTTGGTAGCGCTGGTGTGCTTGGTCGCGCTGCTGTGCTTGGTGCTGCTGGTGCGCTTGGTGCTGGTGTGCTGCTGGCGGGCGCTCTGGATACTGACGGCCGCCCGTGTGGTGAGCTGCTCGGTCAGGAGCAGATCGTCCGGTTCGAAGGGCTCGGGGCGCTGGTAACGGCCGAAGAACGCCACGCCGACGAGGGTGTCGTGCGCCCGCATCGGCACCACGATCACCGAGTGCGTTCCCCACCGGCGGATCCATGCGGCTGCCGGGTCCTGCCGCGTCCACTGGGTGACAGCGGCACCGGCCGTGTCGTACAGAGCGCCGCGTCCCTGGGCAAGGCACCGGGCCGGAGGAGACAGCGCCGGGTAGACGGTCGTCTCCGCCTGCCCACCCCGCAGCTCAGGGCCGTCCTCACGTACCGAGCGCACAGCGGTGCGGCGCACGGTCACCGGCTCCGGCGGCGCGAAAGGCGTTTCCGCCGCCTCGCGGACGCCCTCCAGCAGGTCGACGGCGGTGAAGTCCGCCAGCCGGGGCACGGCGACATCGGCCAGTTCCTGTGCGGTACGGGTGATGTCCCCGGTGGTACCGATGCGGGCGGCGTCGTTCAGCAGGAGTGTCCGCTCCAGGGTGCGGTACTCCCGCGACTTGTGGTGCGCCGCCAGACACACGGCGCGTACCCGGCCGTACGGGTCCTTCAGCGGGACAAGCGTCACCGGCCAGGCGTGCTCCGCGCCGGTACCCGCGGGCTGGAGACAGCTCTCCACCTGCTGCTGCTCACCGGTCCTCACCACCCGCGCCATCCGCTTTTCGACCTCGTCGTTCGCCGGACACGGCGCGATCTCCGGCAAGCGCAGCCCGTGCATCCACTCCTCCGTCAGGGACAGCGCGCCCTCCATGCCCGCGTTCGCCCGCACCAGCCGCAGGTCGGTGCCGAAGACCGCCAGCACACAAGGGGCTTGAAGGAACGTCCACTCCGCCAGCGCCCCGCTCCGTGACGTACGCACCGGGTCCGCCACCGCGCACACCACAAGCCACTCGCCACCCCCGCCGCTCTTGTGCCGGTGGTGCGCGAGCAGCCCCAGCCGCAGTCGGTGGCCGTCGCCGCGCCTCAGTGCCACTGTGCCGCTGAGCCGTTCCTGCCAGGCTGCCGCCCGCCGTACCCCCTCCCCGACGTCCTCGGCGAGCAGACCGGCGGCGGGACGTCCCACCACCTGCGCGGGCGCGTATCCCAGCAGCCGTCGGGCCTCCTCGCTCCACCAGGTCACCAGGCCGTGTTCGTCGAGAGTGGCCGTGGCCGTGTATGCCGGTTCCCCAGCGGCCTGTGCCTCATCGAGCCGCTCACCAGGAGGAGGGGGAAGTCGATCCATCACCGCTCACCTCACGCCTGCTGACTCCGTACGCCTGCTGACTCCGTATCCCGCTGTCCCGCTCCGTATCCAGCTCCCCACAAGAACCCGCACCTTCAGCGCCCTCCTCCCCAGGATCAACCTGCGGGCCGACGAGCACCAACGCAGCACGTCCACCCACGGGAACGGCAGCAGCGACAGGCAGCAGGGGCAGGCAGCAATGGCAGGCAGCAGTGGCAGGCAGCAGCGACAGGGAGCACCCTGCGGCGCGGAACCCCGGGGAGAACCGCGGGAAAACGGATCACCGGAAGAGGCCTGCGGGAGCGGACCGCCGGAGAGGCCTGCGGGACAGGCGGAAGGATGTCAAGCCCCGGAATTACGTGACTTTCCTCGCCGAGGCTCCTCACACATATTTGAGTCAGCCAATTCGGCAGCCCTCTCGAACACGCGAGGAGTTCACATGCCCATAGTCCGGTCACGTCGTTCCGTCGCAAGAGCCGTCAGAACACTCATGGATACAACGACATTCGGGGATCAGCAGGAAAAGCAGTCCAAGGGAAGGAAGAAGAACATGCAGAAGCGCTTCCGCAAGACAGCGATAGCGACCGTGGTGGCCATGGGTGCCGTTTTCGGGGGACTCGCGACAGCGGGCATGGCCCAGGCGTCCGAGGACAGCGGCGTCATCGACGGCAGCGGCAACACCCGCAACGACTGGGGCGACGAGGGAACACTCCAGAAAGATGACGAGAGCAACGCGGTCGCCCTGTGGCAGACCGTCCTGGTGGCTGACGGCGCCTTCTTCAAGGACAGCGGCGCCCTGCGCCCGTTCACCGAGGATGACATCAACGGCGAGTTCGACAGGAATACCGCATCGGCGACCAAGTTCTGGCAGAAGGAAAAGGGTCTGCAGCAGACCGGCAAGGCGAACCGCGCGTCCTTCTCCCGCGCGGACAACAACCTCGGCGCCGTGAACAGTAATGGCACTGTTGTCTATGCCGGCAGCGTCGACAACGCGACCTTCAAGCGGCAGACGGTGGCCGGCTTCAACGAGCAGGTCTATTTCGTCAACTTCGACGGCTCGTTCGTCCCGGCCACTTACTGAGCCACTTACTGAGCCACTTACGGATCACCCGTCTTACTGATCACCCGTCGTGAATTCGTCGTCACCGCCGTACGCCCGGTGTCCTCCCGGACGAGGATCACCAGACGGACGGCGGTGACGGCGAGCGGAGCCGTCGGCAGTACGGCGCACAGCAGCAGCAGCTGCCGACGCCGGACTGCCGACATCGGTGGTCCGGAGAATCCAGCGTGCATGCGACACCGAAACAGGCGAAATCGATGACATCCGCAATTTCATTTTCCGGACTGACCAAATACTATGGCACCCATACCGCGATCGAGGAGATGACTTTCTCCGTGCGGTTCGGCGAGGTCACCGGATTCTTCGGGCCGAATGACGCCGGGAAAACGACCTGCCTACGGATACTGGCCGACCTGATATCCCTGGACTGTGGAACCGCCACCGTGCTCGGTAAACCGTTTGCGGAACTTCCCGGCCCGGCCCGCCGGGTAGGGGTGGCTTTCGACGATGCCGGCGCGCATCCCGAACACACGGGGCGCCAGCACCTGCTGCTGGCAGCCGCCAAGGCGGCTGTTCCGGCTCGCCGGGTGGATGAGGTCCTGGCAGTGACCGATATCGAGGATGTCGCGGAGAAGAAGACCGGAACCTACCCCCAGGGCACGCGCCGCCGCCTGGGCCTTGCCACCGCACTGCTCGCCGACCCGCGCGTCCTCATTCTCGACGAGCCCACCAGGGGCCTGGACCCCCAGGGCATCCGCCGGCTGCGTGCGCTCCTGAGCCGCCTGGCCGGTCAGGGACGCGTCGTACTCCTGTCCAGCCGGTCCCTGGCCGAGGTGGAGCAGCTCGCGGACCGCGTGATCGTGCTGCACAACCGGGTGCTCTTCACCGGCTCCGTCCAGGATCTGCGCCGCCGTTCCCGCGCTGCCGGGTGCGCGCTGCGGGTGCGCACCTCCGACGATGCCCGCATGGCTGCCGCGCTGGCCTCCCCTGCGGGCGACATCCGCTCGGAGACGGCACAGGGCGTTCTCGTACAAGGGGCGGGCGCGGAGACGATCCTGGCCACGGCTGCGGCCATCGGCGTGGAGGTGTACGAACTGGGCGAACCGATCGCGAGCCTGGAGGAGGAATTCTCCCGGCTCCTCGGCGACACCGCTCCTGGCACCGCTCCCCCGCGTGCTCGATGAGCACCCGCTCTCCGTTATCGGCGGTTATCGATGGTCACGTACCGGCGGTCACGTACCGATGACCACGTACCGATGGCCACGTACCGATGGCCACGTACCGGCGGTCAAGCGGTCCTGATGTCGTTCACCCGCTCGCCCTCCGCCTGGGACGGCTCGGTCCTGGGGACGTCCGGGTGCTGTTCCGTGACCGCGCGCTCGGCCGGTTCGTCGCGCTCACCCTCGGCCTGGGAGGGCGTGTGAGAGTACAACCACTGGTCGTAATCCGAGGCTCCGGTTTTCATGACGGCCCTCCTTTTGGTTGCTCAGCTCCCATCCTCCCCCTCGGCCGCGGCCGGGGCGAGAGCAGTCGGCGCGTCCGCAGGTTTCCCTTCCGTGCGCTCTGGTCACTCGGGAGATGCCGTGTCCATATCCCTTCTTCCCCTTCTTCCTTCTTCCTTCCTTTGTGTTCCTTCCTGATTCGCTTTCCGGAGGTCCCGCCATGAGCACCAAGGTCGCCGACCACATCCTGCAGCGGCTGGGCGAGTGGGGTGTGGAGCACGTCTTCGCCTACCCCGGCGACGGCATCAACGGCCTGCTCGCCGCGTGGGGACGGGCCGAGGACCAGCCGCGGTTCGTGCAGGCGCGGCATGAGGAGATGTCCGCGTTCCAGGCGGTCGGCTACGCCAAGTTCGGCGGCCGTCTCGGAGTGTGCGCGGCCACGTCGGGCCCGGGCGCGATCCACCTGCTCAACGGCCTGTACGACGCCAAGCTGGACCATGTGCCGGTGCTGGCGATCGTCGGGCCAGACGCACCGCAGCGCGATGGGCGGCTCGTACCAGCAGGAGGTGGACCTGCACACCCTGTTCAAGGATGTCGCCTCGGACTTCGTGGAGACCGTGACGGTGCCCGAGCAGCTGCCGAACGTGCTGGACCGGGCGATCCGCACCGCGTACGCGCGCCGCTGCCCCACCGCTGTGATCATCCCCGGTGATGTGCAGGAGCTGGACTACTCCGCGCCCACGCACGAGTTCAAGATGGTCCCCTCCAGCCTGGACCGCAGCGCGTGGACGGCGGTTCCTGCGCAGGAGTCGCTGGAGCGGGCGGCCGAGATCCTCAACTCCGGTGACAAGGTGGCCCTTCTGGTGGGCCAGGGCGCGGCCGGGGGGCGTGCGGAGGTGGAGCGGGTCGCCGAACTGCTGGGGGCGGGCGTCGCCAAGGCCCTGCTCGGCAAGGACGTGCTGAGCGACGAACTCCCGTACGTCACCGGTGCGATCGGTCTGCTGGGCACCCGCCCCTCGTACGAGCTGATGCGTGACTGCGACACGCTGCTGACAATCGGCTCGTCGTTCCCGTACTCGCAGTTCCTGCCGGAGTTCGGCAAGGCGCGGGCCGTCCAGATCGATATCGACCCGCACATGGTGGGCATGCGCTACCCGTACGAGGTGAACCTGGTCGGCGACGCGCAGGAGACGCTGCGGCGCCTGATCCCGATGCTGGACGAGGACCGGGGCCGTGAGTGGTACGACACGGTGTGCGCGAACGTCGCGCGCTGGCGTGAGGTGATGAAGCGGCGCGCGGAGTTGTCGGCGGACCCGATCAACCCGGAGTACGTGGCCCACGCGCTGGACCCGCTGTTGCCCAGCAACGCGATCCTGACCTCGGACTCCGGTTCGGTGGCGAACTGGTACGCGCGGCATGTGACGATGCGGGACGGCATGCGGGGGTCCCTGTCGGGCACGCTGGCGACGATGGGCTGCGGGGTGCCGTACGCGATCGGCGCGAAGTTCGCCCACCCGGACCGGCCGGCGATCGCGCTGGTCGGGGATGGCGCGATGCAGATGAACGGCATGGCGGAGCTGATCACGGCGGCCAAGTACAAGGACCGCTGGGAGGATCCGCGGCTGGTCGTGGGCGTCTGGAACAACCACGACCTGAACCAGGTGACCTGGGAGATGCGCGCGATGGGGGGCGAACCGTCCTTCCTGCCCTCGCAGGAGATCCCGGACGTCCAGTACGCCGCTTTCGCCCGCTCCCTCGGCCTGACCGGCATCCGCGTGGAGAAGCCCGAGGACGTGGAGTCCGGCTGGCGCGCGGGCCTGGAGGCCGACGGTCCCGCGGTGATCGAGTTCCTGACGGACCCGGCGGTCCCGCCGATCCCGCCGCACGCGACCTGGGAGCAGATGGAGGCCACTGCCGCGTCCGTCCTCAAGGGCGACGCGGACCGGGGGGCGATGGTGCGGCAGGGCTTCAAGGCGAAGGTCCAGGAGTTCCTGCCGGGGCGGGAGAAGAAGAAGTAGGAGAAAGAAGCAGGAGAAGAAGGAGCAGGAGAAGAAGAAGCAGGAGCATCATGCGACGTGGGCATCATGCGAAGTTCTGGAGGGAGTCATGCAGCGAGGCAGCGACCGGTTGAGCGTCCACCGTGACGACGAGATGAAGCACGAACTGCGAGATCTGCTCCGCTCCGGCCACCCCACCCGCACAGCAGGAGTGGCACGACCCGGAGCCGGGCGCCGACGACGACCCGGAGGTCGCGAGCGGCCCGGTGACGCCGTACCGTTCGCAGGCCCGCATGGAGGCGCTGCCCGTCGAGGAACTGCGCTTCGAACTGGGCCGGATCCTGGGCCGTACCTCCTTCCCCGCCCACCCCCACGAGCTGGTCGACATCCTGCGCGCCAAGCATGCGCCGGACGTCCTGATCGAGCCCGTTGAGCGGCTGCCGAGGAAGACGCGGTACGCCACCGCGCACGAACTCGCGGAAGCGATCGTACGGGCCGAAGCGATCGTACGGACCGAATAACGCGGCGGCCGAACACGCTGAGTGAGGAGGCCACGAAACCCCGCCCGACGACAGGCATCCGACGCTGAAAGGACGTTGAACCACCATGCGTATCGCATTCCTGACCGCGCCCCAGGGCGTCGAGCAGATCGAGCTCACCGAACCCTGGCAGGCGGCGGCCGACGCGGGGCACGAGCCCGTGCTGGTGTCGACGAAGCCGGGGCAGGTGCAGGCGTTCCGCCACCTCGACAAGGCGGACATGTTCCCCGTGGAGGAGGTGGTGGGTGAGGTGCCCGCCGGGTCCTTCGGCGGGCTGGTCCTGCCGGGCGGGGTGGCCAATCCGGACTTCCTGCGCCTGGACGCACGGGCCGTGTCGTTCGTACGGGACTTCTTCGAGCTGGGCCGTCCGGTCGCCGCGATCTGTCACGCGCCGTGGACGCTCGTCGAGGCCGATGTCGTACGCGGCCGGGTGCTCACCTCGTGGCCGAGCCTGCGCACGGACATCCGCAACGCGGGCGGCGAGTGGGTCGACGAGCAGGTGAAGATCTGCGACCACGGCCCCAACCATCTGATCACGAGCCGGAAGCCGGCCGACCTCAAGGCGTTCTGCGAGGCGTTCCTCGACGAGTTCGCCAAGGCGAAGGAGGCGGTGTGATGGACGCCGGCAGGAAGCAGACCGGCCAGGACACGGCCGGCCGCGACGGCCAGCAGAACCGCGAGGACCAGCAGAACCGCGAGGACCGCGAGGACCAACAGGACCAGCAGGACCGCGAGGACCTCGAGAACCGCAAGGACCAGCAGCGTGACACCTTCCGCGCGGACGACCCGGCAGGCGGGGCGCTCACCACCGACCAGGGCGTCGAGGTCGACCACACCGACGACTCGCTGACCGTGGGCGACCGCGGCCCCACCCTCATGGAGGACTTCCACTTCCGGGAGAAGCTCACCCACTTCGACCACGAGCGGATCCCGGAGCGGGTGGTGCACGCGCGGGGTGCGGGCGCGTACGGCTACTTCGAACCGTACGAGTCGTGTGCGGAGTTCACCCGCGCGGCCTTCCTCCAGGACCCGTCGGTGCGGACGCCGGTGTTCGTGCGGTTCTCGACGGTGCAGGGGCCGCGGGGGTCGGCGGACACCGTACGGGACGTGCGGGGCTTCGCGACCAAGTTCTATACGTCGGAGGGCAATTACGATCTCGTCGCGAACAACTTCCCCGTCTTCTTCATCCAGGACGGCATCAAGTTCCCCGACTTCGTGCACGCGCTCAAGCCGGAGCCGCACAACGACATCCCCACGGGCGCGTCCGCGCACGACACGCTGTGGGACTTCGTGTCGCTCCAGCCAGAGACGCTGCACGCGATCATGTGGCTGATGTCGGACCGGGCGATCCCGCGCAGCTTCCGCATGATGCAGGGCTTCGGCGTGCACACGTTCCGGTTCGTGAACGCCGAGGGGCGCGGCACGTTCGTGAAGTTCCACTGGAAGCCGAAGCTGGGCGTGCACTCGCTGGTGTGGGACGAGGCGCAGGAGTGCCAGGGCCGGGACCCGGACTTCAACCGGCGGGACCTGTGGGACGCGATCGAGGCGGGCGAGTACCCGGAGTACGAGCTGGGTGTCCAACTGGTGCCGGAGGAGGACGAGTTCGCGTTCGACTTCGATCTCCTCGACGCCACGAAGATCATCCCCGAGGAGCAGGTGCCGGTACGGCCGGTCGGCCGGATGGTGCTGGACCGCAACCCGGAGAATTTCTTCGCGGAGACCGAGCAGGTCGCCTTCCACACGGCGAACGTCGTCCCGGGCATCGACTTCACCAACGACCCGCTGCTCCAGGCCCGCAACTTCTCCTACCTGGACACGCAGCTGATCCGGCTCGGCGGACCCAACTTCGCCCAGCTGCCGGTCAACCGCCCGGTCGCGCCCGTACGCACCAACCAGCGCGACGGCTACCACCAGAGCGCATCTGCACAGCGGCACGAACTACTTCCCGAACTCCCTCGGCGGCGGCTGCCCCGCCCACGCGGGCGTCGACGCGGGCGCGTACACGCACTACGCGGAGCGCGTGGACGGCGCCAAGATCCGCCGCCGTAGTGAGAGCTTCAAGGACCACTACAGCCAGGCCGCGATGTTCTGGAACAGCATGGCGGACTGGGAGAAGCAGCACATCGTGGAGGCGTTCCGCTTCGAGCTCGGCAAGGTCGGCGCGAGGACCGTCCGCGCCCGTACGGTGCGGGAGCTGGGCAAGGTCGATCCTGAGCTGGCCGGGCGGGTGGCGCAGGGCATCGGGGTACCGGAGCCGGAGCCGGAGTCGGAGCCGGCGACAGGGCCCGGGTCGGGCTCGTCCACACTGTCCTCCCCCGCCCTGAGCCTGGAGTCGCTGCGCGGTGACGGCTCGATCCGCACCCGGCGGATCGCGGTGCTCGTCGCCGACGGCGTGGACGCCGGGCAGGTCGCCTCCGTGCGGGAGGCGTTGGCCGCCGAGGGCGCCGTCGTGGAGGCGATCGCCGCGCGGGACGGCGCCGTGCGGGGGGCGGACGGCGAGCGGTGTGCCGTGGACCGGGCGCTGCCGACCGTGGCGTCCGTGCTGTACGACGCGGTGCTGCTGCCCGGCGGGCCCACGGGTACTCCGGCGCCGGCGGGTGATCCGGACGCGGTGCGGTTCGTACGGGACGCCTACCGGCACGGCAAGCCGGTGGGGGCGCTCGGCTCGGGCGTGGGCATCATGGCGTCGCTGGAGCCCGAAGGGCTGCGGCTGTCCGCCGAGTTCCACCACGTGGTGGCCGACCGGGGCGTGGTGACGGACACCGCGCCGGGTACGGCGAGCGAGGAGTTCCTGCGGACGTTCGTGACGGCGGTCGCGGCACACCGGCACTGGGACCGGCCGACGCTGCGTTGCTGACGGCGTGAGCGGCCACGCCCGGTAACTGGACCTGGTGATTGGGCCGGTGACTGGGCCGGTGACTGGAAGGGCCGTTCAGTCTCTTGCTCGTTCAGTCTCTTCGCTCGTTCAGTCTCTATGCTCTGGGAAGCAGCGGTCCGAGCGGCCCGAGGTCCAGATTCAGGTCCTCGGGCCGCAGTCCGTAGCGGTCGCGCAGTTCGGCCATACGGTCGTCGAGCAGCATCAGCGTGAGCCCGATGCGCTCCTCCTGGTCCTCCGTCAGCTCGCCCGTGTCGAAGCGGCGCACCGCCTGCCTCTCCATGAGCTGGCGGAGGAGTTCGACGACGGTCAGGACGAGCTTGACCAGGTCCCGCTCCACCGTGTCGGGTTCGAGTTCGAGGCGGTTCCTGCCGGTCCTGCCAGCCCTGCCGGTCCTGCCGGTCCCGCCGGTACTGCTGGTCACGTCACTCCCATTCCCCCCAATTCCCCCCAGGGTGAGGGAACCTGTTCGTTCACCGAGCTGATGAGCGCGTTCAGGTCGATGCGGACGAGATCGACGTCCGCGATGCGCAGGGTGAGGTCGCCGGTGATGACGACCCCGCCCGCGAGCAGCCGGTCGAGCAGGTCGACGAGGGCGATCTCACGGCGTTCGACGACGGTCACGCGTCCTCCTCGGTCCGCTCGACTGTGTCGGGCCGCTCGGCCGGGCGCGTCTGCTCGGCCGGGTGTGGCTCCTCGGTGAAGGAGTAGGCCGCCCAGGGGCCGGTGAGTTCGACCCGCAGGCCGGGGACGCGCAGGCCGGGGGTGTCGTCCTTCGTCCGGTCCACCAGTTCCACGAATTCCTCGGATTCACGCGCGCGGCACGAGGTAGGCGGCGTTCAGCACATTGCGTCCGGCGGCGCCGGAAAGCGCGGAGCTCTGCGGCGCGTGCAACCGGGAGTCCTCGGCGTACCCGGAAAGGGTTTCATGCAGCCGGCGGGAGAACGTCTCGGCCCGCTGCCACATTTCCTCTTGTGAGAGTGGCGTGCATACGGCGCTGTCGTAGGTAGTCGCGGCCCGTCGCGGCTTTCGCGGGCGGCCGGTCGGCCACGGTGGACTCCGGGTCGGCGTACACCTTGACGCCCCACTCCACCCGGCCCTCCAGCCGGTCGAGTGTGCGCCGGAAGGCGTCCTCGCGGGCCTCCATCATGACGCGTACGCCGCTGTCGTCCCGGAAGACGGTGCCGAGCCGCAGCGGCAGGGGCGTCGTGACGGCGGTCAGCGCGTCGATCACTCTTTGGTGGGCCCGGGCGGTCGCGCTCAGCCAGTCCAGGTCCTCCAGGTGGGCCTTGAGTGGCTCCTCGGCGAAGTCGCGCTCCGGCACCTCACTGACGACGGCGATCAGGCCGTGGTGGGGCAGCTGCTTCGGCGGCGCGCCCGCGACCCCGGTCAGCTGGGCCTGCAGCGCGGCGCCGAAGGGGCGGCAGACGGCATAGACGTACCGCAGTCCGGTCATGACGACTCCTCCTCCTGCGGACGGTCTCGCGGACGGCCCCGCGGTCGGTCTCGCGGACGCTCTCGCGGCGGCGACGGCTCGTTCCGGCGGCCACTTTCCAGTGACGGGGCGTCCGCTGGACGCCCCTCGTCCAGTTCCGCGAGCCGGGCACGCAGCTCCGCGTTCTCGCGGGTGAGTTCGTCACGGCGGGCCCGCGAGGAGAGCGCCGGGTCGGTCTCCCACCAGTCGATGCCCATCTCCTTCGCCTTGTCGACGGAGGCGACGATGAGCCGCAGCTTGATGGTGAGCAGCTCGATGTCGAGCAGGTTGATCCGGATGTCGCCCGCGATCACCATGCCCTTGTCGAGCACCCGTTCAAGGATGTCGGCGAGGTTGGCGCTGCCGTCGCTGGCCGTACGGTTCGGGGACCCGGCTGGGGAACGGTCATCGGCGGCTCCCGCCCACGGTGGTCCGGTCCTCGTCCTCGTCGCTCGTCCTCGTACTCTTCCTCCGCGTGTCCCTCCTCGTGCTCGTCCTCGGCGGCACCTTCGTGGGCCTGCTCTTCTTCCTCGTCCTCGTCTCCCTCTTCGTACTCCTCGGCCTCCTCTTCCTCGTCCGGCTCCTCTTCCTCCTCGCCTCGTCCTCGTCCTCGTCGGCCTCCTCGGACTCGTCGCCTTCGGCTCCTCCTGGCGGGCTGCCTCGCGCCTCCTCCTCCGCCAGGGCGTCCTCGTGGCTGCGGACGACCTCGCCGTCGCGGATCTCGCCGCGCCAGCCGTCCTCCGCCTCGCCGCGCAGCATGATGAAGCGGGCGAAGTTCTTGAGGTCGAGCCGGGCCCGGCGGCCCTGGGCGCGCCAGATGTTGCCGGTCTTCTCGAAGAGCCCCTGAGGGGTAGTACTCGAGGACCAGCAGAACCCGGGTGAGGTTGTCGCGCGAGCTCGTGGAAGGAGACCACGCCCTTCGTGGTGCCCTTGGCGCCCTCCGACGTCCAGGAGATCCGGTCGTCGGGCACCTGTTCGGTGGTGTTGGCCTTCCAGCTGCGGTTGGACCAGAAGACCTTCAGCTTCCAGTCGGAGTGCGTGTCGTCGTCGCGGTTCGCGCTCTTCACGCCCTTGGCGAAGGTGCTGAAGTCCTGGTACTGCGTCCACTGGTCGTACGCCGTGCGCAGCGGCACGCCGACGTCGATGGACTCGATGATGACCGTGGGCTTGTGGCCCGCGCCGGCCCTTGCGCTTGCCCTTGCCGCCGACCAGGTTCTTCAGGGCGCCGAACACGCTGTCCTTGGCCCGTCCGGCGCCGACCTCCAGGGCGGTGCGCAGCGGGCCCTTGCCCTCGGCGAGCTTGCGACCGCCGTCGAGGGCGAGTCTGGCGAAGCCGGGGCTGTTGCCCTCGGCGATGTCGTTGAGCTTGACGGTGGTCTCGCCGAGCTTGCGGCCGACGCCGAAGAGCAGGCGCTGGGCCTGGGCGCCAGGTACTCCTGGGCCTCCGTCTTGAGCCGGTCGACGGCGGGGCTGTGGGCCAGACCGGTGAGCGGAGTGTCCTTCGCCCCGGCCGCGGCCGAGCCCAGGGTGTCCTTCGCCCCGGCCACGGCCGAGCCGAGCGTGTCCTTCGCCCGGCCGGTCGCCGCACCGGGAGTGTCCTTCGCCCCGGCCGCGGCCGAGCCCAGCGTGTCCTTCGCCCGGCCGGTCGCCGCACCGGGCGTGTCCTTCGCCCCGGCCGCGGCCGAGCCCAGCGTGTCCTTCGCCCGGCCGGTCGCCGCACCGGGCGTGTCCTTCGCCCCGGCCACGGCCGAGCCCAGCGTGTCCTTCGCCCGGCCGGTCGCCGCACCGACGGTGTCAGTCATCGCCTCCGCCTCCCTTTGCCGCCCGGGTCCGGGTGGCCTCGCGCGGGGCCGTCTTCTTTGCGGACGCCTTCTTCGCACCGGTTCTGCGCCCCACCTCCTTCTTGGCGGCCGGCTTCTTCTTCCCCGGGGTCTTCTTCTCGGCTGCCTTCTTGACCGGGGCCTTCTTCTCGGCGGTCTTCTTCGCCAGGGCCTTCCTGCGCGGCGGCTCCGGCGCTTCTTCGGGCTCTTCCTCTTCCTCAGGCTTTTCCTCTTCTTCGGGCTCCTCCTCGGGCTCCTCCTCGGGCTCCTCCTCGGGCTCCTCCTCGGCTGCCTCGCCGTACTCGTCGTGCTCGCCGTACTCGTCGTACTCGTCGTCCGTTTCGCGTTCCTCTCGAGGCTCCTCGTCCTCCTCTCCTGCCCCCTCCGGTTCCTCCGGTTCCTCCGGTTCCTCCGGTTCCTCCGGTTCGTCGCGGCCGGACACGTCCGGGGCCACCCCCGCGAGCTGATCGCGCATCAGGGCGGTCCGCCCGTGCAGCCGGTCGGCGAGTCCTTCGATCCGCCGCTCGATCAGGGTCCCTGTGGCCGCCTTGCCGACACCGCGCAGATCCTCGCGGAGCTGGTCCCCGATCTCCTTGAACTGCGGGTTCTTCAGCAGCTGCTGGGACACCACGTCCCCGAGCGCCCGCGGGCTCAGGTGCATCCGCTTGCCGGCCACCGCGCTGCCGACCGCGAGGGCGAGCTTCATCTTCTTCGTCCGTCCGAGGACGTATCCGGCACCCACGGCGAGGCCCAGTCCCACTCGGTTCATCCCTTACCGTCCCCTCGTCCGCTCCCGCGCTCCCGCGCAGGGCGGTCTCCAGCCGGTCCAGGAGTTCGTCCTCCACGCGGTCGAACTCCTCCTCATCGATCTCGCCCGCCTCAAGCCGCTGCTCGAGCCGGGCGAGTTCGGTACGGACGGCGGCCGGGTCGTAGTACTGACGCTCGGCCTCGGCCAGTACCTGTCTCATCACCCAGAGGCTGCCGCGCACCGGGGCGAACGGCAGCAGCAGCACCTCACTGATCAGTCCCATGCGCACTCCTCACCCACTCTCCACCGTCGCTCTCACGCCCGCTCTCACACCTGTGCCTCCGTCTCCGCGGGCTCCGCCGGGCCCGGCTCCACGAAGCTGTACGGCGGCAGCGGACCGTTCACCCGCAGTTCGAGGTGCGGGTTGCCCTTGCGGACCTCTTCGACGGCGGCGAGGAAGATCTCGGCCGCCTCGCGCTCCACGAGGAACGACACGTTGGCGAGCCAGCCGGTGGACTCGGGGCCCACGCTGACGGCATCGGCGGCCGGTTCCAGCGCGTGCCGCAGCCGCACCGCGTCCTCGGCCTCCAGGTTCTGCACCGCGGCCGCCACCCTCTCGCCGAGTCGCAGCCGCTGCTCGTGGGTGCCGCCGCCCGCCTGCCGGTTGGCCTCCGCGAGGGCCCGGAGCTCGGGGTCGTCGGCCATCACCCGCCGCAGCACGGCTTCTTCGTCGTGGGTGGCCTTGATGTTGTACTCGACCTTGCCGTCCAGGCCGCGGAGCCGTTCCAGGTAGTGCTCGGCGCGCTCGGCGAGCACCCCGGTGACGGTCGCGTCGTCCGGGGCCACACTGCCGAACCGCATGGGCAGCACGGAGCCACCCGCGCCCGCCTCGCTCAGTACGTTCTGGTGGGCGAGCAGGTCCTTGCGCTTGGGGCGCAGCCCGTCGGGGGCGTCGCTGACGATGGCCGCCAGCTCGCCCTCCTTCAGGATGCGCACGGGGCGCGCGGGATCTCCCACTCCGCCCATGTCCTTGGGGAGCGCGGGATGCGAGCTCGCGGCAATGCCGTAGACGTACGTGCTCACTCCTGCTCCTCCTCTCTCCTGCGCGCCACTCGTGGTCCTGCGGGCGCGCGGCCGGGGCTCCGCATCGCCTTCCTCGCGGGCCTGCTTGAACGCGTCGGAGATCGTCTGGGCCGCTCCGGACAGCGCCCCCTTGGACTTGCCGCGCGAACCGGCCTCGGTGATCTCACCGACGATTTCCGGCAGGCCGGGGCTCTTGTGCGGCCCGGCCTCCAGGTCGAGCCGGTTCGCTGCCTCGGCGAAGCGGAGATAGGTGTCGACACTCGAGACGACGACCCGTACGTCGATCTTGAGGATCTCGATGCCCACCAGGGAGACCCGCACGAACGCGTCAATGACGAGTCCCCGGTCGAGAATGAGTTCCACTACGTCGTAGAGGCCGCTGGTGCCGCCTCCACCACCGGTTTGCTGTGCCGCCGGGACTACAGTCATGCCAACCGGTCCTCCTTGCCTGTCTCAAGGCCTGTCTCAAGCTTGCGCGAGACGGGGCCTCATGGCTGCATGGGCACCTCGCTGTTCGAGTGGCCCTGCGGACGTCGGCCAAACCTCCCCGCGTACGCGTGGCGGTATCTCCTGGCTCGTGTTCCTGCCGTCGCCTTCCGTCACGCAACGCGTCAAGGCACCGTCACGCAGCGCGTCAAGCCGCTGACAGGCTGACAGGCCGCCGACGGACCCCCGTCAAGCCGCCGACAGGCCGCCCTCAAGCCGCCCACACGGCCGCCGACACCGCTGCTCAGGGCACCACCGCGTGCTCCACCAGCAGCCGGGCCGCCGCCGCGATCGACTCGGCGTCGATGCCCGCGGCGTGCAGTTGCTCGGCGGGCGTGGCCGAGCCCGGCATCGTACGGACGGCGAGGCGCACCAGGCGCGGCATCGGGCGCCCGTCGAGGAACGCGTCGAGCACCGCGTCACCGAGGCCGCCCTCCTCGCGGTGGTCCTCCACGGTGAGCAGGCAGCCGGTGCGTTCGGCGGCCTCGCGCAGGGTGACGGCGGTCGACGGGCTTGACCGAGTACAGGTCGATCACCCGGACCCTGATGCCCTCGCGCTCCAGTGCCCCGGCCGCGGCGAGCGCCTCGTGGACGGTGACCCCGGCCGCGACGAGGGTGAGCCGGTCGTGGTCGGTGGCCCGCAGCACCTTGCTGCCGCCGACGGGGAACTCCTCGGTCGGGCCGTAGATCACGGGGGTCGCCCCGCGCGAGGTGCGCAGGTAGCGGATACCTTCCTGGTCCGCCATCGCGGCGACGAGCTTGGCCGTCTGGTGGGCGTCGCACGGGTACAGCACCGTCGAGCCGTGCAGCGCACGGAACATCGCCAGGTCCTCCAGGCCCATCTGCGAGGGCCCGTCCTGGCCGATGGCGACGCCCGCGTGCGAGCCGACGAGGTTGATCCCGGCGCCGCTGATCGACGCCATGCGGAGGAAGTCGTGGGCGCGGGTGAGGAACGCGGCGAACGTGGACGCGTACGGCACCCAGCCGCGCGCCGCGAACCCGACCGCGGCGGCGACCAGCTGCTGCTCGGCGATGTAGCACTCGAAGAAGCGGTCCGGGTGTTCCTTCGCGAAGAACTCGGAGCGCGTGGAGTCGCTGACCTCGCCGTCGAGGGCGACGACGTCGCCGCGGGCCGTGCCGAGCGCGGCCAGGGCCCGCCCGTAGGCGTCGCGGGTGGCGACCTCGCTCACCGCTGTCGTAGCGCGGCAGGTCGACAGGGCCCGTGCGTACGGCGTGCGGTATGCGGGTGGGGGGCGGCGGCTGGACCTCGATGTGGAGCCGGCGGACGCCGCCGAGTTCCGCGATCGCCTCCTCGGGGTCCGGGAGCGGTTTGCCGTGCAGGCCCTCGCGGTCCTGGACGGACGCCACGCCCTTGCCCTTGAGGGTGCGGGCGAGGATCGCGGTGGGCCGGCCGCTGGTGGAGCGGGCCTCGCCGTACGCGCGGTCGACGGCGTCCACGTCGTGGCCGTCGATCTCGATGGTGTGCCAGCCGAAGGCCTGGAAGCGGCGGGCGTACGCGGCGAGGTCGTGCCCGTGCCGGGTGGGCCCGCGCTGGCCGAGCCGGTTGACGTCGATGATCGCGGTGAGGTTGTCGAGGTGCTCGTACCCGGCGTGCTCGGCGGCCTCCCACACGGCGCCCTCGGCAGCTCGCTGTCGCCGCACAGCACCCACACCCGGTAGCCGGTACGGTCGAGCCGCTTGCCGGCCAGCGCGATACCGACGCCGACGGGCAGTCCCTGGCCGAGCGAACCGGTGGCGGTCTCGACCCACGGCAGGCGTCGCGGCGTCGGGTGCCCTTCGAGACGGCTGCCGAGCTTGCGGTAGGTCAGCAGCTCGGTCTCGCTGAGGGCACCGACCGCCTTGTACGCGGCGTACAGCAGCGGGGAGGCGTGCCCTTTGGAGAGGACGAAGCGGTCGTTGCCGCGGGGTGCTGGGGCCGTTCGAAGTCGTAGCGGAAGTGCCGGGCGAGCAGTACGGCCATCAGCTCGGCGGCCGACATGGCGGAGGTGGGGTGCCCGGAGCCCGCGGCGGCGGCGACACGGACACTGTCGACGCGCAACTGCTGGGCGTATTCGGTGAGTTGACGGGTCAGTTGCCGGGTGCTCATGAGTGTTCCTCGGCTTCCTCGGCTTCCTCAGCGGCCCCCGGGTACCCCCGCCCTGACGCGCGTAACGCCGATGAGGGCGATCACCTCGCCGACCAGGTCCGCGGCGCAGCCGGAGAGGCCGACCAGGTCCGCGGCGCAGCCGGAGAGCCGCTCCCCTCGGCAGGGGCGAGGGCATGGGCGAGGGCGGTGTCGAGGAGCTCGCGCAGGAGCGCGGGGGTCGGAGCGACGGCCGTGGCAAGGAGGGCGCTGCTGTCGGCCAGCGGGGCCAGTACGGCAGAGCCCGCCGCCGGGTCGTCGCCGAAGTGCACCGGTTCGTGAAGGAGGACTTTTCCGTCCGGCCCTACCATGTACGGCCGTACCATGTCCGGCCGTACGAGGAGGAGTTGGCCGCAGGCGCGGTGATGTCCCAGGACGGCGGGGCCGTCCCAGGCGGGGACGGGGCCGCCGTACGCGGTGTGCTGGTCGAGGAGGAGCCGGCCGGCGCGGCGGACGGTCAGGCGGGTGGTCAGGTGCCCGGGCGGCTCCGGTGTGCGGCCGAGCAGTTGCTCCTCCCGCAGCACCAGCCGGGCGGTGGAGGCGAGTTCGACTGTGTACGTCTGGTGCAGGGTGCTGCCGCGGGTACTGATCAGCGGCTGGGGCAGCCAGTTCAAGGACGCGTCCTCGCCTGCCGTGAGCCGTACGTCGTAGGTGGCGGGATCGGTCGTGGGGCCGCGCAGGGCGAGGGTGGCGGCGGATGTGGTGACGTCCAGGCGGGCCCGTGTGCCGACCGTGATGTCGAGTGCGAGGCGGTCCCCACCCAGGGGCGCGCTCATCGCGCCGAGCACGCTGACCTGCGCCCGTCCGTCCCGGCACCGTAGTCGCCTCAAGTGAAAGGGACCGTCGCTGTGGAGCAAGGGGAGCGTGGTCGTGCGGCCGTTGTGCTCCGCGCGGATCCGGGCCGTCGCGTGTACGCCGCTGGGATGGGCCGCCGCCTGTACGCCGCTGGGATGGGCCGCCGCCTGTACGCCGCTGGGGTGGGTCATGCGGCTGCTCCGGTCCGCCAGGCTGCCAGGCGCCCGTTGAGCCAGTCGGTGACCGGGCGGATCCCCTCGGTCCGGGTGAGGCTGGTGAAGACGACGGGCAGGTCTCCGCGCTGGCGTCGTGCGTCGGATGCCATGGTGTCCAGGTCGGCGCCGACGTACGGTGCCAGGTCGGTCTTGTTGACGACAAGGAGGTCGGCGGTGGTGATGCCGGGCCCGCCCTTGCGGGGGATGTCGTCACCGCTGGCCACGTCGATCACGAAGACCTGGGCGTCGACGAGGCCGCGCGAGAACGTGGCGGTGAGGTTGTCGCCGCCGGACTCGATGAGCACCAGGTCCAGAGCCGGCAGCGTCTCCTCCAGCTGTTCCACCGCTTCGAGGTTGGCGGAGATGTCGTCGCGGATCGCGGTGTGCGGGCATGCCCCGGTCTCCACGGCGGTGATCCGTTCGGGCGGCAGCACGGCTTCACGCAGCAGGAACTCGGCGTCCTCACGGGTGTAGATGTCGTTGGTGACCACGGCAATGGACCACTCGTCGCGCAGCGCGCGGCACAGCGCGGCCACGGTGGCGGTCTTGCCGGAGCCGACAGGCCCGCCGAGTCCGACCCGCAGAGCGCGGCGGCTGCCGTCGCCCCGCAGGGGCTCGGCGCTGTAGGTGTGGCGGTGGGGCATGATCACGGGGTGGTCGAGGTGCATGTCAACTCCCTTTCGGTATGAGGTGGTTCAGGACCGGCATGACCGGTTACCGGCGTGACCGGTTTCAGGAAGCGTTTCAGGAAGCGAAGAGGCGGACCGTCCAGGCGGCGTGCTGTTCGCCGGTGAGGTCGAGCAGCGGCCCTGAGACGGCCGGGAGGGCATCGACGCCGAGGTCGGTGAGACGGCCCGCGGCGGTGACAGCGGCGTCGGCCACGTCGTCCATTTCGGGGGCCAGTCGCGCCAGCAGCGCGGTCGCGTCGAACGGGTCGAGACTGAGCAGCCGTACCGCGGCGGTCGCCGGGCCGCTGACGCTCTCGTACGTGGCGGCCTGTGCGGCGTCCAGCGAGGTCAGGCCCGCCGCGCGGGCGGCGACTCCGAGGACGACGGGCTGGTGCACGCCCTGCGGCCGGTCGCGGGCGAGCCGGTCCAGCTCGGCCGAGGGCCAGGTGGCGCGGGCCGCGCGCAGCATTTGCCGGCCGAGCCGCCGTGCGACCTTCCGCAGGGCGGGCATGGGGGTGCGGGCGTCGGCGGCCTCGTCCAGGGCAAGGGGGTCGTGACCGTCGGCCGCGGCGGCGGTGAATCCGGCGGCGGTGAGCCCGGCGGTATGCAGCCGTCCACGGCAGAACGCCCGCAGGCTCGTGGCGTCGTGCACGGCGCCGGAGGCCACCGCCGCCTCCACGCCGCCGGAATGGGCGTGCCCGCCGGCGGGGAAACGACCGTCGGCCAGGACCAGCAAAGCTGCACGGGGCATGGCGAGAGCGGCCCGCCTTTCAGGGAGCAGAGCGAGGAACGAGGAAGGGGTACGGGAGCGCCGGGCGTCCGGGGCGCTGTCGGGTGCCCGGGGCGCTGTCGGGTGCCCGGGACGCTGTCGGGTGCCCGGGACGGTGCGTCCGGATGCCCGGGACGGTGCGTCGGGTGCCCGGCTTGCGGCGGCCTTGCCCGGCCACGTGTCATGGCGTGGCCGGAGAAGGTGATCCGCAGGTTGGTCGGAACAGCTCGGTCGAAGTGGTCGAACAGGTTGGTCAGAACAGGTCGGTCAGAACAGGAAGTACCGCTGGGCCATGGGCAGTTCGGTCGCGTAGGTGCGGCCCACGGCGTGTCCGTCGATCTTCGTTCGCACGTCGGAGGTGACGGCGCCGCCGATGTTGACGTCGAAGGTGTCGGGATCGATGGCGATCTCCGGCAGACCGCTGTTGAGCCTCATGTCGGCCTTCGTCACCTTCCGGGTGCTGCGTGATCTGCGCCAGGGGTTTGACGAGTCCCAGGTCGCCCAGTTCGCCGTTCAGGGCCAGCTCCGGCACGAAGTTGAAGGAGTTGGCTTGCGTGGAACGGCCGCAGGAGCCCCACACCGGGCGCGGCAGGAACGGCTGCGGTGTCGGGATCGACGCGTTGGCGTCGCCGATCTGCGCGTACGCGATCTGGCCGCCCTTGATGACCATGTGCGGCTTCACCCCGAAGAACTTCGGCTCCCACAGCACCAGGTCGGCGAGTTTGCCCTGCTCGACGGAGCCGACCTCGTGGCGATGCCGTGGGTGAGGGCCGGGTTGATGGTGTACTTCGCGATGTACCGCCGGACACGGAAGTTGTCCGCCTCGGGTGTCCTCGTCGAGGTGGCCGTAGCGGGCCTTCATCACGTGCGCGGTCTGCCACGTCCGCATGATCATTTCGCCGATACGGCCCATGGCCTGGGCGTCGGAGGACATCATCGAAATGGCGCCCATGTCGTGCAGGAGATCCTCGGCGGCCATCGTGGAGGGCCGGATCCGGGAGTCGGCGAACGCCATGTCCGCCTCGATCTCCGGGTTGAGATGGTGGCAGACGATCATCATGTCGATGTGTTCCTTGACGGTGTTGAACGTCAGGGGCCGGGTCGGGTTCGTCGAGGCGGGCAGCACATTCGCCCGGCCGACCAGGCTGATCATGTCGGGTGCGTGGCCGCCGCCGGCGCCCTCGACGTGGAAGACGTGGAGGCTGCGGTACTTCTTCTCGCGCCGCCGCGCCGACTTCGGGTCCATGGTCGCCGCGAGGGTGTTCTGCACAAAACCGGCCTCGTTCAGCGAGTCGGCATGCAGGGCGACCTGGACACCGGTGCTCGTCGCACACCGCCAGGGCCGCATCGATCACGGCGGGGGTCGCACCCCAGTCCTCGTGGATCTTGAAGCCCAGGACGCCGGCCTTGACCTGGGCGGTCAGGCGTCCTTGTTGAACCGTACTGCCCTTGCCGAGCAGCCCGATGTTGACCGGGTACTGGTCGAGCGCCTCGAACATCCGGTGGATGTGCCACTTGCCCGGCGTCACCGTGGTGGCGGTACTGCCCTCGGCAGGCCCCGTACCACCGCCGATCAGCGTGGTCACACCGGACGCCAGCGCCTCGTGGATCTGGCCCGGGCACAGAAAGTGCACGTGGGTGTCGACGCCGCCCGCGGTGAGGATCCGACCGTTGCCGGAAATGACCTCCGTCTCGGGTCCGACGACGAAGTTCGACGCACGCCTGTCGTCGAACTCTGCTCGTCCATGGTCTCCGGGTTGTACGCCTTGCCGATCGCGGCGATCTCGCCGTCGCGCAGCCCGACGTCGGCCTTCACGATGCCCCAGTGGTCGACGATGAGGGCGCCGGTGATCACGGTGTCGACCGGCTCGTACCGGCTCTCGCGTGCGTAGTGCGACTGCCCCATCGACTCGCGGATCACCTTGCCGCCACCGAAGATCATTTCATCGCCGCTCCGGCCGGGCCCGCCGGCCCAGTCCGCCTCGATCCTGATGACGAGGTCGGTGTCGGCGAGCCGCACCCGGTCGTCCGTCGTCGGACCGTACAGGTCGGCGTACTTCTCCCGCGTCAGTGCCTCAGCCATCGAGTTCTCCGTTCCCGGGCTTGATCTGCAGCCCCTTCACCTTCCGCTGCCCCTTGATCGGCACGAGTTCCACGCACCGCTCGTCACCGGGCTCGAATCGTTCCGAGGTGCCGGAGGGAATGTTCAGCCGCATCCCGCGGGCCTGCTCACGGTCGAAGAGCAGCCCCGGCTTGGCCTCGTCACCGGACCCGTACCCCGCGTTCGCCTCGGCGAAGTGGAAGTGGGAGCCGACCTGGATCGGCCGGTCCGACACATTACGCACGGACAGCCGAGTGACCGGAGCGCCGTCGTTGAAGCTCACCAGGTGCGGCCGCTCGACCACCGGGAGGGCGTCCACCGGCGTATCGCCGTGCTCCAGGCACGTCTCCTCGGGGTGCGGCTCAGGCTCGGGTACGAACTCGAACTTGCCAGGGTGCACGGACACTTCCTCGTCCGGCTCGTCGAAGGGATCGTGGATCGTCACCAACTTCGTGCCGTCCGGGAACGTCGCCTCGACCTGGACATTGCTGATCATCTCAGGGACGCCGTTCATGACCTCACTGCGCTTGAGGACCTGCCGGCCCGATTCCATGACGGAGTCGACCGTGGCTCCGGCTCGGGCCTCCTCGTACACGTACGCCGTCAACAGCGCCATGACCTCGGGGTAGTTGAGCAACAGCCCTCGATCACGGCGCCGTTGGGCGACGTCCGCCGCCACATGGATCAGCAGCCGTTCCTGCTCGTGCGGAGTCAGGTGCATGCCGTCCCCTTTCCTGTTCGTCTTTCCTGCTCGTCGCATGGACACGGTGCGGTGAGGCTCACGAGAACAGCCAGGAGGGTGGGCCACAGTCCGCAAGTGATCACCGATCGCAACGAGCAACGGACACGGGAGGAGCGGCCAGTACCCACGATGAGGTGATATCGAAGCACGCCGCGCACACCGCGCAAAGATCGAGCGCGGGTCCACGCCTTGCTGGACGCCCCTTGCGCCCCCGGCAACATGCCGATGTTGTGCCGGAGTTCGACCGCCTCCTCGCTCGCCTCCTCGCTCGCGGCTCGCGTCGCTGTCGGGCGGGACACCACTGCCGCTCCCCAACGGCTCCCCAGGGGGGCAAGGGGCGGCCTTCCCGCTGCGGGAGGATCCACGGGGTCCAGGCAGCAGGGACTTCAGCGGCACGGCCGAGGACTGGCGGGGCTCCGGCCCGCAGGTCATGCTCTCTCCTTGCGTCTCGCGGCCTTCGCCGCCCGGTGCGCCCTTGCCAGGCGCGCCCCCTGCGGGCACGGTTTCGCGCCCCTTCCGCTGTGCAGCGGGGGCATCCTGCGCTGTGGGTGAGCAGCGCGCCGTACGTGGTCCAGTAGCGTTCTTCGGCCGCGGTGCGGGGCTGTGGGTTCACCGGGCGTGCTCCAGGACGAGGCGGCGCAGCGTCCGGGCGGTGTCGCACGGGGGCGCGTCGTCTGCGAACGCGTGGTCGACGTGACGGCGGATCCGCACGTTGCAATCCGAGACACGCGACATGTCCCCGGCCTTACGGGCCTCGGTGCGCTGCGCGTCCAGCGTGGCGCATGCCGTGCAGTCAGCCGACGGCTCGGGCTCTTCGGGCGGCAAGCCGAGAGTGACGGGTGGCTCCGGTGCCGTCTGTTGGGTCCGGTTTCTCATCCGCCGGCCTCCGAGGCAATCCGGAAGCGTCCGAATGCGGCGAGCTGGGCGACCGCGTGGGGGACGCACAGCTCGCCGGCCGAGGGCATCGGCACCGACCAGTACGGGCACCACGTCTGCGGGTCGTACGTCGTCAGGTGGGGCCGGGGTACGCCGAGATAGCAGTCGCGGCCGAGGCCTTCGGTGTCTTTGGTGCTGAGCCACTTCGTGGCCGTGTCGGCGGGTACGAGCGCGTAGTACCGGGTGTGCCGTGGGTCGTGGATCACCGGACCGCCAAGGAGGGCCTTGGCGAGATGGGCGTTCACAGCCTCGGTCTGATCAGTGCCGCAGGCGGCGTGCACCAGGCGTGCGGTGATGCGGACGGCGGAGAACAGCGTGCCGCACCGGAGCATCGCGACCCCGGTTTCCTGCCACTCCAGTCGTGCCCTGCGGCGTTCCTCTGTGGCGGACAGCAGCCAGGTGGCGATCGCCCGTTCCCGGTCTGGACGGGTATGTACGAGCACCCCGGGCTCAGGCTGGACCGGCTCTTGTACGTGGGTCACAACAACTCTCCGTGTCAGTGGCGGTTACGTCACCGCGAAACTACGGAGAGTGGTAGCCCGCCAACAGATACGTTCCGTAGCAGTTCACCAACCCGCAGACACCGAACGGCTACGGACCATAGCCCTTACGCGACTTACGCGACTTCGAAGAACGCCGCCAACTCCCGCTGTGGAGCGGTAATACGCCGCTTACTGAGCCGCAGCACATCCTGAAACGTGTCCGCCGCCATCTGCTGCTGCCGCAGCCAGTCCGGCGCTCCATCAAGCAGCGACGACAAGATGCCCGTTGCCTCATCGCCCTGCCGCAGCATCACATGAGCGCGCGCTACATCCAGCAGATGCCGATGATGCGTGTTCGATGTCGACGCCGTACCCGCCTGAACCCGGGCCGCCAAGCCCAGTACTCGTGTAGGCCTGTCAGCCACCATGTGATTCTCAATCGCTTGGAAGCCGACCGAGCTGGCGCCGAACTTGCCGCATCGGTAGAGCTCCCCTGCATTGCCGCCACCGATCGCCGCGCCCGCCGTACGCGCCAGACGCAGGATCTCCCGCGCCTCCGCCGAGCGGTTGTTCCGCGCTGCCGCGCCTGACGCTTTCACCAGCAGCCGCCCCCACACTCCCAACTCATCACGCGATGCCCGCGAGATCCGCGGCTCGATATCGTCGGCAGTCGCGATGGCCAACTGCTCGGCCTCATCCAGACGCCCCTGCCGGATGAGGGTCCACCCCTGGAGATAGACCGCCGCCGCGCTGCTGAGCCGGTCCCCGGCCTCAGCCGCATCTCGCATGGCGTCCCGCAGCGCCAGATGCGCCAGGTCGTAGGCGCGTACCTGAGTGAGGTAACGGCCGGCTTGCTGTAGCACGTCCGAACGCAGCTTCAATGCCTCGTTGTTCTCGGGTCCGTTGTCGAAGTGGGCCACTGCCGTGTGCGCGGACCGGAGCAGCGCGGGCAGTAGCTCAGACACGCGCACATAGTCATCCTGGTGGTAGGACTGGTCTACCCGGCGTGCGGTGCGCCACAGCTGACGCAGGTCGGGCTCTGTCTCCACCGTGTCGGCACGGAGCGGGCCGTGGAGGGTGAACGGCGGGCACACGGCCTGTCGCAGCGGCATCAGGTCGATCGCGCCGTCGTCGGGGCGCCGGGTCAGGTGCGGTCCCCCTGGCTCGAAGAGGGCGGATGTGCGCACCCTCAGGGCGCGGGCGAGTGCGTGGTAGGTCTCCAAGCGCCCATTGCCCCCTTGTTCGATCTTCTTCACGACTCCGAGGCTGAGGCCTGCGTGTTCGGCGAGTTGTTCTTGGGTGAGACCTCGGGCGAGTCGGTGGTCGCGTACGCGGGTGCCGGGGAGATCTGCGGGTGTGTGGGTGTGGTGGGGCATACTTAACTCCGTTCCTTGCTTTGACACTTGGAACGGTACGCCGTGCGGCCCCCGCAATCAGCGGGGGCCGCACGGCTGTTGACCCCTGGCCCGTAGGCTGTCCGCCTGATCGAGTGATCGAGTTCGGCGCGGCACCGTGCGGCCTGGGCCCGGTATGCGCGGGCCTGCTCGCTGGTGGGTCCGGCGATACGCGCGTACGCGTCGGCGAGGGTCTCGAACTCGGGCCGCGCGGCAGCGCAACCGACAGTGACGCAGGAAGTGACGCAGGAACTGACCACCAAGTACGGACGGACAGGCTGGTCATCTCGGAGCAAGCGGACCTTCGACAGACCCTGGCCGCCCTGGGCGCTCCGCAACCCGCCTCTCTATCTCCTGGAATTGATCCGCAACCCGCCTCTCTGCCCCTAGAATTGATCCGCAAGGAGGCCGAACTGGCCCTGCTCAGCAGTAAGGGCGCATGCGATTCGGGGGGACAGATGCAAGGCGATCTTCCTCGTATGCGCGACCATCTGGGCTCCCTCATCGGGGTGGCATCTGGGGTGGCCTCTCTGACGCCTTCTCCGTCGACGGTTGTGCCTGCCTTCCTCGCGCGGGCGACGAGGCTCACCCAGGAGGCGGCGCAGGCTCCCCTCAACACCTCAGCTGCTCAGAACCTGCTCGGCCGCATGAGCCATGTCGTACGGGGCTTCCTCAACCGCATACCAGCGACGGAGGCCTGTGAGGAAGCCAGCGGCAGAGCTCGGGACGGTGACTGACACGGTGATTGAAACGGTGACGGAAACGGCGACTGAAACGGCGACTGAAGTGCCGACCAGCCAGCCCCCGGACCTGTCCGCTTCCGCTTCCGCTTTCGGCACCCTCGGCCGGGCACATCCGATCACCATATAGAGCACCGCCCTGCGGGCCTGTTCCCTGCCCTGAGCACCGTGGGCCCTGCCGCTGAAATGCCGCGCTGACCGAATCCGACCGACGGGATTCCCGTCCTGACCGGAGAGCTGATGACTCCCCTGCTGACCACTCGCCATCCTTGGCGGATCCCCTGCGGTGAGACGCCCCTCCCGCCCCTCCCGCCCCCACCCCCAAGCGACTTCCCCGTGGTCCGCGTCAGCGTGGGCCCCGGCATCGCTTCGGCCGACACGAGGAGCGAACAAGGGCGACACAAGGGCGACAAAGCCGCGACACAAGCCGCGAGGTAGGCCATGTCTGACCACCTCGCGCACGCTCAGGCCGTCACTCCCGGGGCGCCGTCACTCCCGGCCGCCGTCGCCGCGCGCATGCCGACGACGGCCTTCGCCTGCCCCCCGCGATCACCTCCAGCGCGCTCACGGCCGGGGCCGTGGGCGGAGCATGGCTCCTCGACGGCCTCGACGCCGTACCCACCGAAGCCGGTGTCTTCGCTGCGGGCGCTGCCGCTGGGGGCCTGCTGTGGTGGACGGCGACTCGCTCCCTTCGCGCCCGCAGGGCTGTTGCCCACATCGAACAGCTCCGCGCCGAGCACGAGGGAGCGCTCAGCCACCTCCGGGCCGAGCGCGAGGGAGCGATGGAGACCCTCGCCCATGTCATGACCGCCATCGACAAGGGCCGGGAACAGGTGGGCTGGGCGCTCGGACAGGCCCAGCAAGAGGGAGGCGCGGCAAGGACCGACTACGGCGAGCCTGCCGTACAGCCGCGTACGGGCAATGTGCGTATCGATGTGATCCCTGCTCTGGAAGCGGGATTCGCCGAGGCCGGGCAGGCCGTGATGCAGGCGGCGGCGCACACGCACGGCGTGCTGAACGCTCAGGCGGAGCTGGCTGAGATCTTCACCTCGGTCGCTCCCCGGCTGCAGGGACTGGTCAACCGCAGCATCCACGTCATCTCCGAGGTGGAGCGTGATGTGGAGGACCCGGACCTGATGCACGAGATGTTCCGGGTGGACCACCTGCTGACGCAGATCCGGCGCGCCGTGGAGAGCCTGGCGGTCCTGGGGGGCAGTCTGCCGTCCTGCAACAGCGCGCCCATCCTCGTGGCGACGGCCATCCGGCGCGCTGTCGCCGAGGTCCCCCAGTACGCGCGAGTGCGGGTGGAACTGACGCCGGTGACGGCAGCGGTCCTGGGGTACGTCAGCCCCAACCTGGTGCACCTCCTGGCCGCGCTGATGGAGAACGCCACAGAGTTCTCCACCGAGAAGGTCGAGGTCCACACCCACCAGACCGACAGCGGTATCGCCATCGAGGTACTCGACCGCGGCACGGGGATGTCCCAGGAGAAGCGTGATGCCCTCAACCGCCTCCTGGCCCATCCGGAAACGGAGGACCCGCGCGCCCGTCTGCGCGCGGGCCAGCTCGGGCTCCTGGTAGCCGCGCTCCTTGCGAAGCGCCACAAGATCACCATTCAGCTGCGGCCCAACATCGTGGGCGGCACCCACGCCATCGTGGTGCTGCCGCACGAACTCCTCGTCGAAGCGCACGAGGTGCCCGAGCAGTCCGGGCAGTCCGGCCAGCGGGCAGTCCGGGCAGTCCGGGCAGGTCGCGGGCGCACCGGCCGCACCCTCAGAGCCGGGCAGCGCACCGCACGTCGCAGCGCGCCGCACACCGGCAGCGCGCTCGCACGCCGGCAGCGCGGGCCCGCCCGGGCCCGAGGGCCCGGCACACCGCGTGCCGCCCACGGTGGCCAGGGCGCCGTCCACGGCGCCGCTCACGCCCGCCGTACAGGCCCGGCCGCTCCCTCCCGCGGATGCCGACGGCACGAAGCCGCGGCTGCCGGTCCGGGACGTCCGCCGGCCGAAGGCCCAGGTTCCGGCGCTGCGGCAGCAGGAGCCGGTCGGCCGTCCCACCAGCGGCTTGATGGCCAGCTTCCAGTCCCGTACGCCCCGTGAGCAGGGGCAGCAGGGGCAGCAGCCGCCCCAGGCACCGCCTCAGGCACCAGCGCCCTGACCTCGCGGCTGACCTGTTTCCCGTGCCCCCCATACCCCCCCATATGACGCAGGAGTTGACAATGCAGGCGAACGGCTTTCCCCCCACCAGCGACCAGGCGGCGTGGGCGCGAGCCCAGCTGGACGGGCTTCTCACCAGCTTCATCAACCGGATTCCTGGCGCGCGGCACGCTCTCCTGGGCACCGGTGACGGTCTCAAACTCGCCTCCACCGAACAGACCGTGGACGAGGCGGACACCACCGCCGCGGCCATCACCGGGATCTGGGCTCTGGCCCGGCAGCAGTTCAAGAACGCCCAGGGCGGTGTGCGTCAGGTCGTCGTGGAGCATGACGCCGGATACCTCTTCCTGATGAGCGCCGGAATGGTGAACGAGGCTGTGCTGGGCACCGTCCTGGCCGTGGTGAGCGGACCCCAGGTCGATGTGGGACAGGTCGGTCACGAGATGGAGAAGCTCATCAAGGGCCTCGACGAACACCTGATCATCCAGGCCCGGCGCAACAACGCGCACCGCCCGGGGCTGTGAGGTGGGCTCCCGCGGCGGGTGGTCCGACAGCACGTTGGGGGATGTCCGCCCTTACGCGATCACTGCGGGACGCACCCGCCCCACGCACCCGCTGCACCTGACCACCTGCCTGTTCACCAGGCCCGCCGCCCGGCCCGTGCGGATGAACCTCGAGCACGAGTCACTGCTGCTGCTCTGCAGCGGTGCCCCGTGCTCCGTCGCCGAGCTCGCGGCCCGGCTGCACCAGCCGGTCCAGGTGGTCAAGGTCCTGATCAGTGATCTCCTCGACGCCGAGGCACTCACTTTCGCCAACCCCGCCGGCCCGGCCGACCCCGACGCGGATCTTCTGGAGAGACTGCTCGATGCACTGCAAACCTCCCTCTGACGGTGACTGGCGGGGGCGCGTCGGCGTGCCTCCGGAAGAACTGAAGATCGTCGTGGCAGGTGGCTTCGGTGTCGGCAAGACCACGATGATCACCACCCTCAGTGAGATCGAGCCGCTGACGACCGAGGAACGCCTCACCGTCGTCAGCGCGGGAGTCGACGACCTCGAAGGGGTAGCCGACAAGTCCGCCACCACCGTGGCCATGGACTTCGGGCGGATCACCTTCGGTGATCCCTACTCACTGATCCTGTTCCTGTTCGGCACCCCCGGACAGGAGCGGTTCTGGTTCTTCTGGGACGACCTCTCCTACGGTGCGGTCGGCGCCGTGGTGCTGGTCGACACCCGGCGGCTGCCGGATTCCTTCGCGGCGGTCACCTGGTGCGAGCAGCGTGGCCTGCCCTTCGTCGTCGCGATCAACGAATTCGACGGCGCCCTGCGTTACACCCCCGACGAGGTCCGCCAGGCCCTCCAACTCGCCTCGTACGTCCCCGTGGTGACCTGTGACGTGCGGCAGCACGCCTCCGCCAGGAACGTACTGATCACCCTGGTACGCCGCAGCCTCGAGCTGCGCCGCACCCTTGCCCTTGGAGCTCTCACATGACCTACCCCACCCCCACCCCCACCCCCACCCCGCCGCAGATAGCGGCTGCCGAGCAGACCGCGCGCGCCGAGGTGCAACGTGCGCTGGGCCTCACCGGTCCCGACCCCGAGCTCGACGCCTTCGCCGCGCGGCTGGCACAGGACGCCCTCGTGCCGTACGCCATGGTCAACATCTTCGGTGCCGAGCAGCAGTTCCTCGGTCTGGCGACCCCCGGCGAGGGCAGCGGGCTGCCCACCGTGGGCCGCAGCATGGCTCTCGGCCACGGCTACTGTCCCGAGGTCGTGGAGAAGAAGAAGGCGCTTGTCCTGCCGGACGTGTTCGCCTCCCCCCGCTTCGCGGGCAACGCGGTGGTGGACCTGATCGGCATCCGCACCTACGCGGGAGCTCCCCTGATGCACGGGGACACCGTGCTCGGGACCGTCTGCGTCGTCGGTCCCGTGGAAAAGCCCCGGACCACCGGTCAGGCCTCGCTCCGGCTGATCAAGGAGCGCCGCGACGAGGTCATGGCCTTCCTCTACCGCCGTGCCGGCTACCAGCCGCCGCAGTAGAAGACGTTCCGCGCCGCACACCACCAGCACTTTCTCAGGGAGGGGAAGACACGATGCCCACGACGTCGTCCGCCACGAACCCTTATCTCACCGCCGACCACAAGACCCTCATCCGACAGGCCGAGGAGTTCGCCACCGCGGAAGTCACGCCCCGCATAGCGCATATGGAGGCCTCCCCCCACACCGTGGAACGCGACCTGGCCCGGCTCATGGCCAAGTGCGGATGGTTCGCCGTGACCGTCCCCCGGCAGTACGGCGGCATGCACGCCGGGCACCTCGCCAAGACCCTCCTGATCCAGCGCATGGCGCAGGCATCCGGCGCGGCCGGGGCGATTTTGCAGGCCAGCCAGTTGCCCGTGTCGATGCTCCTCCACTTCGGCAGCGACGAGCAGAAAAGACTCCTGCTGCCCCAGGTCGTCTCCGGGGACGTGCTGCTGTCGATCGCGGTGACCGAGGAGGGGTGCGGCGGCCATGTCCTGGGCATGGAGACGACCGCCCGCCGCGACGGCGACCACTGGGTCATCGACGGCGGCAAGGTCCACATCGGCAACAGCCACCTCGCCCACGTGCACTGCGTGGTCGCCCGCACCGCCCCCGCCGACCAGGCCGGCTCCCGTGCCCTGACCGCGTTCCTCATCGAGCACGACCGCCCCGGCCTGAGCGTCGAACCCCACCAGCCCGCCCTCGGCCTGCACGGCTTCAGCTTCGGCCGGCTCACCTTCGACGGGGTACGCGTACCCCAGGCCAACGTGATCGGCGAGGTGGGCGACGGCAAGGACATCGCCTACAGCAGCAGCATCCTGTACGGGCGGCCGAATCTGGCCGCTGTCTCTCTCGGCCTCCACGAGGCGATCGTGGAGACCACCAGCCGCTATCTGAAGGACAGCCCACGCTACCGGGGCACGCTCGCCGACCTCCCCGTCCTGCGGGACCGTCTCGGCGGTATGAAGTCCCGGCTGATGGCCTCCCGTGACCTCGCCCACCGGGCGGTGCACATGCTCGATCACGGCCTGAGCTGCGATGCCGATCTCATCAACTCCAAGTACCTCAACGACAAGTGGGCCGTCGAATCCGGCCGGGACGCCATGGAACTGCACGGTGCCCGCGCCCTGCAGATGGACTACCCGCTGCAGCGGCTGTGGCGCGACGCCCAGTGCATCTACCCGCCCGCCGGCACCGGTGAGGTCCACCGCCAGCGCCTGGCCGAGACCGAGCTCGGGGAGCCCCCCGTGCAGTGGTCCGCGCGTCTCGCCGGCAAGGCCGCGCTCTTCCGCCCGCCGGTCGAAGCCGCATGAGCCCCGCCCCGTTACCCTGTCCCGCCTTACCCTGTCCCGCCGAAGGAAGCCGATGAACCACATCGGCCGGTGCAGCACCCAGCGGGCTCTGCGCCTTGGCCCGGGGGCGATGCCCGGGCCTTCGTCACCGGCGTCAAGCGTGGTTCAAGCGCGGTTCGCTGGCCGGCACACCCGCACCCAGCGAACCGCGCGACCGGTCAGTGCTTTACGGGCGCTTCGCCAGGTCGATGACGCCGTTTTCCGCGTACTGCTGCGCCCGGGTAACGATCTTCAGCACGCCGCTGTCCCGGTACCCATAGCAAGATCCGTCGGACCCGTTGTACTCCCTGGCCCAGAGCGAACTTCCGCTGGGCACGGTGATTTCCGCAGGGGCAGCCCCAGCGCCGACTTGAAGGCACTTCGTGTCATCGGTGCTGGTGCTTCCCGGATACATGACGTTGACGGTCACGTCATGACGAGCCGTCGCCGTGCTGTCTATGAATGCGTAGGTAGTAGTAGTGGTCGCAGCGTGAGAGTTGGTGGCGTATAAGCCGACCAGCGATAACGCGCCGACCAGTCCCACAGCGAAGGACTTCGCAGGCAAGAACCTCTTGACCATTTCGTCTACTCCTTTGTTTCGCACAGCATTTCGCACAGCGCGTAGGCATGACCACACGCGAGCCGATCATGGCCCCCACAGCGTACGAGCGAGGGAGGACATCCGGTAGAGCCAGATCCGGACCGCACCGGAACCGATCCATATGAGCCACGTGCCGGAAGGCCGACCGGCGGGCCTGATCGAGACGGCCCGCGAGTCAGCGCACACGTCCGCGCGGTTTCAGCGGCACAGGCGGCAGTTCGGGAGCGGGCAGCGGAGCACCGTCGTACCCCTTCACCTCGCCGAACCGTGCCCCCGTCATCCAGTCCGACCGCGCCTGTGCGATGTCCTCCTGCGTGCGCCCGATGAAGTTCCACCACATGATCAGCTCCTCCTCGAAGGGCTCGCCGCCGAGGAGCATCAGGCCCGCGTCCGACTCGGCGCGCAGCGGCAGTTCGGTGCGGCCGCAGCCGAGGTAGAGCATGGAGCCCGGGACGACGGGCACGCCGTCGACGTGGGCCTCGCCGGACATGGAGAGGACGGCGTACTCGAAGTCCGGCTCCAGCGGGCAGGCGCACGTCGGCGCCGCGTGCGAGGGACAGGTCGGCGCCGACGATCGGGGTGTACGTCGTGCCGGGTGAGGTCGCGCCGTCGACGCTGCCCAGGATGAGGGTGGCCCTGAGGCCGGGTGCCGTGACGACCGGCAGTTCGGCGTGGTGCTCGAAGCGCGGGTCGGTGTGGCGGTGACTGTCCGGCAGAGCGACCCACAGCTGGGCGCCGTGCAGGAAACGACGCGTGCGACCTGGGGCTCTCCTCGGAGTGGCTGATGGCCCGGCCGGAGGTCATCAGGCCCAGTTCACGCGGGCGGATCGTCTGGAGGCTGCCCGCGGAGTCGCGGTGCAGCACCTCGCCCTCGTGCAGCCAGCTGACGGTCTGCAGGCCCATGTGCGGGTGCGGCGGGACCCGCATGCCGGGCTCGTCGACGATGTCGTCCGGGCCGTAGTGATCGACGAAGCACCAGGCCCCGATCATGCGGCGGCCCAGATTGGGCAGCAGACGACGGACTTCGCCGGACTCGCCGAGCTGTACCCGACGGGGACTGAGGAGTTCACGCACCGGTTCGGCCACCACGAATCCCCGGCCACCGCACACCGCGGGCACGGCTTCGCGATCGAGATTGCTCATGGCGCCCAACCTAGCCCGGTCGCCCCTCGCCGTCAGGCCATAGCCCCGCAGCCCCGCCCGTCGAGGGGCGGTCGGCCGTCGCCCACTTCGCCGCCAACGCCCGGTACGCGGCCCGATCCGATCCGCCTCCGGCAACCAGCCGCCCGTACGCACCAGAAGCGCCCTGATCTCGGCGTTCACCACGGCAGCAGACCGCACGGAACCAAGGAGGAACTGGCGTTCGGGGGGCATGCGGACAGCCTACGGGCTGGGCCTGGCGGAGCGCACGGACCAGTAACACGAAAAAGGCCCCGCCCCATACCCTGACAGTGACGAAGCTGTACAGAGAAGGGGCGAGACCATGCCATCCGAGGCTACCCCGGACCCATACGCCGACCCGCTGAAGTTTGGCCAACGGGTGCAGATCCTCCGCGAGCGCCGGGGCATGACCCAAGCGCAACTCGCCTACCTCATCGGCGTCTCACCCCACACCCTCCGCAAGATCGAGAACGGGCAGCAGAAAGCCCCCGACCTCGAACGGGTGATGCTGATCGCCGAGGCCCTCCGGGTACGCGACCTCGCCGACCTGACGGGCCGTCAAGACATGCACGTCGATCTTTTCATCGGCCCAGGCCACCCGCGACTCGCGCAGGTGAGGGCTGCGATCGACTCGTTCCAGCTGTCCGGGAGCGTCGAGCCGCCGCCCGTCGCCCACCTCGAAGCCCGGCTCCACGCGGCGTGGAAAGCCCGACACGCGGCGAAGAACCATCGCGAGGCCATCGGGAAACTCCTGCCGGACTTGGTCCGCGACGCGCAGGCCCTCGTACGGCACGCCGACACAGGCAACGAGCGCCGGACAGCACAGGCCCTACTGGCCCAGACGTACTCGCTGTCACAGTTCTTCATCGCCTACCAGCCCGACAGCGCCCTGTTGTGGCGTGTGGCAGAGCGGGGCATGGTCGCCGCCCAGGACTCCGGGGACCCGCACGCGATCGGTGTCGCCGCCTGGCTCCTCGCCCAGGCCCACCGCGACTCCGGCCGCCACCACCTCGACGCCGCCGACGCCATCAACCTCGAAGCCGTCCGCTTCCTCGAACCGTTCCTAATCAGTGAGCAGGAGTGAGTCTTGGACCCACGTCCTTGCACTGCGCGCATCCCGAACGGTTTTGGATGCACTGGTCCCCCGCGTTCTCTGATCAGTCCCGGTCCGGCGACGTGCATCACGTGCACGCTCCGTGACAGGGCGGCGGGTTCCCTCACGCCCCCGTACACCCAGTCCGGCCTGGACGGTCCGATGCCCACAACGATCGCTCTGGTCGTCGTGGGGCGGTGCCGCCGTCGCCGGATCGGGTGCCCGAGGGCGCGTCGCCCGATCGCGATGCTCGCCGCATCGTGACGGGACATCTTGCGAATGTTGCTGGTCAGGGGCCTGCGCCAGTGCGCATCGCCCCACACCGACGTATACGCCGGATCGACCGCGACGATCGCGAGGTCCTGCTCGGCGGCCATCGACACCAGCCGGGCTTTGAGCTTGCCGGTCGGCATGCCGGAGATGAGGTGCCGGAATCTTTTGCGCCGGCCGTGTTTCTCGCGGGTCTTCTCCTGCGCGAAGTCCAGGTCCTCGATACCGAGGGCGGTCACACCGCAGCGCTTGGCCCAGTGCAAAAGCCGGGTGAGGGCGTGCCGGACCTGTGCGTCCCGGTGGCCGGCGGTGCCGGTGAGGTCGTAGAAGAACCGCTGGGGCTCGCCGACCGGGTTGCCGTGGGCGGTCGAGCCGGTAGGCGGCGAAGTGGTCGGCGTTGGTGTCCACGCCGATCATGCCGTTCGCGCGGGCCGTGGGAAGCGGGACCGTCTGCACCACGGGGCGCTGCCAGGACGCGGTGAGGTACCAGCGGTCACGGGCCGCGTCGTAGTGGATGCGGTAGGCCACCGCCCGGTTGCCCTCGATACGGTCGGCCCATTCTTCGCCCCGGTGCTTGAACCGCACCTTCGCGGTCAGGACGTACCGGCCGTGGGGGGCGTTCGCCAGGTGCGCGAGGGGTGCGGGCAGCTTGACGGATACCTCGCCGTCGGGAGTGACCCGGATCGTCTCGTTGCCGAAGCGTTTGCCGGACTCGCCGTCGGCGGCCAGGGACCAGCGCGCCGCCTCCCACCGCTTGCGCCACCCGGCCTCGGTGAGCTGAGCGTCGGCGAGGTGGTGGCGGGTGTTCATCAGTTTCCGGCCGCCCCGCACGACACGGACCCGTCCGTCCTCACGGGCGGACCGCTCCTGTTCCAGGCGGCTTTCCAGTGTGGCCAGACGCCGGGACTTGTGGAACCACTCGTTCTTCGAGCGGTATCCGCCCGGTGCCTTGGTGGTGCCCTTCTCGCCGATCGGCTGGGACAGCCGGTGTGTCAGAGTGTGGACACCGGCTTCGAGGTTCTGGATGTGCGCGAGCTGGCAGCGTCGTGACAGGGCCCACTGGTCGTGGGTGGCTTTGGTGATACTGCCTGCCCAGCGCGAGGAGGACGCGGCGGTCAGGCCCTGCTTGCGGGCCGCCCATGTCTGGCTGGAGTGCTCCAGGCCGTCCGCGCATCGTGCTTTCAGGTCCCGGGAGGCCAGAGCTCCCAGGTGTGCACCGACGAGGCGCAGTACCTTCTCGTCCTCGGTGGTCAGGTGTTTGAGGCGGTCGCGGAGGGCGACACCGGACGGTCCGGGTGCGACGAATGGCGCCTGGAGGGTGCGCAACTGCTTCTTGGGTTCAGCCATGCTGGGCTGCCTCAAGAGCCTTGCGGGCCCGGTTCTTCGCTGATCGGTGGCCGTACAGGCGGGCACAGAAGGAGGTCAGCACCTCGACCATGTCCCGCACGAGAGCGTCTTCAGTCTCGCTGTCGTCGAGGGCGACGAGCCGACGCCCGGTGGCTTCGAGAGCGGCTTCGAGCAGTTCGGTGTTCATCTGCCCGAGCCGGTCACGGTGCTCCACGACGACGGTGGTCACCGCCGCGTCGGCCAGCAGGCGGCGGGCCTTGGTCCGGTCGCCGTTCATGCCCGGGGCGATCTCCGACTCGACGCGTACCACTTGGTGTCCGGCTTTCGCTGCCCACTGGGAGAGCCGGGCGATCTGGCGTTCCAGGTCGGCTTTTTGGTCGTGGGAGGAAACGCGGGCATACAGACCCACACCGCCGGTCGCGGATGGTGATGAGTTCGCCTCGATGTTCACCAGGATTGTGCGTGGTCCGACTCGTTCGGCGGGTACTGGCAGGGTGCCCTCGCGGAACCACCGATAGGCGGTATGCGGGTGCACGCCGTTCGCTATCGCCCATTCCTTGAGGTTCATACGACGATCGTAACACTCACTCAGGTGCCCTCATGCACACTTGAGTTGACTTAATCCATAACAGTTCAGTACCCCTTCGGCTTCCCCTGGCCCGGCTGATTCGGCACGAACCCGCCCTCCCCGTACAGCACTTCGACGCCCATCTCTCGCAGCTCTGCCACACTCCGCTCGAACCGACGGTGCTGCACATAGGCCACGTTCACACACGGCATCGCCACCATCGGGATCCCTTTACCGATCCCCTCAGTGACAACGCCCACAACGAAGTCGCGAGTCAGACCCAGCGCCCACGAATTCACCGTGTTGAAGGTGGCTGGCGCCACGAGGATCACATCCGCCTTCGGCCACACGTCAGGCTCGCCCGGCAGCTTGTACTCCGAGCGCACCGGATGCCCGGTCAACTCGGCCAGTTCCCGCAAGCTGCTCTCCAGCCAGCGAGCGGCGGTCGGGGTGAGACCAAGGCACACATCCCAGCCGCGGGCCTGCGCCTGCCCGATCGCGGCGGCGACGTCGAAGACGGGCGGGGCGGCGGAGTCGAAGAGGCAGAGCACGCGAGAAGTCGTCATAGTCCTAATCGGATCACAGGCAACCACCTCCGCTCCGGGAGGAGTCGGGGGCGGACGCCTGCACCCGCGACCGTCGCGGACCGTCGCGCGGGTAGCGTCCCAAGTCCGAAACACTCGTGCCGCTTACACCGAAAACGCCCCAGCCTTCCGCACCCCGGCGAGCGCCTTCTCCCAGGGATACGCCCTGGGCGTCCCCTGCTTGGGAGGATGCGACACGTACCCCTCCCGATCGTCGAGAACAAGGACGCCCTGCTCACGCAGCGCAGTGATTGACCTCGCCACCGCTGGCTGCGCGCCCTGCGCCTGGTTGAAGTACGGCATTGCCACGACCGGCACGCCCATGTGGACTGCCTCCGACGGAATGCCGATCGCCACGGTGTCCGCGATTCCCGCCCCCCACTTGTTCAGCGTGGTGCACGACATCGGAGCCATCAGCATCGCGTCCGCCTTCGGCAGTACATCCCTCTCCCACGGCAGCTTGTACCGCGAACGCACCGGATGCCCGGTCAGATCGACGAGTTCCCGTATGCGCGGCTCCCACCAGGCAGCGGCGGACGGAGTGAGGATCAAGCACACGTTCCAGCCGTCGGCCTGAGCGGCACGTACGCCGTCGTCGATGTACTGGGTGGGCCCTGCGGCGCAGGCGATCAGGTACAGAACCGGAGTTGTCATGCACGAAGTCCACAGCGCAGGGCCAGCGCACGCAACTCGCCGCCGGGGTTGGGGGTCGCGCCGACGACGTCCCTGACCAGGCTCACGGTGCCCGACCTGCCCCGTACCTCCTCCGGTGCCAGCTTGTCGGTCTCCAGGAGCTCCTTCGCCGCGGTGTCCTTGCGCCGTGTCAAGAGCGAAGCGTGTGCCATCGCGACGTGGTGGCCGGCCCGCCGCTCCCGGCTCATCTTGCCCAGTGCCTCCGGGTCCAGATCGTCGGCGGCTTCGAGCGCCGACCAGCCGTCTTCGAAGCGCAGCAGCATGTCCACCCGGTGGAGCCCCACGTTGGTCGGACCGAACATCGTCCAGTCCATGTTGAGATCCGCCCCCTGCCGGTCGGCGACGTCGGCCGCTTCATCGACGTACCCGCCGGCGGCGCGCACCCGCGCTGTCGTGCGCTCTTGCGACGAGGCGGCGAGGGCCGCGGACAGGTACAGCATCCCGAGGGTGGACAGGCCAAGCGGGCCCCGATCAGTGAGCCCACCGGCGAGGCGCTGGGCGGCGGTTGTCGCGAAATCGACGGCCGCCTCGGGCCGTTGCTGGTACACCAGGCTCTTCGCAACCCTGCGAGCCGCAGCCCCGATCTGGACCGGATCACCGGACCGCTCCGCTGCGGCGAGCGCGCGGTCCGCAGCGAGCGCGGCCTGAATCGCGGTCGACTGCCCGTACTTGTGCAGGTAAGACGTCGTCAGTTGGTAGACGCGGGAGAGCACGGCCTCAGCGTCGGACTGCTCTCCGGTGGCGGCGCTGTGTGCTGCTTGTCCGGCGCCGACGATCAGGGAAGGCAGTTCGCGGGCGAGCGTGGCGTAGTGGCATGCCTGGAAGGCTTCGCAGCAGTAGACGAGCCGTCGTTGGAGGACAACCAGCGCGGGCGGTTCGGCCTGGGGCGCGGGACTGTACAGGGCGTCGATGACGGCAAGGGCCTCGGGGGGTGGGACGCTGCCCGCACGAGGCTCAGGCGTGCGGTCAGTCAACAACTGCTCCAGGGGGATGCGCAGAACTTCGGCCGCGCGCATCAGTACTGACAGGCGGGGGTCTTGCTGCCTTTGGCCGCCTTCGAGAGATTGCACCCAGCGTTTCGTCTGGCCCATGAGCTGGCCGAAGTCGCTCTGGGTGTAGCCGCGTCGGTCGCTGTCCTGTCCCAGTTAAGTGTGGGTAGTGCGAGCCCGTGCCCTGGGGTGCTTCGTCTTGTTTGGGACGTGCCGACCGGGACCGTCCCGCACATGTGTGGGCAGTTCGACGAGTGGATATCCCCGCTGGGTTTGCAGCCCGTGAGGGAGGTGCCCGCACTGAGAAGTGCGGGCACCTCCCTCATCATCGTGTCTGTCACGGAGCGTTTACGACTCGTTCCAACTTCGCTCGGTTCGTGATCACGTATCGCCGGTTGGTGCGGTGCTCCCCGGGATGCGGCTGGCGCAGCACCCCTCGGTCGCGCAGAGCGGCCATGGCTTTCTCCACTGACGCCCGGCTGAGCCCGAGGGCATCGGCGAAATCCGCCTGCGTCGGCCCTTCGACAAGACCGTCCCTGGCGATCGTTACGACGCGCTGTCCGTCGCGGCTGCGTGTGTCGTAGTAGCCGGCGTAGGACGAGAGGAACAACAGGAGCTTGGCGACCCGTGACAAGGGGGACAGCCTGCTCGCCCCATACACCGTCTCTGCAGCGTGCAGGCGGTGCATGCCCATTCTTCCGAGTGAGTAGACGAGATGGCCGTGCGTTGCGCCGATTTGAGCGATGTCGGGCGCGGTGAGTACCAATCCGGCGCTGGTTTCCGTCAGGACGGTTACCCGCGTCCTCGCGGATGGCCTTGCGCCGGTCCAGTCACCGATCAGCGTCCGAGGCCCCCACAACCGTGCCGTGCCGTCCGGAAAGTCTTCTCGCACGCACCCGCGCTCCAAGAGGAAGACCCGTCCCGTTGTACTGCGGAAACACTCCTCGCCTCGCTTGTGGTACCTCGGCCTTGCTCGGTATGCGATCTCGCGGACGGCGATTTCCGACAGGTCCTGCCCTTCGAAGAGAGCCTCTGTAGACGAAAGGACCGCCAGACGTACACTGCGATGGACCGGGACGCGCACTACCCGGGGTTCGGCCTGTTCGGGCGCTTCGATCCCCACTGCCATCACCGCCCGGTCGGCGTCGACGCAGCCGTCGACTGGGCTGCGGGCTGCTCGGAGGCAGATTCCGACGCGATGGGGGGCATGGCAGGAGCTACGGTCTCGACCGGCGTGCGCTGTGACTCGCTGAGCATGGACACCATCGGGTTGAGCGCGCCGATCAGTGTCGCCAGTGCCACAAGCACGGCGACGACCCGTGCCGGAGTGCTGGACAGGCGACGAATCGCGTAGCAGGCCGCGGTCAGCACCGCGAGGAAGACGAGCAGGATCGTGAGGTTCGCGTCCATCGCGACACCATCCACTTCTGAGACAGGTCGTTGGTCGCGGAGGGCTTCGGGTGGTAAGTCCGAAGTTCCTGCCGCGTACACGGAATTGGACACATCAACGAGAGAGGGCCCCGAGAGGTCCACTATCGGCTTAGCGGAGAATCCTACGACATGGACGCATGTGGTCGATAATCCCGGGAGCACAAACCGGAGTTAAGGCAGCGGGACGTCCTACGTGTATTCACCATGTGGGTGTGCCCGTCCACTTGTCGCTCCCTCCGGGGAGTGCTTCCCTGAACGCGAAGAGGTCCCGCCCTCAAGGGGCAGGACCTCGCGAAGTTCAACGCCGGGATCCCGGGGAACCACCCCCGGGAGAGCCCGGCAACGCTGATGCAGCCCAATTCCGTTAAGCCGTGTCTCAGCGATGAACAGTTAACCCCGGCCCGCAGCGAAATATTCCCTACGTGTAGGGATATTGGCGCTGCATCGACACCGAATCCCTAGTCATATGGATTTTGAAGCGGTTTTTTCCAACAGCTCCTGTGGAGCTCTCTCATGATTCCCTACCCGTCGGGATTTCCAGAGGCGACAGCGGACGTATGGCAGTCCGTGTTGGGTCAGATGGTCTCGTGGCGTACTGCCTGCCTGGACGCCATCTGCGATGGCGAGGAACCTCGTCGACGGACCGCGATCGGCATGACATGACCCAACTCCGTTGAGTCTTCTGGGTCGCCACTCACTGTTGGGGGATCGCCGAGGTAAGCCCAAAAGGGGCCACGGGATGATCTCGCAGCCCTGAGCGCGCGGCCCGTCACCCGGTCGGCTCAAGATCGTTGGTGGTGATGTTGAGCTGCTGTCTCGGGCCGGGGCGGGATTGTGACCTCGATCGAGCGGACCGCGTATCCGCGGTTCAAGCGGCTGATCACCGCGCATGAGCTGCGTCTGTTCTTCTCGCCGACCCGGGCCGAGGTCGATTGGGCCTCGGGTGCCACAGACTGCGACGAGGATGCAGCTGGAGTTCACCTGGCACGGCTGCGACTCGGCGCTGGCCGCCCCCCTCGTGCTCGGCCTGGCCCGGCTCGCCGCCGCCGCGCACGCCGCCGGCCACACCGGTCCGGACCGACCTCGCCTTCTTCTTCGAGGACCCGCTCGGCGCCGCCGACGGCTCACTCGCCGAACGGGTCAACAAGCCATTGGAGAACCGGCCCACTCAACGAGTTCCTGAACCGATCGCCGGGATATACCCTTCCGGGTACAGGCAGAAGGAGGCCACCATGATCACAGATGAAACTGAGGTGGAGAGTTGGCTCCGGGAATTCATCGGAGCGTACGGCGGCGTGGCTGGCTCTGTTCATGTGCGCCAAGGCGAAGGCGTTGCGCTGGCTGCCGCCGTCAACCTGCCGCCGAAGGTACGGGAGGTTACGGCGTTTGTGCCTCAGGGCAAAGGCATGGCGGGGCTGGCCTTGGAGCGGGGGGTGGCGGTGCAGGCCTGCAATATCCAGACGGATGACAGCGGTGCTGTCCGACCGGGGGCGCGGGCGGTGAATGCTCAGGCCGCCGTGGCGCTACCGGTACGCGACGAGAACGGGGACGTCGTGGCCATCGTCGGTATCGCATTCGCGGGCGAACGCACAGAGTTCCTGGGTGCGGAATTGCAAGGGATGGAAAACCATGCCCGAGCACTTCTTGACAGGGTCCAAGACATCTGTCAGCGTCGGTGGACGGGGCGGTAGAGCCTCGCCAAATTCGGCTCGTCACCTAGCATGGCCCGACCGGGGATGCTCTACACGGTTTGGGCGAAAAAGTCGAGATCTGGTTCAGGGTCCGCCCGGCAAGCCATGCGACGACGCGGCACCTTCACCGCCGTCACCCGCCTCACCAGCGCGATCAACAACTACGTCACCGCTTGGAACACCGGCGCGAAACCGTTCGCCTGGACCGCTGGGTTCACACCGAGGTCCGCCAACCTCACCGACAACGACAAGACAAAGGAATCGATTAGTGACACTAGATGGGGCGAATTCAGTGGGTTCCGCGTCAATCCTGGAGATGAGGAAAAGGGCCGGCGACTGGCTGCTGAGGCATCAAGGCTCATCCGGAGCGTGGGGGTTGCGCCTTAAAGCCGGCGGGCCGGATCCGAGCGTTTTCGTCACCGCGTTGTCCGGATTGGCACTATTGAACATTGATCGGGCGGCCACCGAACGGGCCGCCGAGTGGCTGGCGGGCGAGCAGCTGGAGGATGGGGCATTCGGTGAGGGAGTCAGCCGGCGCCTGTACCATCCTGCGGCCACCGGTATGGGGACGCGGCTACTGTGCGCCGTAGACAGGGAGCGATACGCCGCCCAGATCGCCAAGGCGGTCGATTACTTCAGGGGGTGCCAGGAGAAGGAGGGAATGCACCGCGGTGGTTTCGGCGAGGGGAGAACAGGGGTGTTCGGTACCCCTAGCCACCCGAACCGAGAAGTCACCATGGGTGGGCCCTCGATAACCGATACCATGTGGGCTGCGGCGGCTCTGCGGTACGCGGAGGTCGCACCCAGCGACCCCCTCTGGAGGGAGATGGTGGACTACGTCCATTGCTGTCACAACACTCCCTTGATCAACAATCGTCCAGACGTCCAGGAGTATCTCGCCGACAACAGGTTCTGCCTTTCCGGCGATGGAGGAATGCTTCTAACCCTGGACCGCTTCCGGCGGCAGCCCGAGGCGCGGGAAGCGGTGGGTCAGAACCTGACCCCAATCATATCCACCGGACTCGTCACACTGCAGGGAATGTTTATCTATCTCGGGGCGGGACTATCCCATTCGTCACCGGAGGTGACGATCACTCTCGACTGGCTCCGTCAATACTATACCGTCAGCGAACACGCGCGATACGCCGACGCACTCAACTTTGATTTTGACCAGTCACCGCGCTGGCCTGAGGGGCATCCCGGCCTGACGGTCACCGATGATCCCGACACGCAGGGTTCTAGCGTGCCCGCGACCCGACTAAAGTCCTCCAGAGGTTTTCATTTCGTCGATCGCGGCGATACGGTGGAAATCGTTCCCGACCGACATGGCGACCCGAGTCAGGCGGGCCTGTACCTATACCTGTGGCTCATGGCGGAATGCCTACATGAATTGGAGATCAAGACGCTGCTCACCGCCGACGACCGCGAGCATTCCTGGGCCAACGAGATGGCTTCCCACTTGCGCTCACTGCAACGTCCCGACGGATCCTGGAGTAACAGGAACCCCCAGTTCATGGACAATGATCCCGCCCTCGGTACCTCGCTCGTTCTCAACACTCTCAATGTTCTGGTGCCTCATCTTTGAAGTTACTGAGCTCGGACGTGAGGGTGGGGGCGACATCGTATGGGCCAAGTCCGTCCGGAAAGCTCCGGTGACGCATGACGGCTCTTCGAAGTTAAGCGGGGTTGAGGTGTCCCCGGTGGCGGCGGGTGGTCGCGGTGCGGGTGCGTAGTCGCTGGTTTTCGGGGTTGCGGAAGCCGTAGGCGTCACGGGCGACGGTTTTGATGACGCGGTTGGTGCCTTCGGAGCCGGCGTTGGTGATGCCGGTGTGCAGGAACGCGAGGATTTCCGGCCACCAGGTCTCGATCGTGGTCGCGAGGCGGTGCAGTTCGAGCAGGTCGGAGGCGGCGCAGCGGGTGTAGAAGTGGTGCAGTAGTCGGGCGACGGTTTCCCGGTCCGGGTGGGTGCGGCCGAGCGCGAGGAGGTCGAGCAGGTCTTCTTTGGCGTTCCAGGCGGCCTGGATCGGTGCGCCGATCTTGGCGGGCAGGTTGTCCAGGGTGTCGGCCAGTCGGTCGACGTGTTTGGCGTGCATCCGGGCGGCTGATCTGGTCAGCCGGTTGCGTTGCTGCCATTCCGGATCACTTGCTCGTCCCCGGCGACCACGGTGAGTCATCGTCATGCGGCGGCGGACCTCGGTGACGGCCCGGTTGGCCAGTTGCACGACGTGGAAGTGGTCCACGACCAGCAGCTCGTGGGGCAGGGCCTCGCGGACGGCGGCCTTGAACACGGTGCACATGTCGACCACGCCCGGCGGGCCCATCCGGCGCTGCGGTTCGACGAGGCGCGAATGGAGGCCCTGCCGGTCGAGGACGGCGCGCTCGGCGGCGTGCTGGCCCACTACTCGATGATCCACACCCCTCCTGGGGAACTACCCGCGCTGCTCGCCGAGCAGGCGCGTGTCCTGGCACCAGGGGGCCTGCTCCTGGTCTCGTTCTTCGCGACCGACGGGCCCGAGCCGGTCCGCTTCGACCACAAGGTGACGCCCGCCTATAGCTGGCCGGCGGACCGGTTCGCCGAGCTGCTGGCCGGGGCCGGGCTCGTCACGTTCGCCCGGCTGCTCCACGACCCGGCCTCTGAGCGGGGCTTCCTCGACGCCCACTTGCTGGCCCGCAAGTCGGAGGACGCCATCGAGGCCACCGCACAATAAGCCAGCAGGATCGTCACCAGCCGCACACGAGAGGTGTCACATCCGGCGACGTGCGGCGGGGTCGCGCTCCGCGACGTGCCGGGCGACCGCGTCGACGCCGGGTCGGGCGTACCGCTCCAGGGAGCGGACGGATGCGTGGCGGGAGCGGGCCAGCAGCATCGGGGTGGAGGTGCCGCCCTCCGCGTCGTGCGTGAGCGCGGAGTGCCGCAGCCGGTGGAGCGTGAAGCCGTCCAAGTCCTCGATGTCCTCGGGCGAGGCGAGCGGGTTGGCCAGCAGCCGGGTGTTCTCCTCGAAGATCTCTTCGGCCCGGCGGTAGGAGAGCCGGGCCCGGCCGGTCTCGGGGCACACGTCGAGCGTGGGTGTTCCGGCCGGGGCCTTGCGGTCGGTGAGGAACAGCGGGCCGCGGGTACGGCGGGCGATCAGTCGGGGCAGGAGCTGGGCGGTGCCGGACTGCCAGTGAATCCACTCGGTCGCCCCGCCCTTGGCGGTGATCCTGCCGCGCTTGTCCTGCGGGTACAGGTCCTCCACGTTCAGGCACAGCACCTCATCGGCGCGGGCCGCGGACTCGTAGAGCATCTTCCAGAACGTCTTCTCCCGCAGGGCGACGTCCAGCCGCCACAGGGCGGCGATCTGGTTCTCCGCGAGCGCCTTGGTGCGGTCCGGCGGTGCCGGCCGCCGCTCGATGCCGATCGTCGGGTCTCCGACGATCCAGCCCTGGCGCTGCCACCAGCCGATCGCCTTGCGCGCGATGGACAGCTCCCGGTTGACGGTGTCGGCGTCCATCTCATCCGCCCGTGCCGCCGCCAGTTCGGCCAGGACCTCCGGCAGCGCGGGATCGTCGATCGCGGTGACGGGGAAGACGGGCGGCTTCGCGCCGCGGCGGGCCGGGCCGGTCGGCGCCGGTTCCCCAGCGAGCATCCACCCCCACGTCGTCAGCGAGATCCGGTAGACCCGCGCAGAGGACTTCGCGATGCCCGCGCCGGTGAGGTACCGCTCGACCGCCGCGGTGTACGACGCGGGCGGGGCAGACAGGGGCACCACCCGGGCGCGAGGCACAAGCAACGCGCCCCCGCTCCCGAGTTCGGTCACCGGTTCGATCGTCACGTGTGTCCCGCCCTTCCGGCGCTGTCGCAGTAAATGCGTACACCTCGCCTGCGGCGGCCGGAGAGTCCGCCGCAGGTCGCGAAGATCACCGTAGGGCCTCTGCCGCAGTAAATCCGGCATTTACTGCGGCGGAGCCCCTGGCGGGGCCTCAGGTGAAGACCTTCGGCCGATCTGTCAGGCCACCCTGACGCCGGAAGCTTGTCAGGGTAGCCTGACATCCTGCCGTGATTCGGAGAAGGGAACCGACATGTGGAACGACGACCGCGACGGGCGCCGCGAGCACTACGGACTGGCCCGCGCCCTGAATGCCTCCGGGGCGCCGGACCGCCGGATCTGGAACGGACACGCCTGGCAGGAGGAGGACTCCTGGCAGGACACCGGCCTCGTCACCTTCGACCTGCACCCCGGGGCGCCGACCGTGTTGCGCGCCGAGTGCCAGTGCACCTGGCACGGCCCCTCCCAGCCGGTCGGCGACAGCCCGGCGGCAACCGCGGCCGCAGTGAAGGCCGACTGGGAAGAGCACATCGCGGCGGAGACCGAGGCGACGTACCCGGTGGACGTCGCCGACGACCTGGATGACCTGTTCGCCCGGCTGCACGCGCTGGCCCAGGAGCACCCGCGCGCCGCGCTGGCCGCACTGCGCGAACTGGAGGGGCGAACCGAGCCGCTGCGGGTGATCGCTGTGGCTCGCGCCCGGCACCGGAAGGAGCCCTGGCAGAAGGTCGCCGACGCGCTCGGCGTCACCCGCCAGTCCGCCTGGGAGAAGTACCAGTTCGCCGGGAACCCCGAGGACGTCGAGGCCGCATATGCGAAGACTGGCCTGCGCCTCGACCTTGACGGCCAGCAGTCGGCCACCACCTGGCGCTGACGTCCACTTCCCGGCCGGACCGTCTTCGGCTGTACGGGCCTGCGGCTATCTCTGTCCGTCCTCGCCAAGGTCCCTGCGGAGGTCCTCGGCGAGGAGGTCTCCGATCTCCGCTCCGGCCTGGTCGATCTGGACCAGCAACGCGGACCTGCGGGTCTGGGCCTCCTTGATCTGGGCCAGGGCGGCATGATGACGGTGGCGTTCCGCGCGGAACTCGGTGAGGGCGTTCCGAAACTCAGCGCCTGCGGCCGTGCATCGGCTTTCACACGCGACGTGGAGTTCTTGCTGCCTCATCAGACCGGCCGTCGGCGGGGGCTGGCCCTCCCGGAGCGTGATCACCGGGGACGGTGTGCCTAGCCAGAACAGTGAGGGGTTCCACCGTTCCGGTGGGCTGGTCCACTGCTCGTCGAACGGGGCCGGGTCGGCGATGGCGTGGCCGTCCTCGTCGAAGTCGAACACCAGGTGCCACAGGTCGAGGCCCTTGGGCCAGTCCCACTCGTCCATGGGCGTGCCGGTAGTGGTGTGGCCGGTGGCGTACAGGTGCAGGACCTCGTGCCCGACGCCGTTGTCATCGACGTAGGCCCGCTCGGCGCGGTAGAGGCAGCGGCCCGTGTGTACGGGGGCGGGCATGGCGGAGTCCTTCGGTATGTCAGGCGGCCTGGCCGAGGCCGGCGGTGGTCAGATCCTGCTCGCGCAGCGCGGTGAAGTCGACGTCGAGTTTCGGGTCGTACGCCTCGGGTTCGATGCCGAGTTCGTGCGTGGAGTACTCGCCGAACCGTTTGATGTGCTCGGTCAGGTAGGGCGAGATGTGGGCCAGGTCCTCGGGATCGATCTCCCAGCCCTCTTCTAGCAGTTGCCGCACGATCTCGGCGATGTCCAGGGCGTTATGGAAGATCACCGTTGGTGAGCAGAGAGTTGAATTTCATCGCCTTCTCCTGCTCGACGGGGTCGTTGTCGGCGATGACGCCCTGGTTGCCGAAGCCGACCCACTGGGAGAACCGGTTGAACGACTCGACCTTGTTCGTCGCCGCGGTCACCCGTCGGCGCAGCGGTGCGTCCGTCAGGTACCGGAGCAGCTGCACGGTGCGGATCACGCGGCCGACCTCGCGGAAGGCGACGTACGTGGCGTTCTTGTGCGACCCGGACCGCAGCCGCTTGAGCAGCGTGGTCGAGGAGATGGCGCCTTCGCGTACGGAGACGGCCACCCGCATCAGGTGCCGGAACTGGGACTCGATCAGGTCGAAGTCGATGACGTTCTTGCCCGGCTCGCCGAACAGGGCGTCGATGTGCACGTATTCGGTCTGCTTGCTGGGGCGGTAGAAGGTCAGGCCCTTCCAGTTCCGGATCCTGGGCATCAGGTCGAAGCCCAGCAGGTGCGCCAAGGTGAAGACAGGCAAGGACTGGCCCTGGGTGTCCGCGTGCACGGTGGTCGGTTTGACCTCGGAGGAGTTCTTGAGCAGGCCCTCGATGATGTAGACGGCCTCCCACACCCCGCACGGGATGAAGTGCGTGAACAGCGCGATGTAGGTGTCCGAGATGTGGTGGTAAGCGATGCCTCCGGGCTTGCCGTACCGGACGGACGTCTCGGCGAGCAGGTTGTCGAGGTAGGTGTCCATGTGGGTGCCGTCGGCGGCCACGGCGGTGCCGTCGCCCCACGCCTGCGAGATGTCCAGGCGGGCGTGCGCGTTGACCAGGTCGGCGATGGCCTCGTTGAGCAGCACGAGGGAGAAGTGCCGGTTCGCGGTGTACGCCAGCTCGTGCCCGCTCACGCCGGGGATATGCCGGGCGGCCTCGTACGGGCCCATGTTGGTGCCCTTGACGAAGGTGGTGATCACGTACCGGCCGAAGGGGTCGTCAAGTTTCGGGTCGTTGCCCGAGGGCGGGCCGAAGCGGCGCCACCACTCCACCCAGTACGCGGTCCGGGCCAGATCCCGATCAGTGTGCGCTCCGGCATCCGCGCCTTGATCTCCTGCTCCAGCCGCTTCGCCGACGGGCCGCTGCCCCTCCGAGCGGTGCTGCTTGAGCGAGGGGATGCCGGTCTCCGGGTCGATGACCAGGCCCTCGTTGTCCGGGTACCCGGCGTCCGCCGCCGCGGCGGCGCCCGCAGCTTGTCCTCCAGCTGCCGGCGGAAGGACGCGGCGTCGAACTCGGCGGCCTCGCCCTCGTCCTCGGCCAGGCCGACCTCCACCAGGTAGGCGGCCAGCTTCTCCTCGACGTCCTCCCACGGCGAGCAGCTGCTCGGACCAGTCGGCGTACTCCTCCGAGCCGACCACCGCGACGTCGCCGGTGCGCAGTTCCTCGGCGAGGCAGGTGAAGACCATCGCCTCGAAGTGCCTGCGGACGAACTGCCCCGGCCGCGTCCGGTCGACCACGGCCTTCTGCCAGTTCTGCGTGGCGAAGGAGATGTCGATGCGCCTGCCGTCCTCGCCGATCGCGCTGATGTACTCGCCGCGGGCGGCCTCGTGCCGCTGCGCGTGCGCGAGCGCGTCCAGCACCCGGCCGTCCTCCGAGGTCGCGGTGAACTCCAGCTTCTCGGCCAGGTCGAACATCAGCGCCCGGTCCCGGCCGATCTGCCCGTACAGCAGCACCTCCCAGAAGTTGCCGTGGTGGGCGGAGACCTTCTCGATCTGCTCGTACTGCTTGGCGAACCCGCCGAAGCTCTCCACGGCCTTCGTGACCGTGCCGAGCCCGCCGGCCTGCACCAGCTGGGCCTTCACCAGGGCGAGGACGGCCGGGGAGACCTCGCCGTCCAGGCGCCGGGCGACCTCCTCCGCCGACGCCTGCTTCGTCCAGCCCTTCCAGTGCCTGGCCACGGCCTCGGCGGTCATCGCCGCGGCCTTCGCCAGCGCCTCCTGGGCCGGGCCGCCGTCGTCGATGTCCTTGAGCACGGTGCGGTAGTTCCCGATCAGGGCCTCGATCGATCTCCCGCTCGGCGAGCCGGATCTCCTCCAGCTCCTCCTTCGCCTTCTTGATCTTCGTGCGCCATGCGCTTGCAGAACATCAGTCGCCAGCTCGTCGCGGACCCGCATCCGTCGCCTTGTGCGCCAGGCACGCCATCAGCGCGACCCGCTTGACGGGCACGTACGCCTTGAGTTCGGAGGCGTCCGTCGCGTCCGCCTCCCCGGCGAAGTCGGTGACCTTGCGGGAGGCGACGCCGTCCATCCACGCGCCGGTGTCGCCCAGGGCGTCCACCCAGTCCAGATGGGCGATCAGCCGCTTGAAGTGCGACCAGGTCGGGCTCTGCGCCGACTTCTTCAGCCGGTTGTACTGCGTGGTGCCGTCAGCCTCACGTTCCTCCAGCAGCCGCAGCAGACCCGCCCGTTCGACCGCGCTCATCCGGTCGTGGATGCCCGCGCTGATTGATGCGTTCACCTCTTTGCGGACCGTCGAGGCCATCGCGTCGAGGGTGGAGAACGCCGGCAGCTCCAGCCCGGCTCCCACGACCCTCTCCAGCGCGATGTTGATCAGGTCCGCCGGGCGGTTCTTCGCGGCGGCTTCCTTGCGGATTGACGCCTCGGCGATCCGGCGGGCCTCGGCCTGGTCGTAGACCACGCCCACCCGCTGCCGCACCAGGCCCCGGTGGTTCTTGGCGGTCTTCACCGCCCGGTACAGCGGCAGCGTGCCCTCCGGCAGCTCCACCGCCCGCCGTACGAAGTCCACCACCATCTCCGGGACGTCCTCCAGCTTCGGGAAACACCCCATGCGCTGGTACGACTTCAGCATCAGCAGCAGCGCCAGCAGATGCTCATCGCAGTCCGTGGCACCGGACGCCCACTCGAGCTTCATCCCGGTTCGGCGCGAAGAACAGATGCAGCTCATGCGCGGTGATCAGCCGCTTGAACCGCGGATACGCGGTCCGCTCGATCGAGGTCACAATCCCGCCTCGGCCCCAGACGACAAGCCCAACATCACACCAACGAAGCCGGGATGAACGGGTGACGGGCTGTGATCTCAGGGCTCCAAGATCATCCCGTGGCCCCTTTTGGGCTTACCTCGGCGATGCCCCCTGTTGATCCAGGTCGCTGTCCTGGTCCACGGCGTCCTGGATGGTGTACGCGATCATGCGGAGCTGGTGGATGAACCAGGGTTTGGCTGTCGTGCGCAGAGGGCTTTCGATGGGAAGTCGACGTCTGAACTCAGCGTGGAAGGCACGGAAACCTTCCTCGTTGCTGGACATGGCCAGACCGCGCCACTGGGGAGCGGCGTAGAGCACCATGGTCTTAACGATCTCCGGATAGACCACCGCGTAGCGCTCGGAGTCCCAGGGCCGAACGGTGCGGGAAGAGCGTGGCCGAAGGCGGGCGAGCCGGTGGGTGCGATCGCCAAGCAAGTATCCGTGCCGGAGTAGGGCGTGCCAAAGGCCAGAACTCTGCACGTAGCACGGGTTGAGCCCACATCCATCCCGGGCCTCCGCTACGACGCCGACCAGCTACTTCGACCGTAGAAGCGGGGTGATCGCCGTACCTACACAAGACCGGAACACTCCAGAACTTGCCTATACATGACCGGTACTCGGTCGCACATGCCTACAGAAGAACGGGACTGCCTACACATCGCAGAGACAGGACAGTCGCGCCAGTAGGCGATACGGCGGCCGATTCCCGTGTCCATGTGTGCTCCCAGTGCAAGGCACACGCTTTGTGTGCCCTCCCCTGGTGTACCACGTCCTACGGTCCCGTACGTGAGACAGATCACCGAGACCGTGGAGGCGTGGGAAATGACCAGCCCCAAGACGACGATGGACCCGCCCCTGGATCTCGGGCTCCCGCCCGAAGAGCCCGAGCCGCCGGCCGACTGCACGGCATGCGCCACCCTGGCCCGGCAGCGCACCGAGGCCCGTAAGGCCGGGGACATGTCGCGTGTCTCGGACTGCAACGTGCGGATCCGCCGCCACCACGAGCTCACCCCTCTGGCGGACCAGCCATGACCCAGACCCCGCAGCGCCAGCAGGAGTCAGCCAGCGAAGCCACCCGGCATCTGCCCGTGCCGGACCTCAAGAACCTGTCCGCACAGCAAGTACGCGGCACAGCCTGTGTGTGGTGCGGCGTCACCCTCGCCACCGCGACCGCCGTCGACCTCACCCCACGCCGCGTACGGCGTCTCGACTTGTACCACACCCTCTTCCCGCGCGGCTGCCGCACCTGTATGAGCACCCAGGTCCAGGAGGCCGCGGAGCGGCATTCCGGCATGTGCGAGTCGTGCGTCGACCACGCGTTCGCCGACGACGCACCCCCGTGCGACACCGCCCGGACGCTGCGCCGCCTCGTCCTGGAGCACGCCCGGTGAACCCACAGCCCCGCACCGCGGCCGAAGAACGCTACTGGACCACGTACGGCGCGCTGCTCACCCACAGCGCAGGATGCCCCCGCTGCAAGGGAGCGGGCAAGGGAGCGGGCGCGGAACCATGCCTGCCGGGGGCGCGCCTGGTGAGGGCACACCGGGCGGCGAAGGCCGCGAAACGCAAGGAAAGATCATGATCTGCACTTGACGGCCCTGGACAAGCGCGAATTCCGTATCCGTCATGAGGTCGGTCCGGTAGGTGGTGTGCGGCGTGGCCACACGGGTAAGCGCGCGGAATACGTCGCCACAGGGCGAGGTTGTGGACACTGGCTTGCCCCGAGCCACGACCCGGGACACGACCCCAGGGCACGACCCCAGGAAAGGGATGTACGCCATGAGCAGCACCGTGGAGCTCACCAAGGAGAACTTCGACCAGACGGTCACGGACAACGACTTCGTCCTGATCGACTTCTGGGCGTCCTGGTGCGGTCCGTGCCGTCAGTTCGCCCCGGTCTATGAGAAGGCGGCCGAGGACAACCCGGACCTGGTGTTCGGCAAGGTGGACACCGAGGCGCAGCCGGAACTGGCCCAGACCTTCGGTATCCAGTCGATCCCGACGCTGATGATCGTCCGTGATCAGGTCGCCGTGTTCGCGCAGCCGGGCGCCCTGCCCGAGGCCGCGCTGGCGGACGTCATCGGGCAGGCCCGGAAGCTGGACATGGACGAGGTCCGCAAGGCGATCGCCGAGCAAGAGGCCGAGACCGGGCAAGAGGCCAAAGCCGGGCAAGAGGCCGAGACCGGGCAGGAGGCCAAGGCCGAGGGAGACGGTCAGGCCCCGTAGGCCCCGCTCCTCTCCCCCACCGGATCCGGGCTCGGCGCCAGAGGCAACCCAGAGGCAACCCAGGAGCAACTCCGAGCGGCCGCCCACGAGTTGGTTCCCTGTCCTCCTTCTGGCCGGTCCCCCCTCCAGCCGTTGGGCGGCGTGCGCCGTTCAGCTCGATTCCCGGTGCACCACCTGGAGGCCGAGCATCTGGTTCGTCTCGGGGACGCTCCCGGGCTCGCGGACCACCTGGTCGACCAGTTCCGCGAGTTCGCGTCCGGCCGGCAGTTCCAGGTGGACGCTGCTGAGGCGGGGGCGGGTTAACCGGCCGAGCATGAGGTTGTCGGCGCCGATCACGGCCGTCTCCTCGGGGATGCCGATGCCCTCGTCCTGGAGGGCGCGCATCAGCAGCATGGCGTACTCGTCGTCGTACGCGAACACGGCGTCCAGGCCGAGGGAGCGCCAGCGCGCGGCGAGCTCGGCCGCGGCCTTCTCCTCGTAGGCGAGCGGCAGTTCGGTCACCGTGGCCCCGGTGCCGCAGGCCGCCCGCTGGACGCCGTCGAGCCGGGGTCTGGAGTACATGCTCAGGCCGCGTTCCTCGGGCACCACGACACCGATGCCGCGGTGTCCACGGGCCAGGAGGTGGGCCCCCGCGAGGCGCCCGACCTCGCCGTGGTCGAGGAGCATCCCGTAGGCGCCCTCGACGGGCTCGGGGCCCATGGTGACGACGGCTCGGGCACCGGAACGCTTGAGGACGGCGACGCCCTTCGGGCCGAGTCCGGCGCCGGGCACGATCACGGCGACCGGGCGCAGTTCGGCCCAGGCGCGGGCGGCCTCGTCGCCGTGGAGGCAGACGCTGCCGTACTGGACGACGGTGTAGTCGAGGCTCCTGAGCGCCCACTGGATCTCGTTGATGAATCCGCTGTAGAGCGAGTTCGCCGCGCTGTACGGGGCGGGCATCAGAACCATGCGGCTGTGTCCGGCGCGCAGGCTTCGGGCTGCCGCGTGCGGCACGTATCCGAGTTCCTTGGCGGCCTCGTGGACGCGGCGGCGCGTGGGCTCGCTGATCCGGACGGCTCTGGTGTTGTTCAGGACATAACTGACGGTCGCTCGTGAGACACCCGCAAGGCGTGCCACATCGGCACTCGTCGGCACGGATCGTTGCGCGCGCGACGGAGGAGCGGGTTGATTAGGTATCTGCGCCACCCCGGCATCTTCGCAGAAGCCGTGGTGGATAGGGGGGGGCCGGGCGCCCCGCCGCGGAAACAGAGGTTCTCGACACCGGCAGGCGCCAACAGACACACGAGAGCCACCGAGAGCCACCAACAGACACGAGAGACACATAGGCAGGAAGTACACTCTTGTGCGAAACGGCACGAGGCTCTTGGGTGAGACGAGCGTTGCCGGTCCGGCCCTCCCCCAAGCTCTCAGCTTCGTTCGAGCAGGGGGGACCCCCAGGTACCGGATCGGCAGCATGGTGGAATCTCAGGAGGACCCCGACATGTCCGAATCGGTGAGTGACTGTAGTGACTGTACGGAACAACGCTCCGCCGTCACCGAGGCTGAGGCGGTCACAGAGGCCGGGGCGGAGGCACTGGTCCACGGCATCTGCTTCAAGACCGGCCCACCCCGCACTCTCGGTGTCGAACTGGAATGGCTCGTCCACGAGCCGCACCGACCGTGGCTCCCGGCATCACCCGAACGTCTCGAAGCGGCGTACGCCGCACTGCGGGCCCTTCCCCTCGATTCGGCGCTCACCGTCGAACCGGGCGGCCAGCTGGAGCTCAGTTCGGCGCCCGCCGCCTCCCTGAGGGAGTGCGTCGAGTCCGTCTCCACCGACCTGGACGCCGTCCGCGCCGTACTGCGCGAGGCGAATCTCGCCCTCAGCGGCGTCGGTCACGATCCCTGGAACCCTCCCCGCCGCTACCTCCACGAGCCCCGCTACGACGCGATGGAGCGGTACCTCGACCGCGCCGGTCCCGAGGGCCGGGCCATGATGTGCTCCTCCGCGTCGGTCCAGGTGTGCCTGGACGCCGGGTACGAGGAGCCGGGCCCGCTGGGCTTCGGGCGGCGCTGGTGGCTGGCGCACCAGCTGGGCGCGGTGCTGCTGGCCGCGTTCGCGCACTCCCCGATGGCCCGCGGCCGTGCCACCGGCTGGCGTTCCACCCGGCAGTCCCTGTGGGCGGCGATGGACCCCGGCCGGACCTGTGCTCCCCCGCTCGACGGCGATCCGCGGGCGGCCTGGGCCCGGCATGTGCTGGACGCGCCGGTGATGTGCGTACGGGACGGCGAAGGCCCCTGGGGGGTCCCTGAGGACCTGAGCTTCCGGGACTGGACCCGGTCGCGAAAGCCGCCCACCCGTGCCGATCTCGACTACCACCTGACCACTCTCTTCCCGCCCGTACGGCCCCGCGGCCATCTCGAACTGCGCATGATCGACGCCCAGCCCGGCGAGGACGGGTGGATCGTGCCGCTCGCGGTGACGGCCGCCCTGTTCGAGGACCCGGAGGCGACGGAGATCGCCTACCGGGTCGTCAAGTCCCTTGCAGAACGGGCGGGTTCGCTTCCCGCCCCGCGTAATCCGCTGTGGCGCGCGGCCGCCCGGTCTGGCCTGGCCGACCCCGAACTGCACGAGGCGGCGCTCGTCTGCTTCAGGGCGGCCGCCGAGGCGCTGCCCCGGCTGGGCGCCACCGCCGACGTACGCGCCGCTGTCGCCGGGTTCACGGACCGCTATGTGGCCCGGGGCCGCTGCCCCGCCGACGATCTGCTCAGCGCGCTCCACGGGAAGGACACCTCCGCGCATGCCCGACCCCGAGACCACTGACCCGACCGGCCCGACCGGCCCGACCGGCCCGACCGGCCCGACCGGCCCGACCGGCCCGACAAGTCCAACCAGTCCGGCCGATCCGGAGACACTCCGTGACCGCGCGCGGGAAGCGCTGATCACGGCTCGCGCCCGCACCGCGCTGCTCACCTCCTGTGTCGAGGACTGCGAACTCACCGCTCAGCACTCGCCGTTGATGTCCCCGCTGGTGTGGGACCTCGCCCACATCGGCAACCAGGAGGAGCTGTGGCTGCTGCGGAACGTCGCCGGGCGTGAGGCGATGCGGCCCGAGATCGACGGGCTGTACGACGCGTTCGAGCACCCTCGCGCCGAGCGGCCCTCGCTGCCGCTGCTGCCGCCCGCCGAGGCCCGCCGGTACGCGGGCGAGGTGCGCGAGCCGGGCGCTGGACGTGCTGGAGAGCACCGCGTTCCAGGGCACCCGGCTCACGGAGGCGGGCTTCGCCTTCGGGATGATCGCCCAGCACGAACAGCAGCACGACGAGACGATGCTGATCACCCATCAGCTGCGCAAGGGGCCCGCGGCCCTGACGGCACCGCGCCCGCAGCCGTCCGCCGGCCCGCGCGAAATCCTCGACCGGACCCCGCCGAAGTCCTCGTACCGGGCGGGCCCGTTCACGATGGGCACCTCCACCGAGCCGTGGGCGCTGGACAACGAGCGGCCCGCGCACCGGCGTCTCGTCCCGCCCTTCCACATCGACACGCGCGCCGGTGACGAACGGCGCCTACCAGGCGTTCATCGAGGACGGCGGCTACGGCGACGCGCGCTGGTGGACGCCACAGGGCTGGGCGCACATCAGGGCGCACGGCATCGCGGCGCCCCTGTTCTGGCGCCGTGACGGCGGGCAGTGGCTGCGCCGGCGCTTCGGCGTCACCGAGGTGGTACCGCAGGACGAGCCCGTACTGCACGTGTGCTGGTACGAGGCTGACGCGTACGCGCGCTGGGCGGGGCGCCGGCTGCCCACGGAGGCCGAGTGGGAGAAGGCGGCCCGGTACGACCCGGCCACCGGCCGCTCGATGCGCTACCCGTGGGGCGACGCCGACCCGGCGCCCGAGCACGCCAACCTCGGTCAGCGCCATCTGCGTCCGGCGCCGGTGGGCAGTTACCCCGCGGGCCGCTCCCCGCTCGGCGCAGGGCAGTTGATCGGTGAGGTGTGGGAGTGGACGGCGAGCGACTTCCTGCCGTATCCGGGGTTCACGGCGTTCCCGTACAAGGAGTACTCGGAGGTGTTCTTCGGCCCGGAGTACAAGGTGCTGCGCGGCGGTTCGTTCGCCGTGGACCCGGTGGCGTGCCGGGGGACGTTCCGCAACTGGGACCACCCGGTCCGGCGGCAGATCTTCTCCGGGTTCCGCACGGCGCGGGACGCCTCGCCCTCACCGGTGATCCCGGGGCCGGGGATCCGGGGGCGTGCCTGATGTGCCGTCATCTGGCGTTCCTGGGGCCCGAGGAGCGGCTCGGCCAGCTTCTCCTGGACCCGCCGCACAGCCTGTACCGGCAGTCGTGGGCACCCCGGCGGCAGCGGCACGGGACCGTCAACGCCGATGGTTTCGGGGTCGGTTGGTACGCCGAGGGCGATCCGGTACCGGCGCGCTACCGGCGGGCCGGGCCGATCTGGGGCGACCGGTCGTTCGCCGACCTGGCCCGGGTCGTACGGACCACCGGGCTGCTGGCCGCCGTGCGGAACGCGACCGTGGCGGTGGCGGACGGGGAGGCCGCCGCGGCGCCGTTCACCGCGGGCACCTGGCTGTTCAGCCACAACGGTGCCGTCGCCGGATGGCCGCGCTCCCTGGCTCCCCTCGTACCGGCCCTGCCCGCGGTGGACCTGCTGTCGCTTGAGGCCCGCTCCGACTCCGCGTTCGTGTGGGCGCTGGTGCTGCACCGGCTGCGCGGCGGTGGCGAGGAGGGTCAGGCGCTGGCCGACGCGGTCCTGCGGGTCGCCCGGGCAGCGCCCGGTTCCCGGCTCAACCTGCTGCTCACCAACGGCGAGACGATCGCCGCGACGGCCTGGGGCGACACCCTCTGGTACCTGTCCGGGCCCGGCCGCCGCACGGTCGTGGCCTCCGAACCGTACGACGACGACCCGCACTGGCGGGAAGTCCCCGACCGCACACTGCTCACGGCGAGCCGACGGACGTGCTCCTCACCCCGCTCAAGGACCTCGACGACACGCCAACCGATACCCCGGAGGCAACCGACGCGACCTGGCCAACCGACTCCCCCAAGGCACCCGCCGATACACGGCGTCCCACGACTCCTGCCACTCACGACCCAGACGGCCCAGCACGCCGACCGGGAAGCCGAACCCCGCTCAGGACCTCGACGACACGGCAACCGACCCCAGGCATACGCCGACAACACGGCATCCGACGACTCCGACCCACTCCGACCCCGACTCCGACCCCGACGACTCCGACGACATGGCATCCGCACCACCCAAGGAGCCCCTCGCGTGAGCCCGTTCCGGCTGACCCGCACCCTGCCCGAGGACGCCACGGACGCGGCCCTGCGCGCCGACGTCCTGCACGGCCTGACCCGCACGCCCAAGGCGCTTCCGCCGAAGTGGTTCTACGACGCCCGTGGGCAGCGAGCTCTTCGAGAAGATCACCGAACTGCCCGAGTACTACCCGACGCGCGCCGAGCGCGAGATCCTCGCTCGCCCGCGCCCCCGAGATCGCCGCCGCGACGGGCGCCCGCACCCTGGTGGAGCTGGGCTCCGGCTCCTCCGAGCAAGACCCGGCACCTCCTCGACGCGCTGCCCGGCCTGCACACCTACGTGCCGGTCGACGTCAGCGAGAGCGCGCTGCGGCAGGCGGGCGAGGCGCTGGTCGCCGAGCGGCCGGGGCTCGGCGTGCACGCCCTGATCGCCGACTTCACCGGCGAGCTCGCCCTGCCCCGGACGCCCGGACCGCGGCTCGTGGCGTTCCTGGGCGGCACGATCGGCAATCTGCTGCCCGTCGAACGCGCCGGGTTCCTGGCCTGCGTACGCGCCCTGCTGTCGCCCGGTGACGCGCTGCTGCTCGGCACGGACCTGGTCAAGGACGCGGCGGTGCTCGTCGCGGCGTACGACGACGCGGCCGGGGTGACGGCCGCGTTCAACAAGAACGTGCTGACCGTCGTCGAACCGCGAGCTCGGCGCCGACTTCGACCTCGACGCCTTCGACCACGTCGCCCTGTGGGACCCGGAGCACGAGTGGATCGAGATGCGGCTGCGGGCGCGAACGGCGCAGACCGTGAAGATCCCGGCGCTCGATCTCGCCGTCGGCTTCGCCGAGGGGGAGGAGCTGCGGACCGAGGTGTCGGCGAAGTTCCGCGAGGACGGCGTGCGCGGTGAACTGGCAGCTGTGGGCCTTGAGTTGACGCACTGGTGGACGGACCGGGAGGAGAGGTTCGCGCTGTCGCTGAGCATGGCGCGGTGAGGTGTTCCCTCCTCCGAGGCGAGGCGTTCCCTCCTCCGAGGAGGCCTTTTCGGTGTTCCGAGGAGACCTTTTCGGTGGGGGGTGCCCTCAGCCCGTCGCGTCCACCAACGCCAGCTCGTGCAGCCGGTCCGGTGGGCCCGGCCTCGCGTAGTACCAGCCCTGGGCCGTGTCGCAGCCGAGGATCGCGCAACTGCTCCGCCTGGGCGCCCGTTTCCACGCCCTCGACGGTGACCGCGAGGTCGAGGCTGTGGGCCAGCGAGACGATCCCCTCGACGAGCTTGAGGTCGACCGGGTCCGCCGGGAACTGCTGCATGCCCTGGGTGAAGGAACGGTCCAGCTTGAGGATGCTCACCGGGAGGCGGCGCAGGTTGGCGAGGTTGGAGTAGCCCGTGCCGAAGTCGTCCAGGGCGATGTCGACGCCCATCTCGGCCAGCTGGCGCAGCGGCTTGAGCACGTCCGTCGTCGGCGCCGATCAGCGCCGACTCCGGTCACCTCCAGGCAGAGGGCGTCCGGTGCGAGGCCCGCGCGCTCCAGGATGCCGACCGTGTCCTGGACCAGGCCCGGGTGGGGGAGCTGGCGGGGCGAGAGGTTGACGTTGACGCGCAGCGGCCCTGTGCCCACCTTGGCGAGGTGACGTTCCTGCCACGCGCGGGCCTGGCGGACCGACTCCTCAAGCACCCAGCGGCCCAACGGCACGATGAGACCGGTGTGTTCGGCGAGCGGGATGAAACGGTCCGGGCCGAGCACGCCGTGCTGCGGGTGCAGCCAGCGCACCAGCGCCTCCGCGCCGCGCACGCTGCCGTCGCCGAGGTGGACCAGCGGCTGGTACTCGATGAAGAACTCGCCCCGCTCCAGCGCCGCGGGCAGGGCCGTGGTGAGCCCGTGCCGGGTGATGGCGCGGGCGTCGGCCTCGGGGTCGGCCAGCTCGTAGCGGTTGCCGCCCGCCGACTTCGCCCGGTACATGGTGATGTCGGCGCTGCGCAGCACCTCCGCCGGGCCGCGCTCGCCCGCCGGGCCCTCGACGATGCCGATGCTGCCGCGTACGAGACAGCTCGCGGCCGTCGACGCTGGACCGGGGTGGCGAGCGCGTCCAGGATGCGGTCGGCGAGTTCGTCGACCTCGTGCTGGGTGTCGGGCCCGGTGGTCAGCGCCACGAACTCGTCGCCGCCGAGCCGGGCGACCAGCTCGCCGGGCGCGGTGGCGCAGGACTGCAGCCGGTCGGCGACCTCGACGAGCAGCCGGTCGCCGGCCGCGTGCCCGAGGCTGTCGTTGACGGCCTTGAAGCCGTCGAGGTCGAGATAGCACAGCCCGAACCGCCGGCGCCGCTCGCCCGCCGACGAGCGCCTGCTCCAGCCGCTCGGAGAACAGGGTGCGGTTGGGCAGTCCGGTGAGCGCGTCGTGCGTGGCCTCGTAGCGCAGCCGCAGGTTGAGCAGGCGGCGCTCGGTGGTGTCCTCCATCAGGGCCAGCTGGTAGCGGGGGTCGCCGTCGGCGTCCCGCAGCAGGGAGACCGTGAGGTTGGTCCACAGCACCGTGCCGTCGGGGCGGTGGAACGGCTTCTCGACGCGGTAGTGCTCGCGCTCGCCGCGAACCAGCTCCTCGTACAGCCGCCAGACGTGCGGGCGCGTCCTCGGGGTGCGCCCACTCGTTGACGTTGCGCCGCGCGCATCGCCTGCTCGGAGCCGCCGAACATCCGCGGCAGCGCGCCGTTGACCTCGCAGGATGTTGCCGTCGAGGTCGGCGATGCCGATGCCGATGGCGGCGCCCTCGAACACGGCGCGGAAGCGGGTCTCGCTCGCGTGCAGCGCCTGGGCCACCGCGCCCTGGGCCGTCAGCGCGGCCCGCGGCGAGGGCCTCCTGCTCGGCCAGCGTCCGCTCGCGCAGCGCCTGGGCGAAGCCGGCGGCGATGGCGTGCTGCAGCCGCGACGAGCGGGCACGCAGGTCCGCCTGAGGGCCGTCCTCGCCGCAGTAGAGCACCAGAGTAGGCGTCCACGCAGTCGAGCGAGCGGCTGAGCGCCTCCGGGTCGGTGCAGTGCGCGCCGACGAGCGCGGCGCCGACCGCCCTGCCCTCCTGCGGCGTCGAAGGCCCTGGCCCGCAGTGCCTCGCTCAACCGTCTGGCCAGCGGCAGGAGTTGCTCCTCGAGCTCCGGCCGGGTCAGCGAGGTGGAGGTCACCGGGAAGACCGCCCGGCTCCAGATCGTCGCGAACCGGCGCAGTCTGTCCTCCGGCCCGTCCGGCTCCGCGCTCACGCCGTACTCCCCACGGCCGTGTGCCCTACGGCCGTACGCGCCACGCCTTACGCCCCACGCCGGCGAATCCGGAGAAGGCATACGGGTCCTCGTCCTCGGGTGCCGTGTCGGGCCGCCACTTCGGCATCGGCACCAGTCCGGGTTCCACCATGTCGTACCCCTCGAAGAACCGCGCGATCTCGTCGCGCGAGCGCATGATCAGCGGATTGCGGATGTCCTTGTACACGTCGACCGTGCCCCTGGCCCGCTCGGGCGGCAGCGGGATCCCGTCGTACGAGGCGTGGGTGAGCACCAGCAGGCTGCCGGGCGCGAGTGCGTCGCGCAGCTCGGCCACCGCTCGGTACGGGTCGTCCGCGTCCTCCACGAAGTGGAGTACGGCGACGAGGAGCAGCGCGACCGGCCGGTTCAGGTCGATCAGACGGCTGCGTCCTCGGGGCTCGTCGAGGATGTCGCCGGGGCTTGCGGAGGTCGGCCGCGACGACGTCCGCGTCCTCGTTGCCCTCCAGTACCGCCTGGCTGTGCGCGACGGCCACCGGGTCGTGGTCGACGTAGACGACGCGCGCGCCGGGACGGGCGGCCTGGGCCACCTCGTGGACGTTGCCGAAGGTGGGGATGCCCGAGCCGATGTCCAGGAACTGGGTGATGCCCTCGTCGACCGCGTACCGCACGGCGCGGCGCATGAACGCCCGGTTGGCCTGCATGATCTTGGGCAGTCCCGGCATGAACTCCATGGCCTTGCGGGCCGCTTCCCGGTCGACCTCGAAGTTGTGCGAACCGCCCAGGTAGTAGTCGTAGATGCGGGACACGCTCGGCACCGTGATGTCGATGCCCTGCGGGGCCCAGGCGGGACGCTCCATCTCTCTCTCCAACACATCAGGGGTGACACAGGCGATCCGGTGTTCGAACTGAGGCTACTGATTGCCCGCCAAAGGAGCGAGTCCAAACGGAAATTGACTCTCCATTGCGGGGTACGGCCCCCGGCACATGCCGCTGCGCCGCTTCGACACACCGCTTCGACACACCGCTTCACCGATGCCTTCGAGGTGGAACCTCCCACTGTCCCCCCTTCGTCCCCACTCGTCCCCCCTTGTCCCCGTCGGCGGTCCTCCTCGTCCCCCGTTCGGGGCAATCATCCGGGGTTCCGGCGTGTGGCGGCCCGGCGGTGCCGATGCTCTCCGTCGTGCACAGATCCCAGCGGACCCGATCCGCCCTCGCCCTACGGTGGTTGGCCCTGCTCACGCTGACCTGGTTCCTCGTGGGAGCGCCGAGCGGGACAGCCGTCGCCCATGCCTGCGTGTACGCCTCCGCCGGCCCGGACGGCCCGGCCAGCCAGGACGGCCCGGACGGTGCGGTGGTCGTCGTGTCGGTCGCGGGCGGCTGCTCCTGCGGCCCGGTCCCGGCGAAGAGGACACCTCACCCCACACCTGTCCCCCCACCGGGACCGTGGTGTCCCCCGAAGCCCCCATCTCACCCCACCCCTGTCCCTCCCCCTGGACCGTGCTGCCACCCGAAACCCCCACCCACTCCCACGCCGTCACCGCCCCCGCCGAAGCCCACGCCGATGCCCCCTCCCCCGCCGAAGCCCACACCACCCCCCAGTCCCCTGCCCGCGCCCCCGCCGAGACCGGAACCGCCCCCGCCGCCGGCACCGCGGCCCGTACCGGCGGCGCCGAAGCCCATCCCGGAGCCCTCCCCGAGCGCGCGGCCCAAGCCGTCACCGACCCCGGTGAGTTACCCGCCGTACCGGACGCCCTCGCACCGGCAGGCGCCGCGCGGCGGCCCCTCCCTCGTCTCGCTCGCCCTGCTCGTCACCGCACCCGCGGTGTTCGCCGCCGCCGCGCTGCGTCCGCGCTGACCCGCTCGCCCCTGACCTCTGGAGGAACCTCTTGTCGGAATGGCTTGTTCTCACCCTCGCGATGGCGGCCGCCTGCCTCGTCGTGCTCCTCGTGACCGTCGTACGGCATCACAGGGCGCCCGAGGACGACGACCCGTCCGAGACGCCCGACGTGATCGAGTACATCACGATGATGATCGGCGTGGTCTATGCCATCGTGCTGGGCCTGGCCATCGCCGGTGTCTGGGAGGCCCGCAGCGTCGCCCAGGACCATGTGCGGGCGGAGGCCCAGGCCCTGCAGGAGATCACCGAACGGGTCCGTGTCTACCCGGAGGACGTCCGGGACCGTATCCGGGACGACGTCCACACGTACGTCGGCCACGTCGTCACCAAGGAGTGGGAGACGATGGCCGAAAAGGGCGAGCTGACCGAGCGCGGCGCCCTGCTCTTCGACCGCGTCCGCCATGACGTCACCGACTACGAGCCCCGGACGGACTTCGAGGCGCAGTCCTACCAGCCACTCATGGACCAGGTGGCCGCGGCCGACGCCGCGCGCAATGCCCGCGCCGACTCGACAGGCGCGACCATGCCGGGCGTGGTGTGGTTCGGACTCCTCGTCGGCGCCGTCGTGACCGTGGGCATGGTCTTCGCCCTGCAGATCCGGCGCACCCGGCGCGAACTGATCCTCGCCGGGCTGTTCTCCGCCCTGATCGCCTTCCTGCTCTTCCTGATCTGGGACTTCGACGCTCCCTACACCCGGGGGCTCACGGAGTCGGCGGAGCCGCTGCTGGAGCTGCTCCCCCGCGCGCGCGGATGACAAAAGCACGGATGACGAAAGCGCCGAGGACGAAAGCGCCGAGGACGAAAGTGCGAGCGCGGAGGACGAAAGCGCCGAGGACGGACCCTCGCGTCACCGAGCGCGCCTGACAGCGGTCACCGAGCGCGCCCGACAGCCCGGACAGCTCTTCGCCCCGGTACCCAAGAGGGTCCGGGGCGAAGAGCTGTCCGGTGCGCGATCCGGTCTCCAGGGGGAATGCATTACTTCAGGGTCCGCCTGTACCTCTCTGCCTCTCCGTCTCGTCCTCTCCGTCTCGTCCTTTCCGTGCTCGTCGCTCAGATCCTGCTCTCGGAGCGGCGGCGCATCCAGAACAGACCACCACCGATCAGCGCCACACTCACCAGTCCACCACCGATCGCGATGTCCGTCGGCGTCGCCCCGAAGGAACTGCTGCCGCCGACACCGCCCTGGACACCGCCGACGACGGTGAAGACGTTCTGGAACGTCTTGCTCCTGCCCTCACAGCGAGTGGTGACGCTGTACGCGCCGGGGTTGGCGTTCGCGCGGACGGTCACCCTGGCCGTCGACGTGGCGCTGCCCGTCGCCGTGCTGCCGCCCATCGACATGAGCTTGGTCGTCGGGAAGGCACTCGAGCTGACAGTGCTGCCCTCCATCTGGCACGCCTCACCGTGAACGGTGAGGACCAGTTGCCCGCCCCGGGCGATGACGCTGGGCTGGGCCGTGACCATGGTCGGATCGTCGTCCGATGCGGCGGCCGTGGGGGCAGCGAGCCCGAGCACGGCGACCGCGGCGGCGGACGCCGCCAGGGCACGAGTAGTACGCATGTGATCCTCCGCGGAAGACGCCCCGGGACCCTTCCCCGGTCGATCGGCGAGAAAGCGCCTCCCAAAAAGACCCTCAGATGCCCCGCACAGGGCCGCATTTCGAGAATGGGCCGTCCTGGTGAGAGGACACGCCGGTGAATTCCCTGCAATTGGGATATCACCGCAGGTCACACACCGGCAGAAAATTCCTGACGGCCGCACCTCGGATGGCGCACGACGCACCTGCGCCGCCACCCGTTTGCACCTGCCCCGTCGCCGACCCCGCACGCTGCGATTAGCGTTCTCCTATGCGCGACGGACACGGGGATGCCCGGCTCGAGAGGGGATGGCGAATGTTTTCGTCCGAGCTGGCCGAGGAAGAACAGCGGCCGAGGAAGCGCGCGCCTTGGGGCGTGATAGCGCTGGTTCTGCTGACCGGTCTCGCTCTCCTGCGGAATGGTTCGGGCGAGTTCGACGCGGGCCCTCCGCAGCCGGCGTCCGCCGCGGCCGCCGACAGCCGCACCACCACTCCGCACGGCACCTTCGCCAAGGTGCCGTCCCCGCTGCCGTACTCCGTCGTCGACCGGATCAGGATCCCGACGATCCAGGTCGACGCCCCCGTCGTCCCCGTGGGCCTGGACATGCAGGGCTGGATCGACGCGCCACCGCCGGAGGATGCGAACCTCGCGGGCTGGTTCACCGGCGCGGTGTCGCCGGGTGAGAAGGGCACGGCCGTTCTCGTCGGCCACGTCGACAACCAGCGGGGCCCCGCCGTCTTCTATGGACTCGGCGCGCTCCAGAAGGGAAACCAGCGTCGAGGTCCTGCGCAGCGACGGAAAGACCGCCGTCTTCGAGATCTACGGCATCGAGGTGTTCCAGAAGGAAAACTTCCCCGGAAACCGTGTCTACGGAAACGATGGCATTCCGGAATTGCGCGTCATCACATGCGGGGGCGGTTTCTCCAAGCAGAACGGCTACACTGGGAATGTGGTTGTGTTCGCCCGCATGGTCAAGGTCTATTGAGCGCCCCGACCGACCTCGCCCCCGACCGGTCGGGCGACGGCCCGTGGAATCACGCTTCCCCGCCCGTTCCGTATCCCCGCCTGATCAGGGAATCACGCCTGCCTGAAGCATCCCTGCCTGAAGCATCAGGGAATCACGCCCCGCCTTGAGTGAATTACCGTCAAATGAATTACCGTCAGGTGAGTGTCAGGGGAGTGAACTACCGTCGCGGCACAGTGAGGTGGTACCCCGACTCCAGCAGGTGGGGCATATAGTCACGCAACGCCCGTACGCTCTGCGAGCGGTTGCCGCCCCCGTCGTGCGAGAGGACCACGACGCCGGAGCCCGCACCGCGCTCGACCCGGCCGGCGATGGCGTGGGCGCCCGGGGTTCTCCAGTCGAGGGTGTCGAGCGTCCAGGCCAGCGACTCCATGCCCAGTTCGGCGCCGACCTCGAAGACCGTGCGGTTCCAGGCACCGTAGGGGGCGCGGAACCACACCGGTGCCTCGCCGTACGCCTCTTCGATGACCTCACAGGTGCGTTCCATCTGCGAGCGGATCGCGGAGCGTGACAGTCCGGGTCAGCAGCGGGTGGGACCAGGTGTGGTTGCCCACGATGTGCCCGTCGTCGGCCATCTGACGCAGGAGGTTCTTGTTGGCCGCGGCAGCCTCGCCGCACACGAAGAACATGGCGCGGACGTCGTACCGGCGCAGAGTACGCAGGATGTCGGGGGTGTAGCGGGGGTCGGGGCCGTCGTCGAAGGTCAGCACCATGGTGCGGCCGCATCCCCGGCACGCGCAGCAGCGGTGCGCGCCGGACGGGGGTCCGGGCACGGGCGCGCGACGGGCCGTGTCCGGTGAGGGGCTGGAGCCGGTACGCGGAAGGCTTGTACGCGGCACCGCGCGCCTGCGCCCCCGCGGCCGGCTCGCGGCCGTGCTCGTCCCGGGCGCCGGGGCGGGGCGGGGGGACTCCTCCCCGGTGAGCAGAGCGGCCGCGCCCGCCGCACCGGTCGCGCCCACAAAGGCGGCGCCGGCCATCAGCATCCGGCGGCGCGTGATCCGGCGGCGCGTGTAGAACTGGTCCATCGTCATGACTCATGAGTCGCCCGCCGAAGGCCCGACGCACCACATCGACACCAGAACGGACGCAGGAAAACACCCGGGGAGAGCAGTGCGCGGGACCATTCGGGGGAGCCGGGGAGCCGGTGAGCCGCCCGACGGGTTGGGGGGCGTGTGGGAGAACGCGCGTGTGGGCGCCGATCACCGTGTGTGCGCCGATCACGCCGAGCGGTAGGCCACCGCCCTCGATGTACGCCGGAGGCTGTGAAGACACTCACTCCCGCGCGCCGTGAAGTTCTGGTGCGGGTGTATTTCCGGGGGGCGAGTGTGGCGGAAGCCGCCGAGGCCCTGGGGATTCCGCCCGGTACGGTGAAGTCCCGCGCGTACTACGCGCTGCGCGCCCTGCGCCGGGTGCCGCCGGGGTAGGCGACTGGCCTGCAGGGAAACCAGCAGCAGAGTCAAAATTTTCGCAAAGCGCCTTGCCGAGGACCGCTGTTGGGCAATCAGCTGTCCTCATCCGTGTTCCGGACTGGGGGTCCCGGGTTCGGGCGAGACGCACGCACCGGAGGAAGGCAGGAAGGGATGCTCCACAGAGGTCAAGAGAGCACGGACGGCACCGGCGGCGGTGAACTGACCGTCCCCATGGCGTGGTTGTACGCCGAGTACATCGCGGACGAACTGCTGCGGACCGGCGACCTGATGCCGCCGGCGTCCTTCGAGTTCCGCGCGGGACGGGACGCCCTGGCGCTGACCATCTTCCTCGCGGACACCGGCGGTGAGCTCTCCGGCATCCGGGTCGTCTCCCAGCTGGAGACATGGCTGTCGCTGACCGCGTACGACCAGCCCTGGCAGGACTGGGTGGGCGAGCGCATGGAGCGGCTCGCCGCCGAGGCGGTGGAGTCGGACGTCCCCTCCCCGGACCTGGAGCTGGCCGCCGCGGCCTGGCGCTGGCTGGAGGAGACCGAGTTGCTCGCTCCCGACCTGGACGCGGTGCCGGGCGGCGGTCCGGTCATCGGCGAGGAGGACGGCCCGAAGGTGTGGACGCCGGCCTGGCGGCTCGGGCTGCCCCTCGGCCACCTGGCGATCCATCTTTTTTAGACCGGTAGACCGGCTGGCAAGGCTTCTCCAGACCGGCCGGCAAGGCTTTTCAGACCGGACGGCAAGGCGTACGGCGCCCTGCGGGGACCTGGATGGGGACCTGGATCCGGGTGTTCAGTCCCCTTCCGGCACCACGAACTCGCACCACACGCACTTGCCGCCCCCGCGCGCCTCCACGCCCCACACGTCCGAGAGCAGGTCCACGAGGAGCAGGCCGCGCCCGGAGACACCCGACTCCCCCGCCTCGCGCCGGCGTGGCAGGGCGCTGGAGACGTCCTCGACCTCGACGCGCAGCCGGCGGTCCGAGCCGGTGAGGACGCGGAGGGTGACGATCGCGGAGCCCTCGGTGTGCATCAGCGCGTTGGTGATCATCTCGTCGGCGACCAGCTCGATCTCGTCGGTGCGTTCGCGGGCACCCCAGGCGCGGACGGCGGCCCGGATCATGTGCCGGGCCTCGGTGAGCGCCTCCGGGTCGCCGGACGCGACGTGCTGCTGGAGCCGCCCGCCGGATCGCTGCATGGCCGGGGTCCGGCGGCGCAGCAGCAGCAGCGCCACGTCGTCGTCGCCGCCGCGTTCCTCGGCCACCTCGATGAGCCGGTCGGCGAGGTCGCCGCACGTCGTCCGGGCCGGCGGTGACCAGCGCCAGCAGCGACCGCATGCCGTCGTCGAGGTCGGCGCCGGGCTGCTCGACGAGGCCGTCGGTGCACAGCAGCAGGGTCTGGCCGGGGTCCAGTTCGACGGTGGTGACCGGGTACTCGAGCCGCCCGAACTCCGCGGACAGGCCGAGCGGCAGCCCGCCCTCCACGGGGACCCGGCGGCAGCTGCCGTCGGTGTGCCGGACCAGCGGGTCGATGTGGCCGGCCCGGACCACCTGGACCACGCCGGTGGACAGGTCGGCCTCGGCGTACAGGCAGGTCGCGAAGCGGTCGGTGTCGAGTTCGTGCAGGAAGACGGAGGCGCGGGCCATGACGGTGGCCGGGGTGTGGCCCTCGGCGGCGTAGGCGCGCAGCACGATGCGCAGCTGGCCCATGACGGCGGCCGCGTGCGTGTCGTGGCCCTGGACGTCGCCGATGACCGCGCCGACCCGGCCGCCGGGCAGCGGGATGACGTCGTACCAGTCGCCGCCGATGTCCCGGCCGAGGGACCCTCCGGAGACGCGGAGCGGTAGCGGACGGCGACGTCGGCGCCCGGGACGCTGGGGATCGAGCGCGGCAGCATGGCCTGCTGGAGGCCCTGGGCGAGGTCCTTCTCCTGCTCGTAGAGCATGGCCCGCTGCAGGCTCTGCGCGATGCTGCTGCCGAGCGCGACGAGGACGTTGCGCTCCTCCGCGGTGAAGCCGCGCTTGTCGTTGTAGAGCAGGCCCATCGCGCCGATGGGCCGGGCCTGCGCGATGAGCGGCAGATAGGCGGCCGAGGTGATCTTCAGGTCGGTGATGTGCGGCCACAGCAGGGGGTACGCACTCGGCGAACTCCTCCGGCGACTCGATGAAGCGCGGTGCGAGGGTCCGGACGACCTCGCTCATCGGGTACTGCTCGTCGAGGCGCGTGACGCGGGTGCCGGGCACGTAGCTGTCCTTGGGGCCCTCGGCGACCAGACGGATGCGTCCGGCCTCCACCAGGCCCATGACCAGGCTCGTCGCGCCGAGGTGGGGGAGACCGTGGGTGTCCGTCCAGGACGTCGATGACGTCCTGGACGGTCCTGGCGTGGGCGAGGGCCGCCGTGGTGGTCTGCACGACGTTCGTCTGCCGGCGCCCGGCCTCGTCCTGGGCGGCCTGCTCGCGGCTGCGCCGCGCTGTCGCGGAGCTCCTGGGTGGCGTCCCGGACGATGCCGATGATCCGGTACGGCCGGCCCGTCTCGTCGCGCCGGATGCGGCCCTGGGTGTGGGTCCAGCGCAGCGTGCCGTCGCGGCAGCGGATGCGGAAGTACGCCCCGTAGTTCTCGCTGCCGTCCTTGAGCGCCTGGGAGACGAGGGTGTCGAGCCGGACGGCCCTCCATCGAGCGGCACCCTGGGCGACAGGGTCTCCGGTCGGCCGTCGTATTCGTCGGGGCGCAGGTCGAAGACCTCGTGGGCCTGGGGGTCCATATGCAGGAGACCGCCGTCCAGGTCCCAGTCGAAGCTGCCCATGCGGTTGAGCGCCAGGATCGGATCCGGGTGGGCGGGCCAGTCGTCCGGGAGTGACAGGGCGCTCGCTCCCCGATCAGCCATGGGGCCACCTTGCCAGGGTTTGTCCGATTCTTCGAGTGGGAAGGCGGTGGGGCGTCGTTCACTATGGTCGACAGCGGGGCCCCTTGTCCGTCGTGGCTTGACGGGCGCGTGCGGGAAGCGGAGGTACGTACGGGAGTTACGTACGGGAGTTCCTGCCGCCGACGCGGCTGGCCGGTACGGACACCGTCCGCCGTTTTTCCTCACGCGGAGCCGGAGTCAAGGGGCCGGATACCTCCGGTACATGAGGTGCGGGTCTCGCCGACGGCGATGCGGTGCCAGACGGTGCGGTGCCAGACGGTGCGATGCCAGACGATCCGGTATCAGACGGTACGGGGCCAGAAGGGCCAGATGTGCGGCCAGTCGTCGGCCATGGCTTCTGTGATCAGCAGGGGTGTGAATGCCGCACGTCAGCTCGAATGTGCGACTGTCCCTCCCCACCGCCGACGATCGCGAGAGGTCCCGCCCGGATCAGTCCACTCAGTCCACGCTGGGGAGGATATGGGACTCCGCGAGATCGTCCTCGTATCCCGCGAGGCGGATCGGGGCGGACCTGGCCCATACGTCCAGGCTGCCGAGCTCCTTCTTGGACCGGCGGCCGATACGCTCCGTACGTTCCTTGGGGCGCTGATCGCGATCGTTCTTCTCCGGTGTCACCGCGCACTCCTTATGTGTCGGATCACCCTCGGGACGGGCCGGCCCACTGTGCTGTCGTGCGCTCGGCGTCCGCTCGGACCTGGTTCGAAAACAGTTCGGACGCGGTGGCGCCTGTCGAGTTGTGGTGAGAGCAGGCCGTGGTGACCGGCTTGTCCCGGGACGGACCGTGGGTGTGGGTGGAACCCGTATCAAGCTGTCCGTCCGCTACAGGGTACCCATATGAGCGGACCCCCGCTCGATGGGGGCTGAAAACAATAGGTAACTGTCCAAAGTCGCTCCGTAGCCTGCCCGTAACAGAGGCCGGAAGGCCGCCCTGCCCCTCCCCGGCGTCGCCCTCTCCCCCGGCAGCTCGCCCTCTCCTCCGGCAGCTCGCCGGTGAACCGGCCCCGAAGGCCCGGTGATCCGGTGATCCGGCCCCAAAGGCAAGGGTCAACTCGCTCTCACCACTTGCCCGGTGCGTAGTCCTTCAGGAACACCCCGTACAGATCCTCGCCCCGCTCCCCGCGCACGATCGGGTCGTACACCCGGGCCGCGCCGTCGACCAGGTCGAGCGGCGCGTGGAAGCCCGCCTCGGCGAGGCGCATCTTGTCCGGGTGCGGGCGTTCGTCGGTGATCCAGCCGGTGTCGACGGCGGTCATCAGGATGCGGTCCTTCTCGAACATCTCCTGGGCGCTGGTGCGGGTGAGCATGTTCAGCGCGGCCTTGGCCATGTTGGTGTGCGGGTGGCCCGCGCCCTTGTAGCCGCGGCTGAAGACGCCCTCCATGGCGGAGACGTTCACGATGTACGTGCGGCGGGCCGCAGACGGCCGCCATCGCCGGCGCGCAGCCGGCTGATCAGGATGAAGGGCGCGGTGGAGTTGCAGAGCTGGACCTCCAGGAGCTCCACCGGCGTGACCTGCTCGACCGTCTGGATCCAGCTGTTGGTGTCGTGCAGGTCGGGCACGAGACCGCCCGCGTCGATCGCCGTGCCGGCCGCGATCCGCTCCAGGGACGCCGAGCCCGGGACCAGGGCCAGGTCCGTCGACCTCCTGGGCCGTCGAGCGCGCCGCCGCCGGCCACCGGGAGCGCGGTCACCGCGCCGGAGCCGAAGGTGCCGATGACCTCGGCGGCCGGGCAGTTCCCCCGCGGGCAGCGGGGCGGACTCGGCGGCGACCAGCTCGCTGTAGGCCTGCGGGGAGCGGCGTACGGTCTGCGCCGCGTTGTTGATCAGGATGTCGAGCGGGCCGTCGGCGGCGACCGAGTCGGCGAGCGCCACGACCTGGGCCGGGTCGCGCAGGTCGATGCCGACGATCTTCAGGCGGTGGATCCAGTCGGCGCTGTCGGGCATGGCCTTGAAGCGGCGGATCGCGTCGCTGGGGAAGCGGGTGGTGATCGTGGTGTGGGCGCCGTCGCGCAGCAGCCGGAGCGCGATGTACATGCCGATCTTGGCACGGCCGCCGGTGAGCAGCGCACGCTTGCCGGTGAGGTCGGCGCGGGCGTCGCGGCGGGCCCGGTTCTCGGCGGCGCACCGCGGGCAGAGCTGGTGGTAGAAGTAGTCGACCTCGACGTAGCGGGCCTTGCAGATGTAGCAGGAGCGCGGGCGCTGGAGTATCCCGGCGATCTGCCCGCTCTCCGTGACGGACGACGGCAGGATGCCCTCGGTCTCGTCGTCGATGCGCTGGGCGGAGCCGGTGGCGGTGGCCTCGGTGACCGCCTTGTCGTGGGCGGTCTTGGCGGCCCGGCGCTCCTGGCGGCGGCGCTGCTTGACCGTGCGGTAGAGGCCGGCGGTGGCCCGGCGCACGGCGATCGCGTCGGGGTGGTCGACCTCCAGCTTGTCGAGTTCCTCGAGCACGCCGAGGCAGACGGCCAGCCGCTCCGGGTCGATACCGGGGCCGTACGACGACGTCTCGTCCATGGTCGCCGGGCTGTCTTCTGTCACCGTCATCGCTGTTGCCGTTCCCTGGGTCACCCGTCGCGGCGCTCCTTTCGCGCTCGCTTTCGAACGCGGAATTGTACGGAGCGCCGGGCCGGGTGACCAAACCCGTGCCGATCAGGGAGTCCCGTGCCGGGCGGGGAGTCCCGTGCTGGGCGGTCAGGGAGCGCAGGCGGTGAGCAGCGTCTCCACCTCCGCGGTGACGGCGTGGGCGAACCGGTCGAGGTCCGGTACGGCCTCGGCGTCGGCGACGAGTCCGTAGTGGACGCGTCCGCGGTAGGTCGAGACCGCGACCGCCAGGGACTGGCCGTGGGCCAGCGGCGCGAAGGGGTAGACCTCGGTGAGCGCGTGACCGCCGAGCTTCAGGCCGAGGCCGGGCAGCGGCACGCTGGTGACGAGGATGTCGAACCAGAACCGGGCCGCCTGGCTGACCAGCGGTCCGCCGAGCCGGTGGCCGAGCGGGGGCACATGGTCGGCGAGCAGAGCGACGGCTCCCGCGCCCCGGTTGGGGCCCGCGTCCTTGTTGCGGTCCATGGCGTTGCGGACCGTGGCGAGGCGGCCGAGCGGGTCCGGTTCGTCCACGGGAAGCCGTATCAGGTAGCCCGAGAGCCGGTTGCCCTGCGGGTGGGCGGTGCGCGGGCGGCGCTTGGAGACGGGGATCAGGGCGCGGGGCGCCACGCCCTCGCTGCTGTCGCCGCGCTCTTCCAGCCAGCGGCGCAGGGCGCCCGCGACGACCGCGATCAGGACGTCGTTGACGGTGCCGCCGACCGCCTTGCGCACGGTGTGCACCTCGTCGAGGTCCAGCACCACGCCGGCGGTGCGGCGGGTGCCGGTGGGCCGGGAGGTGAGCGCGGGGCAGGGGCGTCCGCCCAGGGTGGAGAAGGCGACGGAGGCTCCGATGTCCAGGGCGCGGCCCACGTCGGAGAGGGTGCCGCGGACGAGCTCCGGCAGCCTGCGTACGTCGGGGAGGAGCCGGCGCGGGGGCTCGGTGGGCCGCGGGCGGGACGGCGGCATGTCCGTGGGGTCCAGGACCGCGGCGGCGAGCGTCAGGGCGCGCAGGCCGTCGGCCAGAGCGTGGTGGAACTTGAAGAGCACGGCGAACGAGGTGCCGTCCTTCCCCGGCAGTACATGGGCCTCCCACGGCGGCCTCCCGCGCTCCAGCGGGCGTCCCATGAGGCTGCCCGCCACCGCGTGGAAGTCCGCGGTCGGGGCGTGCAGCCGGACGTGGTTCAGGGGATCGAAGTCGGGGACGGGTTCACGGACGGCTCCGCCGAAGGCGGGCGGGAACGACGACGCGAACGCGAGTGGCCGCCACACGTCACGGATCCGCATGCGCAGCCCGGGCACGGCGGCGGCGCGAGCCGCGAGCAGGTCGGCCGCGTGGACGCCGGCGGTGGGCGAGTGGGCCGCGAAGACCCCGAGTGCACCGAGGTGCATCGGATGCGCGGCGGACTCGATGTTCCAGAACGCCAGGTCGAGTGGTGCGAGCAGGTCAGAAGTCAAGGCTTGCCTCGCGTCGACGAAGGGTGAACCGGTAGTCAACCGCCGGGAAGCGATTACGGTCAAGTACGATCAGGTTACATACAGTAAACATCAGATTAAGTCCTGTCGCTCCGGAAGGGGTGGGGCTCATGAGGAATCTCATGAGGAATCTGTGGTCACATCCGCATGGGTGGCGCCACCCGCGCCGGCGTTCTTCACGCGAACGGGCGCGAGCCAGTCGTGTGGCCGGCCCGCTGGGCGACGGAAGACCGCTGCACAGGCGCGTTCGCGAGGCAACGGGGAAGGCAGGGAAGCCGACCTTTCGCCTGCGCCGGCCTGCCGCGCACGGGCACAGGCACGGGCACGGGCACGGGCACGGGCACGGGCACGGGCACGGGCACGGGCACGGGCACGGGCACGGGCACGGGCACGGGCACGGGCACGTGAGGATGGCCGAAAGGGCAATACTGGCGGGCACGAAGAGCACCACCGAAGCAGCACCGAAGCGCCACCGAAGTGCCACCGAAGCAGCAGTGAAGCGGCACTGAAGCAGCACCGGCGTCAGGACCTACGCAGTACCGATTCCAGGATCCACAGGAGCCAACCGAATGAGCACAACAGCCCAGATCGGCATCACGGGCCTCGCGGTCATGGGGAGCAACCTCGCCCGCAATTTCGCGCGCAACGGCTACACGGTCGCCGTGCACAACCGCACCGCGTCGCGCATGCGCGCTCTGGTGCGGGAGTTCGGGCACGAGGGCGACTTCATCGCGGCCGAGACCGCCAAGGAGTTCGTGGCGGCGCTGGAGCGGCCCCGGCGCCTGGTCGTCATGGTGAAGGCCGGCGGGCCGACGGACGCGGTGATCGAGGAGTTCGCCCCGCTCCTGGATCCCGGCGACATGATCATCGACGGTGGCAACGCGCACTTCGCCGACACCCGCCGCCGCGAGGCCGCGCTGCGCGAGAGGGGCATCCACTTCGTCGGCGCGGGCATCTCCGGTGGTGAGGAGGGCGCCCTCAACGGGCCGAGCATCATGCCGGGCGGCTCGGCCGAGTCGTACGACGCCCTCGGCCCGATGCTGGAGAAGATCTCCGCGAAGGCGGCGGACGGGGCGCCCTGCGTGAGCCATGTCGGGCCGGACGGCGCCGGGCACTTCGTGAAGATGGTGCACAACGGCATCGAGTACGCGGACATGCAGCTGATCGGCGAGGCGTACCAGCTGCTGCGCGAGGTCGCGGGCTACTCCCCCGCACAGATCGCGGAGATCTTCCGTACCTGGAACACCGGCCGTCTGGACTCGTACCTCATCGAGATCACGGCCGAGGTGCTGGCGCACGTGGACGCGGCCACGGGCAAGCCGTTCGTGGATGTCGTCCAGGACCGGGCCGAGCAGAAGGGCACGGGCCGCTGGACGGTACAGATCGCGCTGGACCTGGGCGTGCCGGTGTCCGGGATCGCGGAGGCGGTGTTCGCGCGCTCCCTGTCGGGGCACGCCACGCTGCGCGAGGCCTCGCGCGGGCTCGCGGGCCCGAAGGCCGGCGCGCTGAGCGCGGCGGAGGCGGGCGCCTTCGCGGACCGGGTGGAGCAGGCCCTGTACGCGTCGAAGATCGTGTCGTACACGCAGGGACTCCACGAGATCACCGCGGCCGGCGAGGAGTACGGCTGGAACATCGACCTGGGTCAGGTCGCCTCCCTCTGGCGCGGCGGCTGCATCATCCGCGCGGCCTTCCTGGACCGTATCCGGTCCGCGTACGACGCCCGGCCCGGCCTGCCGAGCCTGCTGTCCGACGAGACGTTCGTCCAGGAGATCGCGGCCGCTCAGGACGACTGGCGCGAGGTCCTGATCGCGGCGACCCGGCAGGGCGTGCCGACGCCGGGCTTCGCGGCAGCACTCGCGTACTACGACGCCCTGCGCGCCGAGCGGCTGCCGGCGGCCCTCACGCAGGGGCAGCGGGACTTCTTCGGGGCGCACACGTATCGGCGGACGGACCGGGAGGGGTCGTTCCACACGGTGTGGGGCGGGGACCGGTCGGAGGTCGAGGCGTAGGCGCTCCGCTGGGGTGAGCCGGTTCTGGGAGTGCGGGGGCGCCTTGAAGGCGCGGCCTGGGTGGGGGCGCCTTGAAGGGCGCAGGCCTGGGTGGGGCGCCCGTGCCAGGCCCGGCACGCGTGGGGGCGTCTTGAGGGCGCGGCCTGGGTGGGGCGCGCGTGCCAGGCCCGGCACGGGTGAGGGCGTCTTGAAGGGGGCGGGCCTGGGTGGGGGCGCGTGCCAGGAGCCCGGCACGGGAATCCCGTGCCGGGCTCCTGGCACGCCGTTCAGGAAAGAGGTGGGCCCGGTTCGGGCTCCGGGACCGGGTCCGGGCCCGGAGGCTCGGGGACCGGGGAGGGGGGCGGCCCCGGGGTGGGGCGGGGTTCCGGACGGGGGACGGGGTCCGGGATCGGCGGCTGCGGGCGGTCGGGCCCCGGGCCGGGAGTCGGCCCCGGCTTCACCGGGTCGGGGTGCGGGTGAGTCATGGTGCCCTCCAGCCAGTTGACGCGTTGGCTCTGGTTGGCTCTGGACTTGCCCTACGGGTACCCGGCCGGTGGACGGACAGTCACCTGTCGACCGTCCGCCCGTCCGCCCGTCCGCCCGCCCGTCCGTCCACTGGATCGCCTGGGGGTCGGCCTGGGCACGCCGCTTCCACGGCCGGGCCCCCGCCACCCGCCCCACCCCCACTGGCCCCGGAGCGACAGGACCAGGGCGGCAGGACTGAAGCGGCCGTGGTGGGGGCCGTAGTGGTGGGGGCTCAGGCCGTGACGGCCTGTGGGCTGCGCTTCTGATCCGAGCCGGGAACCGGCTCGGAGGGGTCCGCGCCCAGGGCGACGATGCGGTTGTCGCGGTCCACGTGCACGACCCGGGGCTCCAGGGTCCGCGCCTCGGCGTCGGAGACCTGGGCGTAACTGATGATGATCACCAGGTCTCCGGGCTGGACGAGGTGGGCCGCGGCCCCGTTGATGCCGATGACTCCGGAGCCGCGCTCGCCCTCGATGACATACGTCTCCAGGCGGGCGCCGTTGGTGATGTCGACGATGTGCACGAGCTCGCCGGGCAGGAGATCGGCGGCGTCGAGGAGGTCGGCGTCGATGGTCACGGATCCCACGTAGTGCAGGTCGGCCTGGGTGACGGTGGCGCGATGGATCTTGGACTTGAACATTGTACGGTACATCGAGGCACTCCCGAGACTAGGCTCCCCGCCTGCGTTTTTGCAGGTCAAGGGCTGTTTCCACACCCTGCAACGAGTCGCATATCCGGGCAGCTTTCCCTAGGTTTTCCAGGACTCATGCTGACCACTTGCTGACTTTTCTGACGCTTCGTCAGTCGACTGCGGGAAGGCTGTGCCCGCCCTCCCAGACCCCACCGCGACGACAGCACAAGCCTACGCACCACCCTCCAAAGGGCGTCCGTGATAACCGTCACTCCGACGGTCTGGGCGGCAGTCAGGAACGAAGGCGGTCGATCCGGGAGTCGGGCCGCGCACCACCATGGATCAGCTGCCCCAAGCCCCTTCTGCTCCGCCCCTGCTACTCCGCCTCTAAGGACACCGAGGGCCGCCCGTTCGGCGAGGGATACAAGTCCGCGAACATCTCCTGCGGGAACAGCTCGTCCCGGTGCTCGGCCAGGAACGCGAACACACTCCCGGCCGGTATCAACTCCCCGCATGTGGCCCACACATCAGGCCCGACCGGCTGTTCAGGTCGCTGCCCCATCACCCCTACAAGTGTGGTCCCGGACCACAGGATCCGGGACCAGTACAAGGCAAGATCTTCAAAATATTCTCAGGCTCCGGCAGGTGTTACTCGACTTCCTCGAAGTTGTAGCTGTAGCCCTTGTCGCCGATCTTGATCTGCACGGTCCGGTAGCCCGGCTCGCCGTTCTTGGCGTGCTCGCCCCAGTACTGGCACGTGAAGCCGGTGTCGGCCCCGTAGTCGAACGCCTTCGCGGCGGGGAGTTCGTCGCAGGCGACCTTGCTCGCGTCGGTGCGCCCGGACTCGGTGCCGTACCTCTCGTTGATCATCTGGTAGACGAGCTTGTCGACCAGGATCGCCTTCTTGGGCTCCTTGGTGTACGAGATGATGCTGCTGCCCGCGGTGTAGCTGTCGCTGATCTTGACGTCGTAGGGGATCTCGGCCCCCGCGTACGTCACCACGCACTGGCTGACCGCACCGGCCTTCTGGGTCACGCCGGCAGGGCATGTGGCGCTGGTCTTACCGGCGACCTTGGCGGTGCTGAGCACGTCCTCGCGCAGCGCGTGCTCCACCTTCTTCACGAAGGGAGCGCCGAAATCGGGGGCCGGGGTGACCCGGAGCGCGTCGCCGCCACGCATGTACACGTCCGGCTGAGGGCCGGTGATGGCGACCGGCAGGGCCTTCGCCGCGGCGTCCGTGCCGCCGCCCTGGGCGGTTTCCGAAGCGCCGCAGCCCGCGCTGAGCAGGGTCACCGCGGCCATGCCGGTCAGAATTCTGAGAAATCGCATAAGAGGAGCGTAAGCACCCCCGATCGGCGGGCCGCGCCGGGGGTCCGGCACCGTTCCACGCCCGCCGCCCTCGCGAGCGACCGTACCGAGTCCGCGCCGACACGTGTGCGGCTCCCGAGAGAACCGTGCCTGCCCGCGCGAACCCGGGATCAAGGCGCCCCTTCCCGCCCGCGACCATTCCGCCGGCTGGGTTTTCGTAGCCGTTGGCGTCGAGTGCCGTTCCGGTACAGCGCCCGCCTCGGGCGGGTGGAGTGGGCCGATGCGCAGGCGTACCAGGGCTCGCCGGTGACCGTGCCGTCCGGGCTTGCGAACGCCCTGTTCATCGTCGCGGACAACATGGTGCGTCTGGCGATCAACGCCGGCCTGAGGGGCCCCGAGCCGAAGGGGAAGTCGTACGCGCCGTCGCCATCGCCCTCGTCGTGCATCCGCCGCTCGCGGATTGTCCCCGCTACGCCTCAGCCTCGTGTGACGTACCGCACGAACCGCGTCCAGCCTCCCCGCTTCACCGAGAAGTGAGGGTGCATCACATCCTTGGAGTCCCGTACGTGGATGGCCTGGTCGGTGACAGCGACCTCCACACAGCTGTCGCCCTGGCTGCCGCTGTAGCTGGACTTGAACCAGGCGAGTTCCGACGTGCTCATAGCTCTCCTCGCAGTCGCTCCAACAGGCCCCGCGAGTCTTTGGGGTTGAGGGCCTGCGAGCGCAGTGTGTCATAGCGCTGCTGGAGGAGGATCACCTCTTTCACGTCGGCAATCAGGCGCCCGTTCTGCTGCCCCTCGGAATACGCGAACCGCCGCCCCTCCGCCGTCTCCAACAGTTGCAAGGGCCCATCCAGGCACGCATGCAACCCGCCCTCCAGCGGCACGATTTGAAGCGTCACGTTGCGCGGAGCGCTGTGCTCCAACACGTGGTCGAGCATGCCCCGCATCTGCTCCACATCCCCGAACCGACGCCGAAGGACATGTTCCTCGACGATGAAGCTGAAGGGGACGGTCGGCCGCTCGTACAGCATCCTCTGCCGCTCCATCCGCACGGCGAGCAGCGTCTCCAACTCCTCGTCCGTGACGACCGGAATCGTGCCCTCGAACACCGCCCGCGCATACCCCTTGGACTGCAACAACCCCGGCACCAGCCTGCACTCATACGTACACAGGCTCACCGCCACCTTCTCCAGCCGGGCCCACCGCCGGAACCAAGCCGCCAGCCCCGCCTCCCCCCGCGTCAGATGCCTGGCCGCCTTCCGCAACGCACCCGTGTTGCCCAACGCCTCCTCCGCCCGCTCCACGAACGACTCGTCCGGCATCCGCCGCCCCAACTCCACGGACTCCACAGTGTGTTTGGAGAACCGGACCAGCCCCCCGAACTCGACCCGGCTGAACCCGGCGTGCTCCCGCAGGGCCTGGACGACGGCCCCGAAGGTCCGCAGACTGTCGGACGGGTCGGGCTCCCGCTCCCAGTCGACGTCGACGTCGCCCGTCGCCTCGGCGTGGTCGGTGGTCATACGCGGCTACCTCCAGGTGCGTTCGTGCGATACCCCGCGATCGACGCACCCACAGTGACGGAAAGATCCCCGTACCGTCCACCGAATGTGCCCGTACGCTGACGCACCGTACGGGGCATGCCACTGGCACCCACCCCCGCACGCCCGCCACCGTGGCCCCATGAACACGACCACACCCCAACTCACCCCCACCGTACGCACGTTCACACAGCGCCTGTCCTCCACCCGCCGCGGAGCCCGCCTCGCCCGACTGCTCGCCGCCGAAGAACTCCGCACCTGGCCCGTCCCACCGGCCGTCACCGCACGCGCCGAGCAGATCGTCGCCGAACTCGCCACCAACGCCGCGCTGCACGGCCGCGTACAGGGCCGGGACTTCAGACTCACCCTCACACTCGACGAAGCGACGGGCGTCCTGCGCATCGAGGCCACCGACACCCGCGGCGAGAAACTGCCCGCACTCCCCCCGGAACCCCAACCGGCCGACGAGTCCGGCCGCGGACTGCTCCTGGTCACCGCACTCGCCGACCGCTGGGGCACCGAGCCGTACCCGCCCTCCGGCAAGACCGTCTGGGCGGAGATCAGCGAGCCCGGGGTGAACGTCGTCCCGGCGGCCGGGTGAGCCGGGCGAGGCGCACAGGCGCCGGCCCCGGTCCACCACAGGGCTTGGAGCACGGCTCGCGTTCCATCCCCGTGAGGTGCATCACATCACGTCGACAGGGTCCTCACGATCGCCCGGTCATCTGCGTCCTGGTCAATGTGGGCGTACCGACCAGTGTCCCGGACTGTCCAGGCGAGGTTGCCAGTCATCCAGTCCTGGCACCCATCGATCCAGCCGCCGAGTTGCGGGCTGGCGGTGCGCCGCACCTGCTCGGCCAGTTCGGTAAACGCTGTGATCTCGGCACGAATGTACTCGGCGGCCAGGTCCACCGCCTCCTGCCACGACCGCCCTGGCACAGAATCTCGCAGGACGGTGACGAGGTTGCGGCACTGGCCTGGCTGCCGCGCCTCGATCTGCACACTGTGCACGTCGTTCGTCCAGCACACAATGTTGTTGGTGTTCAGCCGCAGCCGGTCCACCTCGGGCCGATGCCATTCCTCGTGGGTCATCGGCCCGGCATTAGCGGCGTCCTCGATCGCCAGGACAGGGATCATGCCGCCGGTGTAGCGGCGCACCGGCACGTAGCCGTCTGAGCCAACCGACGCGTCATGCTGGTGAGTGAGCACCTGCATTGCCAAGGCCGTGATCCACAACCGCATCCCCGTCGCCCACCTCTGGTAATGCTCCTCGCTGGTCAGGTAGGCGCGTAGCCGATGGCACAAGTCCAGCCACGCCGACTCACCGAAAATCGGACGCTGGCGAGTGTGCTGGCCGAGGTCGATCACATTGAGCATGGCTGTCAGTGCCCGCATTGTGGCAGCGGGCCGGTGAGGGCTGTCGATCCTGTCGAACGTCAAGTCGTCCACCACAAAGAACCATCCGATGTAGTCAGCGGTGAACTGGGCTAGCACCGCGTCGGCCCGTGGATAGCAGCGCGCCGCCAGCCAGGCGAACCTGGTGCGCTCCAAGCGCTCCCGGAACGCGGCGGTGGGTATGAGGTCGTGCTGTTCACCCCACGCGATCATGGACTGCTCCAGGCGCTCCACCTGCGGATGGCAGGCAGCGGGCCAGGGCATGTCGATCGTGGGCATGATGAGGCGATCAAGGCTCTGGCCTGCGCGGTCAACGTCGGGAATGCCATCGGCGGCGGTTTTTGATTGAGCGTCTCGCGTCTGCTCCGTCGCTTTCCCTAGCTTGCCTGACAGGGAATGGTTCACCATGATCACCTATCTTGTGTGAGGTTGCGGAGGAGATCGTGCAGACCGGGTCAGTGAGGTCTTCTCAGCAACGTGACGGTTGCGGAGCATGATGTCGCGCTGGACGGCAGGACGGTGACCTGGCGTCAGACAGAGGTGAAGCCCCTGACAGGAACGGGTCTGCCAAGATCACGTTCGATACAACCAGAGGCTTCACGTGTTGTCCAGGTTGCCTACCGCAGGAGCTCGTGAACCGGATCTGAACTGCAACGATTCATGAACTACATTTCTGTGACGACGAGTTGGGGCCGTTGCCGTAGCTCGTCCCGGTGGTCTTGTGGGACGGCCCGTCCACCGGGACGGTGGACGGGCCGTGAGGTGTTCCGCAGCGTGAGCTGGGGTCGGGGTGAAGGCGCCATTACTGACTTCGGCGCTTTGGGCTCCGCTTCCGGGCCAGTTGCCGTGCCGACATGTCCGTGTCTGGGTTGTTGACCGGACAGGCTGGTGTCGCGGCCGACTGGGTCTGGCCGCCGATGCCGGTATGGGGTCGGTGTCAGCGGGCGGCGCGCTCCCGGGTGGTGCGGCGCAGCCCGATGAGTTCGGCGACCGCCTCCAGCCAGCGGGCCACGACCTCGTCGCCCTCCACGGGCCGGGCCACCGACTCGGCCGCATCCAGCCAGCCCCGCACCAGGTCCGAGGCCGTCGGCTCGGGCAGCAGCTCCGGCAGCCGGGCGATGTAGCCGGTGCCACCGCTGCGGACGGTCCTGCCGAGGAACGCCACCGAGCGGGGCTGGACTCCGAGGCGGTCGAGCGCGACCGCGGCGCCCACGGCTCCGTCGCCGAACAGGGCGGTGCGACGTGGGCCCTGGGCGCCGATGCCGTAGCGCAGGAGCATGGCGACGTCGGCTTGCACTGACTCTTCGTCGGTCTTGTCGTCGGTCTTGCCGGGGTTCATCGGTACGTCCGTTCCGGTCATCGCACGGTGAGCGTGTAGAGGAAGTACGCCGGGTCGTTGCCGGGGCTGCCCGTCGCGGTGCGGTCGTCGCCGTCGGGGCAGTCGCCCAGCACGCAGTAGCTCATTTTGATCTTCGTGGTGCCCGCGGCAACGGCCTGGAAGGTGAAGGTCTGCGTACCCTCACCACCCCCGTCCACACCGCTGTCGCCCTCGAAGTCGTCCTCCCGGCCGCCCTCTTGGCGCACCGTGGCACGGTCGGGACCGGGGCGCACGATGCTCCAGTCCTGGCCCGTCGAGGGGTTGGCCGGGAGCGTCAGCTCGAACGTGTCGCCCGCGTCCACCTCGATGGACCGGTCTTCGGCCCCGAACGTCCCGGGGCCGAAGAGGCCGCACCCTGAGAGCATCACGGCCGTCAGCGGCAGTGCCAGGGCGGTGGACAGGCGGTGGCTGAGCTTCACGGGGATCGGCCTTGCGTTCACTGGGCGGGCAGGTGGACGCCGTAGGCATCGGGCAGCTCCTTGTCGGAGGCCTTGTCCATGTTGCCGTTGACGAAGTCGTCCTCGCTGACCCACGTGGTCGTTCCCCAGGGGTTGTAGACCTGCGGCATGTCGCCCTCCTGACCGATGATCATCATGGCGGTCAACAATGAGGTGAGTTTCAGACCTCATCCCCACCGCGGCGGTCATCAGGTCAGCAAGCAGGGACGTCTCCCCGCCCAATGCTGACCATTTGCTGACCACAGCGGCCTGATCACTCCTTTGACCTGCGCAAATGTCTAGATGCTAGATCACTGCGGTCAGTGTGGTTGCGCGGATGGGTGGCGATGCCGCTGGTCAGCGCCGCGAGCGGGTCGCCCTGGTCGCTGCGGCGGTGGCCGCAGTGGTGGCACGGGGTGGCCGCGTCCAGCCGGACCCGGGACTTCGACAGTGCCGCGCCCGTCGGCCCCGGACCCGTCGGCACCGGACCCGTCGGCACCGGACCCGTCGGCACCGGACCCGTCGGCACCGGGCCCGCCAGCGACGCCGCCCCACCCAGCAGCGGCACCGTCCGGCCCAGAACCGAGTCGTAGCCCTCCCCGCTGAACAGCCACAGCCCCAGCACCGCGTGCATCGTGACCTCGCCGGTCAGCACCCGCCGACGCCGGTCCACGTGCCCGGCCCCATCCGACGCCGCCCGCACCCCGGCCGGATCCACCAGGCCCGCAGCAACCGTGAACGCCCCTCGACCAGGGTTGAACCGCCCCGCGCGGTCCCGAACACCCGGGATCACCCAGGAAACCCAAGCCGATGACAGACGCTTAGCCAGCAGGCACTTGCCGCAGCCAGCCTGGCCGACCAAAGCATGATAATGCAGATATACCGTATTCGTCCGGGCGTGCGAGTCCAGGTGTCACACGCTGGGAAGCGGCAGAGATCTCCGCGAGAACGAGATGAGCAGCCATGGAGGGGCGCATGGCCACCGACCAAGTGCCGGAGGCGTCCGCATACGTCTTTGACGAGGCGCTCAGTGCACAGGTCACCATCGACAAGCACGGCGTCGTGACCGGGTGGAATGCGGGGGCCGAGGAGTTGCTGGGGTACCTGCCCGCGCAGATCGTGGAACGCCCCGCGGCCGCTCTGCTGGCCGAGGAGATCGAGGAGGGGGAGCTGCGGTCTCTGGCGCGGCTGCCCAGGTGGAACGGGCGGATCGCCCTGCTCCACCGCGACGGCCACCGCCTGGAGAGGGTCAGGGTCCTGGCGCACAAAAGGGCGCCGGAGGACGGACGAGTCGAATGGTTCCTGGCCTCCGCACTGACGGGGCTGCGGCCCCGGCCCGACGACGAGATCCTCGTGAGCCGGCACCACGAGCAGGCCGCGGGCTGCATCATGGCGGTGTACGACACCGGGCTGCGCCTGCGCCGGTCCAACGAGACCATGCAACGTTCCATGGCCCTCGCCGAGGACGACACGCGCGGGCTGCGGCCCTCGGAGGTCATGGACCATCCGGAGGCGGCCAGGGTGGAGCGGGCCATGCTGCGGGCGCTGGAGACCGGCGAGCCGCAGGTCGTAGAGACCTACGTGACGGCCCCCGGCGAGAGCCGCGAGCACTCCTGGGCGAACTTCGTCACCCCGCTGAAGGACGCAGACGGCCGTATCCGGGGTGTAGGTGTGGCCTCTCATGACATGACCGAGCAGTACTGGGCCCGCAAGCGGCTTGCACTGCTCGCGGAGGCCAGTACCCGGATCGGCGGCACCCTGGACGTGACGCGGACGGCTCAGGAACTGGCGGATGTGGCCGTCCCGGAATTCGCCGACTTCGTCAGCGTCGACCTGCTCGCCTCCCTGGACGACGCACACGAGCCGCTCCCGGGAACGGACACACCGCGCGGCCCCCTCTCGCTGCGGCGCGTCGCCCACCGGTCCGTGCACCCCGGGGCCCCCGAGGCGGTCGTCGCCCCGGGCCAGGTGGACGACTATCCGGAAGGCTCCCCGCCGGTGGAGAGCCTCAGGTCGGGACGCGCCCGGCTGCACCGGGCGAGCGACCCCGCGATCACCCAGTGGACGGCCCGCGATCCGGGCCGGGCCGCCCGGGTCCGCGATTTCGGCATCCACTCGGCGATCACTGTGCCCCTGACCGCCCGCGGCACCACCCTGGGCGTCGTGGTCTTCGTCCGCCACCAGCACCCCGAGGTGTTCGGCGGGGACGACCTGCTACTCGCCGAGGAACTGGCCGCCAGAGCAGCGGTCTGCATCGACAACGCCCGCCGCTACACCCGCGAACGCGCCACCGCCCTCACCCTGCAGCGCAGCCTGCTGCCCCAGGCCCTGCCGACGCAGGCCGCCGTCGAGGTCGCGTCCCGCTACCTGCCGGCCGGCCCCCAAGCCGGGGTGGGCGGGGACTGGTTCGACGTCATCCCGCTGTCCGGCGCCAGAGTCGCCCTCGTCGTCGGCGACGTCGTCGGCCATGGCATCCACGCCTCCGCCACCATGGGGCGGCTGCGCACCGCTGTGCTCACCCTTGCCGACATCGACCTGCCGCCCGACGAACTGCTCACCCACCTCGACGACATCGTCGCCCGCCTGTCCACCGAAGGGAAAGACGCCTCTCGGGCGGGCCCCGGGGCGCAGAGCACCGGGGATGTCGGCGCGACCTGCCTGTATGCCGTGTACGACCCGGTGTCCCGGCACTGCGCGATCGCCCTGGCCGGACACCCGGCACCCGCCCTGGCCACCCCCGACGGCACCGTGAAACTGCTCGACCTGCCCGTCGGCCCCCCGCTGGGACTGGGCGGACTGCCCTTCGAAGCGACCGACATCGAACTGCCCGAGGGCAGCCTGCTGGCCCTCTACACCGACGGGCTGATCGAATCCCGCGAGCGGGACATCGACGTCAGCCAGACCCTGCTCTGCCAGGCCATCGCCCAACCGCACGCCTGCCTGGACGACCTCTGCGACACGGTGCTGGCCGCCCTGCTGCCCGGCCGCCCCTCCGACGACATCGCCCTGCTCCTCGCCCGTACCAAAGCGCTGGACACCGACCAGGTCGTCACCTGGGACATACCCGCGGACCCGATCGCCGTCGCCCAGGCCCGAAAGCAGGCAACCGCCCAACTGGAGACCTGGGAACTGGACGATGCCGAATTCGTCACCGAACTGGTCGTCAGCGAACTCGTCACCAATGCCCTCCGATACGGCGAACCACCCATACACCTGCGTCTGATCTACAACGGAAACCTCCTCTGTGAAGTCTCCGACGCCAGCGGCACCGCCCCCCACATGCGCCGCGCCCGCACCTTCGACGAAGGCGGCCGCGGCCTGCTCCTGGTCGCCCAGCTCACAGCAGCCTGGGGCACCCGCCAAACCACCCAGGGCAAAACCATCTGGGCGGAACAGGTCCTCCCCGTGAGCCCATCGGGCAGCCTCGCCATGTAGGGCCGGTGACGTGGAGGGCCGGTGACATATAGGCCCGGTGCTCATATGGCTGCCGCCAGCAGACACGTGTGAGCAACTGGCCTGGCCAGCGACCTGACTGACCATCGCGGTAAACCGCGCATTCAGCGTGCGACGTACTGCACGAACCGCGTCCAGCCTCCCAGCTTCACTGAGAAGTGCGGGCCCGTCACATCCTTGGAGTCCCGTACGTGGATGGCCCGTTCGGTGACAGCGACCTCCACACAGCTGTCGCCCTGCGCGCTGCTGTAGCTGGACTTGAACCAGTCGAGTTCCGACGTGCTCATAGCTCTCCTCGCAGTCGCTTCAACAGGCCCCGCGATGTCCCCGTTACGAAGTGTGTCACTGGCACAAACGGTCACGGCGTTGAAATCGACCGCACCGAGGACGGCACCCCTGTCGAGGTCTGGCACACCGGACACAAGGTCCGCAGCAGGTACTCAGTTGGTGTCGCAGCCGATGCCATCGCCATCACGGTCGAGTCGGTGTGGATCGTCGGATCCGACCCACACGGGACCGGGCAGGTCCGAGCAGTCGACGTCTGATGCGCCGGCGGGAGGCCCGTCCGGCAAGCCGGGTGGCTTGCCGGGGTCCGGGCTCGGTGGCTCGGGTGTGGGATTCGGCGTGGTGGCGGTGGCTGTTGCGTCAGAGCAGGCGGACCAAAGGCCGATGTCGGCCGTCCGGGCTGCCTCTTCGGCCCGGGAGATCGTGGACCAGTGCTTGTCGTTGGGCGGGTAGAGCGTGGCCTCGGCGTGGCCGCTGCGGACGAGGGATTCGTTGACGAAGACGTTCTGCTCGGTCCACACATACAGCAGGTAGCGGTCGTAGCGGTCGGTGAGCTGGATGTCGCGTTCGATGCGGACGCTGCTGCCGGGCGGTAGCAGTTCGGCAGTGCGAGCGGTGGCAGTGTCGGCGAAGCAGGCGCCGTGCTCGGGTGTGTCGATCGCCAGCAGTCGTACGCGGGCCACAGCGCCGTCGGGCACAATCTTGCCGTTGCCGCGGAGCTCGATTGTGTCTCCGTCGATGACGCGGAGCACCACGACACCGGGAGTAGGTGACTCGGGTGGGGCGGCAATCGGAACGGTGGGTTCGGCGCTCGGTTCGGGAGACGATCGGGTTGCTTGCGGTGAACGAGTCTCCGGCTGCGGTTGTGTCGCCATGCCCTCGACGGTTGCGGTCTTGGAGGTGGGCTTCTTCTCGTGGTCCAAGAGCGATCCGAGACCTCCGAAGCCCAGGAGCACGGCGAGGAGGACCAGTACCGTTGTAATCCAGGGGTGCTTGAGGCGTCGATGCCGCGGCGGGCGGGACTGCCGCCGTTGGCGGCGCCAGGCGGCTGGATCAGGAGGGAGTGAGGGGCACATGCCGTCCTCCTGGCGCGGGAGGATTTGCCTCTTCAGTACACCATCGTCCCCGGCCGGGCGCCTCCCAGTCCCTGGGGACTGAGGAGGCGATGCGCAAGTCCCACGTTCGTCTCGCACGCGAATGGTATCGCCACGGTCACTCGAATGGCCGAGGGGTTGAGCGCTTCGCCCCGCCATAGTCAAGCAACGACATGGGGCCCTGGCTGAGGGCGACGACGCGATGAGCCACGCCGAGGTCTCGGGCGGCAAGCTCACGGAGAGCGAGAACGACCTTCTCGACGAAGGCGAGGAATGCGACGACTCCGACGAGTACAACTACAACGACTGCGACGCCGGCACCGCCTACGAGTTCATCTACAAGATCACTAACGAGGGCGACGAACCCGCCAACTACGCCGTGATCGTCAACAGCTTCGACAAGGACGGCGATTTCATCGGCCAGGCATTCGTCAGCGCGACCCACCTCGCCCCCGGCAAGACCGATGCCGACACCGGAGAGTTCGACGAGTACGCCGAGCTCGAAGACGACCACAGCCTGTCCGACATCGATTCAATCAAGATCGCCCACGTCGAGCGCATCGTCCTGGCCAACTGACCCACCCAGGAAGCCGAAGCGGTCCCGGCGGCGTACGCCACCAGCGTCACCGCCGGGATGCGCAGGATCAGCCTCAGGCCCTCGGCGCAGAGCCCACGAACCCCACGAACCGCGACCACTCCTCACACCCGACCGCGAAGTGAGGACGCGTCACGTCCTTGGAGTCCCGTACGCAGACGGCCTGTTCGGCGACAGCGACCTCAACGCAACTGTCGCCCTGGGTGCCGCTGTAGCTGGACTTGAACCAGGCGAGTTCCGTCGTGCTCATAGCTCTCCTCGCAGTCGCTCCAACAGGCCCCGCGAGTCTTGGGGATTGAGGGCCTGCGAGCGCAGTGTGTCATAGCACTGGTAGAGGAGGCTCACCTCTTTTGCGTCGCTGATCAGGCGGCCGTTCTGCTGCCCTTCCGAGTACGCCAGCCGCCGACGCTCCGGAGTCTCCAACAGCTGCACAGGACCATCCAGACACGCATGGAACTCGGCCTTCAGCGGCATGATTTGAAGCGTCACGTTGCGCGGAGCACTCAGCTCCAGCATGTGGTCCAGCAAGCCCCGCGTCACCTCACGTCCGCCCAACCGGCGCCGGATGATGTGCTCCTCCACGATGAAGCTGAACGAGACGTTCGGCCTCTCACGCAGCAGCTTCTGCCGCTCCAGTCGAGCGACAACCTGAGCCTCCAACTGCCCATCCGACAGCGGCGGAATGCTGTTGTCGAACACCGCCCGCGCATACCCCTCTGACTGCAACAACCCCGGCACCAGCCTGCACTCATACGTACACAGACTCACCGCGATCCGCTCCAGCCTGGCCCACCGCCGGAACCAAGCCGCCAGCCCCGCTTCCCCCCGCGTCAGATGCCCGGCCGCCTTCCGCAGCGCACCCGTGTTCCCCAGCGCCTCCTCCGCCCGCTCCACGAACGACTCGTCCGGCATCCGCCGCCCCAACTCCACGGACTCCACAGTGTGTTTGGAGAACCGGACCAGCCCCCCGAACTCGACCCGGCTCAATCCGGCATGCTCCCGCAGGGCCTGGACGACGGCCCCGAAGGTCCGCAGACTGTCCGAGGGGTCGGGCTCCCGCTCCCAGTCGACGTCACCCGTCACTTCAGCGTGGTCGGTGGTCATACGCGGCTACCTCCAGGTGCGTTCGTGCGATGCCCCGCGATCGAGGCACCCACAGTGACGGAAAGATCCCCGTACCGTCCACCGAATGTGCCCGTACGCTGACGCACCGTACGGGGCATGCCACTGGCACCCACCCCCGCACGCCCGCCACCGTGGCCCCATGAACACGACCACACCCCAACTCACCCCCACCGTACGCACGTTCACACAGCGCCTGTCCTCCACCCGCCGCGGAGCCCGCCTCGCCCGCCTGCTCGCCGCCGAAGAACTCCGCACCTGGCCCGTCCCACCGGCCGTCACCGAACGCGCCGAGCAGATCATCGCCGAACTCGCCACCAATGCCGCGCTGCACGGCCGCGTACAGGGCAGGGACTTCAGACTCACCCTCACACTCGACGAAGCGACGGGCGTCGTACGCATCGAGGTCACCGACACCCGCGGCGAGAAGCTGCCCGCACTCCCCCCGGAACCGCGACCGGACGGCGAGTCCGGCCGCGGCCTGCTCCTGGTCACCGCACTCGCCGACCGCTGGGGCACCGAGCCGTACCCACCCTCCGGCAAGACCGTCTGGGCGGAGTGCGATAGCCCGGGGCGAGCGACGAACTGCCAACCGGACGAGCCGAACGGGAGCTGCGGCCATCTGCGCAATCCGCCTGAAGCGTGGTTCCCGTCGTCGGCCGCGCCCCAGGCGTAGTCGGCTGGAGAAACCTCTGTGACACTGACTGAATCAAAGGAGTATGATTGATTCAGCGAGCGAGAGGTGCGGGGGCATGGATCTCAAGGAGATCGGCGAAAGGGTCGCAAGGGAGCGGGCTCAGGCCGGGCTGAGCCAGCGAGAGCTGGCCGTGCGCGCGGAGTTGAGCCAGCCGACACTGGCGAGGATCGAGACGGGAGAGCGGCGCGCCTTGACGCTGGCCGAGCTCGACCGTATCGCCGTGGCACTGGAGATTCCGCTGACCCTGCTGACCAAGGGCAATCCGGTGCGCGAGCGGATGCGGGTGGCGGCGCGGGCTTCCGAAGGCGTCAAGGAGGAGCTGAAGCAGGCCGAGAGGCAAGTCGGTGAAATCCTGGCGTTGGACGATCGTCTCGACCGGTTCGTACCGGATGGCCGTCGTGCCGGTCGGCAGCGGGCGGCATGGCAAAGGCGAACCTCCATGCCGGTCGCCGACGCGGAGGAGGAAGGTCGCGCCCTGGCTGACAAGGTCAGGGAGCGTCTGGGGCTCGGCCTCGGACCTGTGCCCGACATCGCGGAGCTCGTGGAGTCCGCGATCGGCCTGGACACGGCTGCGCTGGAACTGCCGGAAGGGGTCTCCGGCTTCACCGCGCTCGACCCGGACCGCGACGTGACGATCGCAGTGGTCAGAACGTTGGACGTGCCTGAGCGTCAGCGCTTCTCGCTGGCACACGAGGTGGGACACGTACTGCTGTCGGACAGCGTGGCCACGCACCGGCTCGACGGCAGGCGGACGCCGGCCGAGAGACGGTGCGACGCCTTCGCCCGGCATCTGCTCGCCCCGGCGGAGGGAGTTCGCCGCTGGATGGAGTGCCTCACGGGGGCCGAACCTGGGCGCAAGGAATGCGCCATGGCCGCCCGACACTACGGAGTAAGCCTCCCTGTGCTGCTCATCCAGTGCAAGGAGCTGGGGCTGCTGACCGACGCCCAGGCCGAGAGGATCAAGGGTCCGACCGGGCGCGAGCTCGCGTGGACCTACGGCTGGGGTCCTCAGTACGTCGTGGAGTGCGAGGCAGCGGCACAAGTGCGTCCGCCGCGCCGGATCATGGAGCGAGCTGTCGAGGCGTATCGCGCAGGCCGGATCGGAGTACGGGCCATCGCCGCGCTGAGCGGCGCGGACCCCCGCGCCACCGAGCGGGAACTCCACGAGGCAGGCATCCACCCACCACAGAGCCCACCGTCGGGGCGGGTTGATGTACACACACTCCTCGCCCGGCGCGGCCGATCTGCACGCCGTCCCACGAACCCGCCCGAGGACGGACAGGAGCAGCGGTCGGAGTGAGCGTTCCGCAGGAACCCGTGGCGGAGGAGAATGCCCCGGGGGAAAGAGAGGACGTCTGCGTCCTGGACGCCGTCGTGTGTGTCCATTTCGCGGGTGCCAACCTCAATCGGGTACTGGTGGCAGCGCTGGAGTCAATGGGGTGGGTCATCCTGGTGCCCGCCGAGGTCTGCAACGAGATCGCGCGCAAGGACGCCAAGTACCCGGGGCTCCGCAAGCGCTGGCTCGCGCTGGAACGCAGTGACCGCATCAGGGTGCTCCCTGCGCTGGAAGTCGACACCGCGCCCGCCCAGATCGTCGAAGTTCTCGAAGAGATCCGTGACCTTGAGTTTGACCAGGCGCTGAGGCAGTCCCGGGACCTCGGAGAGTGCGTGGTCGTGGCACACGGGGTGCATCTGGCTCAGCAGGGACACGAGGTCACCCTGCTCATGGACGACGGAGGCGGGCAGCGGCTCGCCGACGAGTGGTCGCTGCCCCACCTCACGATCGAGGACGTCCTGGTGCTCGCCATCCACGCGGGATGCTTCGAAACTCCGGCCGCACTCAAGCAGGGCTACCGGCGGCTCCAGGAATTCGGCTCGGGTCTGCCGGACTTTCCCCGGACGCCGTTGGCGGAGCACTTCCGGGAGTGGGAGGAGGGGCGGTGAGGACCGCCGGTGTCCCCCGGCTCCATCCGGGGTTGTCAGTGGCCCTCTGAAGGAACAGCTCCGCTGTCGCTGTCACCTCGCCCGGCGGCCCACCTCACGATCAGTGAGCCCGGGTGAACGTCGTCCCGTCGGCCGAGTGGACCGAGTGAGCCGGACGAGGCGACAGGTGCCGGCCCCCGCTCCACCACAGGGCTTGGAGCACGGCGGGCCCGGCTTGCACGGCACGGCTGGGCACAGCCCGCACGGCACAATGGGCACCGTGAGCGACAACAGTACGGATCTTGCCGACCTCCTGGGCACGCGGGAGTCCGCGTCCCTTGAGTTCAAACGCACCGCGAAACGCGAGGGGAAACGCGGAGACGCCATCGGTAACGCGGTGTGCGCCATGGCCAACGATTTGTGCGGCCACGGTGGCGGCGATGTCCTCATCGGTGTGGACGACAAGGGTCGCCCTGTCGACGACGTCGACCTGAGCGACCGAGCGCTCCTTCAGCTCACTGACCTGCGGGACGACGGCCGCATCCTCGACCGCCCGTCCCTCACCGTCGACCGGGCCGTCTTCCGGGGCAAGCCGGTCATCCGGCTCCATGTCGAGGCCTGCGCGACTCCACCGGTCCGGTTCGAGGGCGTCATCTGGGTCCGTCCCGGCCCCACCACGCGCAAGGCGAACCGCGAGGACGAACGCGTGCTGGCGGAGCGCCGTCGCACCAAGGACATCCCGTTCGACACCCGGCCGCTGCCTCTCGCCCAGCTCGACGATCTGGATCTCGACCTGTTTCGGCAGTCCTACCTGCCTTCCATGGTCGCGCCCGAGGTCATCGAGGAGAACGGCCGTCCCGTGGACCTCCAGCTGTCGTCCCTCCACCTCCTGACGCCGGACGGTATGCCGACCGTGCTCGGCCTGTTGACGGTCGGCCTCGACCCCGGGAGCCACATTCCCGGGGCGTACCTCCAGTTCGTCCGCTATCAGGGCACGGACCTCGACGCCCCCGTCGCGGACGAGCAGGAACTGCGGCAGAACCTGGTCGGGCTGTCGGCGCGGCTCGAACCCCTTCTGCGGAGCAATCTGCGCACCCGCCTCGTGGAGGACGGCTTCCGTGAGACGCCCCGCCCGGACTATCCGCTGGAAGCATTGCGCGAACTCTTATGAATGCCCTCATGCACCGG